>NZ_BCWN01000060.1 GCF_001592225.1 Castellaniella caeni NBRC 101664 | reverse complement strand
CGAGGGCGGGGGTTTCCCCGCCCGGGCGCTGAGCGCTTCGTGTCGATCTTCAATGCGCGTTCGGTAACGGTACATACGATACGTGATCTTGCCAATTTCCTGGGGGCCTGTATCGCCGCTTTGCACCTCGACGTGCACCAGAATCCAGGCGTCCGTGCCGCTCAGGTGACGAACCTGAACCAGCTTGTCGGCGTACAGACGGCCATCGCCCGGCGGGCCGTCCGGGATTTCGATGGCCTGCAGCTCTTTGTCCAAGAACACCGGGGCCACTGACCAGTCAATGACGGCATACAGGTCGGGAGCCAGCAGCGCCAGCGCTTGTGGAAAGTAGAGCTCGAGCGCGTCCTTCCAGGGGCTGTCGTAGTCATTGTTGACCGGTGCGGCCTGGGCAGGTGACGCCCCCGGGTCTGGTGACGACTGCGCCAGGTCAGGCTTGGACGCGTCCGACGCGGACGAGTCTTCGTGCGACGGAGCCAGCGAAACAGGCACGATGGGAGGGCGTTTGCAGGCAGGCAT
>NZ_BCWN01000059.1 GCF_001592225.1 Castellaniella caeni NBRC 101664 | reverse complement strand
TAGTCGTCCCTGATTTATTCATTTCAGCAATCGCGGGCGCCCATCGGCCGGGCTTATATTGGCAAACGCAGCGCCTGCCAAGCACCCAGATAGCCGTTTGATCGCCCCTTGAGCGGCCCGAAGGCCATCGTCGGCCGGAGCCGCCACAGGGTCGCACGCTTTTGCAGGCGCAAAAAAAATCGCCACAGAAAGGAAACGCCCTTGCGGGCGATCATGCGCAGTAGCCATTTGATGTTGTAGCCCGCCGCGCACAGCACGGCGTGCAGGCGGTCGCCGGTTTCTCCTTTCAGGTGGCAGCGCCCCATGCGATGATCCGTCTTCAAATGGCCGATGATCGGTTCGATGGCTTGGCGCCGTTTGAGCTGCTTTCTTTCCTGGGACGTCAGTCGCTTGGGCTTGCCTCGGTGCACGATGCGCACGTCCGGGTTCTCGCTATCGACGCCCCGGTATCCCAAATCCACAAACGCGGTCACCGGCTTGGGCGCTCGATCCTGCATCAGGATGGCGGCTTGTTCCATCTGCTCGTGCAGCGTATGCCCATCGTACGGATTACCGTGGAACGCCCGCGCACCCACC
>NZ_BCWN01000058.1 GCF_001592225.1 Castellaniella caeni NBRC 101664 | reverse complement strand
TCAAGAAGGCGCTGATTGAGGCGTTGCGCCAGGCGAAACCTACTCGTGGCAGAAGGCGCACGACAGCAGCCAGGCAAAGCTTTGTTCCCGAGGAGCTGCGGATCGTCCACCGCCCCGAGGCGGTTGCTACGCGGCTCGTGCCAGGGCATTGGGAGGGTGATCTCATCAAGGGGGCTTTCAACCGGTCTGCCGTGGGCACGTTGGTCGAACGCAAGACCCGTTTCGTCGTGCTCTGCCGCATGGATGGCTGCACCGCAACAGACGCCCTGGAAGGTTTTACGAGACAGATGAGGCTTCTGCCTGCGTTTCTGCGTCAGAGCCTGACCTACGACCGTGGCACCGAGATGACGCGTTATGACGAGCTGGCACGCCGCCTGCACTTGGACATCTGGTTTGCCGATCCGCACGCCCCGTGGCAGCGTGGCAGCAACGAGAACACCAACGGGTTGTTGCGCCAGTTCATGCCCAAGGGCATCGACCTCTCCGACATCAGTCAGACATACCTCAACGACGTTGCGCGGCTCATGAATAAGCGTCCGCGCATGACGCTTGGCTGGCTGACACCAGAAGAGGCTTTGAGTATCGAAATCGCTAATCATTCAAAGTGTTGCACTTGACTTTTGAGACCGCCC
>NZ_BCWN01000057.1 GCF_001592225.1 Castellaniella caeni NBRC 101664 | reverse complement strand
TCAGCTTTACGACACACGCCACAAAAAGTTTAGGCCACTCGCTTGCACGAATGGCCTAAATCAGGGGTTACCCCCCAGCTAGCTGCTGACTAAAATTAACGCAGCAGCGACAGCATGGTCTGCGGCACTTGGTTGGCCTGCGCCAGCACAGCGGTACCAGCCTGTTGCAGAATCTGCGCACGCGTCATGTTGGACACTTCCACCGCGTAGTCGGCGTCTTCGATGCGCGAACGCGAAGCCGACAGGTTGGTGATGGTGTTGTTCAGGTTAGCCACGGTCGACTCCAGGCGGTTCTGGATCACGCCCAGGTTGCTGCGGGCCTTGTCGACGTTTTCCAGCATCTTGTCAACGGTGTTGATCACTTTCTGTGCATCACCGCTGACTGCGACGGCAAAGTCGGCCTTGCCGGTGAAGCCTGTTGTACTGCCCACACCGCTCATCAAGCCACCCGAAGTCACGGTAGCGTTGAAGGTATCGACCTCGATGACGTCGTTCGTCGTGGTGTTGGCACCCACTTGGATGCTGAGCGAACCAGAGGCCTTCAGCAGGTCAGTCCCGTTGAACTGAGCGCCGTTAGCAACACGATCGATTTCATCCAGACGCGCACTGATTTCGTCCTTGATGGACTGACGGTCGGTCGTACCATTGACGTCACTGGCAGCCTGCA
>NZ_BCWN01000056.1 GCF_001592225.1 Castellaniella caeni NBRC 101664 | reverse complement strand
GTCCGGGTGGCCCGAGGCCTGCAGTTGCGCCATGATCAGTACGGCAAAGGGGTTGGTTGGGGCCAGGCGGTCAAGTTCGTCCCAGCGGGCGCGCCACCTTTCCAATTCTACAATCGGAAAGGTGAACTGGGTCTGTTGATCGAGAAATTGATCCTGGTAGGTGTACGTGTGCGCGGGTGGCGGCTCGCTGCCGTGCCCGTCGTGCACGGGCTGGTCGATCAAGACCCCCAGGCTATAGACCTGCGGCGGCAGCTGCGCCTTGTGCCTGCGCCGCTCGCGCTGGCAGATCAGTACACGATATTCCAGCATGCGCCAGCCAAATTCCCGCAGCGCCTGGGGGCCGGACAGGCGACCCTGAATTTCAACATGGATCAGCAGCAGTGCCTTGTCGCCACTCAGCAACCGAACCTGCACCAGTTTGTCCGCATAACGGCGGCCTTGGGCGGGAGCGCTGGCCCGTTTGACGGCCTGCAGTTCTTTGTCCAGGAATACCGGGGCCACCGACCAGTCGATGATGGCGTGCAGCGCGGGGGCCAGCAAGGCCAGCGCCTGGGGAAAATAGAGTTCGAGCGCTTCTTTCCAGGGCGAGTCGTGATCGTCAGCAGAAGCGGCAGCGGGCGGTGAGGCGTTTGAGGTGGGCATCGCGGGCCTTTGTGTCGTGAAGTCACAAGGCCCTCATTCTGGCGATTGCGTGTCCGCCCCACCAGATCGGAATCTACGCAGGGATAAAACCGTCC
>NZ_BCWN01000055.1 GCF_001592225.1 Castellaniella caeni NBRC 101664 | reverse complement strand
TTCCCAATCTGACCGCGAACAAAGACAGACATCATACTTGTCGTATCTACGATCAAACCATGTAGAAAAAGCCACTGGCTTGCGCCAGCGGCTTTTTCCACATTCCACCGCCTTCTGTATCAAGTCGCGAGCTCCGCGACGGATGATGCCCTCCAGGATCGGCCCGTCGGCCAGTTGCCCGAGCGATCCTGCTCACGTATTGACGAAGTACTTTCTCAGTATATACTGAGAAAGTACTTATTGGAGGGCTTTACATGAGCACAAAAGCTGTCTTCACGATGAAGCTAGAACCAGAATTACGCGACGAATTCATGGCAGCCACCATAGAAGATGACCGGCCTGCATCCCAGGTCGTGCGTGAATTGATGCGCGGGTATCTCGATCAACGCCGCAGATCTCGCGAGTACGACGAATACCTGCACCAGAAGGTGGAAGCCGCCCGTCTCTCGATGCGGAGAGGGCTGGGTCAATCAAACGAAAATGTCGAAGCCGTCTTCGCAGCCAAGCGTCAACAGGCCTTAACGGGACAAAAATGAAAGTCATTTGGACGCCAGACGCGGAACAAGATCGCGCTGACATCTGGGACTACATCGCCGCTGACAACCCCCTGGCTGCCGTCGGCATGGATGATCTTTTTAGTGTCGCAGCGGGCCGATTGGCCACCTATCCCAAGCTGGGCAAAGAGGGGCTGGTTCCGGGAACACGCGAACTGATACCCCATGAAAGCTATAGGCTGGTGTACGAAATCGATGGGGACGCAA
>NZ_BCWN01000054.1 GCF_001592225.1 Castellaniella caeni NBRC 101664 | reverse complement strand
TAAACCTCGCAGTGCCACATCGATTGTCGAAAACAGCGAATCTCGCTGGTCATGTTTCCTTCATCCCCATCTCTACCGCCTAGCGCTTGAGCGATCCCGCCGCATCCGCGCCTACGGGAATGCGCCCAGCTGGGCGCACTCAGTAAAAAGCCACCGGCTTGCGCCAGTAGCTTTCCACATGCTGGGGCGGCCAAGACCGCCCCGATCCACTGTGCGAATTAACGCAGCAGCGACAGCATGGTTTGCGGCACTTGGTTGGCCTGCGCCAGCACGGCGGTGCCAGCCTGTTGCAGGATCTGCGCACGCGTCATGTTGGACACTTCTACCGCGTAGTCGGCGTCTTCGATGCGCGAACGCGAAGCCGACAGGTTGGTGATGGTATTGTTCAGGTTGGCCACGGTCGATTCCAAGCGGTTTTGGATCACACCCAGGTTGCTGCGGGCCTTGTCGACGTTTTCCAGCATCTTGTCGACGGTATTGATCGTCCTTTGTGCATTGTCGACCGCGCTACCAGCAGCCGAGCCCGAGGTGCCCGTGACCGTGATGGCCCCAGTCGTCGAAAAACCACCACCCCCACTAGTAGCACCCGCGCTGATACCGCTGATCAAACCACCAGCCGTTGCATCGAAGGTGTCGATCTTGATCACATCATTGTCGGTGGTATTGGCACCCACCTGGATGCTAAGAGAACCAGTGGCATTCAGCAGGTCGGTCCCGTTGAACTGGGCGCCATTGGCGACACGATTGATTTCATCCAAGCGTGCAGAGATTTCGTCTTGCACCGACTGACGGTCTGTTGTCCCGTTGACATCGCTGGCGGCCTGAA
>NZ_BCWN01000053.1 GCF_001592225.1 Castellaniella caeni NBRC 101664 | reverse complement strand
AGAATTCGCTCTCGGCCAACAAGATGGCGTTTTCCAGCTGACCAGCCTGTTTCAGGGAATACAGGGCCCGCACGACCAGGTCGTGCCGGTAGGCGGCATCTGGCGCGGCCCGCGCGACAGCCTGGAGAAAGTAATCCGCCGCCTCGGCATGGCGCTCGTAGATGGACAGCTCTTTGCCCAGCTGATATAGCAAATAGGCATCTTGCGGAGATTCCGCCAAGGCCAGACGCAACAAGGCTTCGTTACGGCCTTTTTTCGCCGCCAAGCCCTCTGGCATATAGCCGTCGTGCCCAAGACGGATGTCCAACCGCCGTCGAACCAGCCCCTGATCATCGACCGGCTGTTCGTGGATTCTGCCCGTGTAGCGGGTGCCTCGTGGCAACAATCGGGTGACCCACTCGGTGGATTCACGAACGTCCTGACCCTGCATGAAGCGATTTACGATGGCCACCTGGCCAAAAAACGGCGCTATCCCCAAAGAGCGCAACAGCGCGCCACCCGACTCCAGCCAGTTATCAGCATCCAGAATCAAGTTCCAGTCGGCACAGGAATACGCCAACGCCGCGTTTCTAGCCGCGGAAAAATCATCTACCCAGTCGAAATGATGCACCTGGGCCCCAAACCGCCGCGCAATGGCTTCGGTCTCGTCCACCGAGCCCGTGTCCAGCACGATCATTTGATCGACGTGCTCTCGGACACTGGCCAGACAGCGGGCCAGCGTGGCCGCACCGTTTTTGACGATCATCACCAGGGCGATGGTTGGAGTGGTCATTGACTCATACTCAATATCAACACGGCAAAAAGGGGCAGCATGGATAAAAGGTCAGTCGTGAAAGACA
>NZ_BCWN01000052.1 GCF_001592225.1 Castellaniella caeni NBRC 101664 | reverse complement strand
CGCAAGGCGCCCAGGGCAAGCTTACGCATCTGCTCTTTGCTCTGAACCAGCTGCCCGCTGACCGCGCGTTTGACATGAGCCCAGACCACCTCATCAGGATTGAGCTGCGGGGCGTATGGTGGCAAATAGTACAGGCGCAGCATCCCATCGAGACTTGCCACGTAGTCCTTGACCATCTTCGCCTTGTGAATCGAATGGCCATCCACGATCAGGAAAATCGGCCGTGTGGCTCCGATCATCAAGCGCTTGAGAAACGTCAGGAACACCGTGGCGTTGACCGAACCATCGTGCAGCATGAAGCGAAAGTCGCCGCTTGTGCCTACCGCAGAGAGCATGTTCAAAGAAAAACGCCTGCCCGTGGCTGCCACCACCGGCGTCTGCCCCTTGGGTGCCCAGGTAGTGCCGGTATGGTAGTCCGAACGGATGCCCGACTCGTCGGCAAAGTAGATGAGCGCTCCCAGACGCTTTGCCTCGGCGCGCAGCGCCGGGAAGGTCTTCGTCTCCCACTCACCCACCAGCACAGGGTCTTGCTGCCAGGCTTGGTACAGAGGCTTTTGCGCGGTAAAGCCCAGCACCTTCATGATCCGGTGCACGGTGGAGACGGCCAGGCGCGTGCCAAATTCTCGCTCGATCAAGTGACTGATGAGCGCAAGCGTCCACAGCCCAAACTCGAACTTCAGTTGCTGCGGCGTATTCTCGCGCACCGCGCGCGCAATCCACGCCATCTGTTCAGGCGTCACTTTCGATGGTCGCCCCGGTACGGGCTTGGCAAGCAGTGCGTTTTGACCGCCGTCGGCAAAGCGCGCAAGCCAGCGAAAGACACTGCGCTCGTTCAGGCCGTATGCGGCAGCGACACTGCGCACACTTTGCCCATCGCGCACCGCTTTGACGGCCTGTTGGCGCATCACTTGCAGCGTGTGATGGTCCAGCGCCCGACCATCCGAATCTCGTTTACATTTCATGCTCAAGATTATACTTGAATATGACTTTATTTAGTGAAAAATTAGT
>NZ_BCWN01000051.1 GCF_001592225.1 Castellaniella caeni NBRC 101664 | reverse complement strand
CATCAATTACTTGATGATTTTGGCGACGACGCCGGCACCCACGGTGCGACCACCTTCGCGGATGGCGAAGCGCAGGCCTTCTTCCATGGCGATCGGGGCAATCAGGTTCACCGTCATCGAGACGTTGTCACCCGGCAGCACCATTTCCTTGTCGGCCGGCAGCTCGATGGTGCCCGTCACGTCGGTCGTGCGGAAGTAGAACTGCGGACGATAGCCCTTGAAAAACGGCGTGTGACGACCGCCTTCTTCCTTGGACAGAATGTAGACCTCGGCCGTGAAGTTCGTGTGCGGGTGGATCGAACCGGGCTTGGCCAGCACTTGGCCGCGCTCGACTTCTTCGCGCTTGGTGCCGCGCAGCAGGATGCCCACGTTATCGCCCGCCTGACCTTGGTCGAGCAGCTTGCGGAACATCTCCACACCCGTGCAGGTGGTCTTGAGCGTGTCGTGGATACCGACGATCTCGATTTCCTCGCCCACCTTGATGATGCCGCGCTCGACGCGGCCCGTCACCACCGTGCCGCGACCCGAGATCGAGAACACGTCTTCCACCGGCATCAGGAACGTGCCGTCCACCGCGCGCTCGGGCGTGGGGATGTAGCTGTCCAGCGCTTCGGCCAGCTGCATGATCGCCTGCGCGCCCAGCGGGCCTTCGTCGCCGTCGAGCGCCAGCTTGGCCGAACCCTTGATGATCGGCGTGTCGTCGCCCGGGAAGTCGTACTTCGACAGCAGTTCGCGCACTTCCATCTCGACCAGCTCGAGCAGCTCTTCATCGTCGACCATGTCGCACTTGTTCAGGAACACGATGATGTAGGGCACGCCCACCTGGCGCGCCAGCAGGATGTGCTCGCGCGTTTGCGGCATCGGGCCGTCAGCGGCCGACACCACCAGGATCGCGCCGTCCATCTGCGCGGCACCCGTGATCATGTTCTTGACGTAGTCGGCGTGGCCCGGGCAGTCAACGTGCGCGTAGTGGCGGTTGGCCGTCTCGTATTCCACGTGCGAGGTGTTGATGGTGATGCCGCGCGCCTTTTCTTCGGGCGCGTTGTCAATCTGGTCGTAGCCCTTGGCTTCGCCGCCCATCGCCTTGGCCAGCACCGTGGTGATGGCCGCCGTCAGGGTCGTCTTGCCGTGGTCAACGTGACCAATCGTGCCTACGTTGACGTGCGGTTTGGTCCGTTCAAACTTACCTTTTGCCATGA
>NZ_BCWN01000050.1 GCF_001592225.1 Castellaniella caeni NBRC 101664 | reverse complement strand
ACGCGCGCCGGGGCCGCTGGTGGCAGCCAGGCGGGGGCGCAAGCGGCGGGCAGCCGCGCGCCGCGTCTGCCCGCGGCCGCCCCTGAAAAAGTGGTCAGCCCCGCCCCGCAGCGGCCCCGGCGCACCGAGCCCAAGGCGGCCGAGCCCAGTTCAACCCGTTCCGCTTTGCGCGCTCCGGGCCGCCCCGCGCCTGCCACGGTAGACACCGAAGAATGGACTGAATTCTAAAAATCGCCCCCCAGGCACGCCACAGTTCGCGCGCACCGAGCTGCCTTGGCCGACCTGGGAGGCAACAACCCGAACCGCCTTCTCTGGCGGGAAAAGGCACCTGACCCGCCCCTTGTTACGTCGTTTGAATCTGGACACACTTCGTACAATCCAGAGAATCAACGATCCGGGCGGTGCCGGGTGCCCTTGGGCGCTACGCACAGCTTCGTGGACTTTCTGACTCTTCGAGGATCCCATGCGTAACCTCAAAATCGGCACCCGGCTCGGCTTGGGTTTTGGTCTCATCATCGTTCTCGTGCTCATCATGTCAGGCATCGGCGCTTGGCGCATGTACGACACCGAGCAAGTCAACGGCAGCCTGCTACGACGGCAGGCCAATAACGCGCTCATCTTGCGCTGGGCTCGCCAGGTAGAAGTCAACACCAACCAGGCGCTGGCCGCCGCCAACCTCACCAACCCCGACGTGCTCAACGCCTTCAAGAAAGGGATGGAGGCATCCGACCAGAGTTCGGACGAATTGCGCGCCCAGCTGCAAAAGCGCCTGACACGCGCGGAAGCCATCCAACAGTTCGAAGCGGCGCTCAAGGTGCGCGAGGCCTATCACAATGGGCGCACGCAGGCTTTCAAAGACCTGGACAATGGCGACTACGCCAAGGCCGACACCTTCTTCAACCAGGAAATGCCCAAGATTTCGGCCCAGTACATCGCCGAAATCGACAAACTGGCCCAGATACAGGACGACATGGTGAGCAGCACCTTCGCAGCCAGCACCGAGGCCAACCAGTCGGGGCTCATCCTGCTGTTCATCGCCACCGTGCTGGCCATCATCCTGGGGCCGCTGATCGCCTGGCGCATGACCCGCTCGGTGACGCATCCGCTGCGCCATGCCGTCGATCTCGCCGAAGCTGTTGCCCAACGCGACCTCAGCCACCAGATTTCGGCGCGCGGCACGGATGAAATCGGCCTGCTGCTGCGCGCGCTCAAAGCCATGGCCGACAATCTGCGCGCCACCGTCAGCGACGTGCGCGGCGGCGCCACCTCCATCGCATCCGCCGCCAGCCAGATTTCCGCG
>NZ_BCWN01000049.1 GCF_001592225.1 Castellaniella caeni NBRC 101664 | reverse complement strand
TTGTCAACTGGGCATTGTTTGCGCGTCCCACGCGGTGGGGCACGCGGCCAGTGTCTGGCGCAGTACCATGTTCTTTAACAATCTGGAAGAAGCACAACAATGTAAATATCATGGTCAACTTAAGTGTTGGCAATGGGTAATTTACGGGTTGTGATTGCAAAATCAATTGTTCAAAAGTTCTTAAGATTCAAGCAGGGCAAGGCCGCAAGGCGTTGTTCTACTGAGCCTTTAATGGAATTGAACGGCACAAACACGCGAAACTCAATTCCTGTAACCGAGCGCAGTCTGCAAAGTTATAGGATCAAGCGAATAAGTGCATATGGTGGATGCCTTGGCGATCACAGGCGAAGAAGGACGTTGTAGCCTGCGAAATGCTGCGGGGAGCTGGCAAACAAGCTTTGATCCGCAGATGTCCGAATGGGGAAACCCACGGCAGCGATGCCGTACCGTACGGTGAATACATAGCCGTACGGGGCGAACCGGGTGAACTGAAACATCTCAGTAGCTCGAGGAAAAGAAATCAACCGAGATTCCGGCAGTAGCGGCGAGCGAAACCGGATGAGCCTTGACGATTTAGCGCTTCAAATAGTCGAACAGTCTGGAAAGGCTGGCCACAGCATGGTGATAGCCCTGTAGACGAAATTTGGAGCGTGGAACTAGGCGTCAGACAAGTAGGGCGGGACACGTGAAATCCTGTCTGAACATGGGGGGACCATCCTCCAAGGCTAAATACTCGTGATCGACCGATAGTGAACCAGTACCGTGAGGGAAAGGCGAAAAGAACCCCGGAAGGGGAGTGAAATAGATCCTGAAACCGTATGCATACAAACAGTCGGAGCCTCTTTATGGGGTGACGGCGTACCTTTTGTATAATGGGTCAGCGACTTACATTCAGTGGCAAGCTTAACCGAATAGGGAAGGCGTAGCGAAAGCGAGTCCGAACAGGGCGTCTTAGTCGCTGGGTGTAGACCCGAAACCAGGCGATCTATCCATGGCCAGGTTGAAGGCACGGTAACACGTGCTGGAGGACCGAACCCACTAACGTTGAAAAGTTAGGGGATGAGCTGTGGATAGGGGTGAAAGGCTAAACAAGCCTGGAGATAGCTGGTTCTCTCCGAAAACTATTTAGGTAGTGCCTCACATGATTACTGCCGGGGGTAGAGCACTGTTATAGCTAGGGGGTCATGGCGACTTACCAACCTATGGCAAACTCCGAATACCGGCAAGTACAGTGTGGGAGACAGAGCACCGGGTGCTAACGTCCGGACTCAAGAGGGAAACAACCCAGACCGCCAGCTAAGGTCCCTAAAACGGGCTAAGTGGGAAACGAAGTGGGAAGGCATAGACAGTCAGGAGGTTGGCTTAGAAGCAGCCACCCTTTAAAGAAAGCGTAATAGCTCACTGATCGAGTCGTCCTGCGCGGAAGATGTAACGGGGCTCAAGCCAGTTACCGAAGCTGCGGGTG
>NZ_BCWN01000048.1 GCF_001592225.1 Castellaniella caeni NBRC 101664 | reverse complement strand
GCTCATTTCGTGTTCCTGTCCCAGCTGGCGGGCAGCCAGAAGATGATCCGCTTCCAGTTCGGGGGCAGGCCAATGACCCATTCCACCAGCCGTAGCAACCGTGGTGCATCTGCAGGTCTTGCGACACCTCGGGGCGCAGCGAATGCGCGCCCGCGCAGACCTACCCTGCAATCAGAGTCAGCACCGACTGCTGAACCTGATTGGCCTGAGCCAGTACCGCTGCGCCCGCCTGTTGCAAAATCTGGGCACGCGTCATATTTGAGGCCTCGAGCGCAAAATCAGCATCTTGCACACGAGACTGAGCCGCTGCTGTCGCTGCCTGCTCTTGTGCAATGTTGTGGATAGCGCCCTCGAAGCGATTAGTCATGGCGCCATACTGGCCCCGATAGGTGTCTACCTTGGACAAGGCGGCGCTTAATTGATCCATGGCCTGCTGGGCAAGCTCGACGGGATCCAGCTCGACTCTGTCCAACCCCAGCGACACACTGTCGGACGGCGTGGGCTCGATGGTGACTTTCTCGACATTCTGGCCAAACTGGGCACTGACGACGATATCGGTGGGTTCCGAATAGGGCGGCTTGATCTGCTGCTGCGGAGTGGGCATGGCCGTCCAGCTGGCGGTGGCGGTAAACGATCCGCTGCCGACCACGATAATCAGCAGATCTTCTGTGACATCATCAATCGTCAGGCGCTCTAGCTGATTCCCTGCTCCGATGTTACCGTTGTTGTAGTCGGCCCCTGTCTCATAGCGATCACCATCTCCACTATAGGTAAAGTTCATCCCATTATGGCTGCCTGATGCCCCGGCAGCCAAGTCGAATGTGGGGCCACCTTCGACCAACGTGCTGTCGTCATACACTGCCCCAGGCAAGAACCCATTGGCTTCAGTCAGGACACGGCTTTGCATGGATGCCGCATCTGTCACGGCGTTGTTCTTCCATACCACATCACCATCTGCCCCAAACGCGGGCGTGCCCGCCAAATGCTTGCCGTCACGCGTGAACAGCTGGATGTCGTCATCCATACTCAAAGAGTCGATATCCAGCACGAACCCCTTGGCCCCAGCCGGAACGTACGCCGTTGAAATAACCCCCGACGAAAACGACGCAGGGCTGCCACTGCTGGGAAACTTGACAAAAATGGGCGGTGTATCGCCAATATTGACGGGCAGCTTGGTCGTGGAATCGGGCCCCAGCGGATAGCGGCCAAAGATCTCGGTGCTGTATGCGATGCGGTCAATCTCGGCGCGAATCTGATGAAACTCGTCATTGATCGACGCACGGTCGGTATCCGATAACGTGCCATTCGCGGACTGTACCGCCAACTGGCGCGCCCTTTGCAACAGGTCGTTGATACCATCCAGGCCGCCCTCCGCCGTCTGCATCAGGCTGATGCCGTCATTGATGCCCCGTGCCACCTGAGCGCCCGCGCGCAAATTGGCCTCCATGCGATTAGCGATGGCTTGCCCTGCCGCATCGTCTTTTGCACCATTGATGCGCAAGCCGGAGGACAAGCGTTGGATGGCCTGACCAAGAGCGTGCTCGGATTCCTGCTGACGCCGCTGCACCTGCTGCGAAAGCACGTTAGTGCGAACTGTGATCATGCGGCAGGTTCTCTGTGCTGTATGAAACTATATTTTGCGAAATTATACCTAA
>NZ_BCWN01000047.1 GCF_001592225.1 Castellaniella caeni NBRC 101664 | reverse complement strand
CGCGGTAGGAGAGCGTTCTGTAAGCCTGCGAAGGTGGCTTGTAAAGGCTGCTGGAGGTATCAGAAGTGCGAATGCTGACATGAGTAGCGATAAAGGGGGTGAAAGGCCCCCTCGCCGTAAGTCCAAGGTTTCCTGCGCAACGTTCATCGGCGCAGGGTGAGTCGGCCCCTAAGGCGAGGCAGAGATGCGTAGCTGATGGGAAGCTGGTTAATATTCCAGCACCGTCGTGAGATGCGATGGGGGGACGGATAGCGCAAGATCATCGGGGTGTTGGATGTCCCCGTTGCTGCTCCATAGAAGGCACCTAGGCAAATCCGGGTGCGTAATTCAAGGGAGTGGCTGAATAGAGACCTCGGTCTCTAAACTGATTGACAGTTGTCCCAGGAAAAGCCTCTAAGCTTCAGTCTCACGAGACCGTACCGCAAACCGACACAGGTGGACGGGATGAATATTCCAAGGCGCTTGAGAGAACTCAGGAGAAGGAACTCGGCAAATTGATACCGTAACTTCGGGAGAAGGTATGCCCTGGTAGTGTGATGCGCCTGCGCGCAAAGCATGAAGGGGCCGCAGAGAATCGGTGGCTGCGACTGTTTATTAAAAACACAGCACTCTGCCAAGACGAAAGTCGACGTATAGGGTGTGACGCCTGCCCGGTGCCGGAAGGTTAAGTGATGGGGTGCAAGCTCTTGATCGAAGCCCCGGTAAACGGCGGCCGTAACTATAACGGTCCTAAGGTAGCGAAATTCCTTGTCGGGTAAGTTCCGACCTGCACGAATGGCGTAACGATGGCCACACTGTCTCCTCCTGAGACTCAGCGAAGTTGAAATGTTTGTGATGATGCAATCTACCCGCGGCTAGACGGAAAGACCCCATGAACCTTTACTGTAGCTTTGCATTGGATTGTGAACCGGCCTGTGTAGGATAGGTGGGAGGCGTTGAAACCGAGTCGCTAGATTCGGTGGAGCCAACCTTGAAATACCACCCTGGTCTGTTTGCGGTTCTAACCTTGGCCCGTTATCCGGGTTGGGGACAGTGCATGGTGGGCAGTTTGACTGGGGCGGTCTCCTCCTAAAG
The DNA here is from genome assembly GCF_001592225.1 of Castellaniella caeni NBRC 101664. Taxonomy (GTDB): domain Bacteria; phylum Pseudomonadota; class Gammaproteobacteria; order Burkholderiales; family Burkholderiaceae_B; genus Castellaniella; species Castellaniella caeni. Next base: position 976 of record NZ_BCWN01000047.1, on the reverse strand, counting down.
TGTAACGGAGGAGTACGAAGGTACGCTAGGTACGGTCGGAAATCGTGCTGATAGTGCAATGGCATAAGCGTGCTTGACTGTGAGACTGACAAGTCGAACAGGTGCGAAAGCAGGTCATAGTGATCCGGTGGTTCTGTATGGAAGGGCCATCGCTCAACGGATAAAAGGTACTCTGGGGATAACAGGCTGATACCGCCCAAGAGTTCATATCGACGGCGGTGTTTGGCACCTCGATGTCGGCTCATCTCATCCTGGGGCTGTAGCCGGTCCCAAGGGTATGGCTGTTCGCCATTTAAAGAGGTACGTGAGCTGGGTTTAAAACGTCGTGAGACAGTTTGGTCCCTATCTGCCGTGGGCGTTGGATACTTGACGGAGCCTGCTCCTAGTACGAGAGGACCGGAGTGGACGCACCGCTGGTGTATCGGTTGTCATGCCAATGGCATTGCCGAGTAGCTATGTGCGGAAGAGATAAGCGCTGAAGGCATCTAAGCGCGAAACTCGTCTGAAGATTAGGTATCCCGGGGGCTTGACCCCCCTGAAGGGTCGTCCAAGACCAGGACGTTGATAGGCTGGGTGTGGAAGCGCAGTAATGCGTGCAGCTAACCAGTACTAATTGCCCGTGCGGCTTGATCCTATAACCTTGCAGGTTGGCCTCAGACGCTGACCAGTGCGGGCGTATAGTGATTCGTGTGTAAGCCCAAAGAATTGAAACGCATATCGTACGCAGCCCGTACAAAACCCAAACCAGATATTTACCGCGTGCTTCTTCCAAATTGGTGATTCAGAACGCCAGCTTCCCACCCGGGGGCCGGGCACTCGATCACAACCAGTTATGCTTGACGACCATAGCAAGGTGGCCCCACTCCTTCCCTTCCCGAACAGGACAGTGAAACGCCTTCGCGCCGATGATAGTGGGTGGACACCTGTGAAAGTAGGTCATCGTCAGGCTTTTATCTCGCAAAGCCCCTGAAGCCAA
>NZ_BCWN01000046.1 GCF_001592225.1 Castellaniella caeni NBRC 101664 | reverse complement strand
GGCGCGGGCTTCGGCCTGCGGCAGTCTGGCTTGACATTAAATGCTTCGTGTGTTTTAATTTCGGGCTCGACAGCGAGAAACGTAGCAGTTTCGTCGGCGTTGCCTGACGCGAATGCAAGGTGTGGCGGTTTGTTGTTTGAGCTGCCCGGGTTTCAAACCCAGCCCTGGCCTTCAGCGCACAGCGATTTGACAAGGTTTTAAAACTGCTTCATAATCTCGCTTCTCTGCTTGATGCAGATTTGTTCTTTAAAAACTTAACAGCCGATAAGTGTGGGCGCTTAGATAACAACTGGCCAGACACGGCAAGGTTCGATTCTCACGAGTCGGATTTTACCGGTTTTGCACAAGTTATACCAAGTGCTCGCACAGATAGAAATGAAGAAGTAAGGTTTTTAACCATGCTTTGTCATTTCTTTTGAGTGATGCATAGCGAACGTAGCTTTCCGTCCCTTCAACGGGATTAGAAACTACGATTACAGGAATTGAACTGAAGAGTTTGATCCTGGCTCAGATTGAACGCTAGCGGGATGCTTTACACATGCAAGTCGAACGGCAGCACGAGAAAGCTTGCTTTCTTGGTGGCGAGTGGCGAACGGGTGAGTAATGTATCGGAACGTGCCCAGTAGCGGGGGATAACTGGCCGAAAGGTCAGCTAATACCGCATACGTCCTACGGGAGAAAGAGGGGGATCGCAAGACCTCTCACTATTGGAGCGGCCGATATCGGATTAGCTAGTTGGTGGGGTAAAGGCCTACCAAGGCTGCGATCCGTAGCTGGTTTGAGAGGACGACCAGCCACACTGGGACTGAGACACGGCCCAGACTCCTACGGGAGGCAGCAGTGGGGAATTTTGGACAATGGGGGCAACCCTGATCCAGCCATCCCGCGTGTGCGATGAAGGCCTTCGGGTTGTAAAGCACTTTTGGCAGGGAAGAAAAGGCCCGGGATAATACCTCGGGTTCATGACGGTACCTGCAGAATAAGCACCGGCTAACTACGTGCCAGCAGCCGCGGTAATACGTAGGGTGCAAGCGTTAATCGGAATTACTGGGCGTAAAGCGTGCGCAGGCGGTTCGGAAAGAAAGGTGTGAAATCCCAGGGCTTAACCTTGGAACTGCACTTTTAACTACCGGGCTAGAGTACGTCAGAGGGGGGTAGAATTCCACGTGTAGCAGTGAAATGCGTAGAGATGTGGAGGAATACCGATGGCGAAGGCAGCCCCCTGGGATGATACTGACGCTCATGCACGAAAGCGTGGGGAGCAAACAGGATTAGATACCCTGGTAGTCCACGCCCTAAACGATGTCAACTAGCTGTTGGGGTTTATTAACCTTAGTAGCGCAGCTAACGCGTGAAGTTGACCGCCTGGGGAGTACGGTCGCAAGATTAAAACTCAAAGGAATTGACGGGGACCCGCACAAGCGGTGGATGATGTGGATTAATTCGATGCAACGCGAAAAACCTTACCTACCCTTGACATGTCCGGAATCCTTTAGAGATAGAGGAGTGCTCGCAAGAGAACTGGAACACAGGTGCTGCATGGCTGTCGTCAGCTCGTGTCGTGAGATGTTGGGTTAAGTCCCGCAACGAGCGCAACCCTTGTCATTAGTTGCTACATTTGGTTGGGCACTCTAATGAGACTGCCGGTGACAAACCGGAGGAAGGTGGGGATGACGTCAAGTCCTCATGGCCCTTATGGGTAGGGCTTCACACGTCATACAATGGTCGGGACAGAGGGATGCCAAGCCGCGAGGTGGAGCCAATCTCAGAAACCCGATCGTAGTCCGGATCGCAGTCTGCAACTCGACTGCGTGAAGTCGGAATCGCTAGTAATCGCGGATCAGCATGTCGCGGTGAATACGTTCCCGGGTCTTGTACACACCGCCCGTCACACCATGGGAGTGGGTTTCACCAGAAGTAGGTAGCCTAACCGCAAGGGGGGCGCTTACCACGGTGAGATTCATGACTGGGGTGAAGTCGTAACAAGGTAGCCGTATCGGAAGGTGCGGCTGGATCACCTCCTTTAAGAGCAAGCGCTGCGCCAGTTCTTGTCTTCAAGCGTCCACGCTTATCGGCTGTTTAGAGTCAACATGGTCTTGAGGGTTCTGCTGCCGCAGTGCTGCGGCACGTAGGCCAGGGGGTCAGTAGCTCAGTCGGTTAGAGCACCGTCTTGATAAGGCGGGGGTCGATGGTTCGAATCCATCTTGACCCACCACGCATACGCAGGCTCGTGTCCGTGCAAGGTGACTTGCGCGCTGCACGGCCCGGGTCATCCGGGGGATTAGCTCAGCTGGGAGAGCACCTGCTTTGCAAGCAGGGGGTCGTCGGTTCGATCCCGTCATCCTCCACCATCACGGTTCCATCACAGTTGACAGT
>NZ_BCWN01000045.1 GCF_001592225.1 Castellaniella caeni NBRC 101664 | reverse complement strand
GTAAGCGCTCCATCTCGCCCATGATGTTCAGGTGAACGGCGCTGCGTGATCATGTCCTCATCGACATTTTCAAGATGAGGCAACGATGACGAACAAGAACCGCGACTGGTGGCGTGCACATCTGCAGCGTATCGAGACTGAGGCGCTCACCACCAAGGCATACGCTGATCGCGAGGGGCTGGAGGTAGCAGCGCTGTACTACTGGCGCAAGGTCTTCAAGGCCGAGGCGGGGCGCGCGGCGCCGCACACGCACCCGCTTGCTGCCCGGTTCGTAGAACTGCAACTGTGCGACGAACCGGGGTCGGTACCGGTGCCGCAGCGCTCGCCGGGCTGCCGCCTGAGGCTACCTTCGGGGCTGAGCCTGGAGATGGCAGCGCTGCCCGATGTGTACTGGCTCGCGCAGCTTACACGAGCCCTGCCTGCCGAGCAACGCTGATGCACCCGGGTTATACGATCGGGGCGGTGTACCTGCACCGCGAGCCGGTGGACTTTCGCAAGCAGATCAACGGCCTGGCGGTGCTCGTGGAGGCCGAGCTCTCGATGAGCCCCTTTGCCGAGGCGCTATTCGTGTTCGTGAACCGGGCACACACCAGTCTAAAGGTCTTGTACTGGGATCGGAACGGCTTTTGCTTATGGCAAAAGCGCCTGGAGGCCGACCGCTTCGCATGGCCGCGTGGAGAGCAGTTTGCAGCTGCGCACCCGGTCACCGTACGTGAGTTTCAATGGCTGCTGGAGGGCTTCGATCCGTGGCAAAAGAATGCACATAAAGCATTGAATTATATGAGTATTTTGTAAATTAAATGGTATAATGCAGTATGTCTGAAGGCGCTGCATTGTCCCCCTCACAAACGCTCACGATCTCCCTGCCTCAGGGGGTTCTTCAGTGCCTGGATGCGCGCGCCATCGATCAGCTGCAAACCTATTTACAGCGCACGGTACAGACGCAGCTCCAGCAGCAGGTCGAGCAACTCACCGCCCAGATCCACCACGAACTCTACGGGCAGATCCAGGCTGAACTTCGCGCCCAGATCCGAGCCGAGTTCGAAGCACAGTTCGACGGGCGCGTGGCCCACGAAGTCGCCCTCAAGGTGCAGCAGATCATCGAACAGAACCGGCTCGCACGCCACCGCCAGTTTGGTGCGAGCAGCGAAGCCGGTCAGGGGTGGCTCTTCAATGAGCCCGAGCTGCTCGCCGGCGAGCCCCCGACAGAGGGCCGTCCTGAGGACACGCCTGGCGTGCCTGCTGCCCCCCGCAAGAGCCAGGGCGCTCGCGGCCACCGCCGGGCACTGCCTCCCGAGCTGCCCCGCATCGAGCTTCTCATCGACGTGCCCGAAGACGAGCGACGCGATGCCAGCGGCGCCTCCCTGGTGCGCATCGGAGAGGAGGTCAGCGAACAGCTCGACATCATCCCGATGAAGATCCGGGTGATTCGCACGATCCGCCCCAAGTACGCCCCCGCTGCAGGCGACGGGGCGCCGGTGGTAGCAGCGCTGCCCGCCTCGATTCTGCCGCGCAGCAACTTCACGGCCGGGTTCGTGGCGATGCTGCTCGTGACCAAGTACGCCGACGGCGTACCACTCGCCCGCATGGGCAAGGTGCTTGCCCGCCACGGCGTCGAGGTGCCGCGCCAGAGCCTGGCACGCACCGCCATCGCAGCCGCAGGCGCACTGCAGCCCCTGGCAAACCTCATGCGCGACGTGCTGCTCGAGGGCTCGCTCATTCACATGGACGAGACCCCCGTGCAGGTGCTCAAGGTACCCGGCAAGGCACCCACCTCCAAGTGCTACATGTGGGTGCAAACGGGCGGGCTGCCCGGCAAGCCGGTGGTGATGTTCGACTACGAGGCAAGCCGTGCGGGTTCGGTACCACTCGCCTTGCTCGATGGCTGGCACGGGTACCTGATGACCGATGGCTACGCGGGCTACGAGGCGGCAGTTGCCCATCACGGTATCACGCACCTGGCCTGCATGGCGCATGCCCGACGCAAGTTTGTCGAGGCCGAGCGTGCAGCTCCCAAGGGACGGGGCGGCCACACGGCCCAGGCACAGGTCTTCTTTGCCCGGCTCTACCGTATCGAGAAGCGCGTCAGGGCTGCCCCCGATTCGCTGCGGCTGCGGGTGCGCCAGAAGCTCAGCGGCCAGACGCTCGATGAATTCCATGCTTGGCTCATAGACCTGCTGCCCAAGGTGCCGCCCAAGACCAAGCTGGGCGAGGCCATCGCCTACACGCTGAACCTCTGGCAGCGGCTCGCGCGCTACATCGAGCGCGGTGACCTGCCGATCGACAACAACGTGTGCGAGCGCGCTATCCGGCCCTTTGTGATCGGGCGCAAGGCGTGGCTGTTTGCCGACACGCAGGCCGGTGCTCGGGCCAGCGCCCTGGTGTACTCGCTCATCGAGACGGCCAAAGCCAACGGCCGTGAGCCCTACGCCTGGCTGCTCTACGTCCTGGAGCGCCTGCCGCTGGCCAAGTCCGTCGATGAGATCGAAGCACTGTTGCCGTGGAATGTCCATGACCAGGATTTAGCCATGAATCTCCTCATACGGGAACAATGCGCTTGATGGAGCGCTTACC
>NZ_BCWN01000044.1 GCF_001592225.1 Castellaniella caeni NBRC 101664 | reverse complement strand
AAAGCCAGTGATTGTGGTGGGGGCCGGTACGGCGGGCGCCATGTTGCTGCGCGAGCTGGCTCGCAGTCCTGATTGGCGGGTGGTTGCCTTGGTAGATGATGATCGCCACAAGCAGGGGCGCGATCTCAACGGCTGTCGCGTTGAAGGGGCCACAAAGGATTTGCCTGCGGTGTTGACGCGCCACGGCGCAAGGCATGTCATTTTGGCGATGCCCTCGGCGTCCGCCGAGGCGCTGCAGGCCGTTACGCGGCTGGCCACAGATGCGGGCGCCTCTCTGTTCACCATTCCGGGGCTGGCCGAGTTGATGAGTGGGCGAGTAGCTATTAACGTAATGCGCCCGGTCAAAATTGAAGACTTGCTGGGACGCGAGTCGGTGCGCATTGACAACGAGAACGTGCAGGCGATGCTCAAGGGTAAACGCATTCTTGTGACAGGGGCTGGCGGTTCTATCGGTAGTGAGCTTTGTCGCCAGCTTTCGCGCTTTGAGCCCGCCTGTATCGTGCTGCTGGAGGCCAGCGAGTTTGCCTTGTACATGATCGAGCAGTGGTTTGGCGAGCATCGCCCCGAGGTGGCAGTCGTGCGGCTGGCAGGGGATGTCAAAGATCAGGCCCGGATGGCGCAGGTATTCGCCGACCACCGACCCCAAGTGGTATTTCATGCTGCGGCTTATAAGCACGTACCGCTGATGGAAGTCGGTAACGCCTGGCAGGCTGTGCGCAACAATGTCCTGGGCACGCTGACGGTAGCTCGGGCAGCGCGTGATGCGGGCGTCGGGCGTTTTGTGCTGATTTCAACCGACAAGGCAGTGAACCCCACCAATGTGATGGGGGCCACCAAGCGTGTGGCCGAAATGGTGTGCGAGGTCATGCAGCAAGGGCCGGGCACGACGCAGTTTCACGTGGTGCGGTTTGGCAACGTGCTGGGCAGCACGGGCAGCGTCATCCCCAAGTTTCAGTCTCAGATTGCGCATGGCGGCCCGGTGACGGTGACGCACCCGGAAATCAATCGCTATTTCATGTCAATCCCAGAGGCGGCCCAATTGGTGCTGCAAGCAGCCGCCATGGGACACGGCGGTGAAATTTTTGTGTTGGACATGGGTGAGCCCGTCAAGATCGTGGATCTGGCCCGCAACATGATTCGCCTGTCGGGCTTCGCCGAAGACGAAATTCATATCGAATTTACCGGTTTGCGTCCCGGAGAAAAGCTGTACGAAGAACTGCTAGCTGATGCGGAAGAGACGCTGCCTACACCACATGAAAAACTGCGTATTGCCCGCTCGCGTGCTGTGCCGGATGGGTTCTGCGAGGAAGTGCTGGCTTGGTTGGCCCAGGCACCCTTGGGTGACGATGAGGTACGGGCGGGCTTGAAGCGCTGGGTGCCGGAGTATGAGCCCATGGGTGGCTAAATGTTGTGGTAACTCTGATGAGGCAGACTCAGGGCTGATGGTTGATGGTTGATGGTTAATGGTTGATGGTTAATGGTTAAATATAATATTAAAATTGTTTATTTGTGATGGATGGGATTGTGATGGTTTGGTTTCTGAAAAATACGTGGTTTGGGTATTCTTTGCTCGTATTTTTTTTGGTTGTTCTTTTGTTGCTTATTTTTCGTGCGTGTTCAAGGTATCAGGAAGAAGAGAAAAAAACTAAATCGGTAGATATTCGACTTGGTAATAATGAAATGATTCAGGTTTGGGCTTTAACATATCAACAATCAGCAGAAAGCCTTAGAGAGCTTGCTAGAATATTGGCCAGTGTTAATTTTGCAGGCTTGGCTGGCAGTGTTGCCGTATTGGTGGCTGACAAAAGGGTAGTAGTAAATATCGAATTTCTGTATGCGGCTGTTATTATATTTTGTGTTGGATTGATTTTTTCTGTGTTCCCCATTGCCAGTTTGTCGGAAAAATTTCGAGATAATTTATCTGAGATAATGAATATGTTGGCAACCAATCAGGCATGTGCGTGTGATGTGAGATTGCATCATACTTGGCCAAGAGGGGTGTCTTTTTTTTCCACTGCCATTTTCATCGTCCTGTTGGGGGCCGGAGTTACTGCTTTTTCGTTCGCCTTTGTGGGGGTGCATCCGTAGGCTTTGCGGTATGCGCTGTTGTGTGACCTGGCCTGCAGCTCTATTATGGCTCCATCTTCTCTTTTTAAATTCTTCAATAAATCGGCTACCAATAATCAAGCGACGTATGAATCGATATTTAGAGGAAGGGTGAAATTCACTCCGATTGCCGAGCTTAATGATCCGGCAGAATTTAATCCAATATTAAACCGGGAGGTTGTTGAAGCATCCCTCGAACATCTGCGCAGTAAAGGACACTCGGAGGCGGATTTGTTAGAGCTGAATCGGCAAGGTGCGATGTTTCGAGCGCTTGCTCCAGACCATATGGCCGTGCCGATTCCTGAATCACGAGAAAAGGCAGATGCTCTCATTCGCAGTGCTTTCTACGATCAGACTGCGATCCTCGAAAGGCGACTCATTTCGATGGCAAAAGAAATTGCATCGCGTGTTGGGGTATTTTGTCTTTCGAAGAGCTTTAAGTCGTTGCCAATGTGGGCGCATTATGCCGACAACGCCGATGGTTTTGTGGTCGAATATAACGACTTGGGAAAATCGTTTAAAGGTGATGAGACTGGCGTTCTAATGCAACTCGGTGATGTCATTTATGAAAATGAGATCAAGGGCGTTACATTTGATCCGTCATCGTATCGATCTCTCTTTTTCTCCAAGAACGGGGATTGGGATTACGAGCGGGAAGTGCGGATAGTACTGCCGCTCTCTAAGTGCGGTGTACTGGAAAGTGGTTCAGGAAAATTCTATTTCTTCGACCTGCCGTGCGCATGTGTACGTCGCGTAATCCTCGGCTGGAATATGCCGGAGGCAGTAGTGGAAGCTATTAAGGATGCGGTGGCGGCGGCAAACCCCTGTGCGACTGTTGTCCATGCACAGTTCCATCGCGGTGAAGTTCGCATCGCCGGTGAAAAATTATATTAATGAGTTTATGATCCACCCGCTGACTCGGCGTACCCCCCCCCCCCC
>NZ_BCWN01000043.1 GCF_001592225.1 Castellaniella caeni NBRC 101664 | reverse complement strand
GATCAGGGTGCCCCGCAAAGTACTGGCAATGCCCACCTTGACGCCGAACTCGTAGGGATGGCGAGCCTTGCCCTTGCTGATGCAGTCCACCTCCGGCGCATGCCAGGCATACAGCTTGGGGCGACCCACCGGGGCCTTGCGTTGCGCGCTCTGAGCCGCGATGCGGGCGGCCTTCTCCAGGGGGTCGATCAGCGCCTCTCGCACGGCTTGAGCAAGGAACTGGGCCTTGCGTTCGATCTCGCGTGCCAGGCGGCCCACTATCGTCTTCTGGCGACGGATCACCCTGCGCATGCGTTTGAATTGACGGGCATGGGCATAGCGCCCCGCCTGACGGCTCAACGCCGGACCCTCCTTGGCAAAGGTCTGCTTCAGGGCAATGTCCGCATCCTTGGCTGCCTCCACCAGTTTGATACGCGCCACCTCCAGCAATCGGCTGTCTGTGGGATGGGCAATGGCCTTCTCTTGCACCGTCGAGTCCACAATCACCCGACTCAACTCCTGAGGCTTGATCAGCTTCATGTCCACCGCCGCGTTGATCGTCTGGGCCAGCAATTCCTCGACCCCTTGTTCGCCCAGCAGCTTGCGAAACTTCACCAAGGTGGTGGCATCGCAGGGCTGGCGATCCTCGTAGTAGGCCTGGCCGCTGAAGAATTGCCAGCGTGGCGTGTCGGCCCAGCGCGCCACCACACCCTCGTCCGATTCGTTGAAAGCGTGCTTCAGGTACAGCAGCGAGATCATCACCCGCAGCGGCACGCGCGGGCGCCCGGCGTTGCTGCGCGAGGCCACGCGCTGGGGCTGCTCGCCAAACAGGTCCAGATCGGGCATGGCCTCGCCCGCATGGGCACGGCGCACAAACAGGTGCGCCACACGCGATTCAATCTCCTGCCAAGGCATGCGCGAAGCCAGCACCGCCAGCGGGTGGCGAAGATCGATCATCTGGTCAATGCGCGAGCGAAAGAAATCATCCGTGGCAGGGCAAGCGAACATCGTGAAAAACTCCCAGAAAACAATCTCTATTGGATAACAAACCGGGAGTTATCGCTATCGGAAATCACCCTGAAATCCAGTATCTATGCGGGTTGCGGGGATTGTTCAGGGGCGACTAAGTACGGGCACTTTGGTAGATGCCCGGAGGGACGCCTGCCAAAGCGGGCTCGCCGGAGCCCTGGGGGCCGACCCGCCAAGATGCCGCGATGGGGGTCGGGTGCTTGGATCACCCCCGGTAGGGCCAGACGCTGGCCCGCCGGTGGCGGCTCGTCTGGATGCCGGGGACTGCGGTCTTTCCCGCTGTCGTCAAAGGATTACGTCGCCATCCCTGAGTTTGGGCATTCATATGAATGCACCGGGCGCGTCCCGTTGTGGGAAGTCCTCGCCGCACGCGGCCATCCATGCCCCACGCGAGGGGCTGGCTGTGATTGGCGGATTTCATCGGTTTTGCTTCAACCCCGATGCCTTACAGGTTGCTGCGCAGTCGCGTGCCGCGTGATCGGGCAGGGCGCAGTATTCATCGCTTGTTGCTTGTTAAAGAGCTGGTCTGCGTTGAGCAGTTAAAGCTATTGTCAGCATTTTGATTAGTTTTGTCAATAGGTAATCAGCTGATTGATTTTTCAAGCAATTCAAGGTTCTACTGGAGGGTGCTAAAGCTTAGCGAATACCACTACGAGTGGAGGATACGAGGCCAGGGCAAATTGTTTACGGCTGTGACTATCCCGCGGCAAACGAAAGATCATAAAATCGTCAGTCCCCCAGGGGGGCAGGAAAAACGCTTGGTTCAGATCGGTGCAGATTGTTTCATGCGATGAATGCCGTTTTCTGACCTGCAGTTACAAATTGACTAGCCGGTGCTGAACTTTGGCGCTGCAAAACGGCACAAATAAACAACGCGTCGTCATATCTTAATAACGAATTTATCTAATAAAATCCATGTTAAACACATGGTTATGGAAGCATATGCGGGATTTTCAGCCTGTTCGTGATGCCTGTGAAGTGATGGGCGGGATGACCCCATTGGCCAAGAAGTTAGGGTTACCTGTACAGGTAGTCAGCAGCTGGGCGGCAGGTACACGTCCGGTGCCAATCATCCGCTGTGTGGAGATCGAGGAATTGACGGGCGGTGCTGTCACTCGGAAGCAGCTGCGTCCGGATGACTGGTGGCAGATCTGGCCGGAGTTGCGGGGGGAGGATTGAATCGCATGGGTTGCAGGTGATGCGCAGCGATTGCACAAGGCAAAGCAATAGAGCATCTTCGCCGGGCACTTACTGCCTCGGTTGCAGCGTGATTTCTTTCTGTGCAGCCAGTGCTTTAGGTGGCCAGGAGCTCTTGATATAGGCCAACACCGCCGCTATATCGGGGTCGCTCAATGACTGGCCATAGGCTGGCATATCGCTCACATATCCGGGTGGCGCGGTTTTCCCAGGCACCAGGCCGTTTTTGACAATGTCAATCAAAAGCGCATCTGGATGATGCCAAGTGTGCCCTGCTTTATCGTGCGGCGGCGCGGGTAATCGTCCGTTTGGCTTGCGCGTGCGCCAGTCATTCTGGCCTTCAAGCCGTGCTCCATGGCATGCGGCACAATTATTGGTGTAGATTTGTCTACCACGGACCAAGAGTGTTTGATCGGACGGGTCAATATAAGCCAGTTTTGAACTCGATGCCGACTGGTACATGAACAGACCGGTACCGAGTGCCAAAAAACCAAGCGCACCAAGGAACACAGCGGCTTTTTTCGTGACTATTGTCATTGGAATCGTCCTTGCTCACTTTGCTGTACGGTGAATGTAGCTTGATGGACTACGATTGTTCGGGCGCCGGACCTGACGCTTCATTTTTGGGTGTGGGCGGCCAGTTGCCGCTTTTGTCGAACAGGGTCTACCGGCTGATTATTGACACGCAATTCATAGTGCAGATGGGGGCCACTGGACGTTCCGGTAGAACCGACATACCCAATGATTTGTCCCTTGTCGACATATTCGCCTTTCTCCAAACTATTTTTGAAACGGCTTTGGTGGGCGTAGACAGTAGAATAGATATTGTTATGCTCTACAAAGATCACTTTTCCATATCCGCTCTGAATGCCGATGAAGGATATCCTGCCGCGAGCTGTCGCCCGGATGGGTGTGCCTTTCGGGGCAGGGTAATCAATACCTTGGTGGCCTGCCCACTTGCCAGACACGGGATGGAATCGATAACCAAATGCCGAGCTGATGCGTGTTCGTTCGCTCAGTGGCGTGTCGAAAAAAATCTTCCGCAGATTTTCCAGCCGGGAAGTCGCTTTGTGCGAGTGTTGACCGAGTACATGAGCTGGATCATCGACGATAGAGATTTGCCTCACGCCTGATGCGGCGGCAGTGCTTGTCAAAAAAAAGCCGGCGATAAGAAACAGATTTCTTGATATGGTATACATGCCAATTCGAACGGATTAAACCGTATCTGGTGATCAAGGCA
>NZ_BCWN01000042.1 GCF_001592225.1 Castellaniella caeni NBRC 101664 | reverse complement strand
GGGTAAGTGCGCCATAAACCCCATTCTTTCCTGACTGAGTTTCCAAGGGCATAGTTCTGCCATCGTACTTTTTGGGATTGACCGATGACAGACACCAAGGATTGGGCCGCGCATTTAGCCGCGATCGAAGCCGAAGGCATTAGCACGCAAGCGTATGCGCGACGCGAAGGGATCTCGGCGGCGACGCTGTATTACTGGCGCAGGCGCCTGAAGCCAGCCGTTCAACCGTCACCGACTGTGTCCTTGGTGCCGGTACAAGTCAAAGAAGAGACGGCTGCCCAGCGCTGTACCGTCTGGCTGGCGCCCGGTGTACGGTTGGAGTTGGGCGCACTGCCGCCGGCCTCGTGGCTGTCGGCAGTGACGGCGGCGGTTTCGCGCCAGGTGCGCTGATGCACCCGGGCAGCCGCATAGGCAGCGTCTACCTGTGTCGCGAGCCGGTGGATTTCAGGAAGTCGATTGGGGGCTTGTCGGCGCTGGTCGAGCAGCAACTGGAGATGAGTCCGTTTGGCGATGCGCTATTTGTGTTCATCAATCGCCAGCGCGACAAGATCAAGGCGCTGTATTGGCATCGCAATGGCTTCTGCCTTTGGTACAAGCGGCTGGAGAAACAGCGTTTTGCCTGGCCGACGTTAGCCCAAGAGCAGCCCACCTGCACCTTGACGATGCAGGAGTTGGAATGGCTGCTCGAAGGCTTCGATTTATGGGCGCATCAGCCGCATAAAACCTTGCATTATGCGGCCACGACATAGGGCATAAAAGGTAAAATGGCGGGCATGACTTCAGCCACCGCCATGCCCGCTACCGCTTTGACGGAAATCGATCCGTCCAAGTATGGCGTAGCGGTGACGCCTGGGCTTAAACGCCTGATGCGGGATATCCAGGCGCATGCCGAAATCCATTTGCAGGCGCGTCTCCAAGCCCGGCTGCGCGAGCAGATGGATGCCGAATACGAAGCCCGCTACGAAGCCAAGCTGCAAGAACAACTGGTTGCCCGCGTCCAGGCGTTGTTCGAGCAGCTGGTGCTCAGTCGGCGCCGCCAGTTCGGGCGCAGTAGCGAAGCCCTCTCGACGCAGTTCCGACTGTTCGATGAGGCCGATGCGTTGGGCGCCCAGACGACCGAGGCCGATGAGCTCGCACCGCTACCGAGCGCCCAGCCCTCGGTCAGCGCGCCGCGCAAGCCCGCCGCGCGCGGCAAGCGCCAGCCGCTGCCGGTGGAGTTGCCGCGCATCGACATCGTGCATGAGGTGCCTGAAGCCGAGCGCACCTGCGCCTGCGGCACGCTCATGGTTCAGATCGGTGAAGACGTGAGCGAACAGCTGGACATCATCCCCATGCAAGTGCGGGTGCTGCGTCACGTGCGCAAACGCTACGCCTGCCCGGGCGGCGACGCCGCGCCGGTCACCGCCCCGGTGCCCGCTCAGGTCTTGCCCAAGAGCAATGCCAGCGGCGATCTGCTGGCGATGCTGCTGACGGTCAAGTATGTGGACGGGCTGCCGCTGGCGCGCTTCGAGCATGTGCTGGCCCGCAGCGGCGTGACCGTCCCGCGCCAGACACTGGCGCGCTGGGTGATTAGCACGGCGCGCGCCTTGCAGCCGATCCACAATCTGTTGCGCGATCACCTGCTGGCCAGTGCGGTCATCCATATGGACGAGACAACCGTGCAGGTGCTCAAGGAGACGGGCAAGTCCGCCGAATCCAAATCGTACATGTGGGTGCAGGCCGGCGGGCCGCCCGAGCGACCGGTGGTGATCTACGACTACGATGCGAGCCGCTCCGGGCAGGTGCCGTTGCGATTGCTGGAAGGCTGGCAAGGTCACTTGATGACCGATGGCTATGAAGGCTACAACGCGGTGGGCCGCAGCGACGGTGTCGAGCACCTGGTGTGCTGGGCGCATGCGCGCCGGGGCTTTGTCGAGGCCGCCAAGGTGCAGGGCAAGGGCAAGCGGGGGCGGGCCGATGAGGCCATTGCGCTGATCGGCAAACTGTATCGGATTGAACGCGAGTGCCAGAGCGCCACCGACGCGCAGCGCCTTGCCGCCCGCCAGGCGCATAGCCTGCCGGTGCTGGCCGAACTGCGGAGCTGGCTGGATAAGACACGCCCGCAGGTCGTGCCTGGCCTGGCGCTGGGCCGCGCGCTGGCCTATCTGGACAGATACTGGAACAAGCTGACACGCTACACCGAGCGCGGCGACCTGCCCATCGACAACACCTTGTGACATGACGAGCGAGCGTAAAACCCTTCTGGATCGTGAATTGTTCACCGAGGCCTTGCGCCATATGAGCGAAGCCGATCTGCGATACCTGAACCGCATGGTGGTCGAGCGGCTGAATCTGCTGGATCAGGCCAGGAGCACGGTGCAGTTGGCGCAGTTTGCCCAGGGCGATCGGGTCAGCTTTATAGCGAACGATGGTATGGAAAAACATGGCACGGTTCTGCGGTTGAATAAGAAAACGGTGAGTCTGCGCACCGACGACGAGATGCTCTGGAAAGTCTCGCCAGGATTGCTGCGTAAACCCGGTCGCTGAGGCACGAGAACTTTACCGCCAAGCGCCGTCGCGAGAAACCATGGGGTTTATGGCGCACTTACCGACGAATGCCGCTGGTGCATTGGTGCCGATTCGGGTAGCGGTGACCATCCCATTGAATCGGGTTATATCTTCGCTGTCGTTGCTTCACCCTCCTCCGTCAAGGAAAGTTGCAAGATGCATCACTGGTTCTGGAATTTATTAAAAATGATTGAAATAAGAGATTGGAATTTTGTTAAAAAAGATTCACCAAGCAAAATGGCACTGCTGCTTGGTAATGGGTTTAGTATAGGAGTCAGTAGAGGGTTTAGTTATAGCAATCTCTATAGGGATTTTGTTGAGAATGACGGAGCTTGCTATATGTGTGTCAAGGATATATTTGATAGACTTAAAACGAATAATTTCGAAGATGTTTTAAGGGCTGTTTATCATGCGTTGATGGTTTCAATAGATAACAAAGATGCGCTGGAGTCGTTGTATTTTGATATTAAAAAATCGTTAATATCTGCAGTCGATAGAGTTCATCCTAAAAAATCTGAAATACAATGCGAAACTATAAAGAATGAATTATTGAATTATGATTCCGTGTTCACAACAAATTACGATTTAATATCTTATTGGTCATTGCTTCATAAAATGAAAAAAGATTCTTTTTTTGATTTTTTTTCTAGGGAAGGTCTGAACAAGTCCTCTGGACCTGTCAGAATGTAGGTTGTTGAACGAGACCCAATCAGGAAGCCCCCAATGAGCCAGCTGAGCTTTTCCGACGCCGAATTTGCAGGCAAGCGCAAGGTGACGCGCCGCGAGAAGTTCCTGGCCGAGATGGAACGGGCCGTTCCCTGGAAGGTCTTCGCCGACTTGGTCGAACCCCACTACCCGAAGGCTGGCAACGGACGCAGGCCTTACCCGCTGGAAGTGATGCTGCGCATCCACTTCATGCAGCAGTGGTTCAACCTGTCGGACCCGGCGATGGAAGAGGCGCTGTATGACAGCACCTCGATACGTAACTTTGCCAAACTGTCGCTCACGCGTGGAAGCATTCCGGACGAGACGACGATTCTGAATTTTCGCCACCTGCTGGAGAAGCACGACATCGCAGCCGACGCCCTCGAAGCGGTGAACCTGCTGCTGGCCGACCAAGGCATCACGGTGCGCAAGGGCACGATCATTGATGCCACGATCATCGAAGCGCCCAGCTCGACCAAGAACGCTGCAGGCTCGCGGGATCCCGAGATGCATCAGACCAAGAAGGGCAATCAGTGGCACTTTGGCATGAAGGCCCACATTGGCGTGGATATGACCGGCTTGGTGCACACTGTGGTGGGTACAGCAGCCAATGTTCATGATGTCACGCAGGCCCATGCGCTGCTGCACGGTGAGGAAGAATTGGTGCTGGGCGATGCGGGCTACCGAGGCGTCCAGGATCGAGAGGAGAACCAGGGGCGCAACGTACAGTGGCACATTGCCATGCGTCCGGGCAAACGGCGAGCGTTGGGGCGCAGCAATATGGGTCGGATGCTGGAATCGTACGAACGGGCCAAGGCCAGCCTGCGCTCCCGGGTAGAGCATCCATTTCGGGTGATCAAATGCCAGTTTGGATTCACCAAGGTGCGCTACCGGGGTCTGGCCAAGAACACGGCGCAGTTGAAGATGCTGTTTACGCTGGCCAACCTGTGGAAGGTACGCCACCATTTGATGGCTACGGCAGGATAGGTGCGCCCGGAATGGGCGTAGAACGCCCCAAACGGGTCTGTCGGGGTAAAAATTATCCCGCTTTTGGCCTATTTTTGAGCAATTTTTCTGCATTATGAAAATCGAGTCGGTTGGGCTGGAAAAGCGGATTCTGGAATCGGCTTATTCAGACCTTCCCTAGGGATGAGAATGGTGATCTTGGGTTCTTTTACGACAAAGTTTACAGAATATCAAAAATAAATCCAATCGCGGTAAAGCTATATTTTTTGCATGGTGGAATCCACTTGGCATCTATTTATGGATATGATGCGCTTAAGTTGACGACTGGGGATGGTGATAATTTTAAGGAAATAATAGGTCAGCAAAGGTTTGATGGGTGGCAGCCTTTATTTATAACTGAAGGCT
>NZ_BCWN01000041.1 GCF_001592225.1 Castellaniella caeni NBRC 101664 | reverse complement strand
CTGACTCCCGACTGTGGAATAGAGCTGGTTCAAGAGATTGTGGTGCCCATGATGCGGATCGAACGCATGACCTCTCCCTTACCAAGGGAGTGCTCTACCACTGAGCCACATGGGCGGTATTCGTGCTGATACCGTCAGTAAAAACCCGCTGGAGCGGGTGAAGGGAATCGAACCCTCGTCGTAAGCTTGGAAGGCTTCTGCTCTACCATTGAGCTACACCCGCGATTCGGCTTCCCATCGATTCTTCTGTAGACCAGAAGAGGTATCGTCGCTTGGTGGTGGGGGTTGGATTCGAACCAACGTAGGCGCAAGGCCAACAGATTTACAGTCTGCCCCCTTTAACCACTCGGGCACCCCACCGAAGCGAATTCCGAATTATGAAGATGTTTTTTATCGGTGTCAAGCCAAGTGGTGGAACATCCGCCGGAATGCCCCTTTGAATGTCGTTTTCCGCCACCCGGCCAGGCCGTTCAGCCCGCGCTGTCCTGGCTGGCCAGCACTTCGGCCAGCCCCTGGCGCTCGAGCAACGCGTCCAGATGCTGCCAGTCGGAAAAATCAATCACCAGCTGGCCCCCCTTGCGCGCCCCCGCCTTGATCTTGACCTTGGTCGCCAGATAATCGGACAGTGCCTTTTCAAGCCGGAGCAAGTCGCCATGCGGCGCGACCGCCGCCGAACGGGCGACTTTCCCCGCCGTGGTGGACAGGGGTTCGTCTTCTTCGCGCAGCGCGCGCGCCACCCGTTTTTCCGTATCACGTACCGACAGGCCGCGCGCAATGACTTCGTTGGCCAGCAGAATCTGCCGCGCGGCATCGGCCGCCAACAAGGCGCGCGCATGGCCCATGTCGATATCGCCCGCCAGCAACATGGTCTGCACCGGCTCGGCCAGGTTCAGCAGGCGCAGCAGATTGGTGGTCGTGGAACGCGAGCGTCCGATGGCGGTGGCCGCCTGTTCGTGCGTCAGGCCAAACTCGTCGAGCAGCCGACGCACCCCTTGCGCTTCTTCCAGCGGATTGAGGTCTTCGCGCTGGATGTTTTCGATGAGCGCCATGGCTGCGGCGTTTTCGTCGGCCACCTGACGCACCAGCACCGGCACCTCGCTGAGCCCGGCAATCTGGGCAGCCCGGAAGCGCCGCTCGCCCGCGATGATTTCGTACTGCCCAGGGTCCGCATCGAGCGGGCGCACCAGGATGGGCTGCATGATGCCCTGGACACGGATCGAATCGGCCAAGTCGTTGAGCGCGCCTTCGTCCATGCGGGTGCGCGGCTGATAGCGCCCCGCGCGCAGGGCGCTCACAGGCAGCTGGTGCGGGGTTTCCGGGGCACCGACGGCGTCGAGCGCCCCATGGTCGCTGCCCAGCAGGGCGTCGAGGCCTCGACCCAGACCTTTTTTACGTGTTGCCATGAGTATTCCTCCGTTGCTGGATGGCGCCGCGCTCAAGCGGCACGGCGGCGCACGCGCCCGCCCACCCGGCGGATCAGTTCTTCGCCAAAGGCGAGATAGGCTTTCGCGCCGCGCGAGGTCTTGTCGTACACCACTCCCGGCAGACCGTGGCTGGGCGCTTCGGCCAGACGGACGTTGCGCGGCACGATGGCCTTGAAGACCTTGTCGCCGAAATGGGACTCGAGCTGCGCCGAGACCTGCTGCTGCAAGGTGACGCGACGGTCGAACATGACCCGCAGCAGGCCGATGAGTTCAAGCCCGGGGTTGAGATTGCGGTAGACGCGCTTGATGGTGTTGACCAGGTCGGACAGGCCTTCCAGGGCGAAGTATTCGCACTGCATGGGGATAATGACCCCGTGCGCCCCGGCCAGGCCGTTGAGCGTCAGCAGAGACAAGGTGGGCGGGCAGTCGATAAGCACGAAATCGTAGTCGTCGCCCACCGTTTCGAGGGCGGTCTTCAGCTGCTTCTCACGGTCATCCATACCCACCAGGTCGATTTCCGCCCCTGAAAGCTCGCGATTGGACGGCAGCACGTCGTAGCCGCCCGCTTCCGAACGCAGGCGGGCCTGCGCCACCGTGGCCTCGCCGATCAGCACCTGGTACAGGTTGAGCGCGGCACCGTTCTTGTCGATGCCACTGCCCATGGTGGCGTTGCCCTGCGGATCGAGATCGACCAGCAAGACCCGCTGGCCGTGCATGGCAAGCGATGCAGCCAGGTTGATGGCAGTCGTGGTCTTGCCCACGCCCCCCTTCTGGTTGGCGATGCAAAAGACGCGGGCGGAGGGCTTCGGGCGATCAGCAGTCATGGGATTCCTTCAATCCGAGTTCCAGCAGACAACGGTGGGCGGCCATCTCGGGCACATGCAGCTCGGTGTGCGCCTTCACGCGCCAATCGGTCGATGATTCGAGCGCCTGCTGCTCTTCGAGCGGATACTGCCCCTTCATGGCCAGCAGGATACCGTCAGATGCCCGATGATGGGCCGCCACGCGGACAAAATCACTCAGCGAGGCAAAGGCCCGCGAAATGACGATGTCGGTCTGCAGACTGGGCATCGACTCGATGCGGCCATGAACGGCCCGCACGTTGTCCAGCCCCAGCACACCGGCGGCCTGGCGGATGAACGCCGTCTTCTTGCCGACGGCATCCACACAAACGATCTGCCAACCAGGCTGGCAGATCGCCAGAACCACGCCCGGCAACCCGGCCCCCGAGCCCATGTCGGCAATGCGGGTGGGCCGCTTGGCGCGACGGGCCTGCAGGGCGGGCAGCACGGACAGACTGTCGAAGACGTGCTGCACCAGCATTTCGGACGGATCGCGCACCGCAGTCAGGTTGTAGGCCTTGTTCCAGTGTTGCAGCTGCTGCAGGTAAGCCAACAGGCGCTCGGTGGCATCCGGCGGCAGATCCAGCCCAAGCACGCGCTGGGCGGCCAGCAGGCGCGTGTGAAATTGCGTGTCCGGCGCCATCATGCGACTTGGCGCACGCGCTGTGCCCGCTTCAGGTACACCAGCAGCAAGGAAATCGCGGCGGGTGTGATGCCCGAAATGCGCCCTGCCTGGCCAACGGTCTCGGGCCGCGCAGCTTCGAGGCGCTGGCGCACCTCGATGGACAGCCCCGACACCACGCGATAATCGAAATCGGCTGGAATACGCTGACCTTCCTGCGCGCGCTGGCGCTCGATTTCCAGCCGCTGGCGCTCGATATAGCCCGCGTACTTCACCTGGATGTCGAGCTGCTCGACCTGGTCATCCTCGCTCAGGCCCGGCCCGGCCAGAAAAGCGCCTTGCGCATCGGCCAGCGCCATGAGCTGGCGATAATCCACGTCCGGACGCTTGAGCAGTTCGAGCAAGCTGGGATGACGGTCTTTGTGTTCCAGCGCAAGGCGTTCGCGGTCGTGCGCCAGCAGCACAGCCGGATTGACGCGCGTTTCCCGCAAACGCTGGATTTCAGCCGCCACGGCGTCCCGCTTGCGGCAAAAGGCGCTCCAGCGCGCATCGTCCACGAGCCCCAGGGCACGGCCAGTTTCGGTCAGGCGCTGGTCGGCATTGTCTTCCCGAAGGCTCAGGCGATACTCAGCCCGGGAAGTAAACATTCTGTAAGGTTCAGTAACGCCTTTCGTTACAAGGTCATCCACCAAAACCCCCAGATACGCCTCTTGCCGCGAGACCGTCCAGGGATCCTTGCCCTGGGCACGCAGCGCCGCATTGGCCCCGGCCATCAACCCCTGGGCCGCCGCTTCCTCATACCCGGTCGTGCCATTGATCTGCCCGGCAAAGAACAGATTTTGAATCGCCTTCGTTTCAAGCCAGGCATGCAGCTGCCGCGGATCGAAATAGTCATACTCGATGGCATAGCCAGGCCGCATGATGCGGGCGTTTTCCAAACCAGGCAGGCTGCGCACCAGCGCAAACTGCACGTCAAAGGGCAAACTGGTGGAAATCCCATTGGGATAAATCTCGCACGACGAAGCCCCCTCGGGCTCAAGAAACACCTGATGGCTGCTCTTGTCGGCAAAGCGATGGATCTTGTCTTCAATCGAGGGGCAATAGCGCGGCCCTACCCCTTCGATCGTTCCTTGGTCACTGTACAGCGGTGAACGATCCAGCCCGGCGCGCACGATCTCATGCGACCGTTCCGTCGTATGCGTGATCCAGCACGGCACCTGCTCCGGGTGCATGTCGGCGCGCCCCAGAAACGAAAAAACTGGCACAGGATCAAGATCCCCAGGTTGAATCTCCGTCTTGGAAAAATCAATACTCTTCGCATCGATCCTGGGTGGGGTTCCCGTCTTCAATCGGCCTTGCGGCAACTTCAACTCTTTAAGCCGCTGCCCCAGACTGGTTGCAGGCGGATCCCCCGCGCGCCCCGCCTCGTAATGCGACAGGCCCACGTGCATCAGCCCATTCAGGAAAGTGCCCGCCGTCAACACCACGGTTTTGGCCCGGAAGTCCAGACCCACCTGGGTCTTGGCCCCCACCACACGATCACCTTCCAAAATCAGATCAACCACAGCCTGCTGAAAAATCAGCAGATTGTCCTGCCCCTGCAAAACCATACGGATGGCTCGACGGTACAGAGAACGATCTGCCTGAGCACGCGTGGCACGCACGGCAGGGCCCTTCGAGCGATTCAGTATCCTGAACTGTATGCCCGCATGATCTGTCGCCCAAGCCATGGCGCCCCCCAGGGCGTCCACCTCTTTCACCAAATGCCCCTTACCGATACCGCCAATCGATGGATTGCAGGACATCTGCCCAAGCGTATCCATATTGTGCGTCAGCAGCAAAGTGGACGCACCCATTCGTGCAGCCGCCAAAGCAGCTTCAGTCCCCGCATGGCCACCGCCAATCACGAGGACATCAAATTCATCGGTGTAATTCATGGGAAAGATCAGAAGAGAAGTGGTGTGATTATACGTCTCCACTCACGAAGAGACCGATGTTCCACGTGGAACATCGTTGTTTATCGTGAGAGAAGGTGTCTGAACAAGTAGCATTGAAATCATTGTGATATCTCGGGCCACAGGGGATTGGCCCGCCGGTGCGGGCTAGAACACTGTGCAGCCATTGTTTAGAACCAACAACATCAGCATCGTCA
>NZ_BCWN01000040.1 GCF_001592225.1 Castellaniella caeni NBRC 101664 | reverse complement strand
CCCCCGCCGTACCGGCCCCCACCACAATCACTGGCTTGCGTCTGACGTCAGAAACCGGCGTCAGACGAGACTCTTTCCACAAGCGCCAGGCGATGCGACCGCCCCCCATGAGCAGCAGCAGCAGGACGGGGTACAGGACGGCAATCGAGCGCGGGATAAGGAGCCACTCACTGCCAAACACCATCAAGGCAAAGACGGCAACCGTGGAAACCAGGACAGCGCGAATCAAACGTCGCAAATCGGGCAGACTGGCAAACGTCCACATGCCTCGGTATAAGCCCGCCCAACGACAAGCCAACAACTGAACCAGCATCAGCACCAAAGTGCCAAGTACCAACTCCCGGTTATAGGCCGACGGCCAATCCAGATTGAAGCGCAGCAAAAACGCCCCCATCCACGCAAGCAGCACGACCAGCAAATCAAAAACAAAGACTAAGTACGAACGAAAATTGATCACACCCTGCGCCCTATGCCGTTGCCTTGTCCATCACAGATTGGAGCGCCATACAGGTCTTATCGAGATGTTCGTCGCTCAGCGTAGGATGCACCAAGAACATCAAGCTGGTATCACCCAACTCGCGAGCAATCGGCAACCGATTCGTAGGCCGAAAGTCTGACCCGTCAAAAGCCTTTTCCAGGTAAATTTCAGAACACGAGCCCGAATAGACCGGCACTCCATGGCTTAGAATCTCTTGCATGACGCGCTCGCGTGTCCATCCCGCTGCCAGCGCATCCAGACGCAAAAACACATAGCATTTATAGGCAGCGTGATCGACATCATCGGGCACAGTTGGCACCCGTAATCCCGGCAAAAGCCGGGCACAATCCCAAATCCGGCGCGCATGACATACCCGTGTTGCATGCCAATCTGCCATACGCCGCAATTGAATACGCCCAATCGCAGCCTGGATCTCCAGCATGCGCCAATTTGTACCAAAGGACTCATGCAACCAGCGATAACCCGGCGGGTGCTCGCGCTCATACACGGCATCCCACGACTTGCCATGGTCTTTATACGCCCACATCCGCTTCCACAAAGCGGTGTCGTCCGTCGTCACCATGCCCCCCTCGCCCCCGGTGGTCATGATCTTATCCTGGCAAAACGACCAAGCCCCCACATGCCCGATAGAGCCCACGGGCCGTCCCTTGTAACGTGCACCATGGGCCTGGGCACAGTCTTCGATCACGAACAGATCGTGTTCACGCGCCAAGCTCATGATGGGATCCATATCACAGGGCCAGCCGGCCAGATGCACACAGATGATGGCGCGCGTGCGCGGGGTCAGAACAGCGCGGATTGTCTCGGCAGTGATGTTCTGCGAATCAGGATCGACATCGGCGAAGATAGGGATGGCGCCCGCATTGACGATGCAAGATGCGGAAGCCAAGAACGTACGCGAGGTCACGACGACCTCGTCCCCCGCACCGATACCCAGGCCCAGTAGTGCAAGGTCTAAGGCCACAGTGCCATTTGCCAGGGCAATCGCGTGCTGCGTTCCCACCCATGCAGCAAACTCGCGCTCAAACTCGCGACACTCTTGGCCCGTCCAGTAGTTGACACGATTGGACAGGATCACATCGCGGGCAGCATCAGCTTCTTCTGTAGTGAATGAGGGCCAGGGGGGGAAGGGAGTGTTCAACACGATAATTATCCAGCGATCCAGAACAGGTTATTGTAGACAGCAACAGCAGAACGACGCACGCAGGGTCACGTGTAACCTGCAACCATAGGTCTAGCCGGAACGCCGACTACCGTCAGGCCATCGGCAATATCAGACACGACGGCAGCGCCAGCCCCCACGATGACGCTCGAGCCAATGAGTACCCCTTGGCGCACCGAAGCACCAATCCCGATCCAGGATCGATCACCGACCTGCACATCGCCAGCCAGATGGGCACCGGGGCTGATGTGCACGGCTTCGCCCAGGATGCAATCGTGATCCACGCTACACGCTGTGTTCAGGATCGCGCCCGAACCGATCACCGCATCGGCATTGACGATTGCGCCCGCCAGAGCCACCGTACCACCCCCCACGATGGCAGACCCGGAGATACAGGCCATCGGATGCAGAATGGACACCACCCTGACGCCTGCTTGATGCAACTGCTTCAACAGGTTCAAGCGGATTTGGTTATTCCCAATGGCGACCACCACCCCGTCCAGACGATCCAGCGCACTCAGCAACGCCACATCGTCCCCTATGATTGCCCAGCGACCGACCTGCTGCTTGCCCGGCCAAGCTCGGTCGTAAAATTCCACCGCCTCCCAGCCAGCCGCCAGGGCCGCTTCGGCCACGACCTTGCCGTGGCCGCTGGCGCCCAGGATCGCCAGGGTATGGCCAACCTGAGCCAGATTATTCATGGCGTCCCGTAAATTTTGACATCGTCGCCTCGCCTGCTGCACTGATCCCATCGCGGATCAACACTTTTTTCACCGTCAGGTACAGAATCTTCAAGTCCAGCCACAGCGAATGATGATCCACGTACCACACATCTAGTCGAAATTTGTCTTCCCAACTAAGTGCATTGCGCCCATTGATCTGCGCCCACCCCGTGACGCCTGGACGTACCTCGTGGCGGCGCGCCTGTTCCGGTGAATAAAGCGGCAGATATTCCATCAGTAAGGGACGCGGCCCCACCAGGCTCATGTCGCCCTTCAGCACATTCCAGAGTTCGGGCAGCTCATCCAGACTGGTCGCACGCAGCCAGCGGCCAAACGGCGTCATCCGCTCCGCATCCGGCAATGGCTGGCCGTCAGCATCGACTGCGTCCCGCATCGTGCGAAATTTGATCATGCGGAAGGGGCGGCCCTGCCGACCTGGCCGCACTTGATGGAACAGCACGGGGCGACCTAAGCGGCGTCTGATCATCCATGCCAGGGCCAGGATCACGAGGGACAGGATCAACAACCCCAAGCCCGATCCCAGAATATCCAATAGTCTTTTCAAGCCATGATCTCCATACCCCGCAGCATCTCCGCATTCACCCGCTGCACATCATACCGGTCTTCCGCCATCCGGCGAGACCGTTCTCCCATTTCCAGCGCTAGTGACGGCTCCACCAAGAACCGCCGCATGGCGCCCGCCAGCTCATCGATAGACCTGACCGAAACCAGGTAGCCATTCACGCCATCGACGACTGTTTCCCGACACCCCGGGGCGTCCGTTGTCACCACAGCCCGGCCTGCCGCCATGGCTTCCAGCACCGTGCGCGGCGTTCCTTCCCGATACGAGGGCAGCACATACACGCTGCATTGTTGCAGGGCAGGTCGCACATCGGCCAGCTTGCCCAGATAGTCGATGTGGCCCTGCTCCACCCAGACGGCGAGTTCATCCGCACGGATGGAATCCGGCCCTCCATCGACCCAGCCCGCCAAGCGAAACACCGCAGACGGAAACTCGCGCTGCAGACGGCTGGATGCCAGTGCGTATTCCCGCACCCCCTTGGCCCCCAGCAAACGCGCGATCATCAGGAATACCACCCGGCCCTCTGGAACCTGCGTCTGCGCGAAATGCCGGACATCGACGCCGGAACCATTGACCACCACGGACTCCGCCCGGCCTCTCAAAAGACCCAAGGTGCGAAACAACGCCTGATCGTCCGGATTCTGAAAAAACACCCGATGCGCCACGCGCAGCGCTACACGATACAGCCCACGCGCCAGCCCCGACACCAGGCGCGCCTTGACGCCCACCGGCTGATCCTGAAAAGCATAACCCAGACCTGTGATCAGCGCGTAGCGGCGCTTGACCCCCGCCAGCCACGCAGCCAGCACGCCATAGATCACCGGCTTGATCGTATAGCCCAGAAACACATCCGGGCGCAGGTGGAGCATCAAGCGCCACAGGCCAATCACCGCGCCCAGATCCGCGACCGGGTTCATCCCGGTGCGCCGCAAGGGAATGTCATGCGGGATTGCACCGCGGCCCCGCAAGGCCTGGCTCAAGGCTTCATCAGCCAGCCCCGGAGCGGCGACATGGACTTCGACTCCGGCGCGCAACAAATCGTCGATCAGCGCCCCCCGGAAATTCAGCAGGGATTCCGCAAATCCGCCGACCAGCAATAGCTTCATGCCCCGCCTTCCTGGTCGGCCAGCCAGGCCTGGAACATCAGGATCGGCCACAGCTGATACTGCCAGTTATGACTGCCCCGCATGTGCTGCAGCCAGCGCGCGCGAATCAGCGCGGGATCAAAGTAGCCATCCGCCCGCAGACGGTCTTCCGCCAGCAGGCTGTCCGCCCAGGCCCGCAAAGGCCCGCGCAGCCAGTCGTCTATCGGAATGCCGAAGCCCTTCTTGGGTCGCTCGACCAGTTCACGCGGCACATGCCGGTACAGCACCTGACGCAACAGCCACTTCCCCTGCCCATCGCGGATCTTCATCCGCAACGGCATCCGCCAGGCCAGTTCCACCACCCGATGATCCAGCAATGGGGCGCGTGTTTCCAGGCTGGTCGCCATAGCGGCCCGATCCACCTTTGCCATCACCTCGTCGGGCAGGAATGTCTGCGCATCCATCGCCATCATCCAGTGCTCGAAACAATCGGCCTGCGGCTGCAAAGCCGGGGTCGTCATCAGCGTAGGATGCTCGCCTCCGCCCAGAACGATACTGCCAGGATCCTGCCAGTGACTGGTCAGGCGACGGAAATAATCCATCTCTGTATCCAGTTCCAGCACGTCGGCCAGCTTCTGCGCCTTGGTCCCCGGAATCGCCAGCCGGAACCTTTCGGGCAGCACCGGCTTGGCCAGGGTAAACAAACGATCCCAGCCCGCAGGGGATACGCTGCGCAACAGCGCCGCACACGCGTGCCGGACAGATCCGGGCATGGACTGCAAGCGCAGCCAGACGCGCCGCGCGCCCAGATACCGGTTATAGCCGCCAAACAATTCGTCGCCACCATCGCCGCTCAACGCGACTGTGACATGCCGCCGCGCCAATTTGCTGATCAGGTACAAGGGAATCTGCGAATCCGCGCTCAGCGGTTCGCAATACATGCGAGGCAGCAAGGGGATCACATCCAGCGCGTCCTCTGGCCGCACGACCAGCGGCATATGATCGGTCCCCAGATGCCCGGCGATGGCCTGTGCATGCGCGGCTTCGTCGTATTCACTGCCGCTGAAGCCGATGGTAAACGTACGGACCGGCCTGGGGCTGAGTTTCTGCATCAGCGAAACGACGGTCGTGCTGTCGATCCCGCCACTGAAAAACGCCCCCACCGGCACGTCCGCCAGCATCTGCTGCCCGATGGTGTCCGACAGCCGCGATTCCACGGCATCGATTGCCGCCGTATCATCGCCTGTAAATGGTTGCGCGCATCCCTGGGCAACGGTTTCGTTGAAATTCCAGAATGGCTGCGGCGCAGCCGCCTTGGCGGCAGATACGCCCCGCCCCAAGGGGATCTCGATGAACTGGCCTTGCGGTAGTTTGAGCACGCCCTGATAAATCGACCACGGTGTCGGCACATAACCGTGCCTCAGATACAGGGCCAGCGACCCTCTGTCCACCGGCGCTCGGAAATCAGGGTGCGCCCGCAAGGCTTTCAGTTCAGACCCGAACAGCAGCATGTCGCCCTGCCAGCCCCAATACAAGGGCTTTTCCCCCAGGCGATCACGCGCCAGGCTGAGCACTTGGCTCTGGCGATCCCACAGGGCCAGCGCGAACATGCCAACGGCCAACTCCAAGGCGCGCTTGACCCCCCAAGACTGAATGCATGCCAGCAAGGTTTCAGTATCCGAATACCCGCGCCATTCTCGACCGGCCTCACCAAGCCGAGCCCGTAGCTCTAGATGATTGTAGATTTCGCCATTGAAAACCAGCACATACCGTCCACAGGACGAATGCATCGGTTGATGACCTGCTGCAGATAATTCCACAATAGACAAGCGGCGATGGCCCAATGCAAGACCAACCGTCGAATCAACCCACATCCCCGCATCATCTGGGCCACGATGCACTAAGGCTCCCGTCATCTGCCGCAGTGACGCCTCCAGCCCATCTATAGGCGGTAGCCGCCAAATTCCTGCTATTCCACACATGCTACGCCAACCTCTCCATAACTTAATACTCTCCTCTCATCCGGGATCAAACTCTGGATTCATCTCTTACACAAGCACATGCACCAAACCAATCGCATCAATCAACATCCAGGGAACAATTAATATAAAACCCTA
>NZ_BCWN01000039.1 GCF_001592225.1 Castellaniella caeni NBRC 101664 | reverse complement strand
AAAAATTCAGAAGCTGCCTGACCTCGTCTTGTCTTTCTTCAAACAGCCTGAATGTCACTATATTCATACCTGACTTTAATTTTCGAAAGGTTAGTATGTTGTGCTGCGATCAGGAAGGCTGATTCGAAGCTGTTGTTTGAATTCTTCTGGCGTGGTAAGCAATGCAATATCAGAGAGATCGCCAACGTTTAAAATATATGGGCTAGAAAGAGAACAATGCGTATCGATAAGAATCCTATATTCTCGCTGATGATAAAAAAGTGACCTTTTATGAAAACCGCGCTTCTCGGGTGAAAAGTCCCCGTGATATTCGTTCTCACTAAAGTACTCTACAAGCCCGAGATTAGCGGATAGATTATTGCTTTTTATTGATGATTCCACTCGGTCTAAGAATTTTTTAGCATTCAGGATGACAACGCAGAAATTACCAAGGCCGAAGCAAGACTCATGTAATTCTATGGTTCTCTTGAAATCCTCAAGAGTTTCTCTATCTATTGATTGGTAGTTGCCGCTGTTGAGCGAATAAATGCAAAATGCATTTTTATTTAGTAGCTCTGGATCGTGAATAGCTACAGGGCAGGTAATGTCAGAAGATTGGATTACATGACCTCCAATCTGGAGTCCTATCTTGTTTGGTTGATACCAGCCCACCACCCCCTCGTGCGGGTCGCCACGCAATTCGCCTGCGGCGTCTCGATAATCCTTGAAGTATCGAATCGGATTCATGAATAGCTTTCCCGAAACGAAGTCCTTTGCGTATTGTTCCTGCTCAAAGATTTTTACAAAAGCATAGATTGTGGGCATTTATCGGCTTCCTTGCTATATAACCAGATTTAGAAGACATGCAGTAGGCATGTCTAGCTCGCCCAATGCTGTATAGAGCTTACAGTTCGATGGGGGAATTAGCTGCTGCAGCGTTTAGAAAATCACAAAAATTTGCCCTCATGCTTTGGTGACCACAGTACGTCAATGCTCAAGTGGCAGCTTCTGGCCGATTGCAATCATTTTCCACTCTGGAATGGTGCAGCGTGGCCATTAAACTGCTGGAACGGCATCCTGACTCGCGCCACTGGCAAATTCCCCGCCAACGCCACATACCCTTCCAGCACCGGCAACGCCTGAATCTGCGCCGCCGTCATCACATCCTCAGTTGTCCGATCCATATTATCCGACGTATTCCGATGATCGACGCTGCGGCTGACGCTGTATTTTGGCCGCTCAATCTCGTGTTTGCCAAGGCTTTCGCTCATGTCGCGGGCAGTCTGCGGGTCGGTGCGTGATCCCCCCAGCACGACCAGGTTACGAAAGCTCGCCCGAATGGTGGTGGCCATCGTCCTGCCGTACAGGTGTTCCAGCTGGGACGTGCTCTGCAGGCCCGCGACGATGCGCAGTCCATTTTTGCGACCTTTGGTGAGCCCCGCTTCCAGTGACGGCAAGGCCTCCAGGCTGGCCAGTTCGTCGATGAATAGCCACCAACGCCTGCCGGTACCTTCGGGCATGGACAGGATCGATGTGATGAAGACATCGGCCCAGGAGGATACGAGCGGCCGCATGGAGCTCATCATGTCTTCGCGCCAGTTGATGTACAGGTTCCCTCCTTCGGGCTTATCCAGCCAGTCGCGGATGGAAAAGGGGCCAGGCTTCATGCTGGTGTGCTCGGACAATTTGTTGGACAGCACGAACCGGGCCGACGACAGGGCCTTGCTGGCTTCGCTGGATCCGACGAACAGGGATTCTGCCAGGGTGCCGTCCAGGAATTGCTTCAGCACCTTCGGGTCCTCGATGGTGCACAGCCGGAATAGATCCATGATGCTGGCCTCAGTGCCCTGCAACTGGTGCAGCTTCTTCGCGGTTTCGCGCAGCAGCAGCCGCCCGAAGTCGTTCCATTCCTCGGCGTTCTTGTCCTGGCTCATGGGCACCAGGGAATGCGCCAGGCGCTTCCAGTCGTAGTCGGCGCGGACTTCGTTGAAGAAGGACCAGCCCTGGGTTCTGGCGTCGTAGGGGTTGAGGATCACGTCGCCGGGTTGCCAGAATTCGCTCAGCAGATCGCCATTGGGGTCGATGACGATCATGCGGTCATTGCGTATAGGTGTTTGGCCTGGCAGATGGTGCCAATGGTTGCGGGAGCGTGCCAGCACGGATGCCGCCATATTGCGCAGCAGCACCGACTTACCGGACCCGGTGGCACTGCTCACCAGCAGGTGCAGGTTTTCGTTGGCTGTGGGCATAGGGATGCCTGCCACGTCGAGCTGTTGTTTGCCGGGTTCTGTGCAGAGCTTTGCCAGGTGCTTTGCCGTGGTCATCCGGGTGCCGCGCACGAAGCGTTTGTAGGCTGCGCCTTCGAAACCTTCAGTTTTAGCGGTACGGCCAACGAAGAGAGTCAAGGCCAGAGCCAGCACCAGGCCCAGTCCCAGGGCCCCGTAGAGCAGCGGGTAGGCTGGAGTGAGCTTCACGAAATGCCAGGCCATCTGGCGATTCCAGTCGCGCCAGGCGATGCCGCTGCCGTAGGTGGCGGCGGTCATCCAGGCCGCGATGGGAAAGAGTGCCAGGGAAAAGGCGGCGATACGCCGCCGGGTGATGGGGGAGATCAGGGTAGACATGGATGCCTTCGTGGAATCAGGGAATCAGCCACTGGCCCAGCGCCAGGCCTGCCAGCAGCCCACCTAGCACACCGGCGGCACAGCCGATGACCACAGCGATGAGTGCCATGCGCTGGGCGGCTTGGTGCGTGATGCGGGCACACTGGGCTGCCTCCTGGGCCAGGTGGTCCAGCCGGGTGCCAGTCGCGTCCAGCATGGCCTGGATGGCCTGCTGGTGCTGCAGGTGAATGGGCTTGGCGGTGGCTTCGAGGGTGGTGGCCAGATGCCGGGCCAGTTGCTGGGGCAGGACCTGCTGGGTGTCGGCCACAGCCTGGATCTGCTGTTGGGCGGCATCCAGGCTGGTGCTGGCCATTTCAAGCCGATCCACGAGGCTGGCGACTTCGCCCAGTACCTCGTGATACAGCAGATCAAGCTTGGTGCGGGCGTGGCCCGGAGCCGGGCCTGGGGTCTGGAGCGCGTCCACGGCGGGATCAGGCAAAGAGTGCCGCAAAGGCCGCATTCATCTGCCGATCCACGGGCTGGGCCAGGGCGCGCAAGGCGTGCCGGTTACTCAGCTGGGAAATTCGCGCATGGTCGCTGCGGTCCACGGCCTTCAAGAGTGCCCGGTAGTCCGTCTGGTCGGCCAGCACGTCGGCGAGCGTGGTGCGCAGATCGGCCAGCAGCTCGAAGACTTCGTTTTCGTAGACGGCGGCCTTGGGGTTGGCCTGCACTTCGCCAGTCTTGGCCGCATAGGCCAGGATTGAGGGGAATTCATCCTCGACACTGGATTCCACCCGGTTGAACAGGATGCGCACCCGTTCCGGATCCACACCCAGCTCGGCCAGGGCGACCACGGTCTTGATGGTTTCGCGCTGGGCCTTTCCGGTGTTGATGACGGGCAACACGAAGCAGCTCATTTCCTCGTGGGCCCCTTCGTAGCGCATCATGTGGTTCAGGAAATCCTCGATGTTGCTGGCCCCCACGTCCACGATGGCATCGTCACGGGTGAGCAGCTCCCGAAACAGCCTGCCGAAGTGTTCGCCGCGCAGTTGATCGACTTCCAGGCCCAGGTCTGCGCCGGTCTCGTTGGTGGACTCCACGGCAAAGATCTGTGCTCCGTTCATGCGGGGGGGCCAGCAGGTGAGAGGCGACGACGGTCTTGCCGACCGATCCGGTGTAGTTCAGGACTGCGACTTTCATGGCTTCATTCCTTGTCGGTTTGGGTTTCGGTGTCTTGGGTGGCCTTGGCTCGATTGGCAAGGCCTTCGCGGCGCAGGGCATCGAGGTCGATACGCATGTCGCGGATCTTGCGCAGATCCCCTGGTGTCTGGATGCGGCTGGGTCGCCCCTGGATGGCGTCCAGTGGTGGTGGGGTGGGGTTGGCAGTGGGGGTGGTGTCGGGCGTGGCTGCGGGTGTGGAGGTCGCCTGACTTGCTTCTTCGGCGGCCAGCCGCCGTGCCTTGCGCCAGCGGCGCAGCGTGGTGATGTAGGTGTTATGCCGCACCGGCAGGCCTGCGGCGGCCAGATCCTCCATGATGGCGGCGTGTGGCACGCCTGCAGCCACCTGGGGCTCGATGAGCGGGTAGAGTGCCCGCAGCTTCGCAGCCTGGCGCAGCAGGCGCGGATCCAGACTTTCCAGCACGGCACGGTAACGGGTGACGGGATCGGGTTTGAGCGGGTTGTCAGTCATGAAATGCCTTGAGGGGATGTCAGTGATGCAGGGCCGGTAGCACAGTGGCTTGCTTGCCGTCCAGCCAGGCCAGGCCTGCTGCGTGGGCTTCGTCGTAGGCGCATTGGTCGTCGGCAAAGCGCACGGACTGGCCACGGGCGGGGAAATGCCCGCAGCCGACTTCCTGGTTGTGATCGAGCAGGCGCAGCAGGTAGCCTTCGCCGTCGCCTTCACGCGGCACGATCTCGTACGAGAAGCGCAGCCGGGCCTGGGCCAGCTCCGTCTGGAACTGCCGGGCAACTGTCGGGATGCGAGCGGCCCAGTCGCCGCCGATGCGATCCAGGGCGTCGGCGATGCTGTAGCCGCGTTCCTGCAGCCAGTCGTCGCGATCCAGCACCAGGGCGGCGGTCAGCGCTTCGCCCAGGCTCAGGGCACCGATGCCTTCGCGGGCGGCCCGATGGGCGATGGCGAGCATCCGGGTGTCGAGATTTGCGTGTGGGTTCTGGCATAGCTGCGGTTCAGGTAGTCCGCATCGCATTTGCCCGCACCACGCGAGATGGCTTCTACCCGTTCCGGCATGCCGGGATCGGCTGCGGCTGGGCTCTGGCCCAGAAAGGACCGGCGGGCAGCAACGGTGGCATTCCAGTCCAGGCCATGGCGGTTGAATCGCTTGATGCCGAAATAGTGCTCCAGCGATGGACTGCATTCGCCAGGCCGCAAGCTGGAGGACAGGCACAGCGTGGCTTCGCAGGCCAGGCGCGGGGTGCCGGTCAGCAGATCGGCAGAGTTGGCTGCATGGACAGCAGGAGCCAGAGCGCAGGCGAACGCCAGCGCCCCAGCCCGCAAGGCGGGAAGGGTTTGCATGGGGATGTCTCCGGGGGAAGGGGGAGCAGATAGCCGCAGTTGGGCTTGGAATGAGACGTAGACCGCGCTGGTCTAATTAGGGGCGCAGAAATGAGTAACCCGCCGGTTTGAGGATGCGCACTGCGCATAGCCTTGGCGGGTCTTGTTGTTGGCTATTGTAGATCAGCGCAAGCGTTGCAGGTTCTGTTGTGCCTGGTCGATTTGTTCCGGCTTGGCCATGGCCCGCACCAGATGGACGGTTTCTATAGCAGCGATACGGGTATCGCGCAGCTGATCCAGGCTGGCGATCACCTGACGCAGCAGTGTCAGTTCTTCCTGCAAGGTGTCGTCAGCCACCAGGCGGCGCCGGACATAGTTGGACAGGGACAGCCCGGACAGGGCGGCTGCCTCGCCCAGGCGCGCAGCATGGGACGGGGTCACCTGGATGCGGATGACCTCGGAGAGAGGTTCGTTCATGGTGGGGCCTCGGTAGGGCCAGCCCACTGGATAGGTAGGTGTTGGTGACCGTTTTGCTTACTGCCAAATCTGGAATTGATCCCACTGTGGCGGGAAGCCCATGGCCCGAGTGGGCGGACTGTGCTGCTCGATCAGGGTCTTCAGCCGCCGCCTCCAGCTGTGTTGCGGAGCTACGATATCCATGCAGTGCAGCAGGATCGTCAGTGTGTTGTATAGCCGACGTGACCCAGGCTGGAATTGGTGCTGCAGGCTCAGCGGTTTCGTCTTTGGAATGATCATCGACACGCATCCCCCGTCGTTCGAGGATGGCTACCTGCTCAGCATAGTTTGTCACGGGCTTGGCGAAGGGATGATGCTGGTGTGTCATTGTGGGCCCGTCCGTGTTCTGCTTGCTTTTTCTGGGGCCGGAAATGAGTAACCCGCCGGTTTGAGGGCGTACTTTCGTACGTAGCCTTGGCGGGTTTTGTCATGAAGGATTATATCCGATTCGAGCGACGAATGGAAGCTCAATTTGGGTCTCATGCTCTGGCTCCTGCTGCTTTTCTCAACTGGATGATGTTGCTGATCGTGGATACGGAGGCTTGCGGGGATGGTTCTCCCGCCTCGCATGCAACCAGAAACGCCGCCCACATGGTCAGCGTCTGTCGCCGCTCGGGGATTTCTTCGCGGACATCGTAGATGGCTTCCATGCCCTTGAGCGTATGGTTCAGTGCGATCTCCGAGATTTCCCTGGAAACGCCCATGTTTCTCAGGTGCCCTTTGGCGGTTGATCGGGTGTCATGTGGCGTAAATTGCCGGATGGGAATCTCCCGACGGTCGAAAGCCCGTCGAAAGGCAGCCCACAGGGTGGTGGAACCAACATGGGTGTCCCCTTGTTGATTGCGCCGCCGCCGCTCCTGGCGAGCAGGAAGCAGGTAGATGGACTCACCGGACAAGTTGATCAGTGCCTGGAACCACGACGCGACGGTCGGGACGATGGGGACTAGAAATCCCTCTCTGGTCTTGACCGACTCGTCAGGAATCCACCAGATTCCGCGATCCAGGAACAGGTGCTCTTTTTTTGCCCTGGCCAGCTCGATGCCGCGTACGCAGGTGGCGAGCAGGATGCGAAAGGCCAGTGCGTTTTCGATGCCGATGACGTCGATATCC
>NZ_BCWN01000038.1 GCF_001592225.1 Castellaniella caeni NBRC 101664 | reverse complement strand
TAGTTGAAATTACGATCACGAATGATCTGATGGATGCAATAAATTAGACGAAATAACTTTTATCGACAAACGATCGAAGCACATAAGGTATTTATAAAGACCGCCCCAACAGGTAGCGCCAAGACCAAGGAAAACAAGCATAACAGGCAGCCTCAAGCGATATATAGTACCAACATTTGGAGAAATCAAACAATATATGAGAAGCCAACTAATTGAGAACAGAAAAATAATCACAGCGGAAGGTATAGAAACGACCGACACTACTCCTTTGAAACCGCCCAGAGTGACAGAAAACAACCAAACAAGGAACCACAATAATATACCTAAGTACATTACATATAGCATGCTAACCTCAGCTGCTGAAGCCACAATCATAGCCGACGCGCCAGGCGATCTACCCTTCCTAAACCAAGCCTCAGGGAAAGGAGCAAACAAGCCAATCTGCAATGCCCGAGGGACGTACTTAACAACATCGCCTGCCTTATTAAAATTTACATCAGAGTCTATATTAGAACCCGCATCAGGATACCCATATATCAAGACCCGACGAGTTCGTGCCACATCCTCAAACAGACGATCAACCTTGCCCAAGGCGGGTGTCCCAACCCACCCACCTACAGCATCTTTAATCTCTAGAGCCGCTTCCGCTCCGTCCAAATGTTTTTCAAGAGAAGAGCTTGGAGCAAAAATAAAAGCACTCGTTATGACAATAGATAAAAATCCATTAATCAGCTTGAAGTGCTTACAACAAAAAAACTTAAAGAACACCAACAAAGCAAAACACACAGACTCAGAAACTAGAGCAAATTTTAAGGCATATGGCCTAACAACCCATATGGACAGATTGGAAATTGTCAATAATAAAATTATATAAGTAACACCCTTGTAATTGCCACTTGACGGATAGCAACAACAAACAAAGACATATAATATGACAATAAACCCAAAAATAGAAAATATATCCTTGCTTAATTGCGCGTAAGTTAAAATGAATGACGGAAACACAAATAACATAGAAACGCATACACTCGCCACTACCGCAGACCCAGATATTTTTCTAAAAATCAAGTATTGGAATACAGCGATGAGTCCATATAAAAAAGAGTTCAACGGCAGCATAACCCAAGGCTTAGACACACCAGTTATTTTATACAAAAATGCAGCTATACCAGATACTGCCTGTCCACTTGGGCGGAGCCCCCAAGCAGCCCAGCCAGAACGATTAATGTTATCCACTAAATTTAAAGCCAGTCTGTGAAAATAAACCCAATCTCCGCCCACAAGCAAACCAGACCCAGCATCCCAGGAACCAAGAGGAATAACAACAAATTGAAACAAGAACCCGATCGCATTAGCAAAAAGAAAAACAACAGAAAATACAATTAGAGCACCGATCGGAATGCCAGCTCTTTTGTTCACTTCAATCCCTTGTTCATCATAAAATAATAGATAAAATTTATTAATGCCTTAATAAACGACATGTCGAATCACACAGTATCTGAATCAGCGTAGCTTATATAAAAATTATCCATATCAAAGGGCGGACAATCAGCCCCACTTCTAAACCATCGCATCCCAAAGTACAATTTTATTGGCTGCAGCAATCTAGGAAGAGGTAAAAATAAGGACCTCCTATATATAAAATTATTTATATATCCCCGCTTATTCCAGGCAAGAATTACATCTGCCTTCATACTACAGATTTCTCTAACTACACTCCTCATCAACACACCAGCTTTGTGCTGAAAATCTGGATCATAAATAAAATCCATTAAATACCCTATCTTTCCTCCATGCTTTTCCAAAACAACAAACACCGCAATCGCGATCAAATCCCCATCAATCTGAAGTCCCCTAATCTTGTAATTAAAGCCAGGCTTCCTCAGGAACCTCCATTCCATGTACTCAGAATCTCTATTGACAGCTCCACCAAGTTTCTTAGAAAATTTGTTCCAAATAGAATCGTACCCTATGTTTTTAAAAGTCGATATGTTTATAATCGAGCAACCCTTGTCATAATTAAACAAGGATAACAATCGCATCACTGGATTAGAAATAAAATTACCCAGCCAGATATTAGAACTTAACTTACACAATTTTTTTATAGGATAAAAAACATTATTTACATAGAACATATACGGAGGATAATTATAATTAACCCACTGTAAACGATTAAAGAAACCGGGCGCAGAATTAGAGTTTGGAAAACCATAAACAAATGCAATCCCATCGGCACTTGCCGCATTATATGCCGCATTTGACAATTTCAAAAAGAGCCCCTTTCCTCTATGGTGCGCATCAGTTAGAGTATCAATGGACTGGCTTGCCATTACTTCCACGCCCTGAAGAATTACCCTAACTTTCATGATGCTATATACAGCAGCATCGCCTCCTTCAAGTGTCGTGGCCATAAAAGAAACAGCGCCGCCAGCACTATTATCTGCATACATCCAGCGCAGCCCATCCAGCGACTTGGGATTTTGATTCTGTTCGAAGATTTTAGATATGCGCTGCACACCCGCCTCTCCGCTGAGACTTTCAATTGAATATTCCATACCGTTCCCCCAGTTCATCCTTCATTGTGATCACATCCAAAACACCAGAATCCCTATAATCTGAGACCAGCATAAGTATTTTTTCCAATTTACTAAACATACCCGAATCACGGATAAAATTATGTGGATGTGTATAAAAATGAACTCTCAGATTAGAGGATACCGCCTCATCTACAAATTTTTTTATCCTTTGAACAGATACCCGACTAGAAATGCTATTTCTAATTCCAATCCTCGCATTAAGAAATTTACCAGCGCTCAGCGCAACCGGCTTATTAAAATGAGGGGGAGGGGATTTTCCAGAAATTTTGCCCACGGGGATCATGTCTTTTAAATCGAAGGATGTAAATTCGTACGAAAGCCGCATCAACCGTTCGACAAGCCCAAGGCCCTGCTCTCGCGGGTCCATCTCTCTATATCCATGGAACCCAAAATCACGAAGCAACTTCAAATACCCAACAACATTCCTTGGAAAGATTATATTTTCAAAAAAAATACCTTTTTCTTGTTGCACCGCATGAATTAAGCTTAGATCCCTATCAATTGATTCAACAGGCGTGTTTATCTCATCATACGGAACATGAAATCCGCCGTGAGAGCATAACTCATGCTTACCGTCCTCCATTAACATGGCCAATATTTCTGGATGAGACCAGCCATCGTATTTCCCATTATTAATATCTTGTCTGACCGGAGCTAACCAATCTCGATTACAATATAACAATTTAGGCACAGAACTTACTCGGTCTCTAAGTTCATCATGATCCATGCATAACGCTCCAACGATTCCGAAAGTGGCCGATACTTCATATTTCCTGAGAAGCGCCAGTATTCGGCAGTACGCATCACGCAAACCCGAGCCATCAATATAACTGAGTGTTTTAGGCCCTTGATCTGCCACACCCCACTTACCTTCACTGTCGAAAGAAATAGTGAACCTGGCGCGGCTTTCATAATTATGATTACCCACCTAAGATCTCCCTATTTGCTTTATTAAATAAAATAAATCCAAAAACAGACGATGCAACAAGCACATAAAAAACCGCAAAAAGCAAACTATTGATTGACGCGGAAAAATATTCCAATACGCCTATGGAAACGCACCCAACAACCATAGATATAATCATTATTACTGCATAGTTGATATTAACACCCAACCCCAAACAAACGACAACAGAAATTCCGCGCCAAAACAAAACAACAAACATGGCTATCACAAACATAAGAAAGCGAAACAACCAATAATTATTTCCTAGCATTGATCCAATCAACACGAATAAGAATGACGCTACGCATGAAAGATAAATCAATTTGACAATAAATGGCTTAGCAACAAACATTTCCGAAGTCTTTTTTACATAAATTCCAGCAGCATATTCTATGAAATTTACAGAAACAGAAGAAATTTGATATATCAAAGAAAATATACCAAGAATCCTCAAATCACCAAAATATAGAATATAATATCTTGGCATAACACTATTCAAGCTCATCAAAGAATTAAAAAACCCGAGTCCATAATGCGATTGAATAAATTTGCACACATCGGCCAGCCCTGTAAATGACATAACGCCATGCTTTTTGCATAACGGCATCTCAACCAAAATAAATACAGCAGCAAAACCAATAACAAAAGATATATATACTGAATTCAATGCATGAACACCAAAAACAAAATATAATACTCCAGACAAAACAACAACGGAACTCATCTTATATAGCGCAATTTTTGTCGCCACCATTCCCCGTTCGCTCTGAATAAGAACCACAGCCAGCACATCACCAAACAACTCGATAAATTTGTATATTGCCATCAGAGCATAATCGTGTAGCCTAATGTCATTAGAACCGTAATACGCAATCCAGGCTCCAATGATCACGGAAAAAGGGGCATAAACAAAAAAAGCTGATGTAATTAGATCCGTGAACGTTTTTTCTCTATTTTTACTAACGCCGATTAATTCTATATACCTAAAGGTGACAAACATGGTTAGCGGCGCGAGTATTGCTCCAACAGCAGAAAACTTGCCAAGCTCAATTATTCCACCAAAAACCGAAATAAAAAGCACACTATAAATGATTATTACAAACCCAAAAACCCTTGCACCACCGACTTCCAGCGCTTTTACAAAACCATTTTTATTTATATATGTCATTAGATGCATTTCTTAAACCACTTAAGGAACATCTGATTAAGTCGCTGGTTTAGTAAAATTGACATCATTCGCTGCACCCCATGCCCTGACGAGCCACCCGATGCGACAGATCAGCTTCTCCGATGCCGAATTCGCCAACCAACGCAAGCGCACCCGGCGTGAAGTGTTCTTGGCTGAGATGGACCAGGTGGTGCCTTGGGTGCGCCTGATGGCTTTGATTGAGCCCGTGTACCCGAAGGCGGGCAACGGGCGCAGGCCCTACGCATTGGAGACAATGCTGCGTGTGCACCTGATGCAGCTGTGGTTCAACTTGTCGGACCCGGCCATGGAGGAATCGCTCTACGACATCACGCCGATGCGTCAGTTTGCAGGCCTGTCGCTCACGCACGGCGGGCTGCCTGATGAGACCACGATTCTGAATTTCCGCCATCTGCTTGAGCGCAACAATCTTGCGCAGCGCATCTTCGCTGAGGTGAACGCCATGCTCACTGAGCACGGGCTGGTGCTGCGCCACGGCACGATTGTGGATGCCACCATCATTGCGGCGCCCAGCTCGACGAAGAACAGCACCGGCACGCGTGACCCCGAAATGCACCAGACCAAGAAGGGCAATCAGTGGCACTTTGGCATGAAGGCCCATATCGGTGTGGATGCTGAGTCGGGGCTGGTACACACGGTGACGGGTACCGCAGCTAACGTCAACGATGTGACCGAGACGCACTCGCTGTTGCATGGCGAGGAGGATGCGGTCTTTGCTGACTCGGGCTACACCGGGGTGGCCAAGCGCGAGGAGAACCGAGCCACCGTCGTGGACTGGTACATTGCCGCCAAGCCCAGCGCCGCCAAACGCATGCATGCCTCGCTGCAGGAGACGGCGGCCCGGATCGAACACCTGAAGTCTTCGATCCGCTCGAAAGTCGAGCATCCATTCCGGGTCATCAAGTGCCAGTTTGGTTTCACTAAAGTGCGCTACCGGGGCCTGGCCAAGAACACGGCACAGATCCAGATGCTGTTTGCACTCTCGAATTTGTGGATGGCGCGACGAACGTTGATGAGATCCATGGGGTAGGTGCGCCCGCAATGCGCCGGCAGGCCGCATGAGCGGTCTGAATCGGGGCAAAACAACTGTTTTTCGGGCGCTTTGTTCCATGATATGAAAATCTGGCTGCTTTCGGGCTCGTCAGATTGAAAGTTCACCTCGACTGGACTTTATCGATGGCTTACTAATTTTATTGAAAGTAAAGTCATGTTAGATTATAATATCCAGCATGAAATGCAAGCGAAATTCTGACGGTCGAGCCCATGACCATCACACTCTACAAGTCATGCGTCAGCAGGCCATCAAGGCCGTGCGTGAGGGGCAACCCGTGGCACAAGTAGCTGCTGCCTTCGGTGTGAACGAGCGCAGCGTTTTTCGGTGGCTGGCAAGCTTCGCAGAGGGCGGGCAAACCGCCTTGTTGGCCAAGTCCATCCCGGGGCGTCCGTCGAAAGTAACCCCAGAGCAGATGGCTTGGATTGCACGTACGGTCCAGGACAAAACTCCGCAGCAACTCAAGTTTGAGTTTGGCCTTTGGACGCTTGAGTTGATCCGCCACCTGATCAAGCGTGATCTCGGGGTAGAGCTCGCCGTCTCGAGCGTGCATCGAATCATGAAGGTGCTGGGTTTTAGTGCGCAGAAGCCCCTGTATCAAGCCTGGCAACAAGATCCGGTTCTCGTCAACGAGTGGGAAACAAAGACCTTCCCTGCGCTGCGAGCAGAGGCCAAGCGACAGGGAGCCATGATCTACTTTGCGGACGAATCTGGCATTCGGTCGGACTACCATACGGGCACTACGTGGGCGCCCAAAGGCCAGACGCCTGTTGTGGCGGCTACCGGGCGCCGGTTCTCGCTGAATATGATTTCTGCCGTGTGTACGAGCGGTGAGCTGCGCTTCATGCTGCACGACGGCTCGGTCACCGCCAGCGTGTTTCTGGCTTTCCTGAAGCGTTTGATGGTGGGGGCAACGAGGCCGATCTATCTGATCGTGGATGGTCATTCGATTCATAAGGCCAAGATGATCAAGGACTTCGTGGCGTCTACCGAAGGGATGCTGCGGCTGTACTACTTGCCACCGTATTCCCCGCAGCTCAATCCAGACGAGGTTGTCTGGGCTCACGTCAAACGAGAAGTCTCGGGCCAACTGGTCCAGAGCAAAGAACAGATGCATCGCCTGGCTCTGGGAGCGTTGCGACGAATTCAGAAGCTCCCTGGGCTGGTGAAGTCGTTCTTCAGGCAGCCTGAATGCCACTATATTCATACATGATTTTACTTTCCAAAATATTAGTAATCAGATGTTCCTTAACTCTTGAAACCATCCTCTTCCGCTTCCTGCCTCAATTGTTCAATCTCCCGCTTCAACACCTCGTATTCCTGCATCTTTATCTTCAAGAAGTTCTTGGTCATCTCGGCCTTGGCGGTGATGCCGGCGGGGGTCAGCAGATAGGCATATCCCAGCTTGTTCTCACTATTTCGAAAGTTCTGCATCTTGATCAACCCCTTGTCCAGCAAGGCGCGCATGCAGTAGTTGGTTTTGCCCAAGCTGATACCCAGGGCCTGCGACAAGTCGCGCTGGCTAAGGGCCGGATCGGCTTCCAGCAGGCGCAGCACTTTCAGGTGACTTTCTTCGGGGGGTAGGCTGGACAAGATTGTGTCTTCAGACACGCTACCGCCGTGCTGTGACACGGTCAGCAAGCGCTTGTGGGCGGGT
This sequence comes from Castellaniella caeni NBRC 101664, assembly GCF_001592225.1. Classification (GTDB taxonomy): domain Bacteria; phylum Pseudomonadota; class Gammaproteobacteria; order Burkholderiales; family Burkholderiaceae_B; genus Castellaniella; species Castellaniella caeni. Next base: position 3,434 of record NZ_BCWN01000038.1, on the reverse strand, counting down.
TTTGGCGTTCAAGACGTGAACGCGATAGTACACCACGCAGTAAACCCTAGGGAATACCCTGTTACAAAACGTCAGACCGGGCACATCCTCGCACAGGTGGACGTGTCCGGCCGGTTTTACTACGGGATGTTGCTGATTTTAAAGCATGGATCATCGGCCGCCACTGAAAGATGCAACAGTTGATTCAACCTGAAAAACGAACAAAAATACTTGTATTAATAAACAATTTTGTTTATCATAAAATTATGACCCGAAGAGGGAATGCGGTGAAACAAAGCGAGTTCAAGCGATGGCTTACCACCCAAGGGGCAACCTTCAAAGAGGGAGCCAACCACACAAAGGTCTACCTGAACGGCAAACAGACCATCATTCCCCGGCATCCTGGCAAGGAATTAAAACAACCCTTGGTTGACGGCATCAAGAAAAGATTGAACCTAAAATAGCAACGCGGCCCCGCAAGGGGTTGGGTGCTTGTGACATATCAAGCATAGGAGCCCACATGTTCTATCCCGCTCATTTCAATAAAGCCCCAGAGGGCGGCTTCGTCGTCACTTTCCGGGATATCCCGGAAGCCATCACCCAAGGCGACACCGAAGCCGAAGCACTGGAAATGGCCGCCGACGCCCTGCTGACTGCAATTGACTTCTACTTCGAAGACCGTCGGCCAGTCCCGCCCGCGTCACCCCCGCGCAAGGGCGAACGCCTGGTTGCACTACCAGTCAGCGTGTCGGCCAAGGTGCTGCTGCTCAATGAAATGCTGGCCCAGGGCATCACACCGGCAGAGCTTGCACGCCGATTGGGCACTCGGCCACAAGACGTCAACCGGATTGTCAACCTGGCGCACACGACAAAAATCGACACTATCGAGCATGCCCTGTCCACGTTGGGCCGCGAACTGGAAATCACGATCCGATAATCGCTACAGCAATTCGCTGGATCACCTACCTGTTGGCCAATACGCGCCGCACCGTTTAACCCGGCGCGGCGCGCGCTATCAGGCCATCATGGCCTGTCCCCAAACAGTATCCGCACCCCCAGCCAGGCGCCGTGTTGCAGCTGTCCGCCGCCTGTTTGCCCGGTGTAGGCCAGGATGACGGTGGCACGCGGGCTGATGGGCGCCTGTACGCCTACGTCCAGCTGCAGGGCATGCCGGGTGGCGGGCAGGCCCTGGGCGTCGAACCTCTGGCCTGGGTCGGCCTGATAGACCTGTGGGCTGTGCAAGGCGCGGCTGCCCCACAGGCGGCGCAGGCTGAGGGCGGCCTCGACGACGGCTTCGCCTGCCGTGGTGTCCCAGCGACGCTGGGCCTGTACGCCCAGCTGGGTCAGCCACCGAGTGTCGGTTTGCGCGGGCAAGGTGACGGCGGCCAGGCTGCTTTGGGTTTCAGCCACGGCGGGCCGCCGCAGGTGCAGCCAGGCGCCGCGCGCCCAAGGGGTGATGCCCCAGTTGCCCAGGGCCAGGGGCTGGGTGGGGCGCACGTCCAGCCAGGCCTGGGTAAGCGTGGCCCGCGCCCGGCTGTGAAGGGCGGGGTCGGCTGCGGCGGGGTGGCGTTCGATGCGGGCGCGGTGCCAGGCGTGGGCCAGGCCTGCGCTCCAGGCCATGTGGGTGCCCGCCTGCCGCAGGCCCAGGCCCAGGTGGGCGGCGCGGTCACGCAGCTGGTACGGCTGGGTGCTGCCGTCGGCCTGCGCGGGGCGGCTGTGTTGCAGGCTGTCTTGCACGCCGACAAAGGCCGACCAATGCCCGCTGCGCCCCCAGGGGCGGCTGATGCCCAGCTGTAGGCCACTGGTGTCGCGATCATCCCCCAACAGGCCGTTGCTGCCCTGGCGCTGGCTGTTGGCCCCCCAGCTTTGCAGCCAGGCGCGGCCCTGGGCGCCATGTATCAGGGCCGATTCGCGCACGAAACGACTGTCGTCCAGCAGGGCGCTGCGCCAGTTGGCGTCGGCATGGTTCAGGCCGCGGCGGTTGTAGGCAAACTGCAGGGTGACGGCCTGCGGCCCATAGCTGAGGATGGGGCTCAGGTAGGGCAAGGTGCTGCGCACCTGGGCAAAGCGTCCGTCGCCGGTGGCCTGCCCGACGGGGGTGCTGGCGGCCGGGTCGCCCGCTTGCACGGTCTGGTAGTCCAGCCCGCCGTCGGCTTGCACGATGATCCAGCGGCTGGTGACCGGGTGCCAGGTGCCCAGGGTGGGGGCAATCAGCAGGCTGCCCGCCAGGCGGGCGGTGCCCAGCGACCACAGTTGGTCGGCCTGGCCATCGGCGCCGATGCGGATGCGCGTGTGGCTGCTGTCGGCCAGTTGCAGGTGGTCGCCGAACATCAGGGTGCCCAGGTGCCGCGGGTCGCCCGGCTGCAGGTGTCCGGCGACAGCGGCGTCCTGGATGTAGCCGATGCCCGAGAGCGTGGTGCCGGGCAGGCTGTGGATGGTGCCCAGCCACAGGTGGCCTCTGTCGAGGCTGATTTCGCCCACTTGCAGGCCGCCTTCGCGCAGCTGGAAGGGGTGGGCGGTGATGGCGCTGCTGCCCAGAAAGCGCAGGGTGCCGGCTCCGTCTTTGACGGCGGGGGTTTGGGCGCGCAGTTCGCCGCGCAAGGTGGCGGTGCCCTGCTCAACCCGCAGAGTGGCGGGCTGGCCGCTGGTCGGCAGGCTGCCCAGGCCCCAGTGGCTTGGCAGCAGCGGGGTCATGGCGGCGACGGGCTGCACGTGGATGCCCTGGGCGATGTCGATGCCGTTTACGAGTTCCAGGCGCGTGCCTTCCGCCATGTCCAGGAAGTTGCTGGCCAGCCCCAGGGCCTGGCCGGACTGTACGGCCAGGCTGCCTTGCATGAGCAAGGTGTTGCCACGGTAGTGGTTGGCCCCGGCAAGCGCCAGGTGGCCCTCGCCCAGTTTGATGAGGTTGTTGGGGATGCCGGGGTCGTCGCAGCGCGCGGGGTCGCTGCTGGCGGATGTATCGCCGCAGATGGGGCCGGTGATACTGAGGGTCTGCCCCTGATGTACGTCGTACCCGCTGGTGGCGCCCAGCAGTTGTTTACGGGTGATGGTCTGGCTGCTTGAGGCTTCAAGCAACTGGCCGTTCAAAATGAAAGGCGCCGGGGATGTGATCCACGGCGCCTCGGATGGGGTTGGCTGAGCTGCGGCTGGGGGCGGCAGCGGCAGGGTCAGGTTCACGGGGTCTGGCGGGGGCAGGGCTTGGGCAGGGCTGTGATGCACGCCACCCAGGACGAGGGTGACGGCCAGGCAGAGGCGGGCTTTGGCCTGGGTGCCTGTTTTGATGGCCAGGCTTTTGGTGGCCAGGCTTTTGGCGGCGGGGCGCGGATACGCGCGAGCGCGGGGGTATGGCAATGACATGGTTTTCTCCTGTCAGGTTTTACAGTCACAGGACGTGACAGGAGTTTTTTAGCCAGTTTGATGTCTATTTGTAACTTGGGGTTAGGCCGGGCACGAAA
>NZ_BCWN01000037.1 GCF_001592225.1 Castellaniella caeni NBRC 101664 | reverse complement strand
CCCCCCCCCCCCCCCAGACGCTTCCACCATCTCACACATGAACGCTCAAGATCTCCTTGCCCACAGCCCGGTCATGCCGGTGATCGTCATTCAGGACACGGCATCCGCCGTAGGCTTGGCCCGCGCCCTGGTGGCCGGCGGCATCCTCTCCATAGAGGTCACCTTGCGCTCGCCAGCAGCACTGGATGCCATCCGCGCCATCAGAGACCAGGTGCCAGACGCCTTGGTTGGCGCAGGCACAATCCGCACCCCCCAACAACTGGACGACGTGCTGCGGGCCGGGGCGCGCTTTGGCGTCAGCCCGGGACTGACGCCCGCGCTGGCTCGCGCAGCCCGATCGGCCGACATCCCCTTCCTGCCCGGTGTCTCTACGACGTCCGAGGCCATGCAAGCCGCCGAATGGGGCTTTACCGCCCAGAAGCTGTTTCCTGCCGAGGCCATCGGTGGCGTGGCGCTGCTCAAAGCCTGGCACGGCCCCTTGCCCGACCTGAGGTTCTGCCCGACGGGCGGGATTCATGCCCGCAATGCCGACGGCTACCTGGCCCTGCCCAACGTCGGCTGCGTGGGAGGCTCCTGGCTGACACCGGCCCCGGCGGTGATCAACCACGACTGGGATGCCATCACCCAGCTGGCCCGCCAGGCCCGTACTCTGGCAACGTGCCCCCAAAACTAGCCAGGTTCACACCAACCAGGCAGGCGGGTGCGGGGGCCGCCGCCCTTTATACTGTCCGTTTCTCCGCCTTGTGCGCGCAGCACGCCCCAATACCCCCTCATGGCATCATCCCCCGTTCTATCCATTCCCTCGCTACCAGCCACCCTGGCCGCCCTGAAACCCGGCCAGCGCTATACCCAGCCGCGCCCGCCCGGTTCGGGCGACGCGCTGCTGCTGGCGGGCCTGGTGGCGCAGGCGGGGCACCCGGTGGCGGCCTTCTGCGCCGACCCCTTGGCCGCCCAGCGGCTGGCCGAAGAAATCGCGTTGTTCGCCCCCGACCTGAGGGTGCGCTTTCTGCCCGACTGGGAAACCCTGCCCTACGACAGCTTTTCACCGCACCAGGATCTGATTTCCGAACGCCTGCGCACGCTGCACGCCCTGGGCCAGGGCACGGTGGACATCCTCGTCGTGCCGGTGACCACCGCGCTGGTGCGCCTGGCGCCGCCCGGATTCCTGGCGGCCTACACCTTCGAGTTCCACCAAGGCGACACGCTGGATGAAGAGCGGCTGCGCGCGCAGCTGACGCTGGCCAACTACAGCCACGTCACGCAAGTCAGCGCGCCAGGCGAATTCTGCATCCGTGGCGGGCTCATCGACCTGTTCCCCATGGGCTCGGCGCTGCCTTACCGCATCGATCTCTTCGACCGCGAGATCGAATCCATCCGCAGTTTCGACATCGACACCCAGCGCAGTCTGTATCCAGTGCGCGAAATCGAACTGCTGCCGGGGCGCGAGTTTCCCATGGACGAAGCCGCGCGCAACCACTTTCGCGCGCGCTTTCGTGAAATCTTCGAAGGCGACCCATCCAAGGCCCTGCCCTATAAAGACATCGGCAATGGCATCGCCTTCGCCGGCATCGAATACTACCTGCCGCTGTTCTTCGAGCAGACGGCCACCCTGTTCGATTACCTGCCCGCCGACACCATCGCCATCACCCTGGGCGACGTCTCGACGGCCATCACGCGGTTTACGCAAGACGCGCACAACCGCTGGCAGTTTCTCAAGGCCGACCCCGAGCGCCCGGTGCTGCCGCTGGACATGCTGTTTCTGGACGACGAGGCGTTTCACGGCCGCCTGCGCGCGCTGGCGCGCCTGGCCCTGGTGCACGACGCCGCCCACCCCGACTTTGCCGCCTGCCCGGACGTGGCCGTCAACCGACGCGCCGAAGACCCGCTGGCGGGCCTGCGCCGCCACCTGGAAAGCAGCCCGCTGCGCACAGCCATCTGCGTCGATTCGGCGGGCCGCCGGGAAACCATCACCGAGCTGCTGGCCGATTACCGGCTGACCCCCGACGCCAGCTTCGATACCTGGCAGGATTACCTGGACAGCCAGGCGCGCCTGGCGCTCATCGTGGCGCCGCTCACGGGCGGCTTTCTCATGCCCCCGGCGGGCCTGGCCGTACTCACGGAAAACGACCTCTACCCGGCCCAGGCCACGCGCTCGCCGCGCAGCCGCCGCCGACGCTTCGAGCAGCACAGCAACATCGACGCCATGGTGCGCGACCTGGCCGAGCTGCACGTGGGCGACCCGGTGGTGCACGTGCAGCACGGCATTGGCCGCTACCGGGGCCTGGTGAGCATGGACTTGGGCGACGGCCCCATCGAGCTGCTGCACCTGGAGTACGCGCGCGAGGCCACGCTCTACGTGCCCGTGTCGCAACTGCACCTGATTGCCCGCTACAGTGGCGCCGACCCCGACCAGGCCCCGCTGCACCCGTTGGGCTCGGGCCAGTGGGAAAAGGCGCGGCGCAAGGCCGCCAAGCAGGCGCGCGACACGGCCGCCGAACTGCTGGCGCTGTACGCCAAGCGGGCCGCGCGCGACGGCCTGCGCTTCCAGTTTCCCACGCGCGACTACCAGGCCTTTGCCGAAGGCTTTGGCTTCGAGGAAACGCCCGACCAGGCCGCCGCCATCACCGCCGTCATCCAGGACATGACCTCGGGGCGCCCGATGGATCGCCTGGTGTGCGGCGACGTGGGCTTCGGCAAGACCGAGGTCGCCCTGCGCGCGGCATTTCTGGCGGTGATGAACGGCCGCCAGGTGGCGCTGCTGTGCCCCACCACCCTGCTGGCCGAGCAGCACGCGCAGAACTTCGCCAACCGCTTTGCCGACTGGCCCGTGCGCATTGCCGAGCTGTCCCGCTTTCGCACCGGCAAAGAAACCGCCAAGGCCATCGCCGGCCTGGCCGATGGTTCGGTGGACATCGTCATCGGCACGCACAAGATTTTGTCCAAAGAGATACGCTACAAGCAGCTGGGCCTGGTCATCATCGACGAAGAGCACCGCTTTGGCGTGCGCCAGAAAGAGGCCCTGAAGGCGCTGCGCGCCGAGGTGGACGTGCTCACGCTCACCGCCACCCCCATCCCGCGCACCCTGGGCATGTCGCTCGAAGGCATCCGCGATTTTTCCGTCATCGCCACGGCGCCGCAAAAGCGCCTGGCCATCAAGACTTTCGTACGCCGCGAAGACGGCAGCACCATCCGCGAAGCCATCCTGCGCGAACTCAAGCGCGGCGGGCAGGTGTATTTCCTGCACAACGAGGTCGAAACCATCCACAATCGCCGCGCGCGGCTGGAAGAACTGGTGCCCGAGGCGCGCATCGCCGTGGCCCACGGCCAGATGGGCGAGCGCGAGCTGGAAGACGTGATGAAGAGCTTCTACCAGCAACGCAGCAACGTGCTGCTGTGCACCACCATCATCGAGACCGGCATCGACATCCCTTCGGCCAACACCATCATCATCCACCGCGCCGACAAGCTGGGCCTGGCGCAGCTGCACCAGCTGCGCGGCCGGGTGGGACGCTCGCACCACCAGGCCTACGCCTACCTGCTCACCCCGGGCGAGGACGCCATCACAGCCAACGCCAAGAAGCGCCTCGAAGCCATCCAGTCGATGGAAGAGCTGGGCGCAGGCTTTTTCCTGGCCATGCACGATCTGGAAATCCGCGGCAGCGGCGAAGTGCTGGGCGAATCGCAGTCGGGCAACATCCAGGAAATCGGCTACAGCCTGTACAACGACATGCTGGCCGCGGCGGTGCGGGCACTGAAGTCCGGCGAAGAGCCCGATCTGGACAGCCCCTTTGGTACGCAGTGCGAGGTCAACCTGCACGCCCCCGCCCTGCTGCCATCGGACTACTGCGCCGACGTGCAGGCGCGCCTGGGTTTCTACAAACAGCTGTCGCACGCCAGCGACACCGAGACACTCACCCTGATCCAGGAAGAACTCATCGATCGCTACGGCACGCTGCCCGAAGCCGGGCAGACGCTGCTGTCCCTGCACCGCCTGCGCCTGCTGGCCGAATCGCTGGACGTCATCAAGATCGACGCGGGCGAATCCCAGGCTGCCATTCAGTTCTCGGCCCAACCCAAGGTCGAGCCATTGCGCGTCATCGAGCTCGTGCAACAAGACCGCCAGGTGCGGCTCAACGGCTCGGACAAGCTGAAAATCAGCTTCGGCGGCGCCGTGGATGTACCGGGCCGCGTGCAAAAGCTGCGCGGCCTGCTGCAACGCCTGGGCGCCAGCAGCGCGTAGGCCCGCACGGCTGAAAACGTCACGATCACGCGCCGCACGCCCCCCACAACCCGCATGCTGTCGAACAAGCTCAAACAAATTCAATGAGCAAATTCCAAAGCGCTTGGGTTTAGGAGTATTATTATGGGCACGATCTTCAGATTTCAGGGCTACCGGGTCGTCATTTACACCAATGACCATCGCCCGCCCCATGTTCACGTCATTGGCGCTGGGTCTGAAGCAATCTTCTGGCTTAACTGCCCTGATGGCCCGCCAGAGCCCATCAAGGTGGTCGGGATGGCGCACCACACGCTGTTGCTGGTTCGCAAGCGGCTTGAGGCGCACACCCACTTGCTGTGCTGGCACTGGAGACTGATCCATGACGACACCTGACACCCCCGTAGGCCCGCACGACGAACCCATCCCCGAAACCGGCTATGCCGAATCCGCACGCTACGAACCGGCCTCACAGCACATTGCCATTACGTTGCGCCACGGCATCGTGCTCACCATCCCCGTTCGCCTGCTGCAAGGCTTGGCGGACGCGCCGCCCGCGTCCCTGAACCGCATCGAAGTCAGCCCCACGGGCACCGGCCTGTACTGGCCCGATCTGGACGTCGATCTCTACATCCCGTCGCTTATCCAGGGCCTGTTCGGCACACGCCGCTGGATGGCCAGCCTGATGGGCAAGGCGGGGGGCAGCGCCCGTTCCAACGCCAAAACGCAGGCCGCCCGCCTCAATGGCCGCAAAGGCGGGCGGCCGCGTAAAAAACCGGACGCCGGATGACGCCGATACCACTCGGCGCGCCCGCCTGATCCCCTATGAAGGTGGATGCAATCTGCACAATTTCTCCATCATTTGAATTGCAAACAATTCTTGTTTAGAATTCACTCCTTAATTGAGAATGATTTTCATGATCTTTATCAACACAGGGAGAATTCGTGTGGAAGACACTCTAGAACCAAGAACGGGCAAGCTGGCGGGCGGCTTGGCCACCGTGCTGGCCAGCCCCGGGCTGCTCCTGCTGCCCCAGGCAGCACAAGCACAGAACACCGACCCGGCCCAGCTCAGCCCGATCAAGGTTCAGGGTGAAAACCCCGCCCCCTTCCTGGTCAAGGAATCGGCCTCCGACAAATTCACCGCGCCGCTCCTGGACACAGCCAAGTCCGTACAGGTCATCCCGAAAGAACTGATCCAGAGCCAGGCCGCCACCACGCTCACCGACGTGCTGCGCAACTCGCCGGGCATCAGCTTTGGCGCGGGCGAAGGCGGCAATCCCCTGGGCGACCGCCCCTTCATCCGCGGCTACGACGCGCAATCCAGCACCTTCATCGACGGCATGCGCGACATCGGGTCTACTTCGCGCGAAGTCTTCAACCTGGAACAGGTTGAAGTCATCAAGGGTGCCGACGGCGCCTACGCGGGCCGTGGCGGCGCGGGCGGCAGCATCGACCTCATCAGCAAGACCGCCAAGCTGCGCGACTTCACCGACGTATCGGCCGGCTTTGGCACGGCCAACTACTTCCGCCAGACGGTGGACAGCAACTGGCAGCTGGGTGACACCACCGCCTTCCGCCTGAACGCCATGAACCACAGCCAGGACGTGGACGGGCGCGACACCATCGACTACAAGCGCTGGGGCGTGGCACCGACGATCTCCTTTGGCCTGGGCACACCCACGCGCGTGACGCTGAGCTATTTCCACATGGAATCGGACGATACGCCGGATAGCGGGATTCCGTATGCGTATCCGAGCGGCTGGATTGGCGATAAAAGCAAGGCCGGTTACGACCCCAACCGAACCGAGACCGGCCCCGCCGACGTAGACCGCGACAACTTCTACGGGCTGTCCAGCGACTACCGCCGCACACGCAACGACATGGGCACCCTGAAGGTCGAGCACGACTTCACGGATACCCTCACTTTGCGCAACCAGACCCGCTATACGCGGGGCACGCAGCGCTACGTCTGGACGAACCCTGACGACAGCAAAGGTAATGTGCTTAAAGGCTTGGTCTACCGCAGTCCCAAGAGCCGCGACAGCCGGGTCAGCACCTGGGCCAACCAGACCGATCTGCAAGGCGAGTTTCAGACCGGGCAGTTGAAGCATAAATTCCTGACAGGCATCGAACTGTCGGTCGAAGACGGGCGCAAGGGGGGGCTGAACCTGGGCGGCAGCAGCAACACAAGCTGCCCGAACGGTGCAGGCGCTGCAGGTGGGTATTTCTGCACCAGCCTCTACAACCCGACACCCAACGACCCCTCTCCCTATATAGGCAATGGCGGCCCCAACGGCCAGATTACGTACTCGCGCACCCTGACCAAATCGATCTATGGCTTCGACACTATCGACCTCAGCGATCGCTGGCAAACCACCCTGGGCCTGCGCGTAGACGATTACAACACGCGCATGGATCCTTGGGATACCACCCTCAAAACACAAAGTGCCCGCGTCGAGCGTCACGACACGCTCTTCAACTATCAGTTGGGTCTGGTCTACAAGCCCGCATCCAATGGCAGCATCTATGTGTCTTATGGCACCTCATCAACCCCCGCCGGCGCTACGCTGAGTGAAGGCGCTGAAACCCAGGGTCTGACACCGGGACGCAACAATGTCGGCCCCAACGCCGACGACATGGCCCCGGAAAAGAACCGCACCATGGAACTGGGCACCAAGTGGGATTTCCTGGATGGACGCCTGGGCCTGACCGCTGCCATCTTCCGCGTTGAAACCACCAACGCCCGCATTACGCAGGCGGACGGTGACTATGCGATGGCGGGCAAAAAACATGTGGATGGCTTGGAGCTGGGCTTCTCGGGTAACGTCACACCCAAATGGCAGGTCTACGGCGGCTACACCTACCTGAAGAGCCGCATCGACGAGAACGGCAACTACATCAGCAACGGCCGCAGCAGCGCCGAAGACGAAGGCAACGACTTCCCCAACACGCCGAAGCACAGCTTCAGCCTGTGGAACACCTATGCCTTCACGCCCAACCTGAGCGCTGGCGTGGGTGCCTACTTCGTGGACAAGCAGTACGGCAACACCGCCAACACGACCAGCATCCCGTCCTACTGGCGCTTCGATGCCATGGCTGGCTACAAGTTCAACAAGACGGTGGACGTACAGGTCAACGTGAACAATCTGTTCAACAAGACCTACTACACCCAGGCGTACTCCACGCACTACGCGGCCATCGCCCCGGGACGTTCGGCAGTCGCCACGCTGAACCTGCACTTCTGATGAACGACGCTGCCTCTTGCGCGCAGCCACCAGCGGCAGGCCAGCCTCCGATGATGGCTGCGCTGGACAGCCACACCATCAACCAGACTGCCCCAGAGCAACTGGCCACCGAGTTACAGCACATCCTGGCCGGCCCGTCCGAACAGGCGGCGGCCACGCTGCGGGCCGCGGCTGAGGGCGGCGTCGTCCAGGCGCAGCTGGTCTATGGCCAGTGGTTGCTGGACGGCCACGGCGTGGCCTGCGATCCGGCTCAGGCCGTGCAATGGTTCGAGCACGCCAGCCGCAAGGGTGACGCCATGGCCCTGAACATGCTGGGGCAATGCCACGCCCACGGCTGGGGCGTGGCGCGAAACCCGTTCATGGCCGCCTACTGGTTTCGCCTGGCAGCCCAGGCGGGCCTGGACTGGGGCATGTACAACTACGCCACCGCCCTGTCGCTGGGGCAAGGCATCGCCATCGACCGCCCCGCCGCGCTCGACTGGTTTCGCAAGGCGGCGGCGCTGGGCCACGCCAAGTCGATGAACATGATCGGCAGCTTTTACGAAGACGGCTGGGTCGTCGCGCAAGACACGACCCTCGCCCTGGACTGGTATCTTCAGGCGGCCCACGGCGGCGACTTCCGGGGGCAATTCAACAGTGCCCGCCTGCTGCTGACGCAGGCCTTTGGCGACACCTCGGCAGGCGCGCGCGGATCAGCCCACGACCCGGCGCGGGCGCCGGCGCCCGCGCTTGCGCCCGAACACAAGCAGCCAAACGCGCCAGTACACGAGTCGGCGCACAGGCCGACGCAAGCGTCCGTCGAACGCGCCTTGTTCTGGCTGGACAAGGTGCCCGACAGCGCCACCCCGGCCTTCATGCGCAAAGCGGCCGCCTGGCTGCACACGCAGCTGCCCGCCATGGATGCTGTCGCGAAAGCGGGGTCGGCACCGCTGCGCGCGCTCATCGCGCGCTACGAACGGCACCCTGGCACCCCCGCCCCTGGCGCCGCGCTGGCCAGCCGCCCGCACGGCACATAGGCAGCCTTGGCACGATCGTCCCACGCGCCGCCTCTCAACCTCGCCCACCCATACCGCCATGCTGATCACGATTCCCGACCTGCTGACCCCCGACCAAGTGCGGCACTGCCGCCAGAAACTGGAAGCCGCCGACTGGACGGACGGACGCCTGACGGCAGGCCACGTGGCCCGGCACGTGAAGGCCAATCGGCAACTGGCGCTGGACGCCCCCACCGGCCGACAGATCGGCGCGCTGATCACCACGGCCCTGCGCCAGCATCCCGTTTTTCAATCGGCAGCCCTGCCCGCGCATATTTTGCCGCCGCGCTTCAACCGCTACGAAGGCGGCGAGCACTACGGCTTTCATATCGACAACGCCATCTTCCAGGTGCCGCGACACGGCGTGCCCCCGCACCAAGGCCAACGCGCCGCCGGAACCAACGTCACCAATTTGCCCGATCGTCAACAGTCATCGCCCGAGGGTGGCCTTTCGGCCCCGGCCTCCGGGTTGCTGCGCAGCGATATTTCCACCACGGTGTTCTTCAGCGACCCCGATGAATACGAGGGGGGTGAGCTGGTCATCCAGGACACCTACGGCGAGCAGCGCGTGAAGCTGCCCGCCGGGCACGCGGTGGTCTACCCCGGCACCAGCCTGCATCGCGTCACCCCCGTCACCCAGGGAGTGCGCTACGGATCGTTTTTCTGGACGCAAAGCCTGGTGCGCGACGATACCCACCGCAGCCTGCTGCTACAGCAAGACGTGGCCATCCAGCGCCTGGCGCAAGCGGGCGGCGACCCCGCCATCATCAGCCAGCTGACCGGCGTCTATCACAACCTGCTACGACTCTGGGCCGAACCTTGAGGCGCTGACGCAGCACTCGCGCAGGTAGACATTTCTACCTCACCAGACACCAAATACCATGAGAAACCGGGCATGCTGCCCATTCAGCATGCCCTTTCCGCTGCTTACCATCGCCCAATTTTGCTTGGCTGAAAGGCGTGCTGCTTTCAATTAGTACCATTTGTGAGTATCATAAAAATGAAAGCCAAGCACCACAGAACATTGACGCAGATCTTTGCCAGGCCTGCGGCATCCGGGATTCGCTGGTCAGACGTATCGGCACTTCTGCTCGACCTGGGTGCGCAAATCACCGAGCGAGAAGGTTCACGGGTGGCTATCTTCCTCTTTGAGCAGGTCAAAGTCATGCACCGGCCCCATCCTTCACCCAACCTGGACAAAGGAGCCATCACTTCGTTGCGCAGATGGTTGGAAGAAAACGGAGTCCACCCATGAAAAACATCATGATCATTGCCAAGCACCCCGCCGTCATCAGCTACGACCCGGATACCGAGATGTTCAGGGGCGAATTCGTGGGCCTGAACGGGGGCGCCGATTTCTATGCAACGGACATCGAAGGGCTGCACCGCGAGGGCAAAATATCGCTGGACATCTTTCTCGAAGAATGCGCCAGGCACGGCACAGAACCCCACAAGCATTTTTCAGGCAAATTCATCCTGAGAATCCCTCCCGACACCCACGAAGCGGCCACGCTGGCCGCGGCGGCGTCCGGCGCCAGCCTGAACCAGTGGATATCCAAGGTCGTGCAAGACGCGCTGGCCTAGTGCTGCCGACGAAACCAGTTGAGCACGGCGTCCAGGGGGCTGACGTCCAGCGCGAAGTGCGCCTGGGCGCGCACCACAGGCTTGGCGCGGTAGGCCACGGAATAATGCGCCAGCGCCATCATCCGCAGGTCGTTCGAACCATCGCCCAGGACGATGATCTGCTCGGACGTGGCACCCAGCGACTGCGCCAGGGCCTGCACGTGGCGCGCCTTGGCGGCGCCGTCCACGATATCGCCCAGCACGCGGCCCGTCAGCACACCATCGACGATTTCCAGTGTGTTGGCGTGGGCCTCGTCCAGCATCAGGCCACGACGCAGGCGCTCGGTAAAGAAGGTAAAGCCACCTGACACCAGGATGGTCTTCAGACCGTGCGACTGGGCGCCCTCGATGAGCTTTTCAGCGCCGGGATTCAAGCGCAGGCGCTGGGTAAACACGGCGTCCAGCGCGGATTCCGGCACGCCCTTGAGCAGCGCCACCCGGCGGGTGAGGCTCTCGGTAAAATCCTTGATTTCGCCGCGCATGCTGGCTTCGGTGATGGCAGCCACTTCGGCCTTGCGCCCCACCGCATCGGCAATCTCGTCGATGCATTCGATATTGACCAGGGTGGAATCCATATCCATGGCCAGCACCTTGCAATCGGCCAGGCGATGCACGGTATCCAGCCAGGCCGCATCGATACGCGCGGCCTGGGCCATGGACATGACCTCGTCGCGGGCATCGGCATCCACATTCAGCAGGCGGTACGCCGTCGGCGTCATCTCTTGTACGCCGTCGGCACACGCCACCGCCGCCAGCCGCTCGATGTCCGCCGCCATCAGGCGCGGCGCCTGCAAAATGATATGTGCCACGAATCCAGTCTCCACAACAAGGCGCGGCTATTTTACCCGGCAACACGATCTCCATACGATCTGAGCAGGTTGCAACAGGACAGGCACGAAACGTGACTGGCTCGTTTCGTCCATGTGCAGCACCTGACCTGGTGAAATGGGGGCACAGTCGTCACACAGCATATTCAGAAAACAAAGGCCTCGCCATCGGAAGCTTGGTCGCTGCATTTCGCGGGTGCTGCTGAACTAAAAAATGGCCGCCGCAACTGGCTGAATTTTCAATCTCCGAACACATCGTCCAGAGTTGCAGCATCCACAAAGTTCAATGACCAAGTTTCCAGGTCTTTTGCCTGGGCGCAACGAACGCGTTGGGTGACATCGCCAGCCACCGGGCCAAAGCGGCGCTCAATTTGAAGCAAGAGCAGCTCGGCTTGACCTTCGACTCGGCCTTCGATTCGGCCTTCGGCTTGGCCCTTGGCCCGGCCCTT
>NZ_BCWN01000036.1 GCF_001592225.1 Castellaniella caeni NBRC 101664 | reverse complement strand
GGAAGAAGTCAAGGTAGTTGTCGCCCGTGTCATGCACTCATTTCGCTATCCAGTGGCACTCCATGATTGATGGCAGCATCGCGTTCGGGGTTGAGCGTCACGGCGCCGACCGGCGCCCAATTGCGGGTGGCTCCCGACCAGCGTGCCGGGTTCATCGCCCGCGCCCGCTGGTAGAGCTTGTGGCGCGCCTGCAAGATGGCGAGGTCCTGCCCAGCGTGACGCTGTGCCGGGGTGACATAGCGGATGCCGCTGTGAAGATGCTCGCAGTTGTACCATTGCACGAAGCGTCGGCCCCACTGGCGCGCCGCCTGCAGATCAGCAAAGCCCCTGGCAGGGAACTCAGGCCGATATTTTGCCGTCTTGAAGAGGGACTCGACGAAGGCGTTATCGTCCGAGACGCGCGGCCTGGAATACGAGGGCTTGATCCCCAGCCAGTGCAGCAGTGCGAGCACCGTCGTCGCCTTCAGGGTGGCACCGTTATCCCTGTGCAGTATGGGTTTGTCAGCCATGGCGTGGATTCCTTCGGCAAGGCTCGTGCGCTTGAGCAGGGCCACGGCATGCCTGGAATCGTCAGTTTCGTGAATCTCCCAGCCAACGATCTTACGGCTGTACAGATCCATAATCAGGTACAGGTAAAACCACCGGCCTACTACCTGGGCAGGCAAATAGCTCATATCCCAACACCAGACCTGTCCTGGGCCCGTCGCCACATGAGTGGTGGGCTCACGTCGGCGGCTCGGTGCGCTGGCCCGGCCACGATGGCGCAGCTGGCCTTCGGCACGCAGCACCCGCTGGAAGCTCGATTCGCTGGCAAGATAGATCCCCTCATCGGCCAGTGCGGGAACGATGCGCGCGGGCGGCTGATCGGCAAAGCGCGGGGCATTGGCTACCGCAACCAGTTGTGCACGTTCATCGACGCTCAGCGTGTGTGCGGGCTGAGGCCGCACCGCGTCGGGGCGCCGGTCACCATGGACAAGCCCCGCGTGGGCGCGCCAGCGCTGAAGTGTACGCACGTCGATGCCGGCTTCCTTGCAGGCTTTGTGCAGACGCGCTCCATCGGCATGCGCTTGCTCAATCAAACGAACCATGTCCTGGCGATCCTTCAGGGCGATCATGCGTCCTCGCCCTCGTCCGTTGGAAAGATCGCCGAGAGTTTTTTTCGCAGCACCAGCAGCGCTGTCGTCTCAGCGAGCGCCTTCTCCTTGCGCCGCAGATCGCGTTCGAGCTCCTTGATGCGCCTGCGATCGGCCTTGGTCTCAGACTGGCTCGCAGGCCGATCCCGGGGGGCGGCCAAAGCTTGTGCGGCAGTCTCGCATCAGCGTGTGATCTCTTGGGGGTACAAACCGTTTTCGCGGCACCAGGCGCTTTTACCTGCCTCGTCCATCGAAGCCGTCGCGATCAGCGCTTCCAGGCGCGCCTGTGCCGTCCAGAGGCGATGCTCGCTAGGCCTCGACAGCGTCGCTGCCAACCAACGTTCCAGCGTAGCCGCCGAGATAGCCAGTTCCTGCGCGACCTGCTGCACAGGCGCGCTCTCAGGCGGCAACAGTCGTGCCACTGCACGATCCTTGAATTCTTGTCCGTATCGAGCCAATTTGTCCTTCCATCATCACCCTCGTGTTGAAGATTCTATCGGAGCGACAACTATTCTGACTCAGAGGGCAGTGCCCCGGTCGTGTCGAATTCCCAGGTCAGAGTCACACCGGCGGTACCGGCGGCAGCCTGGATGGCTGCCCGTTCTTTAGGGCTCAAATGACTGTACTGAATTCCCATTGCGATACCTCCGATCTGACCTTAGATCCGGGACATACGAGGCAAATGCGACCGCAATGGCTCACTGCTTGGTGAGCAGCACTTGGGTCCCCCTCTGCGCTTCCATCCAAGATATTTATAGAATAGGAGTCCACACGCTCCAATTGTATAATAGAGAGTAGCGTATACACTTCATTTTATAGTTCACACACCTAATTTCTCTTGTAATCTCTAGTCACTGATTGCCTCAACGTAAATCAACACAGCCTACAACCTAAAGGAACAGAAATGAGTGACATCATCAAAGCGATTAGCGACGTAGCTAAAGATGCAGACCCGGCTACAAAATTCTTTGCGGTGGGCAGCGCAGCCCTTCTTGGGCTCGCTCTAATAGCTAAGGGCCTAAACGTGAAGTAAGGACGCAGCACATCAGATACCACTGACTGTTTGAATATAAATCAGCACAATCTACAGTCGAGCCTAGAGGAATAGAGATGAAAGATATTATAAAAATGATTGAAGAATTAGCCAAAGAAGCAGGATCTGATGGCGTATTCCTTGCTGTCAGCAGCATTGCTCTACTTGGACTCGCCATGGTAGCCAAAGGCGAAAAGTAGAGGCCTATATGTCAGATGACAAGATCGCACAGGGAGATGAACAGTTCAAAGCCTTATGCAAGTCACTTGGCGAGAACATCGGAGCAGCCTTAAGCGTTGGTGGCCCGCAACGTGATGATGGGCGAGCGGGGGGGCTGCGAAACATTGATATATTCAGACAAACCGGTATTGCCCGCAGCACTCTTCAGACGCTCAGGCCCAAGGACGGAAACCACGTGCCTAATAATCCGGATCTGCGCACGCTTAACCGTTTGGCAAATCTCCTCGGTGTGCCCGTAGCGTTTCTTCTTATGACGCCAGAAGACTGGGAGATGTTAATTAAGGCAGTTGGCGATATCCAATCCATAGGGCGAGCTGCTCGCGAAATTTTGGGTAGTCAATTTGGAACTCATACAACTGTGCGACAGGTGCTTGACCGCGAGGGTCTGCTCAAAATTCCTAGACCCTCTAGTACCGCATCCAACCCGCACGAACAAGCTCAGCGCGATGAAATCAACGAGAATCGTCGCCGGGCTAGTCATGTCATGGGCGCACTAATGTTAAGACAGCCAGAGCACCAGGCGCGTCACGCTCAACATGTCGCTCTTGTCGGGTTAGCCGCATCAATTACCAATCAAATCAAACAACTCAATAAAGGTATTCTCCCATGACTTACACCCCCGACTCAGACCTGGACCCCTTGCTTCTAAAATCAGAAAATGAGGATATCCATATTCTCATTGACCACATAACCGACAAAGGAGAAGGGCGGCTCGCGCTTTCTGCAGATTCTTGCGAACAGCTTTTACACGCTAGACTCTCGAACAAAATCTCGCCTGAAGATGTTGCACTTATCTCCACGGAGCTAAGAAGCTTTGGTGGAAATAGTCTCTTCAACCTCTTTCGAGGCGGCAATGGTGTGCCCTACAAAGAGCTTCTGTGTGATGTGGCTGATCACCTCAAGGTCAACTACAACAAGAATAATGACTGTGCCAAAATTGAAATGGAGATTCTGCTAAAGGTGCTAGAGCAGTCCATTGAGAAGATGTCAGATCAAGAACGTAAGGAGCTATTTGAAAACCTAGGTGGAAAATTCACCGGCACAGGCCCATTGATGATGGCCTCGCTACAAGCTGCCATTAGTGCATCAGGCTTTGCCGCGTACAAACTCGCCGCAATCGTGGCTCAATCAACTGCCAAAGCCATTCTTGGTCGAGGCTTGGCTTTCACAGCAACTGCTCCGCTGATGCGGGGAATCAGTGTATTTGCAGGCCCAATTGGGTGGGCAATTACCGGGGTCTGGACCGCTTTCGATCTGGCAAGCCCAGCATATCGAGTCACCGTGCCTTGCGTAGTCCAGATAGCCTACATACGCCAAAAGTCACTGTCTAAAAAAACCGACGTCCATTGTCCTAAATGTCACGCCCCTGTGACAGTCGGCGCTAAGTTCTGCGGTGAGTGCGGCGAGCGTCTCAATCAGTCAGCCCAATAGGAGGTACCTCGTGATAAAAACTGTTCTGGCTACCATCGGCCTTTTCGTCGTTGTCCAAAAAAGCTATGAGTTCTATTGCGACTACCAAGAGCTAAAAAAAGAAAATGAATTTTTCCACAGGCAGGAGAAAACGGGTGAGCACGAGCGTTATTGAAAATTATGTATTTTGGCAAAGGCTACGAATATAATTTCATTCGTCGCGACCATGATGGTCAGTCAGCCAGGCCACCTTCAGGGCTGAACGTACACGGATCAAGGAACTTGTGTGGGAGTTGCGCCGCAAGGGTGCCACCTTGGCAGAGATGACAGTCGAAACGTCTCTGCCTCCGGTATTTCGGCGCTCCCGGCAGATTAAGCAACCACCTGCCGTGGTCCCCAGGGGGTGGATCCTCACCTCCTGGGCCTGTGTAAAGTTATCCATTGAGTTTGACTTCTATCTGTGATCGTCATTGACGAATAAACGTGACCTCAAATGCCTTGCACGCCCGGTATTGCTGCAGCCGGTTGGCGAAGCTGAAGGCATCGTTCATCTCGTAGTGCTGGAAAATGTCCAGCCCACGATCCAAAGAAATTTTCCAGCCGTGGTCGGTCACGATGTGGCGGGCGTGCAGTGCCCCGGTCGTGTCAAATTCCCAGGTCAGCGTCACACCTGCGGCACCGGCCGCAGTCTGGATTTTCTCGAAATATTCCCGTTGCTGCTCCCCCTTGAACTCGTCCTCGACTGTGATGACGTGCAGGGTCATTTCCTCGTCATCTGCCTTGGCCTTGACCAGCGTTTCGATAAATTCCATCAGATTGCGCACCTGGTAGAAAAGGCGCAGGTACGGGTCGGTCAGCGTGATTTGGGTGGCACCCAGCAGGTACGGTCGGAACAATTTGTCGTAGGACAGCCCTTTTTGATTTTCCTGGAAAACCAGGTGCTGCTCTTTTGGCTGGGGGGCTAAGTCGTGTGGCTGCCGGCCCGACGCAATGTCAGTGTGATCTGCTTGTGGCGTAATGGTTTTGGTTGGCGCATCGTCCGTGGTGTGGTCAGGTGCCGACGCAATGTGATCGGTCGAAGTCTGGTGATACTGGCCGGGGTACTCAGTCTCTTCCAGCGTCTGAACAAGGTGCTCATTTCCGACACTATCCTGGTAGGCAAAGCGCACAGGCGTGTACGTACTGTCGATGCGCAGCAGCTGGTCCTTGACCCGTTTGCGCCCTTCAATCGCAAAGCGCAGGATTTCCTCGGTTTCCTCCTTGTTGGCCCCATCATGGGGGTACAGGATCTTCATCAGACCTGAAAATGTCTTGTGAATCCCGTCACGATCGCGGGTGGAGATATCGGCCGACAGCTTGAAATGCGCCTGGTAGCGGTCGGAATAATCGTGGTTGCGCAGCGCCCGCAGGATCTCGGCCAGGTAATCCACCACAAAGCCGTAGCCGCTGGAAAACATTTCGCTGCGGATGATGTCTACCTCCCAGCCTGGGATGTAGTAGTGCAGGCGATCCAGAAATGCGGAATCGTAGAATTTTTCGGACAGGTCGCAGAACAGATCGGCATGACGCAGCATATAGGGCACCGTGTGCTGCGTGTTGCCCACAAAAACCATCGATGCCTCGGCACCCAGGGTCTCCACCCCGCGAGAAAACGACTTGTTGGCCATGTAGTTCTTCATGATGTCCACCAGGGCCTTGTCCACGCGCTTTTGCTGGCCAGCAAACTCGTCGAAGGCGACACAATCCCAGTAGCCCACCAGGCCGATTTTGCCGGATGAGTTATTGACGAACAGTTTGGGTACGGTGACTTCGCCACCGGAAATCAGGATGCCATGGGGGGAAAATTCCGAGTAGATGTGGGATTTCCCCGTGCCCTTGGGCCCCAACTCGATCAGGTTGTAATTGCGCTCGCAGAACGGGATCAAGCGCACCAGCTGGGTCAGCTTGCTGCGTCGGCTCATGAATTCCGGATTGAAGCCGATGCTTTGCACGAGCAGGTCGATCCACTCGTCCGTGCTGAACTGGGCACGTGCCTGCAGATATCCGTCGTAGTCGAAGTGCGACAGCTGGATCGGTTTCAGGCTGGCCAGCACCCAGGGCACGGCGTCCTTTTCTTCCGTATGCTCGTATTCGATGTCGGCGATGCACCAGACGCCGCTGACCAGCAGTTTGGGGTGGGCCTTGACGGTGCCGGATTCCACCAACACCTTCTTGATGCCCAGGTTGGAAAATTCTGCCTCGTAGACGTCGGCCTTGTCGTTCAGCGACACGCTGATCTTGTCAATGACCTTGTAGCGGCCCTTCTCGCGGATATTGGAACGGATCAGCCCGGCTTCGTTGCGGTGCACGTAGTGCTGGGCCAGGATGTCCTTGACGCGCTCGATCCCCGCCTGGATCGTGGCTTCATCGCTGGTGGCACAGTATTGCCCCAGCAGGTATTCCAGCACATAAGACGGTACGATGGCATTGCCCTTGACCGTCTTGACCAGGTCCTTGCGCACCACCAGACCGGCAAAATGTTGGTTCAGCTTCTCGTCCAGCGCATTCATGGCGGGTCCTCAAAAGTCAAAGTCGCTGGTGAACGACCGGCGCATGGTGTAGCGCAGCGTCTTGTATTCGCGATAGTGGGTGGTTCCAGGCACTTGTTCTTCCAGCCGCAGGATCACTTCCTGGCCATTGGCGGCGTCTGCCTTGCGGCTGAGCACAAAGCGCAGCGGCAGTTCGCGTTCACGCGGGTTATCCGAGACCAGATCAAACACCTGGGTATGGCAGTCGGAAATCAGCTCGCCCGATTCTGTGTAGATGCCGGCCCGCAGGCTGCGTGGCTGGATCTTGTCGGTGACGGCTTCCGTCTGGTAGAGCGTCACGGCCAGCTGGCCGGAGGTGATGATGGCGCTGGCCCCGCGCAGGATCTCCACCTCGACCTGGGTGATGTCGCTCTGGCGCTTCTTGTTGATTTTCAGCACCGGGATGACGACTTCCTGCAGGGTGGCCCCGCCATGCACAAAGCGGCTGCCAGAGCCCTGGCGGCGCAGGCGGTTGATGGACTTGGGGATACGGATCTCGACATCGCCCGACAGGCCCAGCGCTGGGGATGTCCAGCCGTGCAGGCTGGGGGAATCGGCCAGCCCTTTGCCCAGCACGAAGCGACGGTCGCGGTACAACACGGCCTGCCCGGTGACTTCGGCGGCCAGAAAGTCGCTCTCGGCCAGTTCCCGGTCCTGGTAGATGAAGCCGTGGTCGGCCGTGATCAGGATATTGCTGACGTTGGCTGCCGTCAGCTTTTTCACCAGGCGCAGCAGGTCGTCCAGCGTGGCGTCGGCGGCCTCGAAGGCCTGGCCCTCGGAATGCATTTTGTCGCCGGTGTGGTCGATGCGGTTGTGGTACAGATAGACCACATCGTTGGCTTTCAGTAGCTCGCGGCTATCGTCGCGGTTCAGCTGCATGAAGTCATCCGCTTTGATCGCCAGGCCCCGGCCGCGCAAAGCGGCTTGCAGGATTTTGGTTCGGTTGGCCGTGCCCTGGGTGCTTTGCCCATCGGCCAGTACGGTGCCGGTGTCGTTGTTGGCAATGGCCAGCGTCTGATGCGGCAGCAGGGCCGCCATGCCCAGCTGGGTGTAACTGGGCAGCATGGACAGTGCTGGTTCCAAGGTGGCGCCGTAGCGGTCTTCCTGGCGGATGCGGCCCAGCAGTTCCTCGCCAACCTCGTAGCGCATGGCGTCGGAAATGATCACGCAGACCTTGATGTCCTTGTCCAGAAAGGGCTGCACCCAGTAGCGGTAAAACTCATCCTGACGTTTCACGGGCTGGGCTTGCCACAGGGCGGATTGTTCCACCTGCTGGCTGAAGCCGTCACCTAGGGTCAGCAGGAAAGTGTTGGTGTACAAGTTCTCGACCTGATCCAGCAGCGGCCCCATCAGGGATGCTTGGCCCGACTTGCGCACGTGGAAAATGAACTTGCGGTAATGTTGATCCAGCCGGTACCAGTGCTGGCTGTAGCGCTGCACGCCTTCGGCCAGGCTGCCCATGTGCAGGTCGGATTCGGCCAGGGCCTGGGTCAGCAGGCTGGCCTGCTCGATGGCTTCATACAGGTCTTCAAAGCCCTGATACCAGTGACTCTGGCGGCGCTGGCGTACCCACTGCGAGACCTCACCACTGGATACGGTTCGGGCCACTACGGCGCGCACCAGGTCGCTGATGATTTTCTGGTCGATCAGACGAAAATAATCCAGCGCCATCAGGTCGCGGAAATCCCGCTGGGCCAGGTCGTGTTCGATATCCAGAATCTGAGCGCATTGCTTGGACAGGGTGACAAAGCCGATCTCAAAGCGGCGGCTGTCCTTCCAGCGCTTCAGAAACACCAGGGCGTCGCCATTCAGCCTGACCGGGCCGTCGGTCCCCATGGCGTAGCAGGATTTGAAAAGCTCGATGGCAAAGTCCCGTACCCCCGGCGATGTCGACTGGTACCCATAGCAGCGAGCCATCTGTTCCCACAGCACGGTATCCAAGTGGCAGCGTTCGATCAGGTGGATGGCGTCTTCGTCCTCGTTGGCCAGATCCTGCAGCAGACTGGCCACCACATCATCCAGGCCGGGGTCGCTACCCGCGCACACGGCCAGCATCTTCAGGCGGATATGCCCCTGCGTATCATCAGACTGCAGGCTGGCCTTCAGCTTTTCCAGGCGCTTGGCCGATTGGAAAAATTCCGTGTGCTGCTGCACAACCGGGGCGAAATCCAGGCCCAGCTCCAGGTCAGACAGCCAGATGGCCGTCTGGTCGGTGCGGAATTCCCCGTAGGCCAGTTGCACGTCCAACAACCAGTTGTCGGTGTCTTTGGCGGGCAGCGGGCCGTCCTGGTACAGCAGGAATTTCTGCTGGGGTTCTTCGCGCAGGATGCGGTACTTGAGACCAAACTCGTTGTTGGCCACCGTGATGCACTGCACATCCGGTAGATCCAGAGAATCGAATTCCGTGCGAAATTCCTGCTGCGCGTCGTGCCAGAACACGATGCGGTGCTTGTCGAACAGTCGGCTCAGGGCCTGGGTGATGCGGGGGTTGGTCAATCTTTGGGTTCCTTTCTGACTCTAGCCGTGACTCTAGCTGCAACTCTAGCCGTGGGGGTAGACGGCTTGTGCACTGACTTGCTCATTAATTTACTCACCACTTGCTCACGTCAGCGTGTTTCCTGGAGTGTTTCGATCAGCCGTTGTGCCCACGGGGAGGCTTGTGTGACTTTGGCAGGATCCGTCAGGGCCAGCAGGTCGAATGAATGCTTGCCCTTGCCATAAGCCCCTTTTTGGCAGCTTTTGGTCGCGTCCTTCAGCGCACGGTACAACGCATCCTTGTCCACTAGCTCCAGGGGGTTGGCTGCATTGGGTAGTTTTTTTTCGTGGAAACTTTGGCCAAAGTACTTTTTCAGCGTACTGGGATCGGCTACTAACCAGGCTTCCATACATTGCACCATCAAGTGGCAATCCAGATCGCTTGCACCATCTGGTTTATTCCAACCATCACCCTTGCGTTGCTTCAGGTGCAGCCAGGGTTTCCATTTGGCACGATCAGCCTGCAAGCTGCTATTTCCGGGCTGCGCCTCGGGACTCACGGGTGCTTCGCTATCAACCAGCAGGATGGCAGCCTTTCCAGCATGCAGGGCCGTGCAGTACGAGTCATAGGTATCCTCTCGACTGCCACAGGCTACGATTCGTAGCTTGTCATCAATCAATCCAGCAGCTTCCAAGAATAGTCTGAATCCTTTCCGGCACTCTGCCTTCAAAGACCCGGCCGTGCCACCGCCTTCAACATACAGCGTTACCATCGTGTCCCCCCAATCTCGCCGCGTGTCCAGAGTTGTCCCAGGCGATACTTTTCCAGCCAGGGCTGCAGTTGGACAGCATCCAGCCGGGTCAGGTGGGTGCCTTGTGCAGATCGTTCAGCCACGATAATGGCTTCAGGTTGGTCGCTCAGCGCATCGACCAGGCTGTCGGAGTGGGTGCTGACAATCAGCTGGGTGCGGGTGGATGCTTCCTTCAGGAGTTCCGCCAGGGTGGGCAGGACGTCTGGGTGCAGGCCCAGCTCGGGTTCCTCGATGCAAACCAGGGGTGGGGGATTGGGATGGCATAGCACGACCAGCAGGCACAGATAGCGCAGGGTGCCATCGGATAGCCGTGTGGCCGGAATCGGGATGGACCCCTCGTGGAAGAATACCTGGACGGTACCGCCTTCGAACTGCACATGGTAGTCGGTGATGCCCTCGTAGAGGGCCTGCAGGGCAGTGAGCAGGCGCTGCTTGACGGCGGGCTGGTTGCTCAGCCGATTCAGGACTAGCCCCAGGTTGCTTGCGTCGGGCTCCAGATGCACATTGGGCAGATCAGTTTTCTGGGGAGCGCGTGGTGCGGTGTACCGTCCAAAGCTCCATTCGCGGTACAGCCGGATCTTGCCCAGCGTCTGGCCCAGCCAGGTGATTTCCGGATACTGATCGGGATCCTTGCGCTGGGACAAAATGGATTTTTCGAGATCGACATCCTCTTGCCGTAGCGCACGTTTTTCGCTGCCCACATTCAGAACGGGCCTGCCGCGATTGAAGTGGTAATAAAAATAGGGTTCCGCGTACTGTTCGTCCTGGGGAGCCTCATTTTCCACCCGCTCATCGACGATCTCAAAGCGCTGCCCGACTTCGGTGAAAGCCAGCGTGTATCGCAGGTTCTGCTTGCCCAACGGGTTGGAGAGCACAAAATCCAGGGACGCTTCGGGCGTGGTGCTGCCGCCCTTCCAGAGCCAGTCTCGCACACCTCCACCATCGCGGATGGGGTCCATCAATTTGTCCGGTGCGCTTTGCAGCAGGGTGATCGACTCCATCAGGTTGGACTTGCCAGACCCGTTGGGACCAATCAGCACATTCAGCGGCCCCAGCTGCAGCGCCTTGGCGGATGGCCCGAAGCTCAAGAAATTATTCAGTTGAATTGAATGAATCAGCATAGTGCCCTCAATCGTCGTCCTCGGCATCCAGCCCCGGGATCTTCTTCAGCGCAGCGCCGAACCTTGGGTAGTTGGCCTTCACGCCATCATCCAGATCGATTTCGATCTGTTGCGTGGCCAAAGGATAAAGGACATCGCGTTCATAGTCTTCCAGCTCGGCCATGACCTTGGTGACCTTGTCGATTTCCTTCAGGGCTTTGGTCTTTTCCCCCTGGCTGCTGCCGGCGCTGATGCTGGTGGCCTTCAGGTGCTGCAGGTGGGCGTCCAGCTTGGCACGGAATTCGCGCAGGTAATCATTCAGCACCACGCTGACGGTATCCGGGCGATAGCGGTGCATATAGATCAGCGCATTGAAGCTGCCCTTGGGGCTGGAGAACAGCCAATAGATCGGGCGCTTCTTGTAGCGCTTGACGTGGTCGGTGTAGAACTCACCAAGGAAGTAATCGCGCAAGGTGTAGTTGCGCTTGCCCTTGACGTTCAGGGCCTGCTCGATGAATTGCAGGTTTTCCTTGTAGTGTTCCTCGCCAAAGGTGATGCGCAGAAACTGCCGGAAGCGTTCCACGATGTCGTCGGCAAACCAGTCGCCATCCAACATGGGGATGACGTTATCTTTGTCCGGCGTAAAGCTGGGTTGTGGCACCTGTTTCAGATAGTCAGCCAGGGGCTCACCCTGGTTGGCCAGGATCAGCCCTGGTTTGTCCAGAGAATAACGACCCAGCATGCAGCCCACGGCGTAGGAAATGAATTCCCGCATGGTGTCGGCCAGCAGCAGGGCTTCCAGCTCGTCCTCGGTCTTGTTTCCGCTGTAGCGGTAGTGGGGGTTGCAGGTGAGGGTGATCTCGTCCAGGGGGACTTCGGGGGAGAGTTCGTCTTTCAGGCCGTAGGCGTCGATGAAGATGCGGTTGTTTTCTTCTTCCAGGCGTTGCATTTCCAACGTTATCTTGCGCCAGTGGGTGCGGACGAAGTGGTAGGTTGCTTCCAGTGTGAATCTGCGATGATCGTTGCTCAATAACGGAGAGTCGGTGAAGTCCCAAGAGTTTTCATGTGTATCCCAATCATTTCTAGAAATAGATATCAATGTCGATATTATCGCACCATGTTCTTCTCCAATATTTTCACAATACTCAAGAATCGGTAGTGCGCTAATGTCGCCAACCTGAAAATTCAAGGTGGGACTTAAGAAAGAAACCAATCTCTCAGCTAGGGATGAATTTAAAAATCCTAGTGTCGATTGATTCAAATTCCCAAGGAAAGCCGAAGGCCCAGCGTCATCAGAAATCGAGCCTTGTGGGATGTTTCGAACGCTTAGCTTGGAACTGGTGATTTTTCCCCAGCTAATGCAGGGATTAAAATAATATTTGTGATTTCTTGTTGTGCTTCCGGGGCAATCCCTTATGGCTTTGCCGTCGTTCTGCCAATTAATAACATCTGATTGATTGCCGAACCACTTCCTGAACCCCCCGCCTCTATGGGTGGGGTAGTATTTTTTATGGTTATTGAAGGTGTCTTGGGTGGAGTGACAATAAATATCTAGTTTATTGAAGCTAATCTCTGGCCATGCTCTTATAAAGAGTTCATTCTTTCCCGTGTCCGAGCCTTTGCCTATTTTTCCAAGGGATCCCAATGGTTTTCCGTTGGCAAAAATCTTTACGACAGCATCCGATGCCCAATAAGCAATTGGGCTACCAAGAATCTTCTTAAAGTCAGATGTCGAAGCTCTAAAAAAATGTCTCTCGATATCCTGTTCATGCGTGTTATATTGAATCTCACTCATTATTCCTCTCCCGTCGGCAAAACCTTGCGGCTAAAATCAAACTCAAGTCCATCCAGCACAGGCTTGAACAGCTTGGCCGACGAACGGTAGCCGCTCTGAAACCGGTGCAGCGCCTGTACGTCGATCTTGCCGATCACACAACAATCAGTAATCCCGCCTTTGATCTGCAGCAGGGCACGATGCCGGTTTGTGTTACCCGTTGGGCGATGGGAGATCAACATTTCAACTGCCTGAATTGTCTTGAATAAAAATCAATGTCTTCTGTCAGGACTTTGTCGTAAAAATGCCCAAGTTCTGCGTTCAGGTCATCCAGATTGAAGCGCACTTTGCTTTCTTCGAAATGGCGGCTGTCGAAGTAAGTTGGTCGATTGTTGGGTTTGAAGGCAACGCAGAATAGGCGTTGCCAATCGCGAGGGGCAAAATCAACAAGCATGTCTTGCAGGATTTTGGTGCCTTGTTTGAATTTTCTTCGAATGGCATCATTGTCTATCTTGCTGGGAAACTGATTTTTGAATTCCACAAAGTACAATTGCTTTTTACCTAGATGGATAGCATCCGGTGATGCGGGGAGTTTCTGTCCGCCAAACTTCTTGGTACTAACCTTTCGAAAATTAAAGTCAGGCATGAATATAGTGACATTCAGGCTGTTTGAAGAAGGACAAGACGAGGTCAGGCAGCTTCTGAATTCTT
>NZ_BCWN01000035.1 GCF_001592225.1 Castellaniella caeni NBRC 101664 | reverse complement strand
GGCACGCCTGAAGGAGCTGGAGGCTGAGAAAAAGCTGCTCAAGAAGATGTACGCCGAGGAGCGCCTGAAGGCCGAGATCGCCCGGGAGGTCATCGCAAAAAAATGGTAGCGCCGTCTCGACGCGGCGGCGCAGAAAATCATCGAGCACAGGCAGGTCAGTATCCGTATCGCCTGCGAAGCGGTGGGCGTCAGCGAGAGCTGCTACCACTACCAGCCCAAGCGCTCCGATGAGAACGAAGTCATCGCCAACTGGCTGATACGTCTGACCACGGCCCAGCGCAACTGGGGCTTTGGGCTGTGCTTTGTATATCTGCGTAATATCAAGGGGTTCGGATGGAATCACAAACGGGTCTACCGCATCTATCGGGAACTGGAACTGAACCTGCGTATCAAGCCTCGACGGCGCATCGTACGCGAGCGGCCCGTTGCCCTGGGAACCGCGACAGCCATCAATCAAATGTGGTCGATGGACTTCATGCACGATCAGTTATCCGACGGGCGCAGCATCCGGTTATTCAATGTGGTGGACGACTTCAACCGCGAGGGACTAGGCATCGAGGTGGACTTCAGCCTGCCCGCAGAGCGGGTCACTCGGGTGCTGAACCAGATCATCGAGTGGCGTGGACAGCCCGCGTGCATCCGCTGCGATAACGGCCCGGAATACATCGGCAAGGTATTACTGGATTGGGCCACCAAACGGCGTATCACGCTCATCCATACTCAACCAGGTAACCCACAGCAAAACGCCTACGTCGAGCGCTACAACCGAACCGTACGCTATGATTGGCTGGCTCAAAACCTGTTTGGCAGTCTGGAGGAAGCCCAGGAGAGCGCCACCGAATGGCTTTGGATCTACAACAACGAACGGCCCCATAAATCTCTGGGTGGACTGACTCCCGCCCAGAAGCGAAACTCCCATCCGCTAACATATTCTACGAAAGCCTACTGCTGAAAATGGGGGATTACCACGGAACCCGTGTGGCGCAGAGCACCCCTCATGCTTGATCCATGCGTCGGCCCCAAACTGCCACTCTGGATTCTGTGCCATGTCTGCCTCCGTCAGTCGAGTCTGGCTGGTGGCAGCATACGCTAAGTTAAAGTAAATAATTGAGAATCAGCTGCACGTCAATGACATTTGTTGGTAAGTGCAAGGTTCGCCAGACGCTAACGGTTCACCGGATACTTACGCTGCTGTCGGCAACCAAGTCGATCCGCGCTACGCCAATTGTTTCATCTGCCATTTCTTGCGCCCAATAAAGAGGCCCCGCCTAAGCAGAGCCCAAGAATGAAAAAGGCCCGCCGAAGCGAACCTGGGAGTGAGAGAGGGCGACCCCGAAGAATCACCCCCCTTGAATTAATTTTTACTCATGCCAAGATCAATCGACCTTGTGCCTCCCTGATGCGGATCTGAATAAAGCAATAGGAGTCAGACCATAGTCGTGCATTTTTCTTCCGATTAAGAGCCTCAGCCTTAAAGACAAGTCCCACATTGCCCCTTCAAGTTCATTTGCGTTTTCCGGCAGTTTGATGTCGTCGTCCTCATCCGGCTTGCCGTCAAGTATTGCCAAGCAATGCCACACCCCTTGAATAGACGGCCCGTGCTTCAACGGAAAATCGTCGGGACTAATCGTTAGAAACTCCCGCTTGAGCATTGCCCAAGCCTGCTCACTATCGTTGAATAAACGTAACTGGATGGACTGAGGGAGGTTTTTTAATATTCCACCAATACTTTTGGCTACAGCCTTCTCTTTATCTAGTTCTCGCTGCTTGGCGGAAGTCTTTACAGCAGAAGATTTATTCCCATTTTCCAAGGCAACGATCGGATCCCATAGCCTCTGCATAATCCCAAGGTCAATCAAATTCATTGACCCGGTCATTAAGACCAAATCACCAAGATCAGCCTCTGATAAGGATCGCTTCACATAGCCCAACTCATCAAGCCTATGAAGGACATTCAGCGGCAGCGTCCACCCGGTATCAAACTGGCGCTCAATGCCACTGATATTTGTTAGATTCTCTTTTTCTGCTGCGGTGAAGATCGGCCGCATCCCCGTCTGCATCTCTGATGCGACATGACTATGCGCTGCGTCATTCTTCTTTACCGAGACAAGCGTGCCATCATCGAACACCTGGGCCGAGAAAGACGCCAATCGATCCCTGTCAAGGTAAACAAAATCATAGAGTGATTCGGTGTTTTGTGAGCCTTGCCCCACGGTCGATACTCTCTTCTATTTTTTTTCGCTGCTCTAAAAAATGCTCCCGCCCTTGTTCCAGCTGCCTGGCGGCGTCAACACTCGCTTTCATTGCTGATCGCCCCGAGGAAAGCCGCCCAAGCAAGCGGACAAGCCCCTTGCTTTCAACAGTTTTCATAAGGCCTCCAAGCACATAAGTCGCAAGATCGCAACACAGAGAACTAACTTTACTAAAGACTCGATGGCATAGCAAGTGAACTTACACCACACCGGGAAGGCGGCTCATAGAGCCGCCGACCCACTACGCAGTAGCCCCATGCAGGGCCACAACCCATGCCAGGCCGAACGTCGCCTTACCAGGCCATTCCAAGCCAGTCATACCATTCCAGTCAGTGCCTTGACCGACCAAACCTCGCCTCGCCAGCCTTGCCAGGCCATTCATGACCTCTCACTTCCTAGCCGAGCCTAGCCCGCGATGCCATACAGCCCCCACACCCTCCAGCTGCACATCCAACGCAGCAATACGCTGCTGAAGGTCTTGAACATCAGACTGAAGGCCGAAGGCATCGGCCAACGACTCGCAGCGGTCGAACAGCGCCCGCGCCGCCGCCAGTTCCCGGCGCAGTGCTTCGCGCGCCAAGTCCTCACGGGCGCGCAGTTTCGTCACGTCCGCATACGGCCTAGGCGACTTGTCGTAGTCGGCGCCGAACGACAGCAGCCAGCTATCCAGATCCACTCTGCCGCCCGCCATGACCGTATCGAACACGGCGCGGGCAACGCCGCTTGTCGCTTCGATGGCCAGCATCTGAGCAAACCGCATTCTCTGTTCGGTAGGGTAGACTTCTGTAGTGGAAGGCGGCTGGTGCCGCAGCTGAATGAGCCTGAAGGCGGCAAGCCGCCCACGGCCTGTTTATACTGTGCACTCTGCCTGCAAAGGACGATGCAATCCGGGGTTCGAGTCAGCGCAGCGTGTCATGTTAAGTGCGTAGTCAAAGCCGCCATAAATTAACTCGACATCGACCCGCCACCTTCCGCCCTGAAGTGTCTTTCATCCTCAGGGGTGGCCGCAACTGCCATGACTGCTATGTCCTCACGAAATCAGCAGCCGCTGCACCATGTCCAATTGCTTGGGCTTGCCGTACAACTTCTCTTGGTTATCTACGATCCGCTGCCAATCGGCGCGGGTAACCGAAGTCGATGAGCGCATCCGCTCGACGACGACCGATCTGAACGAGTCCCAGGCCATGCTTGAAGCGCTGCTCCCGCTCGACCCCGACGCTCAGCCCGCTCGGGCTGTCAGCAAACCGAAGCAACGACCGGATGCCGCCCAGCTTCTTCCGAAGATCATGAGCAAGGAGACCGAAAGTATCTGTCCGGCGAGCCGATTATTCGGCTGCGCAGGTAGGCGCGTGAGCACGTCCTTCAGGTACGCATAGGGATCCTAGCCGTTCATCTTTGCCGACTGCACGAGGCTCATCACGTTTGCCGCCCGCACGCCTGCCCGCAACGAGCCCGCAAACAGCCAATTGTTGCGCTTATGCCGAGATGGACATAAGCGCAATTATGTTCAGCCGTCGATTATGTTGAGTTGCCGACGGCACGTGCCACGACGGCAGTGGTCATGTTGCTTGCGGGCCTCGGTGGCCAACTTCACCTATACATAATTATTGGTGGTTTCCTGTGATTTCCATTTCTCACCACAGGAGGCCTTCATGGCTACCAACGTATTTTTGTCGCACCTTGTTCGCCGTGACTGGCTGACGGATGGCCCGCTGAACGAACTCATTGCTCCGTACATCGGGGTACTTCACAGGCGGCGCTATGCAAAGAACACCCTCAGCGGCTACCGGCGCAGTTTCGGTTTCGAACTCTCGATCGAGAGTGGACGGCTTGGCTCGTTCGCCCGCTTTGCTGACCAACGTGGAGCCGAACGGCTCACACTGGAATTGGCCGCAGACTGGGCCCGCGCCTCACGCTATCCCCGTCCGATCAGTTGGGCGCGTCGCATTGAGGTGCTGCGCGGCTTTGCCGTTTTTTGCCTGCGCACTGACCCGCACACGATCGTGCCCCCGCGCAAGCTCTTCGGCCCAGCTCACCGACGCCTGGTGCCGCATATCTATACCAACGACGAGCTGCGAAGCCTCTTGGAAGCGACTGACCGTCTGGGCCCTCCCGGTAAGCTGCGCCCGGCCACCTGCCGAACTGTCTTCGGGCTGCTGGCGGCCACCGGACTGCGCATCTCCGAAGCGCTCAAACTGACCCGGGCCGACGTGGATCTCGAAGCGGGTGTGCTCGATATCCACGACACCAAGTGCCACCAACGCCGCTTTGTTCCCCTGCACGCGAGCGTTACCCCACACTTGCAGACGTATGCGCGACTGCGCGACCAACTCGTCCCTGGCCCGCGCTGTGGTCGCTTCTTCCTGCGCGACGACGGCCGAGCCGTCGACCGGCGCACTATCCTGTACGCATTGCATCGGGTGTGTCACCAACTGGGCTGGCAAGTGCGCGGAGATCATGCCCGTCACCGGTTGCACGATCTGCGCCACACCTTCATCGTCCACAGCGTACTACGTCTCTATGAGCAGAGCGACGACATCGAAGGAGGCCTGCCGACGCTCTCGATCTATGTGGGGCATGCCCAGGTGGTCGATACCTACTGGTACCTCACGGGGATCCCTGAACTGATGGCTATCGCTGCCGAGCGTTTCCATCGCTATGTCCGGGGAGAGCCAACATGAGTCCGCTACTGACTGATCCCGCCGACTTCTCCACTTTGGTCCAGCACTTCTTTGCCGAGCGCCTTCTCCAGCAGCAGGCTGTCAGCCCGCGAACCGTGGCGGCGTACCGGGACACCTTCCGGCTCCTGCTGGGTTACGCTGAGCGCCAACTCGGCAAGCCGCCTGCCAATCTAGCCCTGGGTGATTTCGATGCGGAGTTGATTCTCGGCTTTCTGGCACACCTTGAAGCCGAGCGCCACAATACGGTGCGCAGCCGCAACGCACGGCTTGCTGCAGTCCGTGCCTTTGCCCGATATGTTGCTGTGCAATGCCCACCGGCACTGCTGCTCGTCCAGCGCATCCTGGCTATTCCAATGAAACGCTTCAACAAGCCCCTGCTCGGGTTTCTGTCTCGGAATGAAGTGCAAGCCCTCCTGACGGCACCTAATCCGACGACCTGGTACGGCCGCCGGGATCGAGTGTTGCTTCAGCTGCTCTACAACACCGGCGCCCGTGTCTCTGAGCTCATCGGCATCCGTGTCCACGACCTGGAACTTGGCGGCACGTCGTCAGTACGCTTGCACGGTAAGGGGCGCAAGCAGCGTACCGTACCACTGTGGAAGGAAACTATCGTGGAAATCCGCCGCTGGCTCCAATTCGCCAGCCTGCAGGCGGATCAACCGTTGCTGCCGAACCGCTGGGGGAAGCCGATGACCCGCTCCAATATCGCACAGCGGGTCTCACGGGCTGTGAGCACAGCGACGCCGCAGTGTCCGTCGCTTCAAGGGCGGATCGTCTCTCCGCATACGCTGCGCCAAAGAGTCAGAAACCAATGCAGCCACCTCTATCTTGGCTAACCGCACCGAATCATCAGTCTGCTGCTTGAGAAACCCGATCTGCCGATTCAGTTCGCCGGATAACCGGTCGATACTGGTTGCAGTAGCGATGCCAAAAGACCGTTCGGTACTTTGGAGAGCATCATCGATATCCCGCCTCAGTTGCGGGCGGTATTCGTCGACCAAGTTTTGCACGGTCTTCTCAAGCGCCTTGCCGAAATTCTCTGAAGTCTCTTTGAAATCGAACATGCCAGTCACTGTTTGTCATTAATGGTTGCGAGATGGAGTCTACCTGAACTTGCAACGCGATGAAACGAGGCACAACACGGGTTCCTCAGGCTAGTTCAGGACACCCTTGGACCAGCCCTCGGAACCCAGCCGCCCTCTACTCGCCAGCATCCTCCCCCTCCTTCCGCTTCCAATACGCGTTTTCCTCGCGCATCTCGCCGTAATGACGATAGATCTCGTAGCCCTCACGGACGACAACGATCAGGCCAACGGCGGCCAGCAGGTTCTTGATCATGGTTATTTCCTTTTCGACGAACCCGAAAAAAGTTTGCCAAACAGCACGTCCCGAAAGGTAGCCTGCCGCTGGCGCAGATGCGGACAGCCACAACGAGGGCAGGCCTTCGGAACGTAACAGGGGAGGACATCTGTAAAAAGCGGATCGACACGGCCCCAGCCACAGGAATCGCACTTAAACACACGGGGTCCAATCGGTACAGGCATCTCACTCCCCTCCCAGCGCCAGATAGGCCGCATGCACGACATCGTCCCCGTACTTCCGCTCCAGACGGCGGACGATGAAATGCCCGCGCGCCATATCCTGGAAATGATCGATGAACAGGGTATTGATCAGGGCACCACCCGCCGCACCCAGCGCCGGGACGGCCTGGGCGGCGACCTTTTCCGTGACCTGGATGCCGAAACGGTCGGCAATGACGGCAATCAGGCGGATCATCGCGGGGACGGCTGCCTTGTCTGCGGCGACCTTGGTGCCCAGGTAATCGGCGGCCTGGCCGACCGCCCGGGCCAGCGCCACGCGCACGGCGTAGTAACCACTTTCGGTAGCATCGTCAGCGCCAGCCTTACCCCCCAGCGCAAAGACCATCAGGCATGCTGCACGGGTATCGACATCCTGCAGCGGCTCACCCTCACTGCGGGCAATGGCGGCGATGGAGCGCATCATTAGTGTGGTAGAAATGGGCAGTTCCACCGCCAGGCCGGCGAGCCCAAAGAAGCCGCCCACCCCGCCACTGAGGGCTGCCCCCCACTTGTGCCAGCGGTTGGCGCTGTCGCCGCCTGGGGCATCGCCCAGGGTGAAGATCGCAGCATCCGCCGCCTTGCCCAGAGCCACCTTGGTGATGTCCATGATCCGGCCATGCCAGCCGGCGGGCAGCATGTCCAGGCCCTTCTCGATCGGGGTGCCGATCAGGTTAGTCACTCGGGCCGCCAGGCCAGGGTTCTCCAGCAACTGGCGAGCCATCCGCAGATCATTCAGGTCGGCGGTGTTCAGGGATGTATCCATGGAGTCTTTCCGTTCTTGTTGATCCATGCCGACATTGTGCATCACGCATGCGACAGATCATGTCGCATGCAAGCTTGTGATGGGCAACTTATCCAGTACGACATTGCCTGTCGCAGCGTCAGACATTATCCAGCCGGTCGAGGGCAGATTTGAAACAGACGGAGGCAGACATGGCACTACTGTTCATTCTGGCGATACTGGGCGTCCTGATCCTGCGTAATGACACGCTGATCACTTTCGCCATCCTGGTCATGGCCACTATCGCCTTCCGGGTATTCGCCTATTCGTACTCGGATACCGACGGCTATATCTTTCTGGGTCTGATGGCACTCAGCGCGGGGGTGTTCATCCATGGAGCGGCCAAGCGCATCTCCGCGTTCGTCCGGTGGCTCAAGTCGCTGTGTTAAAACCCCGCTTGAACACCGTGGGGGCATGGTGGTTGAGGATCTTTCGGACATGAGCAGCTACGACACTCTGAAACAACGCCACCGGGCCATCCGCGAGGGCCAGCCAGAAAACCTGACGCTGCGTATCCACCGCTCGCTCAGCTGGTTGCAGCGGGCAGAAATGGCTGAGGACAACGACGGTCGCTTCATCTTCCTGTGGATCGCCTTCAACGCCGCGTATGCAGCGGAGATCGACGACGACTGGCGCCTTTCGGAACAATCGACATTCAAGAGTTTTCTGGAAAAGCTCTGTGGCCTGGATCGGGACAAGCGCATCGGCGCACTGGTCTGGCAGGAGTTCACGGGCAGCATCCGGGTTCTGCTGGACAATCCCTATGTCTTTCAGAGTTTCTGGGATTTCCAGAGCGGCCGGATCGGCGAAACCGACTGGATCAAGCGCTTTGCCAAGGGCAAGAAGAGCGCCAGCATGGCTCTGGCCAGCGGCAATACCCCCACGCTGCTGAGCGTGGTATTCAACCGGCTCTACACACTACGCAACCAGCTGATCCACGGCGGTGCCACCTGGAACAGCTCGGTCAATCGTCAGCAGCTGCAGGACTGCGTGGGACTGCTGGGCAAGCTGGTGCCCCTCATCATCGAACTCATGATGGATCACCCCGACACCCTCTGGGGCGACGCCTGCTACCCGGTCGTTCGGTCATAGAACCAAGGCGCATCACATAGAAACAGGGCTTTCGACATGGCCGATCAGAAATCCACCAAAGACATCCTGCTCTTCAATCTTGAACTGCTGCGTCGCATTCCCCCACGTTCCAAGATCACGGCGCGCGAATTGCATGAGGAACTGCGGGACGCCGGATTCGATCGGAATTTGCGCACCGTCCAGCGACAGCTGGACATGCTCAGCCAGCACTTCGAGCTGGACAGAGACGACAGCAGCAAGCCTTACGGGTATCGATGGCGGCCCAATGCAAAGGGGCTTTCCCTGCCCTCACTGACAGTACAGGAATCCCTGCTGCTCAAGCTGGCACAGGAACAGCTGCGATATCTGCTACCGCCTAGCCTGATGCGATCCATGGAAAGCTTCTTCAAGCACGCCACGGAGACACTGATCAGCAGCGACGCACCGGATCTGGAACGGCAGTGGCGCAAGAAGGTGCGCGTGGTCAGCACCAGTCAGCCCCTGTTGCCACCCGCCATCGATCAGGCGGTGTTCGACACGGTCAGTGACGCGCTGTATCGCAACCGGTGGCTCAGCCTGGATTATCGCAACGCCCGCCAGACCTTGCGTCAGGCCCAACGCGCCATGCCGCTGGGCCTGGCCCAGCAGGGGCCGCGCCTGTACCTGGTCTGCCGCTACCGGGGGTACGACAACGAACGCAGCCTGGCGCTCAACCGCATCCAGGCTGCCCACATGCTGGCTGACACCTTCACCCGCCCGGCGTCCTTCGACCTGAAGGACTATGACGAGGATGGTCGCTTCGGCTTTGGCGAAGGCATCCGCATCCGCCTGTCTTTTTCCATCGACAGGCAGGCTGGCTACCACCTGCTGGAATCCCCACTGTCCACAGATCAGGTCGTGACAGAACAGGAAGGTGGCTACC
Organism: Castellaniella caeni NBRC 101664; assembly: GCF_001592225.1. Classification (GTDB taxonomy): domain Bacteria; phylum Pseudomonadota; class Gammaproteobacteria; order Burkholderiales; family Burkholderiaceae_B; genus Castellaniella; species Castellaniella caeni. The sequence goes on along the minus strand of NZ_BCWN01000035.1, from coordinate 6,961 downwards.
GGATCGAAGCCACCGTCGTCGACAGCCTGATGCTGGAGCAATGGCTGCGAGGATTTGGCGACAAGGTGTGGGGTATCGTCAAGATGCAGATGCCGGTGGCGGCAGCGGAATCTTGAGTGCCGGATCAGTCGGCGTTCTTGTCCAGCAACGTCACCGCGGGCAGCCCTTTGAAATGCACATCACATGTCAGCAGCTCAGCTTGGCGATACCGTGCGGTCGCATAGACTGAAGAGGCCCCAAGAATTCGGACGGAGGCGTAAGCTCTGATCATTGAGGACAAGACAATGAGTCAGAAACGCAAACAGTACAGCGCTGAGTTCAAGGCGAAGGTGGCCATGCAGGCGCTGCGTGAAGAGCTGACAGTGGCGCAGCTCGCCCAGAAGTACGGCATCCACCCGACGATGATCGGTTACTGGAAGAAGCAACTTGCCGAGCACGCTGCCGAGATCTTCGCGCACGGCACACAGCACGACGACACGGCGCAGACTATCGCCGAGCTCTACCGTCAGATCGGACAGCTGAAGGTGGAGAACGATTTTTTGGCCAGCAGGCCCGGCATCATTCCCTTTGCGAGAGGCGCAACCACCTGAACCGGCAGGGCCGTGCCGTCAACCGCAAGCGCGCGCAGCGCCTCATGGGGGTGATGGGCCTGCGGGCCGTGGCGCTGGGCCCGCACACCAGCATTCCGCATCCCGCGCACAAGGTCTATCCGTAGCTGTTGCGCGGGATAGTCATCGAGCAGCCCAACCAGGTCTGGGCTACCGACATCAGTTATATTCCCTTGGCACACGGCTTCATGTATTTGACGGCAGTCATCGACTGGGCGACGCGCAAAGTGCTGTCATGGCGTGTCTCGAACACCATGGAGACGTCGTTTTGCGTAGAAGCTCTCGAGGAGGCGCTACAGCGCTATGGCACGCCGGAAATCTTCAACACGGATCAGGGCTCGCAGTTCACCAGTGACGAGTTCACGGGCGTTCTCAAAGACCACGGGGTGAGAATCAGCATGGATGAAGAGTTGATAGAGGAACAGCCTTGAGGGTGAACATGTGGGGGCTCTTGGGCCCCGAAACCTTACCAAGCACGCGCCGCACCAGAACCCTTGGCCTTGGCGCGGCGGCACGTCACTTCAACGACTTGGCCGTGCCGGGGCTAGGCGGTATTTGGTTTGGAAAGCAGGCGCTGCTGGCAACGCTTGGCGTGCTTATCGCCGAACAGGCCAGAAGTAAAGGTGTGAAAGTTCAGAATATAGAGGTGGCAAATGCCATTGAGGCACTGGCATGCTGGCAGGCCTTCAACGGGAATGGTTGGAGTAGCGACCCGCGCCTTCGAGGTAGCACCAAACTGAGGCGCAACAGCGATGATTTCAGCTTTGCTCGTGCCCGTCAGCGTAATTTCTATGTGACCCAGCCGATGCGAATGGCGACAGTCCAGGCGCTGCCCGCATTGGGGTTTGTGGATTCCGAAGGTGCACGCTTCAACGCATTCCGTATCTCGGACACGGGGAAGGCATTTGTCGACCAGGCATGCCAGGGTTTCCGGCCCTACAGGCGATCCGTTTCCCAGTATCTAACGAAGTGGGTATGCGGCCAAGTTGGCCGCGTCGCCTCGAACGAGCTTCGCGAGGCATTGTCGCCCCTCGTACCGCTGAACCGCAATGTGTGCACGCTGTTTTACGAGCGATTGAAACAGGGCGGACAAGAGCGCTCAGACGACAAACAGCGACGTCGTGACGCGCTTGCCTGGGTCGAAGCGTTGCGGGATACCACGCCTGCCCAGTTGACTTGGGCGATACGGCCAAAAGAAATTTCCGACACCCATTGGCTAGATCTCATGGCGGGAGCTCGATTCTTCCGCGTGCGCGAGGCGGCCATTCGGGTGCTCGACGCATTGGAAGTACATATAGGAAACCAAGTGCTTGGGGCAACGTATTCCCTGCGGGCAAGCATTCCGAATGTACTGTCCCCGCTGCTGAACGCCTTGAGTGAGGCCGCACGGGAGTTCTTGGACGCTGGGCACGCGGATAAGGACGCTGAGTCATTTTGCCGCAGATGCGTGGAAAGGGACGCATCCCAGGTTCTGAGGTTCCTGGTGGAGCGGGATGGGCATGTGCTGCGGTTGCTTGGTGACGACGTCCGGCCAGGTCCCGCTTTCCGCGGCTCGGAAGCTGCTAGCGATGAGCAGGGTGTCGAGCCAGCTGACCTTTCAACGGGGGAAAATATTCCCCTGCCGGACGGCATTTCCTACCGGATGCACAACCTTTACCTACTCAATGTCGATTTGCATGGAGGATTATCCGAGTGGCTTCACCCGATACCGACGGAGGATGCCCATGAATCGTGACCACGACAAGCTGCCTGGGCCGTCCCTGACCCAGCATTTCGATGCACCAGAAGACTACCTCGGCTATTTTGGCTGGGTGAGTGGCTATTCTGCAGACGCCCCGTTCCTGAACGACGCGGCCGAGCGCTTCACCCGGCTGACGTCCGCACAACGTGCGCATCTCGGTCGTATCGCACTGGGTGTTTTTCTAGATCCGAGCAATCCGGCCATCACCTTGCTGGATGCACCCGGTGTGGCCCACCTGCCAATCCGTGATGCCGCCACAAAGCCATTCCGCCTGCTCCATGCCAAGGTTGCTCTACTGGGGTTCAGGCATGCGGACAACAGCGCCCGCTGGCGTCTGAGGCTAATCGTCTCCACGGGCAACTGGACACGGCAGACGCTCGAAGAAAGCCTGGATCTGGTGTGGCGCATCGATGTCGACAGTGAAATGCTGGCTGACCCTGGCAGCGAAATAGTGCAAGCGTGTGCGGATATAAAGGCAGCACATGGGCTTTTGCAATGGATGGCGGGCTACTTTGATACCCGCTTGCTCAGTGCGGCTCAGCAGGGTAGGCGCAGCGACACGGAGCATGCCAAGCATCAACTTGATAGCTGGGTCGATCTGTGCTCGCGCAAGGAACAAGGTTCCACGCGATTCTTCGATAACCGAAATGCGTCTTTGCTTGGCCAACTCTCCGAACAAATCAATGCCTGCGGAAACCACGGCGCTCGCAACTACCTGGCAATGGGCTCCGGTTTCTACGAGACGGCGATCGACCAGGGTCATCTGCCGGTGGTGCCCGGTTCGATCATCCGCACTCTCAAGAGCAAGTTCTTACTGACCAAGAACCCTGAAGTAGACCTGTTCGTTAATCCGCAAGCCTGCCAAACGATTGCCACATCGGTGGCGGCATTGAACGAAGAAGGAATGGCAATTAGGCCCGCAGCTCAACCGCCGAGCACATTTGGCGTGGGGAAACCTCGCTCGCTGCATGCCAAATTCCTGTTCAGCGCCAACTATCGAGAAAATTCCAAGACTTGCAATCGCTCCTGGATCTACCTGGGGTCGGGGAATCTGACCGCGCCGGGTTTTACCGAACAGATGAGCGCAAGCGCAGGAAATCTTGAGGCCGGGGTCGTGTTTGCGCCTGAGAACTTGTATTGGGAGGAAGAAAAGGGAATCGAATCTTGGCAGGTGGTTACCAACCTGCTCCCCATTCAGTGGATCGCAAAGGTCGACGACAGTCCGAACCGGCTACAGCCGGGGGCAGGAATGGAGCCACGCGATCCCAGCCACACCGCGCCGCCAGTCGCGTGGCTGAACTGGTGGGGGGGTACCGAAGGCAACGAACTGCGCGTGCCAGATCTCATTTCTGACGACTTTGTCGTGCTCGATCCGGCGGGTGGCGCATGTCCGAGAAACGAAGCAGGGTTTCAATGGTTCGATCCGCAGCCACGGCAGGTTCGATGTCGCTGGGGAGGTGACAGCGAGTCCCACGAGGGTGATCTGCCTGTCGTCGATGGGTTTGGTCGAATCGCCGCAACTCAACTTCCAGCCATCGGCCTTGATGAGGTTTTTTGGCAGCTCGCCGATTTTCCATTGCCTCCGGATGGTGATGAAGGCGACGCAGAGGGTGATGTGGGGGGTGAACATGGGAATGAAAATTCCAGGGGTAAGCTCATCGGAAGTTCAAGCTACCCGATTCGTCAAATGATGGAATTAATCGAGAGTATTGCTGCCAAGCAGACAGATATCTCCGAAATGGACTGGAATCTTTGGTGCCTCCGCCTGGAGCAGACATTAGGGCAGGCTAAGGAGTGCTCCGTGGTCAAAGTTTTCCGGGGGCTTGGATTAAACCCGCTCTCTCCGCTACGGCATGCAGCTTTTCGTCCCGCATTCGCCGAAACAGGCGCGTCACTAGCAGGGCAACTCTACGAGAGCACTTTAATACGCATAGAAAAAGCCTGGGCCGTCGAGCACTTGAAGGTAATAGGAGAGCAGTGATGGATCCGGGGTTTAAAGGATGGCCGGAAGTTGCCAAAAGGCTGGGTAACCTCGCAAGCAGCGCTGAAATGGAACTCAACGATGGGCAGCGAGCCAGTCTGATTGCCATCGCGGATCGCATCAGTCTCAATGGCATGATCATTGCGGATGAAGTGGGCATGGGCAAGACACGCATCGCTGTCGCCGTTGCAAAGTGCGTCATCGACGCGGGTGGCCGTGTGGCGATACTTGTACCGCCAGGGCTGGGTTACCAATGGCGTGACGAGTTGCGAGGTGCTGGCATTGATACGCCCCCGCTTCTTCGCAGCCTTCGGCAATTTCTGCAGGCTTGGGAAAATAAGGAATCACCGAAACCTTGGTTTGAGCAGAGTGCTTTGCTGATTTCTCACGCTTTCACCAACTGGCGGTTAGGGGAGCACAGCGCCGTGTGGCGGTGGGCACTACTTCCAGAACTGTACGCACGCTGGGAAAAGGGCACCAGTGCGCAGTTGGCGCGCGATTACCATGGTAGTGCATTGCTTAACGACGCCCGGGTTCACAATGCAGCCGAAAGCATCATTGGTGCAGTGCGTGCCTGCTCTGCTGACCATCCTTGTCGAAGATTGATGCAAGCGCTAGCTGACGAGACACCCTGGTCTAGCGCATCGGTTGCTGATGAATATCGGCGCAATGCTCAACTGCGCCCTTGGCTCGAACGAGCTGTTGGGCTGGGGCTGGGCGTATTTGACTTGGTAATTACTGATGAGGCGCACAAGAGTCGAGGTCAGGGCAGTGGCCTGAACCGCCTGCTAAAACATATCGTCCTGTGCTCTGGCAACGCACGTCACTTTGCCATGACGGCAACCCCCGTTGAGCTCGACGCACAACAATGGATGCAAATTCTGGAGCGTATCGGGGTGGACGGGGCATCGGCATCTGACGCGATGTCAACCTATGCCGAGGCGGTACGCAAGGTGAGGCAATGCCCGAGTGACGAGTCAGCACGCTCGGCATACAAAGTCGCTTCAATCGCTTTCAAGAAGGCTCTGACCCCTTATCTGCTGCGCCGGGACAAGCGGGAGAGCTCATCCGTGTTGGCTTTCCAAACCCGCTCCAGCGAGCGCTTCTATGCCTACCGGCAAGAAAGTGAAATTCTTGTCAAAACGGCACATCTGCCAGAAGCCTGGAAGCAGGCTGTTTGTGCGGCCGAAGCGCTGTCGTTCGTTACACAGCAAGCCGACGATTCCATCTCTAAGCGGCTGCGCTTGACACTGGGTAATGGACACGGGGTTGCCGCACTGATCGATCAAATCCATCGCCATGAGGTGGACGACAAAAAGCAAGACGAAGACGATGGCATTCTCCCCTCATCCGGAACCGAGGAGGGTGCAGAACCCTCATTGCACGATAAGCGAGCACAACGCGCGGAGTGGTGGCAGAAGGTAATGATTCAGGCATCGCAGGGCAATACGTCTGGGGATGTCGCCTTGTACGATCATCCTGCCATCTTAGCTACCATCACAGCCATTGAAGAAGTCTGTCAGCGAGGCGAAAAGGTCTTGGTGTTCGGACGGTTTACGCGTCCATTGCGAGCCTTGGTTGAGTTGCTTAATGCAAGGGCAATGCTGCGTAGCGTAGACGCGCAGCAGCCGTGGCCCCATTCCAAAGTGCATGAGCGCGAATGGAACGCTGTTGCGGCGGCCCATCGACAGCTACGGCGATCTGGGCCAATGAATTCTCGTGACCTCGATCAGGTTCTTGATGAGCAGTACAAGCGACTTGAGGAACAACGGCGCACAATCCGAGAAAAGCTCATTGGATATATTGAAACAGGGCTTGATCAGATGCCCGCTCGCGCTAGCACTCGCGTGAAGGCGCTGTTTGGTTCGTTCAAAGACGCCGTGAAGCATGAAAGCGGCGGCCACGGGAATTCATTGGCTGTGGTAGCTAGGGCAATCCAAACCCTGGTAGGCACGAGTGAGGAAGTCCCTCGTGCCCACGAGTTCGCGCGTGCTTTCGTTGATCTGGTCGAAGCAGCAAGCGATCGCGATGTGGGCGACGCCAATGGGGACGAAACATTGGATACGGCCGAAGCAGCCGATCTCTGGGTGAGCCTGGAAGCAAGGTTGCACGACGAGTACAGCCAGACAGAGAGTGGTTTCGCACGGCTAATGTACGGCGATACGAAACCTGAAACGCGACGGTTTCTGCAATTGGCGTTTAACCGCCGACATAGCCACCCAAAAGTCTTGGTTGCACAATCAATCGTGGGTCGAGAAGGGCTTAATCTTCATAGAGCATGCCGCACCGTCATCTTGTTGCATCCCGAATGGAATCCCGGTGTGGTTGAGCAGCAAATCGGGCGCGTAGACCGGATTGGGAGCCTGTGGGAAGAAAGGCTGAAGGAGGCCCTCGACAACTCTGTGCCCGCTTCGGAGCTCCCCAGAATCGAGATCTGCCCAGTCGTCTTCCAAGGGACATACGATGAGAGGAATTGGCAAGTGCTTCGCGACCGATGGGATGATTTGCGCGCGCAGCTTCACGGCATCGTCATCTCTCCGCGCATCGCAGAGAAATATATAGACGATGCAGAGATGGTCGCTGAGATAAATGATGCTGCACCGAATTTTTCGCCATTGAGTCCCCCTAGGG
>NZ_BCWN01000034.1 GCF_001592225.1 Castellaniella caeni NBRC 101664 | reverse complement strand
GAGTGGGTTACGGCACACCCCACGCAAACTTTAGGGGGGCTTTTACCTCCAACGCCCCTCAGCCGTTCTTCTCAGATATCCAGGCCCGAGCCCATTGATCCAGAAAAGCACCTTCAAGCATCCAGCCATCCAGCACCGCCTGACGCAGAGCATCACCACGAGCGGCCAAGGCATCTAGATCAGCCAGCTGCTCGCGGACGGCCGCTGTCCAATCCTGATAGCAATTGCTTACCCGGGTCACTGGCAAGCCGTCCTGATAGGGCTCGATATCCGTGCAAATGATGGGTACCCCACATACCCCCAGTTCCAACAGGCGCAGATTGCTCTTGCACCGGTTGAACTGATTTTGTTCCAGTGGCACCACGGCCAAATCCAGATTCAGCGCTGCCAATTTGGCCGGGTACTGGTCAATGGGCACCCCGGCATGAAATTCGCAGCGCACGCCCTCGGGCTTCATTCCCATGAAAACCCAATCCACCTCATCTTCCAGGTCTTTGACCAAAGCGCGAATCTCAGCCAAATCTCCTGTGTGGCTGCTGCCGCCAGCCCACCCCAGCCGTGGCTTCTTGCCAGCCTGGCGCCGCCCGGACAAATCACCCCAGATAGGACGAGGCAGGCCATTGAAAGCCACCCGGATATCAGCATGATAATCAGCATACTCATGCGCCAGTGTCGGGGTAGACACCACAATCCAGTCTACCGACTCGATGGCGCGACGCATTTGCCTGATCAAGCCCTGCGGCACGGTTCTGCGGTCAGCACTGCGCGTCGGGATATTAGGCAGATAATCGTCAAACTCCAGAACCACCTTGGCGCCCGTGATCTCGCGCACACGCCGAATTTGCTCAAGGATTCCTTCATTGGCCCAAGCCCCCTGCAGTACGACCGTGTCCGGCTGAATACGCGCAATATCCGTAAAATGAAAATTGCCCAGCTTGACTCCGCCTTCGAGACGCGACTCAGACTCCATCGCCTGATACGGATGCAAAACCCGATAATGGCCACAACCATGCCAATCAGCATGCGAGGCCAAGACCACAGGCAAAGGACGCCCTGGCAAAGGAACTTGAATACGGCTGGCATCTGGGCTCAGGTTGAAACCGGGCGAGCGTCGATCAAATGCCGGATGATAGGCGGGGTCCGATGCCAATTTAGGCAACCATTTGGCATACAGGCGTTCTTCCTGTTCGGCATCTGGCAAGGCCTCTTGCTTGAATTGTTCGGTCAGCAGACGCGTTGCCCCCCCCATATGCTTGAGGCGCACTTCTGAAGCCTGAGTCACCAGGTACCCTGCCTGCCCTGCCCGCAGACACAAGTCGGCATCGCCGTAATAAACCGGAAAGCTCTGCTCATCAAAGCCGCCTAGTTCATCAAAGACTTCGCGGCGCATCATCAGACAAGACGCACTGACTGCCCCCATGTTCTGCGTGGCCATCAAGCGGTTCATGTAGCCGGGCTGCCTGCCATCCATGCCCCTAAATCCAAAACCCACGCTATTGTCCATCCCCAGAACCAGCCCAGCATGCTGAACACGCCCATCCAGATAATCCAGACGAGCCCCAACCGCCCCCACTTCGGGCCGCAAGGCATGCCCCAACAGGCGTTCGAGCCATTCGGGGTCATTAATCTCGATATCGTTATTGAGAAACAGCAGGACGCTACCACGCGCCTGCTGAACAGCAAAATTATTGATGGCTGAGAAATTGAAAGGATGCGGCCAACGCAGGACCCGGACCTGAGAAAGCGCCATACGCTCAAGCTCTACCAGATAGTTCACTGCATCCGGTGCCACACTGCCATTATCAACCAGCAACAGTTCATAGCGCGCGTACGCCGTCTTCTCCATCAAAGACTCTATGCACACCTTCAGGACAGACAACAAATCACGCGTCGGAATGATGATGGAGACAAGAGGCCTGGTATCAACGGGATAGCGAACCACCTGTACCCCAGGCTGCGCCGAGGCTTCAATGCTGGCGGCAATATTCAAACGCTGCAGATGCGCTTCAATAACGTGCTGGAAGGCAGCAACAACAGGGGAAGCCTGAATCCAAGTAAACAGGGCCTGTTCACTGGCGTGCAAAACCTCAGGAATATGCCCCAGCACCGCAGGGCCTACCTGCTCAACCAGCTTCAGAATGAAATCAAGCGGTGCTAAGTCATCAAATGCACTATCCAAACCGCCTACGGCGTTTAGGGCAGCCGTGCTAAATATACAATTGCGGCCAATATACGGATAGCTGCGAACCAGGTCCAGGTTGCAGTCGGGCTTCAGGATCGGATTGACAAACTGCCCATCAGCCAAGAGCGCTTCGTCGGCATACCAGGCCAGCGCATCGGGATGACGCAAGCGATATTCGCCAAACAACAAAGTTGCGTGAGGCAGCAGTACATCACCAGGATTGAACAGCCACACAAAATCAGGCAAAGCATCAGTTTGTGCCAACCATTCGTTCAATGCGACAGGCCCAGGGTGTGCAGATTGCCGAACCCAGACCCCCTGGAGGTCAAGCCCTGAAGGCGGGGCGGCCCCCAACAAAGCAATACTGGAAAATGGATGCTGCTGCGCCTTCAGGCTATCGAGGGTTTGTTGAACCTGAGCGTAGTTTGCATCGTCGGTCAAATAAATAACAGCGCTCAGCGTTTCAATATCTTCTTTTGCATCCAATATTTCGCCTAGTACCCGACAGCGCGCCACCGATGGCGTCCGGTCAATAAACCATTGAGCCAGCGACCATTGTTCGCCACACCCAGGGATGCGCTCAAAGATGGCGGGGTCAAACGCAGTGACGTCGACCCCTTGTTTGGCCACTACTTTCAACCAATAAGGCGCTTCTCCACCCAATATCCAGGATTCAAGGCTGGTCTTGGCCAGTGCCCCATAAGTAGCATCGTATTCAGCCGCCTTGATCACCAAGGTGTAAGCCTTGCTGGCTGCAAAGACCGCCTTACCGAAGCTGACATAATCCTGGCGAGCCAAATGGGCAGCCAGTGCCAGATACACCGACGCACAGATTTTGGGGTCGGCACACCATGCAGGGTCGTCCATCCAGACTCGAAGTGGCCAATGCTCTACCGCACGCACCATACAGGTAGCAAGCTCGAGCCGCATTTTTGATATCTTGGCCTCATCCTGCTGAGAAAAGCTGAGGTTAGTCCCGTGAACCCGATACTCGGTCAAAGGCTCATCGATACGATGGATTTCGCCATGATCAAGCAATCTCAACCAGGCGTCATAATCCTGGGTATACAACAAAAACGGAGAAAACCAGCCAATCTGCCGAAAGACATCTGCTCTGACCATGGCCGATGGGGCATTCAGGAAATTTCCCGAAAACAATTGCTTTCTCAGGTTGTAGATGGGCTGAGCAAACATGTCCGCAACAGCGTCAAGTGCCGCCTGAGTCTCCCCATGAGCATCAATTACCCTAACAGCCGTAAAACACGCAACAACCTCTTGGCGGGACTCCAAGAATTGGACCTGCCTGGCTATTCGATCAGCGCACATCCTATCGTCTGATCCCAACAAGGCGACATACTGACCACGCGCCAACGAAAGAGCGCGGTTGGACGTCAGGGAAACACCCAAATTTTTTGGATTACGCTCACACCGGATGCGATCGGCAAACCTCTTGAACAAATCAAGAACTAAAGCATACGAATCATCGGTAGAAACATCATCTATCACGATGATCTCTACATTTTCGTAAGTCTGGTTCAACACAGACTCGATGCATTCCTCGATGTAGTCTTGATGGTTATAAGAAGCGATACAGACACTGACCAGTGGCAGAGGGTTCTGCGCGATAGATGACATAGCGGGTAACTTTAAAAGACCGAAGCAATTGCGGGGAACAAGACCAGTAGGCCTTTAACGGCTACTGAGCAGCAACCCCCCAGGCTTGGGCCCACTGATCCAAAAAAGCACCTTCCAGCATCCAGCCATCCAGCACCGCCTGGCGCAAGGTATCCCCTTGCTGCGCCAAGGCATCCAAATCGGCTAACTGATCCCGGATAGCGGCCGCCCAATCCTGATAGCGATTACGCACCAAGGTCACGGGCAGGCCACATTGGTAGGGCTCGATATCGGTACAGATGATCGGCACACCGCACGCCCCCAATTCCAAGAGCCGCAAATTGCTCTTGCAGCGATTGAACTGGTTCTGTTCTAGGGGCACCACGGCCAGGTCCAGGTTCAAAGCCGCCAACTGCGCAGGATACTGGTCAATAGGCACCCCAGTATGAAATTCGCAGCGTACGCCTTCAGGCTTCATCCCCATGAAAACCCAATCCACCTCATCTTCTAAATCTTTGACCAAGGCACGGATCTCAGCCAGGTCACCTGTATGGCTGCTGCCCCCCGCCCAGCCAACCCTGGGCTTTTTGCCCACTTGGCGTTGGCCGAACAACTCGCCCCAGATCGAGCGTGGCAGGCCATTGAAAGCGACCCGGATGTCCTGATGATAATTCGCGTATTCGTGTGCCAGCACAGGCGTGGACACGACGATCCAATCAGCACTCTCAATTGCGCGGCGCATCTGTTTGACCAAGCCCCGGGGTACCAGCTTGCGGTAGGCGCTACGCGTGGGAATATTGGGCAAGTAGTCATCAAATTCCAGCACCACTTTGGCCCCTGTGGTTTCCCTGAAGCGATTGATTTGATCCGAGATACCCAGATTAGCCCACGCCCCCTGCAAAACAATCGTATCAGGCTCGATCCTGGCCACATCCGTAAAATGAAAGCTGCCCAGCTTCACGCCGCCTTCCAGGCGCAATTCAGATTCCATCGCCTGATACGGATGCAAGATCCGGTAGTAGCCACAACCATGCCAATCGGCGTGCGCGGCCAGCACAACAGGCAAAGGACGACCAGGCAAGGGCTCATGGATACGGCTGCCATCTGGACTCAGGCCGAACCCAGGTGAGAACCGGCCAAAGCTAGGGTGGTATGCCGGATCGCGTGCTAGCTGAGGCAACCACTTAATATACAGCCGGTCTTCCTGCCCCGCATCAGGCAAGGCCGCTTGTCCAAATTTTTCTGAGAACAGACGGGTTGCCCCTCCCATATGCTGCAAACGGGCCTCGGCAGCCAAGGTGACCAAATACCCTGCCTGAGTAGCGCGCAGGCACAAGTCTGCATCACTGAAATACACCGGAAAGTCTTGCTCGTCAAAGCCCCCCAACTCGTTAAAGGTATCTTTACGGATCATCAGACAAGAGCCGGTGACCGCTCCGACATTCTGCGTTGCGCACAAACGATCCATATAACCAGAACTGGCACCCGAAAGGCCTCGGAACCCAAAACCCACGCTATTATCCAGCCCCAACACCAGGCCTGCGTGCTGCACCCGTCCATCGGGATAATCCAGGCGCGCGCCCACGACCCCGACCTCTGGACGCAAGGCATGGCCAACCATCAAAGACAGCCAATCGGCATGCATAATCTCGACATCATTATCCAAGAAAAGCAGGATGTCTCCTTGGGCTTGTGCTGCAGCAAAATTGCCAATGGCCGAAAAACTGAATGAACCAGGCCAATGCAATACGCGGACCTGATTGATCCCCATGAACTCTAACTGGGTCAGAAACTGAATCGCCCCCGGTTCTGCACTGCCATTGTCAACCAGTAAAAGCTCATAATTGATATAGCTAGTCTTCTCCATCAGGCTTTCGACGCAGGCCTGTAACACCGACAACTGATCCCGCGTCGGTACGATAATGGAGACTCGCGGTTGATTATTTAACGGATAATCGACACGATTAACCCCCAGAGTTGCACTGGGCACCACCTGCGCATCAGAGCCTATCCGCACAAAGTGCGCCTGCGTCACAGCAGGAAACCACACCATGGTCTCGGCATGACTGACCCAATCCATCAAGCCCACCGGGCTGAGCAACAAAACTTCGGGCACATGCCCAACCACCCCGGGCCCCGCCTGCTCGACAAGACGCCAGATAAGGTCAATCGGAGCAAGATCCACCACGCGCGCATCCAGCCCGCCCACGGCCTGCACGACAGCGGTACTGATCGCTACACTACGCCCCACATAGGGGTAACTGCGCAGCAAGTCAATGTTGAAATCTGGTTTGAGCATCGGATTGGCTGCCCCATCCTTACCCTGTACAGCCTCATCCGCATACCAGACTAAAGGATCGGGTTGACGCAAACGATATTCACCCATCAAGAGGGTGGCATGCGGCAAAAGCTGGTCGCCCGCTTGCAAAATCCAAAGAAAATCTGGCGCACCGCCCTGCGCAACACGATCTGACAGCAACTGGGGCCAGGGCGCATCCCCTTCGACGCGCTCGGCTTTCAGGGAACCCCCTGCACCCGGCGCCCCTGCACCAATCAACCACACACTATCGACTGGCCGATGCTGCGCCCCCAGGCTGGATAAAGTATCGGCCACAGCCAGTGGGTCTGTGTCCTGGGGAGCGATAACGGCAACCCCCAGGGTTCCAACCTCTGCATTGGCCCCAAGCATTGTCTGAATCGCCAGAATGCGGGCAGCCGACGGTGTGCGGTCACGCATCCACTCGGGTATCCCCCACTGAGTGCCCTGGCCTCTTGTTGCATCCTGCCTGGCACGACGCCCAGCCTGCACTTTTTCATTTTTAGTTTCCGGATACCGAGCGTAGATCTTTTCATAAAACGACGGTAGGCGATCCTGCTCACGGGTCAGCATGGACTCTTCCTGACCCTTTATCCGCTGATGCACCTCGGCAGTTACCTGGGGCACCCGATAGAACGGGTAACAAGACACCAGGCGCAATAACATGTCCCAGTCTTCAAATACGTCTAATGTCGTGTCAAACCCACCAATAACATCCACCGCCCGTCGCGGATGCACCCAGGTATTGACGGGTATATAGTTACTGACAAAGAGCCCATCGCGATCGAATGCATCATGCGCTGTCGGAAACGAGCGACTCACTTCGATCCGCCTGCCCTCTTCAATTTTTTCCTGAACATAGACTACATTGGTATAGGCCACCGAATCAGGATGCTGCAGCAAGGCTTCTGACAGGCGCTGCAAATGATCTGGCAGGTAGATATCGTCATCATCCAGGTAAGCCACATAACGACCACGAGCCAGTTTCAGACCCGCATTACGCGCAGCCGACAGCCCTTGATTGCTGCCCTGCCGCAGATAGGTGAGCGGAAATGGATAGCTGCCCAGCACATGCTCTACTGGTCTGCCACAGTCATTGACCAGAATGACTTCAAAATCTGTAAATTGCTGGGCACCAAGACTGGCCAATGCATCGACCAACAAATTTTCGCGATTGTAGGTGGTCAGGATGACTGAGAAGAAGTACACATCATCCGCATCGGAGCTTACAGAAAATAGGGCTTTATGGATATCATCGTGCTGTTTTTGATATTTTTTCTGCACATCAGCACCGTAGCCATTAAAGCGTTGCTGGTAAAGCGCCCAAACAGAATCAGCAGCGCACATCAGTTGGGCGCGCCCCACCGGGTCGGCCAGATTGTTCTCAAGGATGATCGTATGCTCGGCCAGCGGACGATCCGACCCATAAAAGCTCTTGGACACCTGACCATCATGAATCCGATACCCGATTGTCGCTTGGCGCAAGAATACAAAATCAGGGAAAGAGCGGGCAATCCGAGTCCAGAGCTCCCAATCACCCGCCAGCAGATCGGGCGCATGAACCAGGCCATCTGGCCGGCGTATCGTATCTAATGCGCAACGACGTAGCATCACGGCCGACGGAGTAATGTAATTGTCGTAAGTCAACAGATCGGCAATCTCATTGCGATGTCCAAAATAAGCATGCGGCCGATGGCCTGGGTGATCTGCAAAGCAAATCAACTGCCCTTTTTCATCGATCCAGTTGCATTGCACGTAGGCCAATGCGGATTCTGGGTGTAGTTCCAGGGCCGAATATAGCGCTTTCAAGTGGCCTGGATACATGATGTCGTCTGACCCTAGCACGACCACATACTTGCCGCTGCCTGCGTCTACGCAGCGGTTGTAATTGCCGGTCATACCCAAGTTTTTCGAGTTCTGACGAAATGAGTAGCGGGCATCCTCTACGTACTGTTCGAGAACCGATATCGTGTGATCCGTAGAACAATCATCAAAAACCAACAACTCAAAGGATACGTCCTCTTGAGACAAAACCGACTCAATCGTTTCACCAATGAAGTGGCTATTGTTATAGGACATGACTGCAACAGTCACATCAACCGCAGAATACTGTGACATACAAGCCTCAAAACTCACATCCTCACCCAATCAGCGGGCATTCGCTCAGAAAATAGAGCTTCTATATTGGACGCAAAATAATTCTCGCTGCTTTCAGGATTAAATATCAACCAATCCCGAAAATCAGCCACCTGCTGCCGCACAAACGCCATATGCAACATAACCAGGCGGACCCTTTCCACCAGTTCGCTCAGATTCCGAATGACCAAACCGATATTTTCACGACACTCAAATTGAATACCAACTTTCCCTGCTTCAGAATCCAAGTCCGGAGCAAAAAACAAAGCAGGTTTGGAAAATGCAAAAGCATAGGTAAAGCCAGTACCAGATATATCGGTCAACATCAAATGGCTTTTAGCATAGGACTGGTGGTAATTTGCCGATCGGTCTAAAGAAAACAAGTCATGCTTATTAAAGCGCGACACAATACGCTCGACCACAGGCCTATCTTGGTCCCGCCAAGACTCCATATGCGGCCTAAAAACCACCTTGATGCCCGCTGTTATCAGGGCCTCGACAATAGGTTCACCGTACTGTCCAAGTACAGAAAATTGGCTGTTGGCGTAATAAGCATGCGTAGGGGCAAAGACCACCGTCACAGGGTCATTCGGTAATGCGCTATGCGCATATCCAAGCAACTTTCTCTGGCCATCCAACTTTGGATAGCCTACAGACATCAGCACCTTGCCTTGCCAACCACGCGCTTTACCCAGCGCAAGAAATTCTTCTATATGGTTTCTACCTGCACAGGCAATGGCATCATAGTGATCAAACATGCTTGCATCGTAGACCCCTTCCAGGCTCACTAATGACACTAAAAAGTGGACGCGTAGCGCCCGCTTTGGAAAGCAGGTGGCCTGACCAACCAGAGGGGTGAGATACAAATCTGCTTCCTGGCTCTCCAGCAAACTCAACGGCACGTCAAACCGATATTCAATACCGGGGGCACGCGCCAATGGATAGACATCTGCCGAAAAAGCACAAAAACAGCGTACCTGCCAACCACGGACTTTCAGTAAATCCGGAATGCTCCCCAGGTTAAGCACATGAGAAACATGATGAAAATAGCAGATCACCGAACGCATCATGCCACCGGAGCTTTCGCTCGGACCAAGGTTATAAAATCATGGTAGCTACGGATATAGTCATCAGCATCATAACCATGAGAAGCAAAGACAAGTAGCACCGCGTCTTGCGTATAAGCATACTGACTGGCCCAGACCATAGCGGGCAGGAACAGCCCCTGACGGCTGTGGCTTAACTCGAACTCTTGACGCGCATGGCCATCGTCCACCACTACTCGCAAACTACCGCGCACACAAACCAGAAATTGCTCACATACACGATGCGCATGTTCGCCACGTACATCCTTGCTGGGCACGTCAAACACCATAAAATACCGCTTGGGAACAAAAGGCACTTCTTGCCCAAAATGCCCAACAGTCAAGCTGCCACGCATGTCCTGAAAGCAAGGAAACTCTTTCAGAAAAACGCCTGACACCTGCGAACGTGTTGCCTGAGTATCGAACTGAGACTTATCAAGCAATTGACTGGTTTGTTCTTGATGAGCCTGCTCAGATGTGACATAACCTACAATTCTGGCGGGATTGCCCGTCACAATAGCATAGGGGGGTACCGATCGAGTGACCACGGCCCCTGCCCCGACCATGGCATGCTGCCCCACAGTCAGGCCAGGCAAGATCGTTGCATTGGCACCAATGGAAGCCCCTGTTTCAACTATCGTCGGCAAAAACACCTGTGGATACTGCTTACTACGAGGAAACCGATCATTAGTGAAGGTGGCATTGGGCCCGACAAAGACATCGTGCCCCAGGCGAATACCATCCCACAACTGCACCCCACACTTCACCGTGACACGATCACCCAACACGACATCGTTTTCAATAAACACGTGGTCGCAAATATTGCAGTCAACCCCAATCTGCGCCTTCGGAAGCACATGAGCAAACGCCCAGATTCGCGTCCCCGCACCTACCAAGGTGCTTTCGCACACTCCCAACGGGTGAACAAAATAACTCATAATTTTCCCCGCAACGACTGTACGGCGCGACTGCATGCCTGAACGACTAGATCTACTTCAGCATCAAGCATCTCGGGAAAGCAAGGAAGCGTCAAAACCCTGGTGCAAGCCGCTTCCGTCACGGGCAAAGTTATATTCACACCATCGGTGTATGCCAATTGCCGATGGTCGGGGATTGGGTAATGCACATCGCAGCCGACGCCTTGATCAACCAGAGCGGCCTGCACAGCAGCCCGACGCTCAACTTCCAACACGCACAGATGTACAACATCAGCCTCATCCGGATAAGGAGGTAACCCCCAACCCAAACCATCCAACTCGGCACGGTAGCGGCGCACGATCTGACGCCGTCGCGCATTCCAACCATCCAAAAACGGCAACTTGGCCCGCAAGACAGCCGCCTGGATCTCATCCAAGCGGCTGTTGCGCCCCCCCCGATAATCACTTTTATACTTGGCAACCCAACCATACTGGCGCAGGCTCAACAACCGGGCATGTAAGGATTCATCCCCCCCCACCACCATACCGCCATCACCCAGCGCCCCAAGGTTCTTAGTTGGGTAAAAACTAAAGGTGGCCAAGTCGCCCCAACTGCCCGCACGCCGCCCCAATCGACTGGCCCCATGCGCCTGGGCGCAGTCCTCGATTACAGGCACCCCATACGCCCGCGTCACTTCGAGTATGGCCGCCATATCCACCATGCGTCCATACAAATGGGTCACAACCAAGGCTCGTACCTGTGACGAGTCCAAGACGCGAGACAAAGCACTTGGATCTATTAACAAAGAACCTGGCAAAACATCGACATAGCAAGGAACTGCCCCAACCGCGCGAATAGCAGTGCCTGCATACATGCCAGCATTAGCCACCGTCGCTACATAATTACCCGATTGAACCCCCAATGCTCTGAGCGCAAGCTCGAGTGCATCGGTCCCATTACCCACCCCGACTGCCCATGAAGTGCCAAGAAAAGAGGAAAATTCATGCTCAAAGGCCGTACACTCAGGCCCCAATATGTAATAACCCCGATCCAGCACACGAGCCATCGCTGCCTGCAAGGCAGTTTCAAGAGGCTGGTTATGACGCTTGAGATCGTTAATGGCCAATGTCATCAAAGCTCACCTCTGAGTACGCAGCAAGATCACTGCTCGAATCCACTTCACCCCAAGCACCGCTGACTGGCACAGTCTGAATTCGCCAACCAGCGGTTAACCCCCGACTTAACAACGACGTCATGTCCAGGCGGTCAACTTCGACGGGGCTCAACTGCTTCAACAGCGCTACCATGTCATACCACCCCCCAGGGGTCAGCCGAAGCAAACCCATGTACTGCCCCTCGATGGTATCTGCCGATTGACTGCGCTGGCCGATTTCCAGCAACAGCCCATCTGCGCCACGCCGAAATGTTTCTGCATCCAGCAGTGGGTTCGCAAAACGGCGCCCCCAGACGGCCAGCCAATCAGGGTCATACGACAGGGCAATCAACTCACTACTGGCGGCTAGTCGTCGAACCGTGTCTGCCGAATAGAAGATATCGCTATAACTGACAATGCAATTACCTTCAGCCAACCACTGAGCAGCAGACTCCAGGCTACGAATCATATTCGTCTGCTGCCAACGCTGATTTTCAAAATAATGGACCTCCTCAGTGAACAGATGCCCACAATAACCTCGGACAATCGCAATATCTCGAATACCGGCCGCACGCAATGCCATCAGCTGCCAATCTAGTAGCCTATGCCCGTGCAACTTCACAAAACACTTAGGCTGTTCGTCAGTCATCGTGCCCATGCGGCTGCCTCGGCCTGCCGCCAGTATGATCGCCTTCGTTTGCATCAACACACTCAATTAAGAATTAGTAATAAATATTGGCCATATCCTCACAGGCTCTGCAAGCCTGTCAGGGCTATTAGCCTTTCAACATCCCTAGCAACAAAAGGCTGCTCACGCTCGGGGTGCCACATCCAGCCCTCCCAGGGCAAGACTCGATGTCGTATCGCCTCAATTTCACCATCTATGCTTCGAGCTAGCACTTCATAACCATTGGGACAAGCTTGTAGGGAATACGCGTGATAGCTATTCACTTCTGCACAGATCTTTCCGTGCACCAGATGTCGGGTCCGGATATGGCCCACTACAGGGCGTAATGCTACCCCGGCAAAATGTGCCATCATCTGCATACCACGACAAATGCCCAGAACAGGCACTGCATGCATGTATGCATGCTCTAGCAACACCCACTCAACAGCATCGCGCTGCGGGTCTTCTCCAAGATCATTGCCGCCCGACAGAACGATCATCTCCGGCCGGATTCTATCCAACCACTCGCCCAGCCTTTCTCCTAAGCTGCTGGGCACTGGCACAGACAATAAAGAGGCCTGCAATAGGAACTCTGTCAACAAACGATCCAGTGCATCACGCGTTTCCTGGCGGCCAGGGTAGACATCTACGCGTTGGCTGACAGCAGTCAATTTCACGATAGAACCTCTCAAGCCACCACATCAACACGGCGGCCTGCGCAGTCGATATGCAGGCGGCGGGCACCCGACCAACGCTTATACAAAATCTCTCCAGCGCCAATCACGGCAGGCAGGCCAAGCTCTCCCGCCCGAATGGACATATGCGAATTAGCCCCTCCCCAGGCCGTCACCAGCCCCGCAATTGGGTAAGAAAACAGCCAATCGAAGCCAGGATCTGCATTGGGAATACAGACGACGGCGCCTGCCAGAGCATGCCGATCCGTACAATCAGCTACCCGCGCCAGCACCTGCTTCTGCGTAATAAAGTTGGGCGCTGATTCGGGCCACTCGAACGCCAAAATATCATCTGGCCTTGCAATCAAAGGCGGCAAAGATAATTTGAGCGTGTCTGCATAACGCGCCTTGCCTTGCGCTATGCTGCGTTGTAGTAAATCCATTGGGTCGGCTGCAGCTGCGTACAACTCTTGAAACACAGAAAGATCACAGTAAGCCAGATCTTCTCTGTTAACCCCATACCGGTCGCCAAATTCAACCATCAAGGCCAAGGCGTCTGACAGGTTTCGAGTGAATTTGAATTTAGCCAGTTCTCGCAGTTCGATGCCTGCCTGCATGAAGTCAAACAAACCGACAGGGTCTGGATGTAGGCCATGCTCACGTAACAAGCCAACCACCTCACGCATCTGCGGCAAGGTCAAGGAAAACGGCCTGATAGGGTCTGGCGGCAAAGGCTTTTGCGTCCAATCAAAGTAGAGATCGGGCGCTTCATCGTAGCGCAATGACAACACATCATATGTGCCGGGCCGCAAATGCCCGTAGCGACCTAAGAACGTCACACGGTCCAAACTGGCTCTATCGCGAGCCAGTTGACCACTAACCGTAGATACCCCGCCGACAAAACCATCATAATCCGACTGAGAAAATACCCCAACAGAAACCAACGACTTCAACATCTGAACTGCGATGAACCCTGCTCGTGCCAAGCCAGCAAATGGCAAAGTTCCATAGCGCTTGGCATCTTCCAACAGCCAATATATACGCCCGATGGAATCCAGCGAAGAAGCCTGCAAGGCCTCACGCCGCGCATCAAGCACGGCCAGTTTCTCAGCATCCCCTCGCCACAGGCCTTCCTTGGGATGAACAATACGATTGGTGAGTCTACGTAAGCTTTGCGTCAATTGATTGCATTCATGGCTGGAAAATCCTGCCTGCAGAAGACGGTCAAGACGCTGGGGCAAATCAAGTGTATAGCAGGAAAAGACAACATCGAATTCAACCTTGTCATGCAAGGCAGGTTCCGCCAACAATGTATCAATATAATAATCAACCAGGCGCCCAGCTAAGCCTTCATCCAAATCTTCCGGAATAAAAGAATTGAATGACAATCGAACATCAACATAAGGCAGCCCAAAAAAATGCGGCATCAACGGAAAACTGCGTAAATTTCTATAGCCATAATTGTGGCGTTGATAGGCCCAAATGGAATCCGTCACCAGATTTCGATACAAGGACAAGGCCAGTGGCTTGGGGCGGATACCAACAATTTCTGCGGGATTCCAATCTGGCATAATGCCATAAACGGCTCGCCGTCCCATCAAAAACGGATGCGGCATCATTGCGTGCTCGATTTTCTGGCGAATAGCCATCAGGCGACTTGCCTGTTGTTCAGGAGACTCGACTGGACCCGATAGAATTAGCGGCCGCGCTTGCAATAGCCACAGAACCTCATGTTCACCCTCTTGTGTAAAAGCAAACTCACAATCAACTGGCACGCCCCCAAAAAGCAGTAGCAACTCATTGAGCAGCTCAATAACAGGAGCAATCGCCGGTGGAGCCACTTGCTCAGTCAGGGCCGCTTGCTGCCATACATGTCCACTCAATCCTCCAGTCACCGCGGCCGTATCCCTACCCTCCGACCAATTAATGACGCGATAGGGGGCACATGTATTGGGATCGTGCGAAAAAGCGACGCCCGCACGCAAGACCCTATTGAGCATGGGCTGAATAAGGACTTCATCTTCTGGAAGGTGTTGACCGTACGATTGAAAGACCCGATCAATCGCGCCAGGCAACTGATCCCGATTTACATCCAGCACAGACAGAAATGCACCTGCATTTGATGCGGTCATACTATCTTCAAGCGCACAGCTGGAACGGACAATCCACGGCCCGGCCCCAAGCACCCGAGAAACCAGGGCCAGCTGCGCATCTCGGCCATCGTCCCACGCTACTAAGGTAAAAGAAACCCCCAGAGGCAGCCTGGCAGAGTTCAACTGACCGTCCAAAGCAGCCAAGGTGCCCGCCTTCGTAGAAAAGGATAAAGCCATTGAATGCTAGCCCTTGCGCCTTGCGGACCAAGCCCGAGTCAGGTAAGTTGCCTCAACAAACGGCAAACTCGCTACCTTACTTTCAACAAACCGAAGGAATTTGCTGAAATTATCACTTCCTAATTGAGCCTGTAGATCATTAACAGAGCGCCAAGCACCGACATAACGCTCTGGAGACATCTGAATTACATGTCGACCTTCCAGATAAACCACATCATCAAAGTACGTAGACCCCCACAACATTTCTGTCAACCTGTCCGTTATCCCAGATCTCCCAGAAGACACTCGTTTAATATTCTTTTTATAGAGTGAAAGATGCTCTTCTATCTCCATCAACAATGGATTCAACTCAATCAAACGAGGATTCCAGAGCGCAGTAAACCTGCCCTCTGGACGCAATATGCGGTGAAACTCGCGAGTTGATGATTCAAAATCCGCCCAATGGAAGCTGGAAGCCATCGTTACCCAATCAGCGACCTGATCACCTAAGCCTGTTTTTTCAGCGCTACCCGGAAGCCAGGCAACAGCAAGAGACGCACTATCAGCCATCCCCGCCGCTCTCATATCGGCGTTAGGCTCAACCGCCACCGCAGACTTGACACCAGCCGCCTGAACCATCCGGGTCCAGATACCCGTACCCGCTCCGACATCCACAAAATCAACGTCTGCAGGCCTTTTCTTCAACAAACCAAAGAGCCCATTCAGTATTGAAGGACAATAATCTGGCCTGTACTGAGAATAATCACCAGCAAGCCCTGTGAAATCACCTTGACGCGGCACGCCCTGCATTATGCATTCCTCATTAAATCAATTTTCTTAGCCAGCATTTCCCCGAGAAGCGCTGGTTCTTCATTCAGATCAGAAACAATCTCGACATCTGGATTGACAGGATCATCCACGGGAAGATCCAGGCCTGCTACAGATTGAATCTCTCCCATACCAAAACGACGATATATCCCCTTCGGATCACGCTTTATCAAGGCCTCTATTGTTGATCTCAGATAGACCTCAAAGTACCCTGGAATGTTCTTCCGATTCCACGCATAGACCTCGTGAAACATGGAAATCGTAGCGATTACAACAATCTGCCCTTGCAACGCCAACAAACGGCATAGTTTCCCGTATTGCAAAGCCAACCCAAGGCGACCCGCACGATCCAGCTTAGCGCCATCAAACGCCGAATGCCCAAAGACATCCCTCAGTTCATCACCATCCAGCAGCACGACTGACAAACCATCCTTCCTGAGTCGCGCCACGAGCTCTTGAGCAAGTGTGGACTTTCCGGCCCCGGACAGGCCCGTAATCCATATCACGCGCCCAGGCACGATCGCAGGATGAACCGAAACATCTTTCATGAAACCCTCTTATCTTGCGCTACGCGCGGGCAACGGACACAGGACAGCCGGCCAAGCTGAAACGCACCTGCGGTGTCGACCTCAAAGCCGGGAGAGAGAAATAGTGTACGGGTCCTCACCTGTCAGCAATCTTCAGAACAAACCCGATTCGTCCCCACATGGCCAAGCATAGGCATGGATCTTGCAGTGAGGAGCGGCCTTTCTCTCACACAAGCCCGGACAACTGCGTTCCCATCTTGGCCATGCCACCTTAGAAAATTCCGTGATAAGGCGAGATGGGGGAAGCTTACGCCCTCACCAGGTTCGGCATTAACTGACGAGCAATAATGTCCTCCTTGGACGTCCCCAAACTGACGAATGTCATCGGTGAGCCACGAGAGGCTATTAGCGCGCATCGTCGTCACCCCGCAGGAAACGACAGCACCCTTCGCTCGTCAAAGGCTTGACGGCATCCGCCAGCGTCTAATCGATGACGGCGCCCCCCCTCATAGCACACAAAAACCTCCGCCGGCTTATTTAGAGGTTTCCGAGCGGGTGACTTGCTGATTCAAAGAATTCAATTTTCGCATCAGACTTATTTAAATAGGACATCATCTGATGAGCAAGGCCACATTTTTCATGTTTTTTAAGGTCAGAATAAACTCCAATATAAATATTTGACACACCACTATTTATAATAGCTTCCAACACATGCCCATCGTAGTCTTTATTTAAACTATGCCCAAATATCACCAAACCACCGGTGGCACCAAGCAGTGCCTCATAGCAAAATGACAAATAAGAGTTCCCCCTAATCCTGCTTAACTTCCCTGATGAACA
>NZ_BCWN01000033.1 GCF_001592225.1 Castellaniella caeni NBRC 101664 | reverse complement strand
TGATTCCTGTAATTTCCTAGGAAATAAAAGAAGGTTTGGCCCGGCCTTGCGGCCGGGCCCGATGATTATTTGCCGCGAGCGGCGATGACTTCGTCGGCCACGTTGCGCGGGGCCTCGGCGTAATGCTTGAATTCCATCGTGTAGGTGGCACGACCTTGCGTCTGCGAACGCAGGCTGGTCGAATACCCGAACATCTCGGCCAAGGGGACTTCGGCCTTGATGATCTTGCCACCGCCCGGGATGTCATCCATGCCCTGCACCATGCCGCGACGGGACGACAGGTCGCCCATCACAGTACCGGCGTAGTCTTCGGGCGTCTCGACTTCCACGTGCATCATGGGTTCGAGCAGCACCGGGCTGGCCTTGCGCATCCCTTCCTTGAAGGCCATGGAGCCGGCCATCTTGAAGGCGTTTTCGTTCGAGTCCACGTCGTGGTACGAACCGAAGAACAGCGTGACCTTGACGTCCACGACCGGGTAGCCGGCCACCACGCCCGCAGGCAGGGTTTCGCGGATGCCCTTGTCAACGGCCGGGATGAACTCGCGCGGCACCACGCCACCCTTGATGGCATCGACGAATTCGTAGCCACCACCGGGTTCCAGCGGTTCGAGCTTGAGCACGACGTGACCGTACTGGCCGCGACCGCCCGACTGCTTGACGAACTTGCCTTCGACTTCGTCGCAGGTCTTGCGGATGGTTTCGCGGTAGGCCACCTGGGGCTTGCCCACGTTGGCTTCGACGCCGAATTCACGGCGCATGCGATCAACCAGCACTTCGAGGTGCAGTTCGCCCATGCCGGAGATGATGGTCTGGCCGGATTCTTCGTCGCTGTGCACGCGGAATGAGGGGTCTTCAGCGGCCAGGCGCGACAGGGCGATGCCCATCTTTTCCTGGTCGGCCTTGGACTTGGGTTCGACGGCCTGCGAAATCACGGGCTCGGGGAATTCCATCTTTTCGAGCAGCACGTGGTCGCCCACGTCGCACAGGGTTTCACCCGTGGTGACTTCTTTCAGGCCCACGACGGCGGCGATGTCACCGGCAACCACTTCCTTGATTTCGGCGCGGTTGTTGGCGTGCATCTGCAGAATGCGGCCGATACGTTCTTTCTTGCCCTTGATGGGGTTGTAGACCGTGTCGCCCGACTTGAGCACGCCCGAGTACACGCGAATGAAGGTGAGCTGGCCCACGAACGGGTCGGTCATCAGCTTGAAAGCCAGGGCCGACAGTTTTTCGCTGTCGTCGGCCTTGCGGCTGATTTCGTTGCCTTCGTCGTCGGTGCCCTTGACCGGGGGGATGTCCACCGGAGAAGGCAGGTAGTCGATGACGGCGTCGAGCATGCGCTGCACGCCCTTATTCTTGAAGGCCGTGCCGCACAGCATCGGCTGGATTTCGCCAGCGATGGTACGGATGCGGATGCCCTTGTCGATTTCCTGTTCGGTGAGGTCGCCGGATTCGAGGTACTTGTTCATCAGGTCTTCGTTGGCTTCGGCAGCCGACTCGACCAGGTTCTCGCGCCACTTCTTGGCGTCTTCAAGCAACTCGGCGGGGATTTCCTTGTACTCGAACTTCGTGCCCTGCGAGGCTTCATCCCAGATGATGGCTTTCATCTTGGTGAGATCGACCACACCCTGGAAGGTGTCTTCGGCCCCGATGGGGATGACGATGGGCACAGGGTGAGCCTTCAGGCGCAACTTCATCTGTTCGTAGACTTTGAAGAAGTTGGCGCCCGTGCGGTCCATCTTGTTGACGAAGGCCAGACGGGGCACCCCGTACTTGTTGGCCTGACGCCACACGGTTTCCGACTGGGGCTGCACACCACCCACGGCGCAATACACCATGCAGGCACCGTCGAGCACGCGCATGGAACGTTCGACTTCAATGGTGAAGTCCACGTGTCCCGGGGTGTCGATGATGTTGATGCGGTGTTCGTCGTACTGGTGTTCCATCCCGCGCCAGAATGCCGTGGTGGCAGCCGACGTGATGGTGATGCCGCGTTCCTGTTCCTGTTCCATCCAGTCCATCGTGGCGGAACCCTCGTGGGTTTCGCCAATCTTGTGATTGACTCCGGTGTAGAACAGGATGCGCTCGGTCGTCGTGGTCTTGCCGGCATCGATGTGCGCGGAAATACCGATGTTGCGATAGCGCTGGATAGGGGTTTTGCGGGCCATGTTGAAAAGTCCTAGTGAATGACCGACTGGAATTACCAGCGGAAGTGGCTGAAGGCCTTGTTGGCTTCTGCCATCTTATGGGTGTCTTCGCGCTTCTTCATGGCACCGCCGCGGCCTTCGGCGGCGTCCATGAGTTCACCGGCGAGGCGAAGATCCATCGACTTCTCGCCGCGCTTCTTGGCGGCTTCACGCAGCCAGCGCATGGCCAGGGCCAGGCGGCGCACGGGGCGCACTTCGACCGGCACCTGGTAGTTGGCACCACCCACGCGGCGGGATTTGACCTCGACCACGGGCTTGATGTTGTTGATGGCGACGTTGAAGACTTCGATGGGTTCCTTACCCGTCTTGGCCTGGATCTGGTCCAAAGCGCCGTACACGATGCGTTCCGCCACGGCCTTTTTGCCGGACAGCATGACGACGTTCATGAATTTGGCCAGCTCGACACTGCCGAACTTGGGATCAGGAAGAATTTCGCGTTTGGGTACTTCGCGACGACGAGGCATTTTGATTTCCTTGTGACGATTCAGTTGGGTTGCCTGGGCAACCGCGGCTTCCATTCAGGAGAGCCACTTACCTGCCAAAGCCGGACGGCCTTGGCTGCACGTATTGGGTTGTGGATACAACCGGGGTACAGCGATGCGGCAGCCGATTATTTCTTCGGACGCTTGGCACCGTACTTGGAACGAGCTTGCTTGCGATCCTTGACGCCTTGCAGGTCGAGGGAACCGCGAACGATGTGATAGCGCACACCCGGCAAGTCTTTGACACGACCACCACGCACCAGAACCACGGAGTGTTCCTGGAGGTTGTGGCCTTCACCGCCGATGTACGAAATGACTTCGAAGCCGTTGGTGAGGCGCACTTTGGCAACCTTACGCAGCGCGGAGTTCGGCTTTTTCGGGGTGGTGGTGTAGACACGGGTGCAGACGCCGCGTCGCTGGGGGCAGTTTTCCAGCGCCGGGCTCTTGCTGTTCTCGCGACTGACTTGGCGCGGTTTGCGCAGCAGCTGAGCAATGGTAGGCATGACCTTTTACGCATCCTTTGTACTTGCGTACGTTTACGTCGATGTTCAGGTGTACAAAACTCGCCTGAAACGAATGGACGTAAAAGAGCGGGTCTTGCACGAGAATCGGGCCGCTGCAACGCGGGCCCGATGGTTTACCTAAACGATAAGATTCAGCGCATACTGAATTCTACCGCTTCTAACCGGTAAGCTCGTGAGTTTATCATGCAAAACTTGAAAGTAGCAAGCATGGCAGGCTGACACGGCCTTTCGCCGCCGGGTTCGGCGCCTCGATCGCATCAAGCGGTGCCTTTTCAAGGGTGCCGTCGAAGGGGGTGACGCCTCGGCTAATATAAAAGCTTCTTTCAGGCTTCCTGCTTCTTTCAGGCTTCTTTCAAAGAAGGTTTCCCCGATGAACATTCTTGCGCTTCACGGCATCAATCTCAATATGTTCGGACAGCGTGACCCGGCCCAGTACGGTTCCGTCACGCTGGCCCAGATCGATGCCCAGCTGCAGGCGCTGGGCCAGCAGCTGGGGGCCCATGTCAGCTGCTTCCAAAGCAACCACGAAGGCGTGCTGGTCGAACGCATCCACCAGGCGCACAGCGACGGCACCGACGCTGTGCTCATCAATGCGGGGGCCTGGACACACTACAGCTACGGCATCCGCGACGCGCTCGCCATCCTGACCGTCCCCGTTGTCGAGGTACACATGTCCAACATCCACGCGCGCGAAGCCTTCCGCCACGAATCGGTGCTGGCCCCCATCGTGCACGGGCAGATCTGCGGCTTTGGCGCTGACAGCTACCTGCTGGCGCTGCGCGCGGCGGTGTCGCTGGCGCAGCAACCCGGCGCCTGACGCCTGACGCCTGACGCCTGACGCCTGACGCCTGACGCCTGACGCCTGACGCCTGACGCCAAAAAGTCTAGCGTGCCGCTTCGAGCTGCGCCAGGACGGGGCGCACGTCGGGCGACACCCCCCACCATAGGCGGTACGATTCGGCGGCCTGCCCCACCAGCATGCCCAGGCCATCGGCCACCCGCGCAGCGCCGCGCGCCATGGCCTGACGCATGAAGAACGTCGGCTCGGCGGCATACGCCAGGTCGTAGGCCAGGCTGTCCGCACCAAGCCGGAAATCGGCCAGGGGCGCCCCCTGCCCCTTGAGCCCGGCCGACGTCGCCTGCAGCACGACATCGAAGCACTGCCCGGCAGCGGCATCCAGCGGCCCCGCCTGAAGCACGGCTGAACCATTGCCAACCGCGGCCCGAGACAGTTTCTCGCCCGGGACGACGCGGCTCAACTCACCAAACGCGTGCACCAGTGCCTGCGCCTTGCTGACCGTGCGGTTGATCAACAGCACGCGAGCCGGGCCAGCCTGCAAAATGGGCAGCAGAATGCCGCGCACCGCACCGCCCGCGCCGATCACCAGCACCCGTTTGCCCGCCAAGGCAAACCCCAGGTGCTGCTGGATGTCGTTGACCAGGCCCACGCCATCGGTGTTGTCACCCAGAATGCCGTCCGAGCCAAAGCGCAGCGTGTTGACGGCCTGGGCGGCGCGCGCCCGCTCGGTCAGCGTGTCGGCCAGCGCATAGGCCTGCAACTTGAAAGGTGCGGTGACGTTCATGCCGCGCCCACCCGCCGCGACGAATCCACGCACCGTTTCGGTAAAGGTCTCGGGGCTGGCGAGCAGGCGCTCGTAGCTGAGATCGTGACCAAACTGCCGCGCGAAAGCGGCATGGATTTCAGGCGATCTGGATTGGGCAATGGGGTTGCCGATCACGGCATAGCGTTGAGTCACGGCAGAAAGATGGCCAAGATGCAAAAAATCTAGAGTATCAAATATCACGTCGCATGCGCAGGCCGGGGTTCCCTGCCCAAGCAGGCCATCATTGACCAGCAGCGGCGAAACTTGCGTTCGCCGACGCGTGCTCATGCTGAACACGGCTCAAAAAAGCCGCCCCGGGCGAACCTGGGGCGGCTTGGTCGGCGCACTGCGTCAGCAGCTTATTCTTCAGTCGGCATGTCCGAATCGGCGGCTGAAGCCGCATCGGCCTCGCCATCGTCGCTGCCCACGTGGGCCACTTCGGAAGAATCGCCAAACGGGTTGGCCAGCTCGCGGGCGGCGGCGCGCTCGGCGGCCTCGAAGATTTCCTTCTCGTGACGCGCGATGTGGTACGCCATCCCGGTGCCGGCCGGGATCAGGCGGCCCACGATGACGTTTTCCTTCAGGCCACGCAGCTCGTCGCGCTTGCCCATGATGGCAGCCTCGGTGAGCACGCGGGTGGTTTCCTGGAAGGACGCCGCCGAAATGAACGAATCGGTGGACAGAGACGCCTTGGTGATCCCCAGCAGCACGTTGTCGTACGTGGCCGGGATCTTGCCTTCGGCTTCCATGCGATCGTTGGCGTTCAGCAGCTCGGAGCGCTCGACCTGTTCACCCGTGATGAACTCGGTGTCGCCCGAATTGCTGATGTTCACACGGCGCAGCATCTGACGCACGATCACTTCGATGTGCTTGTCATTGATCTTCACGCCCTGCAGACGGTAGACGTCCTGCACCTCGTTGACGATGTACGACGCCAGCGCCTCGATGCCCTGCAGGCGCAGGATGTCGTGCGGATCGGCGGGGCCATCGACCACGAGTTCGCCCTTGTTGACCACCTGGCCGTCGTGCACCAGCACCTGCTTTTCTTTCGAAATCAGGAACTCGTGCGCCACGCCGTCCATGTCGGTGATGACCAGACGCTGCTTGCCCTTGGTGTCCTTGCCGAAGGACACGGTGCCCGTGACCTCGGCCAGCACGCCGGCATCCTTGGGCGAGCGGGCTTCGAAGAGTTCGGCCACGCGCGGCAGACCGCCGGTGATGTCACGCGTCTTTTGCGATTCTTGCGGAATCCGCGCGAGGAAGTCGCCCACGCTGACGGCCTGGCCGTCGCGCACCGTGATGAGCGCGCCCACCGGCAGCGAAATCGCCACCGCGTGGTCGGTGCCCGCCACCTTGATTTCCTGGCCCTGCTCGTCGAGCAGCAGGATCTGCGGACGCGCCGCGCCCTTGGTGCTGCGCGTCTTGGGCGTGATCACCACCAGAGTGGACAGACCCGTGATCTCGTCCACCTGCTTGGCCACCGTGACGCCTTCTTCGATGTTGGCGAAGCGGATGGCGCCGGTGTATTCGGACACGATGGGGCGCGTGAGCGGATCCCAGGTGGCCAGCTTGGTGCCCGCCTTGATGGTGTCGCCGTCGCCCACCAGGATGGTGGCACCGTACGGCACCTTGTGGCGTTCGCGCTCGCGACGGTTGTCGTCGTAGACCACGATTTCGCCCGAACGCGACACTGCGATGCGGTCGCCCTTGCCATTGGTGAGATAGCGCAGGCCAATGGCAAAGCCCACCGAACCAGCCGACTTCGTTTCGATGGAGCTGGCCAGCGCCGAACGCGAAGCCGCGCCACCGATGTGGAAGGTCCGCATGGTCAGCTGCGTGCCCGGCTCGCCGATGGACTGGGCGGCGATCACGCCAACCGCTTCACCCTTGTTGACGAGCGAGCCACGGCCCAGGTCGCGGCCATAGCACTTGGCGCACAGACCGTGACGCGTTTCGCAGGTCAGCGGCGTGCGAATCTTGACTTCGTCCACGCCCAGTTCGTCGATGAGTTCGACCTTGTTCTCGTCGAGCAGCGTGCCCGCCGGGATGGCCGTCTCTTGCGTCTCGGGGTTGACGATGTCCACCGCCGCCACGCGGCCCAGCACGCGGTCGCGCAAGGCTTCGACGACTTCACCGCCTTCGAGCAACGCCTTCATGACGTAGCCATGCGAGGTGCCGCAATCGTCTTCGGTGATGACCAGGTCTTGCGTCACATCGACCAGACGGCGGGTGAGGTAACCCGAGTTTGCCGTCTTCAGCGCGGTGTCGGCCAGACCCTTGCGGGCGCCGTGCGTCGAGATGAAGTACTGCAACACGTTCAGGCCTTCACGGAAGTTGGCCGTGATGGGGGTTTCGATAATGGAGCCGTCCGGCTTGGCCATCAGGCCGCGCATGCCCGCCAGCTGGCGGATCTGGGCGGCGGAACCCCGGGCGCCGGAATCGGCCATCATGTAGATGGAGTTGAACGACTCCTGGCGCACTTCCTTGCCGTGGCGGTCGATGACAGGCTCGGTGGAGAGCTGTTCCATCATGGCCTTGCCCACGCGATCGCCGGCCTTGCCCCAGATGTCCACCACATTGTTGTAGCGTTCTTGGGCGGTCACCAGGCCGGAGGAATACTGCTTGTCGATTTCCTTCACTTCGCTGGACGCCTGCGCGAGGATGTCGCGCTTGGCATCGGGCACCACCATGTCGCCCATGGCGATCGACACCCCGGCACGCGTGGCCAGACGATAGCCGGACTGCATGAGCTTGTCGGCGAAGATCACCGTGGCGCGCAGGCCGCAGCGACGATACGACATATTGATGAGCTTGGAGATCTCTTTTTTCTTCAGCGACTTGTTGAGCACGGTGAAGGGCAGGCCTTGCGGCAGGATCTCGGACAGCAGCGCGCGACCCACGGTCGTCTGGTAGCGATGGATTTCCTGCTTCCACTCACCGTCCTCGCCCATGACGTATTCGGGGATGCGGGTGGTGATGCGGGTCTGCAGCTCGACTTCGTGGTTGTCGTAGGCGCGCTGAACCTCGGCCAGATCGGCCAGGAACATGCCCTCGCCCTTGCCGTTGACGCGTTCGCGCGAGGCATAGTACAGACCCAGCACGATATCCTGCGACGGCACGATGGCCGGTTCGCCGTTGGCCGGGAACAGCACGTTGTTGGACGCGAGCATCAGCGTGCGGGCTTCAAGCTGGGCTTCCAGCGACAGCGGCACGTGTACGGCCATCTGGTCGCCGTCGAAGTCGGCGTTGAAGGCCGCGCACACCAGCGGGTGCAGCTGGATGGCCTTGCCTTCGATCAGTTGCGGCTCGAAGGCCTGGATACCCAGGCGGTGCAGCGTCGGCGCGCGGTTGAGCATGATCGGGTGTTCGCGAATGACTTCTTCGAGAATGTCCCAGACCACGGGTTCCTGGCTTTCGACCAGCTTCTTGGCCGCCTTGATGGTGGTGGCCAGGCCCATCATTTCAAGCCGGTTGAAGATGAAGGGCTTGAAGAGTTCGAGCGCCATCAGCTTGGGCAGGCCGCACTGGTGCAGACGCAGCTGCGGGCCCACCACGATGACCGAACGGCCAGAGTAGTCCACGCGCTTGCCCAGCAGGTTCTGGCGGAAGCGCCCGCTCTTGCCCTTGATCATGTCGGCCAGCGACTTCAACTGGCGCTTGTTGGCGCCCGTCATGGCCTTGCCACGGCGACCGTTGTCCAGCAGCGAATCGACCGCTTCTTGCAGCATGCGCTTTTCGTTGCGCAGGATGATGTCCGGCGCCTTGAGTTCGAGCAGACGCTTGAGGCGGTTGTTGCGATTGATGACGCGACGGTACAGGTCGTTGAGGTCGGACGTGGCAAAGCGCCCGCCGTCCAGCGGCACCAGCGGACGCAGGTCGGGCGGCAGCACCGGCAGCACTTCCATGATCATCCAGTCGGGCTTGATGCCGGACTTCTGGAAGCCTTCGAGCACCTTCAGGCGCTTGGAAATCTTCTTGATCTTGGCGTCCGACCCGGTGGCCTTGAGTTCGCCGCGCAGTTTTTCGACTTCGGTATCGATGTCGATGGTGCGCAGCAGCTCGCGCACGGCTTCGGCACCCATCAGGGCGTGGAAGTCGTCGCCGTATTCTTCGGTCTTGGCCAGGTAGTCGTCGTCGGACATGATCTGGCCGCGCTTGAGCGGCGTCATGCCGGGCTCGATGACGCACCAGGCTTCAAAGTACAGCACGCGCTCGATGTCGCGCAGCGTCATGTCGAGCACCATGCCCAGGCGCGACGGCAGCGACTTCAGGAACCAAATGTGCGCCACCGGGCTGGCGAGTTCGATGTGGCCCATGCGTTCGCGGCGCACCTTGGCCACCGTGACTTCGACGCCGCACTTCTCGCAGATGACGCCACGATGCTTCAGGCGCTTGTACTTGCCGCACAAGCACTCGTAGTCTTTGATCGGGCCAAAAATCTTGGCGCAGAACAGACCGTCGCGCTCGGGCTTGAACGTGCGGTAGTTGATCGTCTCGGGCTTGCGGACTTCACCAAAGGACCACGAGCGGATCTTTTCCGGCGAAGCGATGCCGATCTTGATGGCATCGAACTGCTCGTCTTGCGAGACTTGCTTGAAGAGATCGAGTAGCGCTTTCATTATTTACGCTCCAGATCCATGTCCAGGGACAGGGATCGAATTTCCTTGACCAGCACGTTGAACGATTCGGGCATGCCCGCGTCGATCACGTGATCGCCCTTGACGATGTTTTCATAGACCTTGGTGCGGCCCGTGATGTCGTCAGACTTGACGGTGAGCATTTCCTGCAGGGTGTAGGCGGCGCCGTAGGCTTCGAGCGCCCAGACTTCCATTTCCCCGAAGCGCTGGCCGCCGAACTGCGCCTTGCCGCCCAGCGGCTGCTGGGTGACGAGCGAGTACGGGCCGGTGGAACGGGCGTGCATCTTGTCGTCCACCAGGTGGTGCAGCTTGAGGAAGTGCATGTAGCCCACGGTGACCGGGCGTTCGAACTGCTCGCCCGTACGGCCATCGGTGAGCCACGCCTGGGTGCGGCCGCTGGTGAGCTTCAGGCGCTCGGCGACGTCATCCGGATACGCGATTTCGAGCATGCGGGTGATGTCTTCTTCATGGGCGCCATCGAACACCGGGGTCGCCAGCGGCACGCCCTTGCGCAGGTTGTTGGCCAGCACCGTGATTTCGTCGTCCGTGAGGGTGTCGAGGTTGACCGCGCCGCCGCAGGCGTTGTAGATGTCCGCAAGCTTCTTGCGCACGTCCTTGACCTGCACGCCACGCTCTTGATCGAGCATGTCGGCGATGCGATGGCCCAGGCCGCGGGCGGCCCAGCCCAGGTGCACTTCGAGCACCTGGCCGATGTTCATCCGCGACGGCACGCCCAGCGGGTTGAGCACGATGTCCACCGGCGTGCCGTCGGCCATGTGCGGCATGTCTTCGATGGGGGTGATCCGCGAGACCACACCCTTGTTGCCGTGACGGCCAGCCATCTTGTCGCCCGGCTGCAGACGACGACGCACGGCGATGTACACCTTGATCATCTTCAGCACGCCCGGGGGCAGCTCGTCGCCCTGCGTGAGCTTCTTGCGCTTTTCTTCGAAGGCCAGATCGAACTGGTGACGCTTCTGTTCGAGCGCGTCCTTGACCTGTTCGAGCGCCACAGCAGCGTCTTCATCGGCTAGGCGGATGTCGAACCACTGCCAGCGATCGAGATCGTCCAGGTATTCGCCCGCCAGTTCCGTCCCTTTGGCCAGCTTGCGCGGGCCGCCGTTGGCGGTCTTGCCCAGCAGCTGCTTGCGCAGACGGTCGAAGGCATCGTTTTCGACGATGCGCAGCTGGTCGTTCAAGTCTTGGCGATAGCGGCGCAGTTCGTCGTCGATGATGGACTGGGCGCGCTTGTCGCGCTCGATGCCCTCGCGGGTGAAGACCTGCACGTCGATGACCGTGCCGATCATGCCCGAAGGCACGCGCAGCGAGGTGTCCTTGACGTCGGAGGCCTTCTCGCCAAAGATGGCGCGCAGCAGCTTTTCTTCCGGCGTGAGCTGGGTTTCACCCTTGGGGGTGACCTTGCCCACCAGCACGTCGTCGGCGCGCACTTCGGCGCCGATGTGCACGATACCCGAATCATCCAGGCGGTTGAGCTGGGTTTCGGCCAGGTTGGAGATGTCGCGCGTGATTTCCTCGGGTCCGAGCTTCGTGTCGCGGGCGACCACGGTCAGTTCTTCGATGTGGATCGAGGTGTAGCGGTCGTCGGCCACGATGCGTTCGGAAATGAGCACCGAGTCTTCGAAGTTGTAGCCGTTCCAGGGCATGAACGCGATCAGCATGTTCTGCCCCAGGGCGAGTTCGCCCAGGTCGCTGGAAGCGCCATCGGCCAGCACGTCGCCGCGCGCCACGTGATCCCCACGGGAAACCACCGGACGCTGGTTGATGTTGGTGTTCTGGTTGGAACGGGTGTACTTCTTCAGGTTGTAGATATCGACGCCCACTTCGCCGGCGATGCTTTCATCGTCGTTGACGCGGATCACCACGCGATCGGCATCGACGAAATCGACGATACCGCCGCGCGTCGCCTGCACGGTGGTGCCCGAGTCAACGGCCACGGTGCGTTCGATGCCGGTGCCCACCAGCGGCTTTTCGGGCCGCAGGCACGGCACGGCCTGGCGCTGCATGTTGGCGCCCATCAGGGCCCGGTTGGCGTCGTCGTGCTCAAGGAACGGAATGAGCGAGGCGGCCACCGACACGATCTGCGACGGCGCGACGTCCATGTAGTGCACGTTGCCCGGCGCCGTCAGCATGGTTTCACCCGCTTCGCGGCAGGCCACCAGGTCGTCCTCGAAACGGCCTTCGGCGTCCAGGTGCGCATTGGCCTGGGCGATGACGTACTTGCTTTCCTCGATGGCCGACAGGTATTCGATCTGATCGGACACGCGCCCGTCGATGATCTTGCGGTACGGGGTTTCGAGGAAGCCGTATTCGTTCAGGCGGGCGTACAGGGCCAGCGAGTTGATCAGGCCGATGTTCGGGCCTTCCGGCGTTTCGATCGGGCACACACGGCCATAGTGCGTGGGGTGCACGTCGCGCACTTCAAAACCGGCGCGCTCGCGGGTCAGACCACCCGGGCCCAGGGCCGAAATCCGCCGCTTGTGCGTGATTTCGGACAGCGGGTTGGTCTGATCCATGAACTGCGACAGCTGGCTGGAACCGAAGAATTCTTTGATGGCGGCGGAAATCGGCTTGGAATTGATCAAGTCGTGCGGCATCAGGTTTTCGGTTTCGGCCTGGCCCAGACGCTCTTTGACGGCGCGTTCGACGCGCACCAGGCCGGCACGGAACTGGTTTTCGGCCAGCTCGCCCACACAACGCACGCGGCGATTGCCCAGGTGATCGATATCGTCGATCTGGCCGCGGCCATTGCGCAGCTCGACCAGGGTCTTGATCGTGGCGAGGATGTCTTCGTCGGTCAGCGTCAGGGGCCCCGTGTTGCCCTCGAAGCAACCCAGACGGCTGTTGACCTTCATGCGGCCCACGCGCGACAGATCGTAGGTTTCTTCGGAGTAGAACAGGCGCTGGAAGAGCGCTTCGACGGCTTCTTCGGTGGGCGGCTCGCCCGGGCGCATCATGCGGTAGATGGCCACGCGCGCAGCCATCTGGTCGGCGGTGTCGTCCGTGCGCAGGGTCTGCGAGATGTAGGCGCCTTCGTTGAGCTCGTTGATGTAGAGCGTCTCGATGCCGTTGATGCCCGCCGCGCGGAACTCGGCCAGCACGGATTCGGTGATCTCGGCGTTGGCCGCGGCCAGCACTTCGCCGGTGTCGGCGTTGATCACGTTCTTGGCCAGCACGCGACCCAGCAGGAAGTCTTCGGGCACCGAAATGTAATCGACCTTGGCGTTGGTCAGGTCGCGCAGGTGCTTGGCGTTGATGCGCTTGTCTTTCTCGACAATGACGTTGCCCTGCTTGTCGGTGATGTCGAAGCGCGCGACTTCGCCCTTCCAGCGCTCGGGCACGAATTCGAGCATGCCGCCTTCGCTGCGCAGGTCGATGTGATCGAAGCTGGAAAAGTACGCCAGAATTGCTTCGGGCGTCATGCCGATGGATTTCAGCAGAATCGTGACCGGCATCTTGCGACGACGGTCGATACGGAAGAACAGGATGTCCTTCGGATCGAACTCGAAATCCAGCCACGAGCCACGGTAGGGAATCACGCGGGCGGAAAACAGCAGCTTGCCCGAGCTGTGGGTCTTGCCGCGATCGTGCTCGAAGAACACGCCCGGCGAGCGGTGCAGCTGGGAAACGATGACACGCTCGGTGCCGTTGATGACGAAAGAGCCCGTGTCCGTCATGAGCGGAATCTCGCCCATGTAGACTTCCTGCTCTTTGACTTCCTTGACCGTGGGCTTGCTGACCTCGCGATCCATCAGCACCAGGCGCACCTTGGCGCGCAGCGGCGAGGCATAGGTCAGGCCCCGCAGCTGGCATTCCTTGACGTCAAAGACCGGCGTGCCCAGTACATAGCTGACGAATTCCAGGCGCGCCATCTGGTTGTGGCTGACGATTGGAAATATCGAATTGAAGGCCGCCTGCAGTCCTTCGTCCTGGCGCTTCGCTGGTGTAGTATCTGCTTGCAGGAAGGTCTTGAACGAATGCAGTTGCGTTGCCAACAGATACGGGACGCTCTGGACGTCCTCGCGTTTGGCAAAGCTCTTGCGTATGCGCTTCTTTTCGGTGTACGAATAAGGCATGAGCACTCCGACTCGAGGGTTGCTTAGGCCGTTAACCACGGCCATGGTTTACGACTCCGGAAAACCCGGCTCTGCCACGCCACA
Organism: Castellaniella caeni NBRC 101664; assembly: GCF_001592225.1. GTDB lineage: Bacteria > Pseudomonadota > Gammaproteobacteria > Burkholderiales > Burkholderiaceae_B > Castellaniella > Castellaniella caeni. The sequence continues at coordinate 3,637 of NZ_BCWN01000033.1, read as the reverse complement.
AAGGGCGCCGAACGCGGGTTTTCTGGAAACGCAAAAGCCCGGGAAGGCTTGCAGGCTTCCCGGGCGCAGCGGACAGGGTCTTACTTGAGTTCGACCTTGGCGCCGGCTTCTTCCAGCTTCTTCTTGGCGTCTTCGGCAGCAGCCTTGTCCACGCCTTCCTTGACGGGCTTCGGTGCGCCATCAACCAGGTCTTTGGCTTCTTTCAGGCCCAGACCGGTGATTTCACGAACAGCCTTGATGACGCTGACCTTGTTGGCGCCCACTTCAGCCAGAACCACCGTGAATTCGGTCTGTTCTTCGGCGGCGGCGGCAGCACCAGCGGCGGGGGCAGCAGCCACGGCCACAGCGGCGGCAGCGGCGGACACGCCGAATTTCTCTTCCATTTCTTTGATCAGCTCGGACAGTTCGAGCACGCTCATGGCGGCGATCGCGTCCAGGATTTCAGCTTTAGTTGCCATTTTTAGAACTCCAGATAATTAAATAAGCCAGGTTTGGTTGTCGCTGGTAACAGCGAAGTTGCCCGCAGGGTGCTTACGCAGCCTGCTTCTGGTCGCGCACGGCCGCCAGGCCACGCACGAACTTGGTGGGAACTTCGTTGAGCGTACGCACAAACTGAGCGATGGGCGCCTGCATGGTGCCCAGCAGCTTCGACAGCAATTCCTCGCGCGACGGCATCGTGGCCAGAGCCTTGACACCGTCCTGGGTCAGCAGGCTGTTGGGCAAGGCCCCGCCTGTGATGACCAGTTTGTCGTTGGTCTTTGCGAAATCGGCAAGTACCTTGGCGGCAGAGACCGGGTCGGTGCTGATCCCGTAGATCAGCGGTCCGGTCAATTGCGCAGACAAGCCCTCGAAGGGCGTGCCAGCCAGGGCACGGCGCACCAGCGTGTTTTTCAACACGCGCAGGTAAACGCCCGATTCACGCGCAGTTTTGCGCAATACGGTTACGGAGGCGACGTCCAGACCACGGTACTCGGCGACGATGACCGATTGGGCGCGACCGATTTCGGCCGAGACTTCCTCGATGACCACCGCCTTTTCTTGGCGATTGAGACTCATGGTTGAACACTCCTTCTAACGACGTCGGGGAATCCCCCGACATCAACCGAATGCGGCGCACCTGGTCGAGTTCATGAATGAAATCTTCCTGGGCGCCGTCTACGCTGGATCCGGTGATGCTACCCGGGATTAAGCCCTTGCCGGATGAATCCGGCGCGGGCTCCAGCGGTCTTTGACAGCGGTGGCCGACCTTGCGGCCAGCCACAGCCCAAAGTTCTTTGTCTTAGGCGGCCAGCGAGGCCACTTCGACGCGCGCCCCGCCACCCATGGTGGAGGACACGGCAACCTTACGCAGATAGATACCCTTGGCGGCGGCAGGGCGCGCCTTGTTCAGGGCATCGATCAGGGCGCCAAGATTGGCTTGCAGCTTTTCGACCTCGAACGATGCGCGACCGATCGTGGCGTGAATGATGCCGGCCTTGTCCGTGCGGTACTGCACTTGACCTGCCTTGGCGTTCTTCACGGCGGTGACGACGTCGGGCGTGACCGTGCCGACCTTGGGGTTCGGCATCAGGCCGCGGGGGCCGAGCACCTGGCCCAGGGCACCGACGACACGCATCGTGTCGGGCGAGGCGATGACCACGTCGAAGTCGATGTTGCCGGCCTTGATGCTGGCAGCCAGGTCGTCCAGACCGACGATGTCGGCACCCGCCGCCTTGGCGGCTTCGGCTTTTTCGCCTTGGGCGAACACGGCCACACGAACCGTCTTGCCCGTACCGGCGGGCAGCACGACCGAACCACGCACGAGCTGGTCGGATTTTTTCGGATCGATGCCCAGCTGCACGGCGACGTCGATGGACTCATCGAACTTGGCCGTGGCGGTTTCCTTGACCAGCGTCAGCGCCTGGCTGACGGGGTACAGTTTGGTGCGATCGATCTTGGCAGCGATGGCTGCGGCGCGTTTGCTGAGCTTTGCCATGATTAGACCACCCCTTCCACGTCGATACCCATGCTGCGAGCGCTGCCAGCGATGGTACGCACGGCGGCGTCCATGTCGGCGGCGGTGAGATCAGGCTGCTTGGTCTTGGCGATTTCTTCGGCCTGGGCACGCGTGAGCTTGCCGACTTTCTCGCTGTTGGGACGAGCCGATGCCTTTTGAATGCCGGCGGCCTTCTTGATGAGAATCGTGGCCGGCGGAGTCTTCATGATGAACGTGAAGCTCTTGTCGGCAAAAGCGGTGATCACCACCGGAATCGGCAGACCAGGCTCCATGCCCTGCGTCTTGGCGTTGAACGCCTTGCAGAATTCCATGATGTTCAGGCCGCGCTGACCCAGCGCCGGCCCGATCGGGGGGGAAGGATTGGCCTTACCAGCTGGCACTTGCAGCTTGATGAAGCCGACGATTTTCTTCGCCATGCGATGCTCCTGTCGGGTGATTGCGCCCGCCGCGTGCGCGGTGGGCTCCCCGGGTTAAATGCCGCCACGTCGCGCCAGAAGCGCGGCCTGGTGGTGAAAGATCAGACCTTTTCGACCTGACTGAAATCGAGTTCGACGGGCGTTGCGCGACCGAAGATCGTGACCAGCACGCGAACCTTGCTTTTTTCGTAGTTGACTTCTTCGACGTTGCCGTTGAAGTCGGCAAACGGGCCTTCCTTGACGCGGACGGTTTCGCCCACTTCGAAGAGCACTTTGGGGCGCGGCTTTTCGACGCCTTCTTCCATTTGCGACAGAATTTTTTCGACTTCGCGTTCGGAGATGGGCGCGGGCCGATTGCCCGAGCCACCCAGAAAACCGGTGACGCGGTTGGTGCTTTTCACCAGGTGCCAGGTCTCGTCGGTGAGGTCCATCTCGACCAGGACATAGCCCGGGAAAATACGACGCTCGGAGATGGACTTGCGGCCATCCTTGATTTCGACCACTTCTTCGGAAGGCACCAGGATGCGACCGAAGGCGTCTTGCAGACCCGCCCGGTCGATACGTTCGGCCAATGCCTTATGAACGCTTTTTTCCATGCCTGAATAGACATGGACGACATACCAGCGCTTGCTCATTCGAAGAGGTTTCCTTAGTTCCAGCCCAGCAGCAGACCGTAGATGATCCAGCCCAGCAGTTTGTCAGCCACCCACAGCAAGGCCCCGATGGCGATGACGAAGGCAAACACGATGGCCGTCATGCGCGTGGTTTCGGGGCGGGACGGCCAGACCACGCGGCGCGTTTCGTTGTAGGATTCGCGACCAAAGGCCACGGTGCGCCGACCGGTGTCGCTGAACCAGACGATGAGGGCGGCGACGACGAGACCGGCAATGAAAACGCCCACCCGCAGATAGACGGATTGATCGGCCAGAACCGAATACGCCACGATACCCGCCACGAGCACCAGGACAGCCAGGCCGAGCTTGAGCCGATCGGCGGTTTTGTTGACTGTTTCTACGTTTTGATGCGACATAATCTGGCGATTGATGCCGCAGCGATTGCGGCAATATGAATGGTGGCAGGGGCAGAAGGAATCGAACCCTCAACCTTCGGTTTTGGAGACCGACGCTCTGCCAATTGAGCTATACCCCTAGACCTGCAAAAACGGTGGTGTGTTGCCACACCCCGTTCTTTTGAAACTGCGGTGGGCAGCCAGCCCACCATTGTA
>NZ_BCWN01000032.1 GCF_001592225.1 Castellaniella caeni NBRC 101664 | reverse complement strand
CCCGCCGCGCCGCCTGGCGTGGCGGGCGGGCCGCCTGTCGGCCCGTGCGTCGGCGATTGTCGGGCCGTGCCGACGGTGCGCATCGTCGGCCTTTCTGTGAACCTTTTTCAAGAGACAATCATGGCAAAACAATTTGACGTCGTCGTCATCGGGGCCGGCCCCGGCGGCTATATCGCGGCGATCCGCGCGGCCCAGCTGGGCCTGACCGTGGCCTGCGTGGACGCCTGGACGACGGCGGCGGGCAAGCCCGCGCCGGGCGGCACCTGCACCAACGTGGGCTGCATCCCGTCCAAGGCGCTGCTGCAATCCTCCGAACACTACGAGCAGGTCAACCACGAGTTCGCTGATCACGGCATCACGGCCAAAGAGGTACACCTCGATCTGGCCAAGCTGGTGGGCCGCAAGGACACCGTCGTCAAGCAGAACAACGAAGGCATCCTCTACCTGTTCAAGAAGAACAAGGTGTCCTTTTTCCACGGCACCGGCTCGCTGGCGGCCAAGACCGACTTCGGCTGGCTGGTGAAAGTGGCCGGCAAGGCCGACGAAGACCTCGAAGCGCGCCACGTGGTCGTAGCCACGGGCTCCAATGCGCGCGAGCTGCCGGGCCTGCCGTTCGACGAAGACAAGATCCTCTCCAACGACGGCGCCCTGCGCATCCCCGCCGTGCCCAAGACCCTGGGCATCATCGGCGCGGGCGTCATCGGCCTGGAAATGGGCAGCGTGTGGCGCCGCCTGGGAGCCGACGTCACCATTCTCGAAGCCATGCCCGACTTCCTCGGCGCGGTCGACCGCGACGTGGCCAAAGAAGCGCAAAAGGCGCTCAACAAGCAGGGCCTGAAAATCCAGACCGGCGTGCGCATCGGCGAGGTCAAGACCGCGGCCCAGGGCGTGGCCATCTCGTACACCGACGCCGCCGGCGCCGAGCAATCGCTGGCCGTCGAAAAACTCATCGTCTCGATTGGCCGCGTGCCCAACACCAATGGCCTGGGCGCCGACACCGTGGGCCTGAAGCTCGACGAGCGCGGCTTCGTGGTGGTGGACGAAGACTGCCGCAGCAACCTGGCCAACGTCTGGGCCGTGGGCGACGTCGTGCGCGGGCCCATGCTGGCGCACAAGGCCGAAGAAGAAGGCGTGGCCGTGGCCGAGCGCATTGCCGGTCAGCACGGGCACGTCAATTTCGACACCATCCCCTGGGTCATCTATACCTCGCCCGAAGTGGCCTGGGTCGGCAAGACCGAACAGACGCTCAAGGCCGAAGGCCGCGACTACAAGGCGGGCTCGTTCCCCTTCATGGCCAATGGCCGTGCGCGGGCGCTGGGCGACACCACCGGCTTCGTGAAGATTCTGGCGGATGCCAAGACGGATGAAGTACTGGGCGTGCACATCGTCGGGCCGCTGGCTTCCGAACTGATTGCCGAAGCCGTCACCATCATGGAGTTCCGTGGCGCGGCCGAAGACATCGCACGTATCTGCCATGCGCACCCGACCCTGTCCGAAGCGGTGAAAGAGGCCGCCCTGGCGGTCGACAAGCGCACGCTCAATCTGTAAGCAAAGCCACTTTCATGGATGTCAGCGCGTACTACGCGCAGGCCCTGCGCGAGCGGGGCTTCGTCGCTGACGAGGCCCAGCACGCGGCGGTCGAGCGCCTGCAGCAATACTATGACGACTGGATCGAGTTCAAGCGTCAGCGATCCACCCGCCTGAAAAAACTCTTTCTGCATCCCGACGTGCCCCGGGGGGTCTACTTGTGGGGCGGGGTGGGGCGCGGCAAGAGCTTTCTCATGGATGCGTTCTATCTCACCGTGCCGGTCAAGCGCAAGGTGCGCCTGCATTTTCACGAGTTCATGCGCGGCGTGCACAAAGAGATTCGTGCCGTCAGCGGCGAGGCCGATCCGCTGGATCACGTGGCGAGCACGATCGCCAAGCGTTATCGCCTCATCTGCTTCGACGAATTTCACGTCTCGGACGTGGCCGACGCCATGATTCTGTACCGCTTGCTGCTCAAGCTCTTCGAGTACGGCACGTCCTTTGTCATGACCTCCAACTACGAGCCGTCCACGCTCTATCCCGACGGCTTGCATCGCGACCGCATCCTGCCCGCGATCGAGCTCATCCAGCAAAAAATGGACGTGCTCAACGTGGATGCGGGCATTGATTACCGGCGCCGCACCCTGGCGCAGCTGCGCACCTACATCACACCGATCGTCGCGGCTACGCACGACGAGCTGCGCGCCGCCTTTACGCGCCTGGCCGACACCGCCGAGCAGAAGCCCGTGTTGCTGATCGAAGACCGTGAGATTCAGGCCATTGCCCTGGCGGGCACGGTGGTCTGGTTCGACTTCGAGGCGCTGTGCGGTACGCCCCGCTCGCAAAACGACTACCTCGATCTCGCCGACCGCTTCCAGACCATCATCGTCTCGGACGTGCCGCAGATGGCGCCGCGCCAGGCCTCCGAAGCGCGGCGCTTTACCTGGCTCGTGGACGTGCTGTACGACCACAAGGTCAAGCTCATCCTCTCGGCGCAGTGCCCGGCGGATGCGCTTTATACTCAAGGCCCGATGTCCAACGAGTTCAGCCGGACGGTGTCGCGCCTGATGGAAATGCAGTCGCGCGAATACCTGGCCGAGACCCGCCGCGCGTTGGTAGATCTATAAGCTTGTTCCAGACCCTTACCCAGGATGATTGACGCATGAGCATGCCCCCTTCCGCAGCCGCCCCGGCCTCCCGCCGGGTTCTGACCGGCATCACCACCTCCGGCACGCCGCACCTGGGCAACTATGCAGGGGCCATCCGCCCCGCCATCCAGTCGAGTACCGAACCCGGCGTGGATGCGTTTTTCTTCCTGGCCGATTTCCACGCACTCATCAAGTGCGCGGATCCCGCCCGCGTGGCGCAATCGCGGCTGGAAATCGCCGCCACCTGGATCGCCGCCGGGCTGGACACCGACCGCGTCACGTTCTACCGCCAATCCGACGTGCCCGAGATCCCCGAGCTGTGCTGGATGCTTACCTGTGTCACGGCCAAGGGGCTGATGAACCGGGCGCATGCCTACAAGGCCGCGGTGGATGCCAATCTGGCCAAGGATGAAGAGCCCGACGATGGCATCACCATGGGGCTGTTTTCCTATCCGGTGCTGATGGCGGCGGACATTCTCCTGTTCAACGCCCACCGGGTGCCGGTGGGGCGCGACCAGATCCAGCATCTGGAGATGGCGCGCGACATCGCCCAGCGTTTCAATCACCTGTACGGGCGTGGGCAAGACCTGTTCGTGCTCCCCGAGGTACAGATCGACGAGGACGTGGCCACTTTGCCGGGCCTGGACGGGCGCAAGATGTCCAAGAGCTACAACAACACGATTCCCCTGTTCGAGGGGGGGCGCAAAGCCCTGAAGGCGGCGGTGGCGCAGATCGTCACCGATTCGCGGCTGCCGGGCGAGCCCAAGGATGCCGACGGCGCGCACCTCTTCACCCTGTACCGCGCGTTTGCCACGCACGCGCAGGCGGCGGCGTTTCGCACGGCGCTGGAAGGCGGGCTGGGTTGGGGCGATGCCAAACAGGCCTTGTGCGAGCAGATCGAGGCACAGATTGGCCCCATGCGCGAGCCCTATGCCGAACTGATGGCACACCCCGAACGCATCGAGGCTATCTTGCAGGCGGGGGCGCAGAAAGCGCGCGCCATCGCCATGCCCTTCATGGATCGCCTGCGCGAGGCCGTGGGCCTGCGCCAGCCCGCCGCGCCCTCTGGTGCGGGCAAGGCCGCAGGCAAGACAGGCAAGGTGGGCCGGGCGCGCCTGGTGTCGTTTCGCGACGAAGACGGGCAGTTCCGCCAGCGCCTATTTGCCGCGGACGGCACCGAGCTGCTGCTCTCCGAACCGTTTGGCGACCCCAAGGTGCTCAACAACCTGGGCCGCTCGTTTGCCGAGCGCGATCTGGCTGCCTTGGTGGCCGATGTCCAGGGGCTGGTGGCACTCGAAGCCGACGGCCTGTGCTGGGCCAGGATACCCGCCAGTGATCTGGCCGCCGTGCAGGCTGCGCTTGCACAGGTCTGAGGCGCGCAAGGCTGTTTCGGCTGGCCGGGCGGTCGGGGCCTGCGCCCGGTTCCGGACGTGTCGTTGGCCGGTTGGCCGATCAGCTGGGCTGGGTCTGCAGAACCTCAGCCTCTAGAGAGGTGGCTTGGTCTGCACCCGCCTGCGCCATCAGCCAATCACGAAACTGCACCAGGGTGGGCAAGCCAATCTTGCGTTCTGGCACGATCAGGTGAAAAGCCCGCTGACCCGGCCCGCTGTGCGGGTTGAGCACGTGCAGATCGCCGCGATCCAGTTCCTGCCGGATCAGGAAGGGCGGGATCAAGGCCACGCCCAGGCCATCGCTGGCGGCCTGCGACAACATCGAGAACAGTTCCAGGCGTATGCCCGCCATGTCGGCGGGGGCGGCCACGCCGGCCGAGGCGAACCAGTCACGCCAGGCAGCGGGCCGTGTACTTTGCTGCAGCAGCGGCAGTCCGGCGATGACGGCGGCGTCCAGCGGGCCTGGGGCCAGCCGGGGGCTGCAGACGGGCACCGGGTTCTCGCGCATCAGGAAATAAGCCTGGGTGCCGGGCCAGCCGGGGTCGCCCGAGTAAATGGCGGCGTCGAACTCGGTATCGTCAAACAGAAAGGGCCGGGTGCGTGTGGCCATGTTGACCTGCAACCCAGGCCCGCCGCCAGGCTGGGCCAGCCTGGGCAGCAGCCAGCGCGTGGCGAAGGTGGGTACGACGGCAAGCTCCACCACGCCGCCGCCCTGGTGTGCCATGATGGCCAGCGTGTCGCGCTCGATGGCATCCAGCTGGCGACCCACGAGTCGGGCGTAGCGCTCGCCGGCGTCGGTCAGGCGGACGCCACGGCGCACGCGGTCGAAAAGGGCCACACCCACGAAGGTTTCGAGCGTGGCGATCTGGCGGCAGACGGCCCCCTGGGTCAGGGACAGCTCTTGGGCGGCCAGCGTGAAGCTCTGGTGGCGCGCGGCGGCCTCGAAGGCCTGCAAGGCGGTGGTGCTGGGTAGGCGTTTGCGCATAGAGTACCGGCTATGAGTGAGAAAAAATCACAAGTCGATTAATTTATATCGATTGTAGCCCGTTGGATAAGCCGCTAGGATGCTGAACAGTCACTTCATCACTGTTCAGGAGCTTCTGCATGTCCTCATCCCGCCCGCAATTCCAGTGGCTCGATCCGCTGCTGCTCGATCAACAGCTCAGCGACACCGAGCGCATGGTGCGCGATGCCGCGCGCGCCTATTGCCAGGAACAACTGCTGCCGCGCGTACAGGCCGCCTTTCGCCACGAAAAGGCCGAACCCGCCATCTTCCGCGAAATGGGCGAGCTGGGCCTGCTGGGGGTGACGATTCCCGAGCAATACGGCGGCGCGGCGCTCAATTACGTCAGCTATGGCCTGATCGCCCGCGAGGTCGAGCGGGTCGATTCGGGCTACCGTTCGATGATGAGCGTGCAAAGCTCGCTGGTCATGGTGCCCATCAATGCCTTTGGCACCGAAGCGCAAAAGCAGAAATACCTGCCCAAGCTCGCCTCGGGCGAGTGGGTCGGCTGTTTTGGCCTCACCGAGCCCGATCACGGCTCCGACCCTGGTTCGATGGTCACGCGCGCCAAGAAGGTGCCCGGTGGCTATAGCCTCACGGGCGCCAAGGCCTGGATCACCAACAGCCCCATCGCCGACGTCTTCGTGGTCTGGGCCAAGGATGAGGCGGGCGACATCCGCGGCTTCGTGCTGGAAAAGGGCTGGAAGGGCCTGTCGGCGCCCGCCATCCACGGCAAGGTGGGCCTGCGCGCCTCCATCACGGGCGAGATCGTGCTCGACGAAGTCTTCGTGCCCGAAGAAAACGCCTTCCCCGACGTGCGCGGCCTCAAGGGGCCGTTCACGTGCCTCAATTCGGCCCGCTTCGGCATTGCCTGGGGGGCGCTGGGCGCAGCCGAGGCCTGCTACGAAACGGCGCGCCAGTACGTGCTCGACCGCAAGCAGTTTGGCCGCCCCCTGGCGGCCAACCAGCTCATCCAGAAAAAGCTGGCTGACATGCTCACCGAGATCACGCTCGGGCTGCAGGCGGTGCTGCGGGTGGGACGCCTGAAGGATGAAGGCCTGGCGCCGGTCGAAATCACGTCCATCATCAAGCGCAATTCTTGCGGCAAGGCGCTCGACATTGCCCGCACGGCGCGCGACATGCTGGGCGGCAACGGCATTTCCGACGAGTTCTGCATCGCCCGCCATCTGGTCAATCTCGAGGTGGTCAATACCTACGAAGGCACGCACGACGTGCACGCCCTGATCCTCGGGCGCGCCATCACGGGCATCGCCGCCTTCGCCAACTGAGCGTGCCGTCCAAGGAGCCCCCGATGCCGACCGATGCCGCGCAAATTCCCGCTAATGACGGCGGCACGCCCTCCGCGTCCGCCATCGCGCCGCCCCGCCAGGGGGCCTTGTCGCACATTCGCGTGCTCGATCTCTCGCGCGTGCTGGCAGGGCCCTGGGCCACGCAGATCCTGGGCGATCTGGGGGCTGACGTCATCAAGATCGAACGTCCGGAGGCGGGCGACGACACACGCGGCTGGGGGCCCCCCTGGATGCCGGATGCGGCGGGGCAAGACAGCCGTGTGGCGGCTTATTATCTGTGTGCCAACCGCAACAAGCGGTCGGTCACTGTAGACATCGCCAGCGCCGAGGGCCAGGCCTTGATTCGCCAGCTGGTGGCGCAGTCCGACGTGCTGGTCGAAAACTTCAAGGCGGGCGGGCTGGCGCGCTACGGCCTCGACTACGCCACGCTCAAGGACGTCAACCCGCGCCTGGTGTATTGCTCCATCACGGGCTTTGGCCAGACGGGGCCTTATGCCGCGCGCGCGGGCTACGATTTCCTGGTGCAAGGCCTGGGGGGGCTCATGAGCGTCACTGGGCGGCCCGATACCGAGGCGGGCGGCGGCCCCATGAAAGTGGGGGTGGCGCTCACGGACATCCTCACCGGCCTGTATGCCGCCAATGCCATTCAGGCGGCGCTGGCCGCGCGCGCGCACACGGGGCGTGGCCAGCATGTGGATATGGCCCTGCTCGACGTGCAGGTAGCCTGCCTGGCCAACCAGGCCATGAACTACCTGGCCACCGGGCACAGCCCGGGGCGCCTGGGCAATGCGCACCCCAGCATCGTGCCGTATCAAGACTTTCCCACCGCCGATGGCTACATGATCCTGGCCATTGGCAACGACGGCCAGTTTGCCCGCTTCTGCGAAGAGGCCGGCCGCCCCGACCTTGCGCAGGATGCGCGTTTTGCCACCAATCGGGCCCGCGTCGAGCATCGGGGCGAGCTCATCCCCATCCTGCGCCATCTCACCACGGCGCGCACCACGGCGCAGTGGATTGCCGCGCTCGAGTCGCGCGCCGTGCCCTGCGGGCCGATCAATGCCATTGAGCAAGTCTTTCAAGACCCCCAGGTGCGGGCGCGCGGTTTGCGCATCGACATGGCCCATGCGCAAGCCGGCACGGTGCCCCTGGTGGCCAGTCCGATCCGCCTGTCGGATACCCCGGTCGATTATCGGCTGCCACCGCCCCCCTTGGGGGCGCACACGGCCGACGTGCTCTCGGATGTGCTGGGGATGGCGCCTGACGCGATCGATGCCTTGCGCGCGCGTGGCGTGATCTGAGGCGCGGTTTCGCGCGGCACGCCTGGCCCGGCGTTCAGTCCAGCAGGCCCAGGGCGTGCCGGGCTGCGATCCATTCTTCGTTGGTCGGCTCCATAGCCACCAGGATGGGGCTGTCGGGGGTTGACAGCGTCGTGGCCTGAGCCGCATTGGCGGCGGGGTTCAGCGTGATGCCCAGCCAGGCCAATTCCTGGCAGACCCGTCGGCGCAGTTCGATGCTGTGTTCGCCGATGCCGGCCGTGAACACCAGCATGTCCAGCCCGCCCAGTGCGGCCGCCAGGGCGCCGATCTCGCGGACGATGCGGCGCACGTACAGCGCCAGGGCCAGGCGCGCGCGGGGCTCGCGGGCTTCGACGGCCAGCAGGTCGCGCGGGTCGGACGAGATGCCCGAGACGCCCTTCAAGCCGGATTCGTGATACAGGATGTGGCCGACTGCCTCCAGGCTGAGGTGTTCGATCTCCATCAGGTAGAGTACGGCCCCTGGATCCAGGGCGCCGGTGCGCGTGCCCATCATCAGGCCATCCAGGGCGGAGAAGCCCATGGTGGTCGCCTGGCTGCGCAGGTCTTGCATGGCGCACAGGCTCGCGCCGCTGCCCAGGTGCGCGGCGATGACCCGACCGCGTGCCCGTTGGCCATGGCGCTCGGGCAGGGCGACGGACAGATATTCGTAGGACAAGCCGTGAAAGCCGTAGCGGCGCAGGCCGCGTTCCCAGGCGTCGTAGGGCAGCGGCAGCAATTGCTCGACCTGGGGGACGGTATGGTGAAAGGCGGTGTCGAAACAGGCGACCTGGGGCAGGCCAGGCCGTTCGCGCAGCAGCATATCGATCGCTTCGAGCGCAAAGGGCTGGTGCAGCGGTGCCAGGGGGACGTAGCCGCGCAGGTCGGCCAGGACGCCAGCGTCGATGCGTACCGGCGTGAAATACCGGCTGCCCCCATGAACGACGCGGTGGGCGACGGCCACCAGGCGCCCCTCGCCCAGCCGGGCGTGCACGTGGCGCAGAATCAGGTTCAGGGCGCTGCCGTAAGGGTTTTGCGTGTCGAGCTGGATGGCAAACGGCGCAACGCCGGTTGCGCCGAAGTCTGGCTGGGTGCCGCCGATGCCCTGGACTTTGCCGTTCCAGGCTGGACGCCGTGGCAAGGGGCTGGACGAAACGTCGAACAGTGCGAACTTGATGCTGGACGAACCGCAGTTCAGCACCAGGATCAGGTTCTGCCCGGGGGCGGGCGTCTGGGGGGCGATCATAGGGGGGTGCTCCGGTAGTGGTGCGCCAGCAGCAGGGCCACGGCGCAGGATGCGATGCGGGATTCGTAGCTGTCCGCCCGGCTGGTCAGGATGATGGGTACGCGGGCTCCCAGGACGATGCCGGCGCTGGTTGCGTCGCCCAGGTACATCAGCTGTTTGGCGAGCATGTTGCCGCTTTCCAGATCGGGTGCCACCAGGATGTCGGCGCGGCCCGCCACGTCCGAGCGGATGCCCTTGATGTGGGCGGCGGCCTGGGACACGGCGTTGTCGAAGGCCAGCGGGCCGTCGAGCAGGCCACCGGTGATCTGGCCGCGGTCGGCCATCTTGCACAGGGCGGCGGCATCCAGGGTGGCCGGCATGCCGGTGCTGATCGTTTCCACTGCGGCAAGAATGGCGACGCGTGGCCGCGCCACGCCGATCGCGTGCGCGAGGTCGATGGCGTTGCGGATGATGTCGGCCTTTTGCTCCAGCGTCGGGGCGATGTTGATCGCCGCATCGGTGATGATGAAGGGGCGGGGGTATTGGGGAACCTGCATCAGGTAGCAGTGGCTGACGCGCCGCTTGGTGCGCAGGCCGTCGGCGCGCACGACCGCGCCCATCAGCTCGTCGGTGTGCAGGCTGCCTTTCATCAGGGCTTCGACTTCGCCCGCGCGGGCCAGCGCCACGGCCATGTCCGCCGCCGCGTGGCTGTGCGCCGCATCGCGCACGTCCAGCCCCTCGAGCGATGCGCCCAGGGCCTGGGCGGCCTGCTCCAGGCGGGCCCGGGGCGCCACCAGAACCGGTTCGATCAGGTTTTCCCGGCGGGCTTCCAGCACGGCCCGCAGGCTGACCTCGTCGCAGGAATGGACGACTGCCACGCGGATCGGGTCGCGGCCGCGCACGTGGGTCAGCAAAGTCTGCAGACTGTCTGCGCCGGATGGCTGGATGCGGATGTCGGGCAGCGTGCTGCGGGGGCATTCGACGGTCTTGTCCGGTGCCTGAACCAGCGCCTCGCCCTGGATGGCGATGGTGCCGTCGGGCAGGGTGCAGGTGCAGGCCAGGCGGGCGTGGCGGTGTCTGGCCTCCAGGGCCGTGACGCGTACCTCGACGGTGACGCGGTCGCCGATGCGCACCGGCGCCCGGAACGACAGGCTTTGATCCAGGTAGATGGTGCCTGGGCCGGGCAGCTGGGTTCCCAGCACGGCCGAGATCAGCGAGGCGCCCCACATGCCGTGGGCAATGATGCCCTGAAAAGGGGTGCCGGCGGCGAAATCCGGATCCAGGTGCTGGGGGTTCAGGTCGCCCGAGACGGCGGCAAACAGCTGGATGTCGCGCATGGACAGCACCCGCTCGATGCGGGCGCTGTCGCCCACGGCGAGTTCGGCAAAGGTGCGGTTGCGCAAGGTATTGAGCGAAGTGTCGGTCATGGAGGTCTTGGCAGGGTCGGATGGTGGGAAAGGGAGCTGGTATCAGGCCATGCTGCCGATTGCGGCACGAAAACGTCGCAGCGACAGGAAGAACATCAGGGACCCGATGACCGCCAGAGCGAGAAACGAGGGCCAGACGACGCTGAGCCCGGCCCCCCGGTACAGGATGGCCTGTCCCAGTTCGACGAAGTGGGTGGTGGGGGCCGCCAGCATCAGGTCTTGCGCCAGCCGGGGCATGCTTTCGCGCGGGGTGGTGCCGCCCGACAGCATCTGCATGGGCAGCAGGATCAGGATCATCAGCATGCCGAACTGCGGCATGTTGCGCGCCAGGGTGGCAAGGTAGATGCCCATCGCTGTCATGGCAAACAGGTGCAGGGCCGCGCCGGTGAAGAAAAGCGGCAACGAGCCCTCGACAGGCACGTGCAGCAGGCCCCGGACGATGCCATTGAGCGACAGGGCGGCCGCGAGCAGCACGACCAGGCTCATCGACCAGACTTTGGACAGCATGATCTGGGTTGGCGTCACGGGCATCACCAGCAGGTGCTCGATCGTGCCATGTTCGCGTTCGCGGATCAATGCGGCACCGGTGAGGATCAGCGACAGCATGGTGATCTGGTTGATGATTTCCATCAGGCCGCCGAACCAGGATTTTTCCAGGCCCGGATTGAAGCGCGCCCGCAGCACCAGATCGATGGGAGGCGCGATGGTTTGTCCGCGACCGCGCATGAAATCGGCAATCTCGCCCTGGATGATCTGCTGAATGTTGCCGTTGCCGGTAAAGGCCTGGCTCATGCGGGTCGCGTCGACGTTGATCTGGATTTCCGCGTCGCGCCCCGCCAGCACGTCGCGCTGGAAATTGGGCGGAATGTTCAGCGCAAAAGAATAGCGGCCGATGTCCATGCCCGGATCGACCTGTTCGTGGCTGATCATGGCGGGCGGCATGAATAGCGGCGGGTAAAAGGCGCTGGCGATCTGCTGGGACAGGGGAGAATGGTCTTCGTCCACGATGGCGATCGGTACTTTGTGCAGGGTTTCGGGCACGGCGGTCGCCGCGGTGTAGACCGAGACCGTGAAGGAAAAGGCGATCAGGATCAGCATGACCGGGTCGCGCCACAAGCTCCAGAGCTCTTTGATGCCCAGCCGCCAGATGGTTCCGAGGGATTGCCGGTTCATGTCAGCGATCCTGTTTGCGCAGCAGCGCGATCGCCCCGCCCAGGATGACCGAAACCGACAGCGCCAGAGGCCAGATGGAGGGCCACAGATCGTGAAACGCCAGTGCCTTGTTGAAGACGCCACGGCTGATCGTGAACATATAGGCTGCCGGGTAGGTCTGGCCAAGCAGTCGGCCCGGTCCCTCCAGCGAGCTGACCGGGTCGAGCATGCCGGAAAACTGGATCGCCGGGATCAGGGTGCCGATCATGGTGAAGAACATGGCGGCGATCTGGCTGCGCGTCACGCTCGAGGCCAGCAGGCCCAGTCCGGTCGAGGCCACGCAGAAAATCACGGCCGAGAGGGCCAGTGTGGGCAGGCTGCCCTTGATGGGGACGCCAAATACGGTGATCGACAACAGGCACATGGCCGTGAAGTTCACCAGCGCCAGGCCGATATAGGGCATCTGCTTGCCCAGCAGGAACTCGGTGCGTGAAATGGGGGTGACGTACAAATTGATGATGGAGCCGATTTCCTTTTCCCGCACCACGGCCAGCGCCGTCAGCATGGCGGGCAGCATGATCAGCATCAACGGGATGACGACGGGCACCATGGCGGGCAGGCTGCGCACATCCGGGTTGTAGCGAAAGCGCGTCTCCAGCCTGGCTGGCTGGCGGGGAGACGCTCCCAGGCGCTCGCGGGCCTGCTGCATCAGCCACAGCTGGTGCATGCCCTGGGCGTAGCCTTTGATGGTCTCCGCCCGCTGGGGCATGGCGCCGTCGATCCAGGCGCTGAGGTCGGCCGGGCGCCCGTGCAGCAGATCCGCGCCGAAACCCGGCGGAATTTCGATGGCCAGCGACAGTTCGCCGTTGCGCATGCGGCGATCCATGTCGGCATCATCCAGGATCGGGGGACGTTCGATGAAGTAGCGCGAGCCGGCCAGGTTCAGTACGTAGTCGCGGCTGATGCTCGTATTGTCCCGATCCAGGACGGCAAAACGCAGGTTTTCCACGTCCATGCTGATGCCAAAGCCAATGACGAACATCAGCACCAGAGAGCCCAGCAGGGCCAGCGTGCCGCGCACCGGGTCGCGGCGCAGCTCCATGGCTTCGCGCCGTGCGGTGCTCAGCAGCCGGGCCGGGCTGAAGGACGGTATGCGTGGTGTTCGCGTGGAGCCCGGGGCCGACGCGGCGGCTTCCTGGGCGTCGGTGGCAGGCTGGGGGGCTTCGCCGCTGGCCTCCAGCAGGTAGCCGATGAAGGCTTCTTCCAGCGTGCGCGCCCCGCGTTTGCGTACCAGTTCGGCCGGGCGGTCGCTGTCGAGTACGCGTCCCGCGTGCATCATGGACATGCGGTCGCACCGCTCGGCCTCGTTCATGAAATGGGTGGAGATAAAGATCGTCACCCGATCGCGGCGCGACAGGGTGATCAGCAGCCGCCAGAATTCGTCGCGGGCGATCGGGTCGACACCGGACGTGGGTTCGTCCAGGATCAGCAGCTCGGGCTCATGCACCATGGCCACGGCCAGCGACAGGCGCTGGCGGATGCCCAGCGGCAGGCTGTCGGGCAGCCTGTCCAGCACCTGGCCCAGCCCGAAGCGCTCGACCATGGCTTGCACCCGCTCGGGGATGAGCCCGGGCGGAACGTGGAACAGGCGCGCGTGCAGGGTCAGGTTCTGGTGTACCGTCAGTTCGCTGTACAGCGAGAACGACTGTGACATATAGCCGACCCGGCGGCGCACGTCCAGGTCGTTGGGGTCGATCTCGTGGCCGAACAGCCAGGCGCGGCCCTCGCTGGCGGGCAGCAGGCCTGTCAGCATCTTCATGGTCGTGGACTTGCCACAGCCGTTCGATCCCAGGAAGCCGAAGATCTCGCCGCGCCGGATGCGGAAGCTGACGTGGTCGACGGCCACGAAGTCGCCAAACCGCATGGTCAGGCCCTGGGCTTCGATGGCGATGTCGTCGTCGGCCCCCTCGGGCAGCGGCGGGATTTCCACCGGCGCATAGCCCGCGCGCCGGGCGGCGGGCAACAGATGGATGAAGGCCGCTTCCAGCGTATCCTGGGCGGTGGCTGCCAGCAGCCCGGCGGGCGTGCCGGTGGCCAGAATGTGACCCTGATCCATGGCGAGCAGCCAGTCGAAACGCTGCGCTTCGTCCATGTAGGCCGTGGCCACGACGACGCTCATCCCTGGCCGGTTGGCGCGGATGCTGGCGATCAGATCCCAGAACTGGGCACGGGCGAGCGGATCGACGCCGGTGGTGGGTTCGTCCAGAATCAGAAGATCCGGGTCGTGGATCAGGGCGCAGCACAGGCTGAGTTTCTGTTTCATGCCGCCCGAGAGCTTGCCGGCCGGACGAGACAAGAAAGGGTGCAGGCCGGTGCTGCGGGTCAGGTCGTCGATGCGTCGGCGCCGTTCGGCGGCGTCGTGGCCGAACAGCCGTGCGAAGAACTGCAGGTTTTCCTCGACCGACAAGGTGGGGTACAGGTTTTTGCCCAGGCCTTGCGGCATGTAGGCGATGCGGGGGCAGGCCTGCTGGCGGTGGGTGCGCTGCGCCATGTCGCCCCCGAGCACCTGCACGCTGCCTTGCTGGATGATGCGCGCACCCGCCAGGATCGACAGCAGCGTCGATTTGCCGACGCCGTCGGGGCCGATCAGGCCCACCATGCGCCCGGCCGGGATGTCCAGGTCGATGCCATCCAGCGCGCACGTCTTGCCATAGTGGTGGCTGAGCCCGCGCACCTGGGCCGCGAAGGTGGCCGATGTCATTGCATTTGCCCGGATGGCTGGGCGCCGGGCAGGCGTACGTTCAGGGATTCCGGCCAGGGCTGCGTGGTGTCGGTGCGCACCCAGGCGACGCCGGGCAGGCCGGTCTTGACCTGATCCAGGTGCTTCAGCAGCAGCGCCGTCGGCAGGCGTGCCTTGATGCGGAACATGAGCTTTTGGCGCTCGCTGGCGGTCTCGACGGTTTTAGGGGTGAATTGCGCCTGGCTGGCGACAAAGGACACGGCGGCCGGGATCACGTATCCGGGGGCGGCATCCAGGAGGATACGCACTTCGCTACCCATGGCCAGCCGCCCGGCGACGGCCTCGGGCATGAAGAAGGTCATGGAGACGTCGGCGAGGTCCAGCATGTTCAGTACGCGGCCACCGGCCCCGAGCACTTCGCCCGGCTGGGCCACGCGCAGCTGGATGCGTCCGTCGCGCGGGGCCTTCAGGCTGCCGTCTTTCAGGTCGGCCTCGACACGTGCCACGGTGGCGGCGGTGGCGGTGACGGCGGATTCGGCACCGACCAGATCGGCCTTGGCTGCCGCGACGCCCGCCTGAGCGGAGATGACCTGAGCCTTGGCCGCCGCCAGCCCGGCCTCGGCGCTGTGCAGGCGGGCCTGGTCATCGTCCAGCTCCTGGCGCGATGCCGCCCCGCGCTGCGCGAGCGTGCGCGAGCGGTTCAGGCGCTGGCGGGCGGCAAACAGGTCGCTGTCGCGTTGCTTGACGATGGCTTGCTGCGTTGCCACATCGCTTTCCCGCAGGGCCACCTGCGCCTGTGCGGCGGCCACCGCGTGGCCGGCCTGACGCTGCCGCGCCTGGGCCTCGTCGAGTTGCGCCCGCAGGGAATCGAGGTTCATCACGGCCAGCACCTGGCCGACCTTGACGAAGTCACCCTCGTTGACCAGGATTTGTTCGACGCGCCCGGGCAGCTGGGTGGCAATGTCGATTTCGGTGGCTTCGATGCGTCCGTTGCCCTGCATGAATCCGGGGCCTGGCCCCGGATCCTGGGTGCCGCGCCAGAGGCCGTAGGCACCCGCGGCCACGGCCACGATGAGAACCAGGGGAAGGCGTTTCTTGATGTGCTCGGTCAGGGTCATGGGTCGGTTCGATAGTCGGTTTGCAATGTCGTCCCGCAGGCCGGGTCACGAGGGGGCGTCGGCCGCCGGGTCGGCACCGCCGCCCAGCGCGGAGAACAGCGCCGTCTGGCTGGAGAGCCAGGCGCCGCGCACCTGCACCAGCTGCTGCTGGGCGTTCAGCAGGTCGCGCTGGGCATCCAGCACTTCCAGGTAGGGGGCCGCGCCGCTGTCGTAGCGCAATTGCGCCAGTGCCGCGCGTTCGACCTGGGTCTGGGCCATGCGTGTCTGGATGTCCAGCTGCGCGGCCAGCCACTGGCGGGCCGACAGCGCATCGGATACTTCGCGAAACGCGATCTGGATGTTTCTTTCGTAGGTGGCTGCCGCCATGTCGCGGCGTACTTCGGCTACGTCCAGGCTCGCGCGCAGCCTGCCCGCCGTGAAGATGGGCATTTCGATGACCGGGGAAAACAGCCAGGTGCGGCCGCCGCTGCCAAACAGGCCGTCGAGCTCGGCGCTGGCGGTGCCCAGGGCCGAGGTCAGCGATATGCGCGGCAGGAAGGCGGCGCGCGCGGCCCCGATCCGGGCATGGGCGGCGCGCAGCTGGTATTCGGCTGCCCGGATGTCGGGCCGGGCAAGCAGGACATCTGCCGGCAGGCCTGGCTGCAGCAAGGCCAGCGGGGTGGCCTCCAGGCTGATGGTGGTGACGGGCTGCGAGCCGGGGTCAGTGCCCACCAGCAGGGCCAGGGCGTGCCGTGCGGCTGCCCGCCGCTGTTCGATCTGGGCACTGAGCGACTGGGCCTGGATGAGCAGCGTACGAACCTGGGTCAGCTCCAGGGTCGAGGAGGCGCCAACCTGCTGGCGCTGCTGGAAGATGTCCAGCGACTGCCGCCGGTTGGCGACGGCATTGCGGGCGAGGATGGCGCGCTGTTCCAGCTCGCGCAGCGACAGTACGGCATCAGCCACCTGGCGCACGAGTGCGACTTGGACGCTCTGGCGGGCGGCGTCGCTGGCCAGCCATTCATCCAGGGCCGCGTCTTTCAGGTTGTGCACGCGGCCCCAAAAGTCGATTTCCCAGTTCGTCAGGCCCACGGCGGCCTGGTATTTCGCCTGCACGAGGGTCTGGTCTGGCAAGGGGGGCGCCATGTCGCGGGCGCGTGTCCCCTGACCCTGCGCGCCGATCGCGGGCAACTGATCCGCGCGCTGGATGCGGTAGGTGGCTTCCGCCTCGCGCACGCGCAGCACCGCCAGCCGCAGGTCACGGTTGTGTTCCAGTGCCAGGCCGATCAGCCGACGCATGTCGGCGTCCTGGAAGTAATGGCGCCAGCTCAGGTTGGTCAACGCCTGGGCCGTCTGGGCGCTGGTGTCCGTCGGCCAGGCGTTGCCGACTGGCAGTGGCGGGATTTTCGTGGGTGGCGCCAGATTGACACAGGCACCCAGGGTCAGCAGCAGGCTGGCGGTGCCCAGGACGCGAACGATCGGTTTCAGTCGGCTCGGCATGGTGGCGGGATGCGGGTCTCGGTTCAGGTTTCCAGTACGTAAGCACCGGGCGCGTCGCCCAGGGTGGGGCTGCCCGGGATGCCCGGGCGCGGGGGGGCTTCGGGTGCGCCGCTGCGTTCGGCCAGCCATTGGGCCCAGGCGCTCCACCACGAACCGTCGCGGACGGATGTGGTGGCCAGCCAGTCGTCGGGCGGCAGAAACGGGTCGCCTGGCCGACGGGTCCGGATGCGGTATTGACGCCGGGGGTGGCCGGGCTCGTTGACGATGCCGGCGTTGTGGCCGCCGCTGGTGAGCACGAAGCTCAGTTCGCCGGGAAAGAACTGGTGCAGCTTGTAGACCGAACGCCAGGGGGCGACGTGATCGGTGAGCGTGCCCACGGCAAAGACCGGCAGGCGGATGTCGCTGATGGCGACGGGCCGTCCGGCGACGGGATAGCGCCCGGCGCTCAGGTCGTTGTCCAGGTAGAGGCGGCGCAGGTACTGCGAGTGCATGCGGGCCGGCATGCGGGTGGTGTCGGCGTTCCAGGCCATCAGGTCGTTGATGGGTCGGCGTTCGCCCAGCAGGTATTCGTGGATGACGCGCGACCAGAGCAGATCGTAGGAACGCAGCATCTGGAAGGCCCCGGCCATCTGATCCGCGCTGAAATAGCCCCGGCGCCTCATCTGGGCTTCGAGCAGGTGCACCTGGGCTTCGTCGATGAACAGGCCGATCTCGCCCGGCTCGCTGAAGTCGACCTGTGCGGTGAACAGGCTGACGCTGGCCAGCCGCGCGTCACCATCGCGTGCCATGGCGGCTGCGGCAATCGACAGCAGCGTGCCGCCCAGGCAGTAGCCTGTGGCGTGGATGCGGTGCTCTGGCTGGATGCGGCCGATCGCGTCCAGGGCGGCAAAGAAGCCGTCGCGCAGATAATCGTCCATGCCCAGCGCGGCGTCTTCGTCGGTGGGGTTTTTCCAGGAGATGCAGTACACGGTATGACCCTGGTCGCGCAGGAAGCGGATCAGGGAGTTGTGCGGCGAGAGATCCAGGATGTAGTACTTCATGATCCAGGCTGGCACGAGCAGGATCGGTTCCGGGCGCACCGTCGCGGTCGTGGGCGCGTACTGGATGAGTTCGATCAGCCGGTTGCGCAGCACCACCTTGCCGGGGGTGACGGCGACGTCGGTGCCGACCCGGAATTTGTCCGCCCCCGCGACCGGCATCGCGGCTTGATGGCGGACGATGTCCTCCAGCAGATAGCCGCCGCCGCGCAGCAGGTTCAAGCCGCCTTCTTCGGCTGTGCGCCTGAGGGCGAGCGGGTTGGCCCAGAGCTGGTTGCCGGGCGACATCATGTCCAGCCACTGGCGCGCCCAGAAAGAAACCTGGTGCAGGTGGTGCGCGTCGGTGCCTGGCAGGTCGTGAGTGGCGTCTTCCCACCAGGACTGGGTCAGCAGGAACCCCTGGTGCAGCACGTTGAAGGGCCAGGCGCACCAGGCCGGGTCGCCGAAGCGGCGGTCGGTTTCTGGCGGGGTGACGCAGACCTGGGCCGGATCGCCCGACACTTTCAGGCATTCGTAGGCGTACAGCGCCAAGTCTAGCTGGTGGCGGTATGCCAGACGCAGCAGCTCGGTCTGCTTGCCGGGCGAGGCCGCGAGGTGCAGCGCCCAGTCCAGCCAGGCCAGCAGCAGCGAGGCGGGCGACAGCGAGGCGAAGGCCCGGGCCTGGGCCGCATGAAAATATTGGTCGGTGCGCCGGGCTGCTGCCTGGATGTCGATGGGGTGATCCGCGGAAGGTGAGGGCATGGATGATCTCCTTAA
>NZ_BCWN01000031.1 GCF_001592225.1 Castellaniella caeni NBRC 101664 | reverse complement strand
CCCCCCCCCCCCCCCCTCCCCCCCCTATTTCTATTCGCTAAAGGAAGATTTTGATGGTGAGGACAAAAAATGCTGTTTTTGTGGAGAACGCGATTCAACGCAGTGGAGGCATCGCGGCTCTGACGAAGATACTGAATCCAAGTCAGGAAGGGCTCGCTGCTGCTAGAAGTGGGGCTTTCGATAGCGCGAACCTACGCGCTAATGTCAAGGAAAGCCGCGAACCATACGCGCATGCACTTAGCTTGGTGAACGACCACATCACCGTGAAGGATGAGGTGATTGAAGAGGCGCGGGTCGCATATACTGGAATTGCGACGCTTCTTGTCGAAAAGTTGAAGCTGCGTCAGCAAGACGTCAATATATTTCCACAAGGCTCTGCCAGTACCAGAACATTGATTCGTACTGTGGGAAATCGAAATTTTGATATTGATGCCGTATGCGAGGTCGATATTTCGGCTGCAGAAGCTAAGGATCCAATGGCATTTTTCGAAGCTATTGGCGCTGCGTTAGAGGGGAAGGGTGCAGAGTGCAAACGTCGCTGCTGGACCATCAATTTTCCAGGAAAACCGTATTATGTTGAGTTTACCCCTTCGGTTCCGCTGTCCACGGTTCCACTAACTTCTAGCCAGAAAAATAGTCTTGAACGTAATGAGCATCAGTTTTTGGATACTGCATTGGCAGTAGTCGATACGCCTTCCAGGAATTGGAAGACGTCAAATCCTGCTGGTATCCGAGACTGGGTTAATCGGGCTTCCGAGCGGAACATCATAGTGCAAGAGCTGGTTAAGGCTTGTGAGAGCATTCAAGCACACATCGAACCGGTCAGTGCGCAGAGTGTAGAAGTTGAAGAAACGCTGCGAGTAGCTATTCGCCTGTTTAAGCGCCATCGCGATATGTGTGTGCATCGCGGATATCTCGAATTGGAATATCAGCCTATCTCAATCATCCTGGTGACGCTCCTGACCACGTGTTACGAAGGGCTTGCAGACTTGCTTCAACAGGGTGCTATACCGCCATTTTCACATGCCGTGGACGCTCTCATTGCCATTGCAAACCTATTGCCAGAAATGATTCCTCAATATCCAGACGGTCACTATTACTTGGAAAATCCAACCGTGGTCGACGAAAATTTTGCCGAGCGTTGGAACACCGATGAGGGGCAGCGCGCAGAGGCCTTTCGTAGGTGGTGCACAATCTTGCGAGACGACCTTCAAAAAATCGTGGCTCAAACCGACCCTGCAAAAATAACAGCGACAACTTTCGATGTGTTCGGCTGTACGAATGCGGATAGGCCAAAGGGCGGTAACGGCAATCCAGGTCTTGGCGTGGTTCCTCCGACTCCTAAAGCGGCTCCGGTTACATCGGGCCTCGCGTAATGCAGCTTGCATGAGTTCTGAATCGACTGCGCTCTCCGAAGCGCTTGCTGGGGTTCTAGTAGGACTGAGCACTCGCGCGAATGATGGCGCTACCGTGTATCGCCTCGACCTCGGAGAGGTTCCGGTCGGCTGTGCGATTTCGTTCGCAGAGCTCATCGTGCCCAAAGGTTTTCCAGAGCAGGCAGTCGCATGCATCCGCGTCTCAAAAGGGGCGGTGCTGCAGGTGCCGCATGTTGAGCTGGGCGGGCTGCTTTGCATAGATGGAGACCCAGGGCCAGGACGGGGACTGGATGGCGTACAGAGGGTGCAGACGCTAGTCAGCAACTTCTACGATCAATTCTTCAATCCCTGGTGCAGGGGGGAACTCGATGGTGACTTTGCTAAAGAGCCTCAGAACTATTGGGGCGTCCACGTTGCTCAACTTAGAACGACCGGCGACACCGCTCGCAAGGTATGGACCGTAGACAACGTTCCTAGAACAGCGCAAGTTCGTGAGGGTCTTCTATTACTGCCCGGACGCATCATCATTGCTGACAATGGCGACAAGCAGTTTGTCCAGCGTGTAATTGCATCTCTCGGTCTGAGGGCAAGGCAGCGCGTGCGCGTACTCGTTGCCGATATTCCAATTTCGCACTCTTTTGTGCCCGAGACCTGGCCAAAAGGTGTTGACGCTGTGTTGAGCGTAATGCGTGCGCGGCTAAAGCCGCCTGACTATCAACTCTTCTTCGGACAGTCTCTCCGTAAAAGGCGAAAGCGTGAGCATCGTGTTGCTCTATTTCGGAACTACGAAGGAGGGTTTGGATTCGTACTGCCGGGCGGTCCTCCCGTCGTTGTAAAAGAACGCAATCGATACCGTGCAACGCTCCCGCACTCGAACCTTCAACCATTGATGGTCGAACGTATCGATCCTCAGTGGACAGTCGGTCGAGATCAAGTTCCTCAGGTCTCCGCTCGGCAGCAAAAGCGTGTGGTTGTGTTTGGTGCGGGTGCTCTTGGTAGTCCTGTTGTTGAGCAGCTGGCGAAAGCTGGTATTGGCCGGATAACGCTTATTGATTCAGACATCATGGAGACTGCAAATTTAGGGCGTCACCTGCTTGGTGCTAATCACGTGGACTATGGAAAATCTGCTGCTGTCGCCCGTAAGCTAAATCAAAGCTATCCGTCTTGCATCGTCGAAGCCTACGGCCATAAAGCAGAACGCTGGCTGCGGTTCAATACTCTCAAGGACGTCGACGTGGTATTAGATTTAACCGGTGAGCCCGATGTGCGATGGAGGCTTAATGAAGCTCGACGAAAGCACCCTTGTAAGCTACTCATCGGTTGGATGGAGCCATTCGTTGCTGCGGCACACGCTTGCCTGCTGACAGCAGACACGCTCTGGCTATCTCTGCCTGGTGACGAAAATAGGCTTAAGCAACTTGAGGCAGTCGACTGGCCTGCCGAAGTGATTCGCCAGGTTCCAGGCTGCAGTAGCCGTTTCCAGGCCTACACCGCTGCGAACGCTGCATATGCGGTTGCCTTGGTTTCTGAGAATGCGCTTTGCTTGATTGACGGGGAGGTGGGGAGCTCCATAGTCCTAAGTTGGGTACGGGGACAAAAATTTTTGGACAAACAATGGCCGAACTTGAAGTACCGGGAGTGGGCGGCTGATGCTGCGCAACACGTTGGACTCACGAAAGAGCGGCCGTTTATATGAACTTGAAATGCCGTACTTTCTTCTCCCCTGACATGGCCCGCTATGTTCTTTTCACGGAAAATGTGCTCTCGCATATGTATTCCCACGCACAGCGAAAGATGTTTCAAACTGAAGCTGGGGGGGAGATTTACTCACCGACACCGTTTTACTCAAGTCTCGTGGTCGATGATGTTGCTGGGCCGCACCTGCGAGACCGTCGCAGTAGGTGCTCCTTCAATCCAGATGTCGAAGCTGCCACGCAAGTGCGTTATGCCAAGTATGAGCAAGGCCGACACGCAGTTGGCTTGTGGCACACACATCCCGAACGTCAGCCATCTCCGTCAGGCACGGACAAAAGCACGACAGAAGACTATTTGCGAGCCTTCAAAAGTGACCGCGAGCGGTATTTGCAGGTCATCATCGGTAACTGTGGTGCAGTGCCCGCAATGACGGTCTGGTCTGCGGAAAAGTGCGGAAATTGGCTGCGTTGGGACGAGCGTTGCGACTAACTTGTCGAGCTTCCTTAGGCCTAGTTTTCGTTGCAATCGTATAAGTCTAATTTGCAGAGGGCGCGGCCCAGTGCCGCGCCACTTCGCAGGAAAGGAGGTAAGCCGAATGGCAGTCAGAAAAGAGATTTTTATCTCGGTGGACATTGAAGCATCCGGCCCAATCCCTGGTGAATACAGCATGCTGTCTATCGGGGCGTGTTTGATTGAGGCACCAGAAACAACATTCGAGCGGATTTTGAAGCCTTTGAATCGGAATGCCGACCCAGAGGCTTTGGCTGTAACGGGGTTCAATCTTGAAGAACTAGAGCAGAGTGGGATGAAGCCTCAGAAAGTGATGACCGAACTCGAACTATGGGTCAAAGCAGCCTGCATTGGTGATGCAATGCCAGTGTTCGTCGGCCTCAATGCTCCCTTCGACTGGTCCTTCGTCAACTATTACTTTCATCGGTTTTGTGGTACGAATCCCTTTGGCTTCACAGCACTGGATATCAAGGCTTACTACATGGGAGTGACGGGCTCCTCCTGGAGAGACACACGTTCCAGCGCGATGGCCAGCCGACTGCGTGCCATACAGGCAGGCAACCACAATGCTTTGCAAGACGCTGTGTACCAAGCTGAGCTGTTTCGCTTAGTGCGCGAGCTAAGGTTCCAGAGCATGGGCCTTTAGGCCAAGAGATGGTCGCGGTCGCTCACACGCAACGAAACTCAGTTGCTAAGCAGGATCAGAGTGGCTATGCCACCTGTATTTGAATCGTTCGTGCTGAGACTGCCGCGTATCGGGGCCCTCACTCAATCGAATAGCTTCATCCTGTAAGTGAAGTACTTTACTGTCTTCAGTGTTCGATTTTATTGCCAATGTTGCCTGAGACTAAGTATGTCAACAACCAGAAAAAACTTGGTATGGCTCTTTTGCTCCAAGTTCATCGAATGGGCCTTCCGTAAACGAGGCATAGTACGCATCCTGATAGCCGCTGGTATCTCGTTGATCGTGGTGGTAATGGGTGTTAACTGGGCTGGCAAGCTCTTTTATAAAGATGGAGTTCGCTCGCTCGATGTATCCGTCCATACCACCGACGCCTTCCCTTCTTGGGTGTATTGGAACTTGCTTGTCCTTGGCCTGCTTCTCCTTGTAGCCGGGGTGGTATTTGCTGTTTGGGATGCTTGGCGAGACGCAAGAGCGTCACAAAGATGCCGGGTTGTCGTTGTAGAGATCCGAGGTCTTCACAGCAGTCCCGATTCGCCACTGGAGAGCGCCAAAATCTCCGCCCCTGGCGTTCGACAGACAGTGCTGATTGATTTCAGGCCTGCGAGTGAGCAGGAGCTCGTCAATCCTGAGGTTGCGCTTGAGAAGATATCGGCTCTCAAGCCCGCGATCGCGGCGCTGTCCAGGGGGGGCAACCGTTCAGATATATCGATCGTAGTGGGTGGATTGGCGCCTGTGCCGACGCTGGTTTTGGTCGGTGCGATCCTCGACGATGAGTCTCATCTCACGACTTTTGACTGGGATAGGTCAATTGGTGATTGGCGCGAGACCAATCAGGTTGATGACGGAGTAAGACTTGGGGGCCTTAATGCGTCTACCTTTGGCCCAGGCATCTCCGAAGTCGTATTAGCAGTCTCTGCTTCCTATGAGATCCGCGTTGAGGACTTGGATGCCAAGTTCCCATCACTCCCGCGACTGGTGCTCAGCTCACCTCGTCCTCTTACTGCCGACCGATTTTGGTCCTTGGAGAAGCAGTCTGCCTATGTTGTCACTATCCGCGACGCGATTCAGCGACTCACAGCTGCTGGCGTAAAACGCATTCACATGATTCTTGCTGCACCGTCTTCTTTGTCGCTACGTGTCGGTATGACATACGATCGTAGACTTTATGCTGAGCTGATCGTGTACCAATATGAACGTCACCTTGTACCTCCCTATCCCTGGGGCATCTTGCTGCCGTCGGCTAGTGTGTCTGTGCCATCAGTCATTCGCTGAGAAGGCTAGAAGTAAATCTGCGTCGTTCCCAAGCTGCTTCTTCTGATTACCAACACGCCCGAACTCACCGCACCCGAGGTGGTCGCACGCTACAAGTCGCTTGCAGACATCGAGGTCGGCCCCGTGTACCACCGGTTGCCCGAGCGCATCCGAGCACACGCCTATATTTGCTTCATCGCCCTGGTGCTTGGGCGCGTGATGCGGGCGAGGCAGCGGGCCCAGCCCGTGCCCGAGGTTCGGTCGCCTGATCGGGCGCTCTCGATCCTGCGGCGGATTCAAACACATCGCGTGGTGCTCGCAGGCCAGGCACCCATCACCGGGCTTACGACTATCGGCGCCGAAGAGGCGGAGATCCTCAAGGCCCTCGGGGTCGCAAAGCCCACTGCGGCGACCCCCTATGTGAACCTGTAGAGGCACATTTGTAATGCTGCCTTATATAAATCAGCAGCTTGCGAAGCCAACTGTTGAACTCGGGCGGCTGCGCCCACCAGCTTGAGTTCGCCGCGCGCCACCTGACGCCGCCAGCGGTAAATGTTGTTTGTGTTCATGCCGTGTGCATGAGCGGCGCTGCTCACCGTGGCGCCAGGCTGCGCGCACTCGCGCAGGACTCGCGTCTTGCAGGCCCGGTTGTAGCTGCGCTGGCGGGTACGGCCGCCCGGCTCATCTTGTCTCATGGTTGTCCGCTCTGATTGCCGCCCCCGCCGCCTTGATCAGCACTTGCCTCTCAATCAGGTTTGTAGTAACGTACCTACATCTGCTGATGCTGGAGGTGCTCTATGACCATCACGACCCTATCTAGTCGAGAGTTGAACCAGGACGTGACACGAGCGAAGAAGGCCACCAAGAGCGGCCCGGTGTTCATCACGGATCGCGGTAAACCTGCTCACGTGCTGTTGAGCTTCGATGACTATCAGCGGCTGACGAAACAGCGGCGCAATATTGCCGACGCGCTGGCGATGCCGGGTGTTGCGGACATCGAGTTTGAACCACCGCGCGTGACCATTGGAGTCCGGTCGGCTGATCTCTCATGATGTATGTGCTTGATACCAACGTGCTGTCCGAGCTGCGCAAGGTACGGCTTGGCAAGGCCGATGCGAATGTGACGGCATGGGCCGAAAGCGTCGATGCCGCTGACCTCTTCGTGTCGGCCATCACCATCATGGAGGTAGAGCTTGGCGTTCTGTCGATTGAACGCAAGGACGCGACTCAAGGAGCCATGCTGCGCGCGTGGCTGGATCAGCACGTTTTACCCGAGTTCTCCGGTCGTACGTTGCCTATCGATACCGCTGTAGCGCAGCGTTGCGCTCGGTTGCATGTACCAGACAAGCGAGGCGAGCGTGACGCGCTCATCGCGGCTACGGCGCTCGTACACGGCATGACGGTGGTCACGCGCAACGTGGCCGATTTCAAACCGACGGGAGTGACCATCGTCAATCCGTGGGCCCCCTCGGTCACAATAGATGTCCGGTTCTCTGAAAACAGAAATTGAGGGAGCGATCGGCACTGTAGGGGAGCCTGGAAATCAGTCAGGCTTCCAAAATTGCCAAGACCGGCGATGCTTGATCCTGTGAATCGGGTCTTTCTCCCACCGGGATGTCAGCCATTCCAACTCTTGAAATAGCGTCGGCTTGTTCTCTGAAGCCCGGACGTCACGTATAAAACCATCAGATGCCCGCCATACTTTCATGACATTAGAAAATTGGCTCATCTTATAAATATTTTCGTCGAAAGCGCGTTTTCTGATGCCAAGAGCGACAAACTCGTAACCGTTCAGGACTCTTAGAATGTGAATGCATTCCTTTGATTTTGTATCCTTGGCTAGTGCGGCAAATGTTCCATTCTGCTCAGCAAGATCCCATACTTTTCTGGTGTCTTCTAAAAGTTGTTGGTTGTTCTTTTGGTGGAGCATCAGATCGATAGTGGCTCACTTGCGCGCTTGGCGACCATTGGAATAGATGACAGCCACTGCCGCGAGAGCAGATAGAACAAGGGCCCCTGTTTGTATCCAGAAGCCCCATGTTTCACCTAGCCAGCCGATCGTGTCTGGGATCTGCTGGTTCTCCATCTAGCCATTCCAGCCTTCACGATGCAGTTTCATAACCTTCATAACTTTTCTCCCGTTTGAAGCTAACCAACTTGCGTCGCCAGATCTATGGCTTGTTCGGCTTGCTTGCCGAATTCACTACGCTTGCTTACTACTTAGTCTTAACTATAAGGACTTAGTTCCATCAAGTCCATAGCTTTTACTTGTGCCACAAGTGAAACCTGTCAATTGTACTACATGCTGGTGCCACACCCCGACCCACCGCCAGGCGGTCTGCTGCGCCATCGGCGGGGGAGTCATCCTGCTCATGCCGCACCGGCACATACTGCACAGGCCCCCGGGGCGGGCGATACTGCTATTCGGACAGCGGCAGGAAAAGCTATCTGAGGAAGTGAGCGCATGGCGATCGCTTGGCCAACTGCGCTGGCCAGAAGCTTGGGGTGTCAATGCCAGAAGCCAGGATGTTGAGCAATGGCGCGATTTATTGCACGCTTTGATGGACGTGGTGTGTGGCCCCGGCCATGAAGAACTGAACCGCAGCCTCACCGCCTGGCTGCAGTACGTGGCCCGAGGCGACGACAGCCCTACGCGGTACGGAAGAAGTCAAGGCAGCTGCCGCCCGCCAATTCCCTACAGGAACTCGATATGATGATTGCTGAAAAGCCCGGCAGCTGGGCGCAACATTGGCGGCAGGAAGGGCAGATAGAAGGCCGTGTCGAAGGTCAGGCTGATTTGCTGTTGCGTCAGATTCAGCGCTGCTTCGGCCCGATCTCTGAAGAAATTGAGCAGCGTGTTCGTACCGCCAAAACAGAGCAGCTGGAAATTTGGTCGCTGAATATTCTGGACGCGGTGACGCTAGCCGGTGTTTTCCAGGACGCCATGGGCCAGTAACTACTTGGCCAGGGCTGCGTCAACTTTGTCATGCCCTGGAGCAGACAGCCGGTATCCTTCTGCATAAAATGTAGTGCATCTGCTTCGGGAAATTCTGTGAAAAAGCCGGCCTCCAATCCGAATGCGCGACGCGTTCCCGCCAGGCTCATCTCCAGTCTGCAGGGAGTGCCGCTTGATGAGGCAACAAATATGCTGAAGGCCGCCATCAGGGCGGGTAACATCAGTGAAGATTTGGACGGAGGCATGCCGAAGCGGGTTTGGTATAGCAGTGCTCGCCGCTGCTTTGAGGCGCGTCTCACTGGTCGGGCCGATCAGGATGCAGGTATACCGGCTTCCTATAAAGGCTGGCCGATCGAGCCGGGCGAATTGCCCACAAGACCTCGTGTGACGCGGGAATGCGATGAAGTTTGATCTCTCCTTTGAGTGGTTGGATGATATGTCGTCGATTCGGCTGGATTCGCATCGGGCCACGATGGCGCGTCTGCTGCTGATCCTGGGTGACCGCGTACTGACCCGCAACCTGCCCTTGCAAAGCGAAGAAGGAGAGGATGTCATTCGGGATTCTGTGCGGGTCAGCCTCTACCCGTTGGCTGAGTTCGTTGCTGCCAATTGGTGGGCGCTGCTGCATGAGCCGTCGGAAAAGGTCGGTCTTGTGAACGGCCCCGTGGCCTTCAGGCAACGGCACTGGATCAATACCCACACAGATGGCTTTGCGTATCCGGCCGTCGGTTTTTTTGGGGCCGACGCTATCGTCAAGGTCCTGGCCAAGCCGACGCATATCGATGCCGCCAACATTCAGTTTCCGATGCCCCCCGGGCGCCTGGATTATGGCTGGGATGGCATCGAAAGAGCCAGAGTTGAAGCCGCTTTGCTGCATCTGCTTGCCGCAGTGGTTGAACGGCTTCCGCATAACGAGGATCGTTCGTGGCTGGACGATGCCGTGAATCGCATCCAGACATCGCGGACGGATGCGGAGGAAGCGCTCTATTGTCGTTGCGCAGGGCTGTTGGGTGCCGATCCCTACTGGCCTGATTCCGACCTGGAGCAGGTGATTGGCGGAACT
The DNA here is from genome assembly GCF_001592225.1 of Castellaniella caeni NBRC 101664. GTDB lineage: Bacteria > Pseudomonadota > Gammaproteobacteria > Burkholderiales > Burkholderiaceae_B > Castellaniella > Castellaniella caeni. The sequence continues at coordinate 13,206 of NZ_BCWN01000031.1, read as the reverse complement.
GTCGAGATCCTGGGGCGGGACATTGCGATGGAGCTGTTCGCCACGACGGAACAGCGAGATGTGCTTGAGAGAGCTTCGTGGATTGATCAGGAAGTTCGGTCGGTTATCCGGCGGTCAAAGGGTTTGGCGAGCCATGCCTTGGATCTGAAGGCCAGCTTGACGCTGCCGCGGCATGAGTCCTCGGGGATCAAGCCGTGGGATAAGGGTTACGAGGCGGCCAGGTGTTTGCGCGAAATGCTGGCCTTGTCTCCCGATGAGTCACTGCAAACGCTGGATGCTGTGACGGGATCGCTGCTGGGCAGGAAAGCCTCTGCCTTGGGTGATATATCCGGCCTCGAGGCCAAATCCGGGGTGAGCTCAATGGCATGCCGCAGCTCGCAAGGTCTCGGCATGGTGATTGACCGGAATGCCGGTGGCAACCTGCAGTTTCAGGTGGCTGCACTGTTTGCGGATTTCCTGCTTGCAGAGCAGGGGGATGTGTTCCTGTCCACGAAGGCATCGACGAATCGTCAGAAATGCAATCGCGCTTTCGCCGCAGAGTTTTTGGCGCCGATCGCGGGGATACGGGAAAGGTTGTCGCCATGCGGAGCGGGCCGCACCGCGATTGCTCAGGTGGCAAGCGATTTTGGTGTTTCGGCGCCTATCGTCCAGTATCAATTACAGAATCAGGCGCCGGATCTATGGTCTGAGCTGAGTGTTTCGTGACGGCTCCATCGGGGATTGTTCCAAGCCCCCCCTCACAACCTCCCCACGCGGCAAACTCAACTTGCAAGTGCAACACCCTGAGAACTAAGGTTGGCTGAGTACCATTTTTTGACTCTCGTTAGGAAATTCGGTCATGCAAGCAGGCTTCAAGGCACTCGCCGACTTCGACAGTTTGGCGCGCGTGATGTGGCCGCCTCGGCCTGCTTTGTTACAGCCCCCAGCGCTGTCCATGCTTGCGTGTTTCTTGTTTGATTCGCTGGGCCAGCCGTTCAAGTAATGTGTGCTCTGTCCCTGGGTAAACGATGGTTTGTAGTGCCTTGATGGTTTTGTCCAGAGCGGGTGGCAGTGCGTGTGCAATGTCGCGGGCCAGGCCAAGCGCGTAGTGTGGTGACATTCCCAGTACGCTTGCCATGGCTTGTATTTGCGATGAACCGATCTGCCCGGGCTGGTTGGTGCCGCCGATGCGAAAGGCAAACTGGCGGGACAGCCCCGGGTAGACCGTTGTACACATCAGGTCGTAAAACGGCGCCAGTTGCCAGCCGCTGGGGGTGGCCAGGACGGACAAATTCTTGGCATGGCTGTCATGGTTGCCGATCAGCAAGTTGAAGATGACCCATTGCAGCAGGCGTTTCAGATCTTTGGCCGGGACACCGATTTCCTGTAACAGGTAGCGGCACTGCGCCAAAGAAGGCCCGCCATCGGATTCGTATTTGAGGCCGGATGGGACGCCCGCCAGTTGGCAAAGGTCGAGTTGATGCAGGCGCGTCAGCCCGCCATGCGCATCTGTCTGCCGGTCGTAACGGCGAATCAGGCAGGCACGTGTATCCGCCTGATAGACTGCGGTCGCGGTGCCCAGGCCAAGATTGTCTGCCAGCTGCATGGCCAGCGTTTCGTTCAGGGCGGATGCCCAGACACCGGGGATTCCCTGGATATCGGGTTTCAGGATGTGGGACGATGGAGCTGTCCCGACGGGGATGGCGGGGCGCCCGTCGTCCAGAACCGTCAGCAAAATTTTGGCCTGTGCGCCTGCCAGCGATACCCGCATGTCGTCTTGTATTTGGGCTCCGAGGGTAGGGGCCTTGCCTTGACGTAGTTGTTCGGCAATGTGTTGCCAGCTTGTGATGTGGTATGCGGGAGGCTTGGGAAGTTCTCCGGGGGGCAGCAGTATCAGGCTGCCTGCGGTGTCGCCGGCGACGCTGCGCAAGAGGCCAAAAGTGGTGCTGGCGTGGTGGCTGGCTTGCAGCAGCCTGCGAACGGGGCCTTCGGGCAGCAAGTTTTCAAAAAATGCGTGTACGTGCCCCCCGGCAAAGGGTTCGGCCTGCAGCGGAAATGCGGGGGCGATGGCTTGTGCTGCCGGGGTGGCCAGCCAGTGGGTATCGTAGACAAACCGCAGGGGCTGCTCGTCGTAAAGCGTGCCGATCTGGTGCCCAGCCTGGTAGACGTTCAGGCTGCGCATGCTTAACCCCCCTGTTTGCGGCGGATGACGACTTCCAGGCCCAGCAGGTCGATCATGTCCAGCACTTTTTGTAGTTGCAGGGTGGGCTTGCCGCGTTCCAGGTCGACGATGAAGCGGTTGCCGGTGCCCGACAGCCCCGCCAAGTCGCGTTGCCGCAGGGCTTGGGCTTGTCGGGTGGCACGAACCAAAGCGCCCAGGTCGCTGGCCGACCGGATGGTTGAGGCGGCAGGGGGGGAAGCGGGGTTGGTGGGTTCCATGGGGGTTGATGCCTGGATTACCGATCAGTAATTCTATGCAATGGCAGTATGGGTGACAAGGGGTTTATTACCGGCCGGTAATTTTTTGAAGGTTTTTGGCAAACGAAATAGTATTTCGGGGTTCCCGCCAAGAATCCTCATTGACATCCTCCCCTCCCTGAATAGATTCCGCCAAGGCGTAATGGGGTAGAAGATCGGGGTCTGTTTTAAGCATGGCGGTTTCTGTGCGGGGCGCTCTGGTGCTGGGTAGAGGGCAATGCTGAATAGATAATGAATAGATTCTATATTGAAATATCAGCGCGTCGTCTGCTGCGCCGTTGCCCGAATCCGCGCCGAAAAATCCGCCACGGGCCCCGCCTGCGCGGCGCGCTGGGTGATGTCGGCCTGCGCGCGCAGGGTGTGTAGTGGCTGGCGAGTGTCCAGACCGTGGTGCCGGTACAGGTATTCGGGCAGGTAGCCCGAGACGATCAGGCGGATGTCCATGGGCAGGCCGGGCACGATGGGGCGCACCATGTCGTAGACCAGCGTGGTGCAGTTGGCCGTCAGCGTGTTGTAGAACTTGGGGCTGTCGGCCAGGCGGTTGGCGTTGTCCACGTAGGCCAGGAACAGCCGGCGCATGGCGGCCAGGGGCATCTGGATGGGGTATAGAAACACCTGCTCGCCGCGCGGGCCGGCGCGCACGTAGAGGATGTCGCGCTCTTCGGCGGCGATGATGCTGCGCTCGAACTGCTTGAAAAAGCCGCCGACGGCAGAGAACGATTCGTGGCGTTCTTTGCGGATTTCGACGGAGAACACCAGGTGGCGGCCATCGGCAAAGCCGAAGGAGACCAGGGTGTGGGCGATGGCGGGCCCCATCCAGTACGACAGCGCCATGTCCACGGATTGCAGGGTTTCCAGGTCGTAGGACGCTTCTTGCCAGCGCGCGGTGTAGTCGGTGTCGCTGCGCCAGTCGAAATTGCGCACGTTGTGCAAGGTGACGACAGCGCCGTGCACCTCGCCGCGCAGGCTGCGGGCGACGTCGTCGGCCCAGTTGCGCTGGTTCGAGGGCGTGAGGCTGATCCACCAGGCGGCCAGGGCCACGGCGGCCACGGCGGCCACGGCAAACACCCAGCGGGCGGGCGTGGCGTAGCGCGGCTGCAGCCAGACGGCGGCCAGGCAGGCGAGGGCGTTGGCCGCCCATAGGCCCATCCAGACCAGGCGCAGCCCGTGTCCGCCCGGGGCCTGTATCCAGAGCGCCGCCAGGCCCCAGGCCAGGGCCAGCAGCAGGGCAAGGGACAGCAGGCTGTGCGTGATGAAGGACATGAAGGCGGGTTCCGGGGCCGGGGCATGGGTGCGCAGGGGCGAGTGCCCATCTTATGGATCCACGGCGCAGCGATCAAGCGGCGGCCGCAGTGGGGCCGGGATGCCGCCGTCGCTGGCTGACGGCATCCTGTCGAAGCGGGTGCTTTGCGCGGGGCAAACACTGTAGAATTTCTCACCGCAATTTCTGCCTGGTGGGATCATGCAGTCGATCACCCCGATGGCCGGCGTCCGCCTGCGTGGCGTCTGGTCCGACGAACTTCATGACCGTTGCCGGGCCTGGTTGGACGGCCTGGGCCTGGGCGGCCTGACCGCGCATGAATCGGGCACCGATGCCCACGGGGCCTGGCAGCGTTTCTGGCTGCGCGCCGCGCCGTTGGACGATCCTTTCGATACCTCCGATCTGGCGCAGCGCTTGCGCCTGCTGCCCGACGACAGCGACCGCGACCTGGATGCCGAGATTCTGGCGGCGCTGCTCTTGTCGCCGCTTGCCTTCGAGTTTCCCAGCCTGGACGAATGGCAGTCGGCGGTGCGCCTGCGCCGCTTCATCGTGCAGACCGGGCGGCGCACGGTGCTGGCCTTCGACACCGAGCAGGCCGAGCGGCCCGATTGCTGGTCGTGGACTGAGGCCACCGGTTTCATTCTGCTGCCGGGCTTCGAGCTGATCCCGGCGCTGGAACACACCCTGTGGCCTGACTTGTCGGGGCGCACGTATTCGTTTTCCTGTTATCGGGCGACGGAATACGTGCTCTTGCTGGCGCTGGCCAAAGAGCTGCGGATCAGCCACCCGCGGGCGCTGGCGGCGCTGCAGGCGCAGTGGCAAGAAAAGGCCATTCAATCCGGGGCGTTTCACGATACCTTTTTGCACGAGTACGGCTCGCTGCAGGCCCCCTTGCCCATGCGCTATTACGTGCCGGGCGACCGCCTGTGGTTTCGCAACCCGGACGAGGCTTCGGCGGGGGTCGAGGGCTACGAGGGGTCGTGGGTGTTTTACCTGGGGCAGGGGCATTTCACCAATTTCTGGAAGCCCGACCAGCCCTATACCCTGCAATCCAAATGTATTGAGCTGTATCACTGGCGCGACGGCCTGCGGCAGGGCCGGATCGACGAAGCCATCGTCGAGGCCCAGGCCGCACGCACGCTGGCCGACCCGCAGGCCACGCAGCGCGTGCTGGCCCGCATGATGCGCCTGCGCGACCCCGCCGGCGTCTACGCCGAGGGCGGCTGCATCGATGCCTCGCGCGAGGCCGTGCGCTGCGTGCGCCCCGCCACCTGGTCGCTGGGTGTGGCGTTATAAGAAACGATCCAGGATCTTCCGGCTGGCGCGATCCAGCGCGTTGATGTTGCGCACCAAAAAGCTCACCCCGCAGGCGTCGGCGATCAGCAGGGATGTCGGCGACAGCCGTCGGATGTCGTCTTCGCTGTTGAGCGTCAGCACGGCGGGGCCGCGGTCGGTGTCCACGTCCCAGCGGCTGGGGGTGGCCCAGCTGCTGGCGCGCATGATGCGCTGGATTTCCGGCTTGAATTCGCGTTGCGCCAGTTCTTCGCGGATCAGGTGCCGCAGGTTGACGGGCAGGGTATCCAGCTGTTCGATCCAGGCTTGTTCCTGTGCCTGGCCGTCCACCAATGAGATCCCTTCGTCGGGGCCGCTGATCGGAAACGCGCGCACTGGGGTGACGATGACGTCGGCGCACCCCGCGCGCGCCAGCAGCAGGCGCCCGAAGGTGTCGCGGCTCAGCGTAAAGTCCGCCGTTGCGGGCGCGTTCTGGGCGCCCGCAGCCGGACTGGGAATGTGTTCTGGAATCATCGTCTATCACTCGAAAGTTGCATGCGAGCCCACCCCCGCGCTTTGCAGCTGCGCCTGGTACAGCCGGGCGTAGGCGCCTGCGCGTGCCAGCAGCTCGTCGTGGCGGCCGATTTCCACGATGCGGCCGCTGTCCATCACCACCAGGCGGTCGGCCTCGCGCAGCGTGCTCAGGCGGTGGGCGATGGAGATCGTCGTGCGGCCCTTGACCAAGTTGTCCAGTGCCTTCTGGATTTCGTTCTCGGTGGCGGTGTCCACCGATGAGGTGGCTTCGTCCAGGATGAGGATGGGCGGGTCGATGAGGATGGCGCGCGCAATCGAGATGCGCTGGCGTTCGCCGCCCGACAGCGCCTGGCCGCGCTCGCCCACCAGCGAATCGTAGCCGTGCGGCAGGCGCAGGATGAACTCGTGCGCGTGCGCCGCGCGCGCGGCCGCCACGATCTCGGCGCGCGTGGCTTCGGGCTTGCCGTAGGCGATGTTTTCAGCGACGGAACCGTAGAACAGGAACGGCTCTTGCAGCACCAGGCCAATGTGGCGCCGGTAGTCGCTGATGCCGTATTGGCGGATGTCGATGCCGTCCAGCCGGATGACGCCTTGCGAGACGTCGTAGAAGCGGCAGATGAGGTTCACCAGCGTGCTCTTGCCCGAGCCGCTGTGGCCCACCAGGCCCACCATTTCGCCGGGGGCGATGTCCAGGTTCAGATCCTGAATGACGCTGCGGTTGCCATAGCGAAAACCGATGTGGGCGAGTTCGATGCGGCCCTGGATGTGATCCATGGGCTTGGGCTGCGCGGGTTCGGGCACGCTCGAGACGTGATCCAGGATGTCGAAGATGCGCTTGGCCCCGGCGGCGGCGCGCTGGGTGGTGGATACGATCCGGCTCATGGAATCCAGGCGCACGTAAAAGCGGCTGATGTAGGCCAGAAACGCCGTCAGCACGCCCACCGTGATGGTGTCGTGCGACACCAGCCAGATGCCGAAGAACCAGACGATCAGCAGGCCCAGCTCGGTGAGCAGCGTCACCGTGGGGCCGAACAGCGACCACAGCGCGTTCACTTTGTCGTTGATCACCAGGTTGCGGTTGTTGGCCTCGCGAAAGCGCGTGACTTCGCGCTGCTCTTGCGCAAAGGCCTTCACCACGCGGATGCCGGGGATGGTGTCCGACAGCACGTTGGTGATCTCCGACCACACGCGGTCGGCCTTCTCGAAGCCGTGGCGCAGGCGGTCGCGTACCCAGTGGATCATCCACAGGATGATGGGCAGCGGTGCCAGCGTGGCCAGCGCCAGCAGCGGGTTGATGGACAGCAGGATCACCGCCGTCATCACGATCATGAGCACGTCGGTGACAAAATCCAGCAGGTGCAGCGAGAGAAACAGGCAGATGCGGTCGGATTCCGACCCCAGGCGCGCCATCAAGTCGCCCGTGCGCTTGCCGCCGAAATACTGCAGCGAAAGCTGCTGCAGGTGCTGATACGTGGTGGTGCGCAGGTCGGCGCCGATGCGTTCGCTGACCCAGGCGAGGATGGCGCTGCGCCCCCAGCCCAGGCCCCAGGCCAGCAGCGACGAAGCCAGCAGCCCGCTCAGGTACATCAGCACCAGGTTCCAGTGCACCGGCTCGCCGTTTTGAAACGGAATGAGCACGTCGTCCATGAGCGGCATGGTGAGGTAGGGCGGCACGAGCGACGCTGCCGTGGCCGTGAGCGTGAGCACCAGTCCGAGGATGAGCTGCCTGCGGTAAGGCCGGGCAAAGCGCCACAGGCGCAGCAGCGAGCTGGCGGGTGGCGTGTCGGGCTCGGTGTCTGGGGCACCGGCCTCGGGCACGGGGCTGGCGGCATCGCCGGTTTGATGCAAAGCGTTGTACTGAGCCAACAGTTGCCGGGCCTGTGGGTGCAGATCCAGCGTGTAGCGCCAGCGGGCCAGGCGGGCATGGCTGTCGATGAGTTCCAGGCTGCCCACCCCCGCGGCGTCCTGCAGTTTCAGGCTCATGTCGGGCCGCAGGGGCCATGAGCGGCTGGTTTGTTCGTTGTTGCTGCACAACAGCCAGCGGCGGCTGGTGAGCACCACCAGGCTGTCGGCATAGCGCAGCTGGCTGTCGAGGTTCAGGGGCAGCCAGCCGAGGATGCGTTCGTCGGCGGCGAGCTGGGCACTTAACGTGGCCTGCCAGACCGCAGGCAGGCCGGGCGGGCACGCGCTGGCCGCCGGAATATCGGAAAGAGAGCCCTGCATGAAATAGATGGATTCGAGAAAAGACGAGAAACGGGATACCGGAGGGTATTTTTAAGGACTTTGAAAGCGATTTTGTCGGTGAATCTCGACGTTTGTTTTGGCGCCCCGTGCTGTTGCGCAAACGTCACAATTTTCAACGTTTTTTCTGTGCTGCGCAACAGGCTCAAGATTAATATGTGAGCCGATATTTTGCTGTGTAACAACAGCGTTTGGCCCGGGTTTCGGGCTTGATGCCTCTCCCTTTTCGCAAGGCGCTTGTATGGACAATAAAAGTATTGAGTTTCTCAATATGGTGTACTTGCGAGGGCCGAACATCTGGGCGTATCGCCCCATCATCGAGGCGCTGGTCGATATTCACGATCTCGAAGAATGTCCGTCCAACGTCATCCCCGGGCTTTACGAACGTCTGAGCGCCTGGCTGCCCACGCTGGTCGAGCACCGCTGCAGCATCGGCGAGCGCGGTGGTTTTCTGCAGCGTGTGCGCGAAGGCACCTGGCCGGCGCACATCCTCGAACACGTCACCCTCGAACTGCAAAGCCTGGCGGGCATGCCCGGTGGCCTGGGCCGGGCGCGCGAAACCTCGATTCGCGGGGTCTACAAAGTGATCGTGCGCGCCTGGCACGAGCCGCTCACGCGCGAGTCCCTGTACGTGGCGCGCGACCTGGTGATGGCCGCCATCGAAGACCGGCCCTTCGACGTGGCGGGTGCGGTCGAACGCCTGAAAGACCTGGCTGAATCGCTCAGCCTGGGCCCCAGCACGGCCTGCATCGTCGATGCCGCCGACGATCGCGACATTCCCGCCATCCGCCTGAGCGATGCCAACCTGCTGCAGCTGGGCTATGGCGCCCGCCAGCGGCGCATCTGGACGGCGGAGACCAGCCGCACCAGCGCGATTGCCGAGGGCATCTCGCGCGACAAAGACCTCACCCGCCAGCTGCTGCAGGCCTGCGGCGTGCCAGTGCCCGAGGGCCAGCTCGTCCACGACGTGGACGAAGCCTGGGAAGTCGCTCAGGACATCGGTCTGCCGGTGGTGGTCAAACCGTCGGATGGCAACCACGGGCGCGGCGTCTTCACCTGCCTGAACACGCGCGAGCAGATCGCCGCCGCCTATGCCGTGGCGGTGGACGAGGGCAGCGGCGTCATGGTCGAGCGCTTCATCGAGGGCGACGAGCACCGCCTGCTGGTGGTGGGCGGGCGTCTGGTGGCGGCCTCGCGCGGCGATGCCGCCATGGTGGTGGGCGATGGCGTCTCCACCGTGGCGCAGCTCATCGAATCGCAGCTGAATTCCGATCCGCGCCGGGGGCGCGACGAAGATCACCCGCTCAACGTCGTGCGCCTCGATTCCGCCGCGCGCATGGAGCTCGAACGCCAGAACCTCAGCGGCGATGCCGTCCCCGAGCGCGGCCGCGCCGTGATGATCCAGCGCAGCGGCAATGTGTCCAACGACGTCACCGACCTGGTTCACCCGGACGTGGCCGAGCTGGTGTCGCTGGCGGCGCGCGTGGTGGGCCTGGACATTGCCGGCATCGACCTCGTGGCGCGCGACATCTCGCGTCCGCTGGCCGAGCAGAAGGGCGCGGTCGTCGAGGTCAACGCTGGTCCGGGCCTGCTCATGCACATCAAGCCCGCCATGGGTCAGCCGCGCCCCGTGGGCCGCGCCATCATCGACAACCTGTTTCCCGCGCCGGAGGATGGCCGCATCCCGGTGGTGGGGGTCAGCGGCAGCCGGGGCACGGCCCCGGTGGCGCGCCTGGTGGCGCACCTGCTGCAGCTCACGGGCAAGACCGTGGGGCTGGCCTCGGCCGACGGCCTGTCCTTTGGCGGACGCCAGGTGACGGCCGCCGACGCGGCGCACTGGGAGGCCGCGCGCCGTGTGCTGCTCAACAGCGTGGTGGAATACGCCGTGCTGGAAAACGGCGGGCGCGCCATTCTGGGCGAAGGCCTGGCCTACGACCGCTGCCAGGTGGGCGTGGTCACGGGCATCGACCCGGCGCTCACCTGGCCTGAATTCCACATGACCGAACCCGAGCACCTGGTGCGCATCTTCCGCACGCAGGTGGACGTGGTCTTGCCCAGCGGGGCCGCCGTGCTCAACGCGGACGATCCGCTGACGGCCGGGCTCGCGCCGCTGTGCGACGGCAGCGTCATCTTCTATGGCCTGCAGTCGCAGGGCCAGGCGCTGCAGGCGCACCTGGCCGCCGGTGGCCGGGCCGTCTTCGAGCACGAGGGCGATCTGGTGCTGGCGGAAAAAGGGGTGGAGATCGTCGTGGCCGACCTGGACGACGCCAGCCTGGCCGCCTTGCGCGACGATCTGGCCTCGGTGCTGGCCGCGCTGGGCGTGGTCTGGGCCCTGGGGCTGGCGATCGACCCCGTGCGCGTGGGCCTGCGTACCTGGGCCGCCACCCGGGCCAGCATCAGCCCCGCCGCCGTCTGAGGCCGCCCCGATACTGCTTTCGCGGCCTGGCCGAGGGCGGCCGGGCCGATCTTTCCTCTAGGAACCTACGCATCATGGAAGTCTCCCGAGTGCGCGCCTTGCGCGGGCCAAACATCTGGTGCCGTCAGACAGCGATCGAGGCCATCGTGAGCTGCTCCGAGGCCGAGCGCGTGATCGATGATCTGGACGCGTTCGAGACGCGCTTGCGGGCGCGTTTTCCCGATATCGACATCCAGCGCCCGGTGGGCGCCGTGTTCGAGCCGTCGCTCGCGCACGTGCTGGCGACGGCGGCGCTCAGCCTGCAGGCGGTGGCGGGCTGTCCGGTCACCTTCTGCCGCACGGTGCCCACGCCCGATGCGGGGGTCTACCAGGTGGTCATCGAGTACGTGGAGGAAAACGTCGGGCGCCTGGCCTTCGACCTGGCGGGCGATCTGTGCGAGGCCGCCTTGCGGGACGCCCCCTTCGACCTGGCCCAGGCCGTCTTCCAGCTGAAGGATTTGTACGACGACGTGCGCCTGGGGCCCAGCACGGGTTCCATCGTGCAGGCCGCCGTGCGTCGCGGCATCCCGTACCGGCGCCTGACCGAAGGCAGCCTGGTGCAGTTTGGCTGGGGCCGCCGCCAGCGGCGCATCCAGGCCGCTGAAACGGACGCCAGCAGCGCCATCGGCGAAGCCATTGCGCAGGACAAGGCCCTGACCAAATCGCTGCTGGCCTCGGCGGGCGTGTCCGTGCCCAGGGGGCGCGTGGTGGAGGATGCCGATGACGCCTGGCGCGCCGCGCAGGATATCGGCGGGCCGGTGGTGGTCAAGCCGCTCGATGGCAATCAGGGCAAGGGGGTGGCCGTCAACGTGCAGGGCCGCGAGCAGGTGCTGGCCGCCTATGCCGTGGCGCGCGAGCATGGCTCCAGCGTCATCGTCGAACGCTATTTTCCCGGCCACGACTTCCGCCTGCTGGTGGTGGGCGACCGTCTGGTGGCCGCCGCGCGCCGCGATCCGCCCCAGGTGGTGGGCGACGGCACACACAGCATCGCCCAGCTGGTGGACGTCATCAATCAGGATCCCCTGCGCGGCGAAGGGCACGGCACGTCGCTCACGCGTATCCGCCTGGACGAGACGGCGCTCAACACGCTGGCCAGCCAGGGCTACCAGGCTGATTCGGTGCCCGCACAGGGCGTGTGTGTGGTGCTGCGCAACAATGCCAACCTCAGCACCGGCGGTTCGGCCACGGACGTGACCGAGCAGGTACACCCCGAGCTCGCGGCCAGCGCCGTGATGGCGGCGCGCATGGTGGGGCTGGACATCTGCGGCATCGACCTCGTGGCGCGCGACGTCTACCAGCCGCTCACCCCCGAGACGGGCTGCATCGTCGAGGTCAATGCGGCGCCGGGCCTGCGCATGCACCTCACGCCTTCGTTTGGCACAGGGCGCGACGTGGGCGAGGCCATCGTCGAGACGCTGTATGCGCCCGGCGACACGGGCCGCATTCCGGTGGCGGCGGTGACCGGCACCAACGGCAAGACCACCACTGTGCGCCTGCTGGCGCACCTGTGCGCGCGCCCCGGCGTGTGCGTGGGCATGAGCAATTCCGACGGCGTGTACGTGGGCGCGCGCTGCATCGATACGGGCGACTGCAGCGGCCCGCGCAGCGCGCGCAACGTGCTGCTGCATCCGGACGTGGACGTGGCGGTCTTCGAGACGGCGCGCGGCGGCATCTTGCGCGAGGGGCTGGGCTTTGATCGCTGCGACGTGGCCGTGGTCACCAACCTGGGGCTGGGCGACCACCTGGGCATGAACTACATCCGCACGGTCGAAGAGCTGGCGGCGGTCAAGCGGGTGATCGTGGAAAACCTGGCGCCCGCCACGGGCATGGCGGTGCTCAACGCCCAGGACGCGCACGTGGCGGCGATGGCCGCGCACTGCCCGGGGCGCGTGACGTACTTTGCCCAGGACGCGCGCCACCCCGTCATCGAGACGCACCGCGCCCAGGGCGGACGGGTGGTGTTCGTCGATCAGGGCGATCTGGTGTTTTCCGAGGGCGGCACCGAAACCCGCATCCAGTTGAGCGTCGTGCCGCTGACGCGCGGCGGCACCCTGCCGTTCCAGGTGGAGAACGCCATGGCGGCGGCTGCGGCGGCCTGGGGGCTGGGCATCGACTGGGTGCAGATTCAGCGCGGGCTGGCGACCTTCGTCAGCGATGTCGGTACGGTGCCGGGGCGCTTCAATGTGTTCGACTACCGGGGGGCCACGGTGATCGCCGACTATGGCCACAACCCGGACGCGATGGTGGCCCTGGTGGCCGCTGTCGAAGCGCTGCCCGCCCGACGGCGCACGGTGGTGATCAGCGGCGCGGGCGACCGGCGCGATCAGGACATCCGCCAGCAGACCGAGATTCTGGGCGACGCGTTCGACTCGGTGGTGCTGTACCAGGATCAGTGCCAGCGGGGCCGCGCCGACGGCGAGGTGCTGGCCCTGCTGCGCGCGGGCCTGGCCTCAGCCCGGCGCGCCAGCCGCGTCGAGGAAATCCACGGCGAATGCCTGGCGATCGATACGGCGCTCAGTTCGCTGGCGCCAGGCGACCTGTGTCTGGTGCTGGTAGACCAGGTAGAGGCGTCGCTCGCACATATTGCACAGCGGGTGCGGGCTCCGCTGCCGGTTTAGCCGCGTCGCTCAGTTTGAAGGTGGCCACCAGCTGCGCCAGGGTATCGGCCTGTGCGCGCAGGCTGGTAGCCGCCGCGGCGGATTCCTCGACCAGGCTGGCGTTCTGGCGCGTGGCGTCGTCCATCTGTGTGATGGCGGTGTTGATCTGTTCGATGCCAGTGGTCTGTTCGCGGTTGGCGGCGCTGATTTCCCCCATGATGTCCGTCACCCGGTGAATGCTGTCCACGATGGCCTGCATGGTGGCCCCGGCGTGGGCGGCCTGCTCGTTGCCTTTGATGGCCGCGGCCACCGAGGTGTCGATGAGGGCCTTGATTTCTTTCGCGGCCCCGGCGCTGCGCTGGGCCAGCGCGCGCACCTCGGCGGCGACT
>NZ_BCWN01000030.1 GCF_001592225.1 Castellaniella caeni NBRC 101664 | reverse complement strand
TGCGGCGGGCAGACCGCCGCGGAACCATCCCACAAGGAGACTCGACGATGTTGCCCAAATCCCTGAAAGCTGCCCTGCTGGGGCTGGCCTTTACCCTGGCCCTGCCAACTGCCCAAGCGGCCGACAAAGAACTGGTCGTAGCCACCGATACGGCCTTCGTGCCCTTCGAATTCAAGCAGGACGGCAAATACACCGGCTTCGACATTCAACTCTGGGAAGCCATCGCCAAGCAGGCCAATCTCAAGTACAAGCTGCAGCCCATGGATTTCAACGGCATCATCCCGGGCCTGCAGACGCATAACATCGACGCGGCCCTGGCGGGCATCACCATTCGTCCCGACCGCGCCAAGGTCATCGACTTCTCCGACCCCTACTACGAGTCGGGCCTGGCCATCCTGGTGGCGAAAGACAGCCCCATCAAGACCGCCAAAGACCTCGACAACAAGACGGTGGCCGTCAAGATCGGCACCGCCACGGTCGATTACATGAAGGCCAACGTGCCTTCGGCCAAGCTCAAACTCTTCCCCAACATCGACAACGCCTTCCTTGAACTGGCCACGGGCCGCGTCGATGCCGTCGTGCACGACACGCCCAACGTGCAGTATTACGCCAAGACGGCGGGCGAAGGCAAAGTCAAGGTGGTGGGCTCGCTCAAGAGCGGCGACTTCTACGGCATCGCCTTCCCCAAGGGCAGCACGCTCGTGCCGGAAGTCAACAAGGCGCTGGCCGCCCTCAAGGCCGATGGCACCTACGACAAACTCTACGAAACCTGGTTCGGCAAGAAGCCCGAATAAGCCCGCGCAACAAGGAAAAACCGCATGACATTTGAATGGTCTGCGATCTGGGCAGCCTGGCCCGACCTCATGTCAGGCGCCTGGATGACGGTGCAGATCACCTTGCTGGGCCTGGTGGGCGGGACGCTCATCGGTGCCCTGGCCGGGGTGATCATCACCTACGTGCCGGTGCCGGTCAGCCGCCGTTCGCTGTCCTGGACGGTGGTGGCGCTGGTGGTGCTCTACGCGCTGCTGCGCCTGGCTTCCTGGCTGGGCGGCGGCCTGCTGGCCGATGTGCCTCAGCCCGTCTGGTGGCTCGTGCAGGCGGCAGTGCTGGTGGCGCTCATCTGGCGCTTTGCCGCCTGGATTCCCGTGACACTGTCGGTGCTGGCACAGGTGTACGTGCTGCTCATGCGGGGCACCCCCATCGTGGTGCAGGTGATGTTCATCTACTTCGCCCTGCCACTCATCATCAACCTGCGCATCGACGGCTTCACCGCCGCCACGTTCACGCTGATGATCAACTCCGGCGCCTACATCGCCGAGATCGTGCGCGCCGGGCTGCAGTCGGTGCCCAAGGGCCTGCAAGAAGCGGGCCAGGCCATGGGTCTGCCGTTCTACAAGATCCTCGCCTTCATCATCGGGCCAGTGGCGCTGCGGCGCATGATTCCCACCATGGGCAACCAGTGCATCATCAGCCTGAAAGACTCATCGCTTTTCATCGTGATCGGGGTGGCCGAACTCACCCGCCAGGGCCAGGAGATCATCGCCGGTAATTTCCGCGCGGTCGAAATCTGGAGCGCCGTGGCCATCATTTATCTCATCATGACGGGCTTCATCGCGCTGGTGCTCAAGTTCGTTGAACACAGAACGCGCATCCTATGAGCATCGTCCAATTCAAGAACGTCACCAAGCGCTTCGGCGATAACGTCGTGCTCGACGGCATCGACCTGTCCATCGAATCCGGCGAAGTGGTCGTCGTGGTCGGGCCCTCGGGCTCGGGCAAGTCCACCTTCCTGCGCTGCATCAACGTGCTCGAAACCATCCAGGGCGGCGACATCGTCGTCAATGGCCTGAGCGTGCTGGGCAAGGCCTCGCAGGTGCGCGAACTGCGCCGCGAGGCGGGCATGGTGTTCCAGCAGTTCAATCTCTTTCCGCAGCTCACGGCGCTGGAAAACGTCATGTTCGGGCCGCTGCACACGCGCGGCGTCGCCCCGGCGCAGGCACGGCAGATGGCACTCGACCTGCTCGCCAAAGTGGGGTTGTCCGAACGCGCCGGGCACTATCCGGGGCAGTTGTCGGGCGGCCAGCAGCAGCGCGTGGCCATTGCGCGCGCCCTGGCCATCAAGCCGCTGCTCATGCTCTTTGACGAACCCACCTCGGCGCTCGACCCCGAACTGCGCCACGAGGTGCTCAAGGTGATGCAGGACGTCGCCGAAGAAGGCATGACCATGATCGTGGTCACCCACGAGATGGAATTCGCCCGCAAGGTGGGCAGCCGCCTCATTTTCATGGATCAGGGCAAGATCGCCGAAGACGGCAAGCCCGAAGCCCTGCTCAACAACCCGCCCAGCCAGCGCCTCAAAGATTTTCTGCAGCACGTTTCCTGATGGTGGCCGTGCCGTCCGCTCGTGCGCGGCACTGGCCGCGCTGCACCGACGCAAAAACGCCGACCCTCGGGTCGGCGTTTTCGTTGAGGCAGTCAGGCGGTGCGTTCAGCGGCCCGCAGTGGCGCGTACCGTGCGTGTGGCGATGATCTTGTCGGAGCCTTCCGCCATCACCTGCACCGTCACCTGGCGCAGGCGGTAGGCCTTGGGCAGCTCGGTCTGCCCCTGCACCACCACGTAGCGCCCCATGTCCAGGGGTTGCGAGCCCAGGCTGACGTAGGCCGTGTTGCCGTTGGGGTAGCTGCCGATGCCCACCAGCTTGACCTCGCCGCGCAGATTGCCGACGTCGGTCTGGTCTTTGGCCGGTTCTTGGATCAGCAGCACCTGGTAGTGCAGGCCGTCCGGCTGGATCTGCATGTCGGTGTAGCGGATGCCGGGATTCGAGCCGCGCGGGTCGGGGGGGATGGCGGCCAGCAGACTGGAGACGCCCGCTTCCATGTCGGCGGCGCGTTTGCGCAGCTGCTCTATCTTGGCGGCGTCGTCCTGCTGGGCGCCTTGCGCTTCTTTGATGCCTTGATGCAGGGTCTTGGATTCGGTGGCAAGGCGCTGGTTTTCGAGGCTGGCCGTGTTGAGATCCATGCGCAACTGTTCGGATTGCTCGACCGTGAGCCGCTGTGGGCCGTAGCTGCGCTGCAGGAACAGCACGCCGCCCGCGCCCAGGACGATGCCGGTAATGAGCAACAGCAGCCAGCGCGGGATGCCCCGGCTGCGCCGGGTGTAACCATAGGGGGTCGGTTTGAAGGTTGGGCGATTCGAGCCAAATGACATGAAGAATTTCCTGAAGCAGCGCGGCGGCATCCACCGAAACCCATTAGCATAAGGGATTGCCGCGCCAAGTGAGGCCGTGCCTACAGTCGGTTGCGATTTGCCAGATTCAGTTTAGCAGCCCGGTGGCTGATCCCGCAGGGCCGCGTCCAGCGCGGCCAGGCGCGCTGGCGTGCCGACGTCCACCCAGCGGCCGTGGTGGTGTGTGCCGCCCACAGCGCCCTGGCGCATGGCCGCGCGCAAGAGCGGCGCCAGGGGTGCAGGCTGCGCGGCGTCCACGTGCTCGAAGAGCGCGGGACGGTACAGGCCGATGCCCGCGAACGTCAGCGCCAGGCTGCCGCGTGGCGCCGCGTCCGTGGGCGTTGCGTGGTTCCACGCCGTCGCGGCATCTGCGTCGGCCTCGCTGCGCGGGGCCGCCGTCGCTGTTTCTGGCCGGGGGATGTCCGCGCTCAGACGCCCGTCGGGGTGCAGCAGGAAGTCGCCCACCGGGTGGTGCGCCGGGTTGTCCACCAGCAGCAGGTGCGCCTGTTGCCGCGCGGGCCAGTGCCGCGCCCAGGCCAGGGCGTGGGCCGGGTTCCAGTCGCACCAGACGTCGCCGTTGACAACCAGAAAGGGTTCGCCACAAAAGAAGGGCAGGGCGCGGGCGATACCGGCGGCGGTTTCCAGCGCGGGCGATTCGGGCGAATAGCGCAGGCGCACGCCCCAGGCACTGCCGTCGCCCAGCGCGGCCTCGATACGCGCACCCAGCCAGGCGTGGTTGATGATGACGTCGCGGATGCCGGCCTGTGCCAGGCGCCGCAGGTGCCAGACGATGAGCGGCTGGCCGCCTGCGGGCAGCAGTGGCTTGGGGCAGCTGTCGGTGAGCGGGCGCATGCGCTCGCCGCGCCCCGCCGCCAGGATCATGGCGCGCATCAGAACGAATAGCCGTCGGTTTTCGGCGTCTGTTCGACCTGGTCGAGCAGGCGCAGGAGCGGGTGGAAGACGTTGTAGCGCCCGGCCACCTGGCGCACATAGCCCAGCACGCGCGGGATGTGGTCGAGGTAGTGATGCTTGCCGTCGCGCTGTGACAGCCGGGCGAAGACGCCCAGGATGCGCAGGTTGCGCTGCAGCCCCATCCATTCGTATTGCTGGTGGAATTGGGCGAAATCGGTGGGCACGGGCAGCCCCGCCGCGCGTGCGTATTCCCAGTAGCGGATCGCCCAGTCGAGCTGCCGCGGTTCGTCCCAGGTGGTGCGCGCGTCCATCACCAATGACGCGATGTCGTAGCTGATGGGGCCGGACACCGCGTCTTGAAAGTCAATGACGCCGGGCACGAAATCGGGGGCCCCCGCGCCGATCATGAGGTTGGGCGAGTGGAAGTCGCGGTGCACGAAGACGCGCGGCTGGATGGCTGCCTGCTGGGCCAGCAGGGTGAACACCCGGGCCAGCATGGCGCGCGTATCGACGTCGGGTGCCCGCCCGTGGTGCGCATGCAGATACCACTGCGGGAAAAGTTCGAGCTCTTGCAGCAGGCGGGTATCGTCGTAGACCGGCAGGTCGTCGGCGGGGCATTGCTGCAGGGTCATCAGCGCGCGCAGCGCCCCGCGCATGTGCTGCTGCAGGCGCGCGTCGTCTTGCGCAAGGCCGGCCTGGATGGCTTCGTAGAAGGTTTGCGTGCCCAGGTCGGTGAGCAGCAGAAAGCCCTGGCCGAGGTCTTGCGCCCGCACGTCGGGCACGTGCACGCCGCCTGCGCCCAGGCGCTGGGCAATGCGCACGAAGGGCGTGCAGTCTTCGTGCGGCGGCGGGGCGTCCATGACGATCAGCGGTTCGTGGGCCGTCTGGACGCGGAAATAGCGGCGGAAGCTGGCGTCGCCCGAGACGGGGCTGAGGGTGCCGGGCTGCAGTTGCAGGGTGGCGGGCAGTTGGTGCAGCCAGTGCTGCAGCGCCTCCAGGCGCGAATCTGGGCTTGGGCTCATGGGATGGTGGGTGAGTGCGGCCAGGCGGCGGGCTGCGCGTCGGCCAGAGGGTTCGTTGCGCGCGTTGAACGCGCCTTCTCTATAATACTGGGTCGCTGGTCGAAGTGGGTGCGCAGATCAGTCTCTTTCCAACTCATCACCTTCTAGAGGGCCCCGTCTTCGTGCATCGGATCAGCCGCATCATCCTCCTGAGTGCCGTTCTGTCCGCGCCCGCGCTGGCCGACGAACCCGCCACGCAGGCCCGAGGCCTGCGCATGGTGGGCAGCCTGGGGCATCATCCTGGCCTGAAGGACGACACGCTGCCTTCGTTTCTCATTGGCGACGACATCACCCGCAACGCGGGGGGGCGCGTCATCCTGCGCGGCGCGGCGCAAGTGCGTCGGCTCGATGGCGTCATCAAGGGCGAGCGCATCGATTACGACCAGGCCACGGGCGACACCGAGGTGCGCGGCAACGGGCTCATCATGCGCGACGGCAACATCGTCAAGGGCCCGCACCTGCGCTACAACGTCAACACCAGCCAGGGCGAAATCGACCAGCCACGATTCTGGCTGGGCACTACCGGCGGGCAGGGGCATGCCGATCATGCGGACATCATCAGCCGCCAGCACGTGCGCCTGAAAGACGTGCGCTACACCGGCTGGTCGGGGCCCGACCCGGCCTGGTACATCGACGCCAGCCGGGTCGATCTCTACCTGGACGAGAACGAGGGGGCGGCCCGCAACGGGGTGCTGCGTTTCAAGGATGTGCCCATCCTGTATTCGCCCTATCTCACGTTTCCGCTGGGCAAAGACCGCAAGAGCGGGTTTCTGGTGCCCACCTACGGCACGTCCAGCAACGGCGGCTTCGAACTCACCACGCCGTACTACCTGAACCTGGCCCCCAACTACGACGCCACGCTTTCGCCGCGCTATCTCAGCAAGCGCGGCCTGCTGCTGGGCACCGAACTGCGCCACCTCAGCGCCTCGTCGCATTCCGAGCTCTTTGGCTCGTACATCATGCGCGACAACCAGACGGGCGACAAACGCTGGATGTATTCGGTGCAGCATACGCAAGATCTGGCACCAGGCTTGCAGCTGTACCTCGATGCCCGCAAGGTGTCCGACGACGATTACTTCCGCGATTTTTCCTCGTTCGGCCTGTCGGACGCGGCCATCACCTACATGCCCAGCCAGGCGCTGCTCACCTGGGAAAACGGTAGCCACCTGAGCGGCTCGCTGCAGTTCTACCGCTATCAAACCCTGCAAGACAGCACGGGTTCGTTCCTGGCGCCGCCCTACGACAAGCTGCCCGAACTGCACTTTCGCGCCCAGCACTACGACTGGCACAGCCTGGATGTGGTGTCCGACAATTACGCCACGCGCTTCGTCGCCCCCATCTACCAGGGCAGCGCCTTTCCCGCGGAATCCGGCAAACGCCTGATGCCCAATGGCACGCGCCTGACGTCCTACACCACGGTGGCGCGCCCGTTCGTGGCCCCGTGGGGTTATTTCACGCCCAAGGCCGGGCTGCACATGAGCCAGTACGACACCGACTGGTTCTACGGTTCCATCCAGGGCCTGCCGCCCGAGCTGCTGGGGCAGCCGCGCAGCCAGACGCGCGTGCTGCCGATCGCCTCGGTGGACACCGGCCTTACGCTCGAACGCGACACGACCCTGTTTGGCAACGACGCCATCCAGACGCTCGAACCGCGCCTCTACTACCTGTACGTGCCGTACCGCGATCAGTCCGGCCTGCCGGTCTTCGACACCGGCATGGCATCTTTCAGCTACCAGCAGGCCTTCGACGAGAACATCTTCAGCGGCGGCTGGGATCGCATCGCCAACGCCAATCAGCTCACGGCGGGCCTGACCACCCGCTGGCTGGATGCCGACACGGGGTTCGAGCGCCTGTCGCTGTCGCTCGCGCAGCGCTTCTACTTCGACGACCAGCGCGTCACGCTGCCGGGCCAGACGCCGCGCCAGGCCACCGAATCCGACTACCTCGTGGGGGCCAATGCGGCGCTCACCAACCGCTTCAGCGTGTACTTCGACGGCCAGTTCGACCACGAAACGCAAAAGCGCAGCCGCCTGAGCTCGGGCGTGCGCTGGACGCCCAAGCGCCTGGCCACCATGTCTCTGTCGTACCGCTACGAGCGTGACCCCAATCTGTATACCGACCCCTATCAGGTGCTGCCGGCCGACGTGGTGGATCAATCGCGTGAACAGGTCAGCTTCACCAGCCAGTGGCCGCTCGCGCGGCGCTGGTTCGGCGTCGGGCGCTACGATTACTCGCTCGCGGAAAAGCGCAGCACCCAGTCCATCGTCGGGCTCGAATACCGCGGCGACGGCGGCTGGGCGGCGCGCGCCGTGCTGCAACGCTATGCCGTGTCGGCGGAAAAAACCAACACGGCGCTGTTCCTGCAGCTTGAACTCACGGGCCTGGGTTCCCTCGGAACCGACCCCATGTCCCTGCTGTCCGATCGCATCACGGGCTATCAGTCCGCGACGCCCCCCACTCCTGAAAAAACCGAATTCGAGAGGTACGAATGATGTCTGGCTTGCGTCATCCCGCCTATGCGCTGTCCCTGGCCCTGATTCTGGGCGGCAGCGCCCTGCTGCCCGCCCAGGCGGCGGACAAGGCGGCTGTCCGGCATCCGGCAGCCACGTCCCGCCCTCCGGCTGCCGCCCCTGCGGGCGGCCAGTTCGTGGACGGGATCGCCGCCATCGTCAACAAGCAGGTGATCACGCTCGGGCAACTGGCCGACAAGATGGCCCTGGTGCGCATCCAGATGCAGCAGCAGCGCATCCCCGTGCCCGACGATGCCGCCTTGCGCCGTCAGGTGCTGCAGCAGATGATCAACGGCCTGCTGCAGGATCAGGAAGCCGCACGGGTCGGCATCCGCGTAAGCGACGAGCAGGTGCGGCGTGCCGTGCAGACCGTGGCGCAGCGCAACCGCATCAGCCCCGAGCAGCTGCAAAAAGAAATCGTCGCCACCGGCATGACCTGGGATCAATACCAGGCCGAACTGCGTGAGCAGATCCAGGACGACATTCTGCGCCAGCGTTTCGTGGAAGATCACATCAACATCAGCGACAGCGATATCGATGCCTTCCTGCAGACGCATGCCAATATGCCCATCGCCCCGGCACCCGCCGCGCCCGCGCAGCCCGAACCAGAACCCCAACCCGCGCCCCAGCCCACCGGGCCCGAACTGGTCGAACTTGCCCAGATTCTCATCGAGGTGCCCGATTACGCGTCCGAGCAGACCGTGGCCGAAAAGCGCAAGCAGGCCGAGGCCGTGCTGCGCAAGTTGAAATCGGGGGCCAGCTTCGCCGGCGTGGCGGCCGCTTCGTCCAACGGGCCGCAGGCCCTGCAGGGTGGCGACATGGGCATCCGGCCCCTGAAAGACTGGCCCGACCTCTTCGTGCGCGCCATTGCCGACACGCCGCCCGGCGGCCTGAGCGGCATCATTCAAAGCGGGCGCGGCTTCCACATCCTGAAGGTCGTGCGCCGCGGCTATGCCCAGCGTCCCGCGCCCAAGCCGACGCGCGCCGCGCCGCCCGCACCGGCGCCGGCTCCCGTGGCGCAGCAGCCCGCAGCCGCCGGCCCCATGATGGTCACCCAGACCCACGCGCGACACATCCTCATCAAGACCTCCAAGGTCATGAGCGACGACAAGGCGCGCGGCATACTCGAAGGCTTGCGCACGCGCATCGAGCACGGTGAATCCTTTACCGAGCTGGCCAAGCGCTACTCGCAAGATGCTTCGGCGCCCCAGGGCGGCGACCTGGGCTGGCTCAACCCGGGAGAAACCGTGCCCGCGTTCGAGCAGGCCATGAACGGCCTGCAGGACGGCCAGGTCAGCCAGCCGGTCAAGTCGCCCTTTGGCTGGCACCTCATCCAGGTCGAAGGGCGCCGCACCAAGAACATGGAACAAGAATTCCGCCGCATGCAGGCGCGCCGCGAGCTGATGGAACGGCGCATCGGCCCGGCCTACGAAGATTGGCTCGACCAGCTGCGCGGCCAGGCCTACATCGACAACCGGCTCGACAACAGCCGTTCGGGACAGCAGTAGCATGGCCCAGCACCAGGCGCGCAAGCGGTTCGGGCAGCATTTCCTGTGCGATGAGTCGGTCGTGGACGACATCGTGCGGGCCATCGACCCGCAGCGCGACGACGTCATGATCGAGATCGGGCCGGGGCTGTCGGCGCTGACCGCGCCGCTGCTCGACCGGCTCGATCGCCTGACCGCCGTCGAGCTCGACCGCGACCTCGCCCGGCGGCTGCGCGCCAGCTACGGCGACGATCGCCTGCGCGTGGTCGAAGCTGACGCGCTCACGGTCGATTTCGCCTCCCTGGTGCCTGGTGGTGCCGATCGTGGCCCTGCGGCGACATCGGATGATGCGGCGTCAGGTCGTGCGGCGTCGGACGATGTCGCGGCGTCCGGTGCGGCGGCGCAGGCTGCGCCCAGGCTGCGCATCGTGGGCAACCTGCCGTACAACATTTCGAGCCCGCTGTTGTTTCACCTGATGCGCTGGGCCGATCAGGTGCGCGACCAGCACTTCATGCTGCAGCGCGAGGTCATCGATCGCATGGTGGCGCACCCCGGCGACAGCCAATATGGCCGTCTGTCGGTGATGCTGCAGGCGCGCTACCGCATGGTGCGTTTGTTCGACGTGCCACCCGAGGCCTTCGACCCGCCGCCGCGCGTGATGTCGGCCATCGTGCGCATGCGGCCCCTGCCCGCCGAGCGGGTGCGCCATCCGTTGAACCCGGCGCTGTTCGACCAGCTGGTGGCGCGCGTGTTCGAGCACCGGCGCAAGATGATCCGCGGCAGCCTGGGCGGCTGGACGGCGCAGCTGGACTTTGACGCGCTGGGCATCGCACCCACGGCCCGCCCGCAAGAACTGTCAGGCGCGCAGCTGATGGACTTGGCCGATGCCCTGAGTCGTGCGGGCGTCACCGTGCCGACAAGGGCTTGATCAGTCGGTACGGCCGTTACGCTGGATGAGTTCGATCTTGTAGCCATCGGGGTCTTGCACGAAAGCGATGACGGTGCTGCCGTGTTTCATGGGGCCCGCTTCGCGCACCACCAGGCCGCCGCGCGATTTGATCATGGCGCAGGTGTCGTAGGCGTCTTCGACTTCAATGGCAATGTGGCCGTAGCCCGTGCCGATCTCGTAGCTGTCGGTGTCCCAGTTGTGGGTGAGTTCGATGGCGGCTTCCTGGGATTCGTCTTGATAGCCGACGAAGGCCAGGGTGAAGCGCCCTTCGGGGTAATCTTTGCGGCGCAGCAGTTTCATGCCCAGGATGTCCGTGTAGAACATCAGGGAGCGATCGAGGTTGCCGACGCGCAGCATGGTGTGCAGTAGTCGCATGATGTGTCCTTGGTGGGGTAATGCCACCATGATACTTCAGCGCACCTCCGTACGCGTCCGACGTCTCGTTGGGCTTGATGCCCGTACTTGAACCCGGTGTTTGCGCTAGCGCACGACGTAGACGGCGCACTCGGCCCTTTGCATGACTTTGCGGCTGATCGAGCCAATCTGCAGGCCCTGGAGGTCGCCCAGGCCGCGCGCGCCCACGGCGATCAGGCTGGCATCGCTGGCCGAGGCGAGGATGGCCTGGTCGGCGGGTTCTTCGCTGATGACCTGTTCGGTCTTGAGCCCCGGATGATGCTCGCGCACGTAGCTGGCCGCCTGCTGGGCGATGTCGCTGGCCTGCTGGGCCGTGTCGGCGACCGCTTGTTCGTAGGGGTAGGCGTCGCTGCTTGCGGCGGCGGCGAGCCTGGCTTCGGCGGCCTTGTCCGCCACTGGTTTGAGTGACGGCGCCAGCGACCAGAGGTTCCAGTTGGGGCGTTTCCAGGCCACCACGATGCGCAAGAAGGATTCTGTGTCGGCTGCCAGGCGGGCGGCCTCTTGCAGCGCCCGGATGCCGTACTGCGAGCCATCGACCCCCACGACGATCGGGTGCTGCATGGACGGCAGGGGGCGGGGCGATTTGCGCACCACCGCCACCGGGCAGGGGGCGTGGCTGGTGAGCTTGAAGGCAACCGAGCCGAGGATGGCGTCTGGCAGCAGGCCGCGCGCGCGGTGCCCGATGACCAGCAGGGTGGCTGCGTTGGCGCAGTTGATGAGCGCGTTGGCGGCGCCGCCCGGCCGCCCCATGGGCTTGACGGGGATGTCGGCAAAGGGTTGGGCCTTGGCGGCCCCCGCTTCGGCAATGCGCTGCGCCTGACGGACGTACATTTCCTGGATGCCCGGGCGGGCGAGTTCGACGCTGGTGTCTTCAACGCCGGTGGCCGAGACCACGAGCAGTGGGCAGTGGCGCCGCTGCGCCACGCGGGCCGCCCATTCGAGGGCGAATTCGCTTTCGCGGGAATCGTCGTAGCCGACCACCACCTGCTGATCGGGGTGATTTTCAGTCATGTCGTCACCTGCTTGCCGTTTGCGAAATGATCAGCATAGCAGAGCTCAGCCGGTATTTTTGGTATGTCGAGCCAAGAGAAAAACGCGGCTGCAGGCCCGGGCGGCTTCATGCTAATGTGCTCGCTTATAACAAAAAGTTTGGGGCACCGGCTTGTTGCGGGTGATCCAACTACCGAGGAAGGCAATCTTCATGAATACCTCAGACGTTCATCAGCGCATCTCCGCGACCACCGGCCTGCTGGCAGACAGCGACTACGCAATCGACGACCGGCACGTCAAACTGTTCAACGAAGACCTGGCGCCCGTGCCCGCATCCAAGCGCACCTGGGGCTCGCTGGAAATCTTCAACGTCTGAACCAACGACGTGCAATCGCTGGCGGGCTACACCCTGGCGGCCAGCCTGTTCATCACGGCGGGCATCAGCGGCTGGCTGGTGTTCGCCGCCATCATCGTGGCCAGCGTCGTGGTGATGTTCCTGGTCAATCTGTCGGGCAAGCCCAGCGTGCGCTACGGCATCCCCTACGCGGTCATCGCGCGCACCAACATGGGCGTGCTGGGGGCGCGCTTCCCAGCCCTGCTGCGTGGCATCGTGGGCATGTTCTGGTTCGGTGCGCAGACCTATTTTGCCTCCACTGCCGTGGCGCTCGCCATCAACGTCATGTTTCCCAATCACTCGGCGGCCACGTTTTTGTCGCTGACCTGGGTGGGCTGGTTGTCGATCATCCTGGTCAGCGTGTTCCAGCTGATCATCTTCATCCGCGGCATCGGCTGGATTTCCCGTTTCCTCAATTTTGCCGGGCCCGCCGTCTACGCGGTCATGGTGCTGCTGCTGGTGGTGCTGTGGACCGAAGCCGGCAGCGAGCTTATCGACGGCGTTGACAGCCTGTTCCAGTCCAAGTCGCTGGGCACCTGGGAAACCATCTCGGCCTTCGTCGGCGTGGTCGGCACCATGGTGGCCTATTTTGCCGCCGTCGTGGTCAATTACGGCGACTTCTCCCGCTTCACGGTGTCGCTTTCGCACATGCGGCGCGGCAATTTCTACGGCCTGCCGGTCTCGCTCACCTTCTTTACTTTCCTGGCGCTGTTCATCACGGCGGGCTCCTACATCGCCCTGCAGCACGGCGGGGGCGAGCCGCTCACCAATCCGGCGGACATCGTCGGCCTGGTGGGCAATACCTGGCTCACGCTGGTTGCCGCCGTCACTTTCTTCATCGCCACGGTGGGCATCAACCTGGTGGCCAACTTCGTGCCGCCCGCCTACGATCTCGCCAACCTGTGGCCGTCGAAAATCTCCTTCAAGATCGGCGGCCTCATCACCGCCACCGTAGGCTTCGTCATCGCCGTGCTGTGGGTGGCCGTCATCGCTCCCATGGGTTTTGGCAAGTTCGTCGATACCCTGGGCGCCGTGCTGGCGCCGCTGTACGGCCTGCTGGTGTGCGACTACTACATCCTGAGCAAGAGCCGCCTGTACGTGGCCGACATGTTCACCATGTCCGAAAAGGGCGTCTACCACTTCACCAACGGCTGGAACTACCGCGCGCTGGCCGCTGTGGGCCTGGCAGCGGCCTTCTCGATGATGACGGTCTGGGTGCCGGCCATCGGCGATACGCTGGGCGGTTTCGGCTGGATCATCGGCGCCTTCCTGGGTGGCTTCTTCCACTGGCTGGCCATGCGCGGCCGGGTGGTCATCGATCCCGCCGCCACGCTGGTGGCCGACGCGGCCTGATGCCGCCGCTGCGCGCCCGGCCTGGGCGGGCCGTGCGCCTGCGCTTGCTCAGCCTTCGGGGTCGATCAGCGTATCCGGGTGCAGCTGCCTGAGCCGGGCGCGGGCTTGCGCATAGTCGGGATACAGACGCTGCACTTCTTGCCAGAACGCGGGGCTGTGGTTCATCTGCTTCAGGTGGGCCACTTCGTGGGCAATCACATAATCGCTCAGGGCCGGGGGCAGCTGCACCAGCCGCCAATGCAGATTGATGCGGCGTTGGGCGCTGCACGAACCCCAGCGGCTGAGGGCGTCCGACAACCGCCAGCTGTGCAGCCACTCGCCCGCCAGGGCCAGATAATGGGCCAGGCGTGGTTCGATCATGGCGGAGGCCTGGCTTTTCAGCCAGGCCTCCGTGCACAGGCGGATGACGTCGGCCGGGGCATCCTGGGCCAGCGGCAGGCAAAGCCGGTCGCCCGCGACAGGGTGTTCGGGCGTGCCGGTGAAGCAGGCATCGCGGGTGGCCTCGGGGCGTAGTTCGATCATCACCCCACGATAGGCCACGCGCCCGCCGGCTTGCCAGGGGGATGGTTGCTGCGCCTGGTGGCGCAGGACGGCCTGGTTCAGGGCCAGTTTCTGGACAAGCCAGGTGGCCTTTTCCCGCATGAAATCGTGGATTTGCGTGTGCGACACCCAATGTGGCGCCTGTACCAGTATCTGCAGTCCACGCACCGTCATGCTGAGGGTATTGCGCTGCCGCGAGCGGCGCAGCCCGTAGAAAAAGGTGCGCTGCCCGATCTGCAGCCGATGCGGCTGGTAGCCTGGCGGTGGCGGATCGGGGGTGTCGGTCATGGCATCCGGCGAGGTCTGCAGGGACGCTGGGGGCGGATCGAGGGCGGCGGGCACGGGGTATGACCCCTGTTCAGGCAGGGGTTTTCTGGCCATAGCGCTCGGGATTGAGCTGCCGCATCTCGGCCTCGATCCAGTCGCGTACCGCGTTGTTGAGCCCCGCTGAGCTGTAGCCTGCGGGGTCGATGGCCGGGCCGAACGACACGGTGACCAGGCCGGGTGTCTTCAGGAAGGCGTTGCGCGGCCAGCGTTCGCCGGCGTTGTGCGCCACCGGGATGACGGGCACGCCGGTCTTGCAGGCCAGCATGGTGCCGCCCTGCTTGTAGCGTCCAACCTCGCCGGGCGCCACGCGCGTGCCTTCGGGAAACAGCACGGGCCAGCGGCCTTCGGCCAGGCGCTGGCTGCCGATGCGCACCACTTGGTCGAAGGATTCGCGCCCCTTGGCCCGGTCGATCGGAATCATGCTGAGCAGGGCCAGGCTCCAGCCAAAGAAGGGCACGTGGTGCAGCTCTTTCTTGTAGACGAACACCACATCGCGCGGCAGCTTGACGGCGAAGTAGAGCGTTTCCCAGGCCGACTGGTGCTTGGACAGAATGATGGCCGGGCCGTCGGGCAGGTTTTCCAGGCCGCGCGCCTGGTAGCGGATGCCCAGAATCCAGCGCGCGCCCCACAGGGCCATGCGTGGCCATCCCAGGGTGAGCCGGTAGCGCCAGGCCAGGGGCAGGGGGGCCCACAGCACGCAGCACAGGGCATAGGGGATCACCGTCACGACCAGATAGGCCATGTACAGGCTGGAGCGCAGGAAGTTCATGGATTGGCTTTGAGTAGGGCTTCGGCCACGGCGGCCAGGTCGTCGCGCACCTCGGTGCCCGCGGGCAGTTCGCCGCTGGTGCCCGAGGTGTCCCAGGTTTTCCGGCCTTTGCCGGTGAGCACCAGCCAGGGGGTACAGCCTGCGGCGGCGGCGGCCTGCAGGTCGCGCAGGCTGTCACCCACCAGGGGCACGCCGTCCAGGCGCACGTCGAGCCGCTGGGCGATGTCGTGCAGCATCCCGGGCAGGGGCTTGCGGCAGGCGCAGTGATCGTCGGGGCCGTGCGGACAGAAAAAGATGGCATCGATGCGCCCGCCAGCTTCGGCGACGGCCTGGCGCATGCGCTCGTGGATGGCGCCCAGCACTTCCATCGAGAACAGCCCGCGCGCGATGCCCGACTGGTTGCTGGCCACCACCACGCGCCAGCCCGCCTGGCTCAGGCGGCCGATGGCTTCGAGGCTGCCCGGGATGGGCCGCCATTCGTCGGGCGACTTGATGAAGGCGTCGCTGTCGTGGTTGATGACGCCGTCGCGGTCGAGGATGATGAGTTTCACTGCGCAAGCCTTGAGAGGTCGGCGACCTGGTTCATGAGGCCGTGCAGGTTTTGCAGCAGGGCCAGGCGGTTGGCGCGCACCTGCGGATCGTCGGCCATTACCATGACCTCGGTGAAGAATTGATCGACGGCGTCGCGGGCCTGCGCCAGCACGGCCAGGCTGGCGGTGAAGTTGCCCGCGTCGAGTTCGTGGCGCGCCTGCGGCGCCAAACGGGCGATGGTGTCGGCCAGCTGGCGCTCGGCGGGCTCGCACAGCAGGCTGTCGTCGATCGCGGGCAGGGTGCCCTCGGCCTTCTTGAGCAGGTTGCTGACGCGCTTGTTGGCCGCTGCCAATGCTTCGGCCTGGGGCAGCGCGACGAAGTCGACGCAGGCCTGTACGCGCGCGGCCACCTGATGCAGGGGCGGGCGCAGCGCCAGTACGGCGTCGATGGCGGCGCGCTCGTGGCTGGCGGCCAGCAGGTTGCGGTAGCGTTCGTAGACGAAGTTGAGCACGGCCTCGACGGTGCCGTCGGCCAGCGTGCCGGGCGCGAAGTTTTCCGCGGCCTGTTCCAGCAGCGCGGCCAGCCGCGCCGGTGAATCCTGATTGGCCCGCAGCCAGCCGCCCGCGGTGAGCTGTTCGTAGGCGCTGATGAGGCCCAGGGCCGCGCGGCGCAGGCCGTAGGGGTCGCGCTCGCCGGTGGGGGCCAGGCCGATGCCCCAGATGCCGATCAGGGTTTCGGCGCGTTCGGCCATGAAGAGTATCGTCGCGGTGAGCGTCTCGGCCGAGACGGGCGCGTCGAGGCGGATGCGGTATTGGTCGCGCAAGGCGCGTACGACATCGGCCGGTTCGCCGTCGTGGGCTGCATAGTAGGCCCCCATGATGCCTTGCAGCTCGGGAAATTCGCCCACCATCTGGGTGCCGAGGTCGGCGTGGGCCAGCATGGCGGCCCGGGCCGCCGCCGGGGCATCGCCGCCCAGCAGGGGGGCCAGCCAGTGGGCCAGCTTGCGCACCCGCTCGGTGCGCTGCAGCTGGCTGCCCAGCTTGTTGTGGTAGACGCTGTTGGCCAGTTCGGCCACACGCTCGACGAGCGGTGTTTTCAGGTCGGTCTGGTAGAAGAACTGCGCATCGGCCAGGCGCGGGCGCACCACGCGTTGATTGCCCTGGATGATGAAGGTGGGGTCTTGCGGCTGCATGTTGCTGACGATGAGAAAACGGTGTGTCAGCGCGCCGGTCTCCGGGTCGAACAGCGGAAAATATTTCTGGTTCAGGCGCATCGTCAGGATGAGGCACTCTGGCGGCACCGACAGAAATTCTTTCTCGAAAGCCCCGACGTACACCGTGGGCCATTCGACCAGCGCCGTGACTTCATCCAGCAAGGCCTCGGCTTCGGGCGACTGCCCGATCGTGGCGCCCAGCGCGGCGGAGGTGTCCGCCAGCTGCTGCGCGATTTTCGCCCGGCGCTGCTCGAACGACGGGATGACGCGGCCTTCGTGGCCCAGGCGCTGCGCCCATTCGTCGGCGGTGGCGATGGTGATGGGATCCTGGCACAGGAAACGGTGGCCGCGCGTGATGCGGTCGGCCTTCAGCCCCAGGGTGCGCACCGGGACGACGGCATCGCCCCACAGCGCCAGCAGGTGGTGCGCCGGGCGCACGAACTTGACGCTGGTGCGGCCATCGGCCAGCTGGTATTGCATGACCTTGGGGATGGGCAGGTGGGTGACGGCATGGTCGAGCGCCTGCTGCAGGCCGTCGGCCAGGCGCGCGCCCGGCGCGGTGCCTTCGGCGTAGAGCACGTCTTGCTTGCCGTCGTGGCGACGCGTCAGCTGGCTGACGGCCAGGTGGTCGAGCCCCTTGGCGTGCAGTTTTTTCTGCAGGGCCGGGGTGGCCGCGCCGCTGGCGTCCAGGCCGATGGCCGCCGGCATGAGCTTTTCGGCAAAGGGCTGGTCGGCGGCCTGGTCGAGCACGGCGCTGAGGTGGACGGCCAGGCGGCGGGGGCTGGCATAGGCGGTGCGCACGCAGCCTTCGGCCAGCAAGTGCTGTGCCTGCAGGGTTTTTTCGATGCCGTCGGCAAAGGCCTCACCCAGCGCCTTGAGCGCCTTGGGCGGGAGTTCTTCGGTGACCAGTTCGAGGATGAGCGGGCGCGCGTTCATGCCTGTGCCTCCTGCAGCATGGGGAAGCCCAGCCGCTCGCGGGAATCGTAGTAGGCCTGGGCGACGGCGCGCGACAGGTTGCGGATGCGGCCGATGTACGTGGCGCGCTCGGTGACGCTGATGGCGCCGCGCGCATCCAGCAGGTTGAAGGTGTGGGCCGCCTTGAGGGTGGCTTCGTAGGCGGGCAGGGCCAGCGGGATGTCGATCAGCCGCTTGGCTTCGGCCTCGTAGTCGTTGAAGTGGGAAAACAGCATGGGCGCGGCGGCGTATTCGAAGTTGTAGGTGGATTGCTCGACCTCGTTTTGATGGAACACGTCGCGGTAGTACACCCGTCGGCCATCCGGGGCTTGCGTCCAGACCAGGTCGTAGACGGATTCGACCCCTTGCAGGTACATGGCCAGACGCTCGAGCCCGTAGGTGATTTCACCCAGCGTGGGGTTGCAGTCAAGCCCGCCCACCTGCTGAAAGTACGTGAACTGCGTGACTTCCATGCCATTGAGCCAGACTTCCCAGCCCAGGCCCCAGGCGCCCAGCGTGGGGTTTTCCCAGTCGTCCTCGACGAAGCGGATATCGTGCTGCTGCGGGTCGATGCCCAGCGCCTGCAACGAGCCGATGTAGAGGTCGAGGATGTTGCTGGGAGCGGGCTTGAGCACCACCTGGAACTGATAGTAGTGCTGCAGGCGGTTGGGGTTGTCGCCGTAGCGGCCGTCCTTGGGACGGCGCGAAGGCTGCACGTAGGCCGCGCGCCAGGGCTCGGGGCCGATGGCGCGCAAGAAAGTGGCGGTGTGCGACGTGCCGGCCCCGACTTCCATGTCGTAAGGCTGCAGCAGGGTGCATCCCTGCCTGTCCCAGTATTGCTGGAGCGATAAAATCAGTTGTTGGAATGTGAGCATGACGTGGCGGGTGACCCGCAAGGTTCGTATCCGAAACTCGAGTACAGTGCAGACTGCACCCAAAACGGCCATTTTATCCACTTTGCCGGAGAACACATGAGCGATTGCCTCGAAGTCCAGCAACAAGACGACATTCTGATCCTCCGCCTCAACCGGCCTCAGGCTCGCAACGCGGTCAATCTCGAGCTTGCGCAGGCGCTGGCGGGCGCGCTCGACCAGCTGGATGCCGACCCGCAACTGCGCCTGGGCATTCTCACCGGGGCGGGCGGGCATTTTTGCGCCGGCATGGATCTCAAAGCCTTCGCCGCCACCGGGCAGCGCCCCTACGTGGGCGAGCGTGGCTTTGGCGGCCTGTGCGAGCGCCCGCCGCAAAAGCCGCTGATTGCCGCCGTCGAAGGCTACGCCCTGGCGGGTGGCTGCGAACTCGCCCTGGCTTGCGACCTCATCGTGGCCGCGCAAGATGCCAAGTTCGGCGTGCCCGAAGTCAAGCGTGGCCTGGTGCCCGGGTCGGGCGGCATGCTGCGGCTGCCGTCGCGCATCCCGTACCACGTCGCCATGGAGGCCGTGCTCACGGGTGATTTCTTCTCCGCCGAGCGCCTGCATCAGCTGGGCATGATCAACCGGCTGGCTGCGCCCGGCGGCGCGCTCGACGCCGCGCTGGCCCTGGCGCGCACCATCGCGGCCAACGGGCCGCTGGCCGTGCGCACCGCCAAGTCCGTCATCGCGCAGTCGCGCAACTGGCGCCCCGACGACATGTTCGACTTGCAACGTCCGCGCATCGCCCACATTTTCACGTCCGAGGATGCGCACGAAGGGGCCACCGCCTTTGCCGAGAAGCGCAAGCCCGTCTGGAAAGGGCGTTGAGCCCGCGCGGCGGCACCTTGTTCACCGATCGGGCGGCGCAAGCCGGGCGGGTGCCCGGCCGCGGCGCCCGGATACGTCCCACGGAGGCACCATGCACGACACCCTGATGCGCACCGCGCTTTTTGTCCCCGCCACCCGGCCCGAGCGTTTCCCCAAGGCTGTCGCCAGCGGCGCCGACGCCGTCATTGTCGATCTGGAAGATTCCGTCGCGCCCGAGGCCAAGGCGCAGGCCCGCGACGCCCTGGCCCGCTTTGCCGCCGAGCACCCGAACGACCCGGTCTGGGTGCGCATCAACGACGGCACGACCCCGTGGTTCGACGACGACCTGGCCCTGTGCCGTTCGCTGCCTTCGGTGGCGGGCATCGTGCTGCCCAAGGCGCAGGCCGCCGAGCACGTCTACATCGTCTCGGGGGCGGGCAAGCCGCTCATGCCCGTCATCGAGTCGGCTTCGGGCCTGCGGGTGCTCGACCGCATTGCCGAGGCCAATGGGGTTGTGCGCCTGTCGTTCGGCATTCTCGATCTCATGGTCGAATTTGGCACGCGGCCTCAGACTGAAGGCGCGCAGCGCATCCTCGACCAGATCCGCTTCCAGATTCTGCAGGCCAGCCGCATGCACGGCCTGGCCGACCCGCTCGACACCGTCTACGCCAACTTCTCCGACACCGATGGCTTGCGCCAGAGCGCGACGCTGGCCCGCGACATGGGGTTTGGCGGCATGCTCTGCATTCACCCCAGCCAGATCGCCGTGGTGCACGAGGTGTATCGGCCCCAGCCCGACGAAATCACCTGGGCGCAGCGCGTGGTCGATCACGCTGACGACACGGGCGACTACACCTTCCGCCTGGACGGTCACATGATCGACCTGCCGCTCATCGAGCGTGCCCGACGCGTGCTTGAACGTTCGGTGTAGTCGGCCGCCGCGGGCCGCTTGGCAATGCGTCCGTTGTAAGATGCGCCTGCGCGGCGGTTTGCCGCTGTCCGTGTGAGAGAGCCTCGGGCGGCTCACGCAGCTGCGCTGTCACGCTGTTTTTTACAGGAATACTGCCATGAAAGCCTATCTCGATCTCGTGCAATCGATCTTCGATCAGGGTGCCTGGCAGGACAACCGCACGGGTGTGCGCACCCTCAGTCTGCCCGGCGCCAGCCTGCGCTTCGATCTGCGCGAGGGCTTTCCGGCGGTCACGACCAAGCGCCTGGCGTTCAAGTCGGCCATCGGCGAACTGGTGGGCTTTTTGCGCGCGCACGACAGCGCCGCCGACTTCCGCGCCCTGGGGTGCCGGGTGTGGGATCAGAATGCCAACGAAAACCAGGCCTGGCTGGCCAGCCCCTGGCGCGATGGACTCGACGACCTGGGCCCCGTCTATGGCGTACAGTGGCGCCAGTGGCCCGCCTACAAGCTGCTGCCCGCCGCCGCCGCGGCGCGTATCGAGGCGGCTTTGGCAGAAGGCTATCGCCTCGTGGGCCCGGTGGTTGATCAAGGCCAGCCCTGCGTGTTGCTGTACAAGGCTATCGACCAGCTGCGCCAGTGCCTGGATACCCTGATCCACAACCCCGGCAGCCGCCGCATCCTGTTCCACGGCTGGAACTGGGCGCAGATCGAAGAAATGGCGCTGCCGCCCTGCCACTTGCTGTATCAGTTTTTGGCCAACCCGAACACGCGTGAGCTGTCCCTGTGCCTGTACATCCGCAGCAACGACGTGGGCCTGGGCACGCCCTTCAACCTGGCCGAGGGTGCGGCGCTTACGCACCTGGTGGCGCGTCTCACGGGCTACGAGCCCCGCTGGTTCACGTATTTCATCGGCGATGCGCACATCTACGAAACCCACGTGGACATGCTGCGTGAACAGCTGCGGCGCACGCCGTATCCGGCCCCGCGCCTGCGCCTGTCGGATCGCATCCCTGCCTACGCCGACACCGGGCGCTTCGAGCCCGAGTGGCTGGAACGCGTAGAACCCGGCGACTTCACGCTGGAAGGCTATCAACATCACGCGCCGCTGACCGCACCGATGGCGGTGTGACCAGGGCGGTGTAGAAGGCAACACCAAAAACCTTGCTGCAGCTCGGCGACTAGACGGCTCGGCCTCCAGGACAGGAACCCCACAGTCCTTCCATCCGAGCCATCTATCCGCCCGACGACAAGGCGTCAATCGCCGATGATGTCGATCGAATGTGTGATTTTCGCCGTTTTCTCCAGCATGGCGATGGCCGAGCAGTACTTCGTGTGTGACAGATCGACCGCGCGCTCGACGGCGGCGGCGGGCAGATCCGTGCCCTTGACCTCGAAGGCGTAGTGGATGTGCGTGAACACCTTGGGTTCGGTGTCTGCCCGCTCGGCTGTCAGCTTCACCCGGCAGCCCGTGATCGCGTGCCGACCGCGCTTGAGGATCAGCACCACGTCGTAGGCCGCGCAGCCGCCGGCGCCCGTGAGCACCATCTCCATGGGGCGGGCGGCCAGGTTCTGGCCGCCGCCATCGGGCGCGCCGTCCATCGCCAGCACGTGGCCGCTGCCCGTGCGCGAGATGAACAGCATGCCTTCCGGGCCCTGCCAGTCGAGAGTGCATTCCATGGTGTGCGTCCTTCCAGAGAAAAGAGACAGTGTATTGAATATTGTCTATTCAGTATCTGCATTTTGCCTCGAGCGGCGGCATGGCGCCTGCGCCGGGCGGGTGGACGCCCTGGGGTCTTTCCCGAGTGACGCGCCGGGCAAAGGAGCGTCTGATACCGCACAAACCCTCGCGCGATATGGGGACTTGTCAGGTCTTTCTCAAGGTCTGGATTTATCATAGATCAAAACTAAGGCTACAATTCCGGCTCGCCGGGCCCGTCTTCATTGGGCTGCGGCTTCTTTTGTTCTTCAACTGGAAGCGCTGTGGATACCGTCACCGTATTACTCATGACCTTCATATTGTCCGTTACAGGGCTGGGTGTTTTCATCTGGTCTCTGCGACGGAACATGTTCGACGACAACCCCGAAGCGGCTGGGGTCATCTTCTCGACGGGCGAAATCGGCCACGTCGAAGACCCGTCCGCCACGCCCGAGCAGCGGGCCGGCCTGCAGAAGGTCGTCACCGAAGGCGGCAAGGCGGTCATCGACCCGTCCCTGGCGGCCAAGCTGCAGCAAGAGCTGGCGGATCGCACCGAGGCCGACCAATCCACGGCCTACGTCACCTTCACCTTCCTGTGCTGTGCCATCGTCTGGCTGGTGCTGGCGTCCACCTTCGGGCTCATCAGTTCCATCAAGCTGCACAACCCCGAATTCCTCACCCAGTACGCCTGGCTCACCTTTGGCCGCACGCGCACGCTGCACCTGAACATGGTGGCCTACGGCTGGTGCCCGATGGCCGCCTTCGGCATCGCCATCTGGGTGCTGCCGCGTCTGCTGAAAACCCGCCTGTATGGCGGCCGTTTCGCCATCCTGGGCTGCATGCTCTGGAACGCGGGCCTCATCGCCGGCCTGGGCGCCATCGCCGTGGGCATCAATGACGGTCTCGAATGGCTCGAAGTGCCCTGGCAGGTCAGTATCCTCATCGTCATCGGCGGCTCGCTCATCGCCCTGCCGCTGGTCTTCACGCTGCGCAACCGCAAGGTCAAGCACCTGTACGTGTCCATCTGGTACATGGGGGCGGCGCTGTTCTGGTTCCCCGTGCTGTATCTCGTGGGCAAGGTGCCGGGCGTGCACTTCGGCGTTGAACAAGCCACGATGAACTGGTGGTTCGGCCACAACGTGCTGGGCCTGTACTACACCCCCATCGCGCTGGCCTCGGTGTACTACTTCCTGCCCAAGATCATCGGCCGCCCGATCCAGTCGTACAACCTGTCGCTCATCGGCTTCTGGGCGCTGGCCTTCTTCTACGGCCAGGTCGGCGGCCACCACTTGGTAGGCGGCCCGGTGCCGCACTGGCTCATCTCGCTGTCCATCGTGCAGTCGATGATGATGATCATTCCGGTGCTGGCCTTCTCGGTCAACCAGCACCTCACCATGCGTGGCCACTTCAAGACCATGTATTACTCGCCCACGCTGCGCTTCATCGTGATCGGCGCCATGATGTACACGCTCAGTTCCTTCGAAGGCTCCCTCGAAGCCCTGCGCAGCGTCAGCCGCGTGGCCCACTTCACGCACTTCACCGTGGCGCACGCCCACCTGGGCCTGTATGCCTTCTTCTCCATCGTCATGTTCGGCGCCATCTACTTCGTGATGCCGCGCGTCATGTCCTGGGAATGGCCGCATCCCAAGCTCATCAGCCTGCACTTCTGGCTGGTCACCCTGGGCATCGGCGTGTATTTCGTCTCGCTGTCCACCGGTGGCTGGCTGCAAGGCCTGGCCATGCTGGACGCCACCAAGCCCTTCATGGAATCCGTGCGCGTCACGATTCCCTACCTCGAGGGCCGTACGCTGGGCGGCACGATGATGACCCTGGGTCATCTGGTGTTTGCCGTGCACTTTGTCTTGATGGCATTGCGCTATGGCACCAGCCGCGTGGGCCCGGCCCTCTTGCATCCCCGTAAGTTTCAGCCTGAAGTTCAGGCGATTGCAGGTGCCTGATCATGGAAAGCGAATACAAACTCCTTAGTGGGGCAATGGTTACCCTTGCCCTGGCCACTGCCACTCTGGTCGTGATGCCTTACTTGCAGTTGTCCGACGTGCAGCCTTCGCCGGGCCTCAAACCCTACACCGAACAGCAGCTGCGCGGCCGTCAGGTGTACATCGAAATGGGCTGCGTCTACTGCCACTCGCAGCAGCCGCGCAGCCAGTCGATGGCGCCCGATTTCGAGCGTGGCTGGGGCCGCGCCCCGGTGGCCGGTGATTACTACTACGATCACCCGCACCTGCTGGGCACCATGCGCACCGGGCCCGATCTCTTCAACATCGGCGCGCGCCAGCCCAGCGTCGACTGGAACCTCGGCCACCTGTACGAACCGCGCGCCTACACGCCGGGCAGCACCATGCCGTCCTTCCCCTTCCTGTTCACGCTGAAAGACAAGGCCGAGGAAGGCGACAAGGTCGTCAACCTGCCGCCCAGCTTTGCCCCCAGCGGCAAGGTCGTCGTGGCCACGCCCGAGGCGCTCGATCTGGTCGATTACCTGATCGGCCTGAACCATACCTATCCGGTCAATCCGGATGCCCAGTTGCCCGCGCTGGATCCGGCCGTTGCGGCTGCCGAGCACGCGAAGGCAGAGCCGGCGGCTGAAGGAGCCAAGCAATGAGCGATAAATTCACCCAGCAAAAACGCGAGAACAACGAACCGTTCGAAGGCAGCAACCCCATCCCCAAGACGGTGTTGTTCATCATCGGTGCCCTGCTGGTCTGGGCCGTGTACCACCTGTACGTGTCGTACACCCCCATGCCGCCCGCCGTGGGCGACGATCGCGTGGCGGCCGACTTCATCGTGCCCAAGACCGCCGATGGCGGCCAGCTCTATACCGCCAACTGCGTGGCCTGTCACCAGGCCACCGGCGCGGGCGTGCCGGGCGTGTTCCCCCCGCTGTCCAAGTCCGAGTGGGTGGACGATCCCGATGCCAGCGTCATGGTGCGCATCGTCTTGCACGGCATCCATGGCCCGCTGACGGTCGAAGGCGCCAAGTACAACGGTGAAATGCCGCACTTCCAGGAAAAATTCTCCGACGAAGAGCTGGCCGCCATCGTCAGCCACGTGCGCTCCAGCTTCGGCAATACGGCGTCCAAGATCGATGCCCAGTTCGTCGCCAAGGTGCGCGAAGAAACCAAGGGTCAGGCAACGCCCTGGAAGGGTGACGAAGACCTGCGCCCCTTGCTGACCAAGAAGTAAGCCGGGCCGACGACATGCGGTGGGTCGTATCGCTGGTGCTCGCCCTGGTGGCGGGCATCGGCGTTTTATATGGTCTGACCAACGGCTTCACGGTGCTCACGGCCGAAGCCGCCCGGCGCCAGGCGGTGGCCGAGCAGCCGCGCCCCATCCCGGCGGCGCTGGTGCTCGATGCCGCCGGTCGGCAACAGGCGCTGGCGGACAATCTCCGCGACGATGGCCGGGTGGCGATCGTCAATTTCTTTTATACGCGGTGCGTGTCCTTGTGCCTGGCGCAAGGGTCGATCACCGAGCAATTGCAGCGCGCCATCGAGGCCGAAGGCCTGCAAGACAAGATTCGCCTCATCAGCATCAGCTTCGATCCGCGTGACCGCGCGCAAGATCTGTCGCGCTATGCCGTGCGCATGGGGGCCGCGCCCGCCGAGTGGCAGTTTCTCACCCTCACGGATGCCCGTCAGCGCGCCGCCGTGCTCGATCTCTTCGGCATCATGGTCGTGCCCGCCCCGCTGGGCGAGTTTGAGCACAATGCCGCGTTTCACGTCGTGACGCCAGATGGTCAACTGGTACGCATCGTCGATCTCGATGACCCGGGCTGGGCCTTGAAGGCGGCCAAGTCGTTCGTGTCCGGCCTGTCGGCGCACGCAGGCACTGCTGCGGCCCGCGCCAAGGCGGCGCCTGTGCCGCATCAGCCGCTGGTGGCGCCGCGCGCCGTCAAGGAGCCTTCATGAACCGCCTCGGAACAATAGGCTGGGTGTCGCTGGGGCTGGCCCTGCTGTGTCTGGCGGTGGCCCTCGGGCTGCACGACGCGCTGACGACGCTTATGAGCCTGCACATGGTGGTGCAGATCCCCCTGCTGGTGCTGGGTGGCATGTTTGCCGAGCAAGTGTGGCACGCCTGGGCCGTCTCGCGAGCGCCCGCAGCCGCGCCCGCGGCGCCGTTGCTTTCCGGGCAGGCGGCGGCCGGGCAGTCCGGCGGGCGGCGCGCGCGGATGGTCTGGCAGGACACCTCGGGCCGACGCATCCGTTGGACGTACAACGCCTACGGCATTCCCGGCCTTTTGCTGGTCAGCCTGGTGGGGGCGGGGTGGATGATTCCCAAAGCGCTGGATGACGCGCTGGTCGATTGGCGTGTGGCCGCGTTCAAATACGTCGGCCTGCCCGTGTGCGGTTGGCTGCTGCGCGCCTCCGTGCGCCGCGCCAACGTGGTCATCAAGCTGTTTTTCCTGGGCAATTTCTGCTGGATGAGCGCCATCGTCGGCATGGTCTATCTCGACCAGCCCATCCGTCTGTGCAACGCCTATCTGCAGGACGACCAGGATTGGGCGGGCCGCGGGCTGATCGCCCTGGCCATCGTGTTACCCTCGTGCTGGTTGCTGGCCGAGCTCAAGCCCGTCTGGCGGTTCTTGAATCGATAGGGAAACATCATGGATCAGGCTCAAATCCAGGACAGTTCATCTTGGCAGCGTCGGCGCGGGCGCCTGGACGGCTTGCTGGCCGAAGCGGGCCGCGCCTTGCAGGTGCTGGATGGCACCGTGGCGCACGGTCGCGCATCCCCCGCGGGTGCTGTTCAGGCAGACGACCCTGTCCTGTCGCCCGACGAAGCCCGCCATGCAGCGGGCCTGATGCGTGTCAACCACGTGGGCGAAATCTGCGCCCAGGCGCTATACCGCGGGCAGGCCATGTTCTGCAAGGATGCCCGCATCCAGGGTGTACTGCTGCAGGCGGCCGCCGAAGAAGTGGATCACCTGGCCTGGTGCCGCCAGCGCCTGGACGAACTCGGCAGCCGCCCCAGCTTGCTGAACCCCTTGTGGTACGCCGGGGCCTTCGGCCTGGGCGTGGTGGCCAGCCGGGCCGGCATCCCCTACAACCTGGGGTTCATGGCCGAAACCGAGCGCCAGGTCGAAGAACACCTGGATGGCCACCTCGATCGCCTGCCCGGACACGATCGCCGCTCGCGCGACGTGGTCACGCAGATGCGCGACGACGAGATCGGCCACCGCACCACGGCCGAAACGCACGGCGCCGTCCCGCTGCCAGCCCCGGTTCGAGGGCTCATGCGCCTGATGTCCAGGGTGATGACGACCACTGCCTATCGGGTTTGATCTTGGGGCTTACCCTGGTTTGTGTGTAAAAGACAACAAACCTATGGCTGTTGTCTATTGACATCAAATTGATCTTGCGTCGCAGCAAAAGTTTTCTATATAATCTGTTTATCGGATGTCGAAACGCGATTGCAGCGGGAAAACCCTAGATCGCGGCGGCTCAGGCCAAAAGCCTTGGTAGCCCGACATGCCCAGGTTGTCTCCTCCACCCTCCTCCTTTGGTGGATTTAGCCCAGGATCTTCGGATCTTGGGCTTTTTTTTATCCATTTTCAGGCCCGCCAGGCCTGCCGGCTTCCTGCTTCCGGTTTTCTTCTTACGACTTCTTCCGCTCCAACGCGTGGGGCGCGCCAGGCGGGGTTTTTGCCTCGTCTGGCGCGCTCGTGTGGCTTTGGACGCGACCTGTGCATGACCCCTGCCAAAACCACCTTCTGCGGGAAAGTCCCTAAGTGCTCGATATTGTGTCCTCAATGTTTGTATGTAAACATCATGTTGAAATATGAACATGAACGGATTC
The DNA here is from genome assembly GCF_001592225.1 of Castellaniella caeni NBRC 101664. Classification (GTDB taxonomy): domain Bacteria; phylum Pseudomonadota; class Gammaproteobacteria; order Burkholderiales; family Burkholderiaceae_B; genus Castellaniella; species Castellaniella caeni. The sequence continues at coordinate 1,171 of NZ_BCWN01000030.1, read as the reverse complement.
ATATTCACATCCACTCAAAATGACACGAGGAGATATCTATGAAGTGGCATACCGCATATGCCTGCTTGGGGGCTGCTGTCCTGTTGGGGGCGTCAGGGGCCGCCGTTGCCCAGGGAAGCAGTGACAGCGTGACCTTATATGGCCGGGTAGTGGCCGGGTTCGATTATCAGAACCACGTCTACGACGAGGCGACCGGCAAGTCCCACAGCGTGCACAGTGGCGCGGACAATCAGTGGGGCACCAGCATGTTCGGCTTCAAGGGCACCGAAGACCTCGGGGGCGGCGTCAAGGCGATTTTCAATCTTGAGTCCGGCTTCAGCGGCACGACGGGAAATCTCAATGGCGACGCGCTGTTCAATCGGCGCGCCTACGTCGGCCTGCAAAGCGACGAGTACGGCACGCTGATGATGGGGAAAAATCAGCCTATTGCCGACCAGTTGTGGGCTTTGGACCCGACTGGCCAGCAGTTCATTGGCAGCGCAACGCTGGTGCGTGGCCGCAACTGGCAGGGTGACGACAATATGTTCCTCTATGAGTCTCCGCGCGTCGGCGGCGTCGGGGTGCAGCTGATGACGACTGCCAGCGGCGTCGGCTCCGGCAATCGCAAAGATGCCTTGTCCCTGTCCTACGTGGACTCCGTCTACGAGCTGCGCGCCATTTATGACGTGGCGCGCGACGAGGACGGGAAATACAGCGATGTCTTCGCGTATTCGAAAGAACTGACGCTGGGCGGAACGGTCACGTGGGATGACCTCAAGCTGTTTGCCGGCTACGAGCTGCTGGATGCCCCGGACGTCAAAGATGGCCAGACCGACCGGGCGCAGCATTACTGGCTGGGGGCTCGCTATCGGATCACGCCTGCGCTGACGCTGATCGGCGCGGCGTACCGGGTCAACGCCAACCAGGGGGGCGGTTCGGCCAATCTGTTCATGGCGGGGGTGGACTACAGCCTGTCGCCGCGCACCTTGCTGTATGCAAGCGTCGGCAACGTCCAGAATGGTGACAATGCCAATTTCTCCGTGGAGGCCACCAATTACAACCCCGCTCGCGGCCAGAGCCAGACGGGCTTTTATGTGGGGATGGCCCACTCTTTCTGAGGTGCGAAGGCGCGTCCGCCGTGGCCGCTGTGGCCGCGGCGCCCGTGCCGGGGCCTAGTGTGCTGTTCGGTTAA
>NZ_BCWN01000029.1 GCF_001592225.1 Castellaniella caeni NBRC 101664 | reverse complement strand
AAGCATTCAAGCCAAATTATCAATTTTGGATTTGATGCTATGGATTTGGTCAGAGGTGTATTAGAGGATTTCAACACTAAGCAAATTGACTATACCCTTCCCATTGAGTGAATGCGGATAGCTGCCCGCATACGTGGAAATCTGGGCAATGTAAGACCGCTTATGGCCGGTATCAGACCGTATTAATCCACAGTTCTTGTGGAAAACCCTGTGTAATCCCCCTGCCCTTCTCCTCAACAGCCAGCACTGGCGCGCCTTTCGCGCCTGCTGGCTGATCTTTTGCCACCCCCACTTCCCGGAGCACCCATGATCTCGCACAGCCAGATCTATCGGGCCCGCGCGGCCCTTGCGACCCACTACTACGCCGACCAGACCGACGACTACTACAGCCGAGACGGCAGCGCCGCGACCTGGCAAGGCGAAGGTGCCCGGCGCTTGGGCGCGGTCGGGGCCATCGATCCCGCCCGGTTCAAAGTCATGCTGCAGGGTGATTTTGGCCATGGCATCACGGCCAGTCAATCCGTGCGCAAGGACGCCAAGGCCCGCGCTGCGCTGGATCTGACCTTCGGTGCGCCCAAAAGCATCACGCTGCAGGCCCTGATCGGGGGCGACGAGCGCCTGATCCAAGCCAATGATGATGCCGTGGCCACGGCCCTGACTTACGTTGAACAGCAGCTGGCCATGGGCCGCAGGAAGGAAAACGGCAAGTCGCGAGTGGAGCATACGGGCAATCTCATCATCGCCAAGTTTCGCCACGAAACGGCCCGCCCCACGGAAGACGCCGCACCGGACCCGCACCTGCATGTCCACGCGCTGCTCATGAACCTGACGCAGCGGGACGACGACCAGTGGGTGGCGCTATCCAATGAACAGATCTTCCAACTGCTGCGGGTGACGGACTCCATCTACCAGGCAACGCTGGAGCGCAATGTCCGGGCGCTGGGCTATGCCGTGCGCCACGAGAAGAACCACATCGAGCTTGCCCACATCAGCCGGGAACAGATCGAATTCTTCAGTAAGCGCAGTGCGGGGATCTCGGCGGAGCTGGCCGCACACGGTACCAGTCGTGATCAGGCCCCGCACGCCCTGCGCCAGGGCATCACCCTCGCCCACCGGCAGCAGAAGACCCAGGCCTACAGCCGGGCTGAGCTGCTGCAGGAATGGCAGGCAGCCGCCAAAGCCATTGGCATGCGGTTTGACCAGGCAGGCCTACATGTAAGCTCACAGCCACAGCACGAAACCAGCAAGGCCTCCGATCTGGTCGCCCAGGCATCGCTGTCATGGGCGATCCAGCATCTGGCTGAACGCAAATCCGTGATGCCGCTGGCCGATCTGCTGCAAAGCGCCGTGCGCCACGCAGGTGGTCATACGGACATCTCCGCCATCCAGTCGGCCATCCAGGGGCGGGTACAGGCAGGGACACTCATCCAGGAAGCCCCACACTATCGCAGCACCCAGGACATGAAGGCAGTACCCATGACCCGCGACGGCTGGGCGGCCGAGGTCGTACGCCTGCGCGGGCTCTCGCAGGACGCAGCCCTGCAGCTGGTCGATCAGGCCATCACCCAAGGACGGCTCTTGATGGAAAGCCCGCGCTACGCCACACGCAAGGCCTATGAGGCCGAATCCCGGATCCTAGCGGCTGAAGCCAGCGGCCGTCGTGCCTGGCAGGCCCCCATCGCCAGCACCGTGACCGAAACAGGGCTGGATGAGCGCCTGACCCCAGGCCAGCGCGAAGCCGTGATGCTGATTGCCAGTGACACCGATCAGATCAGCGGGATCCAAGGCCTGGCCGGAACCGGCAAGTCCTTTGCCCTGCAAAACGCCCAGACCATCCTGCAGCAGCAGGGCCACAGCCTGGTGGCGCTCGCCCCCTATGGCGGCATGGTTCGCAATCTGCGCAAGGATGGTGTACCTGCAAATACTGTGGCCTCGGTGCTCTCCGCCCGCGACAAACAGCCCTTCACCAGCCAGCTGGGCCCACAGACCGTGGTGGTGATCGACGAGGCCGGGGTCGTGCCCGTGCGCCAGATGGACAAGCTCTTGGCACTCATCCAGCCCACCGGCGCGAAGGTGGTGCTGCTGGGCGACACGGCCCAGACCAAGGCCATCGAGGCCGGTCGCGCCTTTGCCATGCTGCAGGAACACGGCATGAAGACCGTGCTCATGGGCGACATCCAGCGCCAGCGTTCTGAGCGGCTGCGCCAGGCCGTGCAACTGGCCGCCCAGGGCCAGGCCAGCTGCTCCTTGCCCTTGCTGGATCGGGTGCTGACCATCCCGGATCAGTTCAGCGTGGATGAACATGGTCAAAAGACGCGCGACAGCTCGGCCCGGTATGAAGCCATCGCCCAGGCCTATGTGGGGCTGCCTGCCGACCAGCAGGCCAGCACCATCGTCGTGACTGGCACCAACGCCTCGCGCCAGGCGATCAATGCCCGCATCCACGCCCTGCGCGGGCTGGAAGGCAAGGGCCAGCGCTGCCAGCTGCTCGCCCGGTACTACACCGTGGGCGATATCGTCGTGCCGGAACGTGATTACCAGTGCGGCCTGAAGCGCGGCGAACTGTACCGGGTGACCGGTATTCCCCGCCATGATCGCATCACGGTGCAGGCGGTGAACCCTGGCGCATCACAACCTGAGCCCATCGAAATCATCCCCCGGACCATGGGCAAGCTCTCGGTCTATCACCTGAACGAATCGGAACTGTCCACAGGCGACCAGGTACGCATCACCCGCAACGATGCCCAGCATGACCTGGTTAATGGCCAGCTGGCGCGGGTCATCGCCATCGAGGCCAGCACCGTCACCATCGAAACTGGCGACAGAAGCATCAGCCTGCCCACCGACCGGCCGCTGCACCTGGACTATGCCTACACCACCACGGCGCACAGCGCCCAGGGCCTGACCTGCGACCGGGTGCTGTACAACGCGGAAAGTTTCAGCCGCACCACGGCCCAGGATACCTACTACGTCAGTATCTCGCGCGAGCGCCATGAGGTTGTGGTGTTCACGGATGATGCCGACAAACTGCCGGAACGGGTGGATCGGCTGGGGATCAAGGGGCTGGCGCATGACATTGACAGGCCAATTCACGAGACGGCGGAAATGACAATTGATACACACGAAGCCGCGCAGGAGCTGGGCAATCCGTAAACTACAGCCACCTAGCAATAGGAAATCATACCCGTATCGGGTATATTTAAAAGCGTGATGGAGCTGCCAGCACACGCCTTGTCCAAGGCACTGGAATCCGGGGTATTACTAGAGGTGCATTGTGAGCAAAATCATTGAATCCCTGCGTGGCGATCTGGCCACGCTTCACAAAGCCGGGGCCATCGACAAAGTAACGATGCGCGAATTCGATGCCGTTTGCCCGCCGCCCGTGCACGATCTCACACCCAGCGACATCAAAAGCCTGCGTGAAAAGCTGAAATTCAGCCAGCCTGTGTTCGCACACCATCTACACACCACAGCATCGACCGTCCGAAAGTGGGAACAGGGGGATACCCGTCCGACAGGCCCGGCCCTGAAGCTGCTGAACGTCATCGCAAGCAAGGGGCTACAGGCCATCTTGTAGTCATTTCCACGCAACCGTGCCGGCTTGGTGAAAATTCGCCTATAGCTGAAACGCTGCGAGTATGACGCAAATTTCCCGGAAATGGACTCAAGGAGATCAAACATGCTGACACACGATGAATTGGTCAAGAAGGCGCTGGAAGACCCCGAGGTCCGGGCTGAGTACGAGCGTATCGAACGCGAAGAAATGCCCATGCTGGACACCATTCTTGAAGATTTGGTGGGAATCAGCTGGCCGATTGGTGTACATCAGGTGTGCAGACGGTGGCCTGCTGGTGTTGGCATGGTGTGCCGCCGGTGTGTCTACGGTGTTTCCAGACGGTACCGCTGGTGTATGAATGGTGTCCGCCACCATTCAGGCAGCCGTCTACGCGCCATTCGGCTACAGGCGTAGCCGCCGTTCTCCCCGCTGGATCAATGGCTTGCGCCATTCCAGTGCCCTATCTGTCCTGCATCACCAAAACCGACCATTTATCGCCAAGTCATTGATTCACAAAACTTTTTCACACCCTACCAGGGGTGCGTCATGTGTGGGACGTTTAAGGCCACAAAGGAGCGGTAGCGACTTTGAGGACTGAACGGCCCAGCCTGACCGGAAACCGGGCAGGCAGCGTCACAGCACAGGGCCCCAGGCGAAGCCTGGGAACAGGGCCAGACATCAGCACCAGGTAACGGTCAATGGAGACCAGGCATCAGATGCTCGGCATGCTATTGGCCTACAGAAACAAGCAAGCTCCATGCAATACAAAAGAATCACAGCATCGGGGCTCCTATGATTGGATGTGCAAATGTGGTAATGTGGGTCTGAGGGAATTTTTCGGAGCCATCACCATGAGCCGCCTAACCATCGACATGACCGATCAGCAGCACCAGAACCTGAAGGCCATGGCCGCACTACAAGGCAAAACCATCAAGCAATACACGCTTGAACGGCTGTTTCCCGCCGACGACCAGGCATGGCAAGAGTTACAAGCCGTTCTAAGCGAACGCATCCGTGACGGCCTGGCCGGAAAAATATCCGCCAGGAGTGTCAACGAGATCCTCGATGAAGAGCTTGCCGAAAAGGCTGACGATTGATCCGCCGCAACTATGTTCTGACCCAAGCCGCAGAAGCAGACCTGCGCAGCATCATCCGCTATACACGAGAACAATGGGGCCATGCCCAAGTGCGCCGTTACATCTCAACGCTGGAACGTGGGATGGCCCGCCTGGCAGGCGGTCAGGGAGCTTTCCAAGACATGGGCGCACTCTATCCCGCGTTACGTATGGCGCATTGCGAACATCACTACCTGTTTTGCCTGGCGCGCAAAGACGCGCCAGCGCTGATCGTGGCGATTTTCCATGAGCGCATGAGCCTGATGGTGCGATTGGCCACAAGATTGGAAGGCATGGGGACGTAGGAATACCGGCTGCCCAGAACGCAACAAGGCCCGGACAAAGCCGGGCCAGTGTGTCGTGCAGGATCAGGTCGGGATCATCCGGCCGGGCTCATGCGGTCTCTCAAAACGGAATATCCGACTCTTCCAGCGCAGTGGAGCCAGCCGCCGGGGCTGCAGCCGCAGTCTGCCCACTTCGTCCCTTCGCCCTGCCCGTTGCGGCCGCCGCCTTCATCTCCCCCGCCTGGCCGTCATCGCGCCCACCCAGCATCTGCATCTGGTCGGCGACGATCTCGGTGCTGTAGCGGTCGGTGCCGCTCTCCTTGTCCTGCCATTTGCGGGTTTTGAGGCGCCCTTCCACAAACACGGTGCGGCCCTTCTTCAGGTATTCGCCGGCGATCTCGGCCAGGCGGCCGTAGACGACGACTCGGTGCCATTCGGTTTCTTCGCGGCGCTCGCCGCTCGCCTTGTCGCGCCAGGTGCTGGTCGTGGCAATCGACACGTTGCAGACGGCGGCACCGTCCGGGGTGTAGCGGATCTCCGGGTTCTTGCCCAGGTTGCCGATGAGGGTGGTGCGGTTCAATGATGCCATGGTGATTCTCCGATGATGAAAGTCTGGGGGGTGATGCCCCAGGCCGGGATACGGCCCAGGGCGGACAAGTCGGTCAGGCCTGATTCAGTGCGTCCAGGTGGCGGATCACATCCTTGGCGGCCCATTGGGCATTGCCGGTCAGCTGGCGCACCCAGGCGCTGCGCGTCGGGCTCCAGCGAAAGCCGCAGCGCTTCAGCACGTCGCGGGTGTCCTTGGCTGGTTTGCCGTCAAACAGGAACATGGCGCGGTTTTCCTGCGGATCCTCGCGGTAGGTGTAGTCGTCTCCTGCCTGCTCGGTTTCGGTGCGTTCAGCCGCACGCTGCAATTCCTTGATGCGGGCCATGATGCGGTGGATGTTGGCGTTGTTGTTCTGCAGCTGGAATGGGGCAAAGCCGATGCGGTTCATATAGTCCGGGGTCACCAGCTCGCGGGCGCGTTCCGCGTAGGTCAGGCCAGAATCCACCAGGGCGGCCACCTGCGCATCGGCCCCAGCCTTGGCATGGCGGCGCAAGATAGCGTTGATCGCCTTCATGGTTTCCTGAATGGCCTGCAGGCTGGCCAGCTTCGCCTGCAGTTTCTCGATCGCGGCCGGGTCATCGCTGGAAATCCCGCCCTTGCCCACGGCAGCGGCCTTATTGGCGTAGTGCTCGGCTTTTTTCTGCAACTCGACAGACTGTTCAAAGCCTCGGCTGATCCGTTCCCGATAGCGGCGGTCGCGTCCTTCGGAATAGTGCCCCACCAGGATGGGCTGGCCCATGGGGATGGCATCGGCCATGCGGCTGGCCAGGGACGCGACTGCATCGGATTGCGCATGTGCCTGCCCTGCGCGGGCTTCGTACCGGGCCTTGCGGGCTGCCTGCTTGGCTTCGTAGGTGTTCATGGTCTGATTCTCCAAAACAAGGGTTGAACTGCTTTTTCAGCTGACCGGATCCGAAGATTCTTGAGCCGGAACGTATATCCTCCGTGTGGGGTCTACGCTGGTTTTCCGGTCTTGCCGCCGTCTTCCGTGAGTTCCGTCGCCGTGCCGATCTGGACCACGCAGCGCCGAACGGAAAGGGGCAGGCACGCAAGCCGCAGCCCGAAGCCACAGGCGCAGGGACCGGGTGAGTACCTGGCAAAGCGCACCCCTTGCAGAGAGAAGCGGAAGTGGTACACGTCGGCGTTTCAGGCGGCGGGAGTCACGGAAGACGGGATCACGGCCCGATCCCCAAGCGATGACCCCACACGGCAGCCGCGCGGCAAGCGCCCCCAGCCCCGCACCCTCGGGGCTCTGACTGGGCCATGGCCCGCATTCCCGCAGAGACCCTTGCCATCGGCACCAGATGACAACACCGACCGGGGCACCCTGACCCGGTCGGTGTTGTCGTTGTGGCACTGCACTACTTCCTGGCCCCTGGCGGGCGACCCCAGACGCACGGCAGGGGCCGGCTGAATGCCCCCATCCTCATGATCAACCGATCATGCCATCTGCCGCCTTGGCCGATGATCAGGCTCAATCAGCCAGGCGACCAGGACAGGACGGATCCCCGCCCTGCCCCATGCCTTACATCTGCCCGCGCGAGGCCAGCGACGTGGTCTCAGTGGCGCTCACGATGATGTGATCCAGAAACCGCACATCGATCAAGGCCAGCGCCTGCTTCAGCTGCCGCGTCAGGGCCAGATCCGCCGGGCTGGGTTCAGCCAGACCCGAGGGGTGGTTATGGGCCATCATGAGCGCGGCCGAATTGAGCCGAAGCGCCGTCTTCACGATCTCGCGCGGGTAGATGCTGGCGTGGTTCAGCGTCCCATTGCCCTGTTCAATGTATCGGATGGGCTTCAGCTGTGTGTCCAGATACAGGAACGCGGCGCATTCATGGCCCAACCCAGCCAGCTTCGATTGAAAGAACTGCGCCACCCGGTCCGGATTTCCCATCATGTCGGTCGCGGGAATCAAGCTTTCGGCCGCGATCCGGCCAGCGGCCAGGATCTGATCATCCGTGGCGGGCTTGTAGCGGCCGTTGGGGCTGCGCACATACAGGGGGTGTGCGTCATTCATGTTGTCATAGCTCAGCGCGGCAATGCTGTTCGTCTTCATGGGTGCTTTCTCCTTTCTGGGTTAACCGGCTACCGGGGCCGAAGATTCCGAGCCTTTCGTAGGTTTTGCGGTGTCCGCAGACCTACGTCTGGCCCGGAGTGCCACCGTTGCCGTGAGTTCGTCGCCTTGCCGCGCTGGATCACGCAGGGACGACCGGAAAGGGGCGGGCACGCAAGCCGCAGCCCGAAGGAGAACGAAGAGAGACGAAGGGACCGGGTGAGTACCCGGCGAAGCACACCCCTTGCAGGAAGGAGCACAGTGATACAGTCGGCGTTTTAGGCGGCGAGATCAGGGCAATGGCTGCCCGCGCCGTGAAGATGGACAGCGGATACCGGCCGCGCGGCGAGCGCCGCTACTGGACGGAGGACGGTCTGACTTTAGAGCACCTCGAGTTATCAATAAATCTGGGTCTCATGGCGGTGTCGGTCAGTGCCTAGATGGCCGAGTTCGCCAACTCCGCAGCGAGTACCAACGCGACGCATAGCACGATAAGTGCCCACCAAAACGCGGCTGGCCGAACAATGGAAAACACGCCAAAGACGACCGCGACGAGAACCACCTGCGCGCGAAAATTTTGTTCTTCAGCCCACGCGAAACCGATGCCGGAGAGCGCATTGCGGACTTTTTTCGGGAACGACTGGTTTTTCATTGCCTCGACCCGTGAGCGCCGCAGATATCTGCGGCATCGGTGCGGCCACCCGGATCGAGCAGCCATAGCTGTCCCCGTGTGAAGAAACGGTCGCCCATCAGGTACGAGCCCGTCATCGGGGCGGTCAACGCGCGTTGGCAGATCGTGAGCGGTCGTCCGGACTGTTTGAGCGATTCGACGAATCGCTCGGCTGCCGCATCCACATCGGGCGAGACCGTGTGCAGAATGCCCCAGCGGATACCATCATATGTCCGCGCCACCCCCACAAAGATCTGGTTCGGACCGACACGAAAAGGGGTTTGCCATAGTCGGACGGTGGCGACCGCCTTATCCTGCGAATTCTGAATCGGCCGTTCGAAAGCCAGATCGTTGACACGGTTGTTCCAGAACGCCTGCGCGAGCGGTGCCGTGGTGTAGTCCAGACCCTGTCGGGCAAGGCGCAGCAGGTTTTTCGGATCCGGACTGTCGGCAGGGAACCAGCCTGCTCGGCTCAGAAGAGCGGACAATGCCTCCGCGCTTGGTGTGACGACGGCAAACGATAGCGGTTGTTCAGACGCGCCGAGCAGAGACGATGTGCTCGCAAGTTTTTGAGCACGCAGCATTTCGTCCAATGGACGATTGACCTGGATGACTGTTTTCGCCGCGGGAGGCGGGGCTGGCAGCGTGCGAGTGTGGACATAGGTAACGAACCCGGCGGCCGCGATGGCGACTAGGCCGAACGCCGCCGTTTTTCGGCGGCGTTCGGTTGGTGTATTCCAAGCAATTTGCCCGCCTGCACTCAGCCATTCCGTCAGGCTGATGCCCACAATAAGCCAAAGTGCACCAACCAGGTAACCTGCCCAGACGTCACTCAGATAGTGCACGCCGAGCATGATGCGGCTCAAGCCGACCAGGAGGACAAGCGCAGCGGCCGCCTTCTGAAAATGACAGTGAAGGTCAAGTACCAGGCATTGATCTTGTCGCCGGTGTTTGTTGGGGTGGAGTCGCCTCGACGGTCAGCAACGCGAAGTAAGCTTCGGCCACGGCGTCGGTCATCGCATATTCAGGCGGTGCACACGCTTCAATGGCGGCCAGCAGATGCTCGGCGACGATCCAGTTATCTTGACGGACAGCCTGCCGATACACCTTCAGCAGACTCCGCTCCAGAGAAGTTGTTTTCATTGCGACTCCTGCAACAAGAATTAATTACGATCGATCTCAGTCTTCGAGACGGCCTCAAGTGGGCAATATCATCTCGAATGTGATCAGATTCTCCGACGATGAGGCACTCACTGAACCGCCATGCGCCTCAACGATGGACTTGACGATGGCCAGGCCAAGACCGGCGCCGTCCTCACCGCGCTGCCTGGAGCTATCGGGCCGATAGAATCGGTCAAAAAGATGAGGCAGGTGTTCGGGCGATATTGCGGATGCCGGGTTCTGCACGCGCAGCACCCCGGTGTCATCGGTCGCGCTTATCGAGACCCTGACGGCGGCGCCCTTCGGCGTGTGGCGAATCGCGTTGGACAGCAGATTGCTCAAGGCGCGGCGGATCATCAGGCGGTCGCCTTGCACGCACACATCCGGGCCGGCCAGGATGAGCGCCACAGCGCGCTCCTCGGCCCAGGCCTCGAAGTAGTCAAACAAGCCGCGCACTTCGTCAGCGAGGTCAACGGCAACCATTTCCGGTTTGAGCAATTTATTATCGGCCTGCGCCAGAAACAGCATGTCGCTCACCATTTTGGCCATGCGCTCATATTCTTCCAGATTGGAGTACAGGACTTCACGATACTGCTCGACGCTACGCACCTGGGATAGCGCAACTTCTGTTTGAGTCATCAAGTTGGTGATGGGGGTGCGCATTTCATGGGCAATATCTGCCGAAAAGTTGGAAAGCCTGCGAAAGACGCTTTCGATGCGGTCAAGCATGTCATTGAACGATATCGCAAGCTCCGTCAGTTCCGCCGGCACAGCCTCCGGTGCGAGCCGAATATACAATTGATCGGATTTGATGCGCCGCATTTCCCGACTGATTCGTCGTATGGGCGCGTGGCCCTGATACACCGCGAACCAGATGGCCAAAATGGCAATCAAAGCGGCAGCAAGCGTTATCAACCTCAGATAATCGCGAAAGCTCCGGAAATAGCGTAGGTGAAAATCGATGCCTGTCGCAACGGTAACGGTCCAGGGTGTATTGGCTGAAGCCGCGTGCGGCACAAGCCGTACGACCGCCCCTCGATACGTCCGACCATCATCTTGCCAGATTCTTACCGACCCGATATCCACCTTGTTTCCCGACGGTGGCAAGCGGGAAAACCTGTCAAGGGCCGAACCAGGCGTTGCGTAGATCACGGCACCGCTCGCATCCGATATTCTGTACTCGGCATCATGATGTCCCGACACGGCAGCGGCCAGCCGGCGCCGAAGCGCTGCTGGCGCTTCGTCTATGGGAGAGGCCGACAACGATTGCTGCAGGGCCTGAACGACCGCGTTGAGCTCGTCGACATCCTGTTGGGCAAAATGATCGCTGATGGAGCGCTCAACCACCCATCCGAACGTCAGCAGGACCACCGTAATGACGGCCCCAATGGACAAAGTCAGGCGCAGTGCCAGAGAGGCGGGGCGGTGCGTCACGGTTCAGCCGACCTTGCCACCGATGTCGAGCATATAGCCCATGCCCCGCACGGTATGAATGAGCTTGGGCTCAAATGCCTCATCGATCTTGGCACGCAAACGGCGAATGGCCACATCGATCACATTGGTGTCGCTGTCAAAATTCATATCCCAGACCTGCGAGGCAATGAGGGAGCGCGGCAAGACCTCGCCCTGGCGCCGCACCAGAAGCTCCAGAAGCGCGAACTCCTTGTTTGTCAGAGTGATGCGCACGTCCTTGCGCCGGGCTTGCCTGCGCGGGATGTCCAGCACGAGGTCCGCGACCTGCAACTGGTCATTGAACACCGGCGCGGCCCCCCGACGCAGCAAGGTACGCACCCGGGCGAGCAGTTCCGAAAATGCAAAGGGTTTGATCAGATAGTCGTCGGCCCCAAGTTCCAGTCCTTTGACACGATCCTCTACGCTATCGCGTGCAGTCAAAAAAAGCACCGGGGTACACAACTTCGCCTCGCGCAAGGCTTGCAAGATGTGCCAACCATCAACGTCCGGGAGCATGACGTCAAGAATGATCAAGTCATAGAGTTCCGTCAGGGCGAGATGGCGCCCATCCAGACCCGTGCGGGCCAGATCGACCACAAAACCGGATTCCACCAGGCCTTGACGCACGTAGTCGCCGGTTTTTATCTCATCTTCAACAATGAGCAGTTTCATATCGGTGATCGCTCCTGCAACGCGCTTCTGTGCCACACCCGACTTGCGGCCAACACCCTGACCCGACATCGTCCGGGCCCATATAACACTCTACTGACCTGCGACTGACAGCAGGATGACAGACGGATTACAAAATTGTAATGTGCCTTTTCAATAAAAAACGCCTATCCTCAAGCTCGGAGCACGTGAAGCCAGGAGCAAGAGGTAAGGAAAATGAGGATACGAATTTTAAGCTTGGCAATCTCAGCAGCCGCTTTTCTAGCCAGTGCAAGCCCTGCAGTCCTGGCGGCCGAGCCTGCTCAGCAGGGCCAGGCCATCACACAAGCGTTCCAGCAGCCCATCGCAAACGCTCCGGGCAAATCACTGACCGGAGTCATAGTGGACTACGCACCGGGGGTAAAATCTCCACCACACCGCCACGGCGCTGCATTCATTCTCGCCTACGTCCTGTCCGGTGCCATTCGCAGCAAGGTCAACGACGGCCAGGAGATGGTCTTTCACGCGGGCGAGAGCTGGACCGAAAAGCCGGGTGATCACCACGTTGTCAGTGAAAACGCGAGCGACACCGAACCTGCAAAGCTGTTGGCCATCTTCGTTGCCGACAGCAATGACCATGACTTCGTCATCTGGGATACGCCCAAGGGTCAATAAGGAATGTTGGAATCCGCATGATATCTTTTCGCGTAATAGCATTGTTTGCCGCTCTGGTCTCGGGATCGGCACTGCTGGCGGCCCCCAGCCTGGGCGCTGAAGGGGCTGTCTCGGCCGCTTCGCTGAAGGATGGTGTGACACTCAAGGTTAAAAATCCGGACGAACTCGTCTTTAGCGCTGCGCCTGGCCCCCAAGTGAACCATCTGCACGTCTACGTGGACGGTGAACTGGTGGGACAAACACGCCAGCTCAAGGGCAGTTTCACGCTCGACGGTATGGACCTGTCACCAGGAAAGCACGCCATCTGCATCCAGGTGGCCAACCGGGCTCACGTCGCTACCGGCGCCGAGGATTGCGTCAGCATTCAGGTCGGATAAGTGCTTTGAACTGGCAAAACCTTGTCTACGCGCTGACCCAGGTTGGCCACAACTTTGGCGCAGTGGTCGTGGTGGCTGCGCCGCTCTATCGCCTGATCACCGGCCAGCCTGCACGTGAGCGCGGCGTACTGTGGCTGACCTTGTCGGGGTGGGCAGTACAAATCGCCAGCGGCACCTTGTTTGGGCTGGTGAGTCTCTACTTCTACCGCCAGCTGCCCGACATTCACGGCATTGCCATCGTGGCGCTGACCGTCAAGATCGTGTGCGCCATCACCGCGTTTGTGCTTATTGCCGTATCGCTGCGCGCGCGTGACCTGTACACGGGCCGACGCGCCACGATGGTCTGGCAAACCCTGGCCGTGCTGGCTATCGTCGCACTGACTGCGGCCGCCTTCCTGCGGTGGTATTCGTAAAGCATTGCCCCCAAACCGGGAGTTCAAGGCAGGGCACGCGCACGCCGTATGCCCCTACGTACCGTATGCGTATGTGTATGCCCTCACATGACAAAGTTGTAATGAAGGCGTCATCCGATTGCAAGCAAGGGAACGATAAAATGTCCTGCTTGTCGCCCATTCATGGTGACCTCGGCAATCTGGATCCATGACAAACTCATGGAAGAATATTTCGGACTAACGGATATCACGTGATGCGTTCTAAAACAATTTTTACCGCTCTGGCGGCAACAAGCTTCGCCACACTATTGACATTGGGCGGATCTGGCGTCGCAGTCGCCGGCACGCAGCCAGCCACGGCCGATGCGCAAAGTACAAAGGTTTCGGCCCAGACAGCGCCGGTTGAACTCGCGCACGTGCACGGGCTTGCCTATAGTGCGGACGGTCAACAGCTGTTCATCCCGAGCCATTACGGCATTGCGGCGTATGCGGAAGGACGATGGGCAAAAATGCCCGGGCCCGAGCATGATTACATGGGGTTCGCGGCCACCCGTGACGCGCTTTACAGCAGCGGCCATCCCGCGGCTGGCTCGAATCTGGTGAACCCGTTCGGTCTCATCAAAAGCACCGATGCGGGTAAAACCTGGCAGCAACTGAGCCTGGAAGGCGAGTCCGATTTCCACACCTTGGCCACCAGCTACGAAACCAATGCGGTTTATGTTCTGAATTATCGTCCCAACACCCGGATGCGCCAGCCTGGCCTGTATATGACCCGGACAGACGGTCTGATCTGGACGCAGGCAGCCGCCGATGGCCTGAAAACTAAAATCAACAGCCTGGCGGTGCACCCCAATGATGCCAATATCGTGGCCGTGGGCGCTGCCGACGGCTTGTACCTGTCGCGCGATGCAGGCAACCATTTTGAACCGCGGGTCGGGAACACTCAGGTGCTCGCGCAGTGGTTCGATCTGGATGGAGAGCACCTTTGGGTCAGCAGTTATGCGAATTCCCCCATGCTGACTCGCATGAGCCTGAAGGACGGTGAGGCCAATGAAAAGATCAAGCTTCCCGCACTGGACGAAGACGCCGTGGCGTTCATTGCCCAGAACCCTGCCCGCCACGACGATCTCGCGATCGCCACCTTCAAACGTAATGCCTATGTCACTCAAGATCGTGGTGCGACCTGGACGCAGATTGCGAAATATGGCACGACGCTTGATAAGTAAGACGCAGAATGCTTTGAATGATGGACGCTTGCTGTGAACGTGACACGATTGATTGCCACCCTACTCTTGCTGGTCTCATCGTGGGCATACGGCGCCAGCCACGAACCACCCCGTGACGCTTCGCCTGGCTCTAGTAGTACGCAAACACAGGTCTTCACCCCTTCAAAAGGTCTTTTCAAATCGATAACCGGTCTTTTTGATGGGTCGTCCTCCGAGCCAGGGCTGTTGCCACCCGAGAAGGCATTTCAGATTTCGGTCGTGGCGCGGGATTTCAACACGCTTGTCGCCACACTGACCCCCGCCAAGGGCTATTATTTGTACCGTAGCCGGATTGCGTTCAGCCTGCCGGATTCTCCGGACATCACGATTGCCAGCACATCGTTACCCTCCGGCAAGCTCAAAGACGACCCAACCTTCGGGGAAGAAGAGGTCTATTACGAGCCCGTAGAAGCCGTCATTGCCCTGGACCGGCCGGCTGACAGTGCGGCCCGGCAATCCCTGACCTTGTTCGCATCCTATCAGGGTTGCAATGATCCCTCAGGTGTTTGTTATCCGCCCATCGAGAAGACGCTCACGGTGCCACTGGCCCAGGCCAATGCCTCCGTTGCTTCTACTCGCACGGCTCCCACGGCGCCAGCCGCTGCGACCGATATCCGTGAACCGCGATCCAACACCAGCCTATCAGAGACCAGCGTAATCGGTAATTTGTTCGCACAAGGCAATGCGTGGGCACTGGTTACCGCATTCTTTGGTTTTGGCCTGATCCTGGCGTTCACCCCGTGCATGCTTCCCATGATCCCGATTCTGTCGGGGATTATCGTCGGACAGGGCCACCACGCCACGCGACGCCAGGCCTTTGGCCTCTCATTGGTCTATGTGCTCGCCATGGCAATGACCTATACGCTGGCGGGCATTGCGGCTGGACTTGCCGGTACGATGCTATCGGCCTATCTGCAAAACCCGTGGGTCCTGGGCGGCTTCGCGACAGTCTTTGTATTGCTTGCGTTATCCATGTTCGGTTTTTACCAGTTGCAGATGCCCGCTGCGATTCAAAGCCGCCTGACGCGCGCAGCCAACCGCACACCAGGCGGCAGGCTGTTTGGCGTCTTTCTGATGGGCGTGCTGTCTGCCGTGATCGTGGGGCCGTGCGTGGCTGCGCCCCTGGCAGGTGCGCTACTGTACATTGGGCAAACGGGTGACGCCGTGGTCGGCGGCATGGCGCTTTTCTCGCTCGCCATCGGCATGGGCGTGCCACTCCTGATCTTTGGCACAAGCGCCGGCGCCTTGCTGCCAAAAGCCGGCCCCTGGATGAAATCCGTCCAGCATTTCTTTGGCGTGACCCTGCTGGCCGTGGCCATTTACCTCGTCTCCCCAGTCATCCCCGCCGTGGTGCATCTGTTCTTATGGGCCATTCTGCTCATCATATCGGCGATGTATCTCAGGGCCTTGGACCCCTTGCCTGCGAGCTCGGCAGGATATATGCGTTTCGGAAAAGGTATTGGGATCATTGCCTTGACACTCGGCCTCGCGCTACTCATCGGCGGCCTTTCGGGCAGCCGAGATGTGCTGCAGCCCTTGGCTGCCCTCAGGAGCGTAAACACCACCACGCCAGCAGGCAGCGCTGCAACCGAGATTACATTCAGGCCCATCAAGAATCTGGCTGACCTGGAGTCACAATTGCAGGCGGCAGACGGCCGTTACGTGATGCTCGATTTTTGGGCGGAATGGTGTATATCGTGTAAGGAAATGGATCGTTTCACCTTTACCGACCCGCGAGTCCGGGGGCGCTTGAAGGACGTCATCCTGCTGCAAGCTGACGTGACGGCAAACAATGCGGATGATCAAGCGCTACTCAAGCGTTTTGCACTTTTTGGGCCTCCCGGGATCCTTTTCTTTGACAGGAAAGGCAAAGAAATCGACTTTCAAGTCATCGGCTTCCAATCGCCAAAACAATTCCTGAAGTCGCTGGACTCGGCCATCCCGCTTTGATTGGGTTCTTCCAGAACCGTCGCATTGTGCCGTAACCCTTGCGCATC
Source organism: Castellaniella caeni NBRC 101664 (assembly GCF_001592225.1). Taxonomy (GTDB): domain Bacteria; phylum Pseudomonadota; class Gammaproteobacteria; order Burkholderiales; family Burkholderiaceae_B; genus Castellaniella; species Castellaniella caeni. The sequence goes on along the minus strand of NZ_BCWN01000029.1, from coordinate 14,037 downwards.
GGGCAGTCTGCCCGGCGCCGGGACGCCTCGCATGTCGATAAAACACGTGAATCGCGCCACATTACAAGATTGTAATTAGCGCGTCATCAATCCGTCAGGGATGGATCGATACAGTGATCGATGGGCAGCACTGCTGCTTTCAATGACATGACTTTCAATGGTTACAACCGTTTCGAACCGGAGATCCGACAATGCTTCAAATACACCCTCTTCTTGCTTCGATTGCCCTCACGCTGGCTGCCGGGGCGGTCCAGGCGGCAACGCTACCGAACGGCGTTGTGTACAGCGCCAATGAAGGCGACGGCTCCGTGAGCGAGATCACCTTGCGTACCGGCGCCGTACACACGGCGAAGGTATCCGTCATCCCGCATAATGTCCAGATCTCCCCTGATGGAAAGACGGTTCTTGCCGTTGGCATGCCGGCGATGACCGGTATGGCCGGGCACGGTATGGGCAATGACCAAGCTGGTGAGAAGACCGATACGCACGCCAGTTCTGAAGATGGTAACGACGCCAAATTACTATTGATCGATGCCGGCCAGATCGACAAGACATTGGCGACGCTGCCTTCAGGCGGTCACCCTGCCCATGTTGTGACAAGCGAAAAGGGTGATCGTGCCTATATCACCAACTCCGAGGCCAATCAGGTCTCGGTCGTTGACATTCAGCACAAGAAAATCATCGCCGAGATTCCCACCGGAGCGTTTCCTCACGGCTTGCGTCTGAGCCCCAATGGGCAAGAACTGTATGTCGCCAACGTCACCGATAACAACGTATCCGTCATAAATACCCAAAATCTCAAAGAATCCGCACGCATCCCTGTTGGCAAGGCCCCGGTTCAAGTTGCCTTTACGCCTGATGGAGCACAGGTCTATGTATCGCTGCGGGATGAAAATAGTGTGGCGATCATCGACACCGTCACCAGACAGGTGCTCAATCGCATAAAGGTTGGCCGCAATCCCATCCAGCTATACACAACCGCGGATGGCAGCAAGGTTTACGTCGCCAATCAGGGCAGCGAGAGCGAGCCCGACAACACGGTCTCTGTCATTGATGTGAAAAGCCAAAGCGTTCAAGCCACGGTGACCACGGGCATGGGCGCCCATGGGGTTGTCGCCAGCAGTGAGGGGGGCTTTGTCTTTGTCACAAACAATCAGGACGACACGGTCAGCGCGATAGACACCAGCACACAGGAGGTTGTCGCCACATACCGGGTGGGGCCCAATCCCAACGGCATTACCTATCGGTCCATCCCGTAAGCCCCATTCCCAGCTCTCTCACATGGAGACCCGAACATGCGGATACTGAAGGCCATTTTTGCGGCGATACTGGCTCTGAGCCTGGCCGGCTGCGGCTACAACACATTCCAGAGTTCAGACGAGCAAGTCAAGGCGAGTTGGTCAGAAGTGGTCAATCAGTATCAGCGCCGCGCGGACCTGATCCCCAACCTGGTGAACACGGTCAAGGGCGAGGCAAATTTCGAACAGAGCACATTGACGCAAGTGATCGAGGCACGCTCAAGGGCCACCTCGATTCAGGCGACTGCCGAGCTGCTCAACAACCCCGAAGCGTTCCAGAAATTCCAGCAGGCGCAAGGCCAGCTGACGGGCGCCTTGTCGCGGCTCATGGCTGTCTCCGAGAACTACCCGGCCCTGCGGAGCAACCAGGGATTCCGCGACCTGTCGGCACAGTTGGAAGGCACCGAGAACCGCATCACCGTAGCGCGCAACCGTTATATCAAGTCCGTGCAAGACTACAACGTGACGGTACGAACCTTTCCTTCCAATCTGACTGCAATGTTGTTTGGCTACAAGGAAAAGCCCAACTTCACTGTCGAAAACGAGAAGGAAATAGCAAAGCCACCCAACGTCAGCTTTGAGAAACCGGTCGGCGGTGCGATACCGGCAACGTCCGGGGCGGTGCGGTGACCATTGGCGAGACGGTAGGCCGGATTGTCGGCGCCCTGCTGCTGGCCAGTTCGCTCGTCTGGAGCGCGCTTGCCATAGCGCAAGTGCCCGTGCCCCCATTGACGGGGCACGTCATCGACCAGACCAAGACCCTGGACACTGAGCAGAAGGCCACGCTGGAGCAGGCGCTGACCGACTTCGAGGCCAGGAAAGGCACACAAATCGCGGTGCTGATCGTCGCATCGACTGCACCCGAGCAGATCGAGCAGTTCTCGTTGCGTGTTGCCGAGCAATGGAAACCGGGACGCGCAAAAGTCGACGACGGCGCGATTCTTGTGGTGGCCAAAGACGACCGCACAGTGCGCATCGAGGTCGGCTATGGTCTGGAAGGCGCACTCACTGATCTCACCTCCGGGCGCATTATCAGCGAGCTCATCCTGCCCCGATTCAGGCAGCAGGACTTCTACGGCGGCATCGCCGCCGGGGTTGGGCAGATTATCCGCACTGTCGACGGCGAGGCCTTGCCAGCGCCAGAAGACAGGGGCCCTGCCCCCCAGGGTGACATCCAGCGCTACGGCCCTGTTCTCTTCATCGTGGCCCTCGCCCTGGGCGGTCTGCTGCGCTCGACGATAGGTAGGGTACCGGGTGCTGTCGTCACGGGCGGTGTGGTGGGCGCGGTGGCATGGCTCATGGTCGGTGCGCTATCGATCGCGCTTTTTTCGGCCATCGCGGCGCTGCTGTTCACCTTGATGGGTGGCGGCCGGGCCTTGCACGGGTTGGGGGGTCTATACCGCGGCGGCCGTGGTCATCGTGGCGGCGGCTTTCGCGGCGGTGGTGGTGGCTTCGGTGGCGGTGGCGCCTCGGGCAGGTGGTGACCATGAAGAGCCCGCGCATCGTGTGTCACCTGCTGACAACCGACTGGTATGTCCAGCGGTGCTTCCCCCGCAGTGCAATGGTGGCGATCGAGCGGGCGATCAAGGATAGCGAGGCCAGGCACGACGGCGAGATCCGCATCGCGATCGAGGGTTCGCTGGAGTTTCGCGCGCTGTTGCACGCACAGTCGGCCCGTGAACGGGCAATCGAGCTGTTCTCGCAGCTTCGGGTGTGGGACACCCAACACAATAACGGCTTGTTGATCTACCTGCTGCTCGCCGATCACGCGGTAGAGATCGTGGCGGACCGGGGCATTCACGAGAAGGTCAGCCAGGGCGAATGGAATGCGGTGTGCCGTCAGATGGAATCCGCCTTCAAACAATTCGAGTTCGAAAGTGGTGTGGTGGATGGTATCCGGATGGTGACACAACACTTGGTAACACACTTCCCGGCCAGTGGCCAATACGCAAACGAGTTGCCCGATGAACCAGCGGTACTGCGATGACACGGCCAGGGCAAGAGCATCAATCGCAAAGGCAGCCCAGACGAGTCATCAAATCATGGGGTCTCGGCTCACTGACGGTCACCGGTCACGATGCACCAACCAAGCTTGCGCCACCATGACATTACAGAATTGTCATGATGGTGTCATCTGATTGACATGAACACCTCGCTAGACTCTTATATATCAATGCAATAGCTGCGTGGGTTGCTTATTAGCGCCCAATGCCAGGCGCCAGCGTGATCTTATGCATCAACGATTTTTGTGTAGACGGCAACGCAATATTGGTTACGCGAAACAGGACCGTACGTGCCACCGCCTTACCCACAGTAACGGAGACGACTCCATGACTCAGCAGCAGCCCATAAAACGACCCGAACACGCGCAGCACGGTAAACAAGGGGCTGCCCAATACACCACCTCTACCCAATACACCTGCCCGATGCACCCCGAGGTGATCTCCGATCAGCCCGGTGACTGTCCGAAGTGCGGCATGCACCTGGTGCCCGTGCAAAGCGGCGAGCCACAGGCGCAGTCCCGCCATGACAAGGGTCATGGCCATGGTCACGGGCACGGGCACGCCCATCAAGCCGGCCATGAAACCGCTGCGCCGGTTCGCGGCGGCCAGTACGACCAGGTGCCCGCCGGCTATGTCGGTGCGGTCTACACCTGCCCGATGCACCCCGAGGTGCGGCAGACCACGCACGGCGCCTGTCCCCTGTGTGGCATGGGCCTGGAGCTGGAATCCGCCGCGGCCGGCGACGAGGGGCCCAATCCCGAACTGGTGGATTTCACCCGCCGCTTCTGGGTCGCGGCCGTCCTCACGATCCCGGTGCTAGTGCTGGCGATGGCTCCTTATCTGGGCCTCACGGCGATTCGCGACTTCTTCGGTGAACGAACCTCGATGTGGATCGAGCTCGTGTTCAGCACCCCGGTGATCCTGTGGTCGGGCTGGCCATTTTTCGTGCGCGGCTGGAATTCGTTTCGCACCATGAACCTCAACATGTTCAGCCTGATCGGCATGGGGGTCGCCGCGGCCTATCTCTTCTCGATCGTCGCGGTGCTGGTGCCGGGCATCTTCCCGGAAGGCTTTCGCGACCCCGTAAGCGGCCAGGTCGGAATCTATTTCGAGGCCGCGGCAGTCATCGTTGCCCTGGTGCTGCTTGGCCAAGTCATGGAGCTGCGTGCCCGTGAAGGCACCGGCAAGGCGATCCGCGCGCTGCTGGACATGGCCGCCAAGACCGCCCGGGTAATCCGCGCTGACGGCACCGAGGAAGAAATCCCCCTGGAAGCCGTGCGGGTGGGCGATCACCTGCGGGTGCGCCCCGGCGACAAGGTGCCGGTGGACGGCATGGTGCTCGAGGGCCGCTCTGCCATCGACGAGTCAATGATCTCCGGTGAGCCAATTCCGGTGGAAAAAACCAAGGACGACAAGGTCACCGGTGCCACGATCAACGGTACCGGCAGCCTCATCATGGAAGCCACCCGGGTCGGTGCCGATACCACGCTCAGCCAGATCGTCGAGATGGTGGCCAATGCCCAGCGCTCGCGCGCGCCCATCCAGAAATTCGCCGACCAGGTGGCGGGCTGGTTCGTCCCCGCGGTCATTGGCGTTGCGGTCTTGTCCTTCATCGCCTGGGCGATCTGGGGGCCGGTGCCGGCCTTGGCCTACGCGCTGGTCTCGGCGGTGGCGGTGCTGATCATCGCCTGCCCCTGCGCGCTGGGGCTCGCCACGCCGATGTCGATCATGACGGCCACCGGGCGCGGTGCGCAGTTGGGGGTGCTGATCAAGAACGCCGAGGCGCTGGAGCGCTTCGCCAAGGTCGACACGCTGATCGTCGACAAGACCGGCACCCTGACCGAAGGCAAGCCCAAGCTCGTCGCCGTGCTGCCCGAAGCCGGGCACGACGAGACCGAGGTGCTGCGGCTGGCGGCGACGCTGGAAATAGGATCCGAGCACCCGCTGGCCGACGCCATCGTCGCCGGCGCCGAGGAGCGCGGAGTCGAATTGGGCAAGGCCGATGATTTCGAGGCGGTGACCGGCATGGGCGTCAAAGGTGTGGTCGATGGCCACCAGGTGGCGCTCGGCAATGCCAGGCTGATGGCCGAGCTGGGCCTCGATGGCGGCCCACTGGCCGCCGTCGCCAACGCTCGCCGCGACGAGGGCGAGACGGTCATGTTCGTGGTGCTCGACGGCGCCATCGCAGGGCTGGTCAGCGTCGCCGACCCGGTGAAAGCCACCACGCCCGATGCCCTCAAGGCACTGCACAAACTGGGCTTTCACATCATCATGGCCACGGGCGACAACGAGCGCACCGCGAAGGCGGTAGCCGCGCGCCTGGGGATCGATGAAATCCGCGCCGACGTGCTGCCCGAGGACAAGGCGCGCATCATCCGCGAGCTGCAGGCCAAAGGCCGCAGGGTGGCGATGGCGGGCGACGGGGTCAACGATGCCCCCGCGCTGGCGCAGGCCGATGTCGGCATCGCCATGGGCACCGGCGCCGATGTGGCGATCGAAAGCGCGGGTTTCACCCTGGTCAAGGGCAATCTCGATGGCATCGTGCGCGCCCGCAAGCTGGCGCTGGCCACCATGCGCAACATCAGGCAGAACCTGTTCTTTGCACTGATCTATAACGGCGCGGGTGTGCCGATCGCCGCCGGGATCCTCTACCCGTTCTTCGGCATCCTGATCGGACCCATGTTTGCCGCCTTTGCGATGACCGCCTCCTCGCTGTCGGTGGTCTTGAATGCGCTGCGCCTGCGCCGCGAGAAGATTTGATCCAGGCCACCTTAATTAAATCAGATTTGCACACCGCGAGGTAAGCCACAATGAATGCCAAACTATCGACAGTCAAAACCCCTGCGGTGCGTAAAGCTCCTCGCGAGCGTCAACCCGCTTCCTCCCAGACGGCGGCCGACCAGAAGCCTGCCCGTGCGTTCGAACACACCACCATTCCAAGCAATCCCGCAGCGGAACTACTCGCCTACCAGACCGACCTCTGGCGGCGCGGCGTGCGCTACATGGACACCCTGCGCCAGCGTGCCGACAACATGCTCGAGCATGAGCAGGCCGGCATGCCGCCACTGCTCGACTTCGACTACGAGATGATCCTGGACGGCCGCCGACTGGAGCGCCCCGCCAACTATGCCTTGCTGCGTATCACCCGGGTCGGCGAAGACTGTCTGGAAGACTGCCTTGACGAGACCAAGCCGCCGGTGATGATCGTCGACCCGCGCGCCGGTCATGGCCCGGGCATCGGCGGTTTCAAACAAGACTCCGAAGTGGGCATGGCGCTGCACGAGGGGCACCCGGTCTACTTCGTGATCTTCTTTCCGGAGCCCATGCCCGGGCAGACGCTGGAAGACGTACTGCATGTCCTGCGACGCTTCGTCGAGACGCTGGCCGAGCGGCATCCAGGCAAGCCACCGGTGCTCTACGGCAACTGTCAGGCGGGCTGGGCCATTGCGCTGCTCTCGGCTGATTGCGTAGGTCTGGTCGGACCGGCGGTACTCAACGGCTCACCGCTGTCTTACTGGTCTGGCGAATCCGGGGTCAATCCCATGCGCCTGGCCGGCGGACTGCTGGGTGGCGCCTGGATGACGCACCTGCTGGCGGACCTGGGGGACGGGCGTTTTGACGGCGCCCATCTGGCGGCCAACTTCGAATCCCTCAAGCCCGCAAATACCTTGTGGCAGAAGGATTACCAGTTATTTGCCGACATCGATGGCCAGCGCGAGCGCTTTCTGGATTTTGAGCGCTGGTGGACCGGCTTCTATAGCCTGAGCAAGGAAGAGATCGTTGCCATTGTCGAGAATCTCTTCATCGGTAACCAGATCGAGCGTGGTGAGTTTGAAATCTGCCCCGGTTGTACCGTCGACCTCAAGCGCATCCGCAACCCGCTGGTGATCTTCGCCTCCAGCGGCGACAACATCACCCCGCCGCACCAGGCGCTCAACTGGATCCCGGCGGTGTATCCGAGCACCGAGGCGCTCAAGGCCGCCGATCAGCGCATCGTCTATCTGCTCAACCCACACGTGGGCCATCTGGGAATCTTCGTGTCCGCCAAGGTCGCACGATTGGAGCACCGGGCGATCCTCGAGAGTGTCGGCGACCTCAATGAGCTTGCCCCGGGGCTCTACGAGATGAAGATCGACAATCCCACTGGCGACCCGGACTGCCACAAGCCCGAGTTCCAGGTGCGTTTCGAGGAGCGTCGAGTGGAAGACCTGGATTACGCTGACCAGACGGTGGCGTTCAAGCAGGTAAAAGCCCTCTCCGCGCACAACGTGGCCCTCTACGAGACCTTCGTCGGACCCTGGGTGCGGCTGGCCACCACCCCCTGGTCGGCCAAAATGCTGCGTCAGCTGCATCCGGCACGGACCAGCCGGCTGATGTTCTCGGAACGCTTCGCGCCCTGGATGGGCGGGGTGAAGTGGCTGGCCGAGAGGGTGGAGACCACACCAACGCCGGTCGATAGCAGCAGCCCCTACCGGCAATGGGAGACATTGGTGAGCGACTCGATCGCCTCGACACTGACGCAGGTTGGCACGACTCGCGACAGCGTCTTCGAGAAGGTGTTCGAGGGGCTCTATGGCGGGTCATGGCTCGACAAGAGCGAGACAGAGACACCCCATTCCCACAATAAGGAAGTGTAAGGAAATGTCGACGCGCCCATCCATCCTGGTGGTCAACTGCGGCTCATCCAGCCTGAAATTCGCCGTGTTCGGCCTGGCCGATGGCCTCAATCGTCAGTTGTGGGGGGAGGCCAGCGGCATCGGCACTGAACAGGGACGGTTCCGCGTGGTGGACGCTCGGGAACAAGTCCTCGCGAACAACGACGTGCGATTCGCGGATCATGCGGCAGCCATTGCGCGTCTCGACGAGATCTTGCGTCAGCAAGGTGAAGGGCTGAATCTGGTTGGCATCGGGCACCGAGTGGTCCACGGGGGGGCGGACTGTGACTGTTCGCAGCGTATCGACGACACACTGCTGCGTCGTCTGGACACGCTGATTCCATTGGCTCCGCTGCATCTGCCGCACAACCTGGCCGGCATCGCCGCCATGCGCGCGCATTTTCCCAACGTACCCCAGCTCGCCTGCTTCGACACGGCGTTTCATCACGGCCTGCCTGAGGTCGCCCGGCATACCGGACTGCCTCGGGAGTACGAGGCCCAGGGCGTGCGTCGCTATGGCTTTCACGGGCTCTCCTACGAATTCATCGTCGAGGATGTGGTGCGCCGCCACGGTCCAGCGGCACTTGACGAACGCCTGATCGTCGCGCACCTGGGCAACGGCGCCTCCTTGGCGGCGATCCGCGGTGGGCGCAGCGTCGAGACGACGATGGGTTTCAGCGCTCTGGGCGGCATGCCTATGGGTACCCGCAGCGGCGATCTGGATCCCGGCATCCTGCTGTATCTGGCCGGGCAGCAAGGACTCGATCCTAAAGCTCTCCAGTCATTGCTCTACCAACGCTGCGGCTTACTGGGCCTCTCTGGCGTGAGCGCCGATATGGGCGAGCTCCTGGCGCGCCGTCAGGACACCCCAGAGGCCGCGCAGGCGATCGACTTCTTTTGTCATCGCGCGCGCCACTTCATCGGCGCCCTGAGCGCCGCCCTCGGCGGGCTGGACCGGCTGATCTTCACCGGCGGCATCGGCGCGAACGCGCCGGACATCCGCGCGCAGATCTGCGATGGCCTGGCGTATCTGGGCGTGACACTGGACCCAGGGCGCAATCGCAAGCCCGAGCCGCTGATCTCCGCCGCCGAGGGCCTGGTCCAGGTGGAAGCCGTGACCACCGATGAAGAACGGATGATCGCGCGGCACGTGCAGCGCCTGTATGCCAACCAATGAAAGGAAACATGATCAATAACGCCGTCCAACGATTGGCCACGCTTGATGACCTGGTGCAGCAGGCACGGCACGGGGACCCGATTCGGGTCGCCGTGGTCAACGCGGCACAGGCTGCAGTGCTGGAAACACTTCGCGATGCGGTACGACTCGGAATCGCTGAACCGGTGCTGATCGGTCGCTGCGTCGAGATCGCCAAGGTCGCAGCCACGCTCGGCTGGGAGCTCGACCTGGCCTCCGTGATCGAAGCGGACTCGGAGGCGGATGCCGCCCGCCGCGGGGTGGAACTCGTGCGCGCCGGTCGCGCCGACGCGCTGATGAAGGGACACATCCACACCGATGCCTTCATGCGCGCCCTGCTCGACAGCGAGCACGGCCTGCGCCAGCCCGGCAGCCGCGTCAGCCACGTCTTTCTGGTAGATATACCCAATTACCCACGGTTGCTCGCCATCAGCGATGCAGCGGTGAATATCACGCCAGACCTCAACGCCAAGGCACAGATTCTGCAGAACGCCATCGCACTGATGCACATGATCGGCGTCGAGGTGCCCCGGGCGGCCGTAATCTCGGCGGTAGAGACCGTCAACCCGGCCATCCCCTCCACTCTGGACGCGGCCTGCCTGACGCTGATGGCCCGCCGCGGGCAAATCATTGGCGCCGAGGTCGACGGGCCACTGGCCTTTGATAACGCCATCTCCGAACGTGCAGCCCGGGAAAAAGGGATCGAGTCATCGGTGGCAGGCCAAGCGGATATCCTGCTGATGCCGGACCTGGTCTCGGGCAACATTCTGGCGAAAAACCTGGAGTACCACGGTGGCGCCACCGCAGCGGGGGTGGTCATGGGACTGACGGTGCCGGTAGTGCTGAGTTCTCGGGCCGACCCGCCGGCGGCACGCCTGGCGGGACTGGGCGTCGCGGCGCTGATGTACCGGGCGGGAATCCGGCTGCCGATCCCAATCGTGCCGGAGACGGAATCCGCCTTCCCCTGTGCCCCGCAACCCGAGTCGGCTTGTTGCCCCAAGGAGGTGTGCTGATGGACGCCCAGACGTTGGAACATGACTAATCCACGGTAATCTTTTAATCGGGCCACATCCATGCTGCAATACCCCCAGATCGACCCCATCGCCTTGCAAATCGGACCACTTGCCATCCACTGGTATGGCCTGATGTATCTCACCGGCTTTGCCCTGGCATGGCTGCTGGGCCGCTGGCGCATCCGGCATCACCCCTGCGGCCTGACCCTACGCGATCTCGAGGACATCATCTTTTACAGCGTGCTAGGCGTGGTGATTGGCGGGCGCCTGGGGTATGTACTGTTTTACAAACCGGGCGAGTACCTGAGCCACCCGCTCTCGGCGCTCTACCTATGGGAAGGCGGCATGTCGTTTCACGGTGGTCTGCTGGGCGTAATCGTGGCCATGCTGATCTTTGCCCGCAAGCGCGGTCGCACACTGCTGGAGATTGGCGACTTTGTCGCGCCACTCATCCCTTTGGGCCTGGCTGCTGGGCGCCTGGGCAACTTTATCAATGGCGAGCTATGGGGCCGCGCCACCACAGTGCCTTGGGGCATGGTGTTTCCACAAACGGGGGACGGCATCGCACGCCACCCATCGCAACTCTATGAAATGGGACTCGAAGGCTTTGCGCTGTTTGCACTTATCTGGTGGTTTGCACGCAAGCCACGTCCGATCGGGCAAACAAGTGCAGTGTTCTTGATGGGCTACGGGGTCTTTAGATTTATGGTGGAGTTCACCCGCGAGCCGGATAACTATCTCGGCTTATTCGCGGGTGGCCTGTCGATGGGCCAGTTACTTTCATTACCCATGATTCTCTTCGGAATTTTTATTTACTGGTGGGCCGCAAGACGATCGGCCCACGCACTGACGCCGTGACTGTCTCAGTCTGAGGTGGTGAACATTGCAAAGTTGTCATCGCAGCGTCATCCGATCGACATGAGCGCTTCACTAAACTCTTATACATCAATGCAATAGTTGCGTGGGTCGCGTATAAGCGGCCGACCTCGATATCTTGCTCGTTCCGATCACAGGATGCACACACGTGAAACACCAGCCACCACTTTCCATCGCTTTACCCTCCTCGGCGTCGTACGCGCTCAAGACTCGGACATCCGGCTTCAAACGGAGTCTGGCACCGTACACAGGGCGATCCCTCACAGCGCTTCAAAAGGACATCCATCATGGATGAATCGATCTCTCATTCAAGCGTCTGGGGCATTGCAGCGATCATGATCGTGATTGCGTCCTGGTTCTTCTACCGCTACCTGGCTCCGAAGACCTGGCGTGAATGGGCCAGCGCGGGACTCGTGCAGGCATTCATCATCGCACTGTACGCCGAGATGTACGGCTTCCCGCTCACCATCTATCTGATGGTCCGGTTCTTCGGGCTAGACAGTGCAAATCTGAGCGCCAGTCTCTGGTCCACGCTGCTGGGCGTGGGTGAGCTGGGCATGATGATCTCGATGCTGCTCGGCTATCTCTTGCTGTTTGTCGGCATTGGTTTGTTCGCCCAGGGCTGGCGCGAGCTCTACCGTGCGCAAAAGGAGAAGCGTCTCGCCACCGGTGGCTTGTATGCGCTGGTCAGGCACCCTCAGTACACCGGCCTGTTCATTGGCCTCTTTGGCGAGGGCGTCGTGCATTGGCCGACGATCTTCTCGGTGACGCTATTTCCCGTGATTGTGCTGATCTATTGGCTGCTTGCACGAAATGAGGAGAAACGCGTGCTGGCGGAATTCGGCGATGAGTATCGCGCCTATCGGCGACGCGTTCCGATGTTCATTCCGCGAATCGGCCAGTGGCGGCGACTGGTCGAGCGCTCCAGGGGCGGCAGCGAGCAGGAACTGCCGCGGCATTGACATGCCAAGACCAATCGCTCGCCGCCTTGCGCGGCTGTCCAGAACGAAAGGTCGACGTCTGAACGATCTCAACGAAAGGAGCTGGAAATGGCTTGGCTAACAGAGAACTGGATCTGGGTACTGTTTGGAGTGGCGTTCATTGCCATGCACTTGTTCGGACACGGGTGCCATGGAGGACATGGTGGAGGCCATGGCTCGGGTTCTGGCGAAGATCGCGACGCGAACAGGACCGCCGACCCAAAGGCCGTAGGGAACCCGCCGAGCGCCACGGGCGGTAGCCGCGAACCACATCCTCATTAGGAGAGCTTCCTGTACGGGGCGTATGCCGGGATGGTGTACGTGCCGATCTACAACTTCTTCAAGCGGCGCTGGGACACCGGACAATGACGAATATCTCGCACGCGTTCCACATCACACTGCGAGTTTTGAGGAGGATCCCGAGGGCCACGATGCCATTTGAACACATCCAGGCAGGCAGAGCAGATCCTGCGGGACTCGTTGACGACCACGACCTACTAACCAAGCCTGCACCGCCATTACATTACGACATTGTCATGCTGGTGTCATCAGATCGACATAAGCGCTTCGCTAAACTTTCATATATCAATGCAATACATGCGTCAGTTGTTTATTAGCTGCCGCACCCTGACAGTCGCAACTGTCTCTAGCTGACCAGGAGTTCAACATGACCTACCTCCGTACCTTTGCATCTATTGCCGTTCTGACCAGTGCAGCCCTGACCGCCCCGGCCTGGGCTGCCAATGGCGATCAAAACGACAGCCATCATCCGGCAAATGACACCGTCGCGCAGGCTGCTCAGGCGCAATCGGGTAGCCCGGGCGCAGGTATGCGCGCGGGCACGACTGCCCCCGACTATGCCAGCCAGATGAAGGCCATGCAGCAGATGCACGATGCAATGCTGGCCGCGAAGACGCCCGAGGAGCACAGTGCGCTGATGGCCAAGCAGATGAAACTCATGCAAGGCGGCATGAATATGATGGGTAGCATGGGCGGCATGAGCATGATGGGCCGCGGCATGGGCAGTGGCATGAGCACAGGCGCAGCGCCGGGCAAGTCGGCCGACATGGCCACCCGCCAGGACATGCTGGAGCAGCGTATGGACATGATGCAGTCCATGATGCAGATGATGACAGACCGCCTGCAGGCGCTTCCTGCAACAAAATGAGGAATCAGCCATGAGTACTTCAAATTCCCCTCACACGGCAGCAAGCGCGCAACAGCCACCTGCCACCCCCTATGGTTTTCGCTGTGACATCCAGGACAAGGACTTTGTGACGGCCGTCGCCCGCGTCACCGAAGCGCTGAAAGCCGAAGGCTTTGGCGTCCTGACCGAGATCGACGTGCAGGCCACGATGAAGGCCAAGCTGGGCATCGAGGGGCGACCCTACCGCATCCTCGGCGCCTGCAATCCGCCGCTGGCCCACCGCGCCCTGGAGGCTGAACCCGACATCGGCCTGCTGCTGCCCTGCAACGTCGTCGTGCGTGAAGAGGCCGACGGTCGCCTGGTCGTTGCCTTCATGGACCCCGTTGCGGTGTTGCAGATGACCTCGAACCCCGAGGTCGGGCGCATCGCCCACGAGGTGCGCGATCGGCTTGAGCGGGTGAAATCTGCACTGGCCAGTAGCACAACCCCGGCAGCCAAGGGCTGAGGGAGTGCACATGGTTTACAACGGCGGCTTCTTCATGGGCGGCATGCACTTTTTCTGGTGGATCTTCTGGTTGGCGCTGGTCGGCATCATCGTGTTCTACGGCTGGGGGCGTACGAGCGGGCGGCACAGACGCGCGCGCGAGTCGCCCCACGAAATGCTGCAGCGCCACCTGGCGAACGGTGAGATCACGCCCCGCGAGTACGAAGAACGCAAGGGCTTGCTTGATCGCGATGCCAGGCACACAAAATAAACCAGGCACAGGACAAAGATATCTCGTCAAACAGTTAAAAGCTTTCATGCGATGTCAGGGCCTGTCTTGAAACTACAGGCCAGTGCCGTTTGTATCAACCGAACAGATCAGGACT
>NZ_BCWN01000028.1 GCF_001592225.1 Castellaniella caeni NBRC 101664 | reverse complement strand
TAGCATCCCGTCCGGGTTTTGTTGCGACCAACAGTCTGGATGATCCGGGCCGCTGATCGCTGTCGGCGGCGCGTATGCCTGATCGTTCAGGTCTTGTCGGCCGCCCCGGGGCCGGGCTGCCACACCAGAAAACGCCGCTCGGCCAGGGATACCAGGCCATCGAGAATCAGGGCAAAGATGGTCAGCACCACGATGCCGGCAAAGACGGTGTTCACGTCCAGCGTGCCTTCGGCCTGCAAGATGAGATAGCCCACCCCGGCGGCCGAGCCCAGGTATTCGCCCACCACGGCGCCCACGAACGCCAGGCCCACGGACGTGTGCAGGCTGGAAAACACCCAGCTGGTAGCCGAAGGGACATACACGTGACGCAGCAGTTGGCTGGGGGTGGCACCCAGCATGCGAGCGTTGTCGAGCAAGGTGGGCGAGACCTCGCGCACGCCACGGTACACGTTGAAGAAAACAATGAAGAACACCAGGGTGACGGCCAGGGCCACCTTGGACCAGATGCCCAGGCCGAACCACATGCCGAAGATGGGGGCGAGGATGACGCGCGGCATCGAATTGGCCGCCGTCACGTAGGGTTCGAGCAAGGCACTGGCGCCGCGCGACAGGCCCAGCCACAGGCCAAAGGCCAGGCCGCCCGCGGTGCCGATGATGAAAGCCAGCACGGTCTCGGACAGCGTGATCCACAGGTGGGGATAGACGCTGGCGTCGGTGACGAACCAGGCCCAGATCACCTCGGCCACCTGGATCGGGCGGCCAAAGAAAAAGGCGACGTTATCGTTGCGGGAGACCCAATACCAGACGAGCAGGATCGCCGCCAGCAGGGATACCTGCAGCAGCCGCAGCAGCGGGCGGGATAGCGCGGTTTTCTGTCTCATGCTTTTCTCTGCCGTTCGTAGCCTTTCAGCACCTCGTCACGCAGCACGGCCCAGATGCCTTGGTGCAGCTCGATGAAACGCGGCTGCATGCGCACTTCGGCCACGTCGCGCGGCCGGGGGATGTCGATGACGAACTCGCCGATGGGATGGGTGTCGGGGCCCGCCGAGAGCACGACCACGCGGTCGCTCATGGCAATGGCCTCGTCGAGGTCGTGCGTGATGAACAGCACGGCCTTGCGGCGCGCCATCCAGAGGTCGAGCACCTCGTTTTCCATCAGCTGGCGCGTCTGAATGTCGAGTGCGGAAAAGGGCTCATCCATGAGGATGATGTCCGGGTCGCGAATGAGCGTCTGCGCCAGCATGGCGCGCTTGCGCATGCCACCCGACATCTGGTGCGGATAGCGGTTCTCGAAACCGCCCAGCCCCACGCGGCGCAGCCAGTCGCGGCCCTGCTCGCGGGCCTGGGCGCGCGCAACGCCGGCGAATTCCAGGCCCGCCGTGACATTGGCCAGAGCGCTGCGCCAGGGCATCAGGGCTTCGCCCTGGAACATGTAGCCCGCCCGATGGTTGACCCCTTGCAGTGCCGCGCCAAAGACGCTGACCGAGCCGGAGGAAGGCCGCAGCAGGCCCGCCGCCATATTGAGCAAGGTGGATTTGCCGCAGCCGGTGGGCCCGACCACCGACACGAACTCGCCCGCCGCCACGGTGAGCGTGGCCTCGCGCATGGCGGTGTACGCCACCCCATCGCCCGAGGTGAAGGTGCAGGTCACCCGGTCGAGATGCAGGGCGGGCGGCTGCGCACCGGCAGCCAGGGCGCCTGACGCCGCCAGCGCCGCCGAGGCATGTGCCGCTGGCTGTTGCGCGCGCATCGGGCCGGGCTCAGCCATGCGGGTACTTCTCGTTGGCCTTGATGGCGAACTGGTTCGTCCAGACGCGCGAGATATCGACCTTGGTGCGGTCGAAATGCGGCACGTAGTCGGCCAGGGCGTTGAGCGCCGTCTGCGGGCCACCCTCGGGCACCATGCCGTCGGGCGACAAGGCCTCGCGATTGCCCTTGAGCGCCAGCTTGTAGAGTTCGGGGTCGCCCAGCAAATACGAGGCGGGCACCAGCTTGGCGATAGCGTCGGGCGTGGCCTGCTGAATCCAGTGATCGGCACGCACCAGGGCGTTGGCCAGCGCCTGCGTGGTGTTGGGATTGGCGTCGATGAAGGCTTGCGAGGCGTACAGGCAGCCCGCGGGCATCTCGCCGCCGAAGATCTGGCGCGAGTCTTTCAGGGTGCGGGTATCGGCAATGATCGTGATGGCGTCGTCCTTGACCAGGGTGCTGATGACCGGATCAAGGTTGGCGATGGCATCCACCTGGCCCGAGCGGATGGCCGTCACGGCCCCCGCCCCGGCGCCCACGCCGATGTAGCTGACGTCGCTGGGCTTGAGGCCGTGCTGCGCGAGAAAGAAGCTGACCATCATGTTGGTGGACGAACCCGGCGCCGTCACCCCGATCTTCTTGCCTTTCAGGTCGGCGGGGGTCTTGTAGCCCGGCAGCGTCTTTTTGGACACCGCCAGTACGATCATGGGCGCGCGGCCCTGCAACACGAAGCTGCGATAGAACTGGCCCTTGGTCTGCAGGCTGATGGTGTGCTCGAACGCCCCCGAGACGACGTCGGCGCTGCCGCCCACGACAGCCTGCAAGGCCTTGGAACCGCCCGCGAAATCGGCGATCCGGGCGTTCAGCCCGACCTCTTTGAAATAGCCCTTGAGGTGCGCCACTGACAGCGGCAGATAGTAGATGAGCGACTGCCCGCCCACGGCGATGGTCAGCCCGGGCTTTTCGGGCGCGGTCACCTGAGCCCGCGCGAGGGCGGGTGCGGCCCCCAACACGCCGGCAAGCGTGGCGGTCTTGAGCAATTGGCGACGTGAAATCGGCATGGTCTGGTCTCCGTTATTGGCATCAGCACGAACCGGTCATGATAACGCGCGATCCGCGCCACGCCGCGGCACCGCCATGCCCGGGCAGGGTATCGCCACCGGCGCGGCGGGCTTCCGGACGCCGTCCGGCGGGCTCAGCTGGCGCGCCGTTCCATGAGCGCCCAGGCGATGGTGCCCGCGTCCACGTATTCGAGTTCGCTGCCGCTGGGCACGCCGCGCGCCAGTCGGGTGACGGTCAGCCCCCGGCTGCGCAGCATGTCCGCCAGATAATAGGCCGTGGTTTCGCCTTCGGCGGTGAAGTTGGTGGCGAGGATGACCTCTTTGACCACCCCGTCGGTGGCGCGCTGCAGCAGGCGGGCGAAATGCACCTGATCCGGCCCCACGCCTTCGAGCGGTGCCAGATGGCCCATCAGGACGTAATACAAGCCCTGGTAGCCGTGGCTGGATTCGATCATGTTCTGATCGGCGGGGGTCTCCACGACGCACAGCACGGAACCGTCGCGCTCGGCATCCTGGCACGTGGCACAGACGGACGTCTGGGAAAACGAGTTGCAGCGCTCGCAATGCTGCAGGCCGCCCACGGCATCGCGCAAGGCGTCCGACAAGCGCAGGGCGCCGTCGGGATCGCTTTGCAGCAGGTGGTACGCCATGCGCCGCGCCGTGCGCACCCCGACGCCCGGCAGGCCGCGCAGGGCCTCGATGAGCGCGCGCAGCGGCTCGGGTTCGGGCTGCCCGGTGGCCATCAGAAGGGCAGCTTCATCCCGGCGGGCAGCGACATGCCCGCGGTGACCGCCGACATTTTTTCTTGCGCCGCGGCCTCGGCCTTGCGTTGGGCGTCGTTGAAGGCGGCCGCCACCAGGTCTTCGATCATGTCGCGGTCGTCGTCGAACAGCGACGGATCGATGGTGACGCGCTTGACGTCGTATTTGCAGCTCATGGAGACCTTGACCAGCCCGCCGCCGGCAGCGCCCTCGACCATCAGTTCGGCAAGCGCGTCCTGGGCCTTTTTCATGTTTTCCTGCATCTGCTGGGCCTGACGCATCAAGCCGGCAATCTGACCTTTCATCATGATGATGTCCTGAGTATCCGTAAAACGTGGAAGAAAATCGGGGAAACTGCGACTATACCGCAGCGGGCCTGACCGACCCCGGGACGATGCGCGCCGCAAAACGGGTAACGAGCGCCTGCACCAGGGGATCGTCGGCCGCCGCCGCTTCGGCCTGCTGCTGGCGCTGGGCGCGGTCGGCCTGATCGACGGCATACGCGGTGTCTTCGCCAGTGTCGCCATACTGTACGTCCAGGCGCAGCACGCGCCCGAAGTATTCCGACAGGCCGGTGCGCAGGCGGTCGGCCGCCCCGCCTTCGGCCAGGGTATGGATGGCCACGCGCAGCCGCACCTGGTGTTCGTCGCCCGCCAGCCATTCGCTGTTCATGGCCAGCGCCCGCGCCGCGCCCGTGACGGGCAGCGCGGCCGCCAGCGCCGGCCAGTCGCGGGCGGTCAGGCCGGCCGGATCGGGGGGAGCGTCCACCGCCTGCGGCGCGGCGCGCAGGCCGGCCACGGCGCCGGGCAGCGGCGCCTCGTCCAGGGCGAATTCGTCCGCCGAAGCGGAAGGCTCGAAGTCGTCCGGCAGCTCGGGCACGTCCGCCGTCCAGTCTTCCGACGCCGCCGCGGCATCTTCGGGAGGCTCATGAGCAGGCGCTTCGGGCACCGCAGGCGCTGCGTGGCGCGTACGGGGCGCATCGAGCGGTTCGTGGGCCGCAGGGGGCTCGTGCGCAAGCGCCACGGACGCTACGGGCGGTTCATCAACTCGCCCACCCTGCTCTGGCGACGCGGGGGGGACGGACGCGGCCGATGACGCTCCCCGCTTCGGCGATTGGATGCCGTGTCCCGATGTTTCGGGCAGCGCCGCGACCGGCGGCTGATCGGCTGCCCGCGCTGGCTCGGCGGCCGGGGGGACGGGGGCTTCCCACGCGGGGGGCTCGGCAGCAGGGGCGCCAAGAGCCTCGGGCGCGGCGGCGGGAGCCGCCTGCGCAAGCACAGACGCGGGCGCAGGCACAGCGGGGGCCGCCACAGAGGCGGCAGCAACCGCAGATGCCGCCGCCGCAGGCACAGTGGTGGGCGCAGCCGCTGCGGCTGCGTCCGCCCGGACGGGGACGGGGTCGAGCCGCACGGGCGGGACGCGGTCGGGCGGCAGCAGCGCCAGCATGCGCAGGCACGCCATGACGAAACCGGCGTATTCGTCCGGAGCCAGGGCCAGTTCGTGGCGGCTGTGCACGGCGACAGCGTAGAAGAGCTGCGCGTCGTCCGGGCTGAGGCTGCCCGCCAGCCGCTGCACGTCATCGGCCAGCGGATCGTCGGCCTGGGCATGGCCCAGGCGCTGGGCGATGGCCACCCGCGACAACAGCACGGCCAGGTCGCCCAGCGCCGCCTGGAACGACAGGCCGCGCAGAGCGAGTTCGTCGGCCACCGCCAGCACCCCGGGTGCGTCTGCCGCGGCCAGCGCCTGCAGCAAGGCCACCAGGTGGTGCTGATCGAGCGTGCCCAGCATCTCGCCCACGGCGGCCGCCGTGAGATTGCCCGCTGCGTAAGAGATGGCCTGATCGGTGAGCGACAGCGCATCGCGCATGGAGCCTGCCGCCGCCTGGGCGATAAGCCGCAGGCCCTGGGCCTCGGCGGGGATGTCTTCCTGTCCAAGAATGAACTGCAGGTGCTCGATGATGGCGGGCACCGTCATCTGCTTGAGATTGAACTGCAGGCAGCGCGACAGCACCGTGACTGGAATCTTCTGCGGATCGGTGGTGGCCAGAATGAACTTGACGTGCTCGGGCGGTTCTTCGAGCGTCTTGAGCATGGCGTTGAAGGCGTGCCCGGTGAGCATGTGCACTTCGTCGATCATGTAGACCTTGTAGCGGCCCACGGACGGCGCGTACACGGCCTGTTCGAGCAGCTGGGTCATTTCATCGACACCGCGATTGGAGGCGGCATCGAGTTCGATGTAATCGACGTAGCGGCCCGCATCGATTTCGGTGCAGGCCTGGCAGTGGCCGCACGGCGTGGCCGTGACCCCTTGTTCGCAATTGAGCGACTTGGCCAGGATGCGCGACAGCGTGGTCTTGCCCACCCCGCGCGTGCCGGTGAACAGCCAGGCGTGGTGCAGGCGCCCGGACGACAGGGCGTGCGTGAGGGCCCGCACGACGTGATCTTGGCCAACCAGGGTATCGAAGGAACGGGGGCGCCATTTGCGCGCCAGTACGAGATAGCTCATGAGTCGGCCGCTGCCCGGAGAAAACAAAAGGAAAGGCGAGCCTGACTTCGGCACTGGTTCTGCACGGCTGTGGCTGCTTCGTTCCCGACCTGACCAGGTTCACCGCCGAACCATGCGAAGGGGCCCGCCTTGCGCATTCTAACAGGGTTTACCGATCGAGTGCGGCCACGGCGGGTAGGGTCTTGCCTTCCAGGAATTCGAGGAAAGCCCCGCCGCCCGTGGAGATGTAGCCCACCTGGTCGGCGATGCCGAACTTGGCAATGGCCGCCAGCGTGTCGCCGCCGCCGGCGATGGAGAAGCCCCCGGATTGCGCAATGGCGCGGGCGATCGCCTCGGTGCCCTTGGCGAAGGCGTCAAACTCGAACACCCCGACCGGGCCGTTCCAGACGATCGTACCGGCCTGACGCAGCTGCGCGGCCAGCCGGGCCGATGTCTCGGGGCCAACGTCGAGAATCAGGTCGTCGGGCCCGACGTCGGCAGCCAGCTTGACCGTGGCCACAGCATCCGCGGCAAACCGGTCGGCAACGACGACGTCCACGGGGATGGGGACTTCCACGCCGCGCGCCTGCATGGCCGCCATGACGGCGCGCGCCTGCTCGATCTGATCGGGTTCGGCCAGGGACTTGCCGATGGGCAGGCCCGCGGCCAGCATGAAGGTGTTGGCGATGCCACCGCCCACGATCAGCTGATCGACCTTGCTGGCCAGGGATTGCAGGATGGACAGCTTGGTGGAGACCTTGGAGCCCCCCACGATGGCGACCATGGGGCGGCGCGGCGACTGCAGGGCCTTGCCCAGGGCATCGAGTTCGGCGGCCAGCAGGGGGCCGGCGCAGGCCACGGGCGCGAAGCGGGCCATGCCTTCGGTGGTGGCCTCGGCGCGGTGCGCCGTGCCGAAGGCGTCGTTGACGTAGATGTCGCACAAGGCCGCCATGCGGCGGGCGAGTTCGGGGTCGTTTTTCTTTTCGCCCGGATTGCAGCGGCAATTTTCCAGCAGCACGACCTCGCCAGGCACTACCGGCACCCCGCCCACCCAGTCGCGCACCAGGCGCACTGGCTGGCCCAGCAGGTCGGTGAGCCGTTCAGCCACCGGCTGCAGGGAGTCTTCGGGCCCCACCACCCCTTCCTTGGGACGGCCCAGGTGCGAGGTGACCATGACCGCCGCGTCGGCATCCAGTGCCAGCCGGATGGCGGGCACGGACGCCCGCACCCGGGTATCTTCGGTAATGCGCCCCTGGTCGAGCGGCACATTGAGGTCGGAGCGGATGAACACGCGCTTGCCTGACAGGGCACCGGCCTGCGCCAGGCCCGAAAGAGTCTGAATCATCATAAAAAGTCTTTTGTCTGGATATGCGAAGGGCGGGTTGCCCCGCCCTGTGAACGCCGCAACCGGCTTACTTGGCCGCCATCAGGGCCACGGTGGTATCGAGCATGCGGTTGGAGAAACCCCACTCGTTGTCGTACCAGGAAGACACCTTGACCAAGGAGCCGGACACCTTGGTCAGCGCGGCATCGACCGTGCTGGAAACCGGGTTGTGATTGAAGTCGATCGACACCAGGGGCTCGGTGTTGTAGGCCAGAATGCCTTTCAGGGGGCCTTCGGCCGCCGCCTTGAGGATGCCGTTGACTTCTTCGACCGTGGTTTCACGCGCCGAGACGAAGGACAGATCGACGATGGACACGTTGATCGTCGGCACGCGGATGGCATAGCCGTCGAGCTTGCCGTCGAGTTCGGGCAGCACCAGGCCCACCGCGGACGCCGCCCCGGTCTTGGTGGGGATCATGCTGTGGGTAGCCGAACGCGCGCGGCGCAGGTCTTTGTGGTAGACGTCGGTGAGCACCTGGTCGTTGGTGTAGGCGTGCACCGTGGTCATCAGGCCGTTGACGACGCCCAGCGCCTGATGCAGGGGATGCACCAGCGGAGCCAGGCAGTTGGTGGTGCATGACGCGTTGGAGATGACCGTGTCGCTGGCCTTGAGCACTTGGTGGTTGACGCCATAGACGATAGTGGCATCGACGTCTTTGCCGCCCGGCGCCGAGATGATGACTTTCTTGGCCCCGCCCTTCAGGTGCGCGGAGGCCTTTTCCTTGGTGGCGAACAGGCCCGTGCATTCGAGTACGACATCCACGCCCAGCTCGCCCCAGGGCAGCTCGGCCGGATTGCGTTCGGCCAGCACGCGGATGCGGTCGCCGTTGACGACCATGTGATCGCCATCGACCTCGACCGTGCCGGGGAAGCGGCCATGCGCCGTGTCGTAGCGGGTGAGGTGCGCATTGGT
This sequence comes from Castellaniella caeni NBRC 101664, assembly GCF_001592225.1. Classification (GTDB taxonomy): domain Bacteria; phylum Pseudomonadota; class Gammaproteobacteria; order Burkholderiales; family Burkholderiaceae_B; genus Castellaniella; species Castellaniella caeni. The sequence goes on along the minus strand of NZ_BCWN01000028.1, from coordinate 24,704 downwards.
GTTGGGATCACCCAGATCGTTGATGGCCACGATCTGGATGTCGTGCTTCTTACCGTCTTCGTAATGGGCACGCAGGATGTTGCGGCCGATGCGGCCGTAGCCGTTGATGGCGACACGAATGGTCATGGAGATCTCCTTTACAAAAGCTGCTCGACCGTGGCGGCGATGTGCTCGGCCGTCAGGTTGAAGTGTTTGAACAGCACGCCGGCAGGCGCCGATTCACCGAACGTGTCGATACCCACCACGGCCCCCGTGGTGCCCACGTATTTGTACCAGGTGGCCGTGCCCCCGGCCTCGACGGCCACGCGCGGCAGGTCGGCGGGCAGCACCGAGGCGCGCCAGGCGGCGTCTTGCGCATCGAAGGCCTGAGTGCAGGGCATGGACACCACGCGCGTGGCCACCCCGCGGGCGGCCAGCTGATCTTGCGCTTTCAAGGCGAGCTCGACCTCGGAGCCAGTGGCGATGATGACGGCGCACGCGCCCACCATGTCGCGCAGCACGTAGCCGCCACGCGCGATGGCCGCCGTGCTGTCGGCGTCGCGCGCCACGAAGGGCAGGTTCTGGCGCGACAGCAACAGGGCCGATGGGCCGCCGTCGTGCACTGCCATGCCGATGCTGGTGGGGCGCGTCAGCGCCGCCTGCCAGGCCACGGCGGTTTCGGTGGTGTCGCACGGACGCCAGACGTGCAGATTGGGGATGAGGCGCAGGCTGCCCGCGTGTTCGATGGCCTGGTGCGTGGGGCCGTCTTCGCCCAGCCCGATGGAATCGTGCGTGAAGACGTGCACCACGCGCTGCTTCATGAGCGCGGCCATGCGCAGGGCGTTGCGCGAATAGTCGGAGAACGTGAGGAAGGTGCCGCCAAAGGGCAGATAGCCGCCATGCAGGGCAATGCCGTTCATGATGGCCGCCATGCCGAATTCGCGCACGCCGTAGTTGATGTGGCGCCCCCACTGCAGGCCGCCCGCCGTGCGGCGCACGGGCGTGACGCCTTTCCAGTCGGTGAAGTTCGACCCGGTGAGGTCGGCCGAGCCGCCCAGCATTTCGGGCAGGATCTCGGCGAAAGCGCCAATGGCCTGCTGCGAGGCCTTGCGCGAGGCGATGGACTCGGCCTTGTCTTGCGTGGACAGCACGTATGCCTGGGCGCGCTGGACGAAATCGGTGGGCAGCTCGCCCGCCATACGGCGGCACAGCTCGGAGGCCAGTTCGGGGTAGGCTTCGGCGTAGTGGTCAAAGCGCAGTTGCCAATCGGACTGCTGCTGGGCACCGCGTTCGCGGTTGTTCCAGTAGGCGTAGACCTCGCGCGGGATTTCGAAGGGGGGGTGGTTCCAGCCCATGGCCTTGCGCGCGGCGGCGATTTCATCGGCCCCCAGCGGCGCGCCATGCACTTTTTCGGAGCCGGCCTTGGTGGGCGCGCCGCGCCCGATGACGGTGCGGCAGCAGATGAGGGTGGGCCCGCGCCCGGCGGCGGCATGCGCCTGCGCCTGGTTGACGGCCGCGTCGATGGCGTTCATGTCGTGCCCATCGACGCCGCGCAGCACGTTCCAGCCATAGGCCTCGAAGCGCGCCGGAGTGTCGTCGGCAAACCAGTTGCGCACCTCGCCGTCGATGGAGATGCCGTTGTCGTCGTAGAAGACGATGAGGCGCGACAGGCCCAGCGTGCCCGCCAGCGAGCACGCTTCGTGCGAGATGCCTTCCATGAGGCAGCCGTCGCCCGCGAACACATAGGTGTTGTGGTCGATGATCTCGTGGTCGGGGCGGTTGAATTCTTGCGCCAGCAGGGCCTGCGCCAAGGCCATGCCCACGCCGTTGGCCAGGCCCTGGCCCAGCGGGCCGGTGGTGGTTTCGACCCCCGGGGTGACGCCGACCTCGGGGTGGCCGGGCGTGCGCGAATGCAGCTGGCGGAAATTGCGCAGTTCTTCGATGGGAAGATCGTAGCCGCTGAGGTGCAACAGGGCATACAGCAACATGGAGCCGTGGCCATTGGAAAGCACGAAGCGGTCGCGGTCGATCCAGGCCGGATCGGACGGGTTGTGGCGCAAATGCCGCGTCCAGAGCACGTGGGCGATGTCGGCCATGCCCATGGGGGCGCCGGGGTGGCCGGAATTGGCTTGCTGGACGGCGTCCATGGCCAGCACGCGGATGGCATTGGCCATGGAGGGATCAGGGGCAGGCAAAGCGCTCATAAGTCTTTAAGGGCGGGCCAGACAGCCGACGCTGCCGCACCCTACCGTTTCAGTGGATGGCAAAGCCCTGAATTTTACCACCCTGCCCGCCCCGGTTTATAGTCCACACATTCATTCCGTAGGGACATTCCCCGGCAGCCATGCCCATCGCCCGATTCTTCTGCCCCACCCCGCTGCAGGCTCACACGCGCGCCGTGCTGCCCGACGCGCTGGCGCACCACGCGCTGCGGGTCTTGCGCCTGCCCCCGGGCAGCGCCATCGTCCTGTTCGACGGGCGCGGCGGCCAGTATCCCGCCACCCTGGTGGCCGACGGACGCGCGGCCTACGCCGACGTCGGCGGCCACGACCCCCGCGATTGCGAGCTGCGCGGCCGCCTGACGCTCGTGCAGGGCATCGCGGGCGGCGACAAGATGGACTGGATCGTGGAAAAGGCGGTCGAGCTGGGCGTCGGCGCCCTGTATCCTGTCGCCGCCGAGCGCAGCGTGCTGCGCCTGAGCGGCCCGCGCCTGGACAAGCGCCTGACCCACTGGCGCGCCATCGTGCAAGCGGCCAGCGAGCAATGCGGGCGCAACCGCCTGATGCAGGTGCACGCCCCCGCGCCGTTGGCCGACTGCCTGGGCGCCCTCGAAGGCCCCACCCTGTTCTGCCATCCCGACGGCCCCGCCGATTTCGCCCAGGCGCTGCGCGCCGTGGACACGCGGCTGAGCCTGCTGGTCGGCCCCGAGGGCGGCTGGTCGGAGAGCGAACTCGCGCTTGCGCGCAAGCGAGGGTTGAGCGCAGTGCGGTTCGGCCCGCGCGTGCTGCGCACCGAAACCGCGGGACTGGCCATGGCGGCGGCGGCCACCGCGCTCTTGCAGTGGTAGGCCCACCGGCACGACAGGCCGACGGCGGCAGGCGGGCTTATTCTTCGCGCCCCGAATACGGCACGGGTTCGACCCCGGGCTCGGGGGCCGGGTGCGCACCGGCGTGTTCGATGGCAAAAGCAAACTGACGTTCGTTGTTTTGCCCCCACTCGACGACGTCGTTGCACACCCCCTGGATGGCCTGGGCGTCTTCGACCAGCGCCGGGTCGCCCGAATGCAGATGGCGGAACCACAGGAACATGCCGGTCTTCTGGTCGGCCAGCGTGTCGCACAAGCAGTCGTACAGGGCGTCGAGATTGCCGCCAAAGAATTCGGGATAGTCGATGGCCTTGACCACCGCGCGCAAGACGGCCGAGCGGCTGCGGGCGCGGTCGCAATCCACCACAAACGCGGCCAGGCCGGCCTCGGTGGCGGCAGCCAGGGCGTCTTGCTCGGATACGACCTGGGGATCAATCACCCCTTGGGCGAACATTTCGTGTATCTGGGCCAGACTCATGCGGACCACTCCTTGAAAAAAGCGATGATTTCATCAGCACGGCTCAGGCTGTCGGCCCGCCCCAACGCGATCAGGTCCTTCGTATAGCCTGTTTCAAACAACAAATACGACGCCAGTGCGCCACCGCCCGCCTCGACTTTCTTGGGGGAGACCCCCAGCACGCGAAACAGCGTATGCACGGCCCGCGGCAGCTCGTCCAGATGATCCAGCGCCATTTCGTCGAGAGAACGGCTGGGAGCGATCATCAGCGTGTGGATGGGCCGCAGTGACTCGCTTTTTAATCCATTTGCGGGGATTCGTGCAAGCAGCTCATTGATGCGCGCCATGCGCTCCATATCGACCGACACGCCGTCGAGAAAAATGTTCGACAGCGTATGGCCCGCAATCTGCGCCAGGCTGGGGTAAGGCGGGCTCAGATCGCGGATCTGTGGCTGGGTCTCGTCTTGATAATTGGTGCCGATGACGAAGACCCGCTCGGCCCCCAGGTGGATGGCGGGACTGATGGGCGCCAGCTGGCGCATCGAGCCGTCGCCGCACCACAGCGTGCGGTCACCCACCAGGATGGCGCGCGCCGGAAACACGAAGGGGATGGCGCTGGAAGCCAGCAGGTGATCGACGCCGATGGTGCAGTCCACGGCGCGGCGCAGCGTGCGCGTCCAGGGCAGGATGCCGCCCCGGGCCTGATAGAAGGTGAGGTGTTCGCCCGTGGTGTAGGCCGTGGCTGTGATCGCCAGCGCCCCCAGATGGCCGCGACGCAGATTGGTCTGCAGCCGGGAGAAGTTCAGCGTGCGCGACAGCAGCCCGGACAGCGGTTCGTTGTCGAGCAGGGAATGCGGCGCGTAGCGCGACAGCTGGGGACGAATCCAGCCCAGGGTGAGCATGCCCAGCCACTGCAGGCCGGTGCGCATCAGGCGCGGCGCGTCGGCGTAATAGATGTCGCGCGTGCACAACGACTGCCACAGGGCGCACAGATGGCGGACGGCCTGGTGTGGCTGATGCGCCCGGCACGCCAGTGCCGTGGCATTGATGGCGCCCGCCGAGGTGCCGCAGATGATGTCGAAGGGGTTGCGGAAGGTGCGCCGGGAGTCGGGGTCGAGCAGTTGCAGCACCCCCGACAGCACCCCGGCCTGGTAGGCGGCGCGCGCGCCACCGCCCGTCATCACCAGGCCGATGGCAGGCCGCTCAGGCGCGTCGCGGTTTGTTGGCATCGACCACCGTCAGTGCCGCCATGTTGACGATACGGCGCACCGTGGAGCTGGACGTGAGGATGTGCACCGGCGCGCTGGCCCCCAGCAGGAAGGGGCCGACCGCCACGTTGCCGCCCGCCGCCGTCTTGAGCAGGTTGTAGGCGATGTTGCCCGCATCGACGCTGGGACACACCAGCAGATTGGCTTCCCCCTGCAAGGTGGTGGTGGGCAGGATGCGCTGGCGCAAGGCCGGGTCGAGGGCGCAGTCGCCATGCATTTCGCCGTCGATTTCCAGGGCCGGGTCGCGCTCGCGCACCAGGGCCAGCGCCGCACGCATTTTCTCACCGGACGACGAGCTGCCCGTGCCGAAGTTGGAGCGCGACAGCAGGGCCGCCTTGGGCTCGATATTGAGGCGGCGCATTTCTTCGGCGGCCATGAGCGTGATCTCGGCGATCTGCGAGGCGTCGGGGCAGTCGTTGACGTGCGTGTCGGTGAGCGCGAGGGTGCGCTCTTCGAGCAGCAGGATGTTCATGGCGGCGTAGGTCTTGGCGCCCGGCTGCAGGCCCAGCACTTCGTCGATGAAGCGCAGGTGATTGCCGTAGGAGCCCACCGTGCCGCAGATCATGCCATCGGCGTCGCCCAGGCGCACCATCATGGCGCCGATGAGCGTGAGGCGGCGGCGCATTTCGACGCGCGCCATCTCTTTGGTGATGCCGCGGCGGCACATGAGTTCCCAGTAGGTGGTCCAGTATTGGTGGAAGCGCTCGTCGTGCTCGGGGTTGGTGACTTCGACGTCTTCGCCCAGGCGGATGCGCAGGCCGTATTTTTCGATGCGGGCCGCCAGCACCGCGGGTCGGCCCACCAGAATGGGCTTGGCCAGGCGTTCGTCCACGATGATCTGCACGGCGCGCAGCACGCGTTCGTCTTCGCCTTCGGCAAAGACGATGCGCGCCTTGCCGCCTTCGCGCACCATGGCGCGCGCCGCCGAGAACAGCGGCTTCATGAAGGCGCCCGAATGGTAGACGAACTGTTCGAGCTGCCCCGCGTAGCCGGCAATGTCGGCGATGGGCCGCGTGGCCACGCCGTCTTCCATGGCGGCCTGGGCCACGGCGGGCGAGATGCGCACGATGAGACGCGGATCGAAGGGTTTGGGGATGAAATAGTTGGGGCCGAACGACACGTCGTACAGGCCGTAGGCGGCGGCCACCACGTCGTTTTGTTCTTCGCGCGCGAGCTTGCAGATGGCCATGACGGCGGCTTTTTCCATGCCGCGCGTAATGGTGGTGGCCCCGACGTCGAGCGCTCCGCGGAAAATGTACGGGAAGCACAGAACGTTGTTGACCTGGTTGGGGAAGTCAGAGCGCCCAGTGGCGATGACGGCGTCGTCGCGCACGGCCAGCGCCTCGGCGGGCAGGATCTCGGGGTTGGGGTTGGCCAGGGCCAGCACCAGCGGGCGGGCCGCCATCTTCTTGACCATGTGCGGCTTGAGCACCCCGCCGGCCGACAGCCCCAGGAACACGTCGGCGTCACCGATGATGTCGTCCAGCGTGCGGGCGTCGGTCTTTTGCGCGAAACGGGACTTTTTCGGGTCCATCAGCACGGTGCGGCCTTCGTAGACCACGCCTTCGATGTCGGACACCCAGATGTGTTCGAGCGGCAGGCCCATGTCCATCATGAGTTCGAGGCAGCCCAGCGCGGCGGCGCCGGCCCCCGACACCACCACCTTGACTTGGGCAATGTCTTTGCCGACCACTTCAAGGCCGTTGATGAAGGCCGCCGTGACGCAGATGGCCGTGCCGTGCTGATCGTCGTGGAAGACGGGGATTTTCATGCGCTCGCGCAGCTTGCGCTCGACTTCGAAGCATTCGGGCGCCTTGATGTCTTCGAGGTTGATGCCACCGAAGGTGGGCTCGAGCCCGGCGATGATGTCCACCAGCTTGTCGGGGTCGGTTTCGTTGATTTCGATGTCGAAGACGTCGAGGCCGGAGAACTTCTTGAACAGCACCGCCTTGCCTTCCATGACGGGCTTGGAGGCCAGGGGCCCGATGCTGCCCAGACCCAGCACGGCGGTGCCGTTGGTGATGACCCCCACCAGGTTGCCGCGACCGGTGTAGCGGAAGGCGTTATGGGGATCGGTCACGATTTCTTCGCAGGCCGCCGCTACCCCTGGCGAATAGGCCAGGGCCAGGTCACGCTGGTTGGACAGCTGTTTGGTGGGGGTGACCGAAATTTTGCCGGGACGACCATGCTCGTGATATTCGAGCGCTGCCGCACGCAGGGATTCATCCATTGTGGTGCCTTGAGTCATGTTGTGTTGTGGGAGAGGATGCCAGCCATTCTAGCTTCTTGTTACCCACAGGGGTATGCCCAGGCGTGCATGCCGACCATGCCGCGGTCGGCATGGCGGGACATTAAAACTGCTGGCCTTGAAAGGGAAACAGGCCGCCGGGATCGAACAGCGCCCGCACCGCGGCGTCCTGCGCCTGACCAGCCGCGTCCGGCCCGGGCCGCTGCCCGTAGCGGGATTCATAGGGGCGGTCGGCGCTGCGGCCTGCGCGTTCGTCGAAGACCAGCCATTCGACCCAGCCCAGTTCGCCCCCATGCCCCAGCAGCAGGTGCGCCAGATTGACGACCTGCCCGGGCGCGGGCTTGAGGGCGTCAAGCCGGTAGCGGGCATCCCAGAACGCGGCCCGGTCGGCCTCGGCCTGCGGCAGTGGCGCGCTGAGTTCAAAAAGCCGGGGAATCATGGCCTGCACCCGGGCGTTGTCGAGCGGCTTGCGGTTGTCCACCCCGAAAGCGCCAAGATTGGCCTGCGTGCCGTCGGCCAACAGCACCAGAGCATGCACCAGCCCGCTGTCCGCCGTGTGCCCGAGCGCCCAGTCGCACGAACGGCGGTCGGCCAGCCAGGCCGCCACGGTCAGGTGCGGCGGCTGGTCGCGAAACTGCGGCAGACCGGCGGATTCGAGTTCGCCGATCAGGCAACCCGGCTGCACGAACCAGCGCGGATCGTCGGCCCCCAGACGATCGTGGCGCGCCATGGCGCTGCCGGGCTCGACCCAGAGCACGGGCATGTCGTCCTGCCGCGACGCGCTGGGAATGCCGTCCAGCGCCAGGGTGACGCCGTATTCCTGACACAGGCTGCGGGCGTGATAAACGTCCTGCATGTGCGTGGGCACCAGGCGGGCGCTGCCCGGTGTGGTGGAGAATTCGTAGACCTGCCCCTGGGCCACCCGCCTCAAGCGCGCGAGAAAGGCTTCCCAGGGGGGTTGTTCGGCACGGCGGCCCACCAGAAAGGCGCGGCGCGAGGGAGACTGCATCGGGAGACCTCCGGGTGTCAGGGCTACAATCAGGCATCGAAACAATGCTCTACGAGAGACGTCATGGTCCGACTGGCCGACAGAACCGAACGCACGGTGCCATTTTACGCCGTGGAAGTCCTGAAGCAGGCGCAGGCCCTGGCCGCCCAGGGGCGCGACATCATCAGCCTGGGCATCGGCGAACCCGACTTCACCGCCCCCGCCCGCGTGCTCGAAACCCTGAACCGCGCCGCCGACGCAGGGCTGAGCGGCTACACCGCGCCCGCCGGCATTCCGGCCCTGCGCGAAGCTATCGCCCACTATTACGACAGCCACTTCGGCGCGCGACTCGACCCGGCCCGCATCCTGATCACCTCGGGCGCCTCGGGCGCGCTGCTGCTGGCCGCCATGGCGCTCATCAACCCCGGCGACGAAGTGCTGATGCCCGACCCGTCCTACCCGGCCAACCAGAACTTCATCACCGCCGCGGGCGGCATCACCCGGCTGATCCCCACCACCGCCGCGCATCGGTTCCAGCTGTCCGCCGACGACATCGATGCCCACTGGGGGCCCAAGACGCGGGGCGTGCTGATCGCCTCGCCCAGCAACCCCACGGGCACCTCAATGCCGCGCGACGCCCTGCGCACCCTGATCGCCGCCGTGCGCGCCCGCGGCGGCTTCGTCATCATGGACGAAATCTACCTGGGCCTGTACTACGATGAAGCCCCGCAAAGCGCGCTCACGCTCGACGACGACATCCTCGTCATCAACAGCTTCTCCAAATACTTCCACATGACGGGCTGGCGCCTGGGCTGGCTCATGGCGCCTGCGGCGCTCATGCCCGCCATCGAACGCATGGCCGCCAGCCTGGCCATCTGCGCACCGGCCCTGGCGCAACACGCGGCCCTGAGCTGCTTCGAGCCCGAAGTCATGCAAATCTACGAGCGCCGCCGCCTGTCCTTCAAAGAACGGCGCGACTACCTGCTGCCCGAATTCGCCCGTCTGGGCCTGCACGTACCCGCGGCGCCAGACGGCGCCTTCTACATTTTTGCGGACGTCCGCGCGTTTGGCCTGGACAGCACCGAGTTCTGCCGCCGCCTGCTCAACGAGGCCGGGGTGGCGGCGGTGCCGGGGTTGGACTTCGGCCAGGCGCATGCCAGCCACACCGTGCGCTTCTCGTACGCCACGGGGCTCGACCGCCTGCACGAGGCCATCGGGCGAATGGACGACTTTCTGGGGCGGCTGCGCACCACGGTGGCCGAAACCACCCACGCCTAGTACGCCCACGCCTGATATGCTGTCCGGTTGATCTGCACATTCAAATCGGGACGGATGCGCAGCCCAGACAAGGCGCAAACCGCAGCGATAGCCGCAGATGCACGCGGCGCGGCCTTTACCGCTTGCCCAGCGGAATGCCCGAGGCCAGGGCGATGCGGCGGCGTTCGGCCAGCACGCTGGCGCCATAGCCGCCGTCGCTCGGGCCCGAGGCCCCCACGTAACAGGCCAGGCCACCCTCGATCGAGCCGCGGCGGCGGATGCAGTCGGCCAGAATCTGCGTGCCGATACGGATGTTGACCACCGGATTGAAAATGGACGCGGGCCCGCCGCTGGCGCGCAGTTTGTCGCGGTGCACGGTGCCCATGATTTGCATGAGACCCTGCGCGCCCACGGCGCTTTCCACGAAGGGGTTGTAGCGCGACTCGATGGCGATCACGGCCAGCAGCAGCTGCGGATCGACGTTGAACTCTTTGCCGATGGCGAACGTGGTGCGTGCCAGAGCGCCCGCCACACTCGACGCGATCCGGTATTTGCGCGACAGATAGCTGCGCAGGCCCTTGGCCTGCCCTGCCGTCACGCCGGGAATCGGCTGGTCGCGCATGCTGGCCGCCAGGGCCTGGAAGAAATCGATGCTGGCGGAGGCCAGACGCGCGTTGTACGCCACAGGCGGCCGGACGGGCGCCTGCTGCGCCCCGGCGCCCGACGCCGCAGGCGCGGCGGACTGGGCGGCGGCAGGCGGCGTGGCCTGAGCGACCGTACCGGCCGCGGATGAGCCCGCCGTGGATGAACCGGTCGCGGACGAATTGCTGGCGGACGCAGGCGCCGCCGCGACGGGTGCGCTGACGTCGGGCGCCTCGGCGAGGTCAGTGGGCGGCGACCAATTGTCCGACTCGGTGCCGCCGTACCCGCCCGCGCCGTCGGCCTGGAACATGGCCAGCACGACTTCGTGCAGCTGCTGCGACTGCTGGCGCATCGAGGGCAGCACCAGGCTCAGGCCCAGGGTGGTGAGCACGGCAAGCCCCAGGTAGATGGCGCTGACGTGGATGAATTCGCTGACGGGGGAAACGAGGGCTCGCAGGCGGTGCTGCAGCCGTTCGGGCAGGAACCCTGCTGACATGAAGGCCTCTCAGTGTCCTGTGCGTGCTGCCGCGCGGTGGGAGGGAATGGTAATCTTTGGCACGACCCACACTGTAACCTGATTGACGACGCCCTGTGAAATACCGCGACCTTCGAGACTTCATCGCCCAGCTGGAACGCCAGGGCCAGCTCAAACGCATCCACCATCCCATCTCCACCACACTGGAGATGACGGAAATCAGCGACCGGGTGCTGCGCGCCGGCGGCCCGGCCCTGCTGTTCGAGACCCCCCGGCACGGCGGCGCCGACAGCGACATCCACGTACTGACCAACCTGTTCGGCACGCCACAGCGGGTGGCCTGGGGCATGGGGGCCGATACGGTCGAGGCCCTGCGCGACACCGGCGAGTTGCTGGCGTCGCTGCGCGAGCCCAGCCCCCCCCAGGGCTTTCGCGACGCGCTGTCCAAAGTGGCCATGCTGAAAGCCGCCATGTGGGACATGAACCCGCGCCAGCTGCGCTCCGCCCCCTGCCAGGAAGTCGTCATCGAGGCGCAGGATGTCGATTTGCACACCCTGCCGCTGCAAAGCTGCTGGCCGGGCGACGTGGCGCCGCTACTGACCTGGGGGCTGGTCATCACCCGCGGCCCCAAGGCGCGGCGCCAGAACCTGGGCATCTACCGCCAGCAGCTGCTGGGGCGCAACAAGCTCATCATGCGCTGGCTGTCGCACCGCGGCGGCGCACTGGATTTCCGCGACCACTGCCTGGCCCACCCAGGCCAGCCGTTTCCCATCGCCGTGGCCCTGGGCACCGACCCGGCCACGCTGCTGGCCGCCGTCACTCCCATCCCCGATTCGCTCTCCGAATACCAATTTGCCGGTCTGCTGCGCGGCTCGCGCACCGAACTGGCGGCGACGCTGGGCGGCAAGCTGCAGGTGCCCGCCTACGCCGAAATCATCCTCGAAGGCCACATTCTGCCCGCCGGCGACCCGCGCGCCAGCACGCCGCAAGTGCCCGACGGGGTGGCGCCCCCGCCGGACACCGGCTACGAGATGGCGCTGGAAGGCCCCTACGGCGACCACACCGGCTACTACAACGAGCAAGACTGGTTTCCGGTATTCACGGTCGAACGCATCACGCACCGGCGCCAACCCATCTACCACAGCACCTACACGGGCAAGCCGCCCGATGAACCCGCGGTGCTGGGCGTGGCGCTCAACGAAGTCTTCGTGCCCCTGCTCAAGCGGCAGTTCCCGGAAATCGTCGATTTCTACCTGCCGCCCGAAGGCTGCAGCTACCGCCTGGCGGTGGTGTCGATGCGCAAGCAGTATCCGGGCCACGCCAAGCGCATCCTGTTCGGCCTCTGGAGCGTGCTGCGTCAGTTCATGTACACCAAATTCATCGTGGTGGTGGACGAGGACATCGACGTGCGCAACTGGGCCGAAGTCATCTGGGCCATGACCACCCGCATGGATCCCGTGCGCGACACCACCCTGGTCGAAAACACCCCCATCGACTATCTGGACTTCGCCTCGCCCGTTTCGGGGCTGGGCGGCAAGATGGGGCTGGACGCCACCAACAAGTGGCCTGGGGAAACCGACCGCGAATGGGGGCGCCCCATCCGCATGTCGGACGAGGTCAAGCAGCGCGTGGACGCGATCTGGGAGCAGCTGGGGATCCTCTGAACAAATCCCCGTGTCGCTGTCATCTGTAGATTCAACTGGTTCAGGGGGTTCTCGGCCCCCCTGAAGCCAAGCCGTGTTTCGCAGCCGGATCGTCGACACCCGGGTTTCGGCCCAGGGTTTCAGTCGTCCGACGGCGGGGTGCTCTGGCGCCGCAAAAGCCAGACCAGGCCCGCGGCCAGGGCGGCCTTGGCGGCCAGGCCGCGGCGCCCCGGCTTGAGCACCAGCGAACTGGCCAGCGACCACAGCATGGGGTAGCGGCGCACGGCGCGCCAGCCCAGCCCCACCCAGCCCAGGCCGGTGGCGCGCAATTGCTCGGTGGCCTGGGACACCAGGGCCTGGGGCCGCAGCTGCCCAGCCAGGTGGCAGACGCTGCGGCACAGCGCGGCGCGCTCGTAGTCGGCCCGCAGGCGCAGCAGCTCGATCATCAGGCGGCGATCCCGAGGCGCCACGGGCGGGTTTGGCGGTGTCATGCGCGCGGCTCCGGCGGGTAGTCCGCGGTGCCCGGCGCCACGGATGGATCGGACGTGGACGCGGCAGCAGCAGCGGTGGCAGCACCGAATGCACCCTGCGGCGCGGCTGCGCCGGACGCCGCCTGCGACGCGGGGGCGGGTGTCCTGGCGGACGACAGTACCCCGGCATCCTGGCGCAGCACGTCGAGCGTGACGGCAAACGGCGCGGGATCGTGGCGCGCGCGCCAGATGACGCGCCAGGCAAAACCCAGCCCCAGCACGGCATACAGCAGCGCCAGCCCCCCGAGGGCCAGATAGCGCTGGTCGGTGGGCCAGAAATACAGGACGACCCCCAGCGAGGCCACCAGCAAGGCCAGCAACAGGCACACGACGGCCAACAGGACGAGCGCCAGCCGACCCAGCAGGTGATCGCGCGCTTCTTGCGCTTCGAGTGTGAAGAGTTCGAGGCGCGTGGCCAGCAAGGCCACGGCCTGCGCGGCGCTGTCCGCCAAGGCCCGCTGCAATGCCGCCATCGTGCCTAGCGCCGCGACAGCAGCGCGCCCAGCAAGAGGCCGGCCACGCCCGCGATGCCGACGGCCTTCCAGGGGTTGGACTGGACGTATTCATCGGTGTCCTGCACCACTTTGCGGCCTTGCTGCAGCAGGGATTCTTGCGTCTCGGACAAGGTGGCCCGCCCCTGGTCGAGCGCCTGCAGGGCGCGGGCGCGCAGGTCGTTGGCCTTTTCTCCGGTGGCCTGGGCCGCCTCGTGCAAGAGGCGTTCGGCCTGATCGAGGCTGGACTTGAGGTCTTCGATCAGGGCATCACTGGCGGATTGCGTGGCAATGGGTTTGCGACTGGCCATCTTGGGCTCCTTACAAAAGAGACACGGATGCCGTCATGCTAACCGATTCGTCCATCCCCAGAAACCCGGACTTCAACGGGCCTGCGCCAGATCAAACCAGGCGCGTACCGCGCACCCCGGGCCGAAACGGGCAAAACCACAGGGGACGCCTGTCCGCACAGGCGCCCGTTCAGCGCACAAGGATCTGCTCAACGCCCGGACGCCTGCTCAACGCCCGGACGCCCGCTCAGCGCACGGGCACCTGTTCAATCATCTTTCTGGCGCGTGCCGAAAATGCGGTCGCCGGCATCGCCCAGGCCCGGAATGATGTAGCCGTCTTCGTTCAGGTGATCGTCGATGGAGGCCGTGTAGATGTGCACGTCGGGGTGGGCTTTCTCGACGGCGGCGATGCCCTCGGGCGCGGCCACCAGCACCAGCGCGCGCACCGTGCGGCTGCCCGCCTGTTTGAGCATGTCGATCGCGGCGATCATCGAGCCGCCCGTGGCCAGCATGGGATCGACGATCAGCGCCAGGCGCTGGTCGAGCTGCCCGACCAGTTTTTCCAGATAGGGCTGGGCCTGCAGGGTTTCTTCGTTGCGCGCGATGCCCACGGCGCTGACCTTGGCCCCAGGGATGAGCGTGAGGACGCCATCGAGCATGCCGATGCCCGCGCGCAGGATGGGCACGACCGTGACCTTCTTGCCCGCCAGCTTCTCGACGTCCAGCTCGCCCGCCCAGCCCGTGATGTGGGCCGGTTCGAGCGGCAGGTCTTTGGTGGCCTCGTAGGTGAGCAAGGCGCCGATTTCCTGGGCCATCTCGCGGAAATTCTTGGTGCTGAGATCGGCGCGGCGCATGAGACCCAGTTTGTGGCGAATGAGGGGATGGCGGATTTCGTGGATGGGCATGGCGGCTCGATGTCAGGAACGTATTGCCCAGCAGTGTACCCCCGCGGGGGCGTCAATCCGGGATGACCGCCGTGACTTCGATCTCGACCTTGGCCCGGTCTTCGATCAGCGCGGACACCTCGACCGCCGTCATGGCGGCACTGAAGCTGCCGATGAGTTCGCGAAAGGCCTTGCCGATCTCGGGGTAGGCGGCCACGTAGGCGTTCTTGTCCGTGACGTACCAGGTCATGCGCACGATGTGCTCGGGCCGGGCGCCGCCCTCGGCCAGCACCTCGACGATGTTTTGCAGCGCCTGGCGCACCTGCCCGGCCAGGTCGTCGGTATGGAAGACCCCTTGCGCATCCCAGCCGATCATGCCAGCCACGAAAATCTGGCGACCACGCACCGAGACGCCATTGGAATACCCCTTGGGACGCGGCCAGCCGGGAGGAAGCAGAATGTGCATGAGAGACTCCTTCAATGCATGAGAAAGACAAAAACGGGTCTGGCGCGCGGGTTCAGCGCGCGCCGTCGGCATCGGCGGCCGGGGCCGGCGCCGCCAGCGCCGCGCGCACGTCCGGCGGCATGGCAATCGCCTGATGGGTGTCGAGATCGGTAAACACCAGTACCTGGCGCGACGCCACGCGCAGCACGCCGTCGCCGCCGCGCGCGTCGAGGGACAGCGACAGGGACTTGCCGCCGACGCGGGCGACCGCCAGGCCGAAATCCAGCGTCTCGCCCACGCGGGCAATGGCCCGGAAGTCGCATTCCAGGCGCACGATGGGCAGGCCGATGCGGCGCGGCCCCAGCATGTCGGCGTACGAAACCCCCAGGCCCTGGGTGAACCAGTCTTCGACCAAGTGGTTGAACAACACCAGGTACTGGGGAAAGAACACGATGCCCGCTGGGTCGCAGTGCGAAAAACGGATGGGATAGCGGCAGTGGAAGTCCATATCAGGCCGACTCATGCAGTTTGAAGCGCTGCAGCTTGCCTGTCTGCGTGCGCGGCAGTTTATCGACAAAGGCCATGGCCCGGGGGTATTTGTAGGGAGCGATGGTGGCTTTGACAAAATCCTGCAGGGTCTTTTTCATGGCGTCGTCACCGGTCTGCCCCTGGCGCAAGACGACAAACGCCTTCACCAGCTGCCCCCGTTCGAGGTCGGGCACGCCGATGACCGCACATTCGGCCACCGCCGGATGCTGCATGAGGGCCTCTTCGACGTCGGGCGCGGCGATGTTATAGCCCGACGAGATGATCATGTCGTCCGTGCGCGACTGATAAAAGAAATAGCCATCCTCATCCATCAGGTAGGCGTCCCCCGTCAGGTTCCAGCCGTCCTGCACATATTGCTTCTGCCGCGGATCGGCCAGGTAGCGGCAACCGGTGGGCCCCTGGACGGCCAGGCGGCCCACCGTGCCGGGCGGCACGTCGCGGCCCGCCTCGTCCACGATCTTGGCCCGGTAGCCGGGCACCGGCGTCCCCGTGGCGCCGGGGCGCGCGTGCGCTTCGTCGTGCGAGATGAAGATGTGCAGCATCTCGGTGGCGCCAATGCCGTCGATGAGTTCGATGCCGGTGGCTTCTTTCCACAAGGCGCGCGTCGAGGCCGACAGGGCCTCGCCCGCGGAGACGCACTTGCGCAGGGCCGAGCGGCGCAGGTCGAGCCCACGCGCCGACAAGGTGCGGTACGACGTGGGCGCCGTGAAGACGATGGTGGCGCCAAAGGTCTGGATGCCTTCGAGCAGCTGGGGCGGGCCGGCCTTTTCGAGCAGCACCGTGGACGCCCCCACCGCCAGAGGGAACAGCAGCAGCCCGCCCAAGCCGAACGTGAACGCCAGCGGCGGGCTGCCGATGAAGATGTCGTCCGCTGTTGGCCGCAGCACGTGCCGTGGCCAACAGGCGCAAATGGTCATGACGTCCCGGTGAAAGTGCATGGTGGCCTTGGGCACCCCGGTCGTGCCCGAGGTAAAGCCCAGGATGCAGGTGTCGTCAGCCGCCGTGTCCACGTTGTGGAACTCGGGCGAGGCGCGCTTCATGAGGGCCTCCAGGCCATCAGGCCCCGGGTGGCCGAAGTGGCGCACCTGCCTCAAGGTGCCGCAATGCTGGGCTGCCAGCGCCATTTCCTCGGCCAGCGCGGCATCGCACAGGGCGTGCGACACCTGGCCGATCTCGATGACGGCCTTGAGTTCTTTGGCGCGCAGCAAGGGCATGGTGGCAACGGCAATGCCCCCGGCCTTCACGACGGCGAACCAGCAGGCCGCCAGCATCGGATTGTTGGGCGCGCGCAGCAGCACGCGGTTGCCGGGCACCAGGCCCATGTCGTGCACCAGCACGTTGGCAATGCGGTTGGCCCGATCCAGCAGATCGGCGTAGGTCCAGCGCACGCCGGGCGCCTGGATGCACAGGCGCTCGCCGCGCCCTTCCCGCACGTGCCGGTCAAGCAGTTCGGTGGCGCAATTGAGCTGCGCGGGAAACCGCAGTTCGGGCAAGTCGAACAGAAATTGCGGCTGCTGGTCGGCGGGCGGCAGGCGGTCGCGCGCAAACGTATCTTGAAGGGCACTGCTCATGGCTCTGTCTCCTGAACTCCGATCCTCTCGATGGCGGGGGCTGCGGGCCCCTTCTGGCTTAGTGTCCCGACGCCGGCTGCGCGGCCTTGAGCAACTCGCGCGCGATGATCAGCTGCTGCACCTCGGTGGCCCCCTCGTAGATGCGCAAGGCGCGAATCTCGCGGTATAGACGTTCGACGGGCTGCTCACTGACCACGCCCAGGCCGCCCCACAGCTGCACGGCGGCATCGATCACCTGCTGGGCGTTCTCGGTGGCCGTCATCTTGGCCATGGCGGCCTCGCGGGTGATGGTCTGCCCCTGGTCGCGCAGCCAAGCGGCGCGATAGGTCAGCAGGGCGGCGCTGTCGATGGCCGTGGCCATCTGCGCCAGCTTGGCCTGCGTCAGCTGGAAGTCGGCCAGCACACCCTTGAACATGTTGCGGTGAATGGCGCGATCCAGCGCTTCGTCGAGGGCGCGCCGGGCAAAGCCCAGGGCGGCGGCGGCCACCGACGTGCGAAAGACGTCCAGCGTGCGCATGGCGAGCTTGAAGCCCTGGCCCGCCGCCCCCAGGCGCTGGCTGGCCGGGATGCGGCACTGGCTGAATTTCAGCCGCGCCAGGGGGTGCGGGGCAATCACCTCGATGCGCTCGGCGATCTCGAAGCCCGGCGTGCCGGCATCGACGATGAAGGCCGAGATGCCGCGCGCGCCCGGCGCCTCGCCCGTGCGCGCAAACACCACGTAGAAGTCGGCGATACCGCCATTGGAAATCCAGGTTTTTTCGCCGTCGAGCACGTAGTGGTCGCCCTCGGCGCGCGCCGCGCAGGACAGGGCCGCGACATCCGAGCCCGCGTCCGGCTCAGACAGGGCGAAGGCGGCGATGGCCGTGCCCTGCACCACGCGGGTGAGGTAGCGGGCGCGCTGGTCGGCGGAACCTTCGAGCGAGATGGCCCCCGAACCCAGCCCCTGCATGGCAAAGGCGAAGTCGGCGATGCCCGAATGGCGCGCCAGGGTTTCGCGAATGAGGCAGATGGCGCGCGTGTCGATGACTTCGCCCGCGCCGCCCTGCGCCGCGCCTGCCACGGCATGGCGCAACCAGCCGTCGCGCCCCAGGGTGCGCACCAGCGCGCGACAGGCGTCGTCCACGTCGCGCCCATGGGTCGGCGCGACGTGCTCGTGGGCCCAGGCGTCCAGCGCGCAGGCCAGCTCGCGATGGCGCGGCTCGAAGAAAGGCCAGTCGAGGTAGGAGGTATCAGCCATCTCAGTTGCCTTCAAAACGGGGTTTCTGCTTGCCCACGAAAGCGTGGTAAGCACGGGAAAAATCTTGTGTCAGCATGCACAGGGCCTGCGCCTGCGCCTCGGCCTCGATAGCCTGCTCGATGGTCATGGCCCACTCTTGATGCAGCATGGTCTTGGTGATGCCGTTGGCGAAGCTGGGGCCTTCGACCAACCGGGCGGCCAGCGCCTGAGCCTCGGCCAGCAGCGCTTCGGGCTCGCACAGGCGGTTGAAAAAGCCCCAGCGCTCGCCTTCCTCGCCGCCCAGGCTGCGGCCCGTGTACAGCAGTTCGCTGGCGCGCCCCTGGCCGACGATGCGCGGCAAAAAGGCGCAGGCGCCCATGTCGCAGCCCGCCAGCCCCACGCGGTTGAATAGAAACGCCGTCTTGCTGCGCGCCGTGCCCAGGCGCAAGTCGGACGCCATGGCGAGGATCGCCCCGGCCCCCGCGCAAACGCCGTCCACGGCGGCCACGATGGGCTGCGGGCAGGCGCGCATCATCTTCACGACTTCGCCCGTCATGCGGGTGAACATCAGCAGTTCGGGTGCCTTCAGGCGGATGAGCGGCCCGATGATTTCGTGCACATCGCCGCCCGAGCAGAAGTTTTCGCCCGCGCCGACCAACACCACCGCCTGGACGTCATCGGCCCATTTCAACTGGTGAAAGAGGTCGCGCAGCTCGGCATAGCTTTCGAAGGTGAGCGGGTTTTTGCGCTCGGGGCGATTCAGCGTGATGGTGGCCACCCCCTGCTGCACGTGCCAAACGAAGTGCTGGGCCTGATACCCGGCCAGCGGACGGCGGTTGCCGGCCAGCAGGCCGGGGTCGATCGTGGGGTCAGTCATGGGGAGAACTCCGTGAAGGGGTGCGGGCTTCTTGGCGGGCGGCCGCTTGCAGCTCGGTCTGGCGCCGGGCCAGGTGCACGCGCAGCTCGCCCAGCAAGCCGTACAAGGTTTCTTTGCTTTCGACGGGCAGGCCGCGGAACATCTCGGTCAGCCAGCGCTCATGCTCGACCGCCATCGCGGCAAAGGCGACGCGCCCCTGCTCGGTGAGGCTGACGAAGAAGGAACGGCGGTCTTCGGGGTCTTCGAGGCGCTGCACCAGGCCGTCTTTGACAAGTTCGTCGGTCAGGCCCGTGACGTTGCCGCCCGTGACCATCAGATAGCCCGAGAGCACCTTCATGCGCAGCCCCTCGGGATGGCGTTCGAGCTGGGCCATGTAGTCAAAGCGCCGCAGACTGGTGGCGATGCGCGTGCGCAGCAACTGGCGGATCTGCTGCTCGATCTGGTTCGAGCAGGCCAGCAGGCGCAGCCAGATGCGGGTGTCCAGGTGGTCGTGGGCCTGCACCCGGGCTTCGAGCCCGATGTGCTCGTCGCCCAGCGAGCGCACCAGCTGCAGGTGTTGTTTGGCTAAAGAGTTCATACCGCGCCCTACATGATCTCGCCGCCGCAGACGGAGATCGTCTGCCCGGTCACGGCGCCCGTCCCGGTGCCGCAGAGCCAGGCCACCGCATCGGCCACCTCGACGGGATCGACCAGGCGCCCCTGCGGGTTGGTCTTGACGAATTCAGCGCGGGCTTCGGCCTCGCCGCGCCCGGTCTTGGCCATGACGCGGGCGATGCTGTCGCGCACGATGTCGGTGTCGGTATAGCCGGGGCACACGGCATTGACCGTGACCCCGCTGCGCGCCAGCTCGCGCGCCAGGGCGCGCGTCAGGCCAATGACGCCGTGTTTGGCGGCGCAATAGGCCGAGACGTAGGCGTAGCCCGTCTGCCCCGCCGTGCTGGCCACATTGACCACCCGGCCCCAGCCGGCCTGCAGCATGTCGGGCAGGGCCAGCTGGGTGCAGTGCATGGTGCCAGTAAGGTTGACGTCGAGCATGCGCTGCCAGAGGGCGACGTCCATCTTCGCAAAGGGGGCGCTCTCGGCCTGCCCGGCGTTGTTGACGAGCAGTTGCACGGGGCCAAAGCGCCGCCGGGCGGCCTCCAGGGCCCGCGCCAGCTGCGCGGCGTCGGCCACGTCGGCGGCCACGGCGTGCAGGCCATCAGGGTCTTCCTCGGCCAGCGCCTGCCCGGTTGCCAGGCTGCGCCCCAGGATGGTGACCTGGTGGCCCTGGGCGCGCAGACGCCGGGTGATGGCCGCGCCGATGCCGCGCGCGCCGCCCGTGACCAAAGCGTGCAAGGGGGCCGTGCTCATGCCTGGGCCTTTGCCGCCGCGTGCTGCAGAGCCTGTTCCTGCATCTGGTGCTCACGGGCGAACAGGGTCTCCATCTGGCGCTTGCCCTGGAAATACTGCTTGGGCCAGCTCACGTCCTCGTAGCCGATCTTGGCGGCCTCGGTCAGCGTCCAGGCGGGGTTGGCCAGGTGCGGGCGCGCCACCGCGCAGAGGTCGGCGCGGCCCGCCGCCAGGATGCTGTTGACGTGGTCGGCCTCGCTGATGGCGCCCACGGCAATCGTGGGAATACCCGCTTCCTGGCGGATGCGGTCGGCCAGCGGGGTCTGGAACATGCGCCCGTAGACGGGTTTTTCCTGTTTGCTGACCTGCCCGGACGAGCAATCGATGAGGTCGGCGCCCGCCGCCTTGAAGGCCTGGGCAATGGCCACGGCGTCTTCGGGCGTGGTGCCGCCTTCGACCCAGTCAGTGGCGGAAATACGCACCGACATGGGCTTGTCTTGCGGCCAGAGCGCGCGCATGGCGGTGAAGATTTCCAGCGGATAGCGCAGGCGGTTTTCCAGCGAGCCGCCGTACGCGTCGGCGCGACGGTTCGTCAGGGGCGAAATGAAGGCGGACAGCAAGTAGCCGTGCGCGCAGTGCAGTTCGAGCCAGTCGGCCCCGGTCTCGATGGCGGCCCGGGTGGCAGCCAGGAACTGCGCCTTGACGGCATCCAGATCGGCTTGCGTCATCTCGCGGGCCACCTGGCTGATGCCTTCGAGGTACTGTTCGGGCGAGGCCGACAGAATGGGCCAGTTGCCTTCTGCCAGCGGCAGGTCGGTGCCCTCCCAGGCGCGGCGCGTGGAAGCCTTGGGGCCGGCATGTCCCAGCTGGATGCCAAAGCAGGCATCGGTGTGGGTGTGTATCCAGTCGGCGATCCGCTTGAACGCCGCCGTGTGCTCGGGCTTGTAGAGCCCCGGGCAGCCCGGCGTGATGCGGCCCTCGGGGCTGACGCAGGTCATCTCGGCAAACACCAGGCCCGCCCCGCCCAGGGCGCGCGCGCCCAGGTGCACCAGGTGGAAGTCGCCCACCAGGCCGTCTTCGGCGGAATACTGGGCCATGGGCGACACCACCACGCGGTTCTTCAGGCGCAGCCCGCGCACGGTGTAGGGGGTGAACATGGGCGGCGGCGGCGTGCTGCCCTCGGGCATGGGCAGCCCATCGCGCTGGGCGAACCAGCGCTCGTAGCCTTCGAGCCAGCCCTTGTCGCGCAAGCGCAGGTTTTCGTGGCTGATGCGCTGGCTGCGCGTGAGCATCGAGTACATGAACTGCTCGGGTTCGAGCTGGTCGCAGTAGCGTCGGCCGCACACCTCGAACCATTCCATGGCGTTCCAGGCGGCGTTTTGCAGGCGCAGGGTTTCGACGCGTCGGGCCTCCTGGTAGGCGGCCAGCACTTCGGGGATGTGGGCTGGTGTGTCGCCCAGCAGCTTGAACTGGCGGGTGAGTTCGATGGCGTCTTCGATGGCCAGCTTGGTGCCCGAGCCGATGGCGAAGTGCGCCGTATGCACGGCATCCCCCATCAGCACGACATGACTGCCGTATTCGTTGCGCAGCCACCAGTGTTCGCAGACGACGCGCTGGAAATTGAGCCAGGCCGACCCGCGTAGGTGGCGCGCGTTGGACACCAGCGCCGACCCCTGCAGATTGTCGGCGAACAGTTGTTCGCAGAACTGGATGGACTGGTCTTGCGTGGCGCTGTCCAGGCCGTGGGCTTTCCAGGTGTCTTCGGTGGTCTCGACGATGAAGGTGGAGGTGGTGTCGTCAAATTTGTAGATGTGTGCCTGGAACCAGCCGTGTTCGGTGCGCTGGAAGTCGAAGGTGAAGGCGTCGTACAAACGGTGCGTGCCCAGCCAGATGTAGCGGTTGGGCCGGGTGACGATGTCGGGTTGAAAGACGGATTCGTATTTTTTGCGGATACGCGAGTTGACGCCATCGGCGGCGATGATGAGGTCGGCGTCGGGGTATTCGACGTCCGACTGGACGTCGGTTTCGAAGACCAGCTTGACACCCAGCTGTTCGCAGCGCGCCTGCAGGATGTTGAGCAATTTTTTGCGACCGATGCCGACGAAGCCATGTCCGCCAGAGCGGATGCGCCGCCCTTTGAAGCGCAGTTCGATGTCGTCCCAGTGGTTGAAGGCGGCCTGGATTTCGTCGGCGGTTTCGGCATCCCACTGACGCATGTTGTCCATGGTGATGTCGGAGAAGACGACGCCCCAGCCAAAGGTGTCGTAAGGGCGGTTGCGCTCGACGACGGTGATGTCGTGGCTGGCATCCAGTTTTTTCATCAAGAGGGCCAGATACAAACCAGCCGGCCCACCGCCTATGCATACGATCTTCATGCTCTGTCTCCTTGCCTGTTGGACTGGGCATGTCATCTGGCATGCCGCAAAGTAATTTAGTTTCTATTAATTTAGAAATAAATTACTTTGCTGTCAATCGGAAATTACGTGCGAATTCTGAACATGGCACGTGTCGATGGTGATGTTGCTGGTTCTAAACGGTGGTTGCACAGTGTTCTGGCCCGCACCGGCGCGCCAATCGCGCCTGGGTTCCAGGACAGGGACCGCACAGTCCTTCCACCCAGGCGCAATCGTCCCGCCTCGTCTGGGCTTGGGGCGCCGGGGATGCTACCGACGTTGTTTTTTGCCCTGTTTTGAGTTTCATCGGGGGCATAGGGGGCTGGATGGAGGGACTGTGTGGTCCCTGTCCCGGAACCCAGCCCCCTGTGGCCCGAGGTGCCGCCGGGTTTCCTGGCCTCACACACCTCGATGTCGCTGACTGCTTCCCCGGCATCACCTGCGTAGATGCCGATACCGCTGACTCTAACGGGCGGCCAGCCAGCGGACGATTTCGTCGTCGAAGGCGCGCACGGCGGCGGCGCCGGGGTGGTTGACCAGGCTGACGAGGATGTAGCGCTTGCCGCTGGCGCCGCGCACATAGCCCGCTAAAGCCCGGGAATTTTTCAGCGTGCCCGTCTTCAGGTGCGCCTGGCCCTTGGTGTCAGCCGAGCGCAGGCGTTTGCGCATCGTGCCGTCCATGCCGGAAATGGACAGCGAAGAGACAAACTCGGGCATGAGCGGCGAGCGCCAGGCGTAATCCAGCATCTGCGCCAGGCCTTGCGCCGTGATGCGCCCCTGGCGCGACAGGCCCGAGCCGTTGTCGAGCACCCAGCCCGTGGTATCGACCTTTTGCCGCTGCAGGATCTGGGTGACGGCGCGGTCGCCCGTCTCGGGCGTGGCGCCCGACCCGATGACTTCGGCGGCCACCGTCAACAGCGTCATGCGCGCCATGACGTTGTTGCTGTGCTTGTTGATCTGGCGGATGACATCCGACAAGGCGGGGGAATCGTGCCAGGTCAGCACTTCGGTGCGCGCGGGTATTTTGCCTTCTTGAAAACCACGCCCCAGGGTGCCGCCCAGGTTTTGCCACAGCATGCGAAACAGGGCCTCGAAATGGTCGGCCTGCGAACCCGCCAGGCGATAGACGCTGAATTCGCCGCACGAGCCCGTGGCCTTGCCCGCCACCCGGATTGTCGTCACATGGTCTTGCACGCGCGCATCCACCGAGAACCCCGTGGCGGGCTTGCAGCGCCCTTCTTCCCACTGCAGCTGGCCATCGACACGCACGTTGCGGGTGGGCGGATCGACGATCGTGACCCACTGGCGGTGTTTTTCATCAGGCTGAAAGATGATGCGCGCCGCGCCAAAATCGACCATCATCGCGTCGGCGCTGGCGTTATAGGGACGGTCGGGGGCATCGTCGAATTCGCCCGGATCGATCGACACGTTGCCAAACAGGCTGCGGTCGACCACGACGTCAGTCAGGTTCTTGATGCCACGCAGCCGCAGCTCGTTGAGCATGCCCCAGAGATCGGCGACGGTGAACCAGGGGTCGCCGCCCGCCTTGACGTACAAAGGCCCCTGCAAGGTGCCCTGCTCATCCACCCGCGCCCCCGCGTTGGAGAGCAGTTGCGTGCGCCAGACGTAATCGGGCCCCAGGGTAGACAAGGCCGACCAGGTGGTGACGGTCTTCATGACAGACGCCGGGTTGCGCGGCACTTCGGCATTGATGCGGCTGATCACCGGCCCGCCCGCCTCGCGGATTTCGAGCGACAAGGACGAGTCAGGCAATTTGGTGGCTTTCCAGGCTTTCTGCAGCTCGGGCGGCAAGGCCTGTGCCAATGCAGCGCCCGCCACACCGGCCAGCAGGCCCAGCCCCAAGCCCAGCTGCGCCAGCCACTTGACCACCCGATGCGCGGGCCGACCGCCCGCCCCGAAACATTGCCGCCGATTCACGCTGCCACCTGACAAAAAGCGTCAGCATAATCCAAGAAGCGCGCCCCAGGGGCCCCGTCACACACTGAGACAAAGCAGCCAGAAAGGAATAAACCCAGACGCAACGCCAAGAGAATCCCCAAAGTCCCAAACCGAGACAAGGCGTGCCG
>NZ_BCWN01000027.1 GCF_001592225.1 Castellaniella caeni NBRC 101664 | reverse complement strand
CCTGTCCTGGAACCCAGGCACAATCGGCACGCCGGTGCGGCTAAAGAACCAGCAGAACCAGCAGCGCCCGCCTACTGCCAGTCAAGCACCACCTTGCCGCTTTGCCCCGACAGCATCGCCTCGAACCCCTGGCGATAGTCCGCCACCGGAAAGCGGTGCGTCAGGATGGGCGACAGGTCGAGCCCGCTTTGCAGCATCGCCACCATCTTGTACCAAGTCTCGAACATCTGTCGGCCATAAATGCCCTTGATTTCGAGCCCCTTGAAAATCACCTGGCTCCAGGCCGCCCCCACGCCATCGGGCAAGATGCCCAGCATGGCGATCTTGCCGCCGTGGTTCATCTGCTCGAGCATCGTTGCAAAGGCGCTGGGCACCCCCGACATTTCCAGCCCCACGTCAAAGCCTTCGGTCATGCCCAGTTCTTTCATGACGTCGCGCAGGTCTTCGCGCACCACGTTGACCGTGCGACTGGCCCCCATGCGGGACGCCAGATCAAGGCGATAGTCGTTGACGTCGGTGATCACCACGTTGCGCGCGCCCACGTGGCGTGCAATGGCGGCGGCCATGGCGCCGATGGGGCCCGCGCCGGTGATGAGCACGTCTTCGCCCACCAGATCGTAGGCCAGGGCCGTGTGGGTGGCATTACCGTAGGGATCGAAGATGGCGGCGACGTCATCGGACACGTCATCCGGGATGCGGAAGGCGTTGAAGGCCGGAATCACCAGGTAATCGGCAAAGGCGCCGGGGCGGTTGACGCCCACCCCCTGGGTGTTGCGGCACAGGTGGCGGCGCCCTGCCCGGCAGTTGCGGCAGTGCCCGCACGTGATGTGACCTTCGCCCGAGACGCGATCGCCCACCTTGAAGCCCTGGACTTCCTGCCCGACCTCGACGATTTCGCCAACGTATTCGTGGCCCACGTGCATGGGCACGGGAATCGTGCGGGCGGCCCATTCGTCCCATTTCCAGATATGAATATCCGTGCCGCAAATGGCGGTCTTGCGAATGCGGATGAGCACGTCGTTATGCCCAATGGTGGGCTTGGGGACGTCCACCAGTTCCAGCCCCACAGCGGGCTGCATCTTGGCCAAGGCTCTCATGAGAACTCCGGTATGAAATGATCAGTGTTGACAATGGCGCCTGCCCGCCTGCGCTGCGCGGCCAGGCGCAGCGCAACGGCGAAACAGCGCGAGCCGGGCTTAAGCGATGACGCCCAAATCGCGCCCCACCTGCGCGAAGGCGGCCACCGCGCGGTCGATGTCGGCCGACGTGTGTGCCGCGGACATCTGCGTGCGGATGCGGGCCTGGCCCTTGGGCACCACAGGATAGGAGAAGCCGATGACGTAGATGCCCTGTGCGAGCAGGGCCTCGGCCATGCGCCCGGCCAGCGCGGCCTCGCCCAGCATGACGGGGATGATGGGATGCTGACCCGGCACCAGACGAAAGCCCAGGGCCTGCATGGCCTGGCGGAAGTGTTCGCCATTTGCGCGCACCCGGGCGCGTAGTTCGGCCCCTTCTTCGCTTTGCAGCAGCGCAAGCACACGCCGCGAGGCCGCAACGATGGCCGGGGCCAGGGTGTTGGAGAACAGATAGGGACGCGAGCGCTGGCGCAGCAGATCGACCACCGCGGCGTCCGCCGCCACGTAGCCGCCCGAGGCCCCGCCCAGCGCCTTGCCCAGCGTGCCCGTGAGGATATGTACCCGGCCCTGCACGCCGCAGAATTCGGGCGTGCCGCGCCCACCCGCGCCGATGAAGCCCACGGCGTGCGAATCGTCCACCATCACCAGGGCGCCGAACTCGTCGGCCAGGTCGCAGATGGCGGACAGGTTGGCGATGATGCCGTCCATGGAAAACACGCCGTCGGTGGCGATCATGATGTGACGCGCACCGCCCGCGCGGGCGGCCTGCAGCTGGGCGCGCAGGTCGGCCATGTCGTTGTTGGCGTAGCGGAAACGGCGCGCCTTGCACAGGCGCACGCCGTCGATGATGCTGGCGTGGTTGAGCGCGTCGCTGACGATGGCATCCTGCTCGTCGAGCAGCGCTTCGAACAGGCCGCCATTGGCGTCAAAACAGCTGGAATACAGAATGGCGTCGCCCATGCCCAGCCAGCTGGCCAGCTCGGATTCGAGCGCCTTGTGGCCCGACTGCGTGCCGCAGATGAAGCGCACCGACGCCATGCCGAAGCCATCGGCGGCCAGCCCGTCTTGCGCCGCCTGGATGAGCCTGGGTTCGTTGGCCAGCCCCAGGTAATTGTTGGCGCAGAAGTTGAGCACCGATGCGCCGCTGGCCAGGCGGATTTGCGCGGCCTGCTGGCTGTCGATGACCCGCTCGGCCTTGTAAAAACCATCGGTGCGCAACTGATCGAGCCGCGCCTGGATGTCTGTGAGAAACGCCTGGGACATGATTCACCTTTTGGGAGAACGGAGACTTCACCGGATTGTACGCCGCGTGCCGCGCCCCCCCACAATTCGCAAAACTGTTGACATTCCGCCATGCTGTGTGATCCATTGGCGGGCATGCACAGCCCGTATGATGGCGTCAGGAGTCTCCGATTCATACGCCGCCTGCGGCCATTCGCCACCCTCAGCCAGACAGGGCGTGCTCCGCAAGCCGGCACGCTCTCACTCAGGTCAACCCCATTTATGCGCCTGCCCTTCCGTGTGGTTCTCGCGGTTTTACAGCTAGCCCTGACCCTCGGTCTGGCCCTGTTTGCTGCCCAGGCCCAGGCGCTCACGCTCAGGGTCGGCATCTACGACCAACGCCCCGACGTCTACATCAATGCCCAGGGTCAGCCTGCGGGCATCCTGGGCGAGCTACTGAACGAAATCGCCCGGCGCGAGGGCTGGAGCCTGCAAACCCAGGCGTGCAACTGGGAACAGTGCATGCAATTGCTGGGCAGCCACAAGATCGACCTGCTGCCCGACGTGTACTACACCCCAGAACGCGCCAAGATCTATAACTTTCATCACGTGCCCGCCCTGCACAGCTGGTCGCAGATTTTCGCCCCGGCCACCCGCCAGCTGCGCTCCATCACCGACCTCGATGGGCAGACCGTGGCCGTGCTGGCGGGCTCCGCTCAGCAAGACTACCTGAACACCACCCTGGCGGCCCTGAAAATCAAGACGCGGCTCGTGCCGGTGCAAAAGCTCGAAGACGGCTTCCAGATGGTCGATCTGCGCCAGGCCGACGCCGTGGCGGCCGACTTCTACATCGGCGAACTGACGGCCAAGGTCTACGGGCTGGTGGCCACGTCCATCATTTTCCAGCCCACCCAGGCCTTTTTCGCCACGCCCAAGGGGGCCAACCCGGCGGTGCTGGCCGCCATCGACCGCTATCTGGGGGTCTGGCAGGCCGAACCCAACTCGTTCTATTTCCGCACGCTCGATCACTGGCGCTCGCCGCAGCCGCGCTCCACGCTGGGCCAGCACGCCCTGTGGATCATCGCCGGCCTCACGGGCCTGCTGGCGCTGGCGCTGCTCATCACGCTGTGGCTGCGCGCCCAGGTACGCCACCAGCGCCAGCGGCTGCGCACCAGCGAGCAGCAGCTGAACATCATCCTCGACAGCATCGACGCAGTGGTCAGCATCAAAGACCGCTCGCGCCGATACCTGTTTGCCAACCACACGCTCGAAGCCTTCCTGGGGGCCGGGCCGGGCGCCGTCATCGGCAAGCGGGACGCCGACTTCATCCACGACCCCGCCTCGCTGGCGTCCATCGAACAAGGCGACCGCGCCGTGTTCGACACCCAGGCCCGCAGCGTCACCGAGCAGGTCATCCTGCGCCCGCACGACCAGAAGCCGCGCACGCTGTTCACCATCAAGGCCCCGTTGCTCGGCGCCAAAGGAGAAGTCAACGCCATCTGCGTGGTGGCCACCGACATCACCGACCGCATCCAGGCAGAGCAGACCGCTCAGCGGCTCACCTATTACGACAGCCTCACCAACCTGCCCAACCGGCGCATGGCCCTCGAACGCCTGGCCCAGTTGATGCAGCGGGTCGCGGGCGACAAAAGCTATGGCGCACTGCTGCAGGTGAACCTGGACGGTTTCAAGCGCATCAACGACACCCACGGCTACCGCTTCGGCGACCAGGTACTCCGCGGCATCGGCGAGCGCCTGGTGCGCCTGACGCGCGAGCACGACCTCGTCGCCCACAGCAGTTCGGACGAGTTCGTCGTGCTGCTCAGCGGCTTGGGCACCGAACAACACGACGCCGCCCGCACAGCCATGCACGTGGCCGAAAAACTGCGGCTCGCCATCTGCGGCAGCGCTC
Source organism: Castellaniella caeni NBRC 101664 (assembly GCF_001592225.1). Classification (GTDB taxonomy): domain Bacteria; phylum Pseudomonadota; class Gammaproteobacteria; order Burkholderiales; family Burkholderiaceae_B; genus Castellaniella; species Castellaniella caeni. The sequence continues at coordinate 37,930 of NZ_BCWN01000027.1, read as the reverse complement.
TGTCCATCCAGGACGATACCCCCGCTTTCGTCACCACCAGCGTCGGCCTCACCCTCATCAACGCCGACAGCCCCTCGACCGACGCCATCATGCGCGAAGCCGAACTGGCCACGCAGCGCGCCAAAGAACAGGGCGGCAACCAATCCACCTTCTACGAACAAGAGCTGCAGGCCGAGGTCGAGCAGCGCCTGTGGCTCGAACAAGACCTGCTGCAAGCCATCAACACGCCGCAGCTGTCCCTGCACATCCAGCCGCAGTTCGGCCGGGATGGGCGCGTCACGGGCGGCGAACTGCTGGCCCGCTGGCGCCACCCCAGCCACGGGCTCATCTCGCCCGCGCTGTTCATCCCCGTGGCCGAAGAATCCGGCCTCATCAACCTGCTGAGCACCTGGACGCTCGACGTCGCCTGCGACACCCTGCTGTCCTTGCAGGCGCTGGGGGAAATCTACCCGCTGTCGGTCAACATCAGCCCCAAGCGCCTGATGGAGGCCCAGTTCGTCGAATACGTGCGCGACATGCTCGAACGCAAGGGCGTGCCCGGCAACCGGCTCATCTTCGAGGTCACCGAAGGGGTGCTCATCCAGGACATCCAGGCCGTCGCCCAGCGCATGCAGGCCCTCGCGCGCCTGGGCATCCGTTTTTCCATCGACGATTTCGGCACGGGCTACTCGAACCTGGCCTATCTCAAGCGCCTGCCGCTGTATGAGCTGAAAATCGACAAAAGCCTCATCCAGGACGTGCCCGACGACGCCGACAGCATCGCCATCGTGCAGCTCATCCTCGCCATGGCCGACCAGCTCAATTTGCGCGTGGTGGCCGAAGGCGTGGAAACCGAAGAGCAATCGCGCTTTCTTTTCGTGCACGACTGCCATGCGCTGCAGGGCTTCTTGCTGGCGCGCCCCATGCCGATCCCCGACTGGCTGGCCATCGTGCACGAACGCCAGACGCACAGCCGACGCAGCAGCGCCTGAGCGCCCCTCCACGGGGCTGGGGCCGGGGCCGCATCCGACGCACGCCATGCGACAATGACCGATTCGTTGTCATCCGCCGACACGCGTGTCCGTTCCTTCATCCGACTTCAGCCTGCGCGAGATCGCGCTTCCCGCCTTTGGCCCCTCGCTGCTCTTTGGCATGGGCGAAGGCGCCATGTTTCCCGTACTGGCGCTCAGCGCGCGCGACCTGGGGGCCAGTTCGGCCATGGCCGGCCTCATCGTGGCGCTGGTGGGCATCGGCTCGCTGGTGGCCAACCTGCCCGCCGCCGCGCTGGCCACCCGCTACGGCGAGCGGCGCGCCATGGTGGGCGCGGCGGCCTTCAGCCTGCTGGCCCTGGTGCTGTGCCTCACGGCCACCAGCCCCTGGTTGCTCGGCCTGGGCGTCTTCATGATCGGGCTGGCGAGCGCCGTCTTCCTGCTGGCCCGGCAGACCTTCCTGGTGGAAGCCGTCCCTCTGCAGATGCGGGCACGCGCCATGTCCACCCTGGGCGGCACCATGCGCATCGGCCTGTTCATCGGGCCGTTTGCCGCCGCCGGCTTCATCCACCTGATGGGCTTGTCGGGGGCCTACTGGATGGCGGTGCTGGCCATGCTGGGCGCGGGCGGCCTGTCGCTCGTCATCCCCGATCTCGAAACGCGCGCCACCACTGGCGCCGCCGCGCCTGCGCGCATCCACATGCGTACGCTGATGCGCCAGCACGCCCGCGCTTTCCTCACCTTGGGCACCGCCACCGCCCTGGTATCCGCGCTGCGCGCCTGCCGCCAGATCGTCATCCCACTGTGGGCCGATCACATCGGTCTGGACGCCGCCACCACCGCGCTGATCTACGGCCTCATGGGGGGCATGGACATGCTGCTGTTCTACCCGGCGGGCAAGATCATGGACACTCGCGGGCGCCTGTGGGTCACCCTGCCCTCGATGCTCATCATGGGCACGAGCCTGCTCGCCATGCCCTGGATGGCAACGGGCTTCGCCAGCCTGCTCGCGCTGTGCCTGGTGCTAGGCCTGGGCAATGGCATCGGCTCGGGCATCATCATGACCATCGGGGCCGACGCCTCGCCGCGCGAGGGGCGCACGGTCTTTCTGGGCATCTGGCGCCAGATCACCGACCTGGGCAGCAGCGGCGGCCCCTTGCTGCTGTCGGGGCTGACCGCCGTGGCCTCGCTGGCCGTCGGCATCATGACCATCGGCAGCCTGGGCCTGCTGGCCGCCTGGATGTTCTGGCGCTGGCTGCCGCGCAAAGCGGTCAGTCGATGATGGACGGCACCGGCAGGCCCGACTGCGCCCAGTCCATGGCCACCCGCACCGGCAGCACGGCGCTGCCGCAATCCGGGTCGGCCAGATTGACCCGCCGCTCGGGCACGGCGTGCGCCCAGCGGATGGAATAGAACACCTTGACGACGGGCTGTTCGGGGGTGTCGGGGTTTTGCGCCACGACCAGGCCCAGTTCGCTGTTGGTGAGGCTGATGATGGAGCCCACCGGATAGCGTCCCACCGTGCGCACGAAAGCACCCAGCACGTCCATGTCGAACTGACCCTCGGATTTCAGCATCTTGAAGAGCGTGAAAGCCGGATCCCAGCCTTTGCGAAACGGGCGGCTGGACGTCATCTCGTCGTAGAAATTGCAGATGGCCGCCATCCGCGACAGCAGGCCGATCTGCTTGCCCGACAGCTGGTCGGGAAAGCCAGTGCCATCCATGCGTTCGTGGTGGTGCAGGCAGACCTCGATGACCTCGGCGGGCACGCTGGCGTCCTGCCGCAGCATGGCGGCGCCCGCGGCCGGGTGCTTGCGCTGGATTTCCTGGGGCGCCTGGATCTGGCGCCCGCCCACCTTGCCGGACATCTCGTCGGGGTCGTGCACCTTGCCGATATCGTGCAGCAGCCCGGCCATCCCGGCCAGGTGCACGTGCTCGTCCGACAAACGCATGGTGCGCGCCAGCGAGGTCATGAGGGCAGCCACCGCCACCGAATGCGCGTACAGGTATTGGTCGGCCTTCTTGATACGCGCCAGGCTGGTGAGGGCATCCGGATGCCCTTCGATGGAATCGGCCATGTCCTGTACCAGCCCCTGCACATGGCTCATGTCGATCTTGCTGCCCAGATCGGCCTCGGAGAACAGCTGCTTCACCTGCTCGCGCGACTCATCGAGAATCTCTTTGGCGTCCTCGAACGCCTGCTGCTCGGCCTGCGCGGGCGGCGCGGCGACGGTGCCCGCGCCGCCCGGCGCGGCCGGTTGACCCGGCGATGGCTGAGCCGTCTCGGCCTGCTGCCCGACATCCAGGCCCCGCTGGGTGTCGATCAAGACCCATTCGAGCCGCGACCCCTGCAGCTTGCGCAGCTTGCGTTCGGTGGAAATCAGAAAGCGGGAGCGCCAGAACGAGTGATCCAGAAAGGAACCTCCCAGATCCTGGATATACATGCCGACGCATAACTGGGAAACAGGGACTTTCTTGATCATGGGCGCAATGGGTGAGGAATCGGGGCCGCCGGATCAGATGGCGGCGGGCGGATGGGACGTGGCGGGAGCGATGCCCTCCCAACGCGGCCCCGGCACGTGAATGTCGAAGAGTTCGAGCACGCGGCATACCGTATGATCGACCATCTCGTCAATGGAGGCGGGCCGCATGTAGAACGCCGGCAAAGGCGGAAAAATGACGCCACCCATTTCGGTGACGGCCGTCATGTTGCGCAGATGGGCGAGGTTGAACGGGGTTTCGCGCACCACCATCACCAGACGCCGGCGTTCTTTGAGCGTGACGTCGGCGGCCCGCGTGATGAGGTTGTCGGACAGGCCGTGGGCCACGGCGGCCAGGGTGCGCATGGAACACGGCACCACCACCATGCCGGTGGTGGCAAAGCTGCCGCTGGCCAAGGTGGCGCCGACGTCGCGCGGGCTGTAGACCTGATCGGCCAGCGCATGCACGTCTTGCCGACTGAGCCCGAGTTCGTGGCGGATGTTGAGCACGCCGGACGGGGAAATGACCAGATGGGTCTCGACCGCCTGGGTGCGGGCCAACTGCAGCAGGCGAATGGCGTATTGCGCGCCCGTCGCCCCGCTGATGCCGACCACCAGCCGGCGCGGCGGCATTACTCGATGGCCCCGGCGTCTTTGAGCAGGGGGGCCAGCTCGCCGTTGGCGTGCATCTCGTTGATGATGTCGGTGCCGCCGACGAATTCGCCCTTGACGTAGAGCTGCGGGATGGTGGGCCAGTTGGCGTAGTCTTTGACGCCCTGGCGCACTTCGGCGTCTTCGAGCACGTTGACCGTGACGAGCTTGGTCACGCCCACTTCCTTGAGCACCTGGATGGCGCGCGCCGAGAACCCGCACTGGGGAAACTGGGCCGTGCCTTTCATGAACAGGACGACCGGATGACCGGTGACCGTTTCGCGGATGAAATTCTGGACTTCGGATTGAACTGCTTCGCTCATGATGATCTCATTGAAAAATCAGGCCGGCAGGCGGCCCCAAGTAACCCGCTCGATGCCGGCCAGATCCTGGACGCTGGCGACATCGACGAAACCCGACGACTGGAACAAGCCGCGCACCGCGGCGGCCTGATCCCAGCCATGTTCGACACACAACGCCCCCCCGGCGGCAAGATGAGCGGGCGCCCCGTGCACGATGATGCGCAAGGCGGCCAGGCCATCGGCCCCGTCGGTGAGCGCCACCGAGGGTTCGAAGCGCAGATCGCCCTGAACCAGGTGGGCATCCCGCGCATCGATGTACGGCGGATTGGACACGATCAAATCACACGTGCCCAAACTCAACCCAGTATCGTACCAATTCCCCAAGGAAAACAATAGCTTTGCCCCCAAAGCCCGTGCGTTCATTTGCGCCACGGCCAGCGCCGCCGCGCTCACGTCGGTGGCCAGCACCTGGGCATCCGGGCGTTCGAGCGCCAGGGTCAGCGCCACGATACCGCTGCCCGTACCCAGTTCGAGCACGCGCGGCGCGGACAGCGACGCAATGGCGCCCAGGCCGCATTCGACCAGCACTTCAGTGTCGGGCCGCGGCACGAGCACCGCCGGTGTGACGTGAAAATCACGCCCCCAGAACTCGCGGTGTCCCACGATGTACGCAATGGGCTCACCCGCCAGGCGACGCGATTCGAGCGCGCGGTAGGCCGCCAGCTGTCCTGCGGTCAAGGGGTCGGTATCGTGCGCAATCAGCCAGGCGCGCGACACCCCCAGCACCTGGCGCCACAGCACATGGGCTTCGAGCCGCGGCAAGGGGCTGGCCGCCAGGACGTCGCGCAAGGTGGACACGGGGGCCTATTCCAGCGCCAGGGCCGCCAGCTGCTCGGCCTGATGTTCGGAGAGCAACGCATTGGTGATTTCGTCAAGATCACCGTCCATCACCTGGGCCAGCTTGTAGAGCGTGAGGTTGATACGATGATCCGTCACCCGCCCCTGCGGAAAGTTGTAGGTGCGGATGCGTTCGGAGCGGTCGCCCGAGCCCACGAGGCTTTTGCGCTGGGCGGCCTCTTTGGCGTGGGCCTCTTGCTGCTGCCGGTCTTTCAGGCGCGCCGCCAGCACCTGCAAGGCCTTGTCTTTGTTGCGGTGCTGCGAGCGGTCGTCCTGGCACTCGACCACCAGCCCCGTGGGCAGGTGGGTGATGCGCACCGCCGAATCGGTCTTGTTGATGTGCTGGCCGCCCGCGCCGCTGGCGCGAAACGTGTCGATGCGCAAGTCGTTGGGATTGATCTGCACGGCGGCCTGGGCATCGGCCTCGGGCATGATGGCCACGGTGCACGCTGACGTATGCACGCGCCCCTGGGATTCGGTTTCGGGCACGCGCTGCACCCGGTGCGCGCCCGACTCGAACTTCAGGCGGCCATAGACGCCATCGCCCTCGATGTGGGCAATGACCTCTTTATAGCCGCCCAGTTCGGAGGCGCTTTCGGACATCAGTTCGACGCGCCAGCCGCGCACTTCGGCGTAGCGCGAATACATGCGCAACAAGTCGCCGGCAAACAGGGCGCTCTCGTCGCCCCCCGTGCCCGCGCGGACTTCCAGAAACACGCTGCGGTCGTCATCCGGGTCTTTGGGCAGCAACAGAATCTGCAACTCGGATTCCAGCTGCGCAATGCGCTCGTCGGCGCCCGCCAGTTCCTCTTCGGCCAGGGCCTTCATGTCAGGGTCGGCCAGCATCTCGCGCGCGGTGGCCTGGTCGCCCACGACGCGCTCCCAGGACTCGAACACCCGCACCACGGGCTCGAGTTCGGCGCGCTCGCGCGACAGCTTGCGAAAACGATCCATGTCGCTCGCGCTGTCGGGCTCGGCCAGCATGGCGTCGATCTCGGCCAGACGGTGGCTGAGCTGTTCCAGGCGGCTGCGCATCGAGCTTTTCATGGGGGTTCCGGGGCTTGGGTGAAATCTTGAAAAAAACGGCAGGCGTGCCGGAAGGCAACACGCCCGAAGAAGGCAAACGCGGGAGGGACGCTACCGGCGGCGCGCGCCGGATTCGGGCAAGAGGCGCGGCAGCAGGGACAGCAGCTGCTTGCGCTCGGCCCCTTCGCTGCGGTTGAGCGCCGCCAGCGGCCCGTGCATGTATTTGTGCGTGAGGCTGTAGGCCAGGTGTTCGAGCACGGCGTCGGGGTCGTCGCCGCGCGCCAGCATGCGCCGCGCGCGGTCGAGTTCGGCCTGGCGCAGGGCATCGGCGCTTTGCTGGTAATCGATGATGGCGGGCACGATGGCGCGGTTGCTGAGCCAGTGCATGAAGTGCTGCACGCGCGCCTCGATGATGGCTTCGGCCTGCACCACGGCGGCGCGGCGGGCATCCGTGCCCGACTGCACCATGCGCCCCAGATCGTCTACCGTATATAGATAGACATCGGCCAAGCGCCCGACTTCGGGTTCGATGTCGCGCGGCACGGCCAGATCGACCATCACCATGGGACGGTGGCGGCGCGAGCGCGCAGCCCTTTCCACCATCCCCAGGCCGAGGATGGGCAGGGATGAGGCCGTACAGGAGACGACCACGTCGAATTCGGCCAGGTGTTCGGGCAATGAAGACAGCTTGAGCGTGCGCGCATCAAACTGGGATGCCAGCAGCTCGGCGCGTTCGATGGTGCGGTTGGCCACAGCCACCTGGCGGGGTTGCACCGCGGCGAAGTGGGTGGCACAGAGTTCGATCATTTCGCCCGCGCCGATGAACAGCACGTTGGACGCGGACAGATCGCCCAGCACACGCTCGGCCAAGCGTACCGCGGCCGCAGCCATGGACACGGAGTGCGCGCCAATGGCGGTTTGCGAGCGGACTTCTTTGGCGACCGAAAACGTGCGCTGAAAGAGTTGATGCAGCAGCGTACCCAGCGTGCCCGCCTGTTCGGCGGCACGCACGGCGTTTTTCATCTGCCCGAGGATTTGCGGTTCGCCCAGCACCATGGAATCGAGGCCGCTGGCCACGCGAAAGGCATGGCGCACGGCGTCGTTGCGCTGATACTGGTAGAGGTGCGGCGTGAGCTGCCCGGCTTCGAGGCGGTTGAAATCGGCCAACCAGGCGGGCAGCTGCGTGCTGATGCCAGGATCGGCTGCACAGTAGATTTCGGTGCGATTACAGGTGGACAGGATGGCCGCTTCGCGCACGGACGCGCCGAAGGTAGACCGCAGGGCCGCCAGCGCCGGTTTGAGGAGTTCGATCGGAAACGACACGCGCTCGCGCACCGAGACGGGCGCGGAAACATGGTTTAGGCCGAAAGTCAGGACGTCAACGGACATGCCGCAAGAACACTTTGCACGTGATGATGTTGGCTATTATAGGTCTGCCGCCCCTACTTGGGCCACCTTTGCGTGCAGCCTGCCTGCACACGGCAGAAATATCGTGTATGATTCACCGTCTTGGCCCGGTAGCTCAGTCGGTAGAGCAGAGGATTGAAAATCCTTGTGTCGGTGGTTCGATTCCGCCCCGGGCCACCAGTTGATCTAAATCATTGATTTAACTGGTGTTTCTTCAAAGCTCATTCCCCTAGAAAACCTTCCATGTCCCTCATAGGTACACAGGACAGGTACACATGGGCACCATGGCAACCCCTCAAAAAGACCTCGCCAGCGGTATTTATTACCTACGCCGCCGCATCCCCAAAGCCATACAGCCAATCATCAAACGGGCAGCGACTGGAAAGAATCCCTGCGCACACGAGACTTCACAATCGCCTGTGAACGCTTCGCCGTGGCCTATGCAGAAAGCTGCCAAGCCTTCAAGGCCGCACAGGCTGAACTTGCAGGGGTGCCCGTCCTGATCGCTGACGATGCCCCGAAGCTGGCTGATCGCTGGGCCGCTGATGTCATGGCGCACTGGGCAGAAGACGCTGAGGCCATCAATGAATACTTGGCAATCACCGGGGACACCAAGCGCCCCGCCAGTGAATACCTCCCGGACACCGTAAGGACTGGGGCCAAGCTGTTGACCTGCCGAAGGCGGATGCACTGACCCACCAAGAGGCCAAGGAACGCGCCACCGAAGAGGCCACGAAGACCCGCCGCGAAGAACTGCCCGTACTGTCTGAGGCTTTCGAGCAGTGGAGCAAAGAATATCTTTCGCTGAACCCGAAGAAGGCTGACCAGAAAACCGGGGATACCTTCAAGCCGGTAGTTCCTCACTGGGCTACCAAAGTCTTGAACTCAGGTGATCTCACCGCCTTACCAACCAAATCTTGCACGGCAGGCATAAGCGCCTGGGCCGTCTGATTGCAGGCGGTCTCTCCGTAAAAACTTGTGGTGTAGGGGTAAGACTCCGTCAGGCTCATTGACCTGCCATTGCTCGACTTCAGCGTTAGCCGCATGTCCCAGTGACCTCCTGCCGATGAAAAATCAATAGCGTCAAGATTGCCTGAAATCGCAGTGGCTGCGTCGGGCGCGTAGATCTCAGCCATCTTCATCTCGTCGACCATCGCCTTCTTGATGTAGCTCGCAAACGACTCCCCATCTGGCGTCTTGATCGGGCCGACGCCCCTACACATGATCTCAGCAAGATCCGCCCCTGTTTTCTCATTCTTCGGTGATGATGTGAACTCGCCGACACCTACCTTCTGCCCCTGCAATGACCGCAACGCCACGACGTTATCTGCAGAAATGGCATACCTACTGACCGAATAAGTCGAGCAACCTGCAAGCGCCACAAGGGCCACGGCCCCAACCATCATCTTCACCATATTGATCCCCTCAGTATTGAATTACAGGAACGCGCGACGCCGTTTACGGCAACGCACAACCCACGTCAGGGAAAGATACTACCATTTGTAATTGATATCGACGATTGACAACTCGCCCAAGCTATTGCTGACTCCACAATGCTGGGAACCCTTTCTTTCAGCAGGCTGCCTGGGTGAGGTGGATTGTGGATCTGCATAAAAGGCATCGGATCAGGCTTCGGCCAATTCCAGCCTACTGACGCCAGACAGATCCAAGTGCCGCTGGGCCACCCAGAGGTCATGCGCATCCTGCATCGCCAGCCAGCTTTGGGCACTGCGGCCAAGCGCCTTGGACAGACGCAGGGCCATGTCAGGGGTCACGCGGCTGGTGCCCTTGAGCACCCGACTGACCGTCGATGGCGCAACATCCAGACGCGACGCCAGCGCCCGCGTGCTGACCCCGTAAGGCGCGAGATAAACCTCGGTAATGAACTCGCCAGGATGGGGAGGGTTGTACATGTTCATCAGTGATAATCCTCATAGTCGATGACATACGCATCACCATCGGCAAACTCAAACGTCACGCGCCAGTTCCCGTTGACAGTCACGGCCCAGCGACCCTTTTGGTCGCCCTTGAGCGGATGCAGGCGAAAACCAGGCAGATCCATGTCATCAATCGTGGTCGCCGTATCCAGGGCAGTCAGCTGCATGCGCAAACGCTTGGCATGGCCTGCCTGGATGCCTGCGGCACTACCCGTCTTGAAGAAATGGCGCAGGCCCTTGTGACGAAATGACTTGATCATTCCCATCGTAACCGCACGTTGCGCAACACGCAACGTTTTCTAGAAACTATCCCTACCACCCAACAGTTCCAATCATGCTCATTTCGCATGGAAAACGAGTTGTGATCCAGGGGCCTACTCCACCACCAGTTACATCTAACCCAACGGTTCTCCGTTGGGTTTTTTGTTGTCTGGAGGGCAGGTGGGTTTCCAGAGGTCTGTCAAGCGACACCAGGAATTGGCAGACGGATCTACTTCAAGCAGCGCATCTCAATGGTAGTCTGACTCGCGCTGATGCCGCACGGCCAGTATCGTCACGACGTCGTGGGGCTCGATCTCGAAAAGTGCCACATATCCAGCGGCGCCAAACGAGATCACCAGTTCGCGCAAATAAGGAGCGTGGGCTGATGCCTTGCGGCATGTAAACGGAAACAGCTTCAATAAATCGATCGCCTGGGCAATACGCGCCAAGGCTCGCTCAGCCAACTCCGTGCTGTGCGGGTTTTGCTCTAATAAGAATTCGTACAGCCTCACCAAATCCGCCTCGGCTTCCTCCGTAAAACGAACGGTATAGCTCATGAGCGACTGGTACGCACCTTAGCCGCATCCAACTTGACGTGCAATTTCTCCAACACCACATCGGCGTCGACATAGCGACCAGTCTGCCGGGCTCGTCCGCTCGAGGCCAAGCCACGCGCCAGGAAAGCTTCATTGGCTTTGCGTAGCTCAACCTGACTGCGGACGGCTTGTTCGATGAACTGCGACAGACTTTCCCCGTCGCGCAAGACGTTTTCAGTGTCTTGGCGCAACTGCGGGTCAACCCTGAGCGGTGGAAATGTGGCGGTTTTCATACTGTCCTCGGACTCTTGCATAGCAACTGCAATACAGTGTAAGTCGTTGTCGATCACACCGGCAAGGCTGGTGCGCAACCCACAGGGCCCGGCTGAAAGCGCCACGGTGGTCGTCGAAGGCGTACAAACCGCCAAGGCGGGCGGCCCGCCTGCAACTGGAAAAAAGCACTGGGCAGCCGGTCGTCAGCCGATTGCCCGGTCTCGCATCTGGCTACGCATGCGCATGATGCTGCGCTGCCGTCACATCCAGCACACGCCCGGAATGCTCGGCCTGCCACAAGCCATAATCGGCCTGCATCTGCAACCACATGATGGCTGTCGGGGCGGGAATCCACTTGGCCAACCGCAGTGCAAGCTCTGGCGTCACGCCAGACCGTCCGTTGATGAACCGGGAAAACTGCACGCGCGACACGCCTAGCTGCGCGGCAGCCTCTGTGACGGTGAGATCCAATGCGGGCAGCATATCTTCCTTCAGCAGACTGCCCGGGTGCGGGGGATTGTGCATCCGAAACTCATCCATGCAAAGCAACTGGCTGGATCAAGTTCTCTGCCGGTATCCCAAGGCCCTTATGCAGCCGCCAGATCATCGGCAGGGTCAGCGACCGTTTGCGATTGAGAATCTCGTAGACGCGGTTACGCTGGCCAATCATGGGTTCCAGATCCTTTGCAGTCAGCCCCGCCTGTTCCATACGAAACTTAATAGCCTCGACCGGATCAGGCAGATCCATTGGAAAATTTGTGGCCTCATACGCCTGCACGAGTGTCGTTAACACATCCAGACGGTCTCCATCCGGAGTGCCGATGTCTGGGTCATGTTCCACCAGGCCGGAGATGACCTTCAACGCGGCCTTGTAGTCTACATCAGTACGGATAGGACGGATTTCCATGGTTCACTCCATTTCCACAGTTTCAACATCGACCTTGTCGTATTCAGCGTGCGTGCCGATGAACTTGATATAGACGATACCCAACTTATAGGCGATGGCAACGATGAGCCGATAATCGTTGCCTTTGATGTTGAAGACGACCCGCCGATTCTTGAGCACACTGGCATGGCGATATTGAGCCTTGATATCGGCTGGCTGCAGCCACTTGGCCTGGAGGGCTTCGTCAAACCAAGCCTTGAGCGGCTGCTCTGCACTGGGATGGCTTTCCCAGAACTTTCGCAGGGTGCTGACGGCGATCACTCTCATGGGAGGATAATAGTCCCATTTTGGGATCAATGCAATATTGGGGGTGCTCCGGCTAACGCCTCACGCGCACTTGCTGCCAGTGGCCGGGTGCTGGGCGCACGCACGACGCAAGTTCTACGGCATCCACGCCCAGCGTGCGACAGACCTTACTGACCGGAGGCTTACGACCAAGCCGTAGACGCCTGGCTGCGTGAGCAGGTGGTTCCGGTAGCCCAGGCACTGAAGGATGCCCCTGAGCGGGCGCGGTCCGTAGTGGAAGTCCGAAAGCACTTGGCCGCAAAATATCGTGGCTGACTATCGCGCCAGTCTGAACCCACAGAAAGCCCTGATCTGGCGGATCGTCCACCGGGATAACCTCCCATGGATACTGAAGAACGGACTTTACTGCAGCAGCGATCACCATCAGGCCGCCCCTGACTGGGTAGGGATCGGCAACCTGGAACTGATCGACAAGCGCAGTCGACGCCCTATTCCGTGCCCACCGGGCGGGTACGCGAGTATCTGGTCAAGGGCTTCACCATGGACGACGCCCGCCTAAAGAACTTGGGCGGCGGCAGCTGCTGGAAGGAATTGCTGGATCGCATCCGCGACATACGCTCTAGCGAAAAAGTCCTCTACCGACAGGTTCTGGATCTTTACGCCACCAGTGTGGACTACGATCCCAAAGCCCAGGCCAGTACGCTGTTTTTCAAAACCGTGCAAAATAAGCTGCACTACGCCGCACACGGACAAACAGCTGCCGAGGTCATCGCCCAACGGGCTGACGCGGGCGTTACCCCTAAACCGTTCCATCGACACCAACTACTTTTGAAAAAGCTCAATTTCCATGCAGGCTTACGTCCCTTGCTGCTTATCTGACTCAGGTCAATGCTCGACAGGCCCATCCTGTTGCTGATCCGGCAGGACAACCGCGCATCGGTGATCAACTGAAGCCAAGGCAAACCTGAAAAAGGTGCTCGCCAACGACCGGACATTTGTCAAGGCCAGCATCCCTTGATCAATCTGCTTGAAATAAATGAACGCGCCCATGTGTTCAGGACAGTCTACGGAGCCATGATAAAAATCGCTATCCCGATAGCGAAGCACGATGGGCGCCTGAAACGTGCGCGGGGCCCCTGCTCCACCAGCGTCGAAAATCGCATTGAGCACAGGCACCAGGAATTCCAGCTGGCCGGGGTCGGACGCATCGACGAAGCCAGGCGAACTGGCCAAATCAAAAAACTGATGCCACACAAGGCTGAAATCCGTGGCTTCCTGCATCGCGGATTTCAGGGCGTCAAGTTCGGTCTGATCGTTCATCTCGGATGGCCTCCTGGACACGCATTGTGCGCTGACGGGCCAGCTTACACATGAACCCGCCTGGGTGCGTGGTCAACGTGATGCAAATGTCACGCGCATATGCCATGCACACGATTTTTGAGACTGCCCACCATTGGCGGCAGGCACGCAGCGGACGAGGGCCGAATATTGACAAGGAATCACGACGGGAACAAACTTTCTTGAAGGTTCAAGCATGCGGTCAGACTGCGCGGACTGCCTGTCAACAAGCCGCAATCCAAATTACATCGGTGTACTCACCAGGAGATGACATGGCTGGCGGCAATGACGACGCACTGCGTCTCGACGCGCGGCACGCGCTCTCGACCCGTCGGGCCGCGCTGATGCGCATGGGCGCCATCGGTTTGGCTGCCGTATTTGTCGGGCGCGGCGTGCGGGCAGCCGAAACGCACCCGGGCGACCCAAACACGGGCTACCACAAGCTGGCAGTGACCGCCAAAGACTACGCATTCGAGCTGCCTCGTCGGGTTCCCGCCGGGTACACAGAAATCACGCTGCGCAACGAGGGCGCCGAAGAGCACCACGCGATGTTCATGCGGCTGAACACGGGGACAACGACGGCCGACTTCATGCGCGCCGCAAAGCAGCAGGATATTGCCGCGCTGTTTGCCATGTCGTCTTCAATAGGCGGGCCGGGCAGCGTGGATCACGGCCAGGCATCGACCGTCATCATCAACCTGCTCCCTGGCGCATACGTCGTCATCTGCATCGTCCCCGACGCACAGGGCATGCCCCACTACAAGATGGGCATGCTGGCGGCTCTGACAGTCACAGAAGCCGCGCACGCGGAAGACGCCCCCGCGGCCGACCTCACCATCGATCTGGTCGATTTCGCTTTCGATCAGCTGCCGCGCCAAATCCGGGGGGGCCAACACCTCTGGAAGGTTCTGGACACCGGGGCGCAACTGCATGAAATGGTACTCAACCGTCTTGCACCCGGCGTTTCTTTCGAACAGGCCAAGGCCATATTGATGGCGCCGCCCACCAAGCCCACGGCGGCAACCGGCGCGGATGCCAGTTCGGCCACGGCCCATGCCGCGCCATTTACCGCCGTCGCGGGTGTCGCCCCGATGAACCCGGCATCCGTCAACTGGGCCGTGCTGAATCTCGCGAACGGAGACTACTTCGCGGTCTGCTACGTCCCCGATCCCGAGACAGGCAGGCCTCACTTCGACCTCGGCATGATCGCGCCATTTTCAGTCACGTCATAGGCGATGATCAGCGGCCGTCTTTTTTCGTCCCTGCCATGTCGGCCATGGGCCGAAAGACCTAAGACAATCCCGTACGCCGGGTCTTTCGGCCTATGGCTGGGCTGATTTCCCGTCCCCTACACTGCGAAAAAACAACTCCATATCCAGCCCAGGCGTGATTGCAAAGGCGGGCACATCGTTTGCTACGCGTGCAGTCCACCCAAAGGAGGGCACGTATGCAGGCGACAAAGACCGGATGGCGCCATGAACAGGCCGCATGTTTTCCGCGGCGGCCACGATGGCTGTTGGCGGCTGGCCTGGCCTTGCTGATAACAAGCGTGCCAAACGCGAGAGCACAAAACCTCAATGACTTGTTGAGAATCATCATCCCGCCGCTGACGCAACAACGGCCCACGCCGCCCCCCGTATATGTGCCACCGCCGACACACACGCCAGCGCCGCAGCCCTACCCGCAGCAACGCGCCCCGGCCCCCGCCCCGACACTCTCACGCGTTGAAATCCAGCAAACCCAACAGATGCTCAATGACATGGGCTACGACACCGGCGTGCCCGACGGGTCGGCAGGCCCTAAAACGATCGCCGCCTTGAACGCCTTTCAACGTGACAATGGCCTGCCTGTGACGGCCAGGGTCGACAAAAGCACAGCGGCCACGCTGGCCGCCATACACCGGCACACAGGTGGCACCGCCGTGACCACCGCGCCCGCCCCGGCGCAGTCGATGCCGTCGGCGCAAGAGATACGGCCTGTCAGCGTCTCGTCCGACACAGCCACAACGGAACGGATCCCCTTGGCCACCGACGCAACAAAAAGCGTCGGCCTGCGCAAACTGGCTACGCCGCCCCCGGGCATCCAGCCCATCACCTTCAATTATTTCAAGGGTGTGCCAATATGGCCCGACACCTGGCAAAGGAACGCATTCGAACTGATGTCCTTTGCGCACGAAGCCCCCAAATTGGCCAAAGGGGAACCCTCTGCGCTCAAAAAACAGGAATGCAGCCTGATTTCAAGGTATTTCACCGAGCAGGCCAAGCAGGCTTACATATCGAAAGGGCTCTCGGATTCGAAATGTTTTCAGGGCAACAACGAATTCGAGACTCAGGACTCGTACCGGAATTTCTATGCGCAAAATCTCGAACTCCTGAAATCGTCCGCTCCGTCGGCACCCTTTCGGATCGCGCTGATTCACCGGGTATCGCTCGACCAATATGACGCGGCCAAAGCGCAATTCACGTTCAACAAAAGCCTGTCGTGGGCCTTTGACTACGGCTTTCGCGACACATCCCGCAATGGCGGCCTGCAGCCCGTTTTGGCGGGGCTTTGGCCCAAGCCCACATTGCCCATCACGGCCGATGCCGCGCGCCAGCTCCTCGAAAAGATTGCGTCATTTACGTATCCGAAAACCCGTGGCGATCCCGTCACCAACACCCGTGACCTCAACGTCGTGGCAGTCCTGGACATCCTGGGTGTCGATTACGACGCGCGGCGCATCAACACGCAACTGGTGTCTGTGGGCCTGTACGGCCCCGACCTTGACAAGCCCATTCACGACTACACGCTCCCCCCCGACTTCGGGGCCTTCGTTCGCGGCGAAATCCCGGCACGCCTCAAGATCCCGTCACCCGTGGCACTCGACGAGATTTTCGTCCTGGCACAACGCGTTTCCCATCCAGCGAATCACGACGCCGACACGCAAAAATATTGGGAATCGTTGTTCGGGCAGCTCAAGCAGCGGGATGTGCAGTTCTATGCCAATCCACCTGAAAAGGCCTTGTCAAACGATGACTCAAGACTGCCCGTCTTCCCACGCGACTCGAGCCAATATGACACCGCGCATCAGCCAAAGATCGAGCGCTGGGTGGCGGCCTACCTGGCCGGGCTGCCAGACGAGGTCGAACTCGGTCTAGACATCTATCCTGACACCAACAGCAAAGCCGCAGTCACCACCTTGCGGGCATTCGGCGGTCGGCGCCTGCCGCAAAACACCTTCGACAAAGCGATCGATGCAAACCACTTGCGCCAAGACCAGATCGCCTATGCGTCCCGCTACAACATCGACCTTCTGCTGACTGGCCCCGATCAGCTCGACCTGTATACGCTCGAGGTTCCCAGCACGACCTTGTCCGCATCCAAGACACGCATGCGCCAAAAGTCCGTGTTTCGGCTCGAAAGCATCAAGCCCATCACCCGCGACAATGGGCAAGCAGGCTTTCTCATCGAGCTCGAACCGCTGCACATGCGCCTTGAAAACCAGCAAGGAGTTCTTGCCCAACGTGATTTTGCCGATGTCAAAAAGCTGGCAGGCGTCTTCGCCCAGACCAGCGCGCCGCCAACGCCGCCACGCCACGACGGCCCACTTGCGCTCAGCCCCGCGGTACTGGATATGCTGGTCTTCAAGGCGCTCGGGGATCAACTGCCCGAGGCAGCTGCAAGCGCTGCCGCCTTGCGCCGCTGGCGTTTTGAACAAGCCCCCACGGCACCCTTCGGCGGCGCGTTTTATATCAAGGGACGACGCGCCCCCGAACCACAAGACCTGCCCAAGGTGGCCTCCCAATTCAAGGCATGGACAGCGGCAGCCCTGGCCGACGCCCCGTGGCAGCTGAAAGTGGCGTTGGACGGCAGCTCATGGCGCGAGATGCGCTGCACGGCGGCGGCCGCCAACCTGGGCAATTCATCCCGCCTCCCTCAAAGAAACCAGGCCGCCACGAAAATACGCCAGGCGTCCGACGCGGCCGAAAACACCCAGCGCAACACAATCATTCGGGAGCAAAGAAGTGAATCTCTGCGCGTGCGCCCAGAGCGGGCCGGTTCACGATATCTGACAAAAGACGAACGGATGCAGCAATTGAAGCGCCTGCAAATGCTTGATTTTGCGATTGGAGTCTCGGATCGATACATCGAGATCGGCGAGGCCTGCGGCTTGAACGGCTATGTCCCCGACCACCCCGAACTGGCGGCCCTGTACCTGCATCTCCAGGACGGCGTTCCGCCGCCGTCCAAGCAAGGCGGCAAGACGTTCAAGGCAGAGGTCACGCTCGACATCACCGCAGCGCGCATCGTGCCCAGGGAGCCGCACTACACGGATCTGCTGCCGCCCGACTTCGTCGACAGGCACAAGCTCTCTCGCAGCGACCGGGATCATCAAGCGATCATTCTCGAGGCCACGCTGAAAGAAATCGTCTATTTTTCGGTCGACCGGAACCGTACGACAGAAATCGGGCGCCAGCCGCCCGACCCCAGGCTGTCGATCCAAAGTCTGACCGCGGCGGCACAGGCAGTGCCCGCCCTGGACGACGATTATCGCGTGCCTGCGGGCCCCTACGGCCAGGACATCGTCGGGGTTCAACTCGGCATGCCGTTCGACGAAGCCGAAGCCATCATCCGCAAGCACATGGACGTCGGCCAGGTGCTGGAAGGCAGGCGCGCATCCGATACGGGGCAACAGTCGGGCCTGCCGACCCCCATGACAGCGGGCAAGCTGTTTGTTTCCAGAGACCAGCGGGAACTCATCGCGCTCATCGACGAGCCGCCCCTCGCGGCAGGCAAGGTTTTGGGAGTATGGCGGCAGATATACATGGCCATCAACACGACGCCTAAAGACGTCATCAGCACCGCACTGCTTGAAAAATACGGAGACCCTACCAATCAGGCACGGCAAAGTCTGCCGCTTCGGTGGTATACACAGGGCGCCTCGTGCGATTTCAGCGCCCCCGAACGGCCCATCTCGGAAGCTTGGACAGATCATGGCAAGCCAGCCGATCTCAAGCAACAGGACGGCAAGCCGATGATGGAAGCCAGGCTGCCAGGCCCTTATTTCAACCCGTTCAACCCGCACTACGAGCAGCAAAACGCATCGTTGTGCGGGCCTGTCCTGACAGCGGACGTGCGCCCTTACCCCGCGCCCAACCCGGCTTCAATACGCGACAAGACCGTCCCGGTGGACTGGTTGGTGGAGCAAACGCTGACCGACATCGGAGCCTATACGCAAGCCTACCAGGCCAACCATGACGCGGCCTACGGCAGGATCCAGGCCACCCAGAAATCGGCCCGGCCCATGTTCTGAACCACATCGCCCATACCTGCGGCGTCCGCATTGCAATTCGCTGCCCACGGCACCACAATGGCTCTCGAGCTGCAACCGGCAGCACCGAGACCGATTCTGGTCTCCCCCACAGCAGACCCCATGACCGCAATTTCCGCCCCAGATACCGATAACGCCAGCACCGCCATCGCGCGCGTGCTGGCAGGCAGCCTGCAAGTGCTGTCATTTCCCAGTGCCAGCCACGTTTACAACCCGCTGATCTACATGTGGTCGGCACACCGCGAATACCTGCAGCGATACGGCAGCCGCCAGCACCGGATCTTGCTGGTGGGCATGAACCCCGGCCCATGGGGCATGGCCCAGACCGGCGTGCCTTTTGGCGAAGTCGCCATGGCGCGCGACTGGCTGGGGATCGAAAAACCGCTGGGCGGCCCGCTGCCCAGCCAGCACGAAAAGTACCCTATCGCGGGGTTTGCCTGCCATCGCAGCGAAGGCAGCGGCGACCGGTTCTGGGGTTGGGCGCAGCGGCGTTTCGGCGGCCCCGAGCGCTTCTTCCAGGACATTTTCGTCTGGAACTACTGCCCTTTGCTGTTCCTGCGCAATAACCGCAACCTGATCCCCGAACAACTGCACAAGGCCGAGCGCGACCCGCTGTTTGGTATCTGCGACGCCGCGCTGGATGCCGTGATCCACGTCATCCAGCCACGCGTGGTGGTCGGAATCGGGCGCTTTGCCCATGGCCGCGCGCAGATCATCACGGACGGCCGGGTGCCAACGGCCTACTTGCTGCATCCCAGCCCCGCCAACCCGTCGGCCAACAAGGGCTGGGCGGACACCGCGGACAAAACCCTGGCCCCCTGGCTGTAAGGGTGCCCGGCGCGCACCTGACCGTGACACGCATTTCGTAATAGTCGTCACTCACGCTGCGCAGGGTCTGGCCCAGCAGAATATCGTAGGGCTGGTTCTTGGCCTTGAAGGTCCGGTCGCTGCGATTGTCAGCCAACGGCTCGATCGTGAAGCCCGTATTGAGCGATTTCAATTCGATGTGTACCGTCTGCCCACTGTGCCCAACCAGCCGGTAGCAGTGCACATCGTCGGGCGGAACCGAACCGGCAACGGTGATCGAGCCAGTGACCGGAGGCAGCTCTCGGCAAGGGCCAGAACTGCCTGGCGCGCCTTCGGGCAACGAGTTACCGAGAAGCACGTCCTTGCCAGCGCTTGGCCGGACGGCGGTCGGCGGCTGCACCGTCCTTTCGTCATCGGGCGGATTGACGGCAATCACCTTGAGGGCACGCCTCGCACAGCCCGAGTCCATGCAGCTGCCCGACACCCATAGCAAGCCGTCGCCAAAGGCGGCGCCGGTGTCGCGCACGAACAGGGTCTCGTAGGCCTGATCCCGGACGGCAGCCACAACGGAAGGGGTAAAGATCGAATCGTAATGGGTCAGGAAATCCGCCCTCGTGAACACCTTGATCTCGCTGCCGCCGACGCCCAGCGGGTAATGCACCATGTTTGCGAGTGCCTTGCGGTTGCCGGCCGCGACCTCGGTTTTCAAGCGATCGAAAAAGCGCTGGAACTCGGCTGGCGTCACCCCCAGGTTGTCCACGAGGCGCGCGTTGACGGTTTCACGCGCGGTGGACGGCGCTGATGTCGAGCCGGTCTGCTTGGATGGACTTGTCTGGCGGGCCTGCACCGGACGGGCTGTGGAAGGCCGCGTCGTCGAACTGGAAGACTGGGGTGTAGCCGACGCAGGTGCCGACTTGCGAGCCGGGGCAGGTGTAGGTGCCGGGGCCTGCTGTGGGGTCTGGATGGAGCGGATTGCCTCATTCACTCCGTGTTGAAGAAGGCCTTGCCAATCGAGGGACTGGGCCTGCGCGCCGGCGCCAAGAGCGACGCATGAAAAGGCAGCTGCAACGTATCGCATCGCGGACTCCTCGAGGCGGTGCCTGCAAAATTGCGTACCGAACCAGCATAATGGGCCGTGGCTTGCGTCAGCCATCGGCCATTAAGCCTCAGCTTGCTGTGCGCGTCAGCCCAGCAGGTACAGCTGGCCCTGACTGCAAAACATCAAAGAGAACTTTCCACGCCTGGACGTGCTTCTAGCCTGGCCACGCGGGGTGCATCTGACACGACGCGCACGCAACTTCATCGAAATCGCACAGGCATACACGCGAAAACCCTGACGAACCAGCGCTCACCGCTGCGCCAACGCCCAGGCCACGTGCTCGCGCACCAGGGGGCTTTCGTGGTCGGCGCGGCTTTGCAAGGCGGCACGCAGTACCTGGGCTTGTTCGTCGTCGGCTTCGCGCAGCGCGTTGCCCAGCGCCACGGCGATGTTGCGCAGCCAGCGCTCGTGATTGATGCGCCGGATCGGCCCACCCTCGGTGCGCTTGAGGAAGGTTTCCTCGTCCCAGGCGAAGAGATCGACAAGCTGGCGGCCCACCAGGGGCGAGCGTTCGTCGAAATCGGGGATTTCGGTGGTCTGCGCATATTTGTTCCAGGGGCAGATCGTCTGGCAGTCGTCGCAGCCGTAGATATGGTTGCCCATGAGCGGGCGCAGCTCTTCGGGAATGGGGCCGTGGTTTTCGATGGTGAGGTACGAAATGCAGCGGCGCGCGTCCACGACGCCGGGCGCAATGATGGCCTGCGTGGGACAGACGTCGATGCAGGCGGTGCAGGTGCCGCAGTGCGCGCTCACCGGCTCGGTGGGTTCGAGCGCGAAATCCACGTAGATTTCGCCCAGGAAGAACATCGACCCCGCGTCGCGCGACAGCACCAGCGAATGCTTGCCGCGCCAGCCCTGACCGCTGCGGCTGGCCAGTTCTTTTTCCAGCACCGGTGCCGAATCGGAAAACACGCGATGACCAAACGGGCCGACCAGTTCTTCGATGCGGTCGCACAGTTTTTGCAGACGCCCGCGCACCACTTTGTGATAGTCGCGACCCCGGGCGTAGAGCGACACCACGGCCTCGTCGGGCCGGGACAGCCGCGCACGCTCGCGCTCTTGCCAGTCGGGCGCGGTATCACGCGGCAGGTAGGGCATGCGCGCCGTGATGACGCTGACCGTGCCGGGGACGAGCTCGGCCGGGCGCGTGCGCTTGAGACCGTGGCGTTCCATATAGTGCAGGTCGCCATGGTAGCCATTGGCCAGCCACTGCAGGAACTGCGGCTCG
The DNA here is from genome assembly GCF_001592225.1 of Castellaniella caeni NBRC 101664. Lineage (GTDB taxonomy): Bacteria > Pseudomonadota > Gammaproteobacteria > Burkholderiales > Burkholderiaceae_B > Castellaniella > Castellaniella caeni. Next base: position 16,217 of record NZ_BCWN01000027.1, on the reverse strand, counting down.
GCCGAGGATAAATCCACCCCCGAGACACCGATGTGGGAAAAACCCAGCTCGTGTGCCCAGGCCCGTATTTGATGGATCCATTGGCTGCTGTCGTTCATTGGAAAATTGTAGTGCAAGCGGCCCAGCCCGGCGGCGCCGCACGGTGACACCACACGTCGGCCACCGTCCCCACGCCCGGATGGCGATTGGCATAACATAGCAAAGTGGCCGCCGGGACGCCCTTGCCGCCGACGCGGGGCTTTGCCGATGACCACCACACAAGGAGCAACACCATGACCATCAACGCCTATGGCGCCCGTGCGGGCAACCTCCCGCTGGAGCCACTCACCATCACGCGCCGCACGCCGGGCGCACACGACGTGCGCATCGACATCGCCTACTGCGGCGTCTGTCACTCCGACCTGCACCAGGTGCGTTCCGAATGGGCCGGCACGCTCTACCCCTGCGTGCCCGGCCATGAGATCGTGGGCCGCGTCGCGGCCGTGGGCGCGCAGGTGTCCAGCCACAAGGTCGGCGACCTGGTCGGGGTAGGCTGCATCGTCGACAGCTGCAAGCACTGCGCCGATTGCGAAGCAGGGCTGGAAAACTACTGCGACCACATGGTCGGCACCTATAACGGGGCGACACCCGACGCCCCCGGCCACACCTTGGGCGGCTATTCGCAACAGATCGTGGTGCACGAGCGCTACGTGCTGCACGTCCATCACCCCGAGGCGCAGCTGGCCGCCGTGGCGCCGCTGCTGTGCGCCGGCATCACCACCTATTCGCCGCTGCGCCACTGGCAGGTGGGGCCGGGCCACAAGGTGGGCGTGGTCGGCATCGGCGGCCTGGGCCACATGGGCATCAAGCTGGCCAACGCGATGGGGGCGCACGTGGTGGCCTTCACCACGTCCGAATCCAAGCGCGAGGCGGCCCACGCGCTGGGGGCCCACGAGGTGGTCGTCTCGCGCAACCCGGACGAGATGGCGGCGCACGCCGACAGCCTGGATTTCATTCTCAACACGGTGGCGGCCCCGCACAGCCTCGATCCGTTCTTCTCCCTGCTCAAGCGCGACGGCACGATGACGCTGGTGGGCGCGCCGGCTTCGCCGCACCCTTCGCCCACGGTGTTCAAGCTCATCACGAAGCGCCGCAGCCTGGCGGGCTCGATGATCGGCGGCATCCCCGAAACCCAGGAAATGCTCGACTTCTGCGCCGAACACGGCATCGTCGCGGACATTGAAATGATTCGCGCCGAGCAGATCAACACCGCCTACGAGCGGATGCTCAAGGGCGACGTGAAGTACCGCTTCGTCATCGACTGCGCCTCGCTGAACGCCTGAACATCACCCACGGGCGGCATCGGCGCAACGTGCGCGGCGGTGTCCGCGGGTATGCGACCAAGGACATCACCATGAACACACGCCCCCACGGAACAACCGGCCTGGGCGCCGTGGACACCGCCGACTACGCCGCCCACCGGCCCCCGCAGGCGCCGCCCGCGCAGCCGCGCCTGCTGCTGCTCAACAAGCCCTTTGGGGTCTTGAGCCAGTTCAGCGACGACGAGGGGCGCGCCACGCTGAAAGACTGCGTCCAGGTGCCCGGCGTGTACCCCGCCGGACGGCTGGATCGCGACAGCGAAGGCCTGCTGTTGCTGACCAACGATGGTCGCCTGCAAGCGCGTATCGCCGACCCGCGCCACAAGATGGAAAAAACCTATTGGGTGCAGGTCGAGGGCATCCCGACGGACGCCCAGCTGCAGCGCCTGCGGGCGGGCGTCATGCTGAAAGACGGCCCCACCCTGCCCGCCCGGGCCCGCCCGCTGACCGAGCCGCGGCTCTGGCCGCGCGACCCGCCCATCCGGTTTCGCCAGAGCATCCCCACCACCTGGCTGGAACTCGTCATCCGCGAGGGCCGCAACCGCCAGGTGCGGCGCATGACCGCCGCCGTGGGGCTGCCCACCTTGCGCCTGGTGCGCATGCGTATCGGGCCCTGGAACCTCGCCGACCTGGCGCCCGGCGCATGGCGCGAGGCCAGCCCGGACGCGGCCGGCTGAACCGGGGCGCAGCGCCCCTACATCAGCGACGAGGCATTTTCCAGCACGTAGTTGCAGGCCTTGTCTTTCAGCTCGCCCTTGACTTTGCTGAAGTCGAACGACGAGCCGTTGCTACCCGACAGCACGCCGCCCAGCCCCTGCTGGTAGCCGGTGTCCTGCTGCTGTTTCTGCGCGCTGCCCAGGCCCACTTTGTTGAGCAGATTGTCTTTCACGCTCGTGGCGTCGGTGCCGCCCAGGTATTTGTTCTGGATGCAATATTGCAGGACGCCCGCCGCATTGCCCGCCATGCCATCGCTGAGGCCGGGCAGGCCCAGGGCCGAACCTGTGGCGCCCCCGCCCAGCAGGCCGCCTAGGCCGGAGGTTGATTGCGATGACGTGTCGGCGCCGCCCAGGCTCTTGGCCGCCTCACTCTTGAGGCTGCCCAGCAGGTCGGACGACCAGGCGGGCGCGGCAAGGCAGACGGACAACGCCGACGCCAGGCAGATCGTGGACAGGGTTTTACGCATGTGTGCTCCTTTTTCGGGTAGTGCGGCAAGGGCCAGACCCACCGCCATTTCGCCATGATATGCCTGAACCCGGCCGCCGCCACGGCCAGGCGCGACGCCACGCGGCACCCGGGCGCTGGGCGCCGTGACACCCATCGACGGCCTGCTGGGGATCACGGCCCGGGCGCGTGCGTGAGCTCGCTCAGGCGCGTGCGCTGCCGCCCGTCGGGCGTGAAGTTTTCAGGGGCCAGCCACTGGGCGTAGGCCTGCCGCAGTCGCGGCCACTCGCTGTCGATGACCGAATACCAGGCCGTATCGCGACTTCTGCCCTTGTAGACGGTGGCCTGGCGAAACAAGCCCTCGTAGCGGAAACCCAGGCGCCGCGCCGCGGCGTGCGAGGCGGCATTCAGGGCGTCGCACTTCCACTCGTAGCGCCGATAGCCCAGCGCAAAGGCCCGCTGCATCATCAGCGCCATGGCCTCGGTGGCCACGGGCGTGTGCTTGAGCGCATCCGAAAAACTGAGATGCCCCACTTCGAGGCAGCCGCTCTGCGGCGTGATGCGCAGGTAGCTGGCCACCCCGACGGGGCGCGCGTCCGCCTTGCGGACGATGGCGAAAAAGAGCGGATCGCGGCTTTGGCCGGCGGGCGCGAGCCACGCCTGATAGGCCTGCAGCGACTCGAAGGGGCCATAGGACAGGTACGTCCACTGCCTACCTGTCCGGTCGTGCGCGTACTCGGCGAAAAGCGCCTCGGCGTGGCGGGCGGGGTCGAGCGCCTCGACCCGGCAGAAACGCCCTTCCATGGGCTCGTGCGAAGGCGGCGCAGGGGGCTGCCAGCCCCCCAGCGGCAGGCCGATGGGCTGACCCAGGGGGTTCAGGACGGATGGCGTCGTCATGGTGTTTCCCTCGAAGATGCGCGTCTCATATTGTATGGCGGCGTTAAGCGACGGCGCGTGAATCCGCACCCCCAGTAGCCGCAAGACACGTCAACTTCAGGCGCCAACGGCATCGGCATCGGCCCGCTGGGCATACACCGGCAGCAGCACGGTGAAGCAGCTGCCCTGCGCCGGCGCGCTCTGCACCTCGATGCGCCCGCCCAGCAGGCCCGTGACCAGGGTGTACACGATGTGCAGCCCCAGGCCCGACCCGCCCTGCCCCAGCCGGGTGGTGTAGAAAGGGTCGAAAATCTTCTTTTGAATCTCGGGCGCCATGCCACAGCCATTGTCGGCCACGCTGACCGACAGCCAGGCCGGGCCGACGGCCCGGGCCGTCACGGTGATGACCTTGTCGGCCTGGCCTTCGAAGGCGTGCACGAGGGCGTTGTTGATGAGGTTCATCAGCACCTGCCCCAGCGGCCCGGGGAAACTGTCCAGCGGCAAGCCCTCGGGCACCGCGTCCACCACCTGACAATGCGTCTTGCGCAAGGCGGGGCGCATGGCCAGAATGATTTCGCGTACCACCCCGTGCAGCTCGAAGCGGCGGCGCTGGTAGCTGGTCTGATCCACGGCCAGCTGCTTGAAGCCGCCGATGAGCTCGGCGGCGCGGCTGAGGTTGCGCTCGATGATCTGGCCGCCTTCCTCGACGTCCGCCAGATAGTGCTGCAAGGCGCCGCGCGTGAGGCCGCGCGCCACCTGGTCGCGGAAATCGCGATGCGCCTGCGTCAAGGTGGATGCCACGGTGACGGCGTTGCCGATGGGCGTGTTGAGCTCGTGCGCCACCCCCGCCACCAGGGCCCCCAGCGAGGCCAGCTTCTCGCTTTGCAGCAGCTCGTCCTGGGCATGGCGCAGGCGGCTCAGGGCGGTGCTGAGCCGGGCCGTGCGTTCCTGCACCCGCTGCTCCAGGCTGGCATTCAGGCTTTGCAGCCGCTGCTCGCTTTCGTGCAGGCGCATCTGCACCTCTTTGAGCGAGGTGACGTTGATATGGGCACCCACCGTCTGGCTCGTGCAGCGCCCGTCGGCGTCCCGCAAGGTGCTGCCGCGCGACAGAATCCAGACCCAGCCGCCACCGCTGTGGCGCATGCGAAAGGCGCTCTCGTACAGGCCTTCGGGGGCCAGGCGCAGGTAATCGGCAAACGCCTGGACGGCCCGTTCGCGGTCGTCGGGATGCAGCCAGCTGGCCCAGACCTCAGTGAGGTTGGGCCGCTCGCCGCTGCCAAACGCGGCGGGATCGCGCCCGAGCATCTTGAAATACTCGGGGCTGCACCACAAGTGCTGGCGCTCCTGATCCCATTCCCAGACCCCCATGCCGGAGACCTGGGCCAGGACGCTGAAGCGCGCGCTTTCGCGCCGCAGGCTGGCTTGCGCGAGCTGGGCAGCGGATGCGAAGGTGGGGGGCTTCATGGCCGCACGGCGGCGGGCCGCGCGAGCAGCCACCGCGCAAACGCGGCTTCGTCCAGCGGGCGGGCGAACAGATACCCCTGCCCTTCTTCGCAGCCCATGGCCAGCAGGGCCGCGCGCTGGGCCTCGGTCTCGATGCCTTCGGCAATCGTGGCCACCTGCAGATGCCCGGCCAGCGCGATGATCGTGCGGGCGATTTCAAACGACTGGTCGTTGCCGCCGCTGACGAAGCTGCGGTCGATCTTCAGGCGATCGAGCTTCAGGCGCAGGCGCTGCACCATGCTCAGGGACGAATAGCCGGTTCCGAAATCATCCATGGCCACCCGGATGCCACAGGTGCGCAGTTCGCGCAGGCGGGTGGCCAGCAGCTCGACATCGTTGATGGCCACCGATTCGGTCAGCTCGATCTCGACCTGGCTGCCCGGCACCCCCGCCTCGTCCAGCAGAGCCAGCACCCGGCTGCCGAAGCCCGGCTCGGCGAACTGTACGTAAGACACGTTGATGGCCACCCGGAAGCACGGATCGACGAGGGCGGCAAGCTGCCGACGCCAGCGCAAGGCGGTGCGGATCACCCACTCGCCCAGGGGCACCATGAGGCCGGATTGCTCAGCCAGCGGAATGAAGCGTTCGGGCGGCACGTAGCGGCCATCGGGGGTTTTCCAGCGCAGCAGGCACTCGGCCCCGGTGACCCGGCCATCGCGCAGGCGCACGAAAGGCTGGTAATGCAAAAACAGGCGTTCTTCGGAAAACGAGGCGCGCAGCTCGTTGAGCATGTGGATGCGGTCGCGCGCGGCATCGGCCTGGCTGGCTTCGAAATACAGCGCCTTGCCGCGCTGGAAGCGCTTGGCCTGCTTGAGCGCGGCCCCGGCATTCTTGAGCACGGCCACGCCGGCCTGTTCGCCATCTTCCAGCTGCGCCAGGCCCGCCGTGGCCGACAGCCGCAGGGATTCGCCCGCGACAATGGGCACAGGATCGGCAAACGCCTGGGCCAGGCGCTGCGGGCCGAGGTCTTCCGCCCGGCCATAGAGACCGAAAAGATCGCCGCCCAGGCGGGCCACCAGCACCGTGGGACTGAAGATGGCCCGCAGCCGCGCGGCCACCGCCTGCAGCACGGCATCGCCGTAGCTGTCGTCGAGAATGCTGTTGATGTCGGAAAAGCCGTCGAGATCGAGCAGGGCCACCACGTCGCCCCGGTGGGCGCGGGCGTCGATCGCGGCCAGCAGGGCATTGCGGTTGGGCAGCCGCACCAGGGCGTCGTAATAGGCCAGCTCGTGGATATGACAAATCTGCGCATAAGAGCGCACCGCCATCATCAGGCTGGTGAACAGGCGCACCTGGGTGAGCTCGGACTTGGTCTTGTAGTCGTTGATGTCGTACGCGCGGATCGTGTCGAGCTGCGGCGCGTAGCCCGCCTGGCCCGTGCGCAGGATCACGCGGATGGCCCGGTTGCCCAGCGCCTCGCGGATGTGGCGCACCAGTTGCAGGCCTTCGTCATCGCCCCCCATGACGACGTCGATGAGCGCCACGGCGAAATCGTCGTGCTGACGCAGCAGATCGATGGCCTGCTGTGCCGAATACGCGTGGCTGAAGACCAGGTGCCGCCCTTCGACTTCGAGCCCCTTGAGCGCCAGGCGCGTGGCGGCGTGCACGTCGGGCTCGTCATCGACCACCAGCACGTGCCAGCAGGCCGCGGGCGCGCTGGGCACGGGCCGCGCGGGCTCCTCATCCATAAAGACAAAGGCATCTTCGGTATCGTCTGCCATGTCGCGGGCCCTTGTTCAGATCTGATCGGTGCGCAGCCACCCGGTGAGGCTCCAGCGGCTGGCGTGGCTGGGCAACACCGCGTGCGGCATGACGCCGCTGACGAACACGGCCAGGCGCCCGGCCACGGGGGCGAAGCGCCGCAGCTCGACGTCCGGGTTGTAGGGGTCGTAGAGGCACAGCTCGCCGCCGTTGGCGGCATCCCAGCCCGGATTGAGATAGAGCACGATGGAAATCTTGCGGTAGTCGGTGCCGCGATGCTGATCGATGTGCTTTTTGTACCCGGCCCCATCGTCGTAGCGGGCAAAGTGGAATTCCTGGCTGCGCAAGCCCATGTCGTAGTGCGTGTTGAGCACCTGGCGCAGCTGCGCCATCCACTGGAAGAAGGGGTGTCCAGCCAGCGCCGAGCCGGGCGGCACCCAGCAGATGGCATCGCCCCGGATGGCGGGCTGACGGGCGTCATGCTCGCTACGACCGATTTCTCCGCCGGTGAACTCGCCGTCCGCCCACAGCTGCCGAGCCTGTGCCAGCAGACTGCTGTGCCATGCCTCGGGGATGGCGGTGTCGGATACGGCCCAGCCCTGCTGGTTCAGCAGGCGGAGTATCTCGTCATAGTCAGTCATGGCGCCTCATTCATCTGATCATTCACACGATCGATTGATTCTACCCTGCGGGTAAAGCGTCATAATGCAGAGAAAAGGCCACAAAGGTTTACTGATGACGCCTGCCGAAAACACGCCGCCCGCGAACTTCCAGCCAGCCAGTCTCGTGCTGGCCACCATCGGATTGTCGCTGGGCACGTTCATGCAGGTACTCGACATCAGCATCGCCAACGTCTCCCTGCCCACCATCGCCGGCAACCTGGCCGCCAGCCGCGACCAGTCCACCTGGGTGATCACTTCGTTCACGGTCTGCCAGGCCATTACCCTTCCCATGACAGGGTTTTTATCACGTTGGTTTGGAGAAGTCAGGACATTTGTCTGGGCCGTGTTGTTATTTTCCCTGTTTTCACTGGCCTGCGGCCTGGCCACCAGCCTGCCCATGCTGGTTACATTTCGTGCGCTTCAGGGGGCGGTCTGCGGGCCGATGTATCCCATCACCCAGAGCCTGATGGTGTCGATCTACCCCCGCGACAAGCGCGCCATGGCGCTGGCCATCATCAGCATGATCACGGTCGTGGCCCCCATTGTGGGGCCCGTGGCGGGCGGCTGGATCACCGATTCGTATTCGTGGCGCTGGATCTTCTTCATCAACGTGCCCATCGGCCTGCTGGCCGCCTCGCTGGCCTTCGGGCAGATGGGCGGGCGCCTTGAAAAACTCATCAAAGATCGCATCGACTGGGTGGGGGTGGCCACCCTGGTGCTGGGCGTGGGCGCGCTGCAGATTCTGCTCGACCAGGGCAACGACCTGGACTGGTTCGACTCGCCGACGATCCGGATCCTGGCCGCCGTGGCCGCAGTCTCACTGACCGTCTTCGTCATCTGGGAACTCACAGACGACAAGCCCATCGTCAACCTGCGCCTGTTTCGCCACCGCAACTTCGCCGCCGGCACCTTCGCCCTGGTGCTGGCCTTCGGGCTGTTTTTCTCGGTCTCGCTGCTGCTGCCGCTGTGGCTGCAAAACACGCTGGGCTACACGGCGCTGTGGTCGGGCCTGGCGGTGGCGCCCATCGGCTTCATCCCCATCCTGCTGACCTTCTGGGTGGGCAAATACGCGGGGCGCTTCGACCTGCGCATCCTCACCGCCATCTCTTTTGCCGTGATGAGCTTCGTCTGCTTTCGCTTTGGCAGCTTCAACACGGACGTGGACTTCATCCATATCGCCCTCACCGAATTCATCATGGGGCTGGGTGTGGCGCTCTTTTTCATGCCCATCCTGACGATTCTGCTCTCCGACCTCGAAGGGCTGGAAATCGCCGAGGGTTCGGGCTCAGCCACGTTCCTGCGCACCCTGGGCGCAAGCTTCGCCGTGTCCATCACCACGTATCTGTGGACACGCGGCGCCGCCGCCAGCCACGCGCACCTGGTGGAATTCATCACCCTCGCCAACCCCGAAGTGCGCCAGGGCATCGAGCAGGCGGGCGGGTCGCTGCAGCACTACGGCGCGGGGATGAACGAGGCGATCACCCAGCAGGCCATGCAGGTGTCGTTCAACAACATCTTCGATGGCCTGGGATTTGCCTTCCTGGCACTGATTGCCGTGGTCTGGCTGGCCCGGCCCCCCTTCGTGAAGGGCGGCGCGCCGCACTGACGCGCGCCCGCCCCGCCGCGATGGCCCGCGGCAGGCGGCAGGCCCGGCCGCCGACACTGGCCTGGATCAGGTACGCGCCAGCAGGCGCCGCGCAAACAGCAGGCACATGGCCACGAACGCCAACAGGCCGATCAGGGTGGCGACCGGCGCAAAGCCCGCCCCCGCCAGCGCGAGCGGCGCATCGCTGCCCCCCGAGGCCACCGAGGCCACGATGACGATGGCGAGCACCACGCCCACCAGGCTTTCGCCCACGATGAGGCCCGAGGCAAACAGCGTGCCCTTGCGCTCCGCCGCCGCGAGACGCGGGGCGGCATCACGCTGCTCGGCCAGGGCCTGGGCCTGGATGCGCCGACGCACCAGCCACGAGATCAAGGCTCCCACGAACAGCGGTGTGGCAATGGTGGGCGGCAGATATACCCCCATGGCCACGGCCAGCGGCGGCAGATGAAAGCGCGTGAAGCGCGCCAGCAGGGCGTCGAAGACGATGAAGGCGGCCCCGACGTAAATGCCGAAACGGATGTACGACCAGTCGAGCGTATGGCTGAACAGGCCATCGGCAATGGTGATCATGAGCGAGGCCTGCGGCGCGGCAAGCGCCTGCGAGGCGTCCATGCCCTCGCGCGGCAGGCTGCCCAGGAAACCGTAGGCGTGGTACAGCAGCTCGAGCACGGGCGGAATCGTCACGGCGCCGATGACGCAGCCGATGATGAGGGCCACCTGCTGGCGCCAGGGCGTGGCATGCACCAGCCAGCCGGTTTTCAGGTCTTGCAGGTTGTCGTTGGAAATCGCGGCGATGGCCACCACCACCGACGTGCAGAACAGGGCCAGTGCCGTGAAGAAGCGCACCGATTCATGGCTGCCCAGCACGCCCTGCGCCTGGCCGATGCCAATGAAGACCATGGACGACGCCAAAATGGCAATGACCGCGATGCCCGAGATCGGGCTGGCCGACGACCCCACCAGCCCGGCCATGTAGCCGCAGGCCGCCGCCACCAGAAAACCGAAGAAGAACGCCATGAGGGTGCCCGCCACCACCAGCGTCCAGGCGGTGACGGCCGGCAGCCCCGAATCGGCCACGAACGTCCAGAAGGTGGCGCCCAGCAGCACGACCATGAGCAGCGTCAGCCGGGCCAGCAGCCGGGGCGACAGATCGGCATCGGCGCGCGCCTGGCTGGCGGCACCCTGGCCGCGTTTGAGCACGGCCAGGGAAATGCGCATGCCCTCGATCATGGGCTTGATGAGGGTGATGAGCGTCCAGACCGCGGCCACCGCGATCATCCCGGCGCCGATCAGGCGCACCTTGGACACCCAGACCCCCGAGGCGAAGCTGGCCAGCGTGGCGCCCTCGGGCATGGGCACGAGGTGCGTCAGCCAGGGCACGGCCACGCCCCAGGCGAGAAACACGCCAACCAGCATGGCGATGCCTCCGGTGATGCCCACCAGATAGCCCGCCCCCACCAGCGCGAACGACAGGCCCAGCGGCAGCTGGAACACGGCCCGCCCGACGCTGAACCAATGGCCGACGCTGTCGGCCGCCAGGCGCAGGCCGCCGGTGAGCAGGCTGAAGCCGCCCGCCAGCGAGCCACCCAGGAGGATTTCCCGGAATCCGTGCCCCTGCCCGCGCGCGGCAGCCGACTCTTGTCCGGCATCGGCGGCACCCGTTGACGCCACCCCCGGGGCGGTCTGGGCACCGCCGCCCTGCCCCACCCGCAGAATCTCGGCGGCGGCCACCCCTTCGGGGTATGGCAGGTCACTGTTGACGACCAGCGCGCGGCGCAGCGGCACCGTGAACACCACCCCCAGGATGCCGCCGCAGGCGCAGATCATGGCCGTCTGCAAGAGCGGAAAGCCCGACCAGTAGCCCATCATGAGCAGGGCGGGCAGCACGAAGATGATGGCCGACAGCGTGCCCGCCGCCGACGCCTGCGTCTGGACGATGTTGTTCTCGAGAATGTTGGAATCCCGGAACGCCCGCAGCAGGGTCATGGAAATGACCGCCGCCGGGATGGAGGACGCGAAAGTGAGCCCCACCTTCAGGCCCAGGTAGACGTTGGAGGCCGTGAAGACCAGGGTGATGAGCGCCCCCAGAACCACGCCCCGCAGGGTGAGCTCTCGAAGCGAAGATTGCGGTTCGGACATGATGAATCCCGGCAGATGAACGACCAAGCAGACAGGCAGCAAATGCCCGCCTGCAAGCGGATACTGGATTTTACCTGCCAAGACACGTGACAACACAGCAAAAAATTGCACCCCACCGGGGGTGCGCGGGCACAAACGCTTGCCGTCCGGCCCGGCGCCGCGGCGCCGGGCCGGAGGCGGGCGTCAGGCGCGCTGCGCCCGCACGCTCAGCCAGCCCTTGCCGGCGGCAATCACCATCGGGATGGAGCCGAAGATGATGAACACCAGGTCGCCCGGCAGGCGCAGCCATTCGATGAGGTGCTGGCGCGGCGTGCCGATGTAATCCAGGCTGCGGGCGTGCCAGTAGCTGTGCTCGACCACGTCCCAGATTTGCAGCACGCCACTGGGGAACAGGCTCATGACCACCATCATGATGAGGCCGATGTTGGTGCCCCAGAAGCCGATCTTGATGTACTTTTCGACCCCCGGCCAGTGTTTTTCATCCACCGTCTGGCGCAGCACGAACGTCATGAGCGCCAGGGCCAGCATGCCAAAGACACCCATCAGTGAAGCGTGCCCGTGGTTGGGGGTGAGCTGGGTGCCGACTTCGTAGTAGCTGACGATGGGCAGGTTGAGCAGGAAGCCGAACATGCCCGCGCCAACGAAGTTCCAGAAGCCCACCGCCATGAGGTAGTAGAACGTCCATTTGTGCTGCACGCGCTGGGGTTGGCCATCGATCATCACCTGGCCCTTGGTGGTGTGGACGAAATCCCAGGCATCCAGCGTCAGCAAGGTGAGCGGGACGACTTCAAGCACCGAGAAGAGCGCCGAGAGCGACATGTTGAGCTGCACGTGGCCGACGAAGTACCAGTGGTGGCCGGTGCCGATGAGCCCGCCCAGGAAGTACAAAATGGCGTCCAGGTAGATGACGCGCAAGGCCACGTTGCGGCTGGCCAGCCCCAGCTGATAGAGCATCAGGGCCACCACGGTGGTGGCGAAGAACTCGAAGAAGCCCTCGACCCACAGGTGGATGATCCAGAAGCGCCAGGTTTCAACCACCGTGTAATTGGTGTGCGCCCCATAGAACAGGGCAGGCAGGTAGAACACGGGGATGGCCGAGGCGGCCCAGAGGAACATGCGGGCAATGGGGCGCACGTCTTTGTTGGGGATGCGCGCGGGTCGGCACAGCCAGAACAGCAGGATGAACCAGACCGACAGCCCGACGATCAGCAGAATCTGCCAGAAGCGACCGATTTCAAGGTATTCCCAGCCCTGATTACCCAGCCAGAACCACCAGTCGCCCATCAGGTTGCTCATCCCCAGCCACTCGCCCAGCATGCTGAGCACCACCACCGCCACAAAGGCGGCAAACAGGATGTTCGTCCAGACGAGCAGGCCCGGAGGGTCTTCTTTGCGCAGCGAACGCCCGAGGAACAGGGCCGCCGCCACATAGGCGGTGGCGATCCAGAAGATGGCGCTTTGCAGGTGCCAGGTGCGCATCAGGTTGCTGGGAAACCAGTCTTCCAGCGGGATGCCGTAGAAGCTGCCCGGGTCGGCGCGGTAGTGGGCCGTGGCCCCGCCCACCAGCGTCTGAAACAGAAATAGCAGCGCGACGATGACGAAGAACTTGACCAGGGCCCGCTCGGCGGGGCTGGACTGCCCCGGCACGATGTTGGGGTGTGGCCGGTGGCCGCGCGACACCCAGCCCAGGTAATCGAACTTGCCCGAGACCAGCAGCACGGCGGCCATGCCGGCCAGCAGCACCAGCAGGCTCATGGCGCTCCAGAACAGCGCCCCCGGAATCGGCGTGTTGCCCACTGCCGGATCGTAGGGGAAGTTGTTGGTGTACGAATAATCGTAGCCGGGCCGGTTGGCCACCGACGCCCAGGCGGCCCAGGAGACGAAGGCCGAGAACTGGCGCAGCTCGGTCGCATCCGAAATCAGGCCGGCCTTCAGCCCGCCGTTTTCCTCGGGATGCTGAAAGTAGTGCGTCCAGTAGGGCTGCTGCTGTTGCCAGGCCAGGACTTCTTCGGGGGTCAGCGTCAGGGTGTCGGCAGCCGCGTCGTAGCGGTTCTGCTTCAGCTGCACCGCCACCTCGGCATGCACGGCGGCCTTCTGGGCGGCATCGAGCGCGTCCAGCGGCTGGCCAAAGCGGCGCTGAGCGATCGCGCTGGCGGTGTCTTCACCCATGCGATGCAGTGCCGCGGCCGAGTAGTCGGGCCCCAGGTAGGCGCCGTGCCCCCAGATCGAACCATTGTCCATCAGGCCGTACTTCAGGAATACGCCCTGGCCGTCGCGGATGTCCTGGCCGGTAAAGAGCGTCGAGCCCTGGGCATCGACCACCTTGCCGGGAATGGGCGGCGCCTTGGTGTAGCCGTCGGTGGTGATGGCAATCAGGATGGCCAGGCCAAAGACCATCACGATGAGGATGGATCGAATCCACCAGGGTGACAGTTCTTCGGTATCGGAGGCTAAGGTTGGAAATTGTGCGGACACGGCAAACTCCCGACAAAGGTTGAACCGTCAACGTACTACCGTCTTGCGTACAACGTGCTGAAACTTGCCTCTGGAACCTGGATATTCGGCCCCCGCGGGCATTTCAATGCTATAAAACCAGGTGTTTCTCGCGGCCGAGCCCCCCGTCCGGCGCAAGGCACTGCGCCCTACAGCCACTTGATGTGGCGAAATTTCCAGTACAGCAGCCCGCACACGGTGGCGGTGCCCGCCAGCATGGCGGGATAGCCGTATGGCAGGTTCAGCTCGGGCATGTCGTGAAAGTTCATGCCGTAGATGCCCGCCACGGCGGTGGGCACGGCCAGGATGGCGGCCCAGGCGGCCAGCTTGCGCGTGATGTCGGTCTGCTGCATCTGGCTGATCATCATGCTGGCCTCGAAAGCAAAGGCCAGCGCCTCGCGCAGGCCCGCAAACCCTTCCACCACCCGCTGGATACGATCGGCCACCTCGCCAAAATAGCCCCGGCTGTCGGCGCCGATGTTGCGCGTATCCACGCGCGCCAGGCGGCGGCAGATTTCCACCAGCGGCACGATGGCCGTCTGCATGCGCAAGAGGTCGCGCCGCAGGCGGTACAGCCTGCGGATGTCCTTTTCGCGCAGGCCGCGCAACAAAAACTGCTGCTCTACCCGCTCGACCCGGGCCTCCATGTGGTCAAGCGCCTGCACGTAGCGGTCGGCAAACAGATCGAGCAGGGTCGAAGCCACGTAGTCGCTGCCGCGCTCGAGCAAGTCCGGGCTGTCGGCCAGCAGGCCACGCAGCTCGCGGTGCGAACCGACGGCATGACGGCGGATGGTGAGCAGATACCCGGGGCCGATGAGAATCTGCGTATCGCCAAAGCTTGGGCGTTCGTGCTCGATCTCGACCGTGATGGCCACCACCAGCGTCAGGCGGTCGTACTCGATGATCTTGGGGCGACGGTGCGGCGCGTTGATTTCTTCGATGGCGCGCTCGGGCAGGCCCAGGCGCTGGCCGATGTTGCACAGCAGCTCGGGCGCGGGGTCTTTGAGCCCCACCCACAGCAGGCCTGCTTCGGTGGCCGCGGTGCCCAGGGCGGCCAGGCCGACATCTTCGGGCGAACGGCCGGGCGCATACAGGATGGAGGCCTGCGCGGACTGCCGGAAAGCCGCCTGCAGATCGAAGCTGGGTGTCGGATCGGGTACGGTCATGCAGCGGGCCTCCGGCGGAATCGGGACGACGGCGCGGTATATCTTCGCGCCGCCGGAACCCACATGTTATGACACCCCCGGCATCTTCACCCTGGCCACAGGCGGTGCCCCTGCGTCCACCATTGCCGGTCAATTGGCCTGTATTCATGCAATTTGCCGTGATACAGCCCGATAAAATGCTTGAACCCGGAAACATTTCCAGAGAGAAGACCATGTTTCACACCTTGCGTGCCCGCCTCACCGGCGTCAGTGTCCTGATCGTGTCCCTCGCCCTCGTCATCCTGACCGCCGCCGTTTTCTGGGTAGTCCGGGCCGACGTCCTCGGCACCCTGGACGCGGACACCGACCGGCTGGCCAAGACCTACGCGGAAGAAATCACCCAGTGGACGCAGGACAAGCAGGCCATCACCGGCTCCCTGCTGCTGGCGTTCCAGCAAAAAGACCCCGTCCCCTTCCTGCGGGCCGCCGAAAAATCAGGGCTCGACCTGGCGTATTTCGTGCGCGCGGACAAGAGCTACGCCTTCACCCGCGAACAGCCAGCGGGCTACGACGGTACGCAGCGCGACTGGTACAAGCAGGCCGTGGCGGCGGGCAAGCCCGTGCTGACGCCCATCTACGAAGACTCCAAGACCAAAGAACTAACCCTCAGCTTCGCCCAGCCGGTCATCCAGGACGGCAAAGTACTGGGCGTGGTAGCGTCCGACATGACCCTGGCCTCGGTCATCAAGAAAGTCGCCGCCATCCATCCCTATCAACACAGCTTCGCCTTTCTGATCGACGGCGGCAGCGGCACGATCCTGGCTCACCCGGATACCAAGCTGTCGCTCAAACCGCTGTCCGACCTCGCCCCGACGCTGAACACCCGGCTCATGGCGCAACTGGCCGACCAGGGCGGGCACCAGGTGGTGGACATCGGTGGCACACCGCAAATGCTCTATGCCACGCGGGTCTCCGGCACCCCCTGGGTGCTGGGCATCAGCATCGACCGCGCCGAGGCCACGGCCTCGCTGAGCCACATGCTGTGGCTGGCCATCCTGATCGCGGCGATTTCCGTGGTGGTCGCCGGGGTGCTGATGGCGCTGTTCGTACGCAAGCAGCTCGCGCGCCTGATCGTCGTGCGCGACGTGCTGCAGGACATCGCCTCGGGCGAAGGTGACCTCACCCGCCGCGTCAGCGAATCCGGCCAGGACGAGCTCACGCAGATCGCGCGCGCCTTCAACCTCTTTGCCGACAAGATTTCGGCGGTCTTCCTGCGCATCCGCACCTCGGCGGAATCCGTGCAGACGGCGGCCACCGAAATCGCCTCGGGCAGCCAGGATCTCGCCTCGCGCACCGAGCAGCAGGCCAGCTCGCTGGCCGAGACCGCCGCCACCATGGAAGAAATCACCGCCACCGTGCGCCAGAACGCGGATCACGTGCAGCAGGCCAATACGCTGGCCGAAACCACGGCGCACACCACCACGACGGGCAACAGCACGGTGAGCGAGCTGGTCTCGACCATGGCCGACATCAACGCCAAATCACAGCAAGTGGCCGACATCGTCGGCGTCAT
>NZ_BCWN01000026.1 GCF_001592225.1 Castellaniella caeni NBRC 101664 | reverse complement strand
TCCCCACGCACGTGGGGAACACTCTGGTACTGCTTCATGGGAAATTTGGGACTGCGGTTCATCCCCACGCACGTGGGGAACACCTGACCAGCCAGTTCACGCGCAACGCCGGGTTCGGTTCATCCCCACGCACGTGGGGAACACAGAAGGGCAACGAAATCGCCAACATCAACCGGCGGTTCATCCCCACGCACGTGGGGATGAACCGTCGTCGCCCTTAATGGCTTTGAAGGTCGATACGTGTTCCCCACGCACGTGGGGATGAACCGCTCGGCGGTGAGGACATGGCGGGCGACGTGCGCGTGTTCCCCACGCATGTGGGGAACACGTCGTCGTTGTATTTGTCAGTCATCGACTGTCGCGGTTCATCCCCACATGTGTGGGGAACACGAAGGTGACTGTCCTGGGCGCGATGCTCGAATACGGTTCATCCCCACGTTCGTGGGGAACACGCGAAGGTCAGGGCATATTTCTGGGCTGCCGTCGGTTCATCCCCACGTGCGTGGGGATGAACCGTAGGCGTGACACCTCGGAGAGACGAGGGCCATGTGTTCCCCACGTGCGTGGGGATGAACCGCCTGCAGGGTATGACGGCCCCGATGCTGGCCCGTGTTCCCCACGTGCGTGGGGATGAACCGACGGCCATCTGGGTGTCCGATAAGAAAGAGGCGTGTTCCCCACGTGCGTGGGGATGAACCGAACTTGTGGGCAGGCGCTATCAGCTTTTTCTCGGTGTTCCCCACGTGCGTGGGGATGAACCGGCTGCAGCGGCAGGCTGGTCTTCGTCCTGGATGTGTTCCCCACGTGCGTGGGGATGAACCGAACGCCGGCGCCGACCTGGCGCAGTATTGGGTCGTGTTCCCCACGTGCGTGGGGAACACGGCGGCATCAACCTCGGGAGTTACGCCGGTTGCCGGTTCATCCCCACGTGCGTGGGGAACACTACTTTGCTCGCCTGGTAGGCGGACGGTGCGGCGGTTCATCCCCACGTGCGTGGGGAACACCAATGGCTGGGGGTGTTCTTGCAAAGTGGTGGCGGTTCATCCCCACGTGCGTGGGGAACACGCCTGCAGTTCCCCGGCACCGGAGAATGCGGCCGGTTCATCCCCACGTGCGTGGGGAACACTGGAACACCCGATTCGAGGAAATCGACGATAACGGTTCATCCCCACGTGCGTGGGGAACACGCGGCGACAGCGGCGGTTCCCGACAGTCCGAGCGGTTCATCCCCACGTGCGTGGGGAACACAAGTTGAGCGCCAACGTGCATCATATTCGTGGCGGTTCATCCCCACGTGCGTGGGGAACACGGTCATTCAGATAGGTTTCAACCTTGTTTTCTCGGTTCATCCCCACGTGCGTGGGGAACACGTCACGGATGAACATACGGCTGTATTCAACGGCGGTTCATCCCCACGTGCGTGGGGAACACAGTTCCAGGCTGGTCAACTGTTCCCACCACGCCGGTTCATCCCCACGTGCGTGGGGAACACCAGAATGCGAATCATGGCGTCAGCCAGTTCCACGGTTCATCCCCACGTGCGTGGGGAACACGAACACGGCCGAGGCTGAAACGCTGCTCAAGGGCGGTTCATCCCCACGTGCGTGGGGATGAACCGGCCATCACACCGCTGCTGCCGCCGCTCACGAAGTGTTCCCCACGTGCGTGGGGATGAACCGTCGTGCCAGAACTCACCGTTCATGTCGCCGTCCGTGTTCCCCACGTGCGTGGGGATGAACCGCCGCGGCGCTGGGCCTCGGCGATCATGTCCGGGTGTTCCCCACGTGCGTGGGGATTACCCGTCCTGCCCCCGCTTCACCCCGCCCAGCAAGCCTCTGGATCATGCACGCTATTCGATGTGTTCTAAACTCCATCCCCCGCACCTCACATTCTTTCCCATGTTCGCCATCTCAACAAAACCCAAACCATCGGCGGCGCGTGGGTATCTGCTCATCCATTTCTGCGTGGTGCTGTGGGGGTTTACGCCCATCATGGGGCGCTTGATCACGCTGGATGCTGTCACGCTGGTGTGGTGGCGCATGCTGCTGGCGTCGGCTGCCTTGCTGCTGCTGCCCGCCACGTGGCGCGGCATTCGCAAGCTGCCCTGGCGGCTGGTGGCGGCCTGCAGCGGGGCCGGTGTGCTTCTGGCGATCACCTGGGCGCTGTTCTACCTGGCCGTCAAGCTCACCAATGCTTCGGTGGCGGCCATTTGCCTGGGCACCACGCCGCTGTTCATCGCGGTGTTTGGGCCCTTGCTGACGCGCCGGCCCTACCAGCGTTCCAACCTGATGTTGGCTGTGGCGGTGATCCCCGGTGTCATGCTGGTGGCGGGGGGAATTCCCCGGGGCATGTACCTGGGGCTTGGCGTGGGGCTGTTGTCGGCGGCGCTGTTGGCGGGCTTCAGCGGCTTGAACAAGCTGCTGGTCAGTCGCACGCAGCCGCTGAGCGCCACCTGTCTCGAGCTGGGGGCGGGGGCCTTGTTTCTCACCCCAGCCATCGGCCTGCTGCCTGCCGCGGAGGCCAGTTTTTCCATTCCGCATGGGCGCGATGCGCTGCTGCTCATTGTTTTTGCCGTCGTGCTCACGGCCTTGCCTTTGGCGCTGCTGCTGGTGGCTTTGCGCTCGATCACGGTGTTCACCCAACAGATGGTCACCAACCTCGAGCCCGTCTATGCGGTCGTGCTGGCGATCCCCGTCCTGGGCGAGCAGCAGCAGCTCGACCTGCTGTTTTACCTGGGGGTCATGGTGATCGTGGGCACTGTCATGCTCGAACCAGGCCTGCAATGGCTGCGTCGGCGGCGCAGGCAGCACTAGTCGCTTGGCGCTGAAAGACGCAGATCCTGGGTCAGCAGCAGCTCGATGAACGCCTGCGCCGCCGCTGACGGCGTACGCCGCTTGGCGGTGATCAGCCCCAGCTTGCGGTGCAGGTGCGGGTTGGCGATGGGCCGGTGCAGCAGGCCGTCACAAGGCGCCGCGTGCAGGGTGGAGAGCGGCAGGATGGCGATCCCCAGGCCAGCGCGTACCATGCCAATGGCCGTTGACAGGTACGCCACCTCGCAGGCGACCTCGATGTCCAGGTTGCCTGCTTCGAGCGCCCGGTGGACGGCTTCCCGGACGCTGGTGCCCGGGCTGGTGAGCACGTGGGGATAGCGGGTCAGGCGGGGCAGCGTGGGGCGCCGCAAGCCGGCCAGCGGGTGCTCTGCCGGAAAGAACACCTGCAGGCTGTCTTCCATCAGTTCACGAAACTGCAGGGCGCGGTCGCGGTTCACCCAGGGGCCGATGCCGAGGTCGGCCTCTTCGTCCTTGACCAGACGCTGCAGCCGGGCGGCGGGCACGTCGGCCACGTGGATGTCGATGCCGGGATGCGCGGCGTGAAACCGGTGGATCAGGGCGGGCAGCCAGGCGGCGGCGATGGAGGGCAGCGCCGCCACCGTCAGGCGGCCGCGCTTGAGCCCGGCCAGGTCGTGCGCCTGTTCGATGGCTCCCTCGAATTCGTCGAGGATTCTTTGCAGCGGGGCGAGCATGTTGCGCCCTTCCTGGCTCAGGCTCACCTGGCGCCGATCGCGGTCGAAGAGGCGCACGCCCAGTTCTTCTTCCAGCTGGCGAATCTGCACGGTCAGGGCGGGCTGCGAGACGTGCAGTGATTGTGCGGCCTGGGTGAAGCTGCCCAGGCGTGCGGCCTGCAGAAAAGCACGAATGTGGCGGAAGCCTTGTCTCATTTGATTTTCAAATTACAGGCATTCAAAAATTTCAATTTTATTATCAAATCGGCCGTCCTAAGCTGTCCTCTCGATTATCGACATAACAAGTC
Source organism: Castellaniella caeni NBRC 101664 (assembly GCF_001592225.1). Classification (GTDB taxonomy): domain Bacteria; phylum Pseudomonadota; class Gammaproteobacteria; order Burkholderiales; family Burkholderiaceae_B; genus Castellaniella; species Castellaniella caeni. Next base: position 46,140 of record NZ_BCWN01000026.1, on the reverse strand, counting down.
GGCTGGAGCCGACGCATGATCAGGAGACTTCGATGTTGGCACTTCTTGGGCTGATAACGGTACTGGTGCTGTTGGTTGGCATCATGACCAACCGCATGTCCGCGCTGGTGGCCTTGACGGCGATCCCTATTCTGGCGGCTCTGGTGGGGGGCTTTGCGCCTCAGGTGGGCGGCTTCATGGTCACGGGCATCAAGAACATTGCGCCGGTGGCGGGCATGTTCGTGTTTGCCATCCTCTTTTTTGGCATCTTGACCGATGCTGGCACGCTGGATCCCATCATCAATCGTGTACTGCGCATCGCGGGCGACAGCCCGGTGCGCATCGTGGTGGGCACGGCGATCCTGGCCGCCATCGTGCATCTGGATGGTTCGGGCGCGGTGACTTTCATGGTCACGATTCCCGCCATGCTGCCGCTCTACGACCGCCTGCGCATCGATCGGCGCATCCTGGCCTGCGTGGTGGCCATGGCGGCCGGCGTGGGCAATATGCTGCCTTGGGGCGGCCCGGTGCTGCGCGCCGCCGCCGCGCTCGAGGTGCCGGTCATCGATCTGTACCTGCCGCTGATTCCGGTGCAGCTGGTGGGGTTTGCCATGGTGCTGCTCTTTGCCTGGTGGCTGGGGCGGCGCAGCACGCGCGCGGCGGGCTGGGACAGCGGCCATGCCGTCCTGGGCGATCCGACAGCGTCTGACGCAGGTGCAGCGGCTGACGTTTCGCCCGCAGCGCAGGACGATCCGCGGCGGCCCAAACTGTTCTGGATCAACGCCCTGCTGGTCGTGGCCGTTATCGGCAGCATGATTTCAGGCATCGTCGCGCCCGTCGTCTGCTTCATGGTGGGCACCGTGCTGGCGTTGCTCATCAACTACCCCGATGCGCAGCAGCAGCGTGTGCGAATCGATGCGCACGCCAAGGCGGCCTTGCTCATGGCCAGCATTTTGCTGGCGGCGGGCGTGTTCACGGGCATCATGAGCGGCACGGGCATGCTGAAAGCCATGGCGACCTTTGCCGCCGACCATGTTCCGACGGCGGCGGCCACGCACTTGCCTTTCATCCTGGGCTTGCTGTCCATGCCGCTGAGCCTGTTGTTCGACCCCGATTCTTTCTATTTCGGCGTGATGCCCGTGCTGGCGCAGGTCGTGCAGGCGCATGGCGGTGTCGCGGTCGAGGTGGCTCATGCCGCCGCGCTGGGACAGATGACGGTCGGCTTTCCCGTCAGCCCGCTGACCCCGGCCACCTTCCTGCTGGTGGGGCTGTGCGGCCTGGAGCTGGGCGTGCACCAGCGTTTTGCAATTCCTTTCCTGCTGGCGATCTCGGTGGTCATGACCTTGGCGGCAGTGGCGTTCGGCCTCTTTCCGCTCTAGCCGGAAAGGCCGGACAGTTCTGTGGAGTTTGAATCATGGACAAGATGAAGCAGCGCATCCGCCTGGGCTCGGGGGCAGGGTATTCGGGCGACCGGATCGACCCGGCCGTCGAGCTGGCGCGGGACGGCGCGATCGACTATCTCATTTTCGAGTGCCTGGCCGAGCGCACCATTGCGCTGGCCCAGCTGGAGCGCCTGCATCAGCCCGAGCGCGGCTACGACCCCCTGCTCACCGAGCGCATGCAGGCGGTACTGCCCTATCTGCGCGACGCGGACGGCACCCGGCGTTTTCGCATCATCAGCAATATGGGGGCCGCCAACCCGCGCGGGGCCGTACAAGAGGTGTGCCGGGTGGCCACGGCGCTCGGCCTGCACGGTCTGAAGGTCGCGGCGGTGCTGGGCGACGATGTGCTGGACGCCGTGCGCAACGATGCACATACCCTGCTCGACATCGGGATCACGCCCAAGGAATTGGGGAGCGCCATGGTGTCGGCCAATGCCTACCTGGGGGCGGGCGGCATCGTGCAGGCGCTGCAGGCGGACGCCGATGTCGTGATCACGGGCCGGGTGGCCGACCCGGCCCTGTTCCTGGCCCCGCAGGTGCTGGAATTCGGCTTGTCCTGGGACGACTGGCCCGCCTTGGGGCGCGGCACCTTGGTCGGGCATCTGCTCGAATGCGCGGGGCAAGTGACGGGGGGCTATTTTGCCGACCCCGGTTTCAAGGATGTCGCGGGGCTGGCGCGCCTGGGCTTTCCGATTGCCGAAGTCTCGGCCGAGGGCGCGGTGTGCATCACCAAAGTTGCCGGTTCCGGCGGGCGGGTGACGCCGCAGACGTGCAGCGAGCAGCTGATCTACGAGATTCACGATCCGCAGGCCTACCTCACGCCCGACGTCGTGGCGGATTTCTCCCAGGTGGCCTTTCACGAGATTGCACCGGATCGCGTGTCGGCCAGCGGCGCCGATGGCCATCCGAAGCCCGCCACGCTCAAGGTCAGCGTGGGCTACCTGGACGGCTACATCGGCGAGGGGCAGATATCTTACGGCGGGCCGGGCGCGCTCGCCCGCGCGCGGCTGGCGCGGGAGATCGTGCTCGAACGCCTGCCGATGGTGGGGGTGCGCGCCGACGAGGTGCGCGCCGACCTGATCGGGGTGGATTCGCTCTATGGTGCCACGCTGGGCGCCCCGCGGGCCGAGCCCGCCGAGGTGCGCTTGCGCGTGGCGGCACGCTGCGCCGAGCAGCACCATGCCCAGCTGGTGGGCCGCGAAGTCGAAGCTCTATACACCAATGGCCCGGCGGGCGGCGGTGGCGCCAGCAAGCTGACCAAGCAGGTCGTGGCCGTTGCGTCGCTGCTCTGGCCCGCCGAGCGCATCCAGACATCCGTTCACTTCGAGGTCTCGCAATGAAACTACGGCAACTGGCGCATGCGCGCACGGGCGACAAGGGCGATACGTCCAATATTTCCGTTATCGCTTATCGGCACGATGACTACGAACGGCTGTGCGCCGCGCTGAGTGCGGCACGGGTGCAGGCGTATTTGGCCGGGCTTTTCGAGGCGGGCGACGTGCCGCCCGGTTTTCAGGTGCGCCGCTACGAACTGCCGGGCGTGGCCGCCCTGAATTTCGTGGTGACGGGCGTGCTGCGCGGCGGTGTGACCCGCTCGCTGGCCCTGGATGCCCACGGCAAGACCCTGGGCAGCATTCTGCTGGATCTGGACGTCTAGTCGCCGCTGTGGTTTGCACCTATGGGTCAAACTTTCACCAGCGATGATAACTGCCTGTCCTGACAGGTAAAAATCGACTGCTCCAAGACTTGTCCAGCCTCTTGTCCACATTTCGCGTGGACAAGATCCTGCAGGGTGTCAATTTTTGCTCAGCCTGTCTAAGCCCTTGATCCAGCGACGAGTTCAGGGATAACCCTCAGCTTGTCCCTGGACTTGTCCACAGTTGGCGTGGATAAATAGCCTGTCATACCCAAGATATCCCCGTGGTCGTTTTTTGACCAGGGCTCGTAACCGCCTGTTTGGAAACATAAAAATCGACTGCTCCAAGACTTGTCCAGGTTTTTGTCCACATTTCGCGTGGACAAAAACGTCGCAATGATCCCGAACGTCCGACCTATGTTTCAGGCGACGAAGCCGACACGCTAGAATGGGCTTTTTTCCCACCGGGAGCCCGTCTCATGGAACAATTTCGCGCCTTCTGGGCCAGCATGCCCGACTTGCAGCAGTGGTCCATGCATCTGCTCACCACTGTGCTGATTCTGGTGCTGGGCTGGGCCCTGTCAAACGCGCTGGGCCGCTGGGTGCGGCGGCTGGCCGATCATTCCTCGCGCATCGACCCCACCGTCGTGCCTATGCTGCGCAGCATTGCCGTCTGGTCGGTGCGCGTCGTGGTGTTGCTGGCGGTGCTGGCGCGCCTGGGGGTGCAGACGGCCAGCCTGGTGGCCATGTTGGGGGCCTCGGCCTTGGCTGTGGGCCTGGCTTTGCAGGGCACGCTGCAAAATTTCGCCGCGGGCATCATGCTGATTTTGCTGCGGCCCGTGCGGGCGGGTGAATACGTGGCCGTACAGGACAAGGCCGAGGGCACGGTCGATGAAATCGGGCTGTTCATGACCCGCATCGTGCAGTACGACGGTATTCATCTCATCTTGCCCAACTCGCTGGTGTGGGGCAGCCTCATCATCAATTACAGCCGCAATGACAGGCGGCGGCTCGACGTGCTGCTGGCCGTGCGCCATGATGACGACCTCGAACTGGCCATGGCGGCGCTGCGCGATCTGGTGGTGCAGCAGGCGGATGTGCTGGACAGCCCCACGCCGCAGGTGATGGTGATGGAATATCGCGACAGCGCGGTGATGGTCAATGTCCGCGTCTGGACGCCCGCGGCCAAGTACTGGGACGTGCGCTTCGACCTGTATCGCCGCGCGCCCCAGGTGCTGCGTCAGGCGGGCCTGCGCAGCCCGGTTCCCTTGCGCGAAATCCACACGGTGGCCGCCGATGCGCAGTCGGCCCGCCGGGCGGGCTGAGCGTCGGCCCAGCTTGTCGGCGTGGCGCTCCGTCGGCCTGTCGGCCGATGGGCACCGTAGCCGCGCTGCCTGGCCGCGCTCAGTCGTCCACCAGGCGGTTCAGGCGTTCCACGTCCAGGGGCCGTTGGCCGTTTTCGATGCGCTGGCCCAGATCTTCCATGGCCTGGCACAGCTTGTGGATGCGTTCGTCCTGCTGCGCCGTGTGGTTGATGAGTTCGTGCAGCACTTGCAGCAGCGGGTCGTCGTCGGCACGGCCCACCCCGTAGGGGGCGAAGTCGCCCGGCGCGCCGCCGGGGGCGGGGGGCTCGGTCTGACTGCGCTGCAGCAGGTCTTGCAGGGGGGCGGTGATCCATTCAGCGGACTGGTGCGCGGCGGCGGGTGCGGGCCGGGCGGCGTCCGTGCCGACGTTCGCGCCGGGTTCCGTTGCCGGGGTTGCGCGATCTTCGTGTGCCGCGCCCGATGTCTGGGCTGCCGTGTCCTGCGGGGCCGTGGCGGCGGGCCCGGCAGTAGGCTGGTCGCCGGTCAGCGGTGCCACGTCCGGTGACGCCGCGCCCGGTGATGCCACTCCGTTCGCGCCGGGCGCCGGTGTCGGCTCCGCGGTCACTGTATGGTCTTCAGGCAGAATGACGCGCGCCGGGTTGCCCACCGCCGTGGCGCCCGCGGGCACGGGCTTGATGACGACCGCGTTGGAGCCCACCCGGGCGTGGGCGCCCACGGTGAAGCCGCCCAGAATCTGGGCCCCGGCACCCACGACCACGCCTTCTTCCAGCGTGGGGTGGCGCTTCTCGCCCTTGTACAGGCGCGTGCCGCCCAGGGTGACGCCCTGGTAGATCGTGCAGTCGTCGCCCACCTCGGCGGTCTCGCCGATGACCACGCCAAAGCCGTGGTCGATGAAGACGCGCTTGCCGATCACGGCACCGGGGTGGATTTCGATGCCCGTGAAGATGCGCCCCAGGTGCGAGATGAAACGCCCGGCCCAGTACCAGCGGCGCACCCAGAGCGCGTGCGCCAGGCGGTGAATGAGGATGGCGTGCAGGCCCGGATAACAGGTGAGGATCTCGATGCGGCTGCGGGCCGCCGGGTCGCGTTCGTGGATGCAGGCAATGTCTTCGCGGAGCTGGTCAAACATAATGGCTCAGGTTTTGTCCGGTGAGTGGGCGTGCTGGGCGGTGCGGATCATGGCGGTACACAAACCTCGCATCATATCGACTTCGTCGGTAGTCAGGCGGTTGCGCGTGAACATCTGGCGTATGCGAGGCACCAGTTTCTTGGGGTGCAGGGGGTCGAGAAAGCCGACGGCCACCAGGGCTTGTTCAAAGTGATCCAGCAGGGCCTGCACGCGCTCGCTGGCGGCCGGGTCGGCGCCGGGGTCGTGGCGTCCGTGCGTGTCGGGCAGGCGCGCCTCGTGCGTGAGGGGCAGCAGGGCATAGCGCATTTCCCAGGCCGCCAGCTGCAGCGCCTGCGAGACGTTGAGCGAACTGTACGCGGGGTTGGCCGGGATGTGGCAAACCTGCTGGCACAGCAGGATTTCTTCATTGGTGAGGCCCGAGCGCTCGGTGCCCAGCACGATGGCGATCTGCGCGTCGTCATGCGCCAGCTCGCTAGCCGACTGCCGGGCGGCCTCGCGGATGTCGCAGGGGGCCGAGCCCAGCGCCCGGGCGCGGGCCGTGAGGGCAAAGGCCAGCGTGGTGGGAGCAAGGGCATCGGCCAGGCTGGCGTGGATGGTTGCCTGCTCCAGAATGTCCACCGCGCCGCTGGCCAGGGCGTGCGCGTCGGGGTGATGCAGCACGTCGTCGGTGCCGGGGTTCACCAGATGCAGCGCGTGAAAGCCCATCGTCTTGATGGCGCGCGCCGCCGAACCGACGTTGCCGGGGTGGCTGGGGCTGACCATGACGAAGCGTACGCGCGCGAAGGGATTTTGCCCGGAAAGGGCTGAATCGGAGGAAAGTGCTGGAGTCATTTAAAATAGAAGACTTATTACCCGTGATCTTTGGAAACTTATGCATCCGATGCTTAACACCGCCATCAAGGCGGCGCGCCGTGCGGGCGCCATCATCAACCGCGCCAGTCTAGACCTTGAACGTCTGAATGTCGCGCGTAAAGGCCCCAAAGACTATGTCACCGAGGTCGATCGGGCCGCCGAAGAAGCGATCATCGACATTTTACGCACAGCCTATCCCGAGCATGCCTTTCTGGGTGAAGAGTCCGGCAGGCATGGCGCATCCGAGCCCGAATTCCAGTGGATCATCGACCCGCTCGATGGCACCACCAACTTCATCCACGGCTTCCAGCACTACGCGGTGTCCATCGCCTTGATGCACCGGGGGCTGGCCTCGCATGCCGTCATCTACGACCCCACGCGCAACGAGATGTTCACCGCCAGCCGCGGCAGCGGGGCGTTTCTCAACGACCGCCGCGTGCGGGTGTCGTCCTGCCTGCGCTACCACGACGCCTTGCTGGCCTCGCACATTCCCCAATCGACGGCCCTGCCCGCGCACTCGCCCTTCGTGCCCATGCTGGCCGATTGCGCGGCGGCGCGGCGCAGCGGCTCCACCGTGCTCGATCTGGCCTGGGTGGCCTGCGGGCGCCTCGACGGCTTTTGCGGCGTGGGCCTCAAACCCTGGGACATGGCCGCGGGCAGTCTGCTGGTGCTCGAAGCCGGTGGCCTGGTCGCCGACTTCCAGGGCGAACAAGGCTGGCTTGAGTCCGGCAACGTGCTGGCGGCGGGCACCAAGGTGTTTGCCCAGATGATGGCCCACCTGCAAGCCTGAAGGACGCCGCGACATGGAATGGTTGCTGGATCCGGCAGCCTGGGTGGGCTTGTTCACCCTGATCGTCCTGGAAATCGTTCTGGGCATCGACAATCTGGTGTTCATCGCCATTCTGGTCGACAAGCTGCCGCCCAAAGAACGCGACCATGCCCGTGTCACGGGCCTGAGCCTGGCGCTGGTGATGCGGCTCTTGCTGCTCACCCTGATGTCGCACCTGGTGACGTTCACCCGGCCGCTGTTTCACGTGGGTGAAATGGGCTTCTCGGGGCGCGACGTCATCCTCATCGTGGGTGGCTTTTTTCTGCTGTTCAAGGCCACCTTCGAGCTGCACGACCGCATCGAGGGGCGTACCCAGCACGCCACAGGCTCGCGCATCCACGCCGACTTCTGGGTGATCGTCACGCAGATCGTCATCCTGGATGCGGTGTTCTCGCTCGATTCGGTCATCACGGCGGTCGGGATGGTCGATCATCTGGCCATCATGATGGCGGCGGTGGTGATCGCCATGGGCATCATGCTGGTGGCGTCCAAGCCCATCACCACGTTCGTCAATGCTCACCAGACCGTGGTCATTCTGTGCCTGGGCTTTTTGCTGACGATCGGTTTTTCGCTCATGGCCGATGGTTTCAAGTTTGCCGTGCCCAAGGGCTATCTGTACGCCGCCATCATCTTCTCGGTGATGATCGAGGGGCTCAACCAGTGGGCCAAGCGCAACGTGCGGCGCGCCGAGATGCGGCGTCCCTTGCGTGAGCGCACGGCCGAGGCCGTGCTGATGATGCTGGGGCGCAAGCCCTTGCTCGGGCCTGACGTTGAGTCAGACGAGACGGCCGCCTTGCCGATCGAGGCCTTTGGCGACGAAGAGCGCAACATGGTCAGCGGCGTGCTCACGCTCAGCGACCGCAACGTGCATTCGGTGATGACGCCGCGCACCGACGTTTCCTGGATCAATCTCGAAGCCCCGGCGGACGAACTGCGCGAGCAGCTGATCCGCGAACCGCACAGCTTCTTCCCGGTGTGTCGCGGCACGCTGGACGAGGTCGTCGGCATCGGGCGGGCCAAAGAACTGCTGCTCGATCTCATCGAGCAGGGCTGCATCCGCGAGAACCGCCTGCGCGAGCCCATCATCGTGCACGAAACCATCGAAATCCTGCAGCTGATGGAAACCCTCAAGCGGGCGCACGGTCTGCTGGTGCTGGTGGCCGACGAGTTCGGCTCGATCGTGGGGGTGGTCACCCCCATCGACATCTTCGAGGCGATCGCGGGCGAGTTTCCCGACGAGGACGAAGCCCCCGACATCATCGATCAGGGCCACGGGCGCTGGCGTGTGGACGGCGCCGCCGACCTGCATCACCTTGAGCAGATCCTGCACACCGACGGCCTGGTGGACGAGGACGAGGAATACTCCACCATCGCCGGCTATCTGCTCAGCCGTTTTGGCCGCCTGCCCGAGGTCGGCGACCAGTGCGAACTCGTGCACGACTACGACGCCTTCCGCTTCACCGTCGCCGCCCTGGAGGGCCGCCGCATCGCCGCCGTGCAGATCGAGCGCCTGGCCCCCCAAGAATCCCCCGACGCCCCTCAATCCCTCCATTGATGCGCCCGAATCCCCTCGCCGTCCACACTGATCCATCCCCCCCGCACCGGTTGGGCATGATCGAACTCCCAGTCGGGCAGCACGTAGCGCCATCCTTCATGGCCGTTCAAAGACACCCGATGCACAGCAGGCCGGTGCGTATGCCCGTGTATCAGCACCAGACACCCGGCTGCGGCTAAAGCCTGCGCCACCGCCTGCGCGTTCACGTCCATCATCTGCAGCGTCTTGTGGCCGTGCGCCTGACGGCTGCGCTGGCGTGCCCATCGGGCGATGGCGCGGCGCAGCTGCAGGGGCAGGGCGAGAAACAGGCGCTGGATCCAGCGGGTGTGGACGATGCGCCGGAAGCGCTGGTAGGCGGGGTCGTCCGTACAGTATTCGTCGCCGTGGGCCAGCAGGATGGGGCCGGCGTCGGTGGCCAGGCGCAGTGGTGCCCGCACCAGCCGCGCGCCCAGGGCCTGCGCCAGCGCCTCGCCCATGAGGAAATCGCGGTTGCCGCTGATGAGCCACAGCGGGATGGTTGCGGCGGTCTGGCGCAGCGCGCCGAGCGCGGCCTGCAGCCAGGCTGGCGGGTGGTCGAGGGCGTGATCATCGCCGATCCAGGCGTCGAAGATGTCGCCCAGCAGGATCAGGGCCTGCGCCTGTGCGCGCGCCTGGGCCAGAAAGGCGTAGAAGGCGCTGGCCGTCCGGGGGACGGCTGCGCCCAGGTGGATATCCGAGGCGATCCAGATCGTGCCCGGCAGGGCGGCGGTGTCGTCCAAATCACCCGGCAGCGCCGCTGCGCTGTCTGGATGCCCTGGCGGGGCTGGCGCGACGGGGCCCGCCCGGCCGGGTTCGGCCGTCGCGTCCGGGGCCGGATTGCCTTTCAAGATTGCCTTGCAATACCGTCTTATTCAACCACGGTGGCGGTTTCGATCACCACGTCTTCCACCGGGACGTCTTGGTGAAAGCCTTTGTTGCCGGTCTTCACTTTCTTGATTTCATCGACGACTTCGGTGCCTTCGATGACGCGGCCAAAGACGGCGTAGCCCCAGCCGTTGGACGTGGGTGCGGTGAAATTGAGGAAGTCGTTGTCGGCCACGTTGATGAAGAATTGCGCAGTGGCCGAGTGCGGATCGGAAGTGCGGGCCATGGCCAGGGTGTAGCGCTCGTTTTTCAGGCCGTTGTTGGCTTCGTTCTCGACGGGGGCGTGCGTCTGTTTTTGCTTCATGCCCGCTTCAAAGCCGCCACCCTGGATCATGAAGTTGTTGATCACCCGATGGAAGATCGTGCCGTTGTAGAAGCCTTCGTTCACGTAGGTGAGAAAGTTTTCGACGGTCTTGGGAGCCTTGTCGGCATTCAGCTCGATCAGCATGTCACCCTTGTTGGTGTGCAGCTTGACGTGCGGGTTGGTGCTCATGGATTTGCCTTGTGAAGAGTGATTGGGGCCGGAAGCGGCGCCTGCCAGGCCGGGAGCCATGACCAGGGCGCAGCCTAGACCAAGAACGCGCATCCAGGGCAGGACGCGAGACGAAGAAAGTACGGAGGGCATGACGGTGAACCGGAAGGAATGAAGGTTAGCGGGCGGCGGGCGGGACGGCGGCGCCGGGCGGGCTGATGGTGTCTTGCGGCGTGCGCTGGCTGGTGGCCGGGGCCGCCGCCGGGGAGCCTGCCGTGGGCGTGCCGCCTTGGGCGGCGCGTGCCTTGGCGAAAGATTCTTGTGCCAGCGCCATCTGCACGTGGCCCAGGTTTTCGAGCGCCGGAGCAAACGCGGGGTCGGAGGCCAGCGCCATGTTGAGGGCGTTGCGCGCCATGAGCAAGCGGCCCTGGCGGGCGTATTCGATGGCCAGGGCGTTCCAGGGTTCGGGCAGTTCGGGGTAGTTTTCCGTCATGTCCTGCCACAGGGCCGCCGCCTGCGCGTGCTCGCCCAGCGCATCGAGCGCCCGGCCTTTCTGGTATTGCAGTTGTACGTCGGTGCCGATGGTGCCCGCGTCCGCCCGGGCGGTCTCGCGTTCGTGGATGATCTTGAGGGCTTCTTGCGCGCGCTTGCCGTCGATGAGCGTCGCGATGTGGTCGGTGACCTGGGATGCCGTGAGCGGGATGGCCGTATTGACCGTCGGCGTGGCTTTTTCGAGCAGGTCGGCGAAGGCTTTCCAGCCGCCGTCGGGTTCTGTCGGCAGGGTGAATTCGCCTGTGTTCGCGTTGAAGTCCAGGTCTTGGACAGCGGCCGCGGACGCGTTAGCATCAGGGGGCGCGCCCAGGGCAGGCCCCGCGGCCAGACCGGCGCAAAGCGTTATAACAGTCAGAAAAACACGAATCACGGCACTCGGCGCCTACGGTAGGGGTTCAGGGATTGGGCCAGGGGACGGTATACTTGGCAGTTCATTTTACATCCCCTCGCGTCGCCACAAGCCTGGCGCGGGGTGAGTGCTTGACCTTATCCATCCGACATGCTGCACATTTATAACACCCTTTCGCGTCAGAAAACCCCGTTGCAGACAGTCGAGCCGGGGGTCGTGCGCATGTACGTCTGCGGCATGACGGTGTACGACTTCTGCCATCTGGGGCATGCGCGCATGCTGGTCAGTTTCGACGTCGTGCAGCGTTGGCTGCGGGCCTCGGGCTACCAGGTGCGCTACGTGCGCAACATCACCGACATCGACGACAAGATCATCCGCCGGGCGGTCGAGCGCGGCGTGCCCATCCGCACGCTCACCGAATTCTTCATCGCCGCCATGCACGCCGACGAGCGCGCCCTGGGCGTACAGGCGCCCGACGCCGAGCCGCGCGCCACCGAACACGTGGCGGGCATGCTCGACATCATCCGCGTGCTGCAAGACAAAGGCCTGGCCTATCAGGGGGCCGATGGCGACGTCAACTTCTCGGTGCGCAAGTTTCCGGGCTACGGCAAACTCTCGGGCAAGTCGCTCGACGACCTGCGTGCGGGCGAGCGCGTGGCCGTGGCGGCGGGCAAGCAAGACCCGCTCGATTTCGTGCTCTGGAAATCCGCCAAGCCCGAAGAACCCGCCGATACCCGCTGGGATTCCGCCTATGGGCCGGGGCGCCCGGGCTGGCACATCGAATGCTCGGCCATGAGCCGCGACCTGCTGGGCCTGCCACTGGACATCCACGGCGGCGGCCCCGACCTTAAATTTCCGCACCACGAAAACGAAATCGCCCAAAGTGAAGGCGCCTTTGGCGGCACGCTGGCCACGGCCTGGATGCATTGCGGGCCCATGATGGTCGATGCCGAAAAAATGTCCAAATCGCTGGGCAATTTCCGCCGCATCCGCGACACCGTCACGCAAGACACCGCCGACGACGTGGCCGACTATACGGCCAATCCGCGCGAGGCCGAGATGCTGCGCTTCTTTCTGGTGCGCAGCCACTATCGCAGCGTGCAAAATTACACGCCCGACAATCTGCAAGACGCGCAAAATGCGCTCGACCGCCTGTACCAGACCCTGCTCAACGTGCCGCCCGCCGCCGTGGTCATCGACTGGGCGCACCCTCAGGCGCAGGCCTTCAAGGCCGCCATGGACGACGACTTCAACACCGCGGGCGCCATTGCCGTGCTGTTCGATCTCGCCAATCAGGCCAACCGCGAATCCAGCGCGCAGGCCAGCGGGCTGCTGCAAGCGCTGGGCGGTGTGCTGGGCCTGCTGCAAGTGCCGCCGCGGCATTATCTGCAGTCGCCGACCCGGTTTCTGCCCGGTGGCGCGCAGGCGGGCGGGCTCGACGCCCAGGCCATCGACGCCCTGGTGGCCGAGCGCGCCCAGGCCAAGGCCGCGCGCGACTTTGCCCGGGCCGACGCCATCCGTGAACAGCTGCGTCAGCAGGGGGTCGAGCTGGCCGACGTGGCCGGCGGCCAAACCCAGTGGCGCCGGGTGTGACATGGACATGCGTTACTCTGATGCCCAGCGCCAACGTCCCGCCTATTGGTCGCAAGCCTGCGAAGAGCTGATCGCGCGCGACCGCATCCTGCGCAAGCTGATTCCGGTGTACGCCGACGAGTGCGTGCAGGCGCGCCACGGCCCCTACCAGACGCTCATCCGCATCATCGTGGGGCAGCAAGTGTCTCTCGCGCTGGGTCACAAACTGTGGCATCAGCTGCTGCAGGCCTGCGGCGCCGAACTGCTGCCCGACTGCATTCTCAGCCATTCCGAAGCCCAGCTGCGCGCTTTGGGGCTGTCATTGCGCAAAGCGCAGTACGTGCGCGATGCCGCCGTATTCTTTCAGCAGGCGGGTCGGCTCGATCCCGCCTGGTGGCAGCCGCAAGACAACGCGGCCATCGTGTCCCAGCTGTGCGAAATCCGCGGGGTGGGGCGCTGGTCGGCCGAGATGTTCCTTATCTTCTTTCTCGGGCGCCCCGACGTGCTGCCGCTCGACGATACCGCCCTGCTCAAGGCCATTTCCCACCATTACTTCAGTGGCGAGCCCGTGTCGCGCTTCGAGGCGCGCGAAGTAGCGCAGGCCTGGGCGCCGTGGCGCACGGTGGCCAGCTGGTATCTGTGGCGCAGCATGGATGCCGCTGCCGTCGAATATTGATCTTTCCATTTCGGAAACCTTTTTCTCATGCGAAATACTTTTCTTGAATTTGAACAGCCGCTGGCCGAACTCGATCAGAAGATCGAAGAGCTGCGTTACGTGCAGACCGACTCGGCGGTAGACATTTCCGAAGAAGTCAGCCGCCTGCAACAGAAAAGTCAGTCTTTAGCCAAGAACATCTACGCCAAGCTCACGCCGTGGCAGACGGCGCTGGTGGCGCGCCACCCGCAGCGTCCTTACACGCTCGATTACGTGCAGGCGCTGTTCACCGATTTTCACGAGCTGCACGGCGACCGCATGTATGCCGACGACCAATCCATCGTCGGCGGCCTGGCGCGCTTTAACGGCACACCCTGCATGGTCATCGGCCACCAAAAGGGGCGCGACACCAAAGAGCGCGCCATGCGCAACTTCGGCATGCCGCTGCCCGAGGGTTACCGCAAGGCCTTGCGCCTGATGCGCCTGGCCGAGAAATTCCGCCTGCCCATCTTCACCTTCGTCGATACGCCGGGGGCCTACCCGGGCGTGGGCGCCGAAGAGCGCGGCCAGTCCGAGGCCATCGGCCACAATCTGTTCGCTATGGCCGGCCTCAAGGTGCCCATCATCGTCACCATCATCGGCGAAGGCGGTTCGGGCGGCGCCCTGGCCATTGCCGTGGGCGACACCGTCATGATGCTGCAGTACGCCACCTATTCGGTCATCTCGCCCGAGGGCTGCGCGTCCATCCTGTGGCGCAGCGCCGACAAGGCCGCGACCGCCGCCGAAGCCCTGGCGATCACCGCGCCGCGTCTCAAAGACCTGGGGCTCGTCGATCGCGTGGTCAACGAGCCGGTGGGCGGCGCGCACCGCGATCCGGCCACCATGTCGCGCCAGCTGCACCGCGCGCTGGCCGATGCGCTGCGCGAGCTCTCCAGCCTCGACGTCGATGAACTGCTGCAGCGCCGCATGGCGCGCATTTCGGCGTACGGGCGCTTTCAAGAAGCCCGCTGAGCCGTGTTGCCAACCTGGCCTTGCGGGGCTCCGGCGCCCGTCGGCCTGGCCCCGGCCGGGTTTGTGCGTGGGCGCGGGTATGATCGTGACGGTTCCATGATGCAGGCCGCGCAATGATGGCCGACGGTGCGGCGTCCGCGTGGCGCCACGTCTGCGACGACGGCCTGCTGGCCGACGTGCGGCAAACGCTGTCGGGGCTGCCCGCCGCGACGTCCGTAGGGCTGGCGCTCAGCGCCGGGGCGGATTCCGCCATGCTGGCCTTGCACCTGGCGGTGCAGGCGGCGCCAAGCGGGCACCCCATCCATTTTTTCCATGTACATCATGGCCTGCAGGCGGCCGCCGACGGCTGGCTGGCGCAGGCGCACGGCCTGGCCCGACTGCTGGGCGTGCCTTGCCACAGCCGCTGGGTGCGCGTCGCCATCCAGGGCACCGGCATGGAAGCCGCCGCCCGCGCCGCCCGCTATGCCGCCTTGGCCGGACTGGCGGCGCAGGCCGGTGTGACGCACGTGCTGTTGGCTCACCACCAGGACGACCAGGCTGAAACCGTCCTGCTGCGCGCCTTGCGCGGGACGGGGCCGCTGGGGCTGGCGGCAATGGCCCCGGCCATGCGGCGCGACGGCCTGGTCTACCACCGTCCCTGGCTGGCGCAGCCCCGCGCCCGCATCCTGCAGGCTGCCGCGCGGTTTGCCGCCGCCTCGGGCTGGCAGCCGGTGCAAGACCCCAGCAACGCCGACCCCCGCTACAAGCGGGCCGCCGTGCGCACCCAGCTGCGCCCGGTGCTGGACGCGCACTGGCCGGCCTGGCGCCAGACCCTGTCGCGCCACGCGCGCCAGGCGCAAGCGCTGGCCAGCTGGGTGCAGGACATGGCTGCGGCCCAGTGGCAGACGCTGGATCCCGCCGGGAATGGCGCCAGCTTTTCATTGGCTGCCTGGCGCGCCCTGCCCGCCACGCATCAGGTGCAGATGCTGCGTTTCTGGCTGCAGCGGCAAGGTCTGCGCATGCCCACCGAGGCGCGGCTGTCGGCCTGGCTCAAGCAGCTGCGCGAAGTGCATGCCCTGGGGCACGATCGCCAGGTATGCCTGCGCCATGAACAGCATTTGATCGTGGTGCGCAAGGGTCGTGTCGCACTGCTGCCGGAAACATCCGCGAAAGCCAGTTAGAATAATCAGCTTGGTTTTCTTTTTGGCCGCCTGCGGCGCCCTTGGATGGGCGGGCAGCGATTCTCACCTTCTCATCATCATGCTCATCGTCCAGAAATACGGCGGCACCTCCATGGGCTCCGTCGAACGCATTCAGAACGTCGCCCGGCGCGTGGCCAAATGGCACGCCGCCGGCCACCAGGTCGTGGTGGTGCCCTCGGCCATGGCGGGGGAAACCAATCGCCTGCTGGGCCTGGCCAAAGAAATCTCGCCGCAGCCCGATTTGCGCGAGCTCGACATGCTGGCCGCCACCGGCGAACAGGCCAGCAGCGCCCTGCTGGCCATCGCGCTCATGCGTCAGGGGGTGGCGGCGCGCAGCTACGCCGGCTGGCAGGTGCCGGTGCGCACCGACAGCTCGTACACCAAGGCGCGTATCCAGTCCATCGACGACACGCGCGTGCGCACGGACCTCGATGCGGGCCGCGTGGTCATCATCACGGGCTTTCAGGGCATCGATGACGACGGCCACATCACCACCCTGGGGCGCGGGGGGTCGGATACCTCGGCGGTGGCCGTGGCGGCGGCCATGAAAGCCGACGAATGCCTCATTTTCACCGACGTTGATGGTGTCTACACCACCGATCCGCGCGTGGTGCCCGAGGCCCGGCGCATGAACGTCATCTCTTTCGAGGAAATGCTGGAAATGGCCTCCCTGGGGTCGAAAGTCCTGCAAATCCGCTCTGTTGAATTCGCGGGCAAATACCAGGTGCCCCTGCGCGTGCTGTCCTCGCTCACCGACCCCATGATCCCGGTGGACGAAGAGATGGTCTCGGGCACGCTCATTACTTTCGAGGAAGATCAGAAAATGGAAGCCGCCGTTGTCTCCGGCATCGCCTTTAGCCGCGACGAAGCCAAAGTCACCCTGCGCAATGTGCCCGACACCCCGGGCGTGGCCTATTCGATCCTGGGGCCGGTTGCCGCCGCCAACATCGATGTGGACATGATCCTGCAGAACATCTCCCAGCAGGGCATGACCGACTTCTCCTTCACGGTCAACCGCAACGATTTCGTGCGCACGCTCGATTTGCTCAAGAACCAGATCGGCCCCACCGTGGGGGCGGGCGAAGTGGTGTCGGATGAAAAAGTGGCCAAGGTCTCCATCGTCGGCATCGGCATGCGCAGCCACGTGGGCGTGGCCAGCCTGATGTTCCGTACACTGGCTGAAGAGGGCATCAACATCCAGATGATCAGCACGTCCGAGATCAAGACCTCGGTGCTCATCAACGACAAGTACATGGAACTTGCCGTGCGCGCCCTGCACAAAGCGTTTGAACTCGACCACGAACCGGTCAAGGAAGAGGCCTGAAGCCCCGTGGTGTTCCGTGCCGTGCTGCCAGCCCGGCTGGCATGACTGCCGCCGGGACGACAACACGGCCGAAATCCTGTGCTATGATGCCGGTCTTGCTGGAGACGTGGCCGAGTGGTTGAAGGTACTCCCCTGCTAAGGGAGCATGCGGCTTATACCCGCATCGAGGGTTCGAATCCCTCCGTCTCCGCCAGCGAACCATCCAAGAACGTCCAAGACGGTCTTGAAAGCCCTAGAGAATCAACGCTCTAGGGCTTTTTCTTTGCCAGGATCGTCCAATGCAGACTATTGCGATCCAGGACGATTAGGGGTAGTTTTGGGGGTATCCAGCTATGCCTCCCAATTCAGATACCCCCACGATGCCTCTGACCGATCTCCAAATTCGCAAGGAAAAGCCCGCAGAAAAGCCACGCAAGCTCTCGGATGGGGGCGGCTTGTACCTGCTCGTCAACCAGACGGGCAAGTATTGGCGCTGGAAATATCGCTTCGAGGGCAAGGAGAAGGTCATGGCGCTGGGGGTATACCCCGAAGTCACCCTGGCAGAAGCCCGAGAAGCGCACCAGAGGGCGCGAAAGCTGCTGGCGACAGGGGTAGACCCCGTCGCTGACCGCAAACAGCAAGCGACGCAAGCCAAGACGACTTTTCAGCAGGTCGCACAGGCTTGGTGGAAGCATTGGTCGCCGACCCGAAGCGCACGACATGCCGGGTATGTCATGCGCCGGTTGGAGGCGGACGTATTTCCAGTCCTGGGTAAGCGGCCAGTCGATGAGATTCAGGCTCCCGAGCTGGTGCGGATGACCAAGGCGATTGAGGAACGAGGGGCGCTCGACATTGCCAAGCGTTCTTTGCAAACCTGCGGGCAGGTGTTCCGCTATGCCATCGCGCATGGGCATGCAACCCGAAACCCTGCGACGGAGATCCGGCCCGGTGACATTCTGACGGCGCGGAAGAAGCAAAATTATGCCCGTCTGGATGCCAAGGAGCTTCCCGCCTTGTTGCGGCATATCGAGGTCTACCAAGGCAGCAGCGTGACTCGTCTGGCGATGAAGCTCATGGCGATGACGTTCGTTCGTACCAGCGAGTTGATTGGAGCACGCTGGGAGGAGTTCGACCTAGACAATGCGCGTTGGGACATTCCTGCCAGTCGGATGAAGATGAAGACCCCGCACATCGTTCTGCTGTCGCATCAGGCGGTGCAGTTGCTCCGCAATTTACAGACCCTGACAGGGCATCGTGCCTTGTTGTTTCCGGGTGAGCGGAGTCACGAAAAGCCCATGTCGAACAACACCATCCTCAAGGCGCTGGAGCGGATGGGGTACAAGGGGCGGATGACCGGCCATGGATTCCGAGGTATTGCCTCAACCGTGCTGCATGAGCATGGCTGGCCTCACGAACACATCGAACTGCAACTGGCGCACCAAGAGCGCGACGATACGAGCGCCGCGTACAACCATGCGCTGTATTTGAAGCCCAGGGCTGAAATGATGCAGTGGTGGTCGGACTACCTGGATCGGAGTGTGACCGGTGCGGTCGTGCTGGACTTCAGGGGGGATGCGGCGTAGAGCGAATAAAAACGCATATCCAAAATGGTTCCCCGGGCGGCGGGAACCATTTTGGATGGCAGCTATTTACCTAAGTGACGGCATCCGTCAGGCTGCTTGGGCTGTCGGGTGCCTCGTTGGGTAGGTGATCCATCCCCTTGGTACGTGGTCGCCCGGTGCGCCTGGGCAGGGGGCTTGGCAAGTGTCCTGTCATGAAGGTTTTGGACTTGGGCGATGCCTTCACTCGGACGAACTGATCTTTCTTTGCCAAGTACATCAGTGTCCGCATCAGGTTGCGGCGCTTTTCCGCATCATGGTGGTCAATCTGGCCCGTCCCCGGATACTTGTAGGAACCCCGGTTGCAGTTGTGGTAGTAACCACGTCCGCCGGTGATTTCTACCCAGTATTGGCCGATCTGGTCGCCCAGCCATTCGTGCTGTCTGTGTGAGCCATCGAAAATCAGCGCTACATGCAGATGGTGGCCTCCCGTACTGCTGAATTCGATGGAGGTCACATAGCCGACCATGTGCCGGAATAGGGACGGCTTGCCGCGCATGTTGTCCTTGAAGTGCCGCCAGTCTTCCGTCACGGTCAAGATGTCAACACGGGGCAGGTCGTCACAATAGCCGTTCAGCGGTTCATCTTTGGAAAAGGCTATGTACTCCCGTGCATTGCGGTCTTGCAGGTGTTGGTGCCAGTCCAATGCTTGCTCCTCGTCCTGGCACGCCGCTTGACGATACATCAGGTCAAGGCGAATCACCAGGAGACGCGCATAGCGGTCGTGTAAGGCGTTGATGTAGACTTTCAGCCGCTTGGCGTTCTCGTCGGCGTTACGTTGCCAGTTCTTGATCAATCGCTGGATGCCGATACGGTCGCCTTCCGCACGCAGATCCATCACGAAGTCGTTGCGGACCAGTGCTACGCTGACATCGCTTCCGGTGTCAGACAATCCACAGTATTGGCGCACCCGATGCAAGGCGTAGACGCGGTGGAACAGAGTGAGGTCAGGGGATAGCGCCAGTCCGTCGAAGATCAGACGGCTGAAGCAGGGTAGTAAGTCCATGAAATACGCCATCTTGCCAGGGATGGCGATGAGCGTTCCGTCAGGATTGCTTTTGATTGCGCGTAAGGGAGATCGTGTGTGTCGATGACATGCTGCATGAATTCAATCTGAGCGATCAGGCCCTTCACGCTGATGCCTATGCGATAGGCCTTGCCATCCAGGCCATAGGTTGTGCTCATGTTGCGTTCAAGGTTCTCGATGATGCTTGGCACATCGGATCGTTCACCATGGCTGGTGTCAGCCTGGATATCGTTATCAGCATGGTTTTGCTGCATCGGATCATCAGCTTGCAGATCTTCGACAGGGTCATTGATCATTTCTCTGTCGTTCTCGTCGATCATGACTTTCATTTCATAATTCCTATTGGATTTATTAAATATATAAATTAATCCTAATAAAAACCAGAAGTCCTGCCTCACCAAATTCACGGCAAGGTCAGGACAGGTTTTGTCAAAATGTCGGTAGGGGACGGGACCGGCTACGATGTGCCGATATACGGAAACGTCCGCATATCCAAGGCATAAAGCAGCAGAGCCTACAGGCGGACATCGCCGAGGATACGCTCTAGGTGGTCACGGGGCGGCAGCAATTCGATGTAGTCCTCTCCACCAAGGCGTAACATGCGGGCACGTCCTTGATGGAACAGTTCCCCAATGGCGCTACGCAGCCGGGCTACTGTCATGCCAATCACCATTGCAACCTTGCTGATTTGGCTATAGGCAAACTGCCGCTCCCTATGGTCAAGCATCCACTGCACGAGAGTGGCTGCATCCCGTACCTTCCGAGGTTCTTGCTCCAGAGGGTTGTGCATCCATTGGTAGGCCTCGAAGTGATACCAGCAGACTTGCTCTGCCATTTCGACCAGTTCTGCCGACACGTCGCCTTCGCAGCCCAGGAACACATGATTCTTGGCTGCCATGCGAGCAATGTGTCCGGTCAGCTTGGCCAGGAAGTCGCGGCAATGTGCAAGATCTGGTTGTGCCATCAGGCTAAGGTTACGTTCTTGTAGCTCACGCAGAATTGCCTTGGCGCCCCTGCTTAACGCCACTGATGACGGGTCTTTCTTGCCAGTGCGGATACAGGCATCAAGCTCATCCAGCATTGCTGTTACATGTTCGTCGTATTGCTCATGAGCATGGCCAGTTTTGACATCGTCGGGGTCTTCTGATCCGGTCCATTTATCGAGGACGATGTGATAGAGAAAGCGAGCGTCCAAGCCGCTGGCTTTCAACTCGTCACCTCGTTTTTTACAGAATGTGTTAAAGAGGCTGGGCTGCACCATGAACAATGTCGTCAGGAATCCACGGATCTCCATGCGTGGTTCATCCACACGGCCGTGCTGGATTACCTTTCCGCTGGAAAGATTAGCCAGAGTGGGGAAGTCCTTGGTCCGCAGCATGCTTAGTGCTACGGCGCCTTCATCAACGATCCATCCTGAAACCGGCCACTGCTCTAAGGATCGCAACAATGCCTGCACTGAGACGTCATCGTGCAGCAACGCCTGCGGGACGATGGGACGCGGTTCTTGCGCCAACTCATTGGCCAGCAGTGCCTCGATGGCCTGCGTTTCCTCGCCGTTCACCAAACATTCTTTGATGACATCTTCGATGCGTCGTACCCGTTTCTTCCAAACGCGATGTGCGGCCTGCTGCTGGTGGCGATCCATCGGTACCTGAGTAGCGCGCTGAGAGCACCACCGCGTGATGGCGGCAGTGAGCGGACCATAGTGGAAGCTCTTGCCCGCCCCCGAAGGCGCTAATAAGATGCCGAATGATGTCAGGGGCGCTGTGCCGATCATCATCTTTTTATTGGATCTGCCAGTTGCGTAGGGGTTCGCTGCGGTCGCGCTTCGGGAGTATAGAAAATTTGCAGTGGTACCCAGATGGATAAACTGGGGCCGAGGCGCCGAATAGGGTAGACTATCATTGTGAGCGAATCAATCTGCGAGAGATTTCAATGGATAAGAAAATTGCAGTAGCACGCTGCCATGAAATTCAATTGGCAATCCGGGACAAAGAGGTTCCTCGCTTCGAGTCAATCCCGGAAATCGGGATGGCAGTCCAACTGGCTTTGCATATTCGAGGGCTTCCTCTTATCGAGTATGACTTGCTGAAGCTCGTAGCATCTACGATGCTTGGTATCCCTCGTCTTACTGTAGATAGAATAGTGGAGCTGCTGGCTGAAATCGAGTTTGTGCGAATTACAAGAGACGGAAAGCGCATTAAAGCGGTGCTGCCCACCGTTCCTTACTTTGAGCAGCTTTACGAGGGTATCGGAGATTACTTCGAGACGGTCGCGAAGCCTGATGAATTCGAAGAGCTGACACTGGAGATCGTTGATCGGCTTGCGGAAGCGCCTCACAATGTAGACTCCCTGGCTGGGAAAATCGGTCTGACCGGTTCAGATAGAAAATTCTTTGACGCTAGCATCGATATCGGCACCCAAGGTAGCTTCCTGATTAGCCGTCGGGCGCGGGCCAAAACTGTGCTGCTCAATCCTACCTACTTCTCAGAAAACGCAGACGTTTTCGCTGACCATGTGGCCAATTGCGGTGCGGGTAGTGTTCAGAGGACACTCAAATTGGTTCAATCTGCTCAAGGCTGGCCGTTGTCACTCATTGAGAAAACAGGCGAGATTTCGGGCACGAAGATTAGCCCTGATGATATTCAGTTACTGAAGCGCCTCGCACAGGACGGCCTCGTTAAGCCACCGATGATATCTACTACTCATGCGGGTCAGTCTTTTTTTA
Organism: Castellaniella caeni NBRC 101664; assembly: GCF_001592225.1. Lineage (GTDB taxonomy): Bacteria > Pseudomonadota > Gammaproteobacteria > Burkholderiales > Burkholderiaceae_B > Castellaniella > Castellaniella caeni. The sequence goes on along the minus strand of NZ_BCWN01000026.1, from coordinate 24,021 downwards.
TTTTCTCGCCGACACCTGGTTTCATGAACGTTAGTCCGTTGAAGCGTGAACAATATGAGCGGGCGCTTTCGATTGTTTCCGCTGTGCGACAAGGACAATTGCTACCTAATCGATTCCGCATTCGTAGCCCCGGTGCTGTGCTGTACAAATTGAAGACTGATCTTCAACTGGCTCCTACGACCGACTACTCGGAGCAGTATCAGAACCTTGTCCAAGGTCGGATTGCGCGCTTGGTTAAGCTCGATAATGGGTATCGGCAGCTTCAGATTATCGACACTCCGGAAAACCGCGAATCGTTGAGGATCGCGTATCAGCTAGTTGAAGGCGACAGACCTCCCGATTTGTCGCTGGACAAAGAGGCGATGAGTGCTATGACGGGAACGCAGGAATACGTAGAGTCTCTGATCAGCTCTCGCAAACTGCGTGAACGGGAAACGATTGTACTGCCAGAGGAAAAGCAGTTTGAACTCGGCCAACTTTTGCTCGGATTTTAATACCAATGCTGAAAGATCGTGCACAAAAAGCTACTGCCCTATCATTGAGCGTTTCAAAGCGCTGGCTGCCGCAACTGGAGGTGGATATAGAGGCATCCACTCAGGTCGAACAGGCCAAATATCTTTTGACCGATCTTGATGTCTTAGCCGTCGCTCCGGCACCGATTGGCGGGCATATCCGAATGGTCTTTGACTGCAAAAGCGGAGCGAAAGAATCCGCAATCGGCCGAGCTTTTTGGCTTCGCGGTGTTATGACTCGTGCAGCAGCCACCCACGGATTCGTCGTGTTGAACGAAAAGGTTGCAATAAAGCATGACCATCGTATTAGTGCTTCAGAATTGTCAGTCTCTTTACTACACGAATCCGAATTCGAGGACTTAGCTCAATGTATGGGCGGTACAACGAAGAGTATTGAGTCTGCGGCAGCGGACATCGATGCGTGGGATTGCTTTCTCGGCATAGCAAAGAAGTATCCCGCGACATCTGAGTATCTGAATTTTGCGAAATCTGCGTTCTGGATGGCGAAAGACCCCGGTGAACAATGCCGGAAGACCGTTGCTAAACTTAGATCGATTAGAACAGAGCTCGATCCGGCAAAGCCCGAGCATGTTGCGATTTTTGGCGACTCGCTATGCCTGTTTCTGCTGGCCCTCTCGGAGTTGGCGAACCGGCTCTTTTTGGTGCTGCTAAGACCAACATCGCAAGATGAGTTTTCGTCATCGTTGTTGGCTCTCCTGTACGGCGGCTACGACAGTCTGGAGGCGGCTCAAAAGATTCGTCGATTGACTAGCAGAACTATCTCTGACGACGCTGTTAGCATTTTTCCCGAAATTGAAAAATTTGAACAACTGGTTCGCGAGATCCTGCAAGCTCCGCAGCAAGGACTCGGAGCTTCATTGCTCGCACGTGAGTTGAGCTTTTCCTTGTTGATGTCTGGTGGGGTAACTGGGCTCCAACGTAAGTTGGCAGTTGAGGCACCCCATGCCTCGAAATTCGTGCTACTGGCGAGCGAGTATCTTCGAAAGGCGGCGAGGTTGCCCTTAGAGTTTTCTGAAATTTATTCGAATGCTGCTCTGAGCCTTTCTGCGAGTGTGCTTAGGCCGTCAACGAAGGCTTAAACATGGGAGATTCCTTCACCGCTTTTACGGGAGGATTACCCTATCTGGGTGCCATTTTGTTTGGTGCCGCTTCTCTGTGCGAGTGCAGAGGTTGCAAGGCTCTTTGCAACCTGTGAGGCCTGCTTATTCGCAAAATCTCCGAAGCAAGCGTTCCAGCGAGGCTAGATGTTTGTTTCGTATGCCTTCCTATAATCTTCTCCGAGGCCTTCGCTGAAAATTTTTCTTAGACACTTACGACCGAGGCGGTGGTTTTCAACTCGAACTCCTCAACTTCAGCAACAACCCACGCCATGTGATGGCTAGTGTCAATGGCAATCCAATCTGTGGAGTTACCTTTGAACTCTTCCTTGCTACAGGCCAGAATCCGCGCATCTCCCCAACTGAAGTCCTTGCCCATGTAGTGGATGGAGTCTACGACGGTTTTGGCAAGCTTGTACATCTGCGCCCCCTTTCCTGGCTGTTGCACAGAATGGCCCCGCACAATGTAGTAACTCTGTCCTATCGTGTGCCGAATTTTTCCGTTCGTATTTGGCGAGATCACGTCTTCGGCAGTGTTGGGGCCGCGAACGCCGTAGTCGCCAAAGAGCCACTTCACTTGAGGGTAAGTGACCCGCATGGCCTGCCAGAGGAGCATTTCCTTCCGAATGACTTTGCCCGTTGAGTCTTGCTTCTTGACGGCCTTATCGATACTCGGCGGGAGTGAACATCCGGCAGTGGAGAAGAACTTGAATCCCAATGGCGCGAGAACCTGCATCACTCGATCCGCCTGATCCGTCAGGTCTTCGATAGACAGGGCTGTGACATCTCCAAAATCAATAAGGGCTGCGCAGCGTTCTGGCTCAATGCTCAGGTCATCAAGGATGTCGAGCACACGCTCTTCGAAGAACTCAGGATCTTCCGCGTCTTCGATCGCGTGCGAGTCGAGCCGCATGCAGTAGTAGCCGTCTTCGGGGACTTCTACGCCTTGCATGGCGAGTCGATAAGTGGTGCTGTCCCAGCGGTCATAGCCAATGACGGGGATGACTTGCACGCCCATCGATTCAAGTCTGGAATAGATGTAAGGGAGTACGTGTTCGCCAGTTTCCGTAAGCGAGTCAGGATTCCATTGGAAGGCGTCCACCAAAGCACTCCTGCCGCTCCGGACCTGCGCAATACGCTGGGCCGTTTCATCCAGATAGGCGCAGGTCAGAGCACTGCTATTCTTGAAGCGAGCTGCTGTCCGTACCCCCTCTCCGATCCTGCATACTTCAAAGAGTGGCAAGGTTCGGCGATCATGCGTCTTCTTTGCTTCGGCGAGGGCCCGGAATTCACCAGGTTTTGCTTTGTAGATCGGGAGGTAGTTGTTGGCAGTCATCTCAGACCTCGATATCGATAGTGGGCTGGTGGAACATGGCTCTTACCTGGTTATGACCAACAAGATCGCTAAACAGGTGATAGTTGCCGGTTTCTTTGCGCAGCCTGCCGGCAATGATTGCGGGATGGATCTTCAATTCCCTAGAGAGTCGGTCAATCGACTCTTTCCCGGGCGAAATGAATGCATCGCTTCTCTTCCAAATCAACCGAGGAATAAACGCCTCCCTCGCTAGACGATTGGCTTCCGCCTCTCGCCGGTCTTCAGAGGACGCATCCAGATCATCGAGGAATGCATCCCGATCGCTAACATGCTTCCAAAGGTGTGCGACTTCATGGAGAAGCGTGAACCAGAAGTTGTCCAGTCGATCGTGCCGGAGGGTTAAGCCGACAATTGGTGTTCCGTCAGCATCTTTGAGTGCGGCCCCGTCTAGCTGCGTGCCCTTAAGATGCGGCTCGATCACAACAGCGATTCCGTGCTTCTCAAGGTATTCAACCGCTAGCAATGGGCCACGCTCAGACCAACTCAACTGCGCCAGTTCCTTCAAGAATCCTGCATTCAGCGTGTTCTCGTCGAAGTGTCCAAGCTTGGTTTTCTTGTCCCTAGAAGACTGAATTACCCGCGCCAGCCAAGCGTACAGCGCATACTGCGTAGTTGGCGACTGAGCCTCCCCTGCAATTGTCCGCCTGAAAGATGCTGCACCGAAATGTAGTCCAGCATCCGATATAAATCCCTTTACGATATCTTCAACTTCCGACTTTGCATTTTTTGAGAAATTCTCCAGCCATCCACGCCTCGCCATTTCTTTGGCGGGGAACTTAGACCAATCAACCTCATTCGTCTTCTTTGGGTTATCAGCAACCGACAGGCCAATAAGAGTATCTGCGGACAGGCCAAGTCCGATAGATAGCGCGCGGATCATCTGAACCGTCAGTGGCCGCTTGCGGCGGAGAACCTCCGATACCCTGCTACTCGTTCCAAAATATGGGATTAGATCCGCCTGCCTTAGACCCTTCTCGCCCATTCGAAAGAGAATTGCATCAATCGGATCAGGGCTTTCCACAGGGTACTTTGTGTTTTCGTAGACCTCCAGGAGCACTGTCAGAAGTTCAAGCTTGTCGCTGCCACTTGTGTTTAGTGAGGGGCCTTGCGCCATCAGCGCTTGGACTTCAGCCAGGTAAGCGTTGTACTGCTCCCTTGTGCGGATGACTTTCGGTTGTTCAGTGGATTTCATCTTCGACCTTCAAATCCGTAATAAGGGCAACGCCTTGGGGGAAGGCGATGAGCAAACAGATCACCCAATTGCAGTTGCCCACAGGGAACGTGAAGACACCCTCGCCTTGATGGCGAGAGTTCGGAAACTGATCACGCACATCTGATGGCTGCTTCCAGTGCGCATCGATTACCTCGGTCGCCCAGCTACGCACCCATTTTTCGACCTGCTCACTTCCGCCTAGAAGGCCGTCTAGTCGTTCTCGTCCCAGTAGCCGCATATTTATGTTCCCATTTTGGGAGAATCATCTACCTATTTAGCTTTTATGTCAATCCCAATATGGGAGATTTTTCCGACCAACAGGCTCTCGGATCGAGGGAACTGCGGCCTAATGTCTACGTGTTCACCAACACATAGGCGCACACCGAGAGAGCAGTTTGGGCTTGACGCTCAGGCGCCTTTCGTATTCGTATCTTTTCCCTGCTGGCGGGGCTTCGTACCCCTCGGTCGTGCGGATGAGGATGTGGGCCACGGCACGCCCCTGTTTGTCCCATGACCGTTAGTGACTTAGAATGCGGAACGGGTCTGAGGCGGTGCAGAACGATCCAACTGCAGCCAGGGCTTTCGGGGGTAGTTTTGGGGGTATCTGAAATCCCCCAAAGAGGCAGATCAAGTCTCTATGCGGCTTTTAAGCAACAGTAGGAATGCCTCCGTCGCCAGCAAAATATCCAAGATCGTCCAAGACGCTCTTGAAAGCCCTAGAGAATCAACGCTCTGGGGCTTTTTCTTTTTCAGGCAAACAAACCGCCTTGAGGGCAGCTGAGCCACGAACAGGCCGAGGCCAAAGGCGCCTTGGTCGATGTATTGAAGAAAACCCGGCCCGTGGAACACGCACAGGCAAAAGCTTGCCGGTGGGCACCTGAAGCTGGGGGCTCAGCGGCCCGGCATGCGATCGGGGTCGTACAGGGGGTCGGGGCCCGGATGAAAGCGGGTGACGTGGCTGCCGTCCTGGCCGAAGTACACGAACATCAGTGAATTCCAGACGTGATCCTGCCGGTAGCGGTAGTTCCAGACGACCTGGCGCGTGCCGGGCAGGCCCACGCTGTCGATGAAGGCGGGTGGGCCGAATTCGCAGCGCACTTGTTCGGGCGTCCAGGTGCCTTGCTTGAGCACCTGGAAGTGTTCGTCGGTCAGGATCGGCTGCATCGCCTCGATCCGGCCTGCCGCGTCGAGGGTGCCGCCCCAGGCGTATTGCCCCAGCGGCTGCTGCGACCAGATGGCACGCGCCTGGCCGTTGCGGTCGGTGCATTGCAGGGTAGGGGCGCCAAAGTGGGCTTCGATCTGCGTCAGCGGAGTGCCCGGGGCCGTGCTGCCGATGCCGGCACAGGCGCTCAGGCTGGCGAGCAGGGCGGGCGCCAGCAAGCGCCGCAGGATGCGGCCCCGGTGTTGTCGGGCGGGCTGGCATGGCGAGGATAGGGTGCTTGGTGTGTGCGGCATGGCGGCTGGCTCCGGTGTGGCGTGCGTATCGTGGCACGCAGACGCGCGCGACGGGCGCGGCGGTTACGTGCCACACATCATTGTAGTCAGCCAAAGAACCAGTAGCACACGCCGATGGCGGCCAGCACGCCCGACAGATCGGCCAGCAACGCGCAGCCGACGGCGTGGCGCGCACGGCGGATGCCAACGGCGCCGAAATAGACCGCCAGCACGTAGAACGTCGTCTCGGTGCTGCCCTGGATCGTGGCGGACAGCAGCGAGGCGAAGCTGTCCGGGCCGGTGTGCTGCATGGTCTCGATCATCAGGGCACGTGCCGCGCTGCCCGAAAACGGCTTGACCAGGGCCGTGGGCAGGGCGTCCACGAAGCGGCTGTCCAGGCCGCTGAGCGTAACCAGCCAGCGGATGGCGTCCAGCAGCAGGTCAAGCGCGCCTGAAGCGCGCAGCACGCCCACCGCGCACAGCATCGCGACCAGATAGGGCAGCAGTTCTTTGCAGACATCGAAGCCTTCTTTGGCGCCTTCCAGAAAACTGTCGTAGACGGGTACGCGCTTCCAGGCGCCCACGATGAGAAACGCGATGATGATGCCAAACAGCGTCAGGTTGCCCAGCAGCGAAGACAGCGCCGCCACGGCGCTGCTGCCCAGGCTGGCCAGCACGGCAATGAAGCCGCCCAGCAACAGGGCACCCGTGCCCAGCCAGGCGAGCACCACGGTGTCGGCCAGGCGCAGACGCTGCAGGCAGGCGACGGATAGCAGCCCCGTCAGCGTCGAGGCCGAGGTGGCCAGCAAAATTGGCAGGAACACCAGGGTGGGGTCGTGCGCGCCTTGCTGCGCCCGGTACATGAAAATGGTGACCGGCAGCAAGGTGAGCGACGAAGAATTGAGCACCAGAAACAGGATCTGCGCGTTGGTGGCGATCCGCGGCTGCGGGTTGAGGGTCTGCAGCTCGCGCATGGCGCGCAGCCCGATGGGCGTGGCCGCGTTGTCCAGCCCCAGGGCGTTGGCGGCGAAGTTGAGCGTCATCAGCCCCAGGGCCGGGTGGCCGGGGGGCACGCCGGGCATCAGCCGCCGGAACAAAGGCCCCAGCGCGCGGGCCAGCAGCTGCACCAGGCCCGCCTTTTCGGCGATCTGCAAAAAGCCCATCCAGAGCGTCAGCGTGCCAAACAGCAGCAGCATCAGCTTCACGGAGAGGTCGGCCATGCCGAACAGACTTGTAACAAGCTGGGCGAAGATGGCCGCGTTTCCCAGCACCAGCCATTGGAACAAGGCGGCTGCCGCGGCAGTCAGGAAGAGGGCGAGCCAGAGCGTGTTCAGCATAAAAACATTGTAAAAAGTAGGATATCCCGTCTGTTTTGCTCAACTTGTGCTGTTCACAATTGGTGCGACTTTGTACAATGCATCAACGTTTGTCACATCAAACAAACAGCAAGACGCAAGTTCATGCTTCAAGAACACTGGCCGGAAACCAGTGGCTCCGACTTGCCAATGGGTGGGTTCACCAATCGAGCCATGTTGAGATAACACCACATGAAAGGCGGCGCGTCAGCCGCAGTTTGCCCCGTTCGTGCTTGTTTCATCCACATATATGTTTTCCGCTTCATCGCGCAAGACATGTTTCCCAGGAGCCCCAAACATGGCTAGCCAGAAAGTCGTCTTGTCCGTCCTTGCCGCTGCCGCCGCCTTTGCATTGTCCGCCAGCGCCGGCGCCGAAAACGTCACGCTGCCACAGGCGGTCGAATCGGCAGTGTTGCACAACCCCGAGATCGCCGCCCAGTTCCACAACTTCCAGTCCAGCCTCGAAGGCCAGAAGGTCGGCCGCGGCCGACTGCTGCCCGAGGTCAACCTGCAAGGCTGGACGGGCCGCGAATACCGTGGCGCCGCCAGCGACGGTCCCTCCACCGACTGGACGCGCACGGGCTACAGCCTGTCGCTGCGCCAGCTGTTGTTCGACGGCTTCTCCACCATCAACGATGTGCGCCAGCTGGGCTTTGAAAAGCTGGCCGACTACTACACGCTCAAGGCCACGGTCGACAGCCTGGCGCAGCAGGCCACGCAGGCCTATCTCGACGTGCAGCGCTACCGCGAACAGGTGCGTCTGGCCGAGCAAAACTACAAGCTGCACACCGACATCTTCAAGCAGATCTCCGAGCGCAGCCAATCCGGCGTGGGCCGCGGGGTCGATGAAGTGCAGGCCCAGGCCCGACTGGCTCTGGCGCAGACCAACCTCATGACGGCCAACGGCAACCTCAACGACGTCACGCAGCGCTACCAGCGACTCACCGGCACGGTGCCGCCCGACACCATGGCCGCGGCACCCAACACCGACGCGCTGCTGCCCAAGAACCCCGACAACTTCACCGACTCGGTGCGGGTCAACCCTTCGGTGCTGTCCAAGCAGGCCCTGGTGCAGGCCGCCGAACGTGGCAAGGCTTCGGCCAAGGGGCACTTTGCGCCAACGGTCGAACTGCGGGCCGCCACGGGCCGCGACCGCTCCGATCCGCCCTACATCAACGACGAAAGCACGCAAAGCTCCAACGTCCAGCTGATGGCCACCTTCAACCTGTTCCGGGGCGGTGCCGACAGCGCCCGCGTGCGCCAGACGGCAGCGCAAACCTACGCCGCGCGCGATGTGCGCGACTACACCTGCCGCAACGTGCAGCAAGAACTGGCCATTGCCTGGAACAACGTGGTGCGCCTGCGCGCGCAGATGCCTTTCCTGCAGGCCCACGAGCGCGACATCTCTCAGGTGCGGGTCGCCTATTTGCAGCAGTTCAAGATCGGCCAGCGCACGCTGCTCGATCTGCTCGACACCGAAAACGAACTTTTCGATGCCCGTCAGGCGCTCACCAACGGCGCCTACGACCTGCGCAACGCCGAATACCAGTGGCTGGCGCTGGCGCACAAGCTGTTGCCGGCGCTCAGCCTGGCCGATCCCTACGCCGATCAGCCCGACGAGGCCTCCAAGCTGCAGTTTCCGGATGAAATCCTGAAAGCCTGCGTCACCCCGCTGCCCAACACCAGCAATCTGCAGCCGGTGCGGGTCAACTACAAGTCCGGGCTCAACCCGCCTGAACTCACCCCCGCCAAGGGGCAGCGCACAGGTACGGCATCGGCAGGCAAGGCCAGCGGCTGGAACTAAACTCCGGTTTACGGGCCTCTAGGCCAGCATTCGTGCGTAGTGCCGGCATGCGGGCCGCCCCGGGGGCGGCCCCATTTTTCCGTTGTAATGAGGTGCAAGATGGCCGCTGATAAAAGTCAGCTTCAGCACGATCTCTCCGAGCTCGATGCCAGTTTCATCCGGGTGCTCGAGGACGTGATCGATGCCCTGGTCGCCAATGGTTCGCTGCGCCTCACCGACCTGCCCGAGCAGGCGCTGGCCAAGCTCAGCCAGCGCAAGCAGACCCGCCGTCGGCTGCACGATGCGCTCGACCTCATTCCCGATGACGACTCCATCCTCTGATGCTGCCATGGCTGCGCAACCTGATTCTGTTTCTCCCGCAAGCGCCGACCCGGCGGCCGCACCCGGCCCCGAGGCCGTCGCGCCCGAAGCCCGCCAGGCCGCGCCTGGCCAGGGCGGCGTGCCGCCGCACGCGCGGGGCGCCACGCCCCACCAGCTGCACGACGATCCGCTGCTGGCAAGCCTGGTGCTGATCACCCAGCTGCTGGGCCGCCCCTGCACGGCGCAGCAGCTGTCTTCGGGCCTGCCGCTGGTCGATCAGTGCCTCACGCCCTCGCTGCTGGCGCGGGCGGCGGCGCGCGCGCAGTGCGGCGCGCGCATCGTGCGCCGCAGCCTGGGCGGCTGGTCGCGCGGCGTCCTGCCGGCCATCCTGTTTCTCAAAGACCAGCGCACCTGCGTGCTGATCCGCGAGCGCGAAGACCAATACCTGGTGCAGTACCCGGAATCGCCCGAACCCGTCGAGGTGCAGAAGGCCGACCTCCAGATCGAATACGCCGGGCTGGCGGCCTTCGTGCGCCCCAAGTACCGCACCGAAGACCGCACACAGGACGCCCACATGCGGGCGCGCAGCGGCCACTGGTTCTGGGCCGCCATGCTGGGCAACTGGAAGCTCTACCGCGACGCCATCGCCGCGGCGCTGCTGATCAACATCTTTGCCCTGGTGATGCCGCTGTACACGATGAACATCTACGATCGCGTCATCCCCAACAGCGCGGTCGAAACCCTGTGGGCGCTGACCATCGGCATTGCCCTGGCCATGGTGTTCAACCTGGCGCTCACCGGCATCCGCGCCTACGTGGTCGATATCGCCAGCAAGCGGGTCGATGTCGAGCTGTCCTCGCGCATCATGGAACAAGTGCTCGACCTGCGCATGGAAAGCCGTCCCGTGTCGGTGGGCTCGTTCGCCTCCAACCTGCGCTCCTTCGAATCCGTGCGCGATTTCATCGCCTCGGCCAGTCTCACCACATTGGTCGATCTGCCCTTCGTGGTGCTGTTTCTGGTGGTGCTGGCCTGGATTTCCCCCTGGATGGTGCTGCCGCCCATCGTCGCCATCCTCATCATCCTGGCCGTGTCGCTGGTGGCCCTGGCGCGGGTCGAGAAAATGACGCTCGAATCCTTTCAGGCGGGCGCGCAGCGCAACGCCGGCCTCATCGAGGCCCTGAACGGCATGGAAACCGTCAAGGCGCTCAACGCGCAAAGCTATTCGCAGCGCATGTGGGAAGAATCCACCCGCTGGCTGGCCGAGCTGGGCGCGCACATCAAGCTCACCTCGTCGGTCACCGTCAGCTTCGTGCAGACCAGCCAGCAGCTGGTCAACATCGCGGTGGTGGTCATCGGCGTCTATCTGGTGCAAGACGGCATGACCATGGGCGGCATCATCGCGGCCTCGATGATTTCCGGGCGCTGCCTGGCACCGCTGGGGCAGGTGGTGGGCCTCATGATGCAATACCACAACGCCAAGGCCTCGCTCAAATCCATCGACAACTACATGTCCATGCCGGTCGAGCGCCCGGCCAACCAGGCGTTCATGCCGCGCCCCGTGCTCAAGGGCGGCATCGAATTCCAGGGCGTCACCTTCGCCTATCCCAACACGCAGATGGCGGCGCTGGATGGCGTCAGTTTCCGCATCCAGCCTGGCGAGAAGGTCGGCATCATCGGGCGCATCGGCTCGGGCAAGACCACGCTTGAAAAACTGGTGCTCAAGCTCTACGCGCCAGTGCAGGGCGCCGTGCTGATCGACGGCATCGACCTCAACCAGATCGACCCGGCCGACGTACGCCGCACCATCGGTTACGTGCCGCAAGACCCGGTGCTGTTCTACGGCACGCTCAGGCACAACCTCACGATTGCCTCGCCCTTTGCGTCCGACGAAGACGTGCTGCGCGCCGCCCAGCTGGCGGGGGTGGACGAGTTCGCCGCCAGCCACCCCGAAGGCTACAACATGATCGTGGGCGAGCGCGGCGATTCGCTCTCAGGCGGGCAGCGGCAGTCCATCGCCATTGCGCGCGCGCTGGTCAACGACCCGCAAATCCTGCTGCTGGACGAACCCAGCAGCAATATGGATCACCAAAGCGAATCTCAGCTCAAGGCCCGCCTGCGCGCCGCCAGCGAAGGCAAGACCATGATCCTGGTCACGCACCGCACGTCGCTGCTCGACCTGGTCGATCGGCTCATGGTCATCGACCATGGCCGCATCGTGGCCGACGGCCCCAAGGCCCAGGTGGTCGAGGCCCTGCGCCAGGGCCGCATCGGCGGGGCGCGCAGGGGCTGACATGGCATTGTTTCCAAAATTGCTCTCCGGTCTGCGCCAGTCCTTCGCGCCGGGCGACCATCAAAGCAACAAGAACATGGTGCAGGACGCCGCCTGGGTATTCAGCAACCAGCGGGCGCGCGGCTCGCGGGTGCTCATCTGGATGTCGCTCATCACCATCGGCGTGCTGGTCTTCTGGGCGGCCACGGCCGACATCGACGAGGTCGTGCGCGGCGAGGGCAAGGTCGTGCCTTCGCGCCAAGTGCAGGTCGTGCAAAGCCTGGATGGCGGGGTGGTGCAGGAAATTCTCGTGCGTCCGGGCGACAAGGTCGTCAAAAACCAGGTGCTCTTGCGCATCGACCCCACGCGCTATTCGTCCTCGCTGGGTGAAAACCGCGTCGAGGCCCTGGCGCTGAAGGCCAAGGTGGCCCGGCTCGAAGCCATCGCCAACGGCACGCCCTTCCAGGCCCCGACCGACGTGCTCGAGCAGGCCCCGCAGCTGGCCGAGCAGGAAGGCCACGTATGGCGGGCCCGTACGCGGGAACTGCAGGCCAACCTGGACGTCGCCAGAGAGCAGCTCAACCAGCGCCAGCAAGAGCTGCGTTCCACGATTGCCAACCGCGACCAGGCCGCCACCAGCTGCAGCCTGTCCTCGCGCGAATACGCCATGACCAAGCCGCTGCTTGCCAGCGGCGCCGTGTCGCAGGTGGATCTGCTGCGCCTGCAGCGCGACGTCGCCAAGTACTGCGGCGACCAGAAATCCGCCGCCGCGCAGATCGACAAAATCCAGGCCTCCATCCAGGAAGCCGAGGCCAAGCTGAAGGAAACCGAGGTCACCTTCCGCAACCAGGCGCGCACCGAACTGTCCGACACCCGGGCTAAGCTGTCCACCTTGCTGGAAAGCCAGGTGGCGCTGGCCGACCGCGTCACTTCGTCCAACATCCGTTCGCCCGTCAACGACACGGTCAAGACCCTGACGGCCAATACCATCGGCGGCGTGGTGCAGCCAGGCAAGGACATCATGGAAATCGTGCCGTCCGACGATACCCTGCTGCTGGAAGTGCGCATCAATCCGCGCGACATCGGCTTCCTGTACCCGGGCCAGAAGGCCGAAGTCAAATTCACGGCGTACGACTTTTCCATCTACGGCGGCCTGCAGGGGCACGTGGAAGAGATCGGCGCCGACTCGATCACGGATGAGAAGGGCAATTCGTATTACTTGGTGAAGGTGCGAACCGACAGCGCGTTTGTGGGCAGCGACGATCGCCCCATCCTGCCGGGGATGATGGCCGAAGTGCACATCCTCACCGGCAAGCGCACCTTGATGCAGTATCTGCTGAAACCCGTGCTGCGGGCGCATTCCAATGCGTTTCGCGAGCGCTGATGGTGAAAAGGGGGAGACACTCATGACGTTACCCGTTCTGTTGCTGACAGCCGACGACGCGCTCTACCAGCATTGGTCGGGGTTGTCCCAGTTCGACTGGGCACCGGCGCGCGCGCGACACCTGAGCGATCTCGTCAGCTGGGGGTGCCGTGGCGTCTCAGTCATCCTGGATGCCCGCCTGCTGCCCACCGCCAACGACCAGATTCCACCCATTCCCGCCGGGCTGCAGATCGTCGTGGCCAGCACCCATCCCGGCGACCCCGAAGGCCAGCGCGCCCTGGTGGCCGGCGCCGTCGGCTACGTGCACGCCTATATGCCGGTGCAGGGGCTCGACCGCGTGCTGCGGCACGTGATGGGGGGCGAAATCTGGGTGGGCAAGAGCATGCTCACCCGCATGCTCAGCCAGATCGGCCGCGCCGTGCCCGAGCCCGACCAGGACTGGGCGCGCGACCTCACGTCGCGCGAGCGCGACGTGGCCCGTTACGTGGCGCAGGGCCATTCCAACCAATCGATTGCCGACAGCCTGGGCATTACCGAACGCACCGTGCGCGCGCACATCTCGGCCATCTTCGAAAAAATGGGCGTCACCGACCGCCTGATGCTGGCACTGCGGGTGCACGGCATCGAGCAGCAGGCCAGAAAAGGCCTGGGCGTTTGATTGAAACTTGGTCTATGGATGCTTGCGGCGCATGACATCCGATTCCAGCAGCATCCGCACGTAGCGGGTGTAGGGGATGCCCCTGGCCTTGGCGCGTGCCTTGACCGCATCAAGCAAGGAGGCTGGCAGGCGCATGTTCAGGGATACCGACTTGGGCGCTAGCTCGAAGCGCATGGGCTTGAATTGCGAAAAATCCAAGCCTGATAAATCCTGATCAAGAAAGGCTTCTGCCGCACGATCAGAGTCAAATTGAGGAACTTTCTTCATAACGGTTTGCCTCCCGAGCATGCATGTAGCGCGCACTGATTGGGCGGATGGACAGCCGATCACCCCATTGCCTGAGCGCGAAGGCGACGAACATTGGACGCCCCTGAGGATTGCGACCCACCGCAATATACCGTGGCTCTTGCTGCGAGTGCGTAGCGTCCGGTGCTATTCGCGCCGACTTGAGCATGTATTCAATTTCTTCCCGAGAAACGCCATGCTTGCCACATTTAGGCCAATTTCCGGCATCCCAATCGAAACCTGAAATCTTCATTCAGACTACACTTTTGTGTAGAAGAAAGCAAAACGCGGTCGGGGAGCCATAACCAACTTCGGGCGGGTGCTTATGAGCAAACTCTCCGCATGAGCAACGATGTACTTGAGGTCAGGCATGGTCGGCATCCAGATAGAGGGATGCCCATTGTCCGAACCGCAGCAATCGCAGCCAACTGGCAGCCCTGCCAAGGGATGCAAATAGCGCGCTCAACCGACATGCCCATCCCGGTTATTGCTTGCTCCAAATCCCTGCCCTATTGGCTGACACGACAATAGGCAGCACTTCTTTCCATCTGTAGCATTCTCCCCATGATTGCCGTCAAAGCGCCTCACGCGCCCCGGCACGACCTCATTCACACAGGGGATACCCACATGGCTACCGATACCGTTCTCATCACCCACGTCACAGGCAAAGCCTGGATGCGCAATGCTGATGGCAACCTCGTTGCGCTGCACGAAGGCATGCGGGTTCCCGTCGATGCCCATATCCTGACGGACAGTGGCGCCAGCGTCACCCTGCAGGCCACGGGTGTTCCTCCCGTCATCGTCGGCCAGAACACCGACATGGTCGTGACCGACGATCTGGCCCAGGCCCAGCCGCAGCCTGCGGACAACGCGGTGGCGCCCCCGGCTGACCCGGTGGCTGACCAGGTACTGGCCGCGCTGGATGCGGGTCAAGACCCGTTTGATACCCTCGACCCGACCGCGGCGGTGCTGACTGGTGGTGGCGGCGGTGGTGCCAGCTTCACGCGTCTGGCTGCCATCACAGAATCCGTGTCGCCGCTGGATCTGGCGTATCCGCGTCCGGGCGTGGAAACGCCGGAATTCGTGCAGTTGGGCGGGGTTGCCGGGGCGGCGGACGCTGCCGTGCCCGCCGGGCCGACGATTGATATTCCTGATGGAAATGACAATCCGGGCGGCGCTGGGCAAGATCCCTCAATTGTCCCGGGCACGTTCTCCATTTTGGAGAACAATACTCACCAGTCCCAATCTCCAGCCCTTTTCGCGCTGCTCTCGACGCCCGCTGACAACACGCCGACCCATAACGGGTATTCGGGGACGTTCGCCATCTCTGCGGCAGCTGGCTTGGGTTCCCTGCAGTTCACCTACGTGCCTGAATCGGCTCCGTCCGCACCCGAGGGCACCAACCCGGGGGGCGGCAGCTCGACGGCTGACCCGGTTGTTCGTGTCATCTCGGCCACCGAACTGGCCGGTGCCTCGGTAGATGACCCCATCGTGATCGACACCGATCGCGGGCTGCTGCACATCACAGGGTACAACCCCGCCACTGGCGTCGTGGATTACACCTACTGGTCCGATGGCGCCCAGACGCACAATCAGGCCACAGGCAATGACGAGTCCGTGTTCGACACCATCGGTATCACCGTGGTCGATGGGCTTGGCCGGGCCACATCCTCAGATCTGGTGGCGAACATCCTGGACACCCAGCCGTTTGCCAACAACGATGCCAATCAGGTCACAGAAGACACTGATCTGATCGCCAAGGGCAACGTCATTACTGGTTGGCATGAAACATCTCCCGCCGATGGCAGGGACTCCCTAGGCGCGGATGACAACACCACCGTCACCGGCGTTCAGGCTGGTGGCGTCGCTTCGGGCGACACTGCGGTCGGTGGTGTAGGCACTGTCATTCAAGGCACGTATGGCGACCTGTTTCTCACCGACCATGGCTTCTATGTTTATAAATTAGTCAGTGATCCCGAAGACGATCGTTATTTTGCCGTCCAGGCCCTGGGTCAGGGTGAAGGCAACGGCGATGTGGACGTCTTCACCTATACCGTGACCGACGCCGATGGCGACACCTCCACCGCGACGCTGACGCTCGCCGTCAACGGCACCAATGACGTGCCCACGATCACCTTCGGTGGTCAAGATGGCGCCAATGCCAATGCATTCGTGACCGAAGAAGGCCTGAGCGCCGGGCTTCTTCCGCCGCATGGGGCCGGGCTCCCGGAATCCGGCGATCCGGTAAATACGAATGCCAGCGGCACCTTTACGGTGCACGACGGGGACAAGGGCGATGCGGTCGCCTCCGTGACGCTGGGCGAACCAACCTCGTCGCTGACGTCTAGCGGCTTGCCAGTGCACTGGGTACTGTCTGACGACGGCCAAATGCTGACTGGACAGATCGGCATCACGGCGTTGGGCAAGTTCTACGCTCTGGGCGATGTGATCAAAGTCACGCTCGATGGCAACCCGACGGATGGCTATTCCTACCAGGTCGAGCTGCTGGCTCCGGTTCAGCATGCTGCCGGTGGCGGAGAAAACGACCTGACGCTGCAGGTGCCCATTGTGGTCAAGGACACCTACGACGCAGAGGCTACCGGCAATCTCCTGACGATCACCATCCACGACGATGCCCCGCAGGCCTCCGTGGATTCCACCCACGTGCTGGAAGATGGCAGTTACTCGGAAACGCATGTCAGGGGCAATGTCCTGAGCAACGACGATTTCGGCGCTGACGGCCCCAATCTGCGGCATATGGTGGCGTGGGGAAGCACTTTTGTCGAAGTAGACAGTTCAGGCAACGCCGTTGACGATGGCGCCAATATCTCGGATTACGGCACTTTCAAGCCCGGCCTCATCCCCGGCGACTGGACTTTCAATCTGAACAATTCCAGCCTGGCGACTCAGGCCCTGGGTGCGGGCGAGACCAAAAGCTTCCAGATCGAATACACGATCACCGACAACGACGGCGATACGTCTACCTCGACCCTGACCATCAATATCCAGGGCAAGGACGACGGTGTCACGGTCAATGTGCCCAAGGATCATGGCGCACCCGTGCAGGGTGTCACGACCGACCGCGTGGTCTATGAAAGCGGCCTGACCGATGGCAGCCATCCGAATGCGGCCGATACCTTGGTGCAGTCCCACTTCACCATCAAGGCGCTGGACGGCCTGAGCGATTCGGCTGCGGTCAAGATTGGCTACACGGATGCCGATGGTAACCAGACCTTCCAGATCAGCCGGTCTGATCTGGAGGCCTTGGACGCTGCTCATCCTCAGACGATCACCACCCAGTACGGCACGATGATCCTGAATGGCTATTCCCAGGCGGCGGACGGCACCATCACGGTCAGCTACACCTACACGTTGACCTCGGCGCCGAACGTGTCTGGCGACCAGACGCAGGATCAGTTCCAGATCACGGCCACGGATCGCGATGGCGATTCCAACCAGCAGAACCTGAACATCACCATCAAGGACGATGCGCCGGACGCCAAGAACGACTACACCTCTATTTCCGAGGAAGGCCTTTCTGTGGGCGGCAATGTCGTGGATGGCGGTAGCGGCCATGGCCATCCTGGGCGCGATACGACGGGTGCCGATGGCGCCGAGGTTTCCCATATTGCCACCGCAGGTGGTGGGTCGGATGTGCAGGACAATAGTGGCGCCGGCACGACCATCGAGGGCAAATACGGCGATCTGACCATCCACCCGGATGGCAGCTACACCTATACACTGGTCACGGATACGACTGAAAATCACGATCGCTATGAAGCCCTGCAGGCCCTGGGCGGCGATAACGGCAATGGCAAGGAAGTCTTCACTTACACCCTGCGCGACGGCGATGGCGACACTGACACCGCCACGCTGACGATCAAGGTGACGGGCGTCAACGATGCGCCCACGCTGGATTTTGGCTCGCATGGCGGGTTTGCCGCCGTCTCTGAAGAAGGCCTGACGACCCTCACCAATTACGACAATGGCATCCCCGGTCACGGTAACAACCAGCCCAGCGGGGATTGGACGCATGGCAGCAATCAGGCGATTGCTGGTGGCTCCTTCACCATCAAGGATGTCGATAGCGATCTGCACGACGCGACTGTGTTGCTGGCGGGTACTGCCAAGGGCCTCAGCCTGTCTACCGGCACGGAATATGACCTGACATCGCATGGCGAAGCCGTCGAGTGGCATTTCGATGCTGATAGTGGTGTCTTGCAGGGCTATACCGGAACAGTGGGCCAGGCGGACTACCAGGAAATCATTCAGATTCAGCTTCATCCTGGTGCGATCAGCGGCAACGAGCAGCAATACACCTACACGGTCACTCTGCAGGGCGCCATCGATCACCCGGACAGCACGCATGCCCACGAGGACGTGCTGAACCTGAAGATTCCGGTCAGTGTGAGCGACGGCGACGGCGGTACATCCGACACGCAGTACATCACAGTTCGTGTTGAGGACGACAGTCCGTATGCCACGAATTACGAGACGACAGCCACATTGACTGAGGATCAGCCTGCAGCCAGCGATTTCTCGGCTACCTTCGACTTTGCCCATCTGCAGGGCACCAACGGCAATACAGCGTTCACGTCCGACGGCCTGGGTATTACGCTGAGCGCCACGGGCTTCGATTATGTGTCGAAGAAGCATGGTGGTCGCTGGGAAGACGGCCACTCGGCTACCATCACGCAGGGTGCTGGCGGCCTGGGCGTTGATACTGGGGATCACGAGCCCTACTATGCCCTGGGTTCGGAAATCAGTTATCGGGATTTCAGTGGCTGGGGTAATCGCGGTGGCACCGAATCCCTGAACATTCATCTGGATGACGGGAAGACGGCCAGCAGCATCGACGTGGAACTGTCCTCTTTCTTCCAAGGAGAGGGCGAACAGGGACGGGTCAGCTTCTACTTGAACGGTGAGGAAGTCGGTACATCCGTCCTACTGGTCGCAGATCAGGGCGGTGATTTCACCAGGACAGGCCTGAGCGCGGGTGACGGTATCGTTTTTGACGAAGTCCGATTCACGGCTGTGGACGACACGCCCAACTCCAATGACACCAAGAACGGTAAGACAGACAACAGCGACTACGCCCTGAAGAGCATCACTTTCCATGGTTCGGAGTCGGCAGCTGATACCGTGCTGGCGACGGCGGGCGGCGACGTGGATGTGCAATATGGCGCGGACGGTGCAGGTGGCCTGGGCGTGGCCGTCTCCTTGGCAGGCGTCCAATCCGGCGACAGCAGCCTGACCATAGAGCAGGATGGCCTGACCCTGACCGCCTACACACAGGATGGGCATCAGAAGGTGTTTTCCTTCACGATGGGCGAGGATGGTAACTGGACGTTTGACCAGTACCGTGCCATCGATGCCAACGGCAGCGCGGCGGGCAATGGTCATCTCGTCTTCGACTACACCGTCACCGACGCCGATGGCGATCCGGCGACAGGGCACCTGACGATCAATCTGCCCGACCTGGGGCCGAGCATCGACATCCCTGCAGACCCCAACGTTGAAGGCGTCAGCGCCGTCGTCACGGATGAAAACCTGACCCCGCACGGTAACCCCGATGGCGGCAATGGGCAGTATGGCCAGGATGCGCCGTTTGGAGACAACGCCAGTGCCACGATCGCCACCGGCGCCATCAACCTGTCCGATCCCGATACCGCGCTGAAAGACCTGACGGTCACGCTGGGAACCGGAGTGGGGGTGTCCTACGGCTATCGGGATGGCGACGATCTGGTGACTAAAGATTCCAGCGATGCTGACGCTCATCCGCTTTCCTCTCAGGGGCAGCCGGTTTCGTGGACGCTGGATGGCAGCGGCAATTTGATTGGTCACACTGGTACGGGCTCTGACTATCGCGTCGTGTTGACAGTCGAACTGCAGCACGATTCTGATGGCGCCGTGACGGGCTATCAAGTCACGCAATCCGGCCCGTTGGATCACCTGGGCATCAATCAGGAAGACGTCATCGACCTGACGATTCCGGTCTCGGTATCGGACGGGCATTCGGGGGCGGACAGCACCATCACCATCCGCATCGAAGACGACAGTCCGGAAGTCATCTCGGGCGTGGATCATGATGTCAACCTGGAAGGTGTGGACGTCGGCGCGGCCGTGACCGGCAGCCTGGGCGTTTCCGTGGGCGCCGATTACGCAGGCGCGCATGTGGCGATCACCCGTACGGACGGTTCCAGCCTGGATGGTCAACCCGTAATGGGGCAGGTCGGTGATACCTCTGTACAGTTGACTTCCGGCGGCGTCAACCTGGTCTATGTGACCCGCGCCGACGGTAGTGTCATCGCCGTCAAGGATGGCGATGCCAGCCAGACTCCGATTCTGACCATCGTCCCCAGCCTGACGGGCGGGGCCGGCGACCATGGCAGTTATACCGTGACCGTGAATGGGGCGATTGATGCCGTGGGTGGCGGTGGTGTGACGACGGGTACGGGCTCGGCCTCGTTCACGAACACGCACGGTGGCGTTTCGGTAGATATGGGTGATGCGCCGTTCTCCGTGACCGTGTCCGGGGTTTCTGGAACGCCGCATTCTAATGGTATCTCTGGAGACGGAGGTCGTCTGGGCATCCAGAACGACGGAAATGACAATACAGCAATCAACAACAACTGGGGTAAAGCAGGCGAGCGGTTGGTGTTTTCCATTGAACCTGATGCAGGTTCTGATGCTAAGGCCACCGAAGCCCACATCAAGATTTTCGATCTGAAGACCGGCGAAACGGCGCTGGTCTACGTCAATGGCAGCGATACGCCCATCACGGTATCGGGATCTTCCGCTGATTTCATCACGATCGACCTGACCGGCTATCCTGACGGCATCCATGAAATCAAGCTGGGAGCCGGGGGTCAACCTGGCATGACTGGCGACAGCAATTACTCGGTTGTCGGGATCGACCTGGGGTATCAATCTGGCTCCGACTCCCATGGCTCCAACGGTCAGCCCGTCCTCGATCTGGGTGCTGTCGTCACCGATGGTGATGGCGATGCTGTAAATGTGCCGATTCACATTACGCTGCCTGACACGACACCTCAGTTGCCCACGCTTGAAAGCAGCGAAGTCAGCGCTAATGAAGACACGATCATCAGCCTGAATTGGGCCAGCTTCGGCGTGACCGGCGGCGATGGCGCGGCGATCAGCATCACGTCGCTGCCCGAACATGGCGTGCTGCAGTATTCCGAAGACGGGAATGTCTGGTTCAACGTCAAGGTCGGCGATCAATTCGACGCCAGCAGCGCCAGTCATCTGCGCTTCGTGCCCGAGCCCAATCAGTCCGGCGGCGCGGCAGGCGACGCGAGCGACAACTACGCCCAACTGACTTACCAGGCCGTCGGCGCGGATGGTCATCCGGCCGGCGATACGGCCACGCTGTCGATTGACATCACGCCGGTGGCGGACGCGCCCGTGCTGCATTTCTCGCTGAGCGAGCCGGTGATTACCGAGGGTAGCAAGACCACCTTGGTTGAGTTCAGCGGCGGGTCATTCAGCTTTGGATCCGATGGCAAGATCATCGGCAATGTGCCGGTCATCGATTATCCGAACAGCGATAAAAATCAAGGTTCGAATACGATACAAGCTAAATACAGCAATATCTTTGTCGTCGAGGGAGACATCAAAGAGGCTAGCAATGGCGCTGATGGGAAAATCGATGGCAAGGCTGGATATGATGTCGTCTACTTCACTAAGAGTGCCGACGAGTACACCATTGTTTCTCCTTACAAAAACGGTCAATGGGATCTCAAAGTCATTGATAATGAAACGAAGGCATATATCGAGCTGAAAAGCATCGAAGCCCTCGTATTCGGTGATGGTGGCACTTGGGGAGACGGGATCAATACCACTGTTCAAACCACCGAAGGTCACGCCACCTACGACGTCGATCTGTCGGCCCAACTGTCCGACACTGATGGCAGCGAAACCCTGACGGCGATCACCGTCGGCGGCTTGCCGAAAGACGCCACGTTCACCGATGGTGACGGGCATCTTGTAGGCGAGGCGGGCGCCAACCACACATGGACATTCCCGGCCGGGACTGACCTGAGCAATCTGCACCTGACGGCGCCTCTTGGGGCGGGCGATAGCGCACCTGATCTGTCCGCTCTCAAGGCCAGCGTCACCTCGGTAGAATCTGCCAACCACGATGCCGCGACGACGGAAGTTCCCGCCACCATCGACCACTACACCGAGACGGTGGGCACGTCGGGCAACGACACCCTGCCGGCTTCCGGCAACGGGGCGGATTCGCACGACGTCTTGGTGGGGGATCCGGGCGGCATGGTGCCGGGCGAGCCGGTTCCTGCAGGCAACTACAACATTGCCCTGCTGGTCGACCTGTCCTACAGCATGCAGGAGAACAACGCAGGCAAGAACGGGAAGGACATCGATCGCCTGGCGATTGCCAAGCAGGCGCTGGCGGGGTTTGCCGACAAACTGGCCGCCCACGATGGCGAGCTGGTCGTCACGCTGATCGGATTCGGCAGCAAGGCGGCGGCGCCTGTGACGGTCGTGCTGAATAGCGCCGACGAAGCCCACAACCTGCAAGTCTTGAAAAACGCGATCGACCATCTGGCGGTCAGCAGTTCCAATCCGGGCTACTACACCAACTATCAGGCGGCGTTCGAAGCGGCGGAAACCTGGTTCGGCAAGACCTCGGGCTCAGGCGTTCACGCTAAGGATGGTTATGGCAACCTGACCTTCTTCCTGACTGACGGCGATCCGACGATGACGAATGGCGCGCATTCGCAACACGGTACGGATACATATGCTCATGATATGCAGGCCGGCATTGATGCTTACAATTCCTTGCTGGCACATACCGGGACCGATGTCTACGCTATCGGCATCGGGGCTGGAGTATCCGAGAATCAGCTCAAATTCTTCGATAACACGACTGAATCGGGTGTTTTGGGCGATGGCAGTATTCAGTTGCCCAACGGCAGTGGCAGCTATTCTGGGTCAACGACGCTGACTGGTCATATCGGCGAAGTCACCCTGGTCGATGACAGCAAGGACAGCAGCATGCAGGACTTGCTCAATGCCTTGGACAAGGGCTTCCAGGACAGCACGCATGCGGGCCTTGGTTCCGATATCCTCCATGGCGGGGCAGGCAACGATATCTTGTTCGGTGACGAACTGAACGTGTCCTGGCTGGATTGGACAGGGAAGGACAAGCCGGACGGCTTAGATGACATGAACGGGCTGGATACCGTGAAGGCCTTCCTGGCTGAAGGCTTGGGTCATGATCCCAGCAACGCGGATGTGTACCAGTTCATCCAGCAGCATGCGGTGAGCTTCGGCACCTCCGACGGTTCGCAGGGCCACGACGATACGCTGCTGGGCGGCGATGGCGACGATCTCCTGTTCGGCCAGGGCGGTAACGACACGCTGAACGGCGGCGCCGGCCACGACGTCCTGTATGGTGGCGCGGGTAACGACATCCTGATCGGCGGCGCCGACAGCGATACGCTGATCGGCGGCGACGGCCACGATACCTTCAAATGGGAACTCAACGACCAATGGACGAATGGCGGCCACGATGCCGTCACCGGCCCAATCCCGGTCGATACGATCAAGGATTTCGGCCAGGGCGACACGTATGGCGTTCACGGGGATATGGACAAGACTCATCAGGATGTGCTGGATATCAGCAGCCTGCTGCAAGGTGAAGAAGCTCATCCGGGCGATCTGACCCAGTACCTGCATGTCTCCGTCGAAGGCAGTAATACTGTCATCAATGTCAGTTCCCACGGCACCCTGAACGCCGCAGGTAATGGCTACGACCAGCAGATCGTTCTGGAAGGGCGCTCTGATTTGGCGGCGGGCCATGATCTGGCTTCGCCTGAAGGCCAGTCCGCCCTGATTAACAGCCTCATCAACGACGGCAAGCTGAAGGTCGATTCGCACTAAACCTGAACCGCCTTTCAGTGGACTTTGCGCCCGTGCTCCCAGTATCTCCGGAGTGCGGGCGTTTTATTTTTCAGCAAGGTGTCGGGCGTGTGGCCTTGTCCGAGTAGCCCAAGGCCTACAGCTGCGCCATGATCAGCACGGCAAACTCGTCCCAGCGATCGCGCCACCTCTCCAATTCTACAATCGCGAAAGGTGAACTGGCCTGTGGAACATGCACCAGCCAAATATCTGCTTCATCAGATCGGATCTGCGCATGGATAAAACAGTGAGTTGTGACGGGCGTCTTTCAGCGTGGCGGCATGGACGTTTTCATCCGTTCGTACTTCCCAGTCTGGCGGGGCCTGGGGCGCATCCCCAGAATGGGGCTTTCCGATCAGAAAGCCCGCC
>NZ_BCWN01000025.1 GCF_001592225.1 Castellaniella caeni NBRC 101664 | reverse complement strand
ATCGGATTCGGTAGCGGGGCGGGGCAGCTATCTGGCCGCGCAAAACCTGGCTGTCCTGTACGAAAACACCGGCAGACCGGATGAGGCCGCGGCGTTCAGGCGGCAGGCCGATAAAGCTTCTGGCCGATAAAGTATCTCAGAGCATTGCACGAGAGCGGGTGGTGACGGCAGCGGCTCAGTCTCGATAGAGTCAGGGGAAGCTCGGGGCTCATGAACTACGAGATCGGCAACCAGATCGGCGCCGGGCGTCATGAGCGTAGCGGCGAGCGCCTGACGTATAGGAACGGCTACCGCGATCGCATCCTCACGCTCCGAATATTCAAGGCGATTGACCCGGAGGTCTGCTGAGCCAGCTTATTCGAGCTCCGACTAAAAGGTGCCGAGGGAATTGCCAGAGTGTTCTATTGCTCTCAGATAGGGCGCAATATTGTGATGCTCCACAGCTTTGTGAAGAAAACAGACAAAACGCCCCCCGCAGAACGCAAGATTGCCGAGGACAGACTCAAGGAGATCAAACATGCTGACACACGATGAATTGGTCAAGAAAATGCTGGAAGACCCCGAAGTTCGAGCTGAGTACGAGCGCATCGAACGCGAAGAAATGCCCATGCTGGACGCTATTCTGCAAGCCCGCCGTGAAGCGGGGCTCACCCAGGCGCAGGTTGCCGAGCGTATGGGAACCAAGGCTCCGGCCGTCGCACGACTGGAAAACTCGCTCATTACCGGTAAACACTCTCCATCCATCTCAACCCTGAAAAAATACGCGGCCGCACTGGGCAAGAAGCTGGAGATCCGCTTCAGCTGAGGGCTTGGTGGAAATCCAAGTACTTTCTCAATATATACTGAGAAAGTACTGCTTCAATACTACGCATGGTTTGCTTTGCAGGGCTGCGCCTGGATGCCGGTGTGCTTGCTGCGCACCGGATCAATGCCTGCCGTGCCATCCGCGTCCGCCGTAGTATCCGCGGTGATACCCGCGATGGCCCCAGCCCCCGGAACTGAAACCGAAGTAAAGGCTGGGGGGCGCCACGTAGACGGGCGGGGCGACGTAGACGGACGGCCCGGCGTACACGACGCCACCACCGTCACCATAGTAGGCGGGGGCGGGTTCGTAGACGGCGCACCCGCCCAGGGCGGACACGGCGGCCAGTGCAATCGCGAGCCGACAGGCTCGGTGGAAGAGGGCGTTTTTCATGAGAAGCTCGGTTTTTCCATGGGCTCAGTATGCGCATGTTTTTTGCGCCCGGGCGGCCGATATTGCCTGTGGTTACAGAGATCCCCAGGTTCTCCATGCTTGCCTGCGGCATACACGGATGGACACAAGATGTGGGCGCGGGCTGTCGTGGTTTGCCAACATCCAGATCCATGACGAATTTCGGGGGCAGATATGTGAATGTGGATATTGAGAACAATTCCCATTCCTGCTAACATTCCATTTTCACTGAAGTGGCATTCCGATTCATGGGTTCGGGTTCATCCTCACGCTTTCCCTGGTTGAAGCTGGCAGCGGGCGGCGCGGCTTTGGGGCTGCACGTGGGCGTGCTGGCCATGATTCTGTCAGCGCCCGTTGCCCAGGTGGCCCTGGGCGAACCCGATGCGCTTGACGTGCAGTTCGTCGAGCTGGGCCCGGCGCAAGAACCCGGCCCGGTGGCCGAGACGCAGCCGCCAGAGGCCGAAGAACTGCCCCCCATCCCGGAACCCGAAGTCGAACCCGAGCCGATTCCCGAAGAGCAGCCCGACCCGGAACCGGAACCCGAGCCTGTCGTGGACACGCCCGAACCCGAGGCCATCACACAGCCGCCACCGCCCCCCCCCAAACCAAAGCCCAAGCCCGAACCGAAACCCAAGCCCGAACCGAAGCCTAAGCCGCGGCCCAGGCCCGAGCCCAAGGTGTCGGCCAAGCCAGCTCCGCAGCCGACGCCCAGCACCGCCAGCCAGGTGGCGTCGGCCGCTGGTGGCAGCCAGCAATCGGCGGCGTCGCAGGGCGAACGTACGGCGCAAGACCCCGACCGTCCACGCACCATCGGGCGGGTGGATTATCTGGGTCGGCGCCCCAATCCGGTGTATCCGCGGCTGTCGCAGCGCCGTGGCGAGCAGGGCCGTGTGGTCTTGCGGGTGTTGATTTCCCCCGAGGGTCGCGTGGCCCACGTCAAGGTGCAGAAATCGTCCGGCTACGAGCGCCTGGATGATGCTGCCGTGCTGGCCATGCAGTCGGCGCGCTTTCGCCCGTATACCGAAAACGGCGTGGCCTACAAGGCGTTGGTGGATATTCCCTTCGATTTTGTCTTATAGGTCGTTGACCTGACAGGAGTTTCAAGCACATGTTGATCGATCTGATCTCGAACGCGGCGCTGACGCTGGCCCAGGTGGCCGGGCCGGACACTGCGCAGGCGGCCCATGCCGTGGCGGGCACGGCTCCGGCGCTGGCTCAAGGGGCGGCGGTTGCGACCCAGGGGGCTGCCGCTGCGGCTCAAGGGGCGGTGACGTTGCCTGCGGCGGCCGCCGCCATCGAACTGGGGGCCGAGTCGCGCGGCGTCTTGCACTTCGTGGGCCAGAGCGACGCCGTGGGCAAGTCGCTGTTCGTGTTTCTGATGCTGATGTCGCTGGCCAGCTGGTATCTGATCCTGGTCAAGGGCTTTACCCATCTGCGCATTCGCCAGCGCTCGAAGAAATTTTTGTCTGAATTCTGGGCGGCCAGTTCGCTGGAACAGGTGGAAAACGAGATTTCCACGCACGGCGCCGAAGAACCGTTTGCGCACCTGGCCAGCCATGCCATTCATGCGCAGAAGCATCATGCCAAGTATGGCGCGCTCAAGCTTGAAGAAACCGGCTCGACGGCGGCATTTGTCACGCGCATCATCCGCAAGGTGATCGACGAGGAAACGGCGCGGCTGGAAAACGGCCTGACCGTGCTGGCCTCGGTGGGCTCCACGGCGCCTTTCGTGGGCCTGTTCGGCACCGTGTGGGGGGTGTATCACGCGCTGCTCAGCATCAGCATGGCCGATGGCGTCACCATCAACCGCATCGCCGGCCCGGTGGGCGAGGCGCTCATCATGACGGGGCTGGGGCTGGCCGTGGCGATTCCGGCGGTGCTGGCCTATAACGCCTTCGTGCGCCTCAATCGGGTGTACCTGGCGCAGCTGGACGCCTTTGCCCACGACCTTTTCACCTTCCTGTCCACGGGCCAGCAAGTGGTTGACGGCAGCCACGAGAAGCACGGGCGCCATGGCCACATCAGCCTGGCCAGCAGCCGCGAGGTGTCCTGATCATGGCCTTTGGCAGCTTCGATTCCAAGCCGGCGGGCTCGACCATGTCCGAGATCAACATGGTGCCGCTCATCGACGTGATGCTGGTGCTGCTGGTGATTTTCATCATCACGGCGCCCTTGCTCAGCCACTCCATCAAGATCAACGTGCCGCAGGTGACCACGCAGCCGATCGAGCAGCAGCCCAAGGTGATCGACTTGGCCATCGATACCAGCGGCGCGGTGTTCTGGAACGAACAGCCGGTGGCGCTGGACGAGCTGCAGGCGCGCTTTGCCGCCGAAGCGGGGGCCGACCCGCAGCCCGAAGTGCGCATCCGCGCCGACGTCGATACGCGCTACGGTGAGTTGGCCGAGATCATGGGGGCCGCGCGGCGCGCAGGCATGAAGCGTCTGGGCTTTGTCACCCACCCGGCACCGACGGGTGCGCCCGCTGCGCCTGCGGCCCCTGCCGTGACGCAATAAGCCCTTGGTCTGCCTGAAAAGCTTCCAGGTGGGCCATTTTTCCGTGCAACGTTCATCTGCCGGTCAGCTATGTAACGTGTGGCTGGGTTCCCTGTCAGATTGCATCGTCTTCAGGCTAGAATCACCCCATGCGAGTTCTAGTCATTGAAGACGACACCACTCTGGGCCACGCCCTGCAAGAATTTCTCGGTAGCCAGGGCTATGCGGTCGATTGGCTGCAGACGGGCGACCGGGCCGAGGGCGCCGTGGCGGGCCAGTCGTACGACCTCCTTCTGCTCGACCTCAATCTGCCCGGCCTGAGCGGCCTGCAGGTGCTGCAGCGCCTGCGCGCGGCGGGCTCACAGATTCCTGTGCTCATCCTCACGGCGCGCGATGGCCTCGAAGACCGGGTGGCCGGGCTGGACGCCGGGGCCGACGACTACGTCACCAAACCCTTCGAACTGGCCGAACTGGCCGCCCGCGTGCGCGCCCTGGCGCGGCGCCATGCGGGGCAGGCGCAGACCACGCTCGAATGCGGGCCGCTCACCTTCGACACCGTCGGCCGCCAGATTCGGGTGGACGGCAAGCGTATTTCCCTCTCAGTGCGCGAACTGTCCGTCCTCGAAATGCTCATGGCGCGCCCGGGCCGGGTGGTCACCAAGCAGCAGATCGTCAATTCGCTGTCGGCCTGGGATGCCGATTTCAGCGAGAACGCGGTTGAAGTCTATGTCTACCGCCTGCGTAAACGCCTCGATGGAACCGGCGCCAGCATCCAGACCGTGCGCGGCTTCGGTTACCTGCTTGACGTTGAAAGCGCCCAGTAGGCCGACCGCCGCCGACGCCCGCCAGGATCGCCATGCCTTGGGCCTGTTCGAGCGTCTGATGCCACAAGATTCTCTGGCGCGCCGCCTGGTGCGGCGCCTGCTGCCGGCCTTCTCCATCCTGGTGGCCATCGATCTGCTCGCCACCTGGTTCATGACCGGGGTCATCAGCCCGCAGCCCTGGGTTCTGCGCGATCTGTTCTGGGTCATGCTGCTCACTCAGGGCCTGCTGGTGGTGCTGTTCGTCTGGGTGCTGATTTCTGGCATCCGCTTCGAGCTCATGTCCATCAACCGCCTGGCCGACCAGATCCGCCAGCGTTCCATCGAAGACCTGCAGCCGCTCGACCTGGCCGGGCTGCCCAGCGAGGTGGCGCCGCTCGTGCTGCACTTCAACGACCTGCTGCTGCGCCTGGACGATTCCGTGCAGGCGCAGCGCCGCTTCGTCGGCCATGCGGCGCACCAGCTGCGCACGCCGCTGGCGGGGCTCAAGCTCGAATCCGAGCTCATGCTGGCGCAGCCCTTGTCGGACGACATCCGCACCCGCGCCGGGCGCATCAAGTCGGTCACCGACCACATGATCCGCATGGGCCAGCAGCTGCTGGTGCTGGCGCGCGCCGACCACGCCTCGCGTCCGCAAGACAGCTTCGTGCGCCTGGATCTCTGCGAATGGATGCGCCAGTCGGGGGCCGAGTGGCTGGACAAGGCGCACGACCAGGGGGTCGAGCTTCGGCTGGCGGCGCCCGACACCCCGGTGTGGGTGGACGGCGACCCGGTGCTGCTGGGCGAACTGCTGGGCAATCTGATCGACAACGCCTTGCGCTACGGCGAAGGCGCGCACGTCATCCAGCTGCGCGTCATCGCCAATCCGCCCTCGTTTTCGGTGGAAGACGATGGCGTCGGCATCCAGGGCGACGACGTCGAACACGTCTTCGAGGCCTTCTACCGGGCGTCGGACGCGGGCCCCGGCGGCTCCGGCCTGGGGCTGGCCATCGTGCGCGAGATCGCCCGGGCGCATGGCGCCTGGTGGAAGGTCGTCAGCCGCCCGGCGTTTGCCGGCACGCGTATCACCCTGATTTTTCCCGGCCCCTGGCGAGGGGCCTGCCTGACACGGGCTGAATAAGTATGAGTACACAGAAAGAGGCGGGCGCGCGCAGCCCGCAGGCCGCCATGTTGATCGGCGCCCTGGGCGTGGTCTATGGCGACATCGGCACGAGCCCGCTTTATACCGTCAAGGTGGCGCTGTCCATGACGGGCAACCCCGACGTCGAGCACGTGCTGGGCATGCTGTCGATTCTCTTCTGGATGCTGATCGTGGTGGTGTCGATCAAGTACGTCACCTGTATTTTGCGCGCCGACAACCGCGGCGAGGGCGGCACGCTGGCGCTGATGGAGCTGGCCATGCGCGGACGCCCGGGGCGCACGCGCTGGCGCCTGGCGATCCTGGGCCTGATTGGCGCCAGCCTGTTCTATGGCGACAGCATGATCACACCGGCCATTTCCGTGCTGTCGGCCGTCGAAGGCATCGGCGTGGTGTCGCACCGGCTCGATGCCTGGGTGGTGCCCATCTCCATCGTTGTGCTGCTCGCGCTCTTCATGGTGCAGTCGCGCGGCACCGGCACCGTGGGCAAGCTCTTTGGCCCGGTGATGTTCGTCTGGTTTCTCACCCTGGGGGTGCTGGGGGCCTGGCGCGTCGTCGAACAGCCGCAGGTCTTGGCGGCCATCAACCCCATCTGGGCGGTGCGCTTCATCGCCGACGCCCCCTGGGAAACCTTCCTGGCCCTGGGTGCGCTGGTGCTGGCGCTCACGGGGGCCGAGGCCCTGTACGCCGACATGGGGCACTTTGGCGGCCCCACGATACGCCGGGCGTGGTTCGCCATGGTGCTGCCCGCGCTCGTGCTGTGCTACTTTGGTCAGGGGGCGCTGCTGCTCAGCGACCCTTCGGCCATCCGCAACCCCTTCTTTCTGCTGGCGCCCGAATGGGGTCTCATCCCGCTGGTGGGCCTGGCCACGATCGCCACGGTGATCGCCTCGCAGTCGGTGATCTCCGGAGCGTTCTCCATGACGCGCCAGGCCGTGCAGCTGGGCTACTGGCCGCGCATGGTGATCCAGCACACCTCGGCGCGCGAAGAAGGGCAAATCTACCTGCCGCGCGTCAACTGGCTGCTGCTGGGGGCCGTGCTGGTACTGATCCTGGCCTTCGGCTCGTCCGACCGCCTGGCCCACGCCTATGGTTTTGCCGTCACCGGCACCATGCTGATGACGTCCACGCTGGCCTTTGCCGTCCTGCCGCGCAACACGCGCGGCGCCAGGCGCGCGGGCTGGCTCATGCTCATCAGCCTGTTTCTGGTCATCGACGTGCTGCTGTTTCTGTCGAATACGCTCAAGCTGCACGAGGGCGGCTGGCTGCCGCTGGTGGTGGGCATCTGCCTGTTGACCCTGATGGTCACCTGGAAGCAGGGGCGCCAGCAGATACACGACACGCTGGCGGGCGACCACCAGTCGCTGCTCAGCTTCATGGAGTCGCTCGAAGCCTATCCGCCCACCCGGGTGCCGGGCACGGCGGTCTTCATGAGCATGATCGTGGGCACGGTGCCGCCCGCCTTGTTACACAATCTGAAACACAATAAAGTGCTGCACGAACAGGCGCTGTTTCTCACGATCGAGGTGGCCGACGAGCCCTATGTGCCGTTCAACGAGCGGGTGAAGGTCGAGCGCGTCAGCCGCAGCAGCTGGCAGGCGGTGGCGCGCTGGGGCTTCAAGCAAGAGCCCAACGTGCCGCAGGTGGTCGAGCAGATTGCGCAAGAGGTGGCCGAGCTCAATCTCGAACCCATGCAGACGTCGTATTTCTTGTCGCGCCAGACGGTGATCGTGGTGCGGCGCCTGCCCTGGCACCAAAGCTGGCGTCGCCATCTGTTTGCTTTCATGGCGCGCAATGCCAGCCGCACCACGCGGTTCTACAAGATACCGCCCAACCGCGTGGTGGAAATGGGCATGCAGATGGAACTATGAGAAAAAACGGCAGCGCCGGTTGCATCAGCTGAACCGTGCGCTGCCGGATCGGTGCGTCGTTGAGACGGGACGGTTACGAACCCGTGGTGGCCGGGATGGTGATGGTGGTTTCGCGCAGGATGCCGCCCGATTGCACCGAGCCTTGCACGCGCGTGTCGCCTTGATCCATGAGCTTCATGCAGTCTTCACGCTGACCGGCGGGCAAGCCGTCGCAGCGTCGTGTGCGATTCTGGTCTTCAGCCTGGGTGGATGGCGTGGTGAGCGAGTCTTGGCGGGCGGCCTGGGCGGCGGCACCGGCTTCACGCAGGCAGGCTTTCTTGTCGATGCCCGGGGTGGTGTTGCAGTGTTCAACGTCGCGTTGGTACTGGGTTTGCGGGCCAGCGGCCTGGGCGGCTGGCGCAAACAGAAAGGCGCAGCCGAGCCCGGCTGCCAGCAGGCTGGCACGCAGGGACATCTGTAATGCATGACGCATAATGGCACTCCTTGGAACAGTTCGGGCGTATCCCCGCCCGTCTTGGGGTTGAATCTAGTGTACGGGTTCTCCCCTAGACAGTTGTTACAAAATCACTCGTGCCGCTGGATGGCGCTTTGCATCAGCAAAATCGCGGTCACCGGCGCGGTGATGAAGAGAAACAGGCAGATCAGCCATTCGTGCAGGATGGGGCGCCCCTGCAGCAGGCTGGCCATCAGGGTCGAGGCCAGAGCCACGCAGAAGACGCCCAGGGTCATGCCCATGGTGGGGGCGTGCATGCGCTCGTAGAAGCGCTGCAGGCGCAATAGCCCCACCGAGCCGATCAGCGTGACGACCCCCGCCAGGATCAGCAGGGCGGCCACCAAGATGGCGGCCCATAGTGGCAGCTCGTTCATGGTTCGATCACCTCGCCGCGCAGCAGAAATTTGGCCAGTGCGGCAGAGCCGACGAAGCCGAACAGGGCGATCAGCAGGGCGATGTCGAAATACAGGCCGGCCTCGAAGCGCAACCCCAGCACCAGCAGGATCAGCATGCCGTTGATGTAGATGGTGTCCAGGGCCAGCACGCGGTCTTCGGCGCGCGGCCCGCGCACGAGACGGATGGCCGCGCAGGCCAGCCCCAGGGTGAAGCACAGCAGGGCGAAGCCCACGGCGGCGTTCAGGATCAAGGTACTCATTCGAAAATCTCCATGAGCGGGGTTTCGTAGCGCTGCTGGATGACGCGGGTGAGGCCGACGGGGTCTTGCAGGTCGAGCACGTGCAGGGTCAGCACGTTGCGCTGCGTATCGTGCCCGGCCCAGACGGTGCCGGGTGTAAACGTGACGATGCAGGCCAGCGCGGCCAGGCCGTGGGGGTCGCGGATGCGCAGGGGGATGTCCAGGAAACCGGGCCGGGCCCGGGCGCGCGGCCCGAGCACGATGCGCAGGCCCACCTGGTAGTTGGAGTGCGCGATGTCCCGAGCCACGTGCCCCAGCAGGCGCAGCGCCGTGAGTGGGTGGCGCGGGTGGGCGCGCACGGGTCGCAAGATGGGCGCCAGTGCGCTCAGGACGAGCGCGATGGCCAGGCCCAGGATGACCTGGTCGGCGGACACGCTGTCATTGAGCAGCAGCCACAGGGCCAGCAGCAGGCAGGGCAGCGGCAAAAAGCCTAGCAGGCGCTTCATGGCAGTGATCCCGGCAGAGCGGGCTTGAGCACCGCCTGGGTGTAGCGGCCCGGTTGATCCAGATAGTGGGCCGTATCCTGCAGGTAGTCCATCACGGGCCCGGCCTGGATGGTCAGCAAGGCGCAGGCCAGCAGCAGCACCAGAATGGGGGTGACTTCGCTCAGGCGCAGGGTGGGTACGTGCAGCTGCTCGGGCACCCAGAACAGGCGGATGCCGCAGCGCCCCAGGGCCATGAGGCCGATGAGCCCCGAGACCAGCATCACGCCCACCAGCAGCCAGACATTGAGCGTGGGCGCGCCTTGTTCGGCGGTTTGCAACGCTGCCGACAGTAGCGAGAACTTGGCGACGAAGCCCGAGAGCGGCGGCAGGCCGATGATGAGCAGCGCGCAGGCGAAAAAGCTCAGGCCCAGGAAGGCCATGGTGGCGGGCAGGGGGCTGCCCACGGCTTGTTCGGACAGGCTGCGCGCCTCGGGTTCGTCTTGTTCATAGGCTTCTTGGGTGATGGCGAGGATGTCTGCCCCGAAAGACTGGCTGCGCTCGGTGAGTTCGAGCAACAGGAACAGCGCGCCCAGCGCCAGCACCGAGTTCAGCAGGTAATACAGGGCGGGGCCCGTGAGAGTGACGCCCGGCATGCCCAGGGCGGCAAACAGCGTGCCCGACGAAGTGATGATGGCATAAGAGGCGATGCGCCGTGGCTGGCTGCTGGCCAGCATGCCCAGGGTGCCGAAGGCGAGGGTGGCGATGCCGGCCGGAAACATCCAGGCCCCGCCAAAGGCGGCGGGCGCGCCAGCGGGCAGCAGCAGCGAGCCGATGCGCAGCAGCGCGTAGATGCCGACCTTGGTCATGATGGCAAAAAGGGCGGCCACCGGCGCGCTGGCTTCGCTGTAGGTGTTGGGCAGCCAGAAGTTCAGCGGCCAGGCCGCCGCCTTGATGAGAAAGGCGATGCCGAGGATGGCCGCCGCACTGTCGAACAGCTGCCGGTCGGCCCCGGTGAGTACGCGGGCGCGCGCGGCCAGGTCGGCCAGGTTGAGCGTACCGGTGAGCCCGTAGAGCATGGCGATGGCGATGAGCAGCAGAAACGAGGCGATGAGGTTGATGCCGATGTAGTGCAGGGCGGCGCCCACGCGGCGCTTGCCCGAGCCGTGCAGCATCAGGCCGTACGAAGCCGTGAGCAGGATCTCGAAGAAGACGAAGAGGTTGAACAGATCGCCCGCCAGGAAGGCGCCGTTCAGGCCCATGAGCAGCAGCTGGAACTGCGCGTGGAAGTGGCTGCCCGCGCGATCCCAGTGCGCCGTGGCGTACGTCCAGGCGCACAGGCCCAGGACGGCGGTGAGCCCCAGCATCAGGGCCGAGAGGCGGTCGGCCACCAGCACGATGCCAAAGGGGGCGGGCCAGTTGCCCAGATGATAGACGCCGATGTCGTCGGGCCAGATCGAGCCGCCGATGCCCTGGGTGGCGCGCACCAGGGCAAGCGCGGCCAGCAATTGCAGCGCAATCGAGACGCTGCCCAGGGCGATGCGCACGGGGCGTTGGCTGTCTTTGAAGAGCAGCATCAGGGCGCTGGCGAGCAGCGGCACCAGAATGGGCAAAACCGGCAGATGGTGCATCCAGGCGCTCATGGACGGTGTTCCTCGCCATCGACGTGGTCGGTGTCGCTCATGCCGCGCGAAGCCAGCAGCACCACCAGAAAGAGCGCCGTGGTGGCAAAGCCGATGACGATGGCGGTGAGCACCAGGGCCTGGGGCAGGGGGTCGGCGTAGCGCACCGGGTCGGCCCAGTGTGGGTCGATGACGGGCGGCGCGTCGAGCTTGACGCGCCCCATGGCGAAGATGAACAGGTTGACCGCATAGGTGAGCAGGGACAGCCCCATGATGAACTGGAAGGTGCGCGGGCGCAGCAGCAGCCAGATGCCCGAGCCGGCCAGCACGCCGATGGCCAGTGCCAGTACCCATTCCATGTTCAGGCCTCCAGCCCGTCGGCGGGCTCGGTGAGTTTGCGGTGGAAGCGCAGCGACTGGTGCGCCAGCGCAATGAGAAACAGCATGGTGGCGCCGACGACCAGCATGTAGACGCCGATGTCGAACAGCAGCACGCTGGACAGGTGCAGGGCGCCGATGAGCGGCAGCACCAGGTCGAGCGTGTAGGCCGACAGCAGCGGCTGGCCCGCCCACCAGACGGCCATGGCCGCCGTGCCGGCGACCAGCAGGCCCAGGCCGATCCAGATCTGCGGGCGGATGAGGGGGCGCGCTTCGACCCACAGGATGCCGCCCACCATGTACTGCAGGAGGATGCCGGTGGCCATCACCAGGCCGCCCACGAAGCCGCCGCCGGGCAGGTTGTGGCCGCGCAGCAGGAAGTACAGCGAAATGAGGGTGGAGACCGGCAGCAGCAGGCGCACCAGCACCGCCGGGATGCGCAGCAGCCCTTCGGGCAGCGGCGCCTGCAGGCGCGCTTCGGCGTCGGGCGCCGGGCCGCTGGCGGCGCGCTGGTAGGGCAGCACGATGAGGGCTTCGGCGGGCGGGCGGAAGCGCCGCAAGAGGGCGTAGACGCTGAGCGCCACGATGGCGAGCACGGTGATTTCGCCGAAGGTGTCGAAGGCGCGGAAGTCCACCAGGATGACGTTGACCACGTTGGCCCCGCCCCCCAGCGGCCAGGCTTGCTGCACGAAAAAGCGCGAAATGCTGTCGTGGCTGGCGGGACGCGTCATCATGACGTAGGCCAGCGCGGCCAGGCCCGTGCCGCCCGCGACGGCCACGATGAAGTCGCGCCAGCGCCGCCACAGGGTGCGCGAGCGCGTGGGGCCGGGAAACTCTTCGATGCGCTTGGGCAGCCAGCGCAGGCCCAGCAGGATGAGCACCGTGGTGACCACTTCGACGGCCAGCTGGGTGAGGGCGAGGTCGGGCGCCGACAGCCAGGCAAAGGTGATGCCGGTGATGAGGCCGACGGCCCCGGCCAGCATCAGCGAAGCTGTACGGTGGTATTTGGCCTGGTAGGCGGCGGCCACGGCGCAGGCGCCGCCCGCCAGCCACATCAGCGCGAACGACCACTGCAGCGGGGTTTGCCGCGCGGCCACGGGCCACCAGCCGCCCGCCAGCAGCGGCAGCAGGGCCACCCCCAGGGTGCAGAGGATGAGCAGCAGCGCTTGCGGCTGCAGCCGCTGGGTCTGCAGCCAGTGCAGCAGCCCGATGGCGCCGCTGTCCAGCGCTTCGAGGGCCGACTCGAAGCTTTGTCGGCCGTCGAGCCGGTAGATGAGCGGTGCCTGGCCGGGCTTGCGGCGGTCGCGTTCGCGCAGGGCGAGGTAGATGGCAATGCCGGCGAACAGGGCGATGAAGCTCATCAGCAGCGGCAGGTTGAAGCCGTGCCACAGCTGCAGGTCGAAGTGCGGCGTGCGCGGGCCCAGCAGGCCGCGCATCACCATGTCGAGGATGGGCCCCAGGGTCAGCCCCGGAAAGATGCCCACCGCCAGGCAGATGATGACCAGGATGGTGCAGGGGATGAGCATCATGCGCGCCGGGTCGTGCGGCGTGCGCGGCAGGTGGTAAGCGCGCGGGCCGAAGAACACCTGCATGATCAGGCGCAGCGAATAGCTGACGCTGAAGGCCCCGGCGATGACGGCGGCGGCGGGCAGGCCCCAGCGGGTGAACCAGTGGCCGCTGATGAACACGGTTTCGGCGAAGAACATTTCTTTGGAAATGAAGCCGTTGAGCAGCGGCACCCCCGCCATAGCCGCCGCCGAGACCATGGCCAGCGTGGCGGTGAGCGGCATCAGGTGGCGCAGGCCCGAGAGGCGCACGAGGTCGCGCGTGCCGCTTTCGTGATCGACGATGCCCGCCGCCATGAACAGCGACGCCTTGAAGGTGGCGTGGTTGATCATGTGGAACACGGCGGCGACCAGCGCCAGGCGGCTGTTCATGCCCAGCAGCAGGGTGATGAGGCCCAGGTGGCTGATGGTGGAATAGGCCAGCACGCCCTTCATGTCGCGCTGGAAGGTGGCGGCATAGGCGCCCAGCAAGAGCGAACAGAGCCCCGCGCCGCCGATCAGGTAGGTCCACCAGTCGGTGCCCGAGAAAATCGGCCAGAAGCGCGCCAGCAGAAAAACCCCCGCCTTGACCATGGTGGCCGAGTGCAGGTAGGCCGACACCGGCGTGGGGGCGGCCATGGCGTTGGGCAGCCAGAAGTGAAAGGGAAACTGGGCGCTTTTGGTCAGCGCCCCCAGGGCGAGCAGCACCAGCAGGATGGGATACCAGTGGTGCTCGCGGATGGCCTGGGCCGAGGCGAGCACGGCGTCGAAGTCGTAGCTGCCCACGATGTGGCCGATGATGAGCATGCTGGCCAAGAGGCAAAAGCCGCCGCCCCCGGTGATGAGCAGCGCCATGCGTGCGCCCCGGCGCGCATCGACGCGGTGCTGCCAGTAACCGATGAGCATGAATGACGACAGGCTGGTGAGTTCCCAGAACACCAGCAGCTGGATGAGGTTGCCCGCCAGCACCACGCCCAGCATGGCGCCCATGAAACTGAGCAGAAAGGCGAAGAAGCGCGGGACGGGGTCTTGGCGTGACAGGTAATAATGCGCGTAGAGGGCGATCAGCGCGCCCATGGCCGAGACGATGATGGCAAACAGCCAGGCATAGCCGTCCATGCGCAAGGTGATGTCCACCCCTTGCGCGGGAATCCAGGGGATGGCCAGCTTTACCACGCCCTGGCTGGCGACTTCGGCGGTGAGCGCCAGCGTGAGCATCAGGCATGCCAGGGCACAGCCCCCCGCGATCCAGGCGCCGGCCCTGCGCGCCGTGGCCGGCAACAGCGCGGCCCCCAGGCTGCCGGCAAATGGGATCGCGAGGATCAGTGTCAGGAGCATGCGTTTTTGAATGAAGATTCAGGGTGAAACCAAGTGCTCATGATACGCGAAGTGAAGACTTGACCTGAATCAAGCCTGAAAACGAAGATTCGCCAGACAATGAACGCAAATATTGAACAATGAGGCCTCTTGCCGCCAAGGCCGGGGTTGTGCCAGACGAGCTGGGCGCCAGTGGGTGCCGCGCAAACTGACCGGTACGCCCTCGCGCCTGGCCGCCGTCCCGCCTCAGGAGCCATGGCATGACATCCCACGCAGTATCCGACACCCACGCCTGTGCCGACGCACCCGGCACCGCCAGGGCGCCCGCCTCGGCCCCCGTCATCGCAGTTCCCGATCTCGAAATCTCCGAAGCCCTGATCCGCCGCTTCGATCAGTCGGGCCCACGCTATACCTCGTATCCCACGGCGGATCGCTTCGAGCGCGACTACCCGGCGGCCACCTACATCCAGCACCTCGAGCGACGCAGCGCGCAGCCAAGCCCGGCGCCGCTGTCGGTCTACGTGCACCTGCCGTTCTGCGAGTCCCTGTGCTATTTCTGTGGCTGCAACAAGATCATCACGCAAGACCACAGCCGCTCGGCGCAGTATCTGGACATCGTTTTTCACGAGATGGCGCTGGTCAGCCAGCACCTGGGCAACCAGCGCCAGACGGTGCAGCTGCACCTGGGGGGCGGCACGCCCACCTTCCTGAGCGCCGCCGAACTCACCTTGCTGATGGAACACATCCGCCGCTATTTTGAATTCACGCCCGATGCCGAGCTGGGGGTCGAGATCGATCCGCGCACCGTCAGCCCGGCGTCGCTGGCCATGCTGGCCGGGCTGGGCTTCAATCGCACCAGCTTCGGGGTGCAAGACTTCGACCCCGACGTGCAGGCCGCGGTCAACCGCATCCAGCCCTACGACATGGTGCGCACGGCCTTGCAGGCCAGCCGCGACAACGGCTTCCAGTCGATCAACGCCGACCTCATCTACGGCCTGCCCAAGCAGACGCTGGCCAGTTTCAGCCGCACGCTCGATCAGCTGATCGAACTGTCCCCCGACCGCATCGCGCTCTACAACTATGCGCACCTGCCGGATCGCTTCAAGTCGCAGCGCCTCATCCGCGCCGAAGACCTGCCCTCGGCCGAGGCGCGCCTGCAGATTTTTCTCATGTCGGTGCAGCGACTGCTGGCGGCGGGCTACGTGTACATCGGGCTGGATCACTTCGCCAAGCCCGACGACGAACTCAACCGCGCGCGGCTCGACCGCAGCCTGCACCGCAATTTCCAGGGCTACACCACGCGCGCCGAGTGCGACCTGATTGGCTTCGGCATTTCGGCCATCGGCAAGGTGGGCGATGCCTACATCCAGAACCAGCACTCGCTCAATGCCTACACGGCGGCACTCGAACGCAACGAGCTGCCCACGGCCAAGGGCTACACGCTCAGCCGCGAAGACGCCATCCGGCGCGAAGTCATCATGACCATCATGTGCAGCATGCCGC
The DNA here is from genome assembly GCF_001592225.1 of Castellaniella caeni NBRC 101664. Lineage (GTDB taxonomy): Bacteria > Pseudomonadota > Gammaproteobacteria > Burkholderiales > Burkholderiaceae_B > Castellaniella > Castellaniella caeni. The sequence continues at coordinate 35,563 of NZ_BCWN01000025.1, read as the reverse complement.
TCGACTTCGCCCAGTTCGAGGCGCGCCACGGGCAGTCGTTTGCCAGTCTCTTCGCCGACGAGCTGCAACGCTTGCGGCCCTACGCGGATGCCGGGCTGCTGGCGCTCGATGCGCAGGGCCTGCGGGTGCTGCCCAAGGGGCGCGTGTTCGTGCGGGCGTTTTCGATGGTGTTCGATCAGTTCATCCGCAAGCCGCGGGTGGCGACGTATTCAAAGCTGATCTGAATCCGCGCTTGCAGGCGCGCGGGTGCGCGTGGGCAGGCGCCACAGGTACACAGTGACCCCGATGCCGGGGATGAGCAGCAGCCAGCGCGCCCAGGGCACTGGCATGACCCAGGCCGACACGGCCAGGGATGGCCACATCAGTGCCAGGGCGATGCATTTGCTGCGCAGGGGGATGCCGCGCCCTGATTGAAAGTCGCGGATATATGGACCGAGGATGCGATGGGACATGAGCCAGGCATGCGCGCGCGCGGAGCCGCGCAGGTAGCAGAAGGCCGCCAGCAGCAGAAAGGGCGTCGTGGGCAGCAGGGGCAGGAAAATCCCCAGGACGCCCAGCGCCAGGGCAAGGGTTCCCAGGACGGTGAACAAGGCGCGGATCATGCCGACGATTCTAGCAAGCCCTGGGTGGGGCGCGTGGTGACGCGCCGTGGCGCGCAGGAACTGGCCCCCGACGCCAAGGTGATGGATCTTCTGGCCGGTGTGCCGCTGTTCAACGAGCTGCCGCCCGACGAGCTGGCGCCCATCGCGCGCGGCACCCACGAAATCATGGCGCCACGCGGCCAGATCATCTTTCACCGTGGCGACCCCTGCGTGGGCTTTCACGTGGTGGTGTACGGCCAGGTGAAGCTGGTGTTCGTGTCGGCCTCGGGGGTCGAGCGCGTGGTGCGTCTCATCGGGCCGGGCGACGGCTTTGGCGAGGCGCTGATGTTCATGGGGCAAAATTACATCGTCACCGCCGAAACCTTGCAGGACACGCTGCTGCTGCACGTGGGACGCGACGCCTTGTTCGAGCAGATCGACCGCCACCCCGGCGTGGCGCGCAAGATGCTGGCGGGCCTGAGCCGCCGTCTGTATTCCCTGATGGGTGACGTCGAGGCCTATACCCTGCACACCGGCGCGCAGCGCCTGGTGGCGTTTTTGTTTCGCCAGTGGCGCGGCGAAGAAGGCATGCCCTTTCGCATCGAGATCACCAAGTCGGTGATCGCCTCGCGGCTGAATCTCACCCCCGAACACTTCTCGCGCGTGCTGCGCGAACTGAGCGAACGCGGCCTCATCCGCGTGCGCGGTCGCGAATTCACCATCCTCAGCGCCCAGGGACTACGGGAATATAAGGGGTGATTTGATGATGCGGCAGCGCCGCCGCGTCGCGCAGCGCCTTGCGGTAGCGTCGCAGCGCGCAGCCCAGGTTCCAGGCCAGCAGCGCGGCGGATAGCAGCAGCAGTGGCCCGGCGGCGCGCGTGGCGGGTGCCCAGCCTGCCGCCGCCAGCAGCCAGCTGGCCGTCATCAGCGTGTAGCACGCCCAGTGGGCCTGGGCGGCGCGCACTGGGATGTATTCAGCCATCTTGGGCAGCACCTTGAGATAGACGCGCACCTGGGCAGGGTCGCGGTCGGGGATGATGATGGCGTCCTGCGCGTGCTTCCAGAGCAGAAAAGGCACGATCTTGTAGAGCATGCCGTGCACCACGGCGCCCAGGCCGCCGACGATCAGCAACACCCCCAGCACCATGGGTGCCTGCAGCGCCTGTCCGTGGCGCAGCCAGACCCAGGCGGGCGCGCAGGCCAGCAGGCAGGTCAGGCTGGTGAACCAGAACAGCGTGGTGGCTTCCGCCGTGGGGCGTTTGCGCGCCCAAAGCCGCTGCAGCGAGGTGCCGATCCAGGCAAGGTAAGCGCCCACAAGCAGCAATTCGACCGTCTCGCGCATCAGGTGCGGCAGGCCGCTGGAGGCATCGAGCGCGCTCCAGGCCACCAGCAGACCGGGCACGAGCAAGGGCAACCAGCGCGTGAGCGATTTCGGGTAGAGCTCGGTGAGCTGGAAGATGGGCAGCAGCTGAAACGACATGGCCATCAGCAGCAGCCCGCCCCAGCCCAGCAGCCCCCACAGGATGTGGCTGCCCACCCAGGCGGGCAGGCTCAAGCCCAGGCCCAGAGAGCCGGCCATCACCAGCCCCATCAGAACGGTAAGCCCCAGTGCCGCCAGGGCGCCGCGCACCGGCACCAAAATCTCTTTGGCCCCTTTGTAGACCGTCTTGCGGTGCCGCCACAGCGCCACGCCAACGGAGAGCAAGTACAGCGCGAAGGCCGCCGCGAGCAGCCCGATAGCGCCCAGCCAGGCCGTGGGCGACCACCAGAGAAAGCCGCCCGCCAGGGCCAGCGTGCCCAGTGTCAGCAGGGCATGCGTGGTGCGGGCGACGGGGCGTGCGGCGGCGATGGGCACGTTGCAGGCCACCGCCAGAATCTGGATGGAGGCGCCCAGCATGGCACTGCCCAGAATGCCGAGTGTCCACAGGTGCGTGAGCGCCAGCGTGGCGGCATCCCAGCGCGACAAAAAGGCCTGCGGCCCGGCCCAGGTGGCCAGCAGGCCCGCCAGCAGGCCGAACAACGGCACGTTGAGCAGAAAGGGCAGGGGCACGCCCAGGGCCGGGGTCTTGTCGAAATCCAGCGCGCGCTGCATGTTCAGTCGATCCAGATGGTGACCAGGAAGTGCGTATCTTCAAACGTGCAGTCGTGCGCGAAACCGTCGCGGTCGAGCATGGCGTACAGCGGGTAGGGCTCGCGGTCGATCATCAGGCACAGGCGTTCGCCGGGTTTCAGGTCGGCCAGGGCCTCGAGGCAGTGTTCCAGCGGTTCGGGCGGCGGCAGGCCGCGCACGTCGAGCGTGATGTCGGTAGGGGGCATGGCGGGTGTCCTTGGGATGCAGGCGCTACCTTACACGATTCTGCCTCGAACGCACCCGAAAACCGCGTGTCGCGTGGCGGTTCTGCTTGGGCAGGCAGGTTGCGGCGTGGATCGCCTCGGGTGTGACGGCCCCCGTTGCTTGCCGCAGCTGTGCAGCCGTTGCGGTCGCGGCATACGGAAACCGGGGTGATCTTGACGATTCTTGATCCGCGTTAAGGCATTTTATTGCGCACTCGCGCATAGTGAACGTCGGCCCTGCCGACGACATCGCGCTCAGCGGCGTTTGCCGGGCAGGGCGGCGGGCTGCGCGTACGCGGCCATTGCACAGGCAGGGCCCGGCGGCAAGCCCCGCCCTCTCGCTAGAACTGCCAGGATTCCTCATGTCATCTGCTCCCCCCTCCCGCCCCCGCGTGGTGCCTCACCACGACCCCGCCACCTTTGAACTCGTGTGCCCCGCGGGCAGCCTGCCCGCCCTGAAAGCCGCCGTCGATGAAGGCGCCGATTGCGTCTATCTGGGTTTTCGCGACGCCACCAATGCGCGCAACTTTGCGGGCCTCAATTTCGATGCCAAGGCCATTGCCGAGGGCATCCGTTATGCGCACGACCGCCAGCGCAAGGTGCTGCTTGCACTCAACACGTACCCTCAGCCCGATGCCTGGCGCTTGTGGCAAGACTCCGTCGATCGGGCCGCCGACGCCGGGGTCGATGCCATCATCATGGCCGACCCCGGGCTCATGGCCTACACCAACGCCACGCACCCGCAGCTGCGCCTGCACCTGTCGGTGCAGGGCTCGGCCACCAACTACGAGGCCATCCAGTTCTACCACGAACGCTTTGGCGTGGCGCGCGCCGTGCTGCCGCGCGTGCTGTCGGTGGCCCAGGTGCAGCAGGTCTGCGAAAACACGCCAGTCGAGATCGAAGTCTTCGGCTTTGGCAGCCTGTGCGTCATGGTCGAAGGGCGTTGTGCTCTGTCGTCCTACGCGACGGGCGAATCGCCCAATACGCACGGGGTCTGCTCGCCCGCCAAGCACGTGCGCTGGCAACAGACCGATCAGGGGCTCGAATCGCGCCTGAACGGTGTGCTCATCGACCGCTACGACGCGGGCGAGAACGCGGGCTACCCCACCTTGTGCAAGGGGCGCTTCGACGTGGCGGGTGAAAACTATTACGCCCTCGAAGAACCCACCAGCCTCAATACGCTCGAACTGCTGCCCAAGCTCATGGCCATGGGGGTGCGCGCCATCAAGATCGAGGGCCGCCAGCGCAGCCCCGCCTACGTGGCGCAGGTCACCCGCGTGTGGCGCCAGGCCATCGACCAGGCGCGCGGCAACGCGGCCCGTTATTCGGTGCACCCCGCGTGGATGGCCGAACTCAACAAGGTGGCCGAAGGCCAGCAGCACACGCTGGGCGCCTACCACCGGCCCTGGAAATAAGTTTTTAGGAACACATCATGAAAATCGCTTTGGGCCCTTTGCAGTACTACTGGCCGCGCGTCACCACACTCGAATTCTACGCAGCGGTGTGCGACTGGCCAGTCGACATCGTCTACCTGGGTGAAACCGTCTGTTCGCGGCGCCACGAACTGCGCCTGCCCGACTGGATCGAGGTGGCCGACCTGCTCGCGCAGGCGGGCAAGACGCCGGTGCTCTCTACCCAGGTGTTGCTCGAATCGGGCAACGACCTCAACACACTGCGCAAGATCACCGAAAACACGCAGTACGCCATCGAGGCCAACGACATGGGGGCCGTGCATCGCATGCAGGGGCGCCCTTTCATTGCCGGGCCGTTTCTCAATATCTACAGCAAGCCCACGCTCGACGTCGTGGCCGCCCAGGGCGCCACGCGCTGGGTGATGCCGCTCGAAATGGGACGCGCGGGCCTGACCCAGCTGCAGCAGGATCGCCCGGCGGGCCTGCAGACCGAGGTCTTTGCCTATGGCCGCATGCCGCTGGCGTTTTCGGCGCGCTGCTTTACCGCGCGCAACCGCAATTTTCCCAAGGACAACTGCCAGTACGTCTGCATGGAATACCCCGACGGCCTGCTGCTCGAAACCAAAGAATCGCAGGCTTTTCTCACCATCAACGGCATTCAGACGCAATCGGCACTGGTCAATACCCTCATCCACGAGCTCGACGAGCTGCGTGACCTGGGGGTGGACGTCATCCGCCTGAGCCCGCAGTCGCAGCACATGGATCAGGTCGTGGCGGCCTTCCGGGCCGTGCTCGACGGGCAGGAATCACCCGAAAGCGCCCATGCGCGCCTCGTGCCCCTGATGCCGGCCGGGCCCTGCAATGGTTATTGGCATGGGCGCCCGGGCCTGGACATGATCCTGCCGGGTATGGCCATGGAGGCCGCGGGCGACGCGGGTCAGGCGGCCGGCGGCATGGCGGCATCCGCCGCGCAGGCCCAGGCGGCCTCCGGGGCGCCGGGGGTGCGCCCGCGCGTCCAGGTCGCGCGAAGCGCCTAGTGTGTCGTTCCGTTCGACCCCTATTATCCGGAACCTTATCGATGCAAACTTCCTCATCTTCCTCTTCCTTTCGCGTGCCCGAGACCGTGGCCCAGGTGCTGGAGCGCCTGCCACGCTACCCCGGTTCGTTGCTCTTTGTCGCCGGCCTGAACCTCATGCTGGCACGCCACCTGCACCCCGACACCCTGCACCTGCTGGAAGGCCGCTCGCTGCGCATCCACGTGGCCGATGCCCGCCTGCGCTTCGACTACACCTGGCGCCAGGGGGCTTTCCGGGCCGCACAGCATGGGGATGCCGAGCCCGACCTCACCATCCGCGCCGACGTGCATGATTTCTACCAGCTGATCCAGCGCCGCGAAGACCCCGATACACTGTTTTTCAGCCGCCGTCTGGTCATCGAGGGCGATACCGAGCTGGGCCTCATGGTCAAGAACACGCTCGACGCCATCGACATGGCGGTCTTTCATCCCAAGGCGGTGCTGCGCGATCTGACCCAGGGCCTGAAGTCGCGGCTCGCCCCCCAGCCGCGCGGGCATTCCGCGTAAGTACCAAGACCTTGCCCGCGATGGGGCTGCCCTTTGCCGCCTCAGTCTGATGTGGCATCCTGAGCAACACGAGAGCGGGCCTTCGGGCCCATGCCGGGTGGCATGGGCCGCTTCATCCGGCGTGCCCGCCATTGCCTGGGGGAACCATGTCGCGTCCTATTCTTGCTGTCGTCCATCCACGAGCGCTGGCGCATAACCTGGCACAGGTCAGCAAGCATGTGGCGTCCGAAAAGGCCCGCGCCGCAGTGCATGTCTGGGCGGTGGTCAAGGCCAATGGCTATGGGCATGGGCTCGATGCGGCCGTGCGCGGTTTTGCCGCGGCGGACGGTCTGGCCCTGCTCGAAGTGCCCGAAGCCGTGCGCTGCCGCGAGCTGGGCTGGCAGCGGCCCATTTTGCTGCTCGAGGGCTTCTTCAAGCCGGGCGACATCGACGTGCTGGCGCGCTACCACATCAGCACCGTGGTGCACAGCCACGCGCAGCTGGCCATGCTTGAAGCCGCGTCGGCGCATGCCCCTATTGCCGCGCACGTCATGCTCAATTCGGGCATGCACCGTCTGGGGTTTCAGCCCGGCGAGTACGCGGCGGCGTTTGCCCGGGCGCAGGCCTTGCTGGCGGCGGGCAAGCTGTCGGTGGTGGGCAAGATGACGCACTTCGCCCGTGCCGACGACGACCTGGCCGTCACCCGCGCGCAGCTCGATTGCTTTGCGCGCGTCACCGCCGGTTTGCCCGGGCCCGTCAGCGTCTGCAATTCGGCGGCGGTGCTTTCTCCGGGGCTGGTGGCCGCCGTGCCCGGGGACGAACAGTGGGTGCGCCCCGGCATCTGCCTGTATGGGGCGTCGCCCTACGTGGGGCGCGATGCCACCGCGCTGAACCTGCGCCCCGCGATGACCTTGCACTCCGAAATCATCAGCACCCACGTGCTGCCCGCCGGTGAAGCCATTGGCTACGGCTATGCCTTCCGTACCGATCACGACATGCGGGTGGGGATCGTGGCGTGCGGCTATGCCGATGGCTATCCCCGGCACGCGATCACGGGGACGCCCGTCACGGTGGCGGGGGTGCGCACCCGACTGGTGGGGCGGGTGTCGATGGACATGCTCTCGGTCGATCTCGACCCCGTGCCGCTGGCCGACATCGGCTCGCGCGTGATCCTGTGGGGCGAGGGCGGGCCGTCGGTGGACGAAATCTCCTGGTCGTCCAGCACCATCGCCAATGACCTGCTGGCGGGCCTGACCCACCGCGTACCGCGTCGCGTGGATGTGGCGGATTAGGTGTGTTCGGCTTGATCTGCCGCCTTGGCCGAATAAGGCTGTGCCATGGCGCGTCGGCCTGCCGTGGCGATGACGGCCGTCATCGTCAAAGCAAAGAGGCTCAGTGTCATCAGAGTTTCATCGCGCTCCATGGTGTGCCTGCCCCAGACCAATGACAAGAGCGTCGGACTTGAGTAGCCCAGGTAGACAACGACATAGAACATCGAAATCAATGCCCCTCGCTGGCCCGCAGGTGCCAGACGGTCTGACACGGCCACGCCTGACGCCATCGACAGGCCATTGGCCAGGCCGATGGCTGCAGAGGCCGGAAGCACCCAGAGCCAGCCGCCGGGTTGAACCGACAAGTAGCCCAGGATGCAGCCCGCTGCACCGCACAGGCCTGCCACCCAGCCGGCCCGAGCAGGCCCAAGCCGCATTGCCCAGAATGTGGCTGCCGCGGCAAATCCTTGTACGAGCAAGGCGCTCAGCCCCAGCACGAAGTAAATCTGCACGAACCCTGCCTTGCCTAACTGGATTGGGAAGGCGATCAGCGACAGCATCGTAAAGGTGTAGACCAAGAGCCCGCACGGGACGAGATAGCAAAAGAAGCCCGCAGCAGTTCCTGGCGGCAGGCCGATCTGAACCCGAGAAGCCCGGCCCAGCGTCAACGTCTCGGGCAAGGTACGAAGAATCAGGATGGCGCCCGCCACCATGATCAGCGCAATCATGAACGACAGCAGCTGCGGCCAGGGCAGCCATTGAACCAGGATGCCCGAGGCAAAGGGGCCGACGGCAAAGCCAAATGCCATGACGCCACTGGCCAGCATTGAGGCGCGTGTGGCGTTGCTGCTGCCTGCCATTTCACGCAGCCAGACGGTGCCGACGGTGAAGATGGCGCCGCTGGCGATGCCCTGGATGAACCGCGCCGCCAAAATCATCGGCTTGCCCCACACCGCCGCACCCATCAGGGCCAGTACCGCCAACAGCAGCAGGCTCGCCGAAGGCAAAACCACGGCCTTGCGGCCGCGCCGATCAGATTGGGGGCCCCCCACCAGGAAAGCCAGCATCAGACCCATGGCATAGACCGTGAAGAACAGCGTCAGATCGGTCGTCGATAAGTGCAGGTGAATGGTGTAGAACAGCATCACCGGCGAGACTGTCTGTGCCGTGTAGGCCGCCCCGAACAGAGCCAGACACAACAGCGTCTGTGTACCGGCGCTGCAGGGCTGGTCGATCGGGTCGGCCGGGCTGAGGGTCATGATGGCATCATGCCGTGACGGTCTCGGTGGCTGCGCGATACACCGGGAAGCGCTGACATAGTGCGATCACCTGTTCACGGACACGAGCGATGGTTTCCTGGTTATCCAGATCGTCCAGAATTTCGCACATCCAGCCAGCCAGCTGACGGGCCTCTTGGGCCCGCAAGCCGCGTGTGGTGATGGCGGGCGAGCCAACCCGGATGCCGCTGGTGACGAACGGCGGCTGTGGGTCGTTGGGAACCGCGTTTTTATTGACCGTAATATGAGCGGCGCCCAGCGCGGCGTCCGCTGCCTTGCCGGTGATGCCCTTGGCAGACAGGTCTACCAAAAACAGATGGTCATGTGTGCCGCCCGACACGATGCGCAGGCCGTGGGCAACGAAGACCTCGGCCATGGCCTTGGCGTTGTGCAGCACCTGCTGCTGGTACTCACGAAATGCCGGCTGCATGGCTTCTTTGAGGGCAACCGCCTTGGCGGCGATGACGTGCATCAGGGGGCCGCCTTGTGCACCAGGAAACACGGCCGACTGAATCTTCTTGTAGATGTCGGGGTTGGCGCGGCCCATGATGAGCCCGCCGCGCGGGCCGCGCAGGGTCTTGTGCGTGGTGGTCGTGACGATGTCGGCATGGGGCACCGGGTTGGGGTACAGCCCCGCGGCGACCAGCCCGGCGAAGTGCGCCATATCGACCATGAACAGCGCACCAACCCGATCGGCGATTTGGCGGAAACGAGGAAAATCGAGCACCTGCGAGTAGGCGGAAAACCCGGCTACGATCATTTTTGGCTTGTGTTCCAGAGCCAGGCGCTCGACTTCGTCGTAGTCGATCAGATCGTTTTTATCCAGGCCATATTGCACTGCGTTGTACAGGCGGCCCGAAGAGCTTACTTTGGCGCCGTGGGTCAGGTGCCCGCCGTGTGCCAGGCTCATGCCCAGCAGCGTGTCGCCGGGTTGTAGCAGGGCTAGGTAAACCGCCGCGTTGGCTTGAGAGCCCGAATGAGGCTGCACGTTCGCCCAGGCCGCGCCGAACAGTTCGCAGGTGCGGTCGATGGCCAGCTGCTCGACCACATCCACGTGCTCGCAGCCACCGTAGTAGCGTTTTTGGGGGTACCCCTCGGCGTACTTGTTGGTCAGCTTGGTGCCTTGGGCTTGCATCACCCGGGGGCTGGTATAGTTTTCTGAGGCGATGAGCTCGATGTGCTGTTCCTGGCGTTGGTTTTCGGCTTCGATGGCTGCCCATAGCTCGTCGTCAAAGCCCTGAATTTGTTCGTTTTCTAAAAACATGGTGTCTCCTGTGATGGGTCTGGTGTCGCCGTGCGCGTTGGGGTGCGCCTTGCAAAGTCGGCCGTGGCTGGCAAGCCCTTTTGCCGTGATCGGCTTAGCCTGCCAGATGCCTATTCTAGGGAGCACGAGGTTTTCTGCTTGTATGTTCGCGCCATAGTGCTGGGACGCAAAGGCCGCAGACGATGCTGCGCTTTGTGTGCTTAGTGGTGTTGGTCGGGCGCACGTACCGAAACGGTGTCGGTCGACAAGTTTGGAAACGGTACGACGCGGCGCTCGCGCCCGGGCGTGGTGCCGAAGTAATCTCGGTAGCGATGGGTGAAGTGCGTGACCGACACGAAACCGCAGGCAGCTGCCACGTCGATGATGGATTGCTCTGAACTCAGCAGCAGCTGCCGTGCCCGGCGCAGTCGCAGCTCGAGGTAGTAGGCGTTGGGCGTGCATTTCAGGTGCTCTTGAAACAGGCGCTCGAGCTGACGCACCGAAACCTGGATGAACTGCGCTAGCTCTTCTTTTGTGAGCGGTTCTTCGAGGTTGTTTTCCATCAGGGTCACGATTTCGGTCAGTTTGGGCTGGCTGGTGCCCAGTTGCTGGCGCAGTGGAATGCGCTGGGGGTCTTGGGTAGAGCGGATGCGCTCGCAGACCATCAGCTCGGAGACCTTGGCCGCAATCTCGTTGCTGCCGGTGCGCAAGCCAATGAGAGCAACCATCAGGTCTACCGGGGCAATCCCGCCGCTGCAGGTATAGCGATCCCGGTCGATTTCGTAGATGCGCTTGGAGACGATGATCTCTGGGAAATCTGACAGCAGCCGTTCGGTGTCTTCCCAGTGCAGGGTGCAGCGATACCCATTGAGCAGCCCGGCGCGTGCCAGCCAATAGCTGCCCGTGCAGATGCCGCCCAGCACGGTTCCGTGGCGCGCCCGGTGGCGCAGCCAGTTGAGGCAGTGCGAGTCGATGCGAGACGGGATTGGGTTTGATCCGCACACGAAAAGGGCGTCGAGTGCCGGGGTCTGGTCTAGCGCGTGATCCGGCTGGATCGGGACGTCGTTGCTGGCCCGCACGGGTGCGCCATCCAGGCTGATCGTAGACCAGCGAAACAAAGGGTGACCATTGGCCAGGTTGGCCATGCGCAGGGGCTCTACCGCGGACGAAAACCCGATCAGGGTGAACCCCGGAACCAGCAAAAAACCATAGTGCTGTGTGGCAGGAAATGGCCGTCCGTGCGAGGCGTCCTGTACTGAAGGGGCATCCATCCTGCTTGTCTCCATTCGGAAAAATACATCTGCATTCAAGCTGAAAAGCTGTTTGTCTTGCCAACCTGTCTTGTTTGTCGCAGGTCTTCGTTTTCAGACAATTAAAGGTCGCTTTTGAAAAAAGGTGTGTAACGGCGAGTCTCTAAGATGGTCTTCACGAACACGGGCAACCGCGAAGTTACTTCAAAAGCTGATACCAATCACAGGAGACATTCCCATGAGCAGCCTGCAATTTTCGAACGCCGCCACGGCAGCCCAGCAAATGCGCGAGACGCGTCTGCTGAACATCCCTAATGGGCCGCATGCCAAGCCAACCTTTTCGGCTGCTGAAATGCAACGGCGCGTCGATGCCGTGCGTGAGCACATGGCCGCCAACGACATCGATGCTGTTCTGTTCACTTCGTACCACAATATCAATTATTACGCCGACTTTCTATTTTGCCATTTTGGCCGCTTCTACGGTCTGGCGCTGACGCAAGACAAGCATACGACCATCAGTGCGAACATCGACGCGGGCCAGCCGGGCCGCCGAAGCTTTGGCGACAACGTCGTCTACACCGATTGGCAGCGTGACAACTATTTTTATGCCGTTCAGACCTTGCTGAAGGGCAAGCGGCGGGTTGGAGTAGAGCTGGATCACATCACCGCAGAGAACTTGGACAAGCTGCGCACAGCTCTGCCAGGCAGTGAGTTCGTGGACATCAGCAAGGCCTGCATGCGGCTGCGCATGATCAAGTCCGACGAGGAAATTGCTGTGATTAAGCAAGGGGCGCGCATCGCTGATATCGGCGGGGCCGCCTGCCGTGATGCCATTGCCGTGGGCGTGCCTGAGCACGAAGTGGCGTTGGCGTCGACCCAGGCCATGGTGCGCGAAATCGCCCGCACCTACCCGGACTCTGAACTGATGGACACGTGGACGTGGTTTCAGTCGGGATTGAACACCGATGGGGCGCACAACCCAGTCACGTCGCGTCGCATTCAGCGTGGCGACATTCTCAGCCTGAACTGCTTTCCGATGATCTCCGGCTATTACACGGCGCTTGAGCGCACCCTGTTTGCTGAAGAGTGCTCGGATGACCATCGCCGCATTTGGGAAATCAACGTCGAGGTGCACGAGGCGGGGCAAAAGCTGATTCGTCCGGGTGCCCGTTGCTGCGATATCGCGGCGGAACTGAACGAGATTTTCCACCGGCATGACGTCTTGAAGTACCGCACTTTTGGCTATGGCCACTCGTTTGGTGTGCTGTCCCACTATTATGGCCGTGAGGCCGGGCTCGAGCTGCGGGAAGACATCGAGACGGTGCTGGTACCCAATATGGTGGTTTCGATGGAGCCGATGCTGATGTTGCCCGAAGGCCTGCCTGGGGCTGGTGGCTACCGCGAGCACGACATCCTGGTCTTGACAGCCGACGGTGCCGAAAACATTACCAAGTTTCCGTATGGCCCGGAACACAATATCGTGAAACGCTGATCTGGATCGCATGAGACATGCCACTCCCAGCATGCTCCGGGTCAGCGTCTCATGAATTCACCCGATTTGCCACTATACCAATATAAGGAGCACTTCTGGTCAGCACGCCCCAGGCGGGCGCTGCCGGTCAGGAGGCCCACGGAGACAAGCAATGAATTCTGCCACCGTCCGCGCAGGCATCGTGCCTGGCGTTGGTGAACGCCGCGTCATCAGTAAAGTTGCCGCTGCCGGCTTTATCGGCAACTTTGTCGAATGGTTTGATTATGCGTCTTACGCTTATCTGGCAACCATCATCGCCGCCGTCTTTTTCCCTGATATTTCACCGACTGCCGGTTTGATGGCCACATTCGGTGTATTTGCGCTGTCGTTCATCGTCCGGCCTATTGGGGGCGTATTTTGGGGGCACTACGGCGACAAAATTGGCCGCAAGCATGCCCTGTCGCTGTCGATCATCATCATGTCCCTGGCCACGTTCGCCATTGCCTTGTTGCCGGACTTCAACCAGATCGGCGTATGGGCGCCGCTGTTGTTGCTGGTCTTGCGTTTGGTGCAGGGCTTCTCGGCCTCGGGCGAGTATGCCGGTGCGTCGGCGTTTTTGGTCGAGTACGCGCCATCCCACAAGCGGGGGCTGTACGCCAGCATCGTGCCGGCCAGCACCGCTTCCGGTTTGCTGCTGGGCTCATTGATGGTCTCGGGCATGCATTTGTTCTTGACCCCAGATCAGATGCAGTCCTACGGCTGGCGCTTGCCATTTTTGTTGGCGGCGCCGCTGGGCTATATCGGGCGTTATATCCGTATTCACCTCGAAGATTCTCCTAAGTTTCGTGAAATGGAAGAGTCTCGTGAGGTGTCGCATGCGCCTGTGAGTCTGCTGTTGTCCAAGCACCGCCGTGCCTTGGTGATCGCGGTTGGGGTCACCATGCTGAATGCCGTGGGCTTTTACATCATTCTGAGCTATATGCCGACGTATCTGGCCGTCGAACTGGGGGTCGGTGAAACAGAGTCGTTCATGGCAACCACGATCGCCTTGGTTGCTTATATCGGATTCATTTTCCTGATGGGGATTTTGTCAGATCGGCTGGGTCGTAAGACGATGCTGATCCTTGCTTCGGTTACCTTTATTGGGCTGACTGTGCCGCTGTTCAATGGTCTGGGGGCCGTGGGCTTTTTGGGTATGGTTCTGATTCAGATCATGTTTGGCGCCATGTTGACCATGAACGACGGTACCTTGCCTTGCTTTTTATCAGAAATCTTTCCAACTCGAGTGCGCTACAGCGGCTTCGCCCTGAGCTTTAACTTGGCCAACGCGATCTTTGGTGGCACTGCGCCATTCATTGCAACTTGGCTGATTCAGTTGACGGGCAGTAAGCTGGCGCCTGCCTGGTACCTCGTGGTGGCGGCCTGTATCGCTTTGGTTGCGATGGTTGCGAGCGAGGAAACCTCGCGTGACCCACTTGCAGATTGAATGTATTTTTTATCAATTCGTGGCCCCATGGGGTCACACTGGGTGGCCGTCAGAGCCTTGAGTTGGTTCTGATCCATCGTCAGAGAGGAAGTCCATGAATACGCTTTTTGATCCCGTCGTGGCTTCGATGCCGGATATTCAAAGTAGTCTGGAAACCCGTGGCATTGCCATTCAGAAAGTGGGTGTGCGAGGCGTACATTATCCTCTGACGTTGCTTGTCTCTCAGGCTGTGTCTCAACAGGTCGTCGCATATTGGGATATGACAGTCGCCCTGTCTGCACAAGAAAAAGGCACCCACATGTCGCGCTTCATCGAGATCCTGGAGTCCTCGCGTGAAATGCCGTTATCCCCAGAAGCTTTTTGTCGAATGGCGTTGTCTGTGCGCGAGCACCTGGGGGCCGAACGCGCTGATTTGACGGCCCACTTCCCTTATTTTCTGGAAAAAGCGGCCCCGGTATCTGGCTTGCGCAGCCTCATGGACTATCAGGTCGTCTGGGAGGTCAGTGCTTCAAGGGGGGCGCCGCCTTGCTTTTCGCAGCGTGTTCAGGTTCCGGTGACCAGTCTGTGCCCTTGTTCTAAAGCGATATCCGAGTATGGGGCGCACAACCAGCGTTCACACGTGTTGGTCAGGCTCGACTACGAAACCCCGGCCGCCGCCGACTTGAATGCATTGATCCGCGGGGTGGAGGCGCAGGCATCCACGCAGCTATGGGGCCTGCTCAAGCGCGAGGATGAGAAATACGTCACCGAGCACGCCTATGAAAATCCGAAATTTGTCGAAGACCTGGTACGTGATGTAGCCGTTCTGTTGCAGCGAATGTCAGGTGTGACTTTCTACCAGGTAGAGGCTGAAAACTTCGAGTCTATCCATAACCATTCCGCCTATGCCATGGTGAACAACGGGAATGAACGATGAGCGAGACCCAAACAGACCGATATCCCGATTTGCCCGAAGGTGTGGCACAGCGGCAACCCTTGTTGTGGCTGAATCCGGGCTACGGCGCCGGGGGCCACAGGGCGGCTGGTGCGCCAGACCCGGCTGTGGCCGAGGCCCGTTTTGCCCGTTGCGCGGCTCTGTTGGAAGATGTGTTTCCCGAACTGCAGGCCAGTGTGGGCCGCCTGGAGTCGCCCTTGACCGCCATTCCTCACTTCAAAGATTTGATATTTCCTGGCGAGTCGGCCGGAACTTGGTTGTTGAAGCGAGATGATGCACTGCCTGTGGCAGGCTCTGTCAAGGCACGCGGTGGCTTTCACGAGGTTCTGTCGTTGGTCGAACAGATCGGCACCGAGGCGGGGTTTTTGCAGGATGATACCGATCGCCGTGTCCTGGCCGATCCGCGTGTGCGCGCCATTCTAGGACGCCATACCTTGGCTGTGGGCAGTACTGGCAATCTGGGCCTGGGAATTGGCCTGATCGGGGCTGGTCTGGGCTTGCGTGCCGTGGTGCATATGTCTGCCGATGCCAAAGAGTGGAAAAAGCAACGCTTGCGCAAGCATGGTATCGACGTGGTAGAGCATTCTGGTGATTACGCGGCTGCGGTAGCGGCAGGCCGTGCGATCGCGCAGGCCGATCCAATGATGCATTTCATAGACGATGAGCACTCTGAAGCCTTGTTTCTAGGGTATGCAGCGGCTGCTCATGAGTTGCAGGTGCAGTTGCGAGCAGCCGGCCGGCCCGTCGATGCCGAGCATCCTTTGTTCGTCTACTTGCCATGTGGGGTGGGTGGGGCGCCTGGCGGCATTTTGTACGGCTTGAAGCGTCTGTTTGGACGCCATGTGCATGGCTTCTTCGTTGAGCCAACTGCGTCGCCGTGCATGCTCGTGCAGTTGGCGTGTGGCGTACAGCACCCTGTGTCTGTTTATGACGTGGGGCTGGATAATCGCACCGAGGCTGATGGCCTGGCGGTGGGCCTTGCGTCGCCATTGGTGGCACCGCTGATGAAGTCTTTGTTGTCCGGGGTGTTCACCACGGATGAGCCGATTTTCTACGGCGATGCCTGGCGTCTGGAAGCTGCCGAGAGCATCTATGTAGAACCCTCTGCGGCAACCGGCTTACGCGGGCCGACATGGGTTCTGAGCTCGCCTATGGGCCAAGCTTACCTTCGGCGCCACGGCCTGGAAACTGTCATGAGCCGGGCGAGCCATGTCATCTGGAGTACCGGTGGGTCGTTGGTGCCTGAAGACATCCGTCGCGAGTTTAGAGAAAGAGGATCTCGTGTGGCATCCAGTTCTGCCGCTGAATGATTTTTCACGTCGTATTCAATAAAAAATAGTTCGTTTTCAGACAATTTAATGTCGTTTCTGGCAACTCGTCCGGTTGCCGAAGTCCGTAGGATGGTTGTTGCAGATAAATATAATTATTTAAAAGATACGGAGACAAAGTGGCTTATTCCCAGTTCTTCTGCACTGCATCAACGTATTGATCTTCTGACGAAAGTCCCCGCTTGACCTTGGAGATGGCGCAACACCATCTTCGTCGAGATGCACATCCATATGCTGCGCCGGATGTCCGGTGCTCATTTCAACTGCTGTTAGGAGTGTGAAGATGAAATATCGCTTTACAGGCAGTCTATTGGTCCTTTCCCTGGTGACACTGGCCGCGATCGGTGCAAAGCCGGCACTGGCGCAGGAAGAGATTGCGGTGATGAGTTTTGGTGGCGCGTATCAGCAAGCCTGGAGGAAGGCGGTCTTTGAACCGTATACCGTCAAGACCGGTATCAAAATCATCGAACAGGAATACGGTGGCGAGATCGCCAAGATCAAGGCCATGATCGAGTCGGGCAATGTGACGCTCAACGCCGTTGACGTCGATGCCCCGACGCTGTTGCAAGGGTGTGATGAAGGCATTTTCGAGAAAATCGATTGGACGCAAATCGGCCCGAAAGACGATTGGCTCGATGGCACCACGTCCAAGTGCGGGGTTGGAACCATTGTCTATGCAACGACCCTGGCGTATGACGGTGCCCAGTTGGCCAATGGGCCGACGACCATTAAAGATCTTTTCGATACCGGCAAGTTTCCAGGTAAGCGTGGCTTGTGGAAAAAACCAGCAACCAACCTTGAGTTTGCATTGCTTGCCGATGGCGTTGAGCCTGGGCAGGTCTATCAGGTATTGGCCACACCAGGGGGTGTTGATCGGGCGTTCGCCAAACTTGACACGATCAAAAGCAATATCGTCTGGTGGGAGGCCGGTGCTCAGGCACCACAGTTGCTGGCTTCTGGTGAAGTGGTCATGACCACGGCATGGAATGGGCGCATCTATAACGCCAACAAGGAAGGCAAGAATTTCAAGATCGTCTGGGATCATGAAATCCTGGATTCCAATTACTGGGTCATTCCGAAGGGGGCGAAAAACCAGGCGGCTGCGATGGCCTTCATCAAATACGCGATTGCACCAAAAGAGCTTGCGGGCGTTTCGCAGTATATCCCCTATGGCCCGGTGCGTAAGTCTGCTGCCCGGTTCGTACAAAGAGAAGTTGCCCCGAACCTGCCTACGAGCCCTCGAAACATGACCGGCGCCTTGACGCTCGATAACGGCTTCTGGGCTGACCACGGGGATGAAATCCGGCGACGTTTCACGACGTGGATTGCACAATGATGCTGTTGATCGATGGAGGCTGGCCATGGGGCATTCTGAAAAAATGAAATCAGTGACGTCGAACGCGTCGGCTGATGCTCTGGTTCGATTCGAGGACGTGAAAAAGTCTTATGACGGCGCCAACTTTGTCGTCACGGGTTTGAATCTGTCTGTACGCCGCGGAGAATTTCTGACCATGCTGGGGCCTTCGGGCTCTGGCAAGACCACCACGCTGATGATGCTGGGTGGGTTCGAGCGCCCGACACTTGGGCGTATCTTGCTCGACGGGAAACCCGTCGAGCGGCTTCCGCCAGAAAAACGCAATATAGGCTTTGTGTTCCAGAACTATGCGCTTTTCCCGCATATGACGGTCGCGGAAAACGTTGCGTTTCCCTTGCGCTATCGCGGTATCAAGGGTGCGGCAGCCGCTGTCAAGGTGCGCCAGGCGCTCGATCGTGTCAGCCTTGGCAATCTGGGAGGCCGCAGGCCCGCGCAGCTTTCTGGGGGGCAGCAGCAAAGAGTGGCCCTGGCGCGGGCCTTGGTGTTCGAGCCCTCGCTGGTCTTGATGGATGAGCCTTTGGGTGCGCTCGACAAACAGCTGCGCGAGCATATGCAAGTCGAAATCAAGCGGCTTCAGGTGTCGCTTGGCATCACAATGGTGTATGTCACGCATGACCAGTCCGAAGCACTGACCATGTCGGATCGGATCGCGGTCTTTCATGACGGTCACATCCAGCAATTGGCAGAGCCGGAAATGCTCTATAAGCGGCCGTCGAACCGCTTTGTCGCCTCATTCATTGGTGAGAACAATACCTTGGCCTGCTCACTGCTTGCTCGTGAGGGTGAGGTGGCCGTGGTGCGGATGCCGGATGGCACGGTTCTGAAGGGCCTGGGACACGGGCTGACGGGGGGCACTCATGATGTCAGCCTGTCTGTGCGCCCGGAAAGCCTCACGCTAGCCAGTGGCGAACCGCGCGAGAGCGGCAACCGAATTGTCGGAGAGGCGCATGAGGTCTTCTTCTTGGGTGACCACATGCGGCTGTCCATCAAGGCCTTTGGTAGCCAGGTGTTGATTGCCCGCATTCCGACGCGCGAGGCCCGCCATTTTGCGCCCGGAGAACGTGTCGCTCTTGATTGCGGCGTTGCCGATTGTCAGCTGTTGGAGGCCTGATGTCATGACAGCCGCCGTCCTTGCCCCTCTGGATGTATCGAAGGCTGTGCGACGCGCCGAACGGCCCGCGCGCCGTGCAGCGCTGTCTTTGGCTTTGCCTTTGATCGTTTTTTTGGTGATTGTCTTTGTGGTGCCTATCTTGTATTTGTTGGCCACAGCCGTTGCCAATCCCGAGAGCCGTCAGGTGTTGCCTCACACACTGGCGGTTCTAGATAAGTGGGATGGGGTTTCGGTGCCCGACGAATCTGTCTATGATGCGCTCGCCATCGATCTCAGGGCCGCACAAAACGACAGTACGGCTGCCTTGCTTGGCAAGCGTCTTAATTATGAGATTCCGGGAATGCGCAGTCGTGTGCTGGCGGCTGCGCGGATGGTCGAGCGAGACGAAACAGGGCCATATAAAGAGAAGTTTCTGGCGCTTAGTAAAGACTGGGGTTCACCGACCGTATGGGCTGTCATCAAGCGCAGTGGTTCTGTTTTCACGCCTTACTATCTGTTGCGCGCACTGGACTTGCAGCAAAACCCCGATGCGTCGGTTGGCCGGGTGGCTGGCAGCCAGGCCGTATTTGTCGACATTCTCGGGCGAACCTTCTATATTGCTGCGCTGGTCACCCTATTGACTCTGATTCTGGGTTATCCCGTTGCTTATGTATTGACGATTGCGCCCAGGGGCGTTGCCGCCCTCATGATGCTGATGGTATTGCTGCCGCTGTGGACGTCATTGCTGGTGCGTACGACCGCCTGGGTGGTTTTGCTGCAGTCTAACGGCGTCATCAATGATGTACTGCTGTCTTTGCACTTGGTCGGTGAGCGGGTGCAGTTGATCTTTACCCGGGTAGGTACGGTGACGGCTATGACCCATATTCAATTACCTTTCACCATTTTGCCGATCTACAGCGTCATGCGCTCGATTTCGACTACACAGCTGCGAGCGGCCCGTTCGTTGGGGGCATCACCTCTTGGTGCATTCTGGCGCATTTATGCCCCCCAGACTTTACCGGGCGTCGTTGCGGGTTGCCTCATGACTTTTATTTTGTCTTTGGGATATTACATCACACCGGCTTTGGTGGGTGGATCCCGTGACCAGATGGTGTCCAATTTCATCGCCGACTTCATCAACCGTGACCTCAACTGGGGCCTGGCCTCTGGGTTGGGGGTGGTACTGTTGGTTGCGACACTGGTGATTTATATCGTCTTTCTGCGCCTGGTGGGCGGCGCGGACAAGATCAAGATGGGGTAACGTCATGTGGCTACCTTCCTATGCAACGTCTGCAGAGCGTTTGCCGCGCATCTTCGTGGTGTCGTTCGCGGTCGCGGTGCTGTTGTTTCTGATTGCACCGCTCTTTATCATTGTGCCGTTGTCTTTTTCAAGAGACCCTTTCTTCACCTTGCCTGTGCAAGAGTATTCTTTGCGCTGGTATGCTGATTTTTTTGGCAATGCTCGTTGGATGAATGCCATCACTAATAGTGCCATTACGGCGGTATTGACTACGATACTGGCCACGGCACTCGGGACATTGGCTGCATTGGGTATTTCACGGCCTGATTTTCCAGCGCGTCGGTGGATCATGGCTTTGCTTATTTCACCCATGATCGTTCCGGTGGTCATTGTCGCGGTGGGTAGCTATCTGTTTTTCGGACAGTTTGGCCTGACTAATACACGTACGGGTCTGGTGCTGGCGCACACGGCACTCGCAACGCCTTTCGTCGTCATTACGGTGAGCGCAACCCTGTCTACTTACGACACCAACCTGACGCGGGCTGCGTCAAGCCTGGGTGCGTCTCCTTTGTCGACGTTTTTTCGGGTGACCTTGCCCAGCATTCTTCCTGGGGTGGTGTCCGGCGGGATCTTTGCCTTTGCGATCTCATTTGATGAGGTTGTGGTGGCATTGTTCATGACGGCCGCTGAGCAGCGCACGCTGCCCGTGCAGATGTTTTCTGGCATTCGCGATCAGATCAATCCGACGATCATGGCAGCCGCCACGCTGTTGCTGGTGTTGTCCATTTTGTTGTTCGTTGCGCTTGCTTTGCTGACGCGGCAGCAGCCGACGGTCCGGGCGTAGATGTTTGGGTTTTGGCCGTGTCGCGGTGGCCAGCGTGGTGTCTGCCACCTGTCCACCGGCAGCCTACAACACCACTGTCCGATGCCCGCTGATGAATACCCGGCGCTCCAGGTAGTCGCGTACGGCCTGTGCCAGGGCGCGGCATTCCAGGTTGCGGCCGGTGGCCAGCAGTTGGTCGGGGGTTTGCGTGTGGTCAACCGGCTCGACCGACTGGGTGATGATCGGGCCTTCGTCCAGATCGTCAGTCACGAAGTGGGCGGTGGCGCCGATCACCTTGACGCCGCGCTCGTATGCCTGATGGTACGGGCGAGCGCCTTTGAAGCCGGGCAGAAACGAATGGTGGATATTGATGGCGCGTCCCGCCAGGGTCTTGCTGGTTTCGGAGCTCAAAATCTGCATGTAGCGGGCCAGGATGACCAGTTCGGCACCGGTGGTTTGCGTCAGATTCAGGATGGCGGTTTCTTGTTGGGGGCGTGTGTCGATGGTAACAGGCAGGTGGTGAAACGCGATGCCTGCGGCGTCGGCGTGGCCGCGCAAGGTGTCGTGGTTTGATGCAATGGCGATGATGTCCATCGGTAGCTCGCCCATTCTGGTGCGAAACAGCAGGTCTGCCAGGCAGTGCTCCAGCTTGGAAACCAGAATCAGTACCTTGGGGCGTTGCGACATGTCGTGAATGGTCCAGCGCATGGAAAACCGCCGGGCCAGTTCAGCAAAATCGCGGTTCAGGGGAGCGGTGTCCAGTGCTTGAGGCCCTTCGGTGTGGAAGACGCAGCGCACAAAGAATTGTTGCGTACTTTTTTCGTCGAAGACGGTGAACTCGTCGATGTAGCCCTGCCGCTGATCTAGAAACGAGATGATGGCGGCGACTTGGCCCGCCTTGCTGGGGCAGGACACCGTCAGGCAAAACAGTGTGTTGGCGGCTGATGGTGTGGACGATGGGGGCTGCTGCATGGTGTGTCTCCGGTTTGGGGCTGGTGGCCAACGTGGCACGGCCCTGTGTTTGCGCCCACTACAGCATGAGGAGAAATGTGTGCCTAGAATGGAAACGACGTGGCGCCTGAATGCTCGGGCACGAAGAGGCGAGATCATATGAGTGTGGAACCTGTGCGTTTTGGCTTTGTTTTGTTGCCGCATTTCACCTTGACGGCCTTTTCAGGCATGCTGGACGTGTTGCGTTTGGCCAGTGACGAAGGCGACCATAGCCGCCCGGTGCGGTGCGCCTGGCAGGTGGTCGATGAGACGCTGGCACCGGTGCGCTCCAGCAGTGGTATCCAGGTGGTACCCTCGGAGTCTCTCGGAGACCCCACCCGCTTTGATTACGTGGTGGTGGTTGGTGGCCTGTTGCAGCGCCCGCCCGTCAGCCCAGGGGTACTCGAATTCATTCGCGAGGCCGCACACAAAGACGTGCATCTGGTGGGGCTGTGCACGGGGGTGTTTACCTTGATGCAGGCGGGGGTGCTCGATCAGCATCGTATCTGCATCAGCTGGTTTCATTACTGGGATTTTCTCGAGCGTTTTCCCAGCGTTGACCCGGCACAGGTGGTGGCTGATCGCTTGTACGTTTTCGATCGGCGCCGGATCACCTGTTCGGGTGGGCGGGCCTCGATCGATGTTGCCGCCGAGATCCTGCGGCGTCATATCGATCAGTCTATTGTGCAAAAGGCGCTGCGCATCCTGCAGGTCGAGGATGCGGGCCGAGCCAGTGCCGCTCAGCCCTTGCCACCTGGCATTCAGCCCACGACGCACCCTGCTGTACGGCGTGCTGTTTTGTTGATGGAACAGCACGTGGGCCGAGCCCTGAGCCTGGATGAACTGAGCGGCAAGCTGGGTATTTCAGTGCGCCACCTGGAGCGGCTCTTCAAGGAAGCTACCGGGCAGGGGCCCCAGGCGTATGCTCGCGGCATGCGGCTGCGTTTGGCTGCCTGGATGCTGACCCATACCAAAAAGACCATTGCTGCCATCGCCTCAGAGTGTGGCTTTGCCGATGCGTCGCATCTGGGACGCGAATTTCGTGGCGCTTTTGGGATGCCGCCCAGCGCATGGCGTGGCCGTGCGCAGTTGCCCGATACGCTGTTGTCGCCATCCACGCCCGTGACCGATTACATCAGCGAGGTATTTCCGGAGCGCAGCGAGTTCTTCTGACGCAGCTGAAATCTTCCACCGGTACGGCGAAATAATTCTATCGGGTCGGGTTCGCTTTTGATGTACTGCACCCATGACACCAATGGTGGTGCGCCATCATCCAAGCGAGGAGACCATGAGTAATCGCTACTCGATCTTTAGCCTGATCCGCAACGGGCTGAGTCACAATGAAAACTGGGGAAGGGCATGGCATAGCCCCGAGCCCAAGCGGGAATACGATGTCGTCGTGATCGGTGCGGGTGGGCATGGCTTGGCCACGGCCTATTACCTGGCCAAGGTGCACGGCATCCATAACGTCGCTGTGCTGGAGAAAGGCTGGCTGGGCGGTGGAAACACGGCACGCAACACCACCATTGTGCGTTCGAACTATCTCTGGGACGAATCCGCCCAGCTGTACGAAAAGGCGATGCAGCTCTGGGAGGGCTTGTCGCAGGATCTGAACTACAACGTTATGTTCAGCCAGCGCGGCGTCATGAACCTGGCACACAATCTGCAAGAAGTGCGCGATACCCAGCGGCGCATCAATGCCAACCGCTACAACGGCGTCGATGGCGAGTGGTTGACACCGGCGCAGATCAAGGAGATCGTGCCCAACATCAATCTGGGCAGCCGCTATCCCGTGCTGGGCGGGTCGTTTCAGCGGCGTGGTGGCGTGGCCCGCCATGATGCGGTGGCCTGGGGCTTTGCCCGTGCGGCAGATAGTTTGGGGGTGCACATTATCCAGAACTGTCCGGTCACCAACATTCGCAAGAAAGACGGTGCGATCGAAGGCGTGGATACGGGCAAAGGTTTCATCAGGGCCAAGAAGGTGGCCGTGGTGGTGGCGGGGCATTCCAGCGTGCTGGCGGATATGGCAGGCATCCGTCTGCCCATCGAGAGCCATCCTTTGCAGGCACTGGTTTCCGAGCCGGTCAAGCCCTGCATCCATACCGTCATCATGTCCAATGCCGTACATGCCTATATCAGCCAGTCTGACAAGGGCGATCTGGTGATCGGCGCGGGCATCGATCAATACCTGGGATACGGCCAGCGCGGCAGCTTCCAGAGCATCGAGCACACGCTGCAGGCCATCGTCGAGATGTTCCCGTCCCTGAGCCGCGTGCGCATGAATCGTCAGTGGGGCGGCATCGTAGACGTGTCGCCCGACGCGTGCCCGATCATCACCAAGACCGACATCAAGGGGCTGTATTTCAATTGCGGGTGGGGAACCGGGGGCTTCAAGGCCACGCCGGGCTCTGGCTGGGTCTTTGCGCATACCGTGGCGCACGACGAGCCGCATCCGCTGAACAAGGCCTTTTCTGTTGACCGCTTCTACAGCGGCCACCTGATCGACGAGCACGGCGCGGCCGCCGTCGCCCACTGAAGGAGACATCATGTTGCAGATCAAATGCCCCTGGTGCGGGGATCGCGCCGAAACTGAATTCAGTTATGGGGGAGAAGCCGGCATCGTGCGCCCCGTGGACAACGCTGCGATGAATGATCGCGAGTGGGGGGATTACGTGTTCATGCGCCGAAATACCTTCGGGCTGTTTCGCGAGCAGTGGGTTCATGCCCATGGTTGTCGTCGCTGGTTCATCGCTGAGCGCGATACCCGAACCTACGACATCCAGAGCTATGAAACCTTTGGCGGCCAAAGCCGGGATGCCGCCGAACCTGTGCGGGAGGCCATATGAACCAGACCAATCGTCTGCCTCAGGGGGGGCGTGTGCAGCGTGGCGCATCGGTGCGTTTTACCTTCAATGGCAAGGCTTATGTCGGTCTGCAGGGTGACACGCTGGCGTCTGCCTTGCTGGCCAATGGCGTGCATTTCGTAGCGCGCAGCTTTAAGTATCACCGTCCGCGCGGCATTATGACAGCGGGCGTCGAAGAGCCCAATGCGCTGGTGCAGCTGGAAAGCGGCCCTTATACCGTACCCAATGCCCGTGCCACCGAGGTCGAACTCTATGAGGGCTTGAGTGCCACCAGCGTCAATGCCAAGCCCGATATCGAGCGCGACCGTCTGGCAGTCATGCAACGCTTTGCGCGCTTTATTCCAGCGGGGTTCTACTATAAGACCTTCATGTGGCCGCGCAGCTGGTGGGGCAAGTATGAAGAGCGCATCCGCGATGCGGCCGGCCTGGGTTCTGTTCCCGACGAGCAAGACCCGGCTCGCTACGAAAAGCGCTACGCCCATTGCGATGTGCTGGTGGTGGGGGCGGGGCCAGCTGGGCTGGCGGCGGCGTGCGCGGCCGGCCGTACCGGGGCGCGTGTCATTCTGGTGGACGATGGCAGTGAGGCCGGCGGTAGCCTGCTGCGTACTCAAGAGACCATCGATGGTCAGTCGGCGCTAGCTTGGGTGGCGCAACGCGTGGCAGAGCTGGCCGCCCAGCCGGAAACTCAGGTGCTGCAGCGCACCACTGCATTTGGCTATCAGGATCACAATTTGCTGACTGCTTGCGAGCGTTTGCACGATCATCTGCCGATCATGCAGCGCAGCGGCGTGCGCGAACGCATCTGGAAGATTCGGGCGCGGCACGTGGTGCTGGCCACCGGTGCACATGAGCGGCCGCTGGTGTTTGGTAACAACGATATCCCAGGCGTCATGATGGCGGCTGCCGTGTCTGCCTATATCCATCGGTATGGTGTGTTGCCGGGGCATCGTGCGGTCGTGTTCACCAATAATGACAGTGCGTACCAGACCGCAATCGACTTGAAGCAGCATGGCGCTGATGTCACCGTGGTTGACCCGCGTGTGCTCAGCCACGGCACCTTGCCGACCCTGGCTGAGCACCTGGGCATCCGGGTTATCCATCAGACCGTGGTGGCCGAGGCGCGCGGCCGCAAACATGTCAGCGGTGTGCGTCTGCGCGGGCACGGGGCCAGCCTGCGCGACGGTGTTGATTCCTTGGCTTGTGATCTGCTGGTGATGTCGGGCGGCTGGAACCCGGTGGTGCATCTGTACGCCCAATCGCGCGGCAAGCTGCGTTGGTGCGACGCACGCGCATGCTTCGTGCCGGATGTGTCGGCGCAGCCCCAAAGCAGCGCGGGCGCTGCCAATGGTGACTTCAGTTTGAAGGCCGCCCTGGATGGCGGTGTGCAGGCAGGTCTGCGAGCTGCACAAGGTGCTGTGTCTACGCGGCCAGCCGAGCTTCCGGCCTGGTCGGCCAACTCGGTCGAGGCCACCCCATTGTTGCCGCTGTGGGCGGTGAACAAGGGTAAAGATGCTACCCGTGGCTCAAAACAGTTCATTGATTACCAGAATGATGTTTCGGTGTCGGACATCTTGCTGGCGGTCAGCGAAGGCTATCACTCGGTCGAGCACGTCAAGCGGTATACGGCCATGGGGTTTGGTACCGACCAGGGCAAGCTGGGCAATATCAACGGCATGGGGGTGCTGGCCGAGGCTCTAAAGCAAAGCATTCCGGCAACCGGCACCACGACGTTTCGTCCCAACTACACGCCAGTGAGCTTCGGTGCGATGGCCGGGCGCGAACTGGGCGACTGGTTCGATCCCATCCGCCGCACTTGCTTGCACGATTGGAACCTCGAACAGGGCGCAATCTTTGAAGATGTGGGCAACTGGAAGCGCGCCCATTACTACCCCAAATCGGGTGAAGACATGCATGCGGCCGTACGGCGCGAGTGTCTGGCCGTACGCAACAGCGTGGGTATTCTGGATTACAGCACCTTAGGCAAGATCGATGTGCGCGGCCCTGATGCGGTTGAATTTCTCAACCGGCTGTACATCAACTCCTGGACCAAGTTGCAGCCTGGGCGCTGCCGCTATGGCCTGCTGCTCGATGAAAACGGCATGGTCATGGACGATGGCGTGAGCATCCGCTTGGCCGAAGACCACTTTCTGTTGACCACGACCACCAGCGGTGCGGCCCGCATCATGAGCTGGATGGAACGCTGGCTGCAGACCGAATGGCCCGATTTGCGGGTGTACCTCACCTCGGTAACCGACCAATACGCGGTGACGACCATCGCCGGCCCCAACGCCCGCAAGGTGTTGTCCGCTGTTTGCAAAGATATCGATTTCAGCAACGGCGCCTTTCCTTTCATGAGTTTTCAGGAAGGCACCATTGATGGCGTCTTTGCTCGCGTGCTGCGGGTGAGCTTCTCGGGCGAGCTGTCCTACGAAGTCTATGTGCCCGCCAATATGGGTCGCCATGTCGCCGAGCGGCTGATGCAGGCTGGCAAACCCTATGACATCACGCCCTATGGCACCGAGACCATGCACGTGTTGCGAGGGGAAAAGGGGTACATCATCGTCGGCCAAGATACAGACGGGTCGGTGACTCCGATGGATCTGGGGATGGGCGGCATGTTGGCCAAAACCAAAGACTGCCTGGGCAAGCGCTCGCTTGGGCGCAGCCATACCAGCGGTTCGGGGCGCAAGCAGTTTGTGGGTCTGCTGGCCAATGATCCCACCTGCGTGCTGCCCGAGGGTGGCCAGATTCTGCAGGGCCCGACTCGGGCGGCTATCGCCCCCATGTTTGGTCACGTTACTTCCAGCTACATGAGCCCGGTTCTGGGCCGTTCGATTGCGCTTGCCATGCTCAAGGACGGCCAGGCGCAGATGGGCCATGAAGTCACGGTAGCCACAGCCGATGGCCAATTCATGCCGGCGCGCGTATGCAGCCCGGTGTTCTACGATCCCGAAGGAGCCCGCCAAAATGTTGACTGAAATCAAACAGCAGAGCCCGCTGACAGGGCTGCACACTGACTTTGGCCTGCCGTTGCGGCACGGCACCCCTGATCGGGTGGCTCTGAGCGAGCGGCCTTTGATTAGCCTGGCCAATTTGCGTGTAGACACATCCAATCACGCTGCCCTGGAGGCTGTTCAGGCATGCCTGGGGCTGGCACTGCCTTTGACCCCCAATACCGTGGCTTGCAACGAATCACTAGTGGTCTTCTGGTTGGCGCCTGACGAGTGGTTGTTGCGTGCGCAGACTGATGGCCTGGATAGCATGGTGTCTCGGGTTGAACGTGCATTGGCGAATCACTGGTTTGCAGTTACCGACCAGACCAGTGGCTACTCGGTGATTCAGTTGCATGGGCCTGGGGCGCGCGATGTGCTCAACGCCGGTTGCCCGCTCGACTTGCACCCGCGTGTCTTGCCGTTTGGCCGTTGCGCCCAGACGCATTTCTTCAAGACCAGCGTCTTGTTGCGCCCGCTCGACGACGGAGGTGGCGGCTGGGAGTTGATCGTGCGGCGCAGCTTTGCGGATTACACTGCGCGCATGTTGCTGGATGCGATGGCAAGCTGATGGCCATTGCTTGCGAAACGCTTGGGCTGTTGGCTGAAGCGTTTCGGCTTCTACGCACGTCGAAGCGTAAATGACGGAAACATAGCGGCCAGCGCGTCGCTGGTCGTTGCACCAGGCCATTCGCGCAGCGACTGGCCGTGCGCGTTCAGGGTGTCATCGGTGCAGCCCTGGGGGCGGAAGACCTGCACGGCATAATGCTGTACGCCCGCGTCGGCCAGCGCCTGGCCCAGGCTGATCAGCGCGGTGGCGCTGATCAGGTCGGGGTGCGCCGTGGTGCGGCACTCGAAGGCCACGCCGCTGTCCAGCACCGCCTGCAGGCTTTCGCGCGCGGGTTTGCCGCTGTGGGCCACCTGGGTGACCCGTTCGTAATCGGCGAAATGGGCCTTGATGTCCAGGCCCACCCAGTCGATGTCGGGCAGCACTTGCGCCAGGCGGCGCGGGTGCGTGCCGCCGGTGTGCAGGCCGATGCGGTAGCCCAGTGCCTTGGCTTGTTTGATGGCGTGGGGCAGGCCCGGATCCATGGTGGGCTCGCCGCCGCTGAAGACAACACCGTCGATGAGCCCCACCCGGCGCTGCAGAAATGCGTGGACGTCGCCCCAGGGCATGGGGCTGTCGGCGGTGCGCGGCTGCAGGTGCGGGTTGTGGCAGTAGCCGCAGCGCCAGGGGCAGCCTTGCACGAAGACGACGGCGGCCAGCAGGCCCGGGTAGTCGGTGGCGGTGAAGGGGACGAGGCCGCCTACTTTGAGGGTGTGCTGGGGCATCTGCTGTGTTCCGCTTTGGTCTGATCTCTGTTGTTGCCCTGTTCGGAGCTTCGGTGGGCGAATAGATGGCTCGGATGGAAGGACTGTGAGTTTCCTGCCCTGGAATCCGAGCCATCTGGTCGGCGAGATATTGCTCCGTGCCGGTATCAGGCGGTGTGCGCAGCGGGCGCCTGGCCGCTGTGGCGTTCGACGAAGAATTTGCGTTCGTGGAATTCGCCCTTCTTGCCTGTGTTGAAGGACGATACCGGGCGGTGATAGCCCATGACGCGCGTCCAGATTTCGCACGCTTGGCGTTCGCTGTCGTGCAGGGTGATGGTGGTGTTGGTCATGATGAACTCCTGTTGAGGCGTTGAGGGAAAGTGCTGCTTGGCCGTGGCTTGGGCGCCTTGGTGCGGCGTTGATGCATCGTTGATGCATCCTTGCCAAGGACTGGATCGGGCTGCCGCAAGTTGAACTTTCGGAGACCGGAGCCCGGCAGCCCAGGTATCAGTGGACGTCCGAAAGCGCCTGGGCACGCTTGCAGGCGATGAGGTCGTCGTCGCAGTGCGGGCAGAAATCGTGGCGCCCGGGCAGATAGCCGTGCTTGGGGCAGATGGAAAACGTTGGGGTGATGGTGATGTAGGGCAGCGAGAAGCGGCCCAGCGTGCGGCGCACCAGGGTGCGGCAGGCGTCGGCACTGGACAAGGGCTCGGTCATGTACAGGTGCAGCACGGTGCCCCCGGTGTATTTGCGCTGCAGTTCGTCTTGTCGTTCGAGCGCTTCGAAAGGGTCGTCGGTAAAACCCACGGGCAGCTGCGACGAGTTGGTGTAGTAGGGCATGTCTGCCGTGCCCGCCTGCAGGATGTCGGGCCAGCGGGCGCGGTCTTCCTTGGCGAAGCGATAGGTAGTGCCTTCGGCGGGCGTGGCTTCGAGGTTGTACAGGTGGCCGGTGGCTTCTTGAAATTCGACCATGCGGGCACGCACGTGATCCAGCAGGCGCACGGCAAAGGCGTGGCCCCAGGGGCTGGTGAGGTCGTGCGCGTCGGCGGTGAAGTTGCGGATCATTTCGTTGATGCCGTTCACCCCCAGGGTGGAGAAGTGGTTGCGCAAGGTGCCCAGGTAGCGGCGGGTGTAGGGGAACAGGCCGTTGTCCATGTAGCCCTGGATCACCTGGCGCTTGATTTCGAGGCTGTCGCGGCCCAGCGCCAGCAGTGTGTCGAGCCGGGCGAGCAGGGCGGCTTCGTCGCCCCGGTGCAGGTAGCCCAGTCGGGCGCAGTTGATGGTCACCACCCCCAGCGACCCGGTCTGTTCAGCCGAGCCGAACAGACCGTTGCCGCGCTTGAGCAGCTCGCGCAAATCCAGCTGCAGGCGGCAGCACATCGAGCGGATCATGTTGGGCTTGAGCTCTGAGTTGATGAAGTTCTGGAAGTAGGGCAGGCCGTACTTGGCGGTCATCTCGAACAGACGCTCGGCATTGGGGCTGTGCCAGTCGAAGTCCGGGGTGATGTTATAGGTGGGGATGGGGAAAGTGAAGGCGCGCCCGCGCGCGTCGCCCGCCATCATGACTTCGATGTAGGCCTGGTTGATCCAGTCCATCTCGGTTTGCAGTTCGCCGTACGAGAACGGCATTTCGCAGCCCGCGATCACGGGCACTTGTTCGCGCAGGTCTTCAGGGCAGACCCAGTCGAAGGTGAGATTCGTGAAGGGCGTCTGCGTGCCCCAGCGCGAAGGCACGTTGAGGTTGTAGATCAGCTCTTGCATGCATTGACGCACGTCGGCGTACGACATGGCGTCCTTGCGGATGAAGGGCGCCATATAGGTGTCGAACGAGCTGAAGGCCTGGGCGCCGGCCCATTCGTTTTGCAGGGTGCCCAGAAAGTTGACGATCTGGCCCACGGCGCTGGACATGTGCCTGGGCGGGGCGGATTCAACCTTGCCAGGCACGCCGTTCAGGCCTTCGGTGAGCAGGGTGCGCAGCGACCAGCCCGCGCAATAGCCCGAGAGCATGTCCAGGTCGTGGATGTGCAGGTCGCCCTGGCGGTGGGCCTGGCCGATGGCTTCAGGGTAGACATGACTGAGCCAGTAGTTGGCAATCATCTTGCCCGAGGTGTTCAGGATGAGCCCGCCCAGCGAATAACCCTGGTTGGCGTTGGCGTTGACGCGCCAGTCTTGCTGCTGCAGGTATTCGTCGATGGAGCGGATCACGTCCACCTGCGGGATGGGGCGGGATTCGGCCTGCGAGCCAGTGCGCGGGGCTGCGTATACGGCTGGAAGGGTAGGGATGCCTGTGGCCGTATCGGGGATCGCGGCAGCGGTTGCGGTGGCAAGTGAGTGCATGCTGGATTCTCTATATGTTGTGTTTCGATGAATCATAAACACAATATATAGTGTGATCAAGCGATTTCTATCCTGTTTTTCATAGGCTTGATCTGGGTTAATTCTGCTTGGGTAAAAGGTGTAATCAGGGGTGTTTGCCTGTCCCCGAAAGCACTGGCCTCGTCCGTGGGGACGAGGCCAGGCGCAGCGCTGTCGCAAGCGGGGGGCGGGCTGCTGGCGGCGTTCAGGCCGGGGCGGTGAAGGCCGTTACCGCCGGAGGGGTTTTCGCGTAGCGCTCGACTTCCACCAGACACGTATTGGCAATATTGCCTTGGGCTAGTTGCGAGGTTCCCTTGTTGATCGTCAGCACGTTGATCAGGCCATGCTTGCACTGCGCACTGGGGTCGCCGGGCTTGTCGGGATCGTACCAGGCGCCTTCTTGCAGCATGATGACCCCCGGTCGAATCCGGTTGGTAACGACAGCCCCCGCCAGGACGCTGCCGCGTCCGTTATACAGGCGCACCACGTCGCCCGAGGCGATTTTGCGCTTTTTGGCATCTACCTCGCTGATCCAGACGGGTTCGCGATCCGCTACTTCGTATGCTTTGCGCAGGATGGTGTTGTCCAGCTGCGAGTGCAGCCGGAATTGGGGATGGGGAGAGACGACATGCAGGGGGTACTGTTTTGCAAGTTCGCTGCCCAGCCATTCGATGGGTTCCAGCCACGTGGGGTGGCCCGGGCAGTCGCTATAGTTGAAGGCCGCGATGGTTTTTGAGTAGATTTCGATCTTGCCCGACGGCGTGCCCAGCGGGTTGTTCTGCGGGTCTTGGCGGAACTCGACGTGTTTGGTGTAGGTGTCGGCGCCTGGCTCTAATGGAAATTCTACGTAGCCTTTGCCTTTCCAGAACGCATCAAAGTCGGGCAGCGCGGTTCCCATGGCCTTGCTGGCCGTGCGGGCCCTGTCGTAGAACTCGCGCAGCCAGTCGATCTCGGATTTTTTTTCGGTGAACTGGTCTTCAAACCCCAGCCGCTTGGCCAGGCCCGCCATGATGTCGTAATCGTTGCGCGATTCTCCCACAGGCGCAATTGCCTGGTGCATGCCGACGATATATTTTTGTGAGTATGCGCCACAGACTTCCAGATCGTTGCGCTCGAAGGTCGTTGTCGCGGGCAGTACGATGTCGGCAAAGCGTGCCGTGGGGGTCCAGAACGGGTCGGCAACGACGATCGTTTCGGGGCGCCGCCACGCTTCGATCACCTTGGATGTTTGCCAGAGGTGGGTCAGCGGGTTGCCCCCGGCCCAGTAGATCATCTTGACGTCGGGGTATTTGATCGTTTCGCCGTTGTAGTTCACGGTCTGTCCGGGGTGGAGCAGCATGTCCGTGACGCGCTCGAATGGCAGGGCCGCCTCGATGGCATTGCTGCCCGCCGGGATGCCGACGATGCCGGGGGCGCGCGCGCTGAGTGAGCCCCCGTTGTCATAGTGGTAGCTGAATCCCAGCCCGCCGCCGGGCAGGCCGATGTGTCCCAGCATGGCGCCCAGGGCGACCAGGGCCCAGTAAGGCTGTTCACCGTGGTCGGCGCGCTGTATGGCGTAGCCGGTGATCAGCATGGTTCGTCCCGAGGCCAGCGTGCGGGCCAGTTGCGTGATCTTTGCCGCCGGGATCCCCGTGATGTGCTGCGCCCATTCGGGGGTCTTGGGCAGGCCGTCCGGTGTGCCGAGCAGATAGGGCAGGAACTGGTCGAAGCCATAACAGTATTTCTGGATGAAATCGGCGTCGTAGCGTTTTTCCGTATAGAGGACATGCATCAAGGCGAGCATCAGGGCCGTATCGGTATTGGGGCGTGGTGCGACCCAGTCGGCCTGAACATACTGCGCCGTATCGGTGATGCGGGGGTCGATGGAAATGACCTTGATTTCCTTGCGGGCCACTTTTGCGCGCAGTTGCTCCATTGCCGGGTACGCGGCGTGGTCGGCGGGGTGGGTGCCGATCTGGTCGTCCTTCAAGATACAGCAGCCCCAGAGCACGACGTTTTTCGCGTTGTCCAGAATGGCGGGCCAGGCGGTTTGCTGGCCGTAGACTTCGAGTTCTCCGAGGACGTGTGGCAGGATCACCATGGCAGCGGCGATGCTCGGGTCGCCCGAGCAGTCGGTAAACCCGCCGTACAGCCCAAGCATTCGGCGTGTCAGTGTCGATGCGCTGTGCAGCAGCCCGGCGGATTGCCAATCGGCCGAACCCGGGAAAAGGGCGGAGTTGCCATATTTCTCTTTGACGCGTTTGAGTTCGCCCGCGACCAGGTCGAGCGCCTGATCCCAACTGACGCGGACGAAGGCGTCGGCCCCCCGGCGGCTGGTGTCGTGGCGCGTGGCCGGGTCTAGAAATCCTTTGCGTACCATGGGGTGGGCAATGCGGCTGGAAGAATAGACCCGGTCGTGGAATGCCTTCAGCATTTTGGTGGGGTGCGGGTCTTTCTCAAAGGGCTCAACCCGGACGAGTCGGCCGTCCTGCACGATGGCCCGCACCATGCCCCAGTGGCTGGCGGTGAGGATTTCCTGCTGCTTGCCGGCCGCCAGTGCCAGGCCTGGCGCGTTCAGCGCACCCGCCACGGCGCCGATGGTGCCGACGAACTGGCGCCTGGAAATGGCAAAGCCCAATGGGTCTGTGCCAGGTTGATTGTCTTTGGGGGCTTTCATCGTTCGGCTCCTTACGGCTTGGCGTGTGTTTGCAAGTATTGGGTGATCAATGCTTTTTCCGGCGGCTGCAGCGCGGCATTTTTCGCCATGATCTCTAGAATGCCGGGCCATTGATTGGCCGTGAATTCGGTGGGTTTGTGCAGGGCATGGCAGGCGCTGCAGCGTGCGCTGTAGAGCGTGATGGCGGCGTGCCAGACGGTGTCCTGGCTGGCGGTCAGGGTTTTCGTATCGACGTAGCCGTTCAGGCGGATGTGCGTCCAGAGGTTGTCGTAGTCGTCTTTGATTTCTCCCAGTTTCTGAAAACGCCAGCTCTTGCCGTTCATGGAAGCGGCCAGGGTGCGTTTGCCCTGTTGCAGAAAGACGGCCGTGTCGTTGCCTTGTTGCGTCCAGCCGTCCAGAAAGAACGCCCCTTGTGCGGGGGCGTTGGGGTTTCTTTCCAGGTACAGCTTGGTGCCGGGGGTCAGCATGCCCAATGTCTGGGTGTGGCCGGCATCGGCATAGATGGGCGTCGGTTGTTCGGCGTATCGGGCCTGGTCGGGCTGCTGTGCGCCGCTGGTCGCTTGCCCGGCCGTGCCGCCGGGCTGTGCACAGGCGGCCTGCGTGCCAATGAGAAGTAGGAGCCTGGCCAGAAGCCATGCGAGCTGCCGCGTTTTGTTGCGGTTGAGGTCAGGAGAAAAGCTCATAACCTTATTTCTCGTAGTGTTTTGACACGTACCCAGAATGGCGTGAACTGGCTGAAATAGACCTGAAAAAAATGCGCTTTCAAAAGCGGCTTTTTGATGTGGCGCAATGAACCGTATGGCACGCCTGGCCCGGCGTCGGACTCGGCGTGCGGGGGTTAATTCTTGGCTTCTACCAACCCTTCTGGCCGCTTGGCGGATGTCGAGGCGCAGGCCATTTTCGACAGCATCGAAAAATCTCATCACAACATGGCGGCCGCCGCACGCCTGCTGGGTATTTCGCGCAGCACCTTGTATGTGAAATGGGCAAACATTCGCAGAAACAACGGCCTGGAGTAGGCGTGGCGGGGCATAGCGATGCTGTACCTATTGGCCAACGGTCAACTGGACAGGCCTGCCGACGGACTACGATGGGAAAGTATGGCGCAGTCCAGCGAAGGTCGGTATCGGAGGGCTTGGTGCAATAAAAAATGTCCGCTGTCAAGTCGTTAGTGCGGACATGCAACGGTACGAAAGGTCTTGTGGGGCAATAGGTTAGGCCAGATTTCGGCCTCGGTGTGCTCTTACCGCGTTTTGAGCTAGGCAAACTCAACTTGCAAGTGCAACACCCCGGGATCTAAGGTGAGATCAGAGGTGTTGCAATGGGAATTCAGTACAGCCATTTGAGCCCTGAGGAGCGGGCAGTGATTCAGGTAGGCATGAGCGAGCACATGAGTCTGAGGGCGATAGCCAGTAGCCTTGGTCGATGTCCATCCTCCATCAGCCGGGAACTGGCCCGCAGCCGCGTGAGCGGAACTGCGACCTATAGCGCCCGATCTGCGGGTATGGCGTACCGTGCCAGAAGAAAGCATTCGGTGCGCCACACGAAGATGACGCCTGGTAGTTGGCTTTACGACTACGTGCGTAGCCGCCTGGTTGATTGGTGCTGGTCGCCGCAGCAGATTGCCGCTAAGCTGCACAAGATGCATCCAAACGACGCGTCGCGTCAGATCAGCCACGAAACGATTTATGCGGCCATTTATGCCCACCCGCGCGGCGCCC
>NZ_BCWN01000024.1 GCF_001592225.1 Castellaniella caeni NBRC 101664 | reverse complement strand
TGTGGTAAACCCCGCCTTTTCGCAGCCGTTCAAAGGGCGTGCGGCGGATGCGCGGATCAGAACGTGTAGCTGCCGCCCAGCAGGGTCTGGAACTGCGTCTTTTGCCGCACCATCGGGCTGTCGGCCGCTTCGCCCACCAGGCGGCTGGTGCCCACCAGGCTGGTCAGGCTGAAGCGTTCGCTGGCGGCATAACTGAGGCTGACTCGGGCCGAGACGTCCTTGACGCCCGAATCCGGGTGGTATTGCGCCAACCCCGAGCGGCGCGACTGGGTGCCGTTGATGCCGAAGTAGCTGTCCATGTACTTTTCGTTGGCCCAGTTGGCGCCCACGCTGGGTGTGACGCGGACGCGGTCGCTCAGGGCGTAGGGGTACGACACCCGGGTGTTGATCAGCAGGCCGCGGTCGCGGTGCGTGACGGCCTGGGTGGCCGCGACACCGAAGACGAAGCCGCCGAGGTTGGTGGACAAGCCCAGGCGCGCGCCGATGGCGTCGGACAGGCCACCGATGCCGGGCGGAACGTCGTCTCCGCCATAGCCCCACATCATGTTGGCACCCGCGCTCAGGGTGAAGTTTTGCGTCTGCACGAAGTTGAAGCCGATGCCGTCTTCGGTGCGGGCGTAGAAGCGGCCGATTTGCGCGTTGACGATGGGGATGGTGCGGCCCTTGTATTCGTCCGCCCCTTCGTAGCGTGGCATGGCCGATACGCCGACGCCCAGCGTGACGCGATCATCGGCCTGCGCCGCCCCCGACAGGGAGACCAGGCCCAGCAGGGCCGCGGCGAAGCCGCCGCGCAGCACACGGGGCGCGCGTCAAACCCCGGGGGTCTGCGCCGTGTGGGCGGCCTGGGCCGGATGCGGCAGGTGCCGCAGGTGGCGGAAGAAATTGAGTATCCAGTTGCCCATGACCAGGTTGTCCACGGGCAGCCTGAGGCTGTGCAGGGCCGCCTGCCGACGCTCGTGGGAGATCCGGTCCTGGCGCAGCAGGACGAGGTCTTCGAGGTAGGCGCGAGTGAATTCGGGGTGGCCTTGCAGGCCCAGGCAGGTGTCGCCCACCTGCATCATGTAGATGGGGCAAAAACCGTTGCGCGCCAGCACGCGCCCTTGGGGTGGTAGTTCGGCGACCTGATCCTGGTGGCTGGCCAGCAGCTGCAGCTGGTCGGATTCCCAGGGGCTCATCCAGGGCTCTTGCTGTTCGATGGTGGTCGTGTAGGCCCCCAGGCCCCAGCCCAGCGGGCTGCGCTCGACCTGGCCGCCCAGCGCCTTGGCCATCAGCTGGTGGCCGAAGCAGATGCCCACCAGCGGACGGCGCGCCTGTGCCAGCGTACGGATAAAGGTGGCCAGGTATTCGATCCAGTCGGCGTCGTCGTTGGCGCCGCATTTTGAGCCGGTGGTGATCCAGCCGTCGAAGCCTTCGGTGCGATCCGGCATCTGGCCCTGGTGGCAGGCGAAAACCTGGAATTCGGTGCGCGGGTCAACCGCCCGCAGCAGGGCCTGGATCATGTCCGGGTAGTTGCCGTGCCGCTCGATGAGGGCGGGCGCGACGTCGTCGCATTGCAGTAAGCCGATTTTCATGGTGACGTGTGCTTGTGAGCCCGGAGCCTGCCGCGCCGCCCCCCGCGCCGCCGGGACGGGCGAGCGGGTTGCCGGGCGCGTGTGGCTCAGTAGCCTTCGAATTCTTCGGTGCGGATGTTGTCTTCGTCGGCACCGATCTCGACCAGCAGCGCGCGCATGGCTTTCACCATGCCCTCGGGGCCGGAGAGATAGAAGCGCGACGTGTCGAGCTTGGACACGTGGCGCCGGACGATGTCGGCGTTGACGCGCCCGTGCTCGGCCCCGGACACCTGTTCGTCGGTGTAGACCGGCACGAAGGTGAAGTTGGCGTGCTGCGCGGCCAGCTGCGTGAATTCGTCGGTGTACGCGGCCTGCGCCCGGGTGCGGTTGGCATAGATGAGCGTCATCTGGTGCGCGGTTTTGTCGTGCAATGCTTGCACCACCATGCTGCGCACCGGCGTGATGCCGATGCCGCCGATGATGAAGACGGCGGGGATGGCTTCGTTCTTGTGCAGGGTGAAGTCGCCAAACGGCGCGATGAGCTTGAGCATCGTGCCGTCCGGTGTTTTCTTGAAGGCTTCTTTGAAGGGCGTGCCGCGCATGCGGGTGGCCACGACGACGTGCGGCTCGAAGGCTGCATTGACGAAGGAAAAACCGTGGATGGCGTCGTGCTTCGGGGTGCCCTCGGGGCTGGGGAGCTTGACGTCGCAGAACTGCCCGGCGCGGATGGTGAGATCCGCGGGTTTTTCCAGCGTGAATTCCATTGTGCCTTCAGCAACTTCCCGCTTGCTGATGAGCTTGACATCATAAGTCGTCATGGCTTGCCTCTTTTCAATGAAGTCGATCACGTGTTCGCGTCGTTCTCGGGCGGAACGTTGCAGACAGTATAGGTCGGAAGACGGGTGCCGGGCGGCGTGGCGCTGGTGGCAGCAGGGGTATCCGCCACCCCGCCGCCGCGTCGGATCGACAGGTCTACAATGAACCACGTCTACTTTTTCAGGCGTGCATCATGTCCCGTTCCACTCGTGACGATGCGCAGGCTTCGGCGTCGCGCATCCTGGTTCTTGGCGCAGGTTTTGCGGGCTTGTGGGCTGCCGTGGGCGCCGCGCGCCTGCTGGCGGGCACCACGCATCCGCACGGCCCCGTCGAAGTGCTGGTCGTCAACGCGCGGCCCTTCCACAGCATCCGGGTGCGCAACTACGAAGCCGATCTCGACGTCACCAAGGTGCCGCTGGCCGACGTGCTCGACCCCATCGGCGTGAAGTGGCTGCAGGCCACCGTCACCCACATCGACGTGGCGCAGCGGCAGGTCGAGGTGCAGTCGGCCGACGGTGGCACCCGGACGCTTGGCTACACCCGGCTGGTCTTTGCCCTGGGCAGTGCGCTCGTGCACCCGCCCATCCCCGGCCTGGCCGAGCATGCCCTGGATGTTGACACCTACGAGGGGGCCGTGCGGCTGCGCGAGCATCTGGCCGCGCTGCCGTCCCGGCCCGCATCGGCGGGGCGCTATACGGCGGTGGTGATCGGCGCCGGGCTCACCGGCACCGAAATCGCCGCCGAGCTGC
The DNA here is from genome assembly GCF_001592225.1 of Castellaniella caeni NBRC 101664. Taxonomy (GTDB): domain Bacteria; phylum Pseudomonadota; class Gammaproteobacteria; order Burkholderiales; family Burkholderiaceae_B; genus Castellaniella; species Castellaniella caeni. Next base: position 56,974 of record NZ_BCWN01000024.1, on the reverse strand, counting down.
CGGGCCGTCTGGCCGCGCTGGCGGGCGACCCCGCCCAGGTGCGCGTCGTCCTCATGGATCGCACGCCCAAGATCGCCCAGGCCATGGGCGAGGCCCAGCCGGTCATCGAAACGGCCATGGGCGCGTTGGGCGTCGAGTTGCGGCCCGATGCGCAGGTGGCGGGGGTCACGGTCAATGGGGTCGATCTCGTCGGTGGCGAACACATTGCGGCGTCCACGGTGATCTGGTGCGGCGGCATGCGGGCCAACGCGCTGACCGCGCAAATCCCCGCGGAGCACGACGAACTGGGCCGCCTGCGGGTGGATCACTGCTTGCGGGTGCGTGGGGTGGACGACGTCTTCGCCGCGGGCGACAGCGCCCGCAGCCTCATCGATGGCAAACAGCCCTCGATCATGTCCTGTCAGTATGGCCGCCCCATGGGGCGCTACGCCGGCCACAACGTGGCCGCCGACCTGCTGGGTGAACCCCTGCTGCCGCTGAACATCGACTGGTACACCACCATCGTCGATCTCGGCCCGTGGGGCGCGGTCTACACGCAGACGCGCGACCGTGTGCTGGTGGCGCAGGGCGCGCAGGCCAAGCGCACCAAGCGGCTCATCAATGGCGAACGCATCTACCCGCCGCTGAACCGCAATCCGGCGGACATCCTGCAGGCGGCGGCCCCCACGGTGCAAACGCCGCCGCCCGACGACGTGCCCGCCTGCTGACGCGGGGCTGCCCCGGGGCCGACGCCCGTCCGGCTGCCTGGCGGGCAGCCAGGCCCAGGGTGGGCAAGCGGCGCGGGCGCGCAGGTGCTCAGTCGCGGAAGTTCTGGTACTGCAGGGGCAGATCGACGTCGGTCTTGCGCAGCAGGGCAATGGCGGCCTGCAGGTCGTCGCGTTTCTTGCCCGAGACGCGCAGCTTGTCGCCGTTGATCTGCGTCTCGACCTTGATCTTGGCCTGTTTGATGGCGGCAATCAGCTTCTTGGACGTGGCCTGCTCGATGCCCTGGCGGATGGTCACTTTCTGGCGGGCGCCGCCCAGGTTTTCGAGCGGGTCGGCCAGTTCGAGGCAGCGCACGTCGATGCCGCGCGCCGCCAGGCGCCCGCGCAGGATGTCCAGCATCTGCTTGAGCTGGAAGGCGCTGGGCGCCGATTGGTTGACCACGTAGCCGTCCAGTTCGAACTTGGCCTCGGTGCCCTTGAAATCAAACCGTGTGGCGAGTTCGCGATTGGCCTGGTCAACCGCGTTGCTGAGTTCGTGCTTGTCTACTTCAGAGACCACGTCAAAGCTGGGCATAGGGAATCCTGGTGCGTGAAACGAGACCTTGATTGTAGGCGTTGTCGGTGCGCGGCACCCGCTACAGGGCGCGCAGCACCATGTACAGCGCCGTGCCCGCCACGATGCTCAGCAGCGTCTGGCGCGTGCGCCATTGCAGCAGCATCACGACGGCGACCGCCAGCAGCTCTGGCCAGGGGCCGAAGGCGTGCTGGCGCGCCTGGCCCGCCAGCGTATCGACCAGCAACAGCACCATGATCGACAGGGGCAGCGTGTCGCCCAGCTTTTGCACCAGCGCGTGGCGCCGCAGCCAGTGACCCGCGATGAAGGGTAGGGCGCGCAGGCCCAGCGTGACGGCGCCCATGAGCAGGATCGTGATGAGGACGTAATCGGTGTCAGTCATGGGGCTTGCCTGTGCGCGTCGGCGCGTGGGACGTGGTGGCGGGCTGGGCTGGCGCGGGCCGCAGGGCCGCCGCCAGCACGCTCAGGCCGATGGCCAGGGCCAGGGCTTGCCGGGGGAACACCAGCAGGGCCAGGGCGTAGGCGCCCAGCGCCACCCAGACGGGCAGCAGGTCGCGGCGCGCGCGCCATTGTTCGATGGTGAGCACAGCAAAGAGCGCCGCCAGGACGAAGTCGAGCCCGGCGAAACTGATCTGTACGCGCGCGCCGAGCGCCGCCCCGAGCAGGGTGCCCAGCACCCACCAGCCCTGGTTCAGGGCGCAGACCAGGGCCATGTGCCGCGTGCGCTGCTGCACGGGCAGCGCGGTCAGCACGGAATAGGTTTCGTCGGTCAGTGCGAAGATGCTGTACCAGCGCCGCCAGCGGGAGGCGGGCATGTGGTTGAGCAGCGACAGGCCATAGAAAACGTGGCGCAGGTTGAGAACGACCGTGGCCAGGACGATGGCGCTCACGGGCAGCCCCGCGGCCAGCATGGGCACCATCATGAATTGCGCCGCCCCGGCATAGACGAGCAGGCTGGCGGCAATGGCCAGCCAGGCGGCGCCGCCCGCCTGTACGAAGAGAAAACCGAACACGGCGCCCAGGGGGATGTAGCCCATGGCGACCGGCGCGGTCAGGCTGGGAATCGAAAACGTGGCGGGGCTGGATCGAGGCATGGTGCGGGCGGGAAATCCGGTGGGGGCGGTCTGCGGATGAGGGCATGACGAGCGTATTGTAAGTGCCCGCACCACCGGCTGCCGGGCCATGGTCGCGTGGCGCCGCGTTCACGTCGTCAAACAGCTAGTACGAAGTGTTTCAACTCTGCAATACTATGTCATTTGTCTGATCTGGCTTGCTGATGGTCCGCACATGGCTGTTTTGTTGAATCTCGACCCTGGCACGCTCCTGGTGGTAGAAGCCTTCGTACTGTTCATGCTGGGCTGCCTCACCTGTCTGGCGGCCTTCCAGGGACAACGCGACCGCCCCTTGCTCTGGACGGCTGCGGGCATGTGGATGGCCTGCCTGGGCTTTTTGCTGGGGGTGGTGCGCACGCGCCCCGGGCTGTTCGCCTTCTCGATCGTTCTTGCCAACTTCCTTCTCATCACCAGCCATGCTTGTCTGTGGGTCAGCTTGCGGGTGTTTCGTGGGCGTCCCGCGCCCTGGCGCTGGCTGGGGCTGGGGGGCCTGGTCTGGCTGGCACTGTGCCAGTGGCCCTTTTTTCTGGCCGAGCCCCAGTGGCGGGTGGTCGCGTATTCCGCGCTCTCCCTGGGGTATCTCGTGGCGGGACTGCTGGCCATCTGGCCCGAATGGCGCCGCGATCCCGTCACTGTCACGCCGGTGCTGGTGTTCCTGGGCGAACACGCCGTGTTCTACTTCTGGCGGGCGTTGCCCATACCCCTGAAAGGGGCGCTGTGGCAGAGCTGGCCTGATTTTTCCCTGGTCATGGTCGAAGGGCTGTTTTTTTCGATCTGCCTGGCGTTCGGCATCCTGATGCTGGTGCGTGCGCGGGCCGAGCAAAAATACCGTCATGCGGCCTTGCACGATACGCTGACCAGCCTGCCCAACCGGCGTGCCCTGTTCGAGCAGGGCGCGGCGCTGCTCGAACAGACGCACCAGGAAGGCGGCGAGGTGTCCCTGCTCATGTGCGATCTCGACTGGTTCAAGCAGGTCAACGACCGGCACGGCCACGAAGCGGGCGACCGGGTGCTCGTCCGCTTTGCCCAGGTGCTGCTGCAGACCGCCCGCGAAGGTGATCTCTGCGCGCGCCTGGGGGGCGAAGAGTTCGTGGTCGTCACCGCCAATCTGGGCCCCCTGGGGGCACAAGATCTTGCCGCACGCATCCGTTATCGCCTGGCCGGGCAGGCCGCGCGTTTTCCGTGCCCGCTGACGGTGAGCGTCGGCGTGTCCTGCTCGCGCGACGTAGGCTACGATCTCGACCGCCTGCTGGCGCGGGCCGATCAGGCCTTGTACGCCGCCAAGACCGCCGGGCGCGATTGCGTCAGGATCTGGTCGCAGGGCGGCCCCGAGCCCGACCCGTCCTCAACCCCCGTATCCCGCAGCCGCCTGGGGCGTTTTCCCGAGCATCCAGTCGATGCCTGATTCGCCGTGGGCTTGCAGCCAGTCGTTGGCCTGACGGAAATGGCCGCAGCCGATGAAGGGCCGTGGCGGACGCAGCGCCGAGAGCGGCGAGGGGTGGTTGGCCATCAATACTTCGACCGGGCCCGCCGGGGGCTGCAGCTGCAGCAGCTGGCGGCGCGCCTGCGCGTGGCTGCCCCAGAGCAGCAGCACCTTGGGCCGGGCTTCGCGCAAGACGCGCATGATGAGGGCGTCGGTGACGTGCTCCCAGCCCTGCTTGGCGTGCGAGGCGGGCTGGTGCGCCTCGACGGTGAGCGAGGTGTTCAGCAGCAGCACCCCCTGGCGCGCCCAGCGCACCAGGCTGTTGCGCGGCGGTGCGGCGGGCTCGCCGTATTCGAGCGCCAGTTCTTTGAACATGTTGCGCAGGCTGGGCGGCGTGGGGCAGAAGCTGGGCACTGAAAACGCCAGGCCCTGCGCCTGGTTGGGGCCGTGGTAGGGGTCTTGGCCCACGATCACCACCTGTACCGACTCGGGGGGTGTTTCCAGCAGCGCCCGGAAGGGGCGCAGCGGGTAGATTTCGGCGCCCGCGGCCAGCCGCTGCGCCAGCATGGCGTCCAGCTTGCGCAAGATGCCCTGCAGGTGCGGGGCTTGCAAGGCGTCGCGCCAGGCGTCGGGCAGCGTGTCGATCTGGGTCTGGAGCGAGCCCTGGAAGGCGTTTTGCGCGGGTGAGTCTGACATCGTATCGGGTTCAGCCGGTCAGGGTAGTGACGAAGCGCCGCGTGCGGGCGTCCCGCGGCTGCGTGAACAGCGCCTGCGAGGGGCCCGCTTCGACGATGGCGCCATCTTCCAGAAACACCGTCTGGCGCGCCACCTGCGAGGCCAGGCGCAGGTCGTGCGTGGCCATCAGCATGGTCATGCCTTCGCTGGCCAGATCGCTGAGCACGGCCACCACTTCGGCGGCCAGGCCGGGGTCGAGCGCCGAGGTGGGTTCGTCGCACAACAGCACCTGTGGCTCGGGCGCCAGGGCGCGGGCGATGGCCACGCGCTGTTGCTGGCCGCCCGACAGGCTGGCGGGCCAGGCGTCGGCCTTGTCGCGCAAGCCCACTTTGTCGAGCAGCTCGCGGGCGCGCGCCCGGGCGCGTTCGCGCGGCCAGCGCTTGACCGTGACGAGCCCTTCCATCACGTTCTGGATGGCGGTCAGGTGCGGAAACAGCTGGAAATTCTGGAACACCATGCCGGTCTGCTGGCGGATGCGCTGCACGGCGTGGCGCTCGGGGTGCCGCCCCGGCGTGAAGCGCAGGGTCTCGGCGCCGATGGTGAGCTCGCCCGAGTCGGGCGTCTCGAGCAGGTTGACGCAGCGCAGCAGCGTGCTTTTGCCGCTGCCCGAAGGCCCGATGAGTGCCGTGACCTGCCCCTCGGGGATGGTGACGCTGACGCTTTTCAGCACCTCGTGCGTGCCGAAGTGCTTGCGGATGTCGTGCAGGTGGATCATCGCTGGCCCTCGGAAAAAACCGCGTGCTGGCTGAAATAGCGTTCGAGGCGGGTTTGCGCGGCTGACAGGAACGAGCACAGCACCAGGTAGATGAGGGCGGCCTCGGTATAGAGCACCAGCGGTTCGTAGGTGACCGAGGCGATGCGTTGTGCGGCCTGGAAGATTTCGGGCACCGTGATGACGGCCGCCAGCGAGGTGTCTTTCACCAGGGCGATGAACGAATTGGCCAGTGGCGGCACGGCCACGCGGGCCGCCTGCGGCAAGATGGTGCGCCGCAGCGCCTGGGCGCGCGTCATGCTGAGTGAATAGGCGGCGTCCCACTGGCCTTTGGGGATCGCCTCGATGGCCCCGCGAATGACCTCGGCGTTGTAGGCGCCCACGTTGAGCGAGAAGCCGATGAGCGCGGCGGGCAGCGGATCGAGCACGAAGCCGATGCTGGGCAGGCCGTAGAAGATGACGAACAGCTGCACCAGCAGCGGCGTGCCGCGGATCAGCCAGATGTAAAAGCGCACCAGCAGCACCAGCGGCGTGGGGCCGAACAGGCGGATGATGGCGGCCAGGAAAGCCAGGGCCAGCCCCGCCGCGAAGGACAGGATGGCCAGGGGAACGGTGAACTGGATCCCCCCGACCAGCAGCGGCCAGAGGGATTCCGACATGAGGTGCAGCCAATCCGGCACGGTCAGGGACTCCTTTTAGATCGTGCGGCAGTATAGGCCACAGCGCGGCGCATGCCTGGGGCTCATTGCACCTTGGAGGACAGGTCTTCGCCGAAGTAGCGCTCGGAGATCGTCTTGTACGTGCCGTCGGCGCGGATGGCATCGATGGCCTTGTCGATGGCCGCCTTGAGGGCCGGCTGATCCTTGCGCATCAGCACGCCCGAGCGGCTGAATTCGGCGCTGGCGTCGGTTGCCACGACCCGCACCTTGGCCTTGGGCTGCTGCTTCTTGAAGTCGAGAAACGACAGTTCGTCGTTGACGGTGGCGTCCACCCGGCCCGAGGTGAGCAGCGCAATGGCGTCGTTGAAGCCCTGCACGGGCACCACCTCGGCGCCGTGCTGCTGCGCCAGCTTGCCGAAGTTGCTGGTGATGGTGTTGGCCGAGCGCTTGCCTTTCAGGTCGGCGAACGAGTGGATGTCCGTGTTGTTGTCGCGCACGATGAGGGCGGCTTCGGAGGAAATGTAGGGTTTGGAGAAATCGTACTTAGCTTCGCGCTCGGGGGTGATGCCCACCTGGTTGAGAACCACGTCGTAGCGATTGACGTTGAGCCCGGCGATCAGGCCGTCCCACTTGCCTTCCACGAATTTGGCCTTGACGCCCAGCTGCTTGGCGATGGCGCGCCCGATGTCCACGTCGAAGCCCACCAGCTTGTTGTCTTTCTGTTCGTGAAACGAGAAGGGCGCGTAGGTGCCCTCGGTGCCGATGCGCAGCACGCCCGCCTTCTGGATGGCGGCGAGGTCGTCGGTGGCCGCGTGGGCGGCGGGTGCCATCGATGCCAAGGGAAGCAGGGCAGCAAACAGCAGGGCTGAAAATTTCTTCATGAATAGGCCTCGATCGTCAAGTCGAAAAAGAAAGCGGCGGGCGCGGCCAGGCGGCTGGGCCTGGAACCGTGCGTGCGGCTTTCAGGTGATGACGTTATATCAACGTCACGTTTTATAGCGTTTGATTCTATCCAGTGGCGCGGCCACTCGCAAAGGTTTTCACTCTTTAAGCATATGGCGTCTGGCTATTTGACCCGCGCCATGCGTCGTGCCTGGCCGTTGCTGCTTGCGGCTGTTCCTTGCGGACGTGCCCGGCCCGGGCGGCGCAGCGGCGGCGCGTGGCCCCTTGTGGAAGGGGCCACGCTCGGGCCCGGCGCCGCCGGATGCGGATCAGAGGCGTTCCCAGATGGTCATCTCGGAGAGCGTGTGCTGGAATTTGCGCCGCGTCTCGCGGATGACGAAGGGCACGTCGGTGGGCCCCGAGAGCAGCCGGAAGTGCGGGCTGAGGTGGTCTTTGAGGCCGTCCAGCGTGGTGTAGTTTTCGGCGTCTTTCTTGAAGCCGCCCACCCAGGCCTGGCGCGGTGTGTGTTCTTCGAGCCAGGTGTAGGGCGAGGCGATGATGAGCAGCCCGCCCTGGACGACGCGCGTGTGGATGTCGTCGAGAAAGCGCGCCGGGTCGTACAGGCGGTCGATGAGGTTGGCCGCCAGCACCAGGTCGTAGCCGGTGAACTGCGGCTTCAGGTTGCAGGCATCGCCCTGGTAGAACTCGACGCGCGCAATGGTGTCTTCCAGGCCCAGGTCGCGCAGGCTGCGCGCCTTGTACGAAACGAGGTCGCCTTCGTCGGTGAGCGTGTAGCGCAGCTGCCCGGTCTGGATGAGCTGCACGCCCTGGTTGATGAAGCGGGCCGAAAAATCGACGCCCGTGACGTGCTCGAAGGCCTTGGCCAGCTCGAAGGTGGCGCGCCCCGAGGCGCAGCCCAGGTCAAGCGCGCGGCGCCTTGGCCGGTCGCCCAAGGCGGCCAGGGCGTGCCGCGCCAGGGCCTGCGAGAAGTTGTCCACGCCAAAGTAGGTGTCGCCGTAGTGGAACTCAGCGTACTCGGACATGAGCTTGTCGGTTTCGTAGTAGGCGGCGGGGGCTTCGGCGGGCGCATGCGATACGACGTAGCGCAGGCCCGCGTGCTGGAAGAAGTGGCGCCGGAAGGCATAGCGCGAGGCGCGCACGGCCTCGTTGCCGCAGGAAATCCACGAGCCGCCTTTCATGAGGTTGTGGCGACCATCGAAGGTGGGCGTGGTGAAATCGTCGTAGATGGGGTGGACGTCGAAGCCGTTGAAGGGGTAGGTGGGGGTTTCCGTCCATTGCCACACATTGCCCACGACGTCGAAGCAGTCGCCTTGCTGGTACAGATTGACCGGGCAGGACGAGGCGCCGTGGTCGAGGTGCAGGTTGGCGTTGCATGGCTCGTCGCCAGGGTCTTTGAGGCCCGCGGTGTCGTACAGCCGATACCACTCGTCTTCGGTCGGCAGGCGCACCGGCTGGCCGGTTTCGGCGGCCTTCCAGTTGCAGAAGGCCTTGGCTTCGAGGTAGTTGACCTCGACCGGCCAGGCCCAGGGCATGGGGATTTCACCGGTCATCAGGCGCAGATACCAGCCCTGCGTCTTTTTGATCCAGAACGTGGGGTGTTCGGCGTGACTGTAGGCGAGCCACTGCTGGCCTTCTTCTGTCCAGTCGCGGTGGTTGCGGTAGCCGCCCGCCTCGACGAAGGCGAGGAATTCCTGGTTGCTGACGAGATAGCGGCTGGCCTGGAAGGATTCGACCTGCGCCGTATGGCTGCCGTATTCGTTGTCCCAGCCGTACTGCGGGTCGTTGTAGGCCTTGCCCACCTGGACGGCGCCCGCGGGCACGCGCACGAGCGCGTTGTCGGGGGCGGCCGCTTGCGTGTCGCCGCGCGGTTCCCAGCCAGCGGCGGGACGCACGTATTTCAGGGCGTGCTGGCGGATGAGCACCGACGAGGTCTCGATGTGGATGCGTTCGTGCTCGACGCCCATGATGATGGCCCACCAGGGGTTCTGCCAGTCGATGGGCGAGGTGAGTGGCGCGTGGTCGATGAGGTCGCAGACCAGGGCGCGCACGCGGTCGCGGTAGGCCTGCACTTCGGCCACCGAGGGCCATTCGTAGTGCGCGTCGTCCAGGTCGTCCCAGCTCATTTCGTCCACCCCCACGGCGAACACCGATTCGAGGTGCTGGTCGAGGCGCTGGTCGATGAGCCGGGTGAGCAGCAGCTTGTTGACGAAGAACGTGGCCGTGTGGCCGAAATAGAAGATGAGCGGATGGCGCAGCGCGATGGGCTTGACGTAGTACGCCTCGTCGCTGGCCAGACACTGGAAGAGCGATTCGTAGCGGTCGAAGGTTTCGAGAAAATACTGCCGCAGCGTGGCGCGCAGGCGCTGGGTGTCGGGCTCGGCCAGGTTGGGCGTGCGCATGAACCGTTCGGACGGTTGTGCGGCAAGTGATCGTGAAGTGGCGGTAGATGACATGATCGGTATCCGGACGGGGCGGCAGGGGGAAGAACGGGGCGAACGCTTTAGGCTACCACGGCAGTCCATTGCTCGCGCAGATGGCCTTTCCCATGCATAATTCATGAATTGACGTTTCGTAATATCTTGTACGAAATAAAGCGGGGCTGGCGGTCGCAAGGGCGCCCAGCCCCTCGTTGCTTTGGATGCTGCATCGCCCGGATACGTTTCATTGCCCGGATACCCGGATACGTCCCACAGGAGCCATCAAGAGAAATGAGGTCGCTGGTTTGTGCATGGCTGTTCCCGTTTGCCGGGCGATGTCCCGGGCCAGGGCCCGTGGGCGGCGTGGCGCACGGCCTGCACGAGGCTCGTGCGGCCCTGGTGCTGCTGTTCGCCTGTCTGCTGCTGGTGGCCGGGCTGGCCCGCGCCGCCGTGGCGGTGTCGGACGTCGACCCGTTGGCGGCGGGTGCGCCGGGCGCCGATTGCCCGTCCATCCCGCTGTCGGGCGAGCAGCCCGACATCGCCTCTTTGCCCGGCCTGTGCTTCGTGCAGGACGATGCGCGCGCGCTGGGCCCGGCCGATCTGCTCGAAGGCCGCCAGGCGCGCGAGCGCCGGGATGCCGACCAGCTGGTGTTCACGCACACCCGGGCGGCCTACTGGGTCTACGTGCCGCTGCGCAACACCGAAGCCGTGCAGCGCAGCTGGTATCTGCAGCTCGACTATCCCCTGCTGGACGAGGTGGACTTCTGGGTCTACGACCTGGGGCGCCCCACGCAGCCGCGGCCCCGGCCAGTGCTGCTGGACGTACAGCGCATGGGCGATCAACGGCCTTTTCTGGCGCGGCCCGTGCGCCACCGCCTGTTTCTGCTGCCGCTGCACTTCGCCCCGTACCAGACGCTGGGGGTGGTGCTGCGCGTGCACAGCAGCGGCGCCATCAACATCCCGCTCTCGCTGCACACCGCCGAGTCGGCCATCGAGGGCACGCAAGACCATAGTCTGGCTCAGGGTATGTTCATGGGCGCCATGCTGCTGCTGGCGCTGTTCAACATCACCCTGTTTCTGCGCCTGCGCCTGCCCCAGCCGTTCTTCAACGCGGCCTACATCGTCTGCGTGGGCCTGTTTCTCACGTCCATGTCCGGCCTCAGCTATCAATACTTGTGGCCGTGGTCGCCCTGGCTGGCCAACGTGTCCGTGCCGCTGACCGAAGTACTGGCCATTCTCAGTCTGCTGCTGTTCACGCGCCATTTCCTGGACATCGTGCCGCAGCAGTGGCCGCGCCAGATCGCACTCATCCGGCTGTTGTTCGGTCTGGGGGTCGTGCTGTTGCTGGCCAGCCTCTGGCTGCCGTATGCGCTCATGATCAAGGTGGATACGGTGTATGCCATGCTCAGCATGCTCTTCATGTTTTGCGTGGGGGTGGCGCGCCTGCGCCAGGGCGAGCGGGCCGCCCGCTGGTACGTGGTGTCGTGGCTGGTGTTCTACGCCGGTTATCTGTTCTATGGGCTGGCGGCTTTCGGCTACATTCCCGGTTTCATGGCGCAGGAACGCTGGATGCAGATCGCCCTGGGCAGCCAGATTTTCCTCCTCACCTACGCCGAGGTCATGCAGCTGCGCGACCTGCTCGACAAGGCCTTGCGGATCGAGTCCACGGCGCGCAGCTCCCTGCAGCACGAGGTGCAGCGGCGTACCGAAGACCTGCGCGCCACCATGCAGGCGCTCGAGCAGGCCAACCAGCAGCTGCGCGTGCTCACGCTGCACGATCCGCTCACCGGCCTGCTCAACCGCCGGGGGTTGGACGAGTCGCTCGAACAGCTGCTGCGTCAGCTGGGGCGCGCGCACCATGCGCTGGTGCTGGTGGTGTTCGACATCGATCACTTCAAGCACGTCAACGACCAGTTCGGCCACGATATGGGCGACGTGGTGCTCAAATGGGTGGCCGAGGTGCTGGGCAATCTGGTGCGCCGCAAGTCCGACGTGCTGGCGCGGTTTGGCGGCGAAGAGTTCGTGGTGCTGCTGCCCGCTACCGCGCAGGCCGACGCGGTGGCGCTCATCCAGCGGGTACTGGCCCATGCGCGCCACAGCCCGGTCGTGCTGCCCGATGGGCGTCAGCTGTCGATCACGCTCAGCGCGGGGCTGGCCGCGTGGGCGGTGGGGGATACCGCCCAGACGCTCTTCAAGCGGGCGGACGAGTGCCTGTACCGGGCCAAGGATGCGGGGCGCGACCGCCTCGTGGCCGCCTGACCGGACGCTTCATGGTTAAAAGTAATTAGGGATAACCCTGTTCGCATCAGGGGTAGCCCTGATGGCATTGTGTAAATAACGCACAATGAACCCTTTTACTTGCTTGAGAAGGATCAAGATGGCACGCATCGTTCTGTTTGAAAACATCCACGCCAGCGCCAAGGAAGTCTTCACGGCGGCCGGCTTCGACGAAGTCATCACGCATGCGGGCGCCTTGACGGGCGATGCCTTGCATGAGGCGTTGCAGGGCGCGCACGTGGTGGGCATCCGCTCGCGTACCCATCTCGATCAGAACGTGCTGGCCGGGCTGCCCGAACTGCGTGCCATCGGCTGTTTTTGCATCGGTACTAACCAGGTCGATCTCGAAACCGCGGCGCTGCGCGGTATCCCGGTCTTCAATGCGCCTTTCTCGAATACGCGCTCGGTGGCCGAACTGGTGCTGGGCGAAGCCATCTTGCTGCTGCGCCGCATTCCCGAAAAGAACGCCCGGGTGCACGAGGGCTTCTGGGACAAGACCGCCGATGGCGCCTTCGAGGCGCGCGGCAAGACCCTGGGCATCGTGGGCTACGGCAACATCGGCTCGCAGGTGGGCATCCTGGCCGAAGCGCTGGGCATGCGCGTGCTCTATCACGACATCGAGGCCAAACTGCCGCTGGGCAACGCCCACGCCACCAGCTCGCTGAAGAAATTCCTGGGCCAGGCCGACGTCATCACCCTGCACGTGCCTGGCGGCAAAGATACCAGCAACCTCATGGACGCCGACGCCATCGCCGCCATGAAGCCGGGCAGCATCCTCATCAACGCCTCGCGCGGCACCGTGGTCGACATCCCGGCCCTGCAGCGCGCCCTCAAGTCCGGCCATCTCTCGGGGGCGGCCATCGACGTCTTCCCCACCGAACCCAAGAGCCGCGACGAAGGCCTGGACAGCCCCTTGCGCGGCATGCAGAACGTCCTGCTCACGCCCCACATCGGCGGCAGCACGCAAGAATCGCAAGAAAACATCGGGCGTGAAGTGGCCGAGAAGCTCAAGCGCTTCATCAGCAGCGGGACGACCAAGGGGGCGGTCAACTTCCCCGAGATCTCCTACCACGAGCAGGCCGGCACGGCGCGCATCATCCACATCCACCAGAACGTGCCGGGGGCCATGGGGGCGCTGAGCAACCTCATGGGCGAGTTTGGCCTGAACATCGTCAGCCAGCAGCTGCAGACCCGTGGCAAGATCGGCTATGCCGTCACCGACGTGGACGGCGAGGTCACCGATCAGGTGGTCGAGGGGCTGCGCCGCCATCCCATCACCATCCGCTGCGACCGCGTCTGAAGCCGTCGCGCAAGGCAGGCGTGTGGCCGCTGTCGGCCACCGCCTGGCCGGGCTCGGGCACGCATCCTGTACCAGACTGTGACGCAATGACAAGACTTTGCAGGCAGCGGTAATTTTTGCGCTAATGTGCTGATTTTCCTGTAGTATATGATTTGCTGCAACGCAACAAATGAAGGTCTCGCAAGAGGCGGTCGCATGCTGTCATCGCCAGCCGGGCCTCGCAACGGAGAACCACGCATGGAAGATCTGCATCAACAGGTGCGCGACGGCCAGAAGGCCTTGCTGGCGCATGTGCATCAAGTCCAGTTCCTGTTTCTGGACGGCTTTGAAAAATGGGTCAGCCTCAACCTCCAGGCGGTGCGCAGCCGCCTCGACGATGCCTCCGGCCAGGCCGGTGCCGCGGAAAACGAGGCCAACCCCCTGGCCCGGCTCACGCACCGCTGGCAGCACCAGCTGGATCGCACCCTGGCGTATGGCCATCAGCTGGGCGAAATCATCGAAGGCGTGCAATCGGGCTTGCGCGAGCTGAGCCTGAGCGAACTCGAGCGCTTCCAGCACCCGGCCGTCGGTACGCCCGCTGCATCGGTCAAGGCGCCGGTCAAGGTGTCGGTCACGCCGACCAAGGTGCCTGCTGTGCCGACCAAGGCCTCCGCCAAAGCGGCTCCGACAGCTTCAGGCAAGCCATCCGCCAAGGCCACGCCGGTCGCGTCGAAGTCGAAACCAACTTCCGCCAAGGCAGCCTCGGCCGTATCGCGCCGGACGGCGGCCAAGACGGCACCGGGCAAGTCGCCCGCCAAGGCCATCAGCCCCGCCGCCAAGGCGTCTGGCTCCGCTGCGGGGGTGCTTGCCGCCGCGCCGTCGGCGCCTGTCCCCGCAGTGGGCAAGCCGGTTGCGCAGGCGCCCGTGTCGGCCCAAGCAACCCCGCCGGTGCGTGCGTCGGTTCCGTCAGCTGCCACCCGGGCATCCACGTTGGCTGTCCAGGCGCCTGCACCGGCGCCAGTGGCCGCGTCGGCGCCCGTATCCGCCGCTGATTCCGCTTCTGTCGAGTCGCAGCCCGTCAACGTCATCGGCCATCTCGTGGCCCAGACGACACCCGCTGCGGTGGGTGCCAAAGCGGCGCCTGTTCCGGCTGATACCAAAGCATCGCGCTCATAGGTCGGGCGGGCAGTCGGCCCGTTTGAGCTTCAGATGCGCGACACTGGCGCGGGCTGGTTCCGGCGAACCCGGGGCCGTGCCGGGGCCTTGGCGACACTCGTTGCCGATGCGATGCCCGTCCCGGTGTCCGTCGCGCGCTCTTGGCGCCGGTCTGTCGCGATCCCGCCGGGCGGCAGGATGTCGGCCAGCGAGCGCGCGTCGAGGTAGTCCATGAAGGCCTGCAAGGCCCCGGCGATGACGGGTTTCAGGCCGCAGTGGCCCGAGAGGATGCAGTGGTTTTCGCCGCCCATGCACTCGACCAGCGCCAGGTCGTTTTCCATATCGCGGATCAACGCGCCCAGCGGGATGTCGGCGGGCTCGTGGGCCAGGCGCATGCCGCCGTTCTTGCCGCGCACCGTGTGGATCCAGCCGTGCTGGGCCAGGCGGTGCGTGATCTTCATCAGGTGCGGTTCGGAAATGCGGTAGAACTGTGCGATTTCGGCAATGGTGCACAGACGGTCGCGGTGGCTGCTGAGATACATCAGCAGCCGCACCGCGTAGTCGCTCATGTTGGTCAGACGCATGCGGGGGCCTGGCCTAGCGCGCCTGGGCGGGCTGTACGGTTGCCGCCTTTTTCGGCATGCTGACAGGCGCCGGTTTGTCGGGACGCGGGCGGATCAGCATGGGCACGAAGCGCCACAGGTACAGCCCGAGCGACAGGATCCAGGCGGTCGCTGCCAAGTGCAGCAGGTGGATGCTGGCCGCCGAGGGCCACAGGGCGGCCAGCCGCAGCACGGCGGCGGCCACCATCAGCCAGTGGCCGGCCAGCATGCTGCGGTCGAGTGCCAGCGGACGTCCCAGGTGCCCCAGCGCCGTGCGTGTGAGCATGCCGATGATGAGGATGCAGAAACCCGCCAGGCCGATCAGGTGCACGTGGGTGGCGCTGCGCACCAGCACGCCGTTGAGCAGGGCCGGATTGAACAGATTGCTGAACTGCCAGGCGGCGAACAGCAGGCCGATGCCGATGAAGGCGTAGCCCAGGTACAGAATCCACAGCATGGGCTTGTGCAGCACCGCCTGCGGTTTCCAGTACAGCAGCTGCCCCAGGCTGATGAGCCCGGTGACGAACAGGCTGCCCGCCATGACGAGCGGCAGCAGGTGCGGGCCGCTGCCCGGCGTCATGGGCGTGCCGGTGACCTGCACCAGGACGCCCGCCAGCAGCGCCAGTACGCTGAAGGCCATCTGTACGTGGCCCGAGCGCGTGAGCATGGGGATTTTCAGGCCTTGCACCATGCGCATGGCGAAGAAGGGGATGACGCGGCGGGCAATGAGCAGCGCGACGACCGCCATGCCGATCAGACCGAGGTCGAAGCGTTCCATCAGCAAGACGTAGTTGCCGTCCAGGGCCGCCATGAGAAACAGGCAGTCGGCGATGCCCAACGCCAGGATGAGGGCCGGCAGGCCGTAGTTGCGGCGGCTGCGGCCTTTGATCATGACGCGTGCCAGTGCGGTTGCGGCGCCCAGGAAGAACAGCAGCTCGGCCGCCGTGGCGATCCAGAAGCCGGTGAGGCCGCCAAACAGGAAGCCCAGGCGCGCGATGCACCATAGAATGCACAAGACTGCCAACGGGCGCCCCTGCAGGGGGTTGAACCCTGTCCAGGTGGCGCTGGCGGTCAGCAGAAAGCCTATGGCGATCGTGATGATGAAGCCCCACAGCATTTCGTGCGCGTGCCAGGCCACCAGGGACAAGGGCTGGCCCAGCAGCTGCGGCGCGAAAATCCACAGGGCGATGGAAATCACGGCCCAGCTGGCGCCGGCGATGTACAGCGGCCGGAATCCCAGGGCGAGAAAGGCCGCCATGGAAGGCCCGGCGGGCGTCGGCGTGGCAGGCTTTTCTTCAATGTTCAGCAGATGGGACATGGGCGTCGAACTCCGTCACGGGTTGATCGGGTGTGTGGGTGATCTGGTAGCCGTACCACAGGCTGCGGGCGATGCGGCGGGCGAAATCGCTGGCCTGGGCGACGAAGGGCGGATTGTCGAATTCGGCCAGCGTGGTGCCGAAGAGTTCGAGCCAGCGTGAGAACATGGGGCCTTCGATGCCGGGCAGGGCCACGTGCTTGGGCATGGGCGTGCCGCTATAGGTGCCCGCGCGGCGCAGCAGCGACGACCAGAAGCGCACCATGCGCTCGAGGTGCTCGTCCCAGTCGTCGATGTGCGCATCGAAAATGGGCCCCAGGACGTCATCCTGGCGCACGCGGCGGTAAAAATGGTGGACGAGTGTCGTGATCTCGTCCTCGGTACAGACCGGGGTATCGTCCATGCAGGCTCGGGCGTGGTTGACTGTTAAAGGTTCATATTATAGGAATCTTCATCGGGCCAGGTAAAGCGAAGCGCGCGGCGTCCTTCAGTTATCATCATCAACTTGTCGGAAATCATACTGCTCGCCCGTTTTCACCACCCCGAGATCCCATGCCTCAACCCGCGTCCCTGTCCTGCGTCATCCCCTGCCTGAACGAGCAGGCCAATCTGGGCATTCTGCTGCCCCAGCTGCTGGCCACGCTGGGGCCGGAAACCGGGCGGCTCGAAGTCATCGTGGTCGATGACGGCAGCACCGACGGCACGCCCGAACTCATGCGCCACTGGTGCGGCCTGCATCCCGAGATGGTCTACCTGCGCCTGTCGCGCAACTTCGGCAAAGAAGCGGCGCTCACCGCCGGGCTCGAGGCCGCCACCGGAGACGTCGTGGTCTGCCTGGATGCCGACATGCAGCATCCGCCCGAGCTGGTTGTCGCCATGCTGCAACGTTGGCGCGAAGGGATGCAGATGGTCTACGCCGTGCGCGCCACGCGCGAGGATGAAAGCTGGTTCAAACGGGCGGGCTCGCGGCTGTTCTACTTGCTGATGCGCACCTCGGATGGCCGCGGCGTGCCGCCCAACGCGGGCGACTTCCGCCTGATGGATCGCGCGGTCGTCGATGCCCTGCTGCGCCTGCCCGAGCGCGACCGCTTCATGAAAGGCCTGTTCGCCTGGGTGGGCTTCGATGCCGAGGCCATGCCCTACACGCCGCCGCAACGCCTGCATGGGGTCAGCCGCTTTCGCCCCCTGAAACTGCTGCGCTTTGCCATTGACGGGCTCACCGCCTTCACCACCTGGCCCCTGCGTCTGCTCAGCCTGCTGGGGGCCTGCCTGTCGCTGGTGGCCTTCGTCTATGGCCTGTTCATCATCGTCACCCACCTGCTGTTTGGCGACGCGGTGCGTGGCTGGGCCACGCTCATCATCGTCATCCTGTTCTTCTCCGGGGTCAATCTGATGTCCCTGGGCATCGTCGGCGAATACATCGCGCGCATCTTCACCGAGGTCAAGGGGCGCCCCGTGTATCTGCTGCGCGAGCGCGTGCAGGGGCGCGCGCCTGGCACCGCGGGGGATGCCGCGCCGGGCCGTCCGCCGCGTCCGCCCGCCGCGCCGCGATCCGCCAACCCCGCGTCGCCCGCGCAGGCTCCCGCTTCGCAGGGCAGCACATCATGAACGCCCGCCGCTGGCCCGGGGCCGCGCACCGCATCGTGGATCAGGCCGTGTGTGCCTGGCAGTGCCTGCAGCGGCGCTCGGCCTGGGGGTGGGTGGCCCTGTGCGCCTTCGTATGGCTGGCGGCCACCACCTGGATGTATCCGCTGCTGCTGCCCGACGAAGGGCGCTACGTGGGCGTGGCCTGGCACATGCTGGTGTCGGGCGATTTCCTCACGCCGCGCCTGGACGGCATGCCGTTTTTTCACAAGCCGCCGCTGTTCTACTGGCTGACCGCGGGCTCGCTGGCCGTGTTCGGCGACAACGCCTGGGCGGGTCGGCTCGTGTCGGTGCTGTCGGCCACGGCCATGGTGACGGCCTTCTACGTTTTTCTGCGGCGCTATGCCCCACTGGGCGCCGCACGCCGCACGGCGCTCATCCTGGCGGTGCAGCCGTTTCTGTTCGGCGCCGCCCACTACGCCAACCTTGACATGCTGGTGGCCGCCCTCATCAGCCTCACCGTCCTGGCGGGCGCGGATGCCGTCTTCCGCCACGAGCAGGCGCGCCCCGACCGGCTGGCCCTGCTGCTCATGTACGTGCTGGCCGCCGCCGGCTTTCTCGCCAAGGGGCTGATCGGCGTGGTGCTGCCGGGCGGCGTGCTGTTCTTCTGGCTGCTGGGGCGGCGCCAGTATCGCGCCATGGGGCGGCTCTTGTGGTGGCCCGGCATCCTCTTGTTCCTGCTGCTGATCACGCCCTGGATGGTGGTCATGCAGCTGCGCTTTCCCGGCTTTTTCGACTACTACATCGTCTACCAGCACTTCCAGCGCTTTCTCGAAACGGGTTTCAACAATCCGCATCCCTTCTGGTTCTACGTCCCGGTCGTGCTGGGCCTGACGCTGCCCTGGTCCGTCCAGCTGTGGCGCTGGTTCTATCCGCACGGCCCCTTGCTGCCCGTGTTCGTGCCGCCGACGCAAAACCCCAGGCAAGTCGATCGCGGTGTGCTGCGTGGCCTCATGCTCGCGTGGCTGGCCGTGGTGCTGGTGTTCTTTTCCATTCCTGCTTCCAAGCTGGTGGGCTACGTCATCGCGGTACTGCCGCCGCTGGCCTGGTTCATCCAGGAAACCTTCGAGCAGCGCGAAGAAGAAACCGCGCCCGGGGTCACCCGCAGCCTGGTGCGCCACGCGCTCGGGGCCGCGCTCATCTGCCTGGCGGCGGTCGCGGCCCTGCTGGTGTTTCCTCAGCGCAGCTCCCGGCCCCTGGCGCAGGTGCTCGTCCAGTCGGCCCAGCCGGGCGATCAGCTGGTGATGTTCAACCAGTACGCCTACGACGTGCCCTTGTACGCCAATTGGCGCAAGCCCGTCATCGTCGTCACCAACTGGGACGACCCGAGGCTCATGCACGGTGACGACTGGCGCCGCGAGCTGGCCGATGCCGCGCTGTTCACCGCCGACAAGGGCGCCGACGTGCTGTGGTTGCCCCAGCGCTTGCAGGCCTTTGTGTGCGAGCCTGCGCATCCCACGGTCTGGCTCATGGCCTGGCTGGACGAAGCGGATCGCCTGCCGGTGCTGGCCGGGCAAGCGCCCGTGGCCCAGGCGCGCAAGATGGGGCTGTGGAAACTGCCCGCAGGTGATCTGCCTAGTGGCTGTGGCGAAACGCCCAGTAGCGCCCCAGAATGAAGGTCATCCCGGCGATGCCGATCAGCACCAGCGCCAGCAAAAGGTCGTAACGGATGGTCGTCAGGCGCAGCAGCGTGGCGTAGGCGGCCTCGTTGACGACGAAGCCCAGGGCCGACACGGCGAAGAAGCGCAGCGCCGAGCGCAGCAGGGGCGCGTGCTGGTGGCGGAACGTCAGCCGGTAGTGGCCGGTGAACGAAACCCCGAACGCCACCAGCCAGCCCACGAGGTTGGCCAGCAGCGGGGCCAGCCCGGCCAGCGCCACGCAGGCCACGGCCACGGCCCAGTGGGTGGCCGCCGCCGCGCAGCCTACAATGACGAACCAGCCTATCTGGGTGATGAGTTTCTTCAGCATGATCGATCGCAAATACCGCCGCATTGTAGTGTGCGCCGACGATTTCGGGATGAACCCGGCGGTGGACGCCGGCGTCCTCGGCCTGCTGCGGCTGGGGCGGCTCTCGGCCACCAGCCTGCTGGTCGATGGGCCCAGCGCCGCGCGCAACCTGCCTGCCTTGCTGGGCACCGGGGCGCAGGTCGGCTTGCACCTGAACCTCACCGAATCCTTCGGCCAGCCGGGCCTGTGCCTGCCCTTGCGCGCGCTCATCCAGGCGGCCTATCTGCGGCGCCTGCCGCCGCAGGCCGTGCGCGACGCCGTCGACCGCCAGCTGCGGCGGTTCCAGGCCCTGACGGGGCGGCTGCCGGATTACGTCGATGGGCACCAACACGTGCACCAGCTGCCGCTCGTGCGCGATGCCCTGCTTGAAGCGCTCGCCGCCTTGCCGGGCCCGCGGCCCTGGCTGCGCGATACCGGCCGTCCGCGCACGGCGGGCCTGCCCTGGGCCTTGCGGCTCAAGGCCCGGGTCATCGCCGGGCTGGGGGCGGGCGGCCTGCGCCGCCGCGCGCGGGCGGCCGGTCTGCGCCAGAATCCGGGCTTTCTGGGCGTGTATGATTTCAAAGGCGGCGCGCAGGCTTATCAGGCCTGGATGTCGCTCTGGCTGGCCCAGTGCCAGGATGGCGACGAGCTGATGTGCCATCCCGCCCTGGGGCCGGATGCCGCCGATGCGCTGTCCGCGCAGCGCCAGGCCGAATACGCCGTGCTGGCCAGCGCGCGGATGGCCGACTGGCTGGCCGAATACCACTTGACGATCGAGGGGGCCGCCCCCCTCCAAGGAACTGACATGAACTCGCCCTACCGTGCTCTCACCGCCGACCTGTCGGTATCGCCCCAGTTGCAGCCCGCCGACATGCGGGCCGTGGCGGATGCCGGATTCAAATCGCTCATCATCAACCGCCCCGATGGCGAGGGCGGGGCCGAGCAGCCGCTGTCCGCCGACGTGCTCGAGGCCGCCCGGGCCGCGGGGCTGCAGGCGCGCTACCAGCCCGTGGTCAGCGGCGCCATCACGGCTGCCGACGTGGCCGAATTTGGCCGCCTGCTGCACGAACTGCCTGGGCCGGTGCTGGCGTTTTGCCGCTCGGGCGGGCGCTGCACGCAGCTCTTCCAGCTGGCACAAGAAGCTGAGCGAAATCAAGCTCAGGGCTGATCCCGACTGTCATTCCGGCCCTTCAGCAGGTATGCTGAAGTCTCCTGTTCAGCCTTTTGGATGATCTCAGCATGTTCAAGAAAATCCTCATTCCCACCGACGGTTCCAAGCTCTCGGCCCAGGCCGCCAACAAGGGGGTCACGTTTGCCCGCTCCATCGGCGCCGAAATCGTCGCGCTGCACGTCACCCAGCCGTTTGCCGCCACGGTCGGCTTCGACGGCATGGCGGCCGCCTATGCCATCACCGACGAAGACTACGACCGCACGGCTGCCGAACAGGCCCAGAAATATCTCCAGGCCGTGCTCGACCGCGCTGCCACGGCGGGGGTCAAGGCCACCGCCAAGGCCGTGTCCAACTTCAATGTTGCCGATGGCATCGTGCATGCCGCCAAAGAAGAAAACTGCGACCTCATCTTCATCGGCAGCCACGGGCGCAGCGGCTTGTCGCGCCTGCTGCTGGGCAGCGTCACGGTCAAGGTACTCGGGCTGGCAAAGGTGGCCACCCTGGTATATCGTGTCAAGGAAAACGACTAGCACCCTCCCGTCGCCGCTGGACGAGGCGATCAATCTCCTCACGGTAGTGTATGAGCCGCGTCATCTATCTCCATCCCGAAGACCAGCCTGTCGCCGCGCCTGTCCTGGCGCCGGGGCAGGCGGTGCACGACACGCGGGGGCGCCCCTTGCGCGACCTGCGCATCTCCGTCACTGACCGCTGCAATTTCCGCTGTACCTATTGCATGCCGCGCGAGGTCTTTGGGGCCGATCACGCCTTCTTGCCGCACAGTGCTCTCCTTTCCTTCGAGGAAATCACGCGGGTGGCCGAAGCCGCCCTGTCGCAAGGGGTGCGCAAAATCCGCCTCACCGGGGGCGAGCCCCTGCTGCGCAAGCAGATCGAGACGCTGGTGGCCATGCTGGCCCAGCTGCGCACGCCCGACGGCCAGGCACCCGAACTCACCCTCACCACCAACGGCACCTTGCTGGCGCGCAAGGCGCAGGCGTTGGCCGACGCGGGCTTGTCGCGGGTCACCGTCAGCCTCGATGCGCTCGACGATACCCTGTTCGAGCGCATGAGCGACAGCGGGGTGCCGGTGGCCACCATCCTGGCCGGCATCGAAGCGGCGGCGCGGGCAGGCCTGGCGCCGGTCAAGGTCAACATGGTGGTGCGCCGCGGCATGAACGACGCGCAAATTCTGCCCATGGCGCGCCACTTCCGCGGCACGGGGCACGTGCTGCGCTTCATCGAATACATGGACGTCGGCAATTCCAACGGCTGGCGCATGGACGAAGTCGTCACCGGCGCCGAGATCGTGCGCCTCATCGGGGCTGAATTTCCCCTGCAGCCGATTCAGGCCCACTACCACGGCGAGGTCGCACGCCGCTGGGCCTATGCCGATGGCGGCGGCGAGATCGGCCTCATCACCAGCGTGTCGCAACCCTTCTGCGGCTCCTGTACGCGGCTGCGCCTGTCGCCCGAAGGGCGGCTGTTCACCTGTCTGTTTGCCGAGCAGGGCTACGACCTGCGGGCGCTGTTGCGCTCGGGCGTCGGCGCCCAGGCGCTCAAAGACCGCCTGGCCGGTGTCTGGCTGGCGCGCGGCGACCGCTACTCCGAACTCCGCGGCCAGGCGCATCGCGATCACAAGATCGAGATGAGCTACATCGGCGGCTAGGTCTTGGTCATCCCTGCGGATCTCGATGGCCTCATCCTCGCGGGGGGGCAGTCGCAGCGCATGCGCACGCCGCAGTCGCCCCAGGCCGACAAGGGCCTGCGGGTCTGGCAGGGGCAGCCGCTGGTGGCCCAGGTGCAGCAGTACATGCGCGCCCAGGGGGTTGCCCGCTTTCTCATCAGCGCCAACCGGCACGTCGACCTGTACGCCCAGTATGGTCAGGTGGTGCCCGATGCTGCCGAACTGCAGGGCAGCGGCCCGCTGGCGGGCCTGCTGGCGGGCTTGCAGCAGGCCCGCGCGCCCTGGTTGTTCGTGCTGCCGGTGGATGTCGTGCGCTGGCCTGCCAACCTGCTGGCTCGCCTGGCGGCCCAGGCCACGGCCCGGCAGCCGGCGTACGCGCGCACGCCCGACGGGCCGCATCCCTTGTGCCTGCTGGTGCACCGCGACTGCGCGGCGGGCCTGCAGGCCTGGGTGCGGGCAGGTGAACGCCGCGTGCAGGGGTGGCTGCGATCCTGCGAGGCCCAGGCGGTGTATTTCGACGAAGCCGACTGCCTGGTCAACCTGAACACACCCGAAGACTGGCAGCGCTGGCAGCCAGGCTGAAACCACGGATGTCGGCGGCATGGCAGCTTGTTCAAGGCAAGCTTCAGCATCTGGTTTCTGCCACTGATGCCGTCGCTACCTCGGCGAATCGCGCTCGAGCTTCTTGATTTTCTATCGTGGGGTGTGGTTTGGCCTGTGCGGGTTCATTGCAGCCAGTCGGCGAAGGCGTACCAGGTGACCTCCGCGCCCGCCTCGACCCGGCTGCCTGCCGGGATGCGCGCCAGGCCGTGCGACCAGCTCAGGCTGCTGAGCGCCCCCGAGCTTTGCTGCTGGTGCGGGACGAGCGCAGGCAGGCCGCTGCCCGCCGTCTGGGCCTGAATGCGGATGAATTCTTCTCGCTCGCTGCCCAGCGGGTGTTCGGTCTGCAGGATGCCCCGGCGGGTGGGCGGCAGCACCTGGCGGCAGCCTTGCAGGCCGCGGATCAGCGGGCTGACCAGCAGGCTGAAGACCACGAATGCCGAGACCGGGTTGCCAGGCAGGCAGACGACCGGGCGGCCCTTGAGTTCGGCCAGCGCCACCGGCTTGCCGGGTTTCATGCGCACGCGCCAGAGGTCGAGCGTACCGCCTAGCGCCTCGATGGCGGGCTTGACCAGGTCTTTCTCGCCCACCGAGGCGCCCCCGACGCTGAGCACCAGGTCGCAGCGTTCGACGAGTTCCGCCAGCGCGGTCTCGGTTTCCTGGGGAGTGTCCCGGGCGTGGCGCAACAGGGTGTCGGCCACCCCGAGTTCGCGACACAGGCTGGCCAGCATGGGGCCGTTGGAGTTGTAGATGGCCGCTGGGGGCAGGGGCTGGCCGGGCGTGATGAGTTCGTCGCCGGTGGTGAGGATGCCGATCTTGAGGGGCGTGAAGACCGGCGCCTGGGCGTAGCCCTGCGCCGCCAGCACGGCGATGTGGCCAGCCCGCAGGCGGGTGCCGCGTCGCAGGATGACGTGGCCGCGCCGCATGTCTTCGCCGCGGCGGCGGATGTGGCGGCCCGCCTGGACGACCTGCTCGAACGTCACGTGGTCGTCGGTCTCGTGGCAGTCTTCCTGCATGACGACGGTGTCCGCCCCGGCGGGGATGAGGCTGCCCGTGAACAGGCGAGTGGCGTGTCCGGCCTGCAGGGGGTCGGGCGCCTGCCCGGCAAAGCAGCGTTGCTGGATGGGCAGGGTGCCGTGGGCTGTGGCGGCATCGGCTGCGCGCAGGGCGTAGCCGTCCATGGCGCTGTTGTCGGCGGGGGGCAGGTCGAGCTGGGCGACCAAGTCTTGGGCCAGGACGCGCCCTGGCAGTTCGTGCAGGGAGACGTCCGACTGGCTGGCGGGCATGCGCGCCCGCGCGGCCAGCCGGGCCTGGGCAACATCGAAATCAAGCATGGGTGGCGGGTTCCGGGTGGGTGCGGTAGGCGCTGGCGAAGTTGCAGGGCTGCTGGCGGCTGTCGAGCTGGGGCAACAGGATTTTCTCCCAGGCCAGCTGGCAGGCCCCGGTGGAGCCCGGCAGGCAGAAGATCAGCGTGCCGTTGGCCGTGCCGCACAGGGCGTCGGATTGCAGCGACGAGGCGCCGATGTCCAGCCAGGACAGGTGGCGAAAGAGTTCGCCAAAGCCCGGGATGGTCTGATCCAGCAGCGGCGTGATGGCCGGAATGGTGGCCTTGTCGTGCGAGAAGCCCGTGCCGCCGGCGCACAGGACGACCTGCACGGCGGGGTCGGCGATCCAGTCGCTGAGTGTCTTGCGAATCTGGTAGCGGTCGCCCGCGCAGCGCTCGCGCGCGTGCAGCTGGTGCCCCGCCGCCTGCACGGCCTGGCTGAGGTAGTTGCCGCTGGTGTCTTCGCGCGGGCGGTTGGCGATGGTGAGAATGGCGCAGCGCAGGCTGACGGGCGGCTGGTTTGGATCAGCTTTCATGGCGGGTGTCCCATTGAGCGGTTTTGTCGGCGTCGGATGCGTGCTGCTGCACCCAGAAGGCCTGCCCGCTGGCCAGCGTCTCGCGCTTCCAGAAGGGGGCCGTGGTTTTCAAGGTGTCGATGATGTATTCGCAGGCGCGAAAGGCATCGCCCCGGTGGGCGCTGGCCACCCCCACGAAGACGATGGGGTCGCCCAGGGGCAGCTCGCCCACACGGTGCACCACCAGGGTGTCGAGCACGCCGAAGCGTTCGCGCGCCCGCGCGCACAGGGCTTCGATTTCGCGCTCGCACATGCCGGGGTAGTGTTCGAGAAACAGGCTGTGCGAGCTGCTTTGCGGGCTGTAGTCGCGCACCATGCCCAGGAAATGCACGTAGGCCCCGGCCCGCCCGGCGCTGCGCGCCTGCAGCTGGGCGATGAGGGCCGCCGTGTCGAAGGGTTCGGTCTGGATGCGTACCATGGTGGTTCAGCCTCCGGTGACCGGCTCGAATACCGCGACCTCGTCGCCCGGGCGGATCGTGTCGTGGTGGCTGGCGTGTTCCTGGTTGATCGCCAGCTTCAGCCGACTGGCCGGGCCCAGGGCCGGGCAGCGGCGCACCAGTGCGTCGAGCCAGGCGCTGGCCGCGACGGGTTCGGCCAGGGGCTGGGTTTCTTGCCGCACGCCCAGGTGTTCGGCCACCTGGGCGAAGTACAAGACGTCAATCGTTGCGCCATTCGCCACTTTTGCCTCCGGATTTGTAGATGAGCCGCACCTCTTCGAGGACGATGCCCTTGTCGGCGGCCTTGCACATATCGTAGACCGTAAGCGCGGCCACCGTGCAGGCGGTCATGGCTTCCATTTCGACGCCGGTCTGGTGGCTGGTGCGGCAGGTGCTGCGGATCGTGAGCGTGTGGCTGGCGTCGTCGGCGCTGAAATCGACCCCCACAAAGCTGAGCGGCAGGCTGTGGCACAGGGGGATGAGTTCGGCGCAGCGCTTGGCGGCCAGGATGCCGGCGATGCGAGCCGTGTTGAGCACTTCGCCCTTGGCGTTTTCTTGCGCCGAGAGCAGGCGCCAGGCGTGCGGGCTCAGGCGCACGCGCCCCTGGGCGATGGCGCTGCGCGCCGTGGCGGCCTTGGCGCCGACATCGACCATGCGAACCTGGCCGTGTTCATCGACGTGCGTGAGTGTGGCGGAAACCGTGGTGTCGTTCATCGTTCTATCATATCGAATATTTGATTCGGGCTGCTGCCGCCACAAGGGTGCCGCCCTGACCGGACGTTTCCATGGCCAAGACCCTTGGTGCCTTTTTTTCCCTGTACCTGGCAACCCTGATTCTGCTGCTCAGCTCGGGTTTGTTCAACACCTATCTCAGCTTGCGGCTCACGGCGCAGTCGGTCTCCGAAATCTGGGTGGGGGCAATGATCGCCGCCTATTACTTCGGCCTGGTGCTGGGCGCGCGCTTTGGCCACCGGCTCATCATCCAGGTGGGGCACATCCGCACGTACGCCGCCTGTGCCGCACTCACCACGGTCACGGTGCTGGTGATGGTGCTCGTCGACAACCTCTGGTTCTGGCTGGCCGTGCGCTTCGTGGCGGGGGTGGCCATGGTCAGCCTGTTCATCGCCATCGAAAGCTGGCTCAACGAGCAAACCGAAAACGGCTCGCGCGGCACGGTCTTTGCCTTCTATATGGTTGCCACGGGCTCGGGCACGGTGCTCGGGCAGCTGGTGCTGGGCGAGTTTCCCAAGCTGGATTACCAGCCGCTGGTGTTCGTGGCCATTTGCAGCGTGCTCAGCCTCATGCCCATCACGCTCACGCGGCGCAGCCACCCGGCGCTGCAGGTGCCCGCGCCGCTGGCCTGGCGCTACTACGTCAGCCGCGTGCCGATGTCGCTCATGGTGCTGTTCATCGCCGGCATGCTCAACGGCGCTTTCTATGGCCTGGCGCCCGTGTACGGCCTGCAGCATGGCATGGACACCCACCAGGTCGGGGTGTTCCTGGCGGTGTCCCTGGCGGCTGGCCTGGTGTCGCAGTGGCCGCTGGGCTGGCTGGCCGATCGTTCCAGCCGGGTGCGCTTGATCCGCATCGGCGCGTTGTTGCTGCTGTGCCTGGGCGTGCCGCTGTGGGGCTGGTATCGGTTTCCCTACTGGGCGCTGGTGGCTTTTTCGGCACTGCTGGGCATCACCCAGTTCACCCTCTACCCCATGGGAACCTCGTTTGCCAACGACAACGTCGAGCCCGAGCGGCGCGTGGGCCTGAGCGCCCTGCTATATATGGTGTACGGCGTGGGCGCCTGTATCGGGCCGCTGCTGGCCGGCTTTCTCATGCGCGGCTGGGGGGGCGACATTTATTTTGTCTTTGTCTCGGCCTGCGCGGCGGTGCTGGTTCTCTTCGTACGCGAGCAGCGGGTCACGGGGGCCCACCTCAGCCCGGACGCCCCCACGCAGTTCGTGCCCATGGCCGACACCTTGCAAAACGCCCACGTGATGGCCGTGCTCGATCCCCGGGTCGATATCGAGCGGGATATCTCGCATGACCCCGTCATCGGCGACCCCCCGGCTGAGGGCGGCGGGCCGCCCGAAGCCGAATCCCCCTCAACGCGGAAACAGCAGGACGACGGCGCCGATGGCCAGGGCGATGCCCAGCAGGTTGACGGGGCTCAGGCGCTCGCGAAATAAGCCCGCGCCCACCAGCGTACCGATCGAGATCACGCCGATGTTCATGGCGGCGAACACCAGGGTGGGGTTGTCGGGATAGTGCTGGTGCGCGCGGATGTAAAAGTAGATGTTGCTGAAGTTCAGCGCCCCCAGCAGCACGCCCGAGGCCAGGCTCACCCCGTGCCAGGCGGTGCGCCGTGCCAGCAGCCAGAGGGTGATCAGGATGCCGGCCAGCGCGAAGCTCAGCAGCAGTCCGCTGGTAAAGCCGGTGCCCATGCGCGCCATCTGCTTGAAGAGAATGTCGATCGCCCCATAGCCCAGCCAGACGCCCAGCAGCGGCAGCCAGAGGCCCAGGCGCGCGTGGCGGGGTTGCCGCCCTGCGGCCGATCCGCTTGCCTGGCGCCGTGCGGAAGCGGTCGAGGTCGATGGGCTTGCCCCGTGCGGGGCGGAAGCCGTCGGGGCCGCCGCATCCGTCTGGCGCTTCAGCAGGCACACCAGCGCTGCCAGCGCCAGGGCGATGCCCAGCAGCTTCGGGCCCGATATCGCCTCGCGAAAGACCAGGAAAGCGGCCAGGATGGGGATCACCAGTGAAAGACGCTGGGCGGTGTCGCTGCGCACGATGCCGGCGTGGCGCACGGCGCTGGCCATGATCAGGAACACGGCGGGTAGCAGCACGCCCAGCAGTCCCAGCACGATCCAGGCGTTTGGCGCCTGGTCGAACAGCGTGGCCAGCGGCGGGCGCAGCAGCCACAGGCACAGTCCGCAGGCGGTCAGGTAGTTGACGGCAATGGCCTGGGCGATCTGGATGTCGTAGCGCCGGGCCAGCTTGAGAAAGACCGAGACGGCCACGCTGAAGGAAACGCTCAGGATCAGGGTCAGCATGCCGGGGCCTCCTCGTTGGTGGAAGACTTCAATGTGGTTGGCCCGGAGGTCGCCGCGGGTGCGGCGGTGGCCGCGTCGGCCCGTGGCTGATCCGGCATGGGCACCAGGCCCAGGCGTTCGAAGAGGGCGGCGTCGGCCTCCACCCGGGGATTGGGCGTGGTCAGCAGCTGTTCGCCCTGGAAGATGGAGTTTGCCCCCGCCATGAAGCACAGCGCCTGGGTGCTGTCGTGCATGGTTTCGCGTCCGGCGGACAGGCGCACGACGGTGCGCGGCATGACGATGCGGGTGACGGCGATCGTGCGTACGAATTCGATCGGATCGAGATCGGGCGCGTCGGCCAGCGGCGTGCCCGCCACTTTCACCAGCTGGTTGATGGGCACGGATTCGGGGTAGGGTGCGAGGCTGGCCAGGGTGGCGATCAGGCCGGCGCGGATCTCGCGCGACTCGCCCAGCCCCACGATGCCGCCGCAGCACACTTTCAGGCCCGCGTCGCGTACCCGCTGCAGGGTCTGCAGCCGGTCGTCGTAGGTGCGGCTGTGGATGATCTCGCCATAGTATTCGCGCGAGGTATCCAGATTGTGGTTGTAGTAGTCCAGGCCCGCCGCCTTCAGGCGCTCGGCCTGGCCGGGCTTGAGCATGCCCAGGGTGACGCAGGTCTCCAGCCCCAGGGCCTTGACGGCTTTCACGTGCTCGACCACATCGTCCAGTTGGCGCTCGGTGGGCGAGCGCCAGGCGGCGCCCATGCAGAAGCGCTGGGCGCCCGCCGCCTGGGCCCGTTTGGCCGCCGCGAGCACCTGGGGCAGGGGCATGAGCGGCGCCTCCTCGACGGCGGTCTGGTAGCGGGACGACTGCGGACAGTAGGCGCAGTCTTCCGGGCAGGCCCCCGTCTTGATGGACAGCAGCCGCGACTGCTGCACGGCGTTGGCCGGGTGGTGCTGCCGGTGGATGGTCTGCGCCTTGAGCAGCAGGTCGTTCAGGGGCAAGGCAAAAAGGTCGAGAATCGCGGCGACCGACCAGGCGGGGTCGAGCGTCTCGTGACGGATGTGGGTATTCATGGTGTGTCCGACGAAAAGGTCATGCAAAATGGGGGGGCGCGGCTTGGGACAACAGTGCGTCGAGCGGCGGGATGCGGGAGGCCAGTGCGGCAATTGTCTCTGCGTCGAGCTGCGCCACGGCGGGGATCTCGGCCAGTACCTCGACCCCGCCGAAATGCTGCAGTGCGTGTCGGTTGCCGGGCGAGGGCGGGCCGTTCATGACGATGCCCAGCAGCGGGATGCCGCGCCTGGACAGCGCGTGCAGGCTCAGCAGGGTGTGGTTGATCGTGCCCAGTGTGCTGCGGGTGACCAGCACGACCGGCAGCGCCAGCCAGGCCGCCAGGTCGATCATCATGTGGCGCTCGTCGATCGGCACGTACAGGCCACCGGCGCCTTCAATCACCATGGGGGCCTGGCTGGTGGGTGTTTGCAGGGCCGTCATGTCCATGGCCTGCCGCTCGATGCGGGCAGCGGCCCAGGGGGCCAGTGGGGCTCGCAGGGTGCAGGCGGGCGGGTGCAAGGTGTGCGCCGTCGAGGCCAGCAGCGCGGCCACCGTCTCCGTGTCGCCGACTTGGTTGGCTGTTCCGGTCTGGTAGGGTTTCCAGTAATCGGCACCCCAGGCCTTGCACAGGATGGCGGAAACCGTGGTTTTGCCCACATCGGTGTCGGTGCCGGTCACGAATACCCCTTGCAGAGGGCGTCGCTGTGCTTGCGGTGTCAGTGGTGTCTTCATGGTTGTCGGTCGGGTGTCGGAGCCAGGCGGGATGCGCATGGTGGGTGCTGCGGCTTCATGGGGGCGCCCGGGCGGTGCCACAAGCCGAACGTGACCTGGTATGTACAGCGGGCGCCTTGCCGGTCGAATTCGCGGCAGACGGCGCGCAGCGTACCGGCTCCCAGCGGGCGGCGGTGCGTCTGGGGCGTGGTGGCCCCGGCGCCCTTCAGTCCCAGCAGGAATTCCCGGGCGTTGCGGTATTGGTCGGTGTAAGACCGGGTCGAGCATGCGCCTTCCAGCCCGGCTGCCGCGGCCTGCAACTGCTCTGCCGCAGGGAAAGCCAGGGTATCCGCCGCCAGGCACAGGGCGGTGTGTGCCTGCCGCCATTCGGCCAGGGAGCCCATGGTGGGAACCGCCACCGCCAGCATGCCGCCCGGCGCCAGCCATCGGGCCAGGCGCGCCAAGCCTTCGGCAGGGTGTCTGAACCATTGCAACGCCATGCTGGAGCAAATCAGGTCGAAGCGTGGCTGCGAGGGCGGAAATGCGGGATGTTCCCCGTCCATGACCCGGCACTGATTGTGCTCGCCTGGTGGCAGCTTGCGCCGGGCCTGTTCCAGCATGGTGGGTGACAGGTCGGTCAGCAGCCAGCGCGCCATGGGGTAGTGCGATGCCAGCGCTTGTGTGAGCAGGCCGGTGCCGCATCCGATTTCGAGGATGCGGGCTTGCCGGGGCAAGGCGTGTGTGCGGATCAGCGCCGCCAGATGCCGGGCAATGGCGGGTTGCACGCGGGCATGCCGCTCGTAGCCCCGCGCGGCCCGGTCGAAGCATTGCCAGGGCTGGCCTGCGGGCTCCGAGTGCCCGGTGGGGTTCGTGTGGTGCGTGCTCATGCGCTGGCCGGCAGCAGGTGAGGGTGATCCAGTCCGACGCGAATCTGCTCCGACAAATCATCGATGTCGGCTGCCGTGTGGCGGGCGGTCAGGGTGATGCGCAAACGGCTGGTGCCGGACGGTACGGTGGGCGGGCGGATGGCGCCGACCTGCATCCCGTGCGCGTGCAGATGGCGCTGCAATGCCAGGGTTCTGGGCGTGTCCCGCATGAGCACCGGAATGATCTGGGTGCTGGATGCGCCCGTATCCAGCCCCAGGGCGTGCAGGCGCTGGCGCAGCCGGGCGCTTTGCGCGTGCAGATGCGCGCGTTCGGCCTGCATGCCGGGGATGAGTTCGAGCGCGGCTTCAATGGCGCCCAGTACGGGGGGCGGCAGTGCCGTTGTGTGACTGAAGCCCGAGCAGCGGTTGACGAGGTAGTCGCAGAGCGCGCGCGAACCCGCGACATAGGCCCCGAAGCTGCCCATGGCCTTGCTGCAGGTGCCCATGCTCAGGTGCGCGCCGCCTTCTGCAAGCGTGCCAAGCCCCATGCCCGCAGGCCCCAGGACGCCCGTCGCGTGTGCTTCATCCAGGTAGACGAAGGCCGCGTGGCGCCTGGCCAGCGCGGTGAGCGCCTCCACCGGACAGCAATCGCCGTCCATGCTGAAGACGCTTTCCGTGATGATCAGCGCGCGCCCAGGCTGCCCCTGGTGCGCGCGCAGCAGCGTTTCCAGGTGGTTCAGGTCGTTGTGGCGAAAGCGGTGCTGGTGTACGGCTGCCGCACGGCACCCTTGGTGCAGGCTGGCGTGAACCAGCCGGTCGACGTAGACCCGGGTGTCGCGGCCCAGGGCGTCGATCAGCGCGGGAATCAGGCTGGCATTGGCTTGCCAGCCCGAGGCAAAGAGCAGGGAGGCCTCGGCGCCTTTGGCGTGGGCCAGCCGGGATTCAATATCCTGGTGCAAGGCCAGCGTCCCGCTGAGCAGCCGGGATGCTTTGCCACCCACGCCGTAGTCTTGCGCATAGCGGCAGCTGCGGGCGATCAGGGCGGGGTGACTGGACAACCCCAGGTAGTCGTTGCTGCAGAAATTGCGGGTGGCTGGGCCGGTGTCCGCGATGTGCAGTGAACGACGCAAATTTTGCTGTTCCAGCGCCTGTAGCTGACGGTCGAACAGCAGGTCGAACTGGTTCATGATCTGCTCAAGGTTTTTCTGTTGCGTTGGAAATAATGGCAATAATAATTAAATAGGCTGACGATGACAGTGTTTTAGCGGCATTTAGTGTCTTTCAAGAAGCGGTGCGTTGATGACAATGGCTGTCAACCGCTGTCGATCTGCCCTGTATGCGTCCTGTTTTTTGGGTATTCCGTGTTTTGGATGATTTGTAACTTTCTATGTTGAATTCCGCTCCCGCCTGGATGAACGCCGGGCATCCTCATATCTGGCTTCCTTACGTTCAAATGAAGACGGCGGACGATCCCCTGCCCGTCGTAGCGACCGAGGGATGTCGGCTGCACCTCGCTGATGGCCGGGTGCTCATTGACGGCATTGCTTCCTGGTGGACGGCGTGCCATGGCTATCGTCACCCCCATATCGTCCAGGCGATTCACGAGCAGCTCGACCGTCTGCCGCATGTGATGTTCGGCGGTCTCGTGCATGAACCCGCCCTGGCGCTGGCCAGCCGCTTGTGCGCGCTGCTCGGGCCTGGCTTCGAGCGCGTCTTCTTGACCGAATCCGGTTCCGTGTCAGTGGAAGTGGCCATGAAGATGGCGCGCCAGTATTGGTTCAATCAGGGGCAGCCCCGGCGCCAGCGTATCCTGTCTTTTGCGGGTGGCTACCATGGTGATACCTTCGGCACGATGGCCGTGTGCGATCCGGCCATCGGCATGCATGCCGCCTTTGCCTCGATGCTGCCCGCGCAGGATGTCATGCCTTTGCCCGTTGACGCGGCCAGCGAAGCCTGCCTGGATGCCGTCTTGCAGCAAGAAGCGGGCCATATCGCCGCCCTTCTGGTCGAGCCGTTGGTGCAGGGGGCCGCGGGCATGCGCATGCATGCTCCGCAAGTATTGCAGCGCTTGCGGGCGCTGGCCGACAGGCATGGCGTCTTGCTGATTTTCGATGAAATTTTCACTGGCTTCGGGCGCACGGGCAGTTTGTTCGCTTTTGAGCAGGCTGGCGTGCAGCCAGACATCCTGACGCTGTCCAAGGCACTGACGGGGGGCACCTTGCCGTTGGCCGCCACGGTGGCCAACGCCCGTGTGTGCGCCGCGTTCTGGTCGGACGACCCTGGGCATGCCCTGATGCATGGCCCTACCTATATGGGTAATCCTCTGGCCTGTGCCGCGGCCATGGCGTCGCTCGACTTGTTCGCGACCGAACCCCGCCTGCCGCAGGTGCATCGGATCGAGGCCACGTTGCGCGAACAGCTCGCCGTCTGCCAGGCGCTGCCCAGTGTGCGCGAGATCCGGGTCAAGGGCGCGATTGCCGCCGTCGAACTGCATGCGGTGCCGGATCGTGCTGCGCTCTGCCGGGCGTTCGTGCGCGCTGGTGTCTGGGTGCGGCCTCTGGGGCGAGTGGTCTACCTGACCCCCTCGTTTGTGATTTCGCACGATGAGCTGACGGCTTTGACACAGGCGGTCCATGAGGTGTTGCGTGTGCTGCCAGGCCCGTCCATCAGAGGGGTTGAAAGAGAGGCCTGAAAATTTTTTGTACTTTTTAAGAAAAAAATCCCCAATCGACTTGCACGGCCAAAAAAACTCGTGCATAATCTCGTTTCTTCGTTAACGAAGCCCTGTTTTGGGGGTATAGCTCAGCTGGGAGAGCGCTTGCATGGCATGCAAGAGGTCAGCGGTTCGATCCCGCTTACCTCCACCAAAACTTCTTTAACGAATGTCCAGTCCCCTTCGTCTAGAGGCCTAGGACATCACCCTTTCACGGTGAGTACAGGGGTTCGAATCCCCTAGGGGACGCCAGTTTGGTCTGGCACCGCTGCGGAGCGGTAGTTCAGTTGGTTAGAATACCGGCCTGTCACGCCGGGGGTCGCGGGTTCGAGTCCCGTCCGCTCCGCCAACAATTTGAAAGCCTGCTAGTCAAGTAGATTAGCAGGCTTTTTCCTTTTTCGCACCAGCCATGTGCCGTTGAAGGGGTCGCACGGCAGCAGGCGGCGCTGGCAGATCGGGGAGAATTCATCACCATGAAAACTTTGCCACGCATCGTCGTGCTGGGCACGGGCGGCACCATCGCCTCCACGGCTTCGGACGCCACCACGTTGTCGGACTACGCCGTCACGCAAAGTGTCAGCGCGCTGCTGGGTGAAGACAGCGGCATCGAGCGCCTGATGCGGGTCGAGTACCGACAGCCGCTCAACGTGGACAGCCGCGAGATCACCAATTCGATGCTGCTGGCATTGGCCGCCGAGGTCGAGGCGCAGCTGGCCGACCCCGATATCGATGGCGCCGTCATCACGCATGGCACCGACACCCTCGAAGAAACCGCCTATTTCCTGAGCCTCACGCTGCAGTCGAGCAAGCCGGTCGTGATCGTGGGGGCCATGCGCCCCAGTTCGGCGATCAGCGCCGATGGGCGGCTCAACCTGTATAACGCGCTGGTGCTGGCGGCCAGCCCCAAGGCCCGCGGGCTGGGGGTGCTGGTCACGCTCAACGACCAGTTTTTTGCCGCGCGCTTCGTCAGCAAGTTTCACACCACGCGCGTCGATGCCTTTGGGGCGCCCGACCAGGGCAGCCTGGGGTCTGTGCGCGACGGCCAGGTGCATTTGTACCAGGTGCCCGTCGGCCTGCATCCTGACGCGCCGACCTTCAGCCTGGCGGGGCTGGCGCGACTGCCGGACGTGGACATCATCTACGACCACCAGAGCGCGGGACTGCATCACTATCGGGCATCCATCGACGCACAGGTGGCGGGCATCGTGGTGGCGGCCTGCGGCAACGGCAGCCTCTCACCCAATGCCCAGGCTGGTCTGGCCCAGGCCGTGAAAGCGGGCATTGCCTGCGTGCGCAGCAGCCGTGTGCCCACCGGCGCCATCACGCACAGCCGCTTCGATGAAGCGGGCGGCCTGGTTGCCGCAGGGGCACATAATCCGCAAAAGGCGCGCATCCTGCTGATGCTGGCACTCACCGTCACGCGCGAACGCGACGCGTTACAGCACTACTTCGACGGCTGCTGAGACTGCAGGATATCCAGAAAAAGCTCTGCACTGGCCGGTAGCGGTCGCGACGCCTCGGTGATGGCGCAGATCTGGTTACGAAATTCAATACTTTCATCCACCCGGCGGATGGGGTAGCGCACGTTGATCAGCTCGGCGTAGTGGGCCGGCAGCATCCCGATGAAGTTGCCCGTGGCGATGAAAGTGGCGATGGCTTCCAGTCCGCCAGCGTCGGGCCCGCGTTGGAAGCGGCCCGTTGCCATGATCTTGTCCACGAACGGATGGTGTCGATAGACCAGCTGCAGTCGGCTGGCAGCCTGTTCGTTGACATCGCGTGCGACGTACAAGCGGTGAAGCTCTTCGAACAGCGGCAGGTAGTTGAAAGTGCGATCCCGCTGATATTGCCCCCGTATGGCGATCTGCACGCGACGCTCGCGCAGCGCCCGATTGAGCTGGGTGTGCGTCAAGACGACGATTTCCGGATAGACGTCCGGCGCCCGATGGCGCAGCTCGTTCAGGGCGGTCGGCAGGGTGCAGGCGGGATCCGTGAGGATGTGCTCGACCAGCCCGATGGTCAGCGGCCCCGTCAGCACGCCGGTGGCGGCATCGATGTCGGGCTGGATGCGATCCAGGGCGCGCAGCGCCCGGCTCGTTACCTCCAGGGCGACGGTGCCGGCGTTCGTGAGCCTGAACCCCCCCGGGCCGCGTTCACACAGCTTGACCCCGAGGCGCTCTTCGATCTCCAGGATGTGTCGGCTGACCGACGCTTTTGAGAGGTGCAGCTGGCTGGTGGCCGCCGTGATGCCGCTGGCTTGCGCGGCGGCACAGAATACCCGCAGTGATTTCAGGTCGCGTTCCGTCAGGAGCCTGCGCGGGGCACCGTTGCCCCACGAAGTCTTGTTTTTCGTAACCATGTTTCAAAAATATCGATTTTTCGAGAATGGCAAATACGATAGCCTACTTGAACTTCCTACGACAATAAGGATGAGACAAATGAACACCTTCGGAAAAAAGGCATTGACCCGGCTCGTGCTCGCCGTGAGCGCGCTTTCCTGTAGCGTCGCGTATGCCGCGGCGGGCGGCACCATTGCGGACATCAAGGCCCGCGGGCAGTTGACGGTCGGCACGGAAGCGGCCTACGAGCCATACGAGTTCGTGCAGAACGACAAGATCGTCGGCTACGGCAAGGACATACTCGATCACATGGTGGCGAAGCTGGGCGTCAAGCTCAATCAGCTCAACCAGCCGCTGCAAGGGCTTTTGCCCGGTGTGCTCGCCAGGAAATTCGACTTCGTGGCGACCAGTGTGGGCATCACCAAAGAGCGCGCGCAGAAGGTGGCCTTCACCGAGCCCGTCGGCGAGGTGCGTTCCATGCTGGTGGTGAAAAAGAGCAACACGGCCATCCAGTCGGGAGCCGACATCGCGGGCAAGATCGTCGGCACGCAGATGGGATCGCTCGCCCAGCCTGAAATCCAGAAGTACAGCCAGCAGCTGGAAAAAGAGGGCAAGAAGGGCTACGCCGACCTGAAGCTCTTCCAGTCCTATCCCGACGTCTCTGTGGCGCTCGTCAACGGCACCATCGACGTGGGTGTGCTGCCCTCCAACGTGCTGGCGCTCGAAATGAAGCAAAAGCCCGATGCCTACCGCGTCGTCGGCCAGGTGGGCGAGCGCCGACTGCTGGCCTGGGTGACCAACCCGAAGGACAAGGAGATTCGCGCCTTCATCAATCAGACGCTGGATGACATGCGCAGCGACGGCACGCTCGCCAAGCTGCAGGAGAAGTGGTTTGGCGAGACCATGGATCTGCCGACGAAGGATTACCTGCCTGCTGGCGCCCTCTAGCGCCCTAGCGCCTTCTTCAAAGGAGTCGCCCGATGATCGACTTTCTGACCGCCCAGGGGGCCCTCGACCCCTTCTACGCGGGGGTGCTGCGCGCCTCCGGGGTGACGATTCTGGCAAGCGTGGCCGCCTTCTGCCTGGGGCTGTGCCTGGGGACTGTCATCCTGTTCGTGCGGGTCAAGGGCGCCCGGCCGCTGAAGGCGCTGGCCAGGCTTTACGTGAGCGTCATTCGCGGCACGCCGCTGCTGATACAGCTCCTGATCGCGTATTACGTGATCCCGACCGTGCTGCAGATAGAGCTCAGCCCGATGGAGGCCGGCATCCTCGCGCTGGCGTGCAATACCGCCGCCTATATCAGCGAAATACTGCGCGGCGCGCTGACGACGATTCCGCGCGGCCAGGGCGCCGCTGCCAGCGCCCTGGGGATGAGCCAGCACCTGACCTGGCTGTACATCCTGCTGCCGCAGGTCTTTCACCGTTCGCTGCCGCCCCTGACCAACGAGTTCACGATCCTGCTGAAGGCGTCTTCGCTGCTGTCCATCATCTCGGTGGCCGAGCTGTCCGCCTTGGCGCGGGATGCCAACCTGCAGAGCAATCTCCCGCTGCAGGTGTTTGTCGCGGCGGCGGCCGTGTATTTCATGATCCTCTTCATTGCGTCGTCCTTCTCCCGTTTCGTGGAAAGGAAAATCGCGAGGGTGTTGCCAAATGCTCGTTGATCTCGAAGTCATCCGTGAGTCGCTGCCCATCCTCCTGAGCGGTCTGAAGATCACCGCGCTGGTGAGCGTCATCGGGATCCCCGTCGGCATCCTGATCGGCGGCCTGCTGGCCTACGCGGCGGAGGGCAAGTACGCCGTCTTGCGGCTGTTTGCAAAATGCTATGTGGAAGTCGTCAGAAATATTCCTTTTCTCATCATCGTCTACCTGTCTTACTTCGGCCTGCCGAAGGTGGGCGTGGTGCTCTCGGACTTGTACGTCGGGCTGATCACGGTCGCCTTCTATACGGGCGGGTATTTCTGCGAGGTCATGCGGGCCGCCCTGCACAGCGTGCCGAAAGGGCAGACGCAGGCGTCCGTCTCGCTGGGGATGCGACCGATCGCCGTGCAGTGGCACATCGTCATCCCGCAGCTGCTCTCGTTTCTGCTGCCGCCCACCACAAGCCTCGTCATCATGATGTTCAAGGAGACCTCGATTCTGTCGGTCGTCGCCCTCAAGGAACTCACCTACCAGACCAACCTTTTGTCCTCCACCACCTTCGCCTATGTCGAGGTGTTCGGCATGGCTGCGCTGCTGTACTGGCTGTGCAGCCTCTTGCTTGATTTTTCGGGAAATTACTTCGAGCAGCGCGTCGCGAAGTGGAATGCCGATTAAAAACCGCCGCGTGGTGGAACAACGAGACGCGCTTAACTTTTTAAGGAGTCATCCATGGAACAACTGACCGTACCCCCGCGCACCGGACACAAGACGCTGCTGTATTCCGAGCCCGCGCAGGATCTCGACAACCTCAAGGCCGACATCGCCATTCTGGGCATGCCGTTCGGCGCCGCATACAGCCCGAAATCGTTCACGAACGACCAGAGCCATACCCCGCAGACGATGCGCGACATCAGCGACCGGATCGTGCGGGAGCCGGATCACTACGACTTCGATATCGATGGGGCCCTGCTGCAGGGGCGTGACGACATCCGCTTCGTCGATTGCGGCGACGTGCTGCCCGATCTGGCCAAGCCGGGTGATCACTATCGCAAGGCGGAAGCCGCCGTGCGCCGGATTCTCAAGGCCGGGGCTCTGCCCATCGTGCTGGGCGGCGACCACGGGATTACGACGCCGATCCTGCGGGCGTTCGACGAGTTCGCCCCGGTCACGCTCGTGCACGTCGATGCGCACCTGGACTGGCGCGACAATGTGAACGGTGTCAAGGAAGGCCTCTCCAGCCCGATTCGCCGGGCGTCCGAAATGGCGCACGTCAAGGACATCGTCCAGATCGGCCTGCGGGCCCAGGGCAGCGCCCGGCAGGAAGAGTACGACGCTGCGCGGGACTACGGCGCGGTGCTGGTCAGCGCCTACGAACTGCATGAGGTCGGGATGAAGGCGATCCTGGATCGCATCCCGGACGGCGGCAATTATTACATCAGCATCGATGCCGACGGCATCGACCCCAGCATCATGCCGGCGGTCGCTGGCCCGGCGCCGGGCGGCGTGACCTACGTGCAGGCCCGACAGCTCATTCATGGGCTGGTCAACAAGGGGCGGGTGGTCGGCATGGACATCGTGGAAATCCAGCCGGGCAAAGACCTTGCGTGCCAACTGACCTGCGTGACGGCGGGCCGGTTCATCGTCAATCTGATCGGCGCGACGATACGGGCGGGCTATTTCGACAAGAAGTGACGCGGCCCATGATGGCTGCGGCCGACGGGCAGCCGCCCTGCGGCCAAACAGAAGAAAAAGCCATCCACGGCCGACAGGCCAGTGGAGGAGGCGATGGAGACGATCATGATAGAGATCAGTGGCATCAACAAGTGGTATGGCAATTACCACGCGCTCAAGGACTGTTCCACCACGGTCGAAAAGGGTGACATCGTCGTCGTGTGTGGCCCTTCCGGGTCGGGCAAATCGACGTTCATCAAGACGGTCAATGGGCTGGAATCCATACAGAAGGGCGACATCCGGATCGAAGGCCTGTCGATCTTGAGCGCGAAGACGGATCTTGCCAGGCTGCGCACGCGTGTCGGCATGGTCTTCCAGCACTTTGAACTCTTTCCCCATCTCAGCATCCTGCGCAACCTGACCATCGCGCAGACCAAGGTGCTCAAGCGGAGCAAGAAAGAAGCCGAAGAGAAGGGCTATGCGCTTCTGAAACGGGTGGGGCTGGCGGATCACGCCCACAAATATCCGTCCGAACTCTCGGGCGGGCAGAAGCAGCGCGTGGCCATCGCCCGCTCGCTGTGCATGGATCCCAACGTCATGCTGTTCGACGAGCCGACGTCCGCGCTGGATCCGGAGATGATCAGCGAAGTGCTCGACGTGATGACGGAACTGGCGCAAGAGGGCATGACCATGATGGTCGTCACCCACGAGATGGGGTTCGCCAAGCGGGTCTCGGATCGGGTCATTTTCATGGAAAGCGGCGAGATCATTGACGACACCTCCACGGCGGCCTTTTTCTCGGGCGATACGTCCGCGCGCGCGAAATCGTTCCTCTCCAAGATTCTGAACCACTAGTGTGCTGTTCGGTTGGCCGAACAGCGTGTTGGCCGATAGCGGTCAGCCGTGGCGCGGGTGCGCCCGGGCGTCGAAAATTCTATTGGGATTCTCATGCACGAACTTGATGCGGTGTTTCATGCGGGTGCCGACCCCGATGCGGCGGCATCCGTATCGGCAGGTGTGTACTATGGGGCGGAAACAGGTAAGGCGTTGGCTAATTTCCAGATATCGGGCGCGCGCCTGGGTGACTTCCCTGCCTTCGTCCATGCCCTGGCCTACGTGAAGCTGGCCGCCGCCCGCGCCAATGCGCGGGTTGGGCTGCTGGGTGCCGAGAAGGCGGCGGTTATTGGCAAAGTCTGTCTGGAAATTCTGGCGGATCAGCACTTGGCGCAGTTTCCGCTCGACATGTTCCAAGGAGGCGCGGGAACGTCCACGAACATGAATGTCAACGAGGTCATTGCGAATCGTGGGCTGGAAATCATGGGCCTGGCGCGGGGGGCATACGCCAGCCTGCATCCGAATGACGATGTGAACTGCTCTCAGTCCACCAACGACGTCTATCCGACGGCGGTGCGCCTGGCGATCCTGCTCACCTTGCCGCGGCTCGAAGCGGCGCTGGCCGGGCTGGCCGATGCTTTTGAGGAGCGGGCCGAGCGGTTCGCTGCGATCGTGAAGCTGGGCCGCACGCAATTGCAGGATGCGGTGCCGCTGACCCTGGGCCAGGAGTTCATGGCGTTTGCCGCCGCCGTCCGGCAGGGCCGGACGGCGCTGCGCGAGGTGGCATCGGCCTGCGCACGGATCAATCTCGGCGGCACGGCGATCGGCACCGGGATCAATGCCAGCCGGGAATACCAGGCGAGCGTCCTGGACGAGCTTCGGCGCGCGACTGGCATTTCTTTCGTATCGGCGGACAATTTGGTGCAGGCGTCGTGGGACGTCGATGCGCTGGTGCTGTGTTCCGGCACCTTGAAGCGCATCGCCACGACCTTGTCCAAGATTTGCAACGACTTGCGCCTGCTGGCGAGCGGCCCCAGGGGCGGCCTGTCCGAGATCAGCCTGCCGCCCCTGCAGGCGGGTTCGTCGATCATGCCGGGCAAGGTGAATCCTGTCGTGCCGGAGGTCGTGAATCAGGTGGCTTTCCGGGTCATCGGCAGCGACATGGCGGTCACCCTGGCGGCGGAAGGCGGGCAGCTTCAGCTGAACGTCATGGAACCGCTGATCGTGTTCAGCCTGCTCGAATCGATGGCATTGCTGAGCAATGCCGTGACGACGCTGACGGTGAAGTGCGTGGCGGACATCGCCGCGGATGCGCAAAACTGTGCCCGGCATCTCGAGCGCAGCATGGCCGGGGCCACGGCGCTGACGCCCTGCGTCGGTTACGAGCGCGCGGCGCGGCTGGCAAAAGAAGCGCTGGCATCGGGAAGCACTCTGAGCGAGGTCGTTTCGGCCCAGCCCGATCTCCCGCAGGACGTCATCCGCCAGATCCTGGACTTGCGTCGGCTGACTGAAGCCGTGCGGCTGGAGGACGGCTCAAAAGCTCGATATTCCACCATGAAATAGGGTTTTTGCATGTGTGCCGGGGTAGCCATATCCGGTAACATGCCTGATGGCAGGAGACCGACGGCCAGCAGGCAGTGTCGTCCGCGTCGTTGCCTGCCGCCTTCTGACATCAGGATTGCATGCAAGCACCTTCTCCGAATGCAGCCACCCTTGCAGTCCGCCCGCGATTCCGGCTGGGCGCGCTGTCTGCCGTGTTCTACGTGCTCATGCTCACGTTCGTGCTGGGCAACGCGGTGCTGGTGTATTCCCTGATGGCGCGCTATGAGACCGCGCTCGACCAGTCCTCCTTGCTCGACGGCATGCGCACCACCAGCCAGCAGCTGGCCGTGCGGGCCATGCGCCTGTCCGATGGCGGCGTCTTCCAGACCGGCCAGCTCAGTAAAGAAATCGACGCCATGGATCGCTCTTTGCAGGCCTTCGACCAGGGCGGCGTGGTCGATGACCGTGAACTGGCGGCCATCACCCAGCCGGAGGTGCGCAAGTTCCTGCCCAAGATCCACCGTGACTGGGTGGTGCTGCGCGGGCGCCTGCAGGCGGTCATGCTCGACTCGTATTCGCGCAACGAGGCGCCCGCCGACGCGCGCGACCTGCCGCACACCGTGCAGCGACAATGGATCGCCGATGACGCCGCCACGCTGCTGGGCTCGCTCAATGCCGCCCTG
Organism: Castellaniella caeni NBRC 101664; assembly: GCF_001592225.1. Lineage (GTDB taxonomy): Bacteria > Pseudomonadota > Gammaproteobacteria > Burkholderiales > Burkholderiaceae_B > Castellaniella > Castellaniella caeni. The sequence continues at coordinate 14,619 of NZ_BCWN01000024.1, read as the reverse complement.
AACGCGCTGATGCCCCAGCTGCGCCAGAGCAAAGATCAGGCGATGGCCTGGCTCTTTGGTATCGTGCTGGCCGACCTCCTGCTGCTGTTGGGGGCTTTCCTCTTTGTCCACTATCGCGTGCTGCACCCCTTGCAGCGTGTGCACCGTGCCGCCAGAGAGCTGCTGCGCGGCGACATGGTGACGCAGGTGGCTGACGGCGGCGGGGTGGGCGAACTCAACGATATCGCCCAGGCCTTCAATGCGCGCACGACCCGCATGCAGACCCTCTTGAGCCAGATGCGCTCCGACCGCGAAGGGCTCGAACGCTCGGAGATCATCTTCCAGGGGCTCGCGGCCAACGCCATCGTCGGTATTTTCCTGCTGGCGCGCGACCGCTTCAGCTTCGTCAGCCCCAAGATGGCCGAGATCTTCGGCTACCGGCCCGACGAAATGACGGGGCATTTGTCCCTGCTGTCGGTGATCGCCCCGCGCGAGCGCTACCTCGTGGACGAGGCCCTCAAAGTGGGCCAGAAACGCAAGGACGGCACGGTGCGCTTCGAGCGCCGCGGGCGGCGCAAAGATGGCTCTTTGCTGGACATCGAGGTGTTCATCACACTGGTGGGCGAGGGCGAGCAGATGTCCACCATCGGCCTCGTGCAGGACATCACCGAGAGCAAGCAGGCGGAGTCCTCGGCGCAGCTGGCCGCCATTGCCTATGAAAACAGCAGCGAAGCCATCGTGCTCACTGACGCCACCGGGGTCATCATCGACGTCAATCCGGCGTATTCGCGCGTCACGGGCTATTGGCCCGACGAAGTGGTGGGCGAACTGCTGCCGTTGCTCAAGCCGGGGCGCCACAACCGCGACTTCTACGACGAGATGTGGCATGCCATCAACACCAAGGGGCGCTGGGAGGGCGAGTACTGGCTGCAGCGCAAGTCGGGCGAAGACTACGCCCAGCGGGCGGTGCTGGATACCGCCTGGAACCACGACGGTTCTGTCAATTGCCGGGTGGCGATGCTCAGCGACATCACGCAGAAAAAGCAGGTCGAGGCCGCCATCTGGAACCAGGCCCACCACGACCCGCTCACCGACCTGCCCAACCGCCAGTATTTCAACGAGCGCCTGAAAAACGCCGTCGAAGAGGCCAACCAGCGCCAGCGTTCGCTGGCTCTGCTGTTTCTCGATCTCGATCTCTTCAAAGAGGTCAACGATTCCCTGGGCCACGCCATGGGCGACCGGCTGCTGGTCGAAGTCGCCCAGCGCCTGCAGCACTGCACCGATCCGTCCGTGCACTTTGTGGCGCGCCTGGGCGGGGACGAATTCGTCATCCTCATCATGGGGGGCGCCACGCGCGCGGCGCTCGATGCCCTGTGCCAGCGCATTCTCGACGGCATCACCGAGCCCTACCAGCTGGCGGGCAATCTCATCAAAGTGTCCGCCAGCCTCGGGGTGGCCCGCTATCCGGAAGACGCCGATTCCGCCGAGACCCTGATGCGCCACGTAGACATGGCCATGTACGAGGCCAAGGCCGCGGGCCGGGATGGCTACCGCTATTTCGACGAGTCGATCCGCGAGCGCTCGGACATGCAGCACGATCTGCTGGTGAGCCTGCCCCAGGCGCTGGAAGCGGGGCAGTTTTTTCTGCTGTACCAGCCCATCTACGATTTCAGCAGCAAGAAGATCATCAAGGCCGAAGTGCTGCTGCGCTGGCGGCACCCCGACTACGGGGTGATCGCACCGATGGACTTCATCCCGTTTGCCGAAGAGCGGCAGCTGATCCGGCCCCTGGGCGACTGGGTGTTCCACGAGGCCATCTTGCAGTTGGCGCACTGGCGCCAGGCGCTGGCTCCCGGCCTGCGTCTCACCGTCAACGTCTCGCCGGGGCAGTTTGGCCTGGCGCAATCCGGCCTGGAGACGGTACTGGGGCAGCTGGAAGTGCTCAACCTGCCGGCCGACAGTCTGTCGCTCGAATTCAACGAGCAGCTGCTGGTCAGCCTCAGCCCCATGGTGCGCGAGCGCCTGCAGCAACTGCACGAGCTGGGCATGCGCTTCAGTGTGGGGGCGGCCTCGGTGGGAATGCCCGCCTTGCTGGCCACCCGCCACCTGCTGTTCGAGACGCTCAAGCTCGAGCGCAGCATCACCGAAGAAGTGCTCACCAGCGAACAGGCCCGACTGGTATGCGAAGCCATCGTGGGGCTGGTGCACCGCCTGGGCATGCGCGTCGTGGCCGAGGGCATCACCAGCCAGGCGCAGTACGAGCTGCTGCGCGCAATGGGCTGCGACGCGGGGCAGGGCTACTGGCTGGGCGAGCCGCTCGACCAGCAACAGTTCGAGCAGCGTTTGCAAGACCCGGCGGGGCCGCGCCTGTGATGTGCTCCGGAGGCTGAGCGGACAGGCCGCCCGGCTGCGCACCGGGCGTCAGTCAGGGTTCCGGTCGGGGTTTGAATCCGGGCTTCGGTCTGGGTTTCAGTCGGGGCCTGCGGGGCGACGGCGGCGCGCAGCCAGCAGCAGCCCCAGCACGCTCCAGACCAGCACCGGCAGATTGCCCCAGCGCACATAGGGGCTCAGGCCGGTCATGCCCTGTACCTCGACGTCCAGCACGCCGGGGATGGCCGGGTCGAGCGCGCCGAGCACCGCGCCGTCGGGGGCGATGGCGGCGGTCGTGCCCGTATTGGTGGCGCGCAGCATGGGCCGGGCGGTTTCCAGCGCGCGCATGCGGGCCATCCACAAGTGCTGGCGCAAAGCCCAGGTATTGCCGAACCAGGCCAGATTGCTCAGGTTGACAAGGATGCTGGCCCCCGGCGCGCCCGAGGCGTCCGGCGCCACCGAGGCGGCGATTGCCTCGCCGAACGTGTCTTCATAGCAGATGTCGATGGCCAGGGCCTGCCCGTCCAGCGACAAGGGGGCCTGGCGCAGCGCGCCGCGGTTGAAGTCCCCCAGGGGGATTTGCAGGGCGTGCACGAACCAGCGAAAGCCCGGCGGGATGAATTCGCCGAATGGCACCAGATGGTGCTTGTCGTAGTGCCAGCGCTCGGGCACCAGGGGAGGGCGGGTATCGCCGGGATAGAGGACGGTGGCGCTGTTGGTGTACTGGTTGCCGCCATCGCGCTGGGTGTGCAGGGGCAGTCCCAGGACGATGGCGGCGTTCATCCGCTGGGCGAGATCCAGCCAGGGCTGCCAGACCGGCGCGGGGATTTCGTCCTGGAAGATGGGCACCACGGTTTCGGGCAGGATGACCAGGCTGGGCTGGTCTGCGGGACTCTTGGCGGCCAGCCCGGCCAGGCGGCGAGCGTGTTCCTGTGCCTGCAGGAAGCGTGCGGGATCGAATTTTTCGGCCTGCGGCGTGGCGGGCTGTACCAGGCGAACCAGCAGTGGAGTGCCGTCGGGTTGCGACCAGGACAGGTGGGTGGCGGCGATGCCGGCCAGGCCCGCCAGCAGCGTCAGGGCGATGCCGGCGGCCGCGCTGCGGTCGTAGGGAGTGTCTTTGGCCCGGGCCATGAGGCCGATCGTGGCCGCCGCGAAGGCGGCCAGCCAGGCCAGGCCGTAGACGCCCACGACGGGGGCCCAGGCGGCGAACATGCCTTCCGCGTGCGCGTAGCCGATGTTCAGCCAGGTGAAGCCGGTGAACAGGGTGCCGCGCAGCCACTCGAACAGCGTCCAGGCGCTGGCCCAGGTGACGGCGTTGAGCACTTGGCGCGCGGCGCGCTGTTCCGGGTTCTTGTGGGCGGCGCTCAGCCAGGCGCTGAGCGCGCAGGCCGCCGCGCCGTACAGTGCCATGCAGGCGGCAAAGAGCAGCAAAGCGGCGCTGGCCAGCCACAAAGAGAGCCCGCCGAATTCGTGCATGCTGATGGTGAGCCAGTACACGCCGACGGTGAACTGGGCCAGGCCGAACAGCCAGCCGTAGAATGCCGCCTGGCGCGGCCCCGTGGCGCGCCAGGTCGAGGCGGCCAGCACGGACAGCGCGCCGATCTGGGCAAAGGGCAGCACCCAGGCGGGCAGGGGGCCCGGCGCAAAGCACAGGGCCTCGATGGCGCCGGCGACGAGCACCCAGAGCCAGGTGGGCGAGGGGCGGGTCATCCGTGCTGTTCGGTGGTGGATGGTATGGCGGCGAGCCGCTGCACGTGCAGCCAGCGTGCGCGCTTGCCGTCGGCGCCCACCACGGTGAAGGCCAGACCCTGGCTTTCGAAGCGTTCGCCGCGCCGCGGGATGTGGCCCAGTTCGGCGGCCAGCCAGCCGTTGAGGGTGTCGTAGTCTTCGTCGGGCAGCTGCACCTGGAAGGCTTCGTTGAAGTCGTCGATCTCGGTGGTGCCCATGGCGCGCCAGCTGTTGTCGCCAGTGCGGAAGATGGTTTTTTCGTCTTCGTCGTCGAATTCGTCTTCGATGTCGCCGACGATCTGTTCGAGCACGTCTTCCATGGTGACCAGGCCGCAGATGCCGCCGTGCTCGTCGATGACCACCGCCAGGTGGTTGCGGCTGACACGAAACTCGTGCAGCAGTTCGTTCAGGCGCTTGGATTCGGGGATGAACACCGGGGGACGCAGCAGCGCGCGGATGTCCAGCGCGTGGTCGGAGAGGGTGAGCAGCAGGTCTTTGGCCAGCAGCACGCCGATGATGTTGTCGCGGTCGCCCTCGTAGACCGGAAACCGGGAGTGTCCGGTTTCGGTGATGATGGGCATGAGTTCGGTGAGCGGCTGCGCGATGTCGAGAAGATCCATGCGCGAGCGCGAGACCATGATGTCGGCCACGGTCTTGTCGGCCACTTCGAGGGCTCCGGAAATCATGGCATACGATTCGCCGTCGAGCACGGAATGATCGTGGGCGGCTTCGAGCACGGCACGGATGCCTTCGCGGTCTGTGGGGGCGGCGGGCCGCAGCAGGGACTTGATGCGGGAGAAGAAAGAGCTGGACGCCGCCTGAGCAGGTCGGGGTTCTGAGTCGGAAGAGTGAGGGTCTGGCATTGTCCGAAGGACGAGTGAGGGATTCTGTAGCATAACCGATAAAACGGCGCGCTTAGGCGGCGCCCTCGGCCCGGTAGGGGTCGGGGATGCCCTGCGCCGCGAGGATGGCGGTTTCCAGGGTCTCCATGCGTTCAGCTTCGTCGATTTCGATGTGGTCGTAGCCCAGCGCGTGCAGCACGCCGTGCGTGACCAGGTGGGCAGCGTGGTGCAGCAGTGGCTTGCCTTGCTCGGCCGCCTCGCGTTCGAGTACCGGCAGGCAGAGCACGAGGTCGCCGCTGATGAGGCCCGAGGGGTCGGCTCCGTACTCGAAGGTGAGGACGTTGGTGGCGTAGTCTTTCTGCCGCCAGGCGGCGTTCAGGCTGCGGCCTTCGTCGGCATCGACGATGCGCAGGGTGAGCGCCACCGGCTGACCGGCACGCGGGTCGGGGGCCGCCAGGGCCTGTTCGAGCGCGCGTCCCACCCAGCGGCGCAGGCGCCAGCGCGGCAGCTGCGGGGCGGCGACGGCGTACTGGATGCTGAGTGAGAAATCAGGATACATGGTCGCCTGCCTGTTCGTAGGCATCGACGATGCGCCCGACCAGCGGGTGGCGCACCACGTCGCGGCTGGTAAAGCGTGTCTGGGCGATGCCGACCACTCCGTCGAGCACGTCCAGCGCGTGCAGCAGGCCGCTTTGGTGCCCCTTGGGCAGATCGACCTGCGAGGGGTCGCCGTTGATGACCGCCTTGCTGCCAAAGCCGATGCGGGTGAGAAACATCTTCATCTGCTCGGGCGTGGTGTTTTGCGCTTCGTCGAGGATGATGAAGGCGTGGTTGAGCGTGCGCCCGCGCATGTAGGCCAGCGGCGCGATCTCGATGGTCTGCTTGTCGAACAGGCGCTGGGTCTTTTCGAAGCCCAGCAGGTCGTAGAGGGCGTCGTAGAGCGGGCGCAGGTAGGGGTCTACCTTTTGCACCAGGTCGCCGGGCAGAAAACCCAGGCGCTCGCCCGCCTCGACCGCCGGACGGGTGAGCACCAGGCGCGAGACGGATTCGCGCTCCAGCGCGTCGATGGCGCAGGCCACGGCGAGCCAGGTCTTGCCGGTGCCCGCGGGCCCGACACCGAAAGTGACGTCGTGCTTGAGGATGGCGCTGAGGTATTCGCGCTGGTGCGGTGTGCGGGGCCGCAGATCGGACTTGCGCGTGCGCAGCACGATGCCGTCTTCGTCCACCGGGGGCAGGTCGGGCAGGGCGTGGTGCGGCGCCTGTTGGGCGGGCGCCGCCGTGCCGCGGTTGCTCAGTTCGACCAGGCCCAGCTGCAGGGCGTCGAGCGACAGGGGCGCGTGGGCGCTGCGTTCGTGGAACCAGCGCAGGGCCTGGGCGGCCTCGGGGGCGCGTTCGCCGCGGCAGCTGAAGCGGTTGCCCCGGCGGCTGATGGTGACGTCGAAGGCCTGGGCGATCTGGCGCAGGTTTTCGTCCAGCGGTCCGCACAGATTGGCCAGCTGCTGGTTGCCGCCGACCAGTTGCAGGGTATGGGGACGTTTGCCGGCAGTGGTGGAGCGTGTCGTGCTCATGCGCCGACCCGGTCGGTGACGCGTGTGACGATTTCGCCGCGCAGGGTGTTGGCCATGGCTTCGGTGATGCGCACGTCCACCATCTGGCCGATGAGCCGCGGCTGACCGGCGAAGTTGACGATGCGGTTGTTTTCGGTGCGTCCCTTCATGTCGGCGGGGTCGCGCTTGGATGGGCCTTCGACCAGCAGGCGCTGGACGCTGCCCACCATGGCCTGGCTGTAGGCGGCGGCCTGCTCGTTGATGAGCGTCTGCAGGCGGTGCAGGCGGTCGAGCTTTTCTGCGTGCGGCGTGGGGTCGTCCAGGTCGGCCGCCGGGGTGCCAGGGCGCTTGGAATAGACGAAGGAGAAGGATTGGTCAAAGCCCACGAAGCGGACGAGATCCATGGTTTTCTGGAAGTCTTCTTCGGTTTCACCCGGAAAGCCGATGATGAAGTCGGACGACAGGGTGATGTCGGGGCGCGCGGCCTTCAGGCGGCGGATGATGGACTTGTATTCCAGCGCGGTGTAGCCGCGCTTCATGGCGGCCAGGATGCGGTCGCTGCCCGCCTGCACGGGCAGGTGCAGGAAGGGCACCAGCTTGGGCAGGCGCCCATGGGCCTCGATGAGGCGCGCCGTCATCTCTTTGGGATGCGAGGTGGTGTAGCGGATGCGCTCGATGCCGGGGATGTCGTGTACGTAGTCGAGCAGCATGGCGAAGTCGGCGATTTCGCCGGATTCGCCCGTGGGGCCACGGTAGGCGTTGACGTTCTGCCCCAGCAGCGTGACTTCGCGCACGCCCTGGTCGGCGAGGTCGGCGATTTCGGTGAGCACGTCATCAAAGGGCCGGGAGACTTCGGCGCCGCGCGTGTAGGGCACGACGCAGAAGCTGCAATATTTGCTGCAGCCTTCCATGATGGAGACGAAGGCGGTCGGGCCTTCGACGCGGGCCGGGGGCAGAGCGTCGAATTTCTCGATGAGCGGAAAGGAGATGTCCACCTGCGAACGGCCCGTGGCGCGGCGCCGGTCGATGAGTTCGGGCAGGCGGTGCAGGGTCTGCGGGCCGAAGACCACGTCCACGTACGGGGCACGGCGTACGATGGCTTCGCCTTCCTGGCTGGCGACACAGCCGCCCACGCCGATGACCAGATCGGGCTTGGCCTGCTTCAGGTGCTGCACGCGACCCAGGTCGGAGAACACCTTTTCCTGTGCTTTTTCGCGCACCGAACAGGTGTTGAACAGGATGATGTCAGCGTCGTCGGGCGTGTCGGTGAGCTCGACCCCTTTGGTCGCGCGCAGGATATCGACCATCTTTTCAGAGTCGTACTCGTTCATCTGGCAGCCGAAGGTGCGGATATAGAGCTTTTTGTGTTCGCCCGGCTGCATGGGCTTGAGCAGATCGGCCAGGGTCTCGTCCTGCGCCTGGCGCCAGGCCTGGTCTTTCAGGTGCTCGGCGGATTCGCGGGAGGCGGGGATGACGCCAGGGCGGCGCACAGAGTTTTCTTGCATGGCAAAGCGCCGGGGCGGGTTTATATCCCGGGGGCGGCAAAAAATGGAGAATTGACCATTTTACTGGATATCGCCGCTCGGCTGCGGTTTTGTATCTCCGAACCGGCTGCCTGCATCCATGGCACCGTGCAGTATGCGCACGATGCGCACGGTTTTCGCCTCTATCGTGAAGTAGATGACGTAGTGTCCGTGCGCGCAGGAGCGAACCTGCGGGCCACATTCAGGGCGCAGGCGATATCCTTTGGGTGACGCGACGATCTTTTGGCACTGGCCGCGCAGTTGCGCGATGAACCGAACCGATTGTGGTGGGCTGTCCTGAGCGATGTAGTCGCCGATGGTTTCTAGGTCGAGGATGGCTCGTGGAGAGAATTCCAGGCGCATGAGGTGTCTTTTTGGGCAGTCATGAGTTGGTATTTTGCTTCTAGCTGCTGGAAGACATCATCGGCAGAAATGCCAGGCCCACTGGCGATGCCCTGCGCGATTGCTTCGCGTAGCGCGGCGTGCTGTGCCTCTTGGATTTCCAGGAGGCGCAGGCCCGCACGGACGACTTCGCTGACGTTGTTGAAGCGGCCTGACTCGACCTGCTGGCGAACGAAATTTTCGAAGTAGGGGCTGAGTGCGACGCTGGTGGGCATGGCAGGTTTTCTTTGAGGGGGGTATTAATAGTTATTAAATGCGTTGCACTGCGAGATGTCAATGGGGAGGCCGAGGGCTGTCCTGGGCTGCGGCGCCTTTCCCCACCTCGCGGCCTGCGGGCCGCTCAGATAAAACAGGCACAAAAGAGCCCGCAGGGGCTTTTCTTGTGTGAGGGTTTTCTTGGCTTGAGATGCTTTTCCCCACCTCGCGGCCTGTAGGCCGCTCGGATAAAACAGGCACAAAAGAGCCCGCAGGGGCTCTTTTGTGTCCTGTTTTATCCCAATTCCACGTCGGCGCCTTCTTTTTTGACGTGCTTGACCAGCAGGTCTTCGCGCTTGATGCCCATCCACATGGCCAGGGCGGCGGCCACGAACACGGAGGAGTAGATGCCGAACCAGATGCCGATGGTCAGGGCCAGCGAGAAGTTGTGCAGGGTGGGGCCGCCGAAGAAGAACATCGACAGCACCATCATCTGTGTGGAGCCGTGGGTGATGACGGTACGGGAAATGTTCTGCGTGATCGATGCGTTGATGATCTCGCGCACCGAGGCCTTGCGCTGCTTGCGGAAATTTTCGCGGATACGGTCCATCACCACCACGGATTCGTTCACCGAGTAGCCCAGCACGGCCAGCACCCCGGCCAGCACCGAGAGTGAGAATTCCCACTGGAAGAAGGCGAAAAAGCCCAGGATGATCACCACGTCGTGCAGGTTGGCGATGGCGCACGAGGCCGCCAGCTTCCATTCGAAGCGGATGGCCAGGTACACCATGATGCCCACGACCACGAAGAGCAGCGCCATGAGGCCGTTATGCAGCAGCTCTTGCCCCACCTGCGGGCCGACGAACTCGACCCGACGCAGCTGCACGTCGGCGTGCTGCGCCTGCAGGGCCGAGAGCACGCTGCGGCTTTGCGCGCTGGTGTCCTGGTCGGTGCGCACCGGCAGGCGGATCATCACGTCTTGCGAGGTGCCGAAGTTCTGCACCTGGAAGTCTTTGTAGCCCAGCGCGTCGATGGCCGTGCGGATGTCCGTGACCGGCGCCGTCTGGGCGTAGTGCACCTCCATCACCGTGCCGCCGGTGAATTCGATCGACAGGTGAAAGCCCCGGGTGGCGATGAAAAAGACGGCGGCGAGGAACGTGATCAGGCTGATGATGTTCAGGAGCAGCGCATGCCGCATGAACGGAATGGTGCGGTGGATACGGAAAAATTCCATGATGAGTCCTGGTTAATCCTGATTGGGTTTCCAGACGTGCCCGATCGACACCGTCTTGAGCTTGCGCTTGCGGCCGTAGTACAGGTTGGCCAGGGCGCGCACGCCCACCACCGACGAGAACATCGAGGTGAGGATGCCGATGCAGTGCACCACCGCGAAGCCGCGCACCGGGCCCGTGCCGAAGGTGAGCAGGGCGATCCCCACGATGAGGCTGGTGAGGTTGGAGTCGAAAATGGTTGCCCAGGCGCGGTCGAAGCCCAGGTGAATGGCCTGCTGCGGCGGCAAACCTAATCGCAGTTCTTCGCGGATGCGTTCGTTGATGAGCACGTTGGCGTCGATGGCCATCCCCAGCGTGAGCGCCACGGCGGCGATGCCGGGCAGCGTGAGCGTGGCCTGCAGCATCGAGAGCACGGCCAGCAACAGCAGCACGTTGAAGCTCAGCCCCAGCGTGGAGAACAGGCCGAACAGGTGGTAGTAGACGATGATGAAGATGGCGATTGCCGTGAAGCCGTACAGCGTGGAATCAAAGCCCTGCTTGATGTTGGCGGCACCCAGGCTCGGGCCGATGGTGCGCTCTTCGATGATGTGCATCGGGGCGGCCAGGGCGCCGGCGCGCAGCAGCAGGGCGACGTCGGCAGCTTCTTGGGCCGACATGCTGCCGGAGATCTGCACTTGCCCGCCAGGGATTTCCGAGCGGATGACGGGGGCTGTGACGACCTCGCCCTTGCCGTTTTCAAACAGCACGATGGCCATGCGCTTGCCGATGTTGTCGCGCGTGACGTCGCGGAAGATGCGCGCGCCCTTGGAATCGAGCGTGAGGTTGACCGTGGGCTGCTGGGTCTGCTGGTCGCGGCCTGGCTGGGCGTCTTGCAGGTTTTCACCCGTGAGGATGACCTGGCGGCGCAGCAGCAGCGGGCGGCCGTCGCGGTCGGTGTATTTCACCAGGCCGAAGGGCACGCGGCCCGACTGCAGGGCGGCCGTGGCCGCCGGCGAGTCGTCCACCATGTGGATTTCGAGCGTGGCCGTGCGGCCGAGGATTTCTTTGGCCTTGGCAACGTCTTGCACGCCCGGCAACTGCACCACGATGCGGTCGCCGCCCTGCTGCTGGATGACCGGTTCAGCCACGCCCAGTTCGTTGATGCGGTTGTGCAGCGTCTGGATGTTTTGTTTCAGGGCGTTGTCCTGCACCTGAGTGATGGCGGTGGGGCTGAGCTTGCCGTCCAGCAGCCAGGTGGTGCCCGACTGGCCGTTGCTGAAGACCATTTCGGGCATGGCGCGGCGCAGCGCGTCGGCGGCGGCGTCGCGTTCGTCTTGCGTGGCGAAGGTGGCGCGCACCGAGAGCTGGTTGCGTTCGACGTCTTCAAACTTGAGCTTGTTGTCGCGCAAGGTGCTGCGCGCTTCGCCCGCCATCGAGTCGTAGCGGCTGCTGAGCGCGCCCTGCAGATCGACCTGCAGCAGGAAGTGCACCCCGCCGCGCAGGTCGAGGCCCAGGTACATGGGGTGGGCGCCCAGGGCGGTCAGCCAGTTGGGCGAGGCCGACATCAGGTTCAGGGCCACCGTGTAATCCGGGTTTTTGGGGTCGGTGTTCAGCGCCTTTTCGAGCGTGTCCTTGGCCTTGAGCTGTGTGTCGGTGGAGTCGAAGCGCAGGCGCACCGTGCCCACCGGGCCGTTCATCTCGAAGGAGCTGGCGGTTGGCGTGATGTGATCCTGGCTGAGAATCTGGTCGGCGCGCGCGAGCGTTTCCTGATCGATCTTGACCGATGTCTTGGCGCCCGCAATCTGGACGGCGGGGGATTCACCATACAGGTTGGGCAACGTATAGAGCACGCCGATGATGAGGGCGGCCAGTACGATGAGGTACTTCCAGAGTGGGTAGCGGTTCATGGTCGATCGACAGGGGAGGGCTGAAAAGACCGGGCGCCGCACGAGGGGCGGCGCCGGATTGGGCGGATCAGAGCGACTTGATCGTGCCCTTGGGCAGGACGGCCGTGACGGCGCTGCGCTGCACGATGGCCTCGACCGCCTTGTCTCCGGCCTGGGCGATTTCGAGGGTGAGGTAGCTGTCGCTGACCTTGCTGATCTTGCCCAGCATGCCGCCCGAGAGGATCACCTCGTCGCCCTTGGCCAGGGCCTGCACCATCTTCTTGTGATCTTTCTGGCGCTTCATTTGCGGGCGGATCATCAGGAAGTACAGGATGACGAACATCAGGATGATGGGCAGCATGCTCATCAGCGCATTGGGTTCGCCCGCGGCGGCCTGGGCCGGGATCAGGGTCAGGGTGTCAACGACAGACATGAAGGCTCCTGGAAAATTCGGTGTGGGGTTAAAGGACGGGATGGGATAAATCAGATTAACTCTTGATTGTAGCTTGTCGCTGTATCCGTGGGCAGTCGCGTGCGTTGACGGACGTCCCGGCGGCTTTTGGCTGTCGGGCAGGTTGGCCTATTCGATGCCCCGCGCCCGGTCTTGCAGAAAGGCCTCGCGCCAGGCCTCGAAGCGGTTCTGTTCGATGGCGGCGCGCATGTCCGCCATCAGATTCAGGTAGAAGTGCAGGTTGTGCAGCGTGTTCAGTCGCGCGCCGGTAATTTCCCCCACGCGCTGCAGGTGGTGCAGATAGGCGCGCGAGAAGTGCTGGCAAGTGTGGCAGTGGCAACCATCGTCCAGCGGGCGCGTGTCGTCGCGGTAGCGCGCATTGCGAATCTTGACGTCGCCGTAGCGCGTGAAGAGCCAGCCGTTGCGGGCGTTGCGCGTGGGCATCACGCAGTCGAACATGTCCACCCCCTGGCGCACGCCCTCGACCAGGTCTTCGGGGGTGCCCACGCCCATCAGATAGCGTGGGGCGTGGGTGGGCATGCGCGGTGTCACGTGCGCCAGCACGCGCAGCATGTCTTCCTTGGGTTCGCCCACCGACAGCCCGCCAATGGCATAGCCCTCGAAGCCGATGTCGGTGAGGCCCGCGAGCGATTCGTCGCGCAGGTCTTCGTACATGCCGCCCTGGATGATGCCGAACAGGGCGTTGGGGTTTTGCAGTTCGTGAAACGCCTGGCGCGAGCGCCGCGCCCAGCGCAGCGACATGCGCATCGAGGCGGCGGCTTCTTCATGCGTGGCCGGGCGCTCGCCGATCTTGTAGGGCGTGCACTCGTCCAGCACCATGACGATGTCGGAGTTCAGGCTGCGCTGGATGCGCATGGATTCTTCGGGCGAGAGAAACTGCCGCGAGCCGTCGATGGGCGAGGCAAAGCGCACGCCTTCTTCGGTGATTTTGCGCATGCCGTCCAGGCTGAACACCTGGAAGCCGCCCGAATCGGTGAGGATCGGGCGCTTCCATTGCATGAAGCCGTGCAGGCCGCCGTGCTTGTCGAGCACCTCGGTGCCGGGGCGCAGCCACAGGTGGAAGGTGTTGCCCAGCACAATTTGCGCGCCAATGTCTTCGAGCTCGTGCGGCAGCATGGCCTTGACGCTGCCGTAGGTGCCCACGGGCATGAAGATGGGGGTCTGCACGACCCCGTGGTTCAGGGTGATGCGACCGCGCCGGGCGGCGCCGTCGGTGTGCAGCAGTTCGAATTGCAATCCGGTCATGGGGTCTGGGCGGCCTCGATGAACATGGCGTCGCCATAGCTGAAGAAACGGTAGCGCGATTGTACGGCGTGCGCATAGGCGCGGCGGATGGGCTCCATGCCGGCCAGCGCCGACACCAGCATGAGCAGGGTGGATTGCGGCAGGTGAAAATTGGTGATGAGCGCATCCACATGGACGAAGTGGTAGCCAGGCGTGATGAAGATGCGGGTGTCGCCTTCGGTGGTGTGCACGCCGTCGCCTTCGTGTGCCGCCGCTTCGAGCGAGCGCACGCTGGTGGTGCCCACGGCGACCACGCGCCCGCCGCGGGCCCGGGTGTCGTGAATCTTGTGCAGTGTTTCGGCGGGCACGACGTAGCGCTCGGCGTGCATGTGGTGGTCGCGGATGTGTTCCACGCGCACGGGCTGGAAGGTGCCTGCGCCCACGTGCAGGGTGACGAAGGCCTGGTCGATGCCCTGCGCTTTCAGGCGTTCGAGCATGGCCTGGTCGAAGTGCAGGCCGGCGGTGGGCGCGGCCACGGCACCCGGGGTTTCGGCGTACACGGTCTGGTAGCGCGATTCGTCGTCGTTGTCCGCGGCGTGCGTGATGTAAGGCGGCAGTGGCACGCTGCCGTGGCGCTCGAGCACATCCAGCACGGGCTCAGGGAATTCGATCTCGAAGAGTTCACCTTCGCGCCCGCGCACTTCGACTTCGAGGGCGCCGTCGGCCAGCAGCAGTCGGGTGCCCGGCTTGGGCGATTTGCTGGCGCGCACGTGGGCCAGAGCTTTTTGTGCTGCGGTGATGCGCTCGACGAGTACTTCCACCTGGCCGCCGCTGGCTTTGTGGCCGCGCAGGCGGGCCTTGATGACGCGGGTGTTGTTGAAGACGAGCAGGTCGCCTCGGCGCAGCAGGCCGGGCAGGTCGGTGAACTGCCGGTCGTGCAAGCCGCCGGTGGCATCCAGATGCAGCAGGCGGCTGGCGTCGCGCCGCTCGGCGGGGTGCTGGGCGATGAGTTCGGGCGGCAGGTGGTAATCGAAGTCGGAGAGGTCCAGGTCTTGGTTGATGATGTTGTCGGACATTGGGGCGTGGCGCCAGGGGGGGTGAAAGGTGGAGGGTATTTTAGTCGCTGCTTGTAGCATGCTTGCCGGGTTGCTGGGTTGCCGGGTTGCCGGGTTGCCGGGTTGCTGAGCGGCCGGTTTCTAAGCAGCTGGGCTGTTGGCTTCTGCGCTGCACCGGCGTGCCG
>NZ_BCWN01000023.1 GCF_001592225.1 Castellaniella caeni NBRC 101664 | reverse complement strand
CACAGCCACACACTAACGGATGTGCGTAATAGTCACGGTTCATCCCCACGTGCGTGGGGATGAACCGGCGTCGGCATGTTCATGCAAACACTGCAAGGGGTGTTCCCCACGTGCGTGGGGATGAACCGATCAGAGTATGTCGCGCAGGCTGCTGATGAGCGTGTTCCCCACGTGCGTGGGGAACACTGCAGCAATTCTGCATGGCACTGTCAAACAGCGGTTCATCCCCACGTGCGTGGGGAACACTCTAAAAGCAAGCCATTGATTCAAATGAAGAAAAATGGCATGAAAAATTCTACCGGCTTTTTTGTTAAAGATCGGCACTCACGAAACAGCAACCTTACACCAACCTTCTTGCATCCCACAAAGAACCCGCGCACGCGGGACACACCCCCTCACCCCCACATTGAACGATAATACCGACTCTCCTCCGCAACTCCTCGCCACGCCTTCCCGCATGACCTCCCCCGATCTCTCCGGCCACACCCCCATGATGAAGCAGTATTTACAGCTCAAGGCCCAGGCGGGCTCGCATCTGCTGTTCTATCGCATGGGCGACTTCTACGAGATGTTCTATGACGATGCCGAGCGTGGGGCCAAGTTGCTGAACCTCACGCTCACCAAGCGGGGCACGTCCAACGGGGCGCCGATCCCGATGGCGGGGGTGCCGCATCACGCCATGGAAGGCTATCTGGCGCGGCTGGTGGCGCTGGGCGAATCGATCGCCATCTGCGAGCAGGTGGGCGACCCCGCTGCCAGCAAGGGGCCGGTCGAGCGCAAGATCGTGCGCGTGGTCACCCCCGGCACGCTCACCGACGAAGCGCTGCTGCCCGCCCGCGAAGACCGCATCATCGCGGCCTGGGTGGCGGGCCGCAACCGCAACAAAGACAGCATGGGCCTGGCCTGGATGAACCTGGCCAATGGCACGTTCAAAACCTGCGAATGCACGCCCGAGCTGCTGGACACCGAACTGGGGCGCATCGCCCCGGCGGAGCTGGTGTGCGCCGAGCAGGCCGACACCGACGCACTCGAAGCCAGCGGGCTGGACACGGCCCTGAGCCGCGTGCCCGAGTGGCACTTCGAAGCCGATGGCGCGCGCGACACGCTGCTGCGCCACTTTGGCGTGGGCGACATCGGCGCTTTCGGGCTCGACCATCTGCCGCTGGCCGTGCAGGCGGCGGGCGCGCTGCTGCGCTACGTGGGCAACACGCAGGCGCAGGCGCTCAAGCACGTGCACAGTCTGTCGGTGGATGCCAGCGGCGATTACGTGGTGCTCGACCCAGCCACACGACGCAATCTGGAAATCACCGACACGCTCAACGGCGGCGAGGGGCCCACCCTGTTCAGCACACTGGATCACGCCCGCACGCCCATGGGCAGCCGCCAGCTGCGCCGCTGGCTGCAGGCGCCGCTGCGCGCCAACCCGCAGGCGCAGGCGCGGCAAGACGCCATCACGCAGCTGCTGCGGGCGGCCAACGCCGACTCGGCGCTGCACGCATTGCGCAGCAGCCTGCATGCCCTGCCCGACCTCGAACGCATGGCCACGCGCCTGTCGCTGGGCAGCATCCGCCCGCGCGAGCTGGCCAGTCTGCGCGACGCGCTGGGCACGCTGGCGCCGCTCGCCGAAACAGCCCGCGCGCACTTCCAGGCCGACGCGCTGCTGGCCGACTGCCTCGACGCCATTCCCGTCGATCCGGCGCTGGCGGCCCTGCTGACGCAGGCCATCGCCCCCGAACCCGCCCTGATGGTGCGCGACGGCGGCGTCATCGCCGAGGGCTACGACGCCGAGCTGGATTCCCTGCGCCAGCTGGCGGGCGACAACGGTGCCTTCCTGATGGAAATCGAGACGCGCGAGCGTGAACGCACAGGCATCGGCAACCTGCGGGTGGAATACAACCGGGTGCACGGGTTTTTCATCGAAGTAACACGCGGCCAGGCCGACAAGGTGCCCGATGATTACCGCCGTCGCCAGACGCTGAAAAACGCCGAACGCTATATCACGCCCGAACTGAAAGCCTGGGAAGACAAGGTGCTTTCGGCCCGCGAACGTGGTCTGGCACGCGAAAAACTGCTGTTCGAACAGATGCTGGAACAGGCCGCCAGCCACGCCGGCGCCCTGGCGCGCAGCGCCGCCGCTCTGGCCTGCCTCGACGCGCTGGCGGCATTGGCGTTTCACGCCCGCAGCCACGGCTGGGTGGCGCCCGAACTGTGCGAAGACATCCGCCTGGACATCGAGGCAGGCCGCCACCCGGTGGTCGAACACAGCATCGAGGCCTTCACTCCCAACGACTGCCGCATGCACGAAGAACGCCGCATGCTGCTCATCACCGGCCCCAACATGGGTGGTAAATCCACCTACATGCGCCAGGTGGCCCTGATCGCACTGCTGGCGCGCGTGGGCAGCTACGTGCCCGCCGCGCAGGCGCACGTCGGCCCGCTCGACCGCATCTTCACGCGCATCGGTGCCGCTGACGACTTGGCGGGCGGACGCTCCACCTTCATGATGGAAATGATGGAGGCAGGGGTCATCCTGGCCGCCGCCACGCCGCACAGCCTGGTGCTGATGGACGAGATCGGCCGCGGCACGTCCACCTACGACGGGCTGTCGCTTGCCTGGGCCATCGCGCACCGGCTGCTGACCTACAACCGCGCGCTCACGCTCTTTGCCACCCACTACTTCGAACTCACCCGCCTGCCCGAAAAAACCCACGGGGTGATCAACGTACATCTGGCCGCCGCCGATTCCCCGGACGGGGTCGTCTTTCTGCACGAGGTGCGCCCCGGCCCGGCCAGCCAGAGCTACGGCCTGCACGTGGCGCAGCGCGCGGGCATCCCCCAGGTGGTGATTCGCCACGCGCGCAAAGAACTGGCCGAACTCGAAGCCCGCAACCGGGCCGATTCGCAGCTGTCGCTCTTCGTGCAGCAGGTAGAAGAAGAAGAGGGCGACGCCGACGCCCCCTTGCGCAGCGCGCTGCAGGCGCTCGACCCCGACACGCTCAGCCCGCGCGAGGCGCTCGAGCTCATCTACCAGATGCGGCGCGATTTTCTTTGACGCGCCGTCCCGATGCTCTAAGCTGAACCCTGGGCGCGGCGCTTGCCGCGCGCCCCTTTTGCCGACCTCGCAAGGACACATGCCCATGTCTCGCGCCTACCCCACCCCGGATATCGACCAGCCGACCCCGCTGCTGGGCGGCCTGACGCCACGCGAATTCATGCGTGACTACTGGCAGAAAAAACCCCTGCTCATCCGCCAGGCCATCCCCGGCTTCCGTCCGCCCGTCACGCTCAAGGACATCCAGACCCTCGCGCGCCGCGAAGAGGTCGAGTCGCGCCTCATCACGCAGGGCGAAAAGGGCTGGACCATGAAGCACGGGCCCTTCCGGCGCTTTCCACCCGCCGCGCAGCCCAAATGGACGCTGCTCGTGCAAAGCGTCGATCTGCACGATGACGAGTCCGCCGCGCTCATGCGCCAGTTTCGCTTTATTTCGGACGCGCGACTCGACGACCTGATGATCAGCATCGCCACCGACGGCGGCGGCGTGGGCCCGCATTACGACAGCTACGACGTCTTTCTGCTGCAAGGCTACGGGCGGCGGCGCTGGCGCACCAGCTGCCAGGCCGACCGCACGCTCGTGCCAGGCATGCCGCTGAAAATTCTGGCTGATTTCCAGCCCGAGGCCGACGACATCCTGGAACCGGGCGACATGCTCTACCTGCCACCGCACGTCTGCCACGATGGCGTGGCCATCGGCAACGACTGCATGACGCTATCCATCGGCTTTCGCGTACCCAGCCAGGCGACGCTGGCTCGCGGCCTGCTCGAATCGGCGGCGGATCAGATCTCGGCCCAACACCTGGGTGATCCCGGGCTCTACGGGCACCCGTGCCTGCCCGGCGCGGATCTCGCCACGCTGTACACCGACGCCGACACCCCCGCCACCCGCACCCCGGCGGCGCTGCCGCCGCACCTGGTGCAGGCCACGCTCGACACCCTGAAACAGATTCGCCTGGACGAGGCCGTTGCCGCCCGCTTTCTGGGCCAGTGGCTGACATCCTTGCCGGACAACGCCCTGTTCGACCCCACCGAAACCGCCGTCGCCCTGGCCGAGACGGTGCCAGCCACGGGCCGCCTGGTGCTCGACCGCTGCACGCGCCTGATGTACAGCGGCGCCCAGCTGTTCATCAACGGCGAAGTCGCCGCCTGCGCCTCCGAGCCCGCCCTGCAGACCCTGGCGGACGAGCGCGCGCTGCCCGCCGAGGCCATCCGCGCACTCGACGCGCACACGCGCGCCCACCTGGACGAATGGCTGCAGGAAGGCTGGGCGCACTGGCAAGACGCCGCCTGACGCACGGCTCTGCCCGCCACACGCGCCCCGGACGGCCCCACACGGCCCGGGCTGCGGATACCCCAGCGGCCCCGGACGCACTCCGCACCGGGGCCGCTTCATCGATTTCGGCAATCGCGAGGATGCATACAAACAATTGGCGACCTGTACGAACAAGGAGTACGGTGAATGCTCTATTGTCCTATTTCCGTGGAGGTCATCATGGCTGAAATCCTGGGTCCGCAAAAACTTGGGCCACTCACCCCGCTGGTCGGCGAGTGGGAAGGCGACGTCGGCGTCGATCTGTCTTACCACAACAAGGATGACGAAACATCCCAGACCGGCTACTTTGAAAAGGCTTGGTTCCACCCCATCCCCATCGTCGAAAACGGCCACCAGACCATGGAAGGCCTGAACTACGGCATGACGGCCTGGCGCCACGGCGAAGAAGCCATGGATCCTTTCCACGACGAAGTGGGCTATCTGCTGTGGGACAAGGCCAATGGCCAGATCATGCGATGTTTTGCCGTGCCGCGCGGCCTGGCCATTCTGGCGGGCGGCAACGCCGGCCCACGCGACAAGACCCTGCATTTCAAGGCCGAGCCGGGTTCCAAATCGTATGGCCTGTCGCAAAACAAGTACCTGCTTGAACACGCCGAAGCCACCGCCTTCGAAAGCTCGTTCACCTTCAATGCCGACGGCACCTTCAGCTATGTCTCAAGCCTGGTGCTGAAGCTCGCCGCCACAGGGGCTTCGATGCACCACACCGACAAGAACACACTGCACCGGGTACGCCAAATCCACCCCAGTGTCGAACACGGCTAGGCCGCGTTTCTTTCATCACCGCACCTGTCCGCCAGGCCGCCCCGCCAGCGGCGGCGGTGCGGTCGCCAATCAAGCACCCCGCACGCAGACCTGCCCACAGCAGGCACGCATCGTCTTCGCCTGCTCTTTCAGCTCGCGCGGCACTCGCCGCTGGCAATACCCCTCATCCCGTATGAGGAAAAACCCTATCAGGGTTGGTTTTTTTGCCCCACAAGGCCATACTGCGCTCATACCCCACGTAACACGGGGTAATCTCACGTTTACACACAACAACAATAAACAACAATATTTCTTACAAGTCATCCCACTCTTGATCTGGAGGACACCATGTTGAACATGAGTCGTCGGCAGTTCTTCAAGGTGACGGGGGCAACACTGACGGGCTCCAGCCTGACCTTGCTGGGGGCGGCCCCCAGCCCGGCCCTGGCGGAAGTACGACAGTACAAGCTCGCGCGCATGAAAGTCACCCGCAACACCTGTCCCTACTGTTCCGTGGCCTGTGGCGTACTGCTCTACAGCCTGGGCGATGGTGCCAAAAACGCGACGGCAACCGTCATGCACGTCGAGGGCGACCCCGATCACCCGGTCAACCGCGGCACGCTCTGTCCCAAGGGCGCGGGGCTGCTCGACTTCATCAACAGTCCCAACCGGCTCAAGCATCCGGAATACCGCGCGGCGGGTTCCGACAAATGGCAGCAAATCTCGTGGGACGACGCCTACGACCGCATCGCCAAGCTCATGAAGGCCGACCGCGACGCCAACTTCATCCAGAAAAACGAAAAGGGTGAAACCGTCAACCGCTGGCTCACCACGGGCATGTTGGCCGCTTCGGCCACGTCCAACGAGGTCGCGTACATCACCCACAAGGTCATCCGCAGTCTGGGTGCACTTGGGTTCGACAACCAGGCTCGTTTCTGACACGGTCCGACGGTGGCAGGTCTTGCCCCGACGTTTGGCCGTGGCGCCATGACGAATCACTGGGTTGACATCAAAAACGCCGATGTCGTGCTCATCATGGGCGGTAATGCCGCCGAGGCTCACCCATGCGGGTTCAAATGGGTCACCGAAGCCAAGCAGCACAACAAGGCAAAGCTCATCGTGGTCGATCCGCGCTTCACGCGTTCGGCTTCGGTCGCTGACGTGTACGTGCCCATCCGCACGGGCACCGATATCGTCTTCTTGGGCGGGGTCATCCGCTACCTGCTCGAAAACGACAAAATTCAGCACGAATACGTCAACAATTACACTGATTTCCCCTTCATCGTCCGCGAAGACTTCGCTTTCAACGACGGCGTGTACTCCGGCTACGACGAAGATTCCCGCAGCTACGACCGCTCCACCTGGGAATACGAGCGCGACGAGCAGGGCTTCGTGCGCAGCGACCCCACGCTCAAGCATCCGCGCTGTGTGGTCAACCTGCTCAAGAAACACTACGAACGCTACACGCCCGACATGATCGCGCGCATCTGCGGCACTACCCCAGAGCAGTTCAAGCAAGTCTGCGAAATGATGGCCTCCACCGCGGTGCCCAACCGCGCCATGACCATCATGTACGCCCTGGGCTGGACGCAACACTCCATCGGCTCGCAGATGATCCGCACCGGCGCCATGGTGCAGCTGTTGTTGGGCAACATCGGCGTGGCCGGCGGCGGCATGAACGCCTTGCGCGGGCACTCCAACATCCAGGGGCTCACCGACATCGGCCTCATGTCCGAACTGCTGCCGGGCTACCTCACCCTGCCCAAGGATGGCGAGCAAGACTACGGCGCCTACATCGCCGCACGCGCTCACAAGCCGCTGCGCCCCAACGCCATGAGCTACTGGCAGAACTACGGTAAGTTCCACGTCAGCCTCATGAAATCGTGGTGGGGAGACGCCGCCCGGGCCGACAACAACTGGGCCTACGACTACCTGCCCAAGATGGACAAGCTCTACGACATGATGCAGGTCACCGAGCTCATGGTGCAGGGCAAGATGAACGGCTACATCTGCCAGGGCTTCAACCCGCTGGCCTCGTCGCCCTACAAAGCCAAGAGCATCAAGGGGTTGTCCAACCTCAAGTTCCTCATCACGATGGATCCGCTCATCACGGAAACCTCCGATTTCTGGCGCAACGCGGGCGAATACAACGACGTTGATTCCAGCCAGATCAAGACCGAGGTCTTCCGTCTGCCCACCACCTGCTTTGCCGAGGAAGAAGGCGCGCTGGTCAACTCGGGCCGCTGGCTGCAATGGCACTGGAAAGCCGCCAACCCGCCGGGCGAAGGCAAGAGCGACATCGAGATCATGGCGCAAATCTACCTGCGCATCCGGGCCTTGTACGAGAAAGAAGGCGGGGCCTTCCCCGACCCCATCACCAAACTCTGGTGGCCCTACGCCGTGCCCGGCAACCCCACGGCCCAGGAACTGGCCAAGGAAATCAACGGCGCAGCGCTCGTCGATCTCACCGACCCCAAGACCGGCAACGTCGTACGCAAGGCGGGCGAGCAGCTGGCGGGCTTTGGCGAAATGCGCGACGACGGCACCACCACGGGCGGCTGCTGGCTCTATACCGGCAGCTGGACACCCGACGGCAACATGATGGCCCGGCGCGACAATAGCGACCCCACCGGTATCGGCCAGACGCTGAAATGGGCCTGGTCGTGGCCCGCCAACCGGCGCATCATGTACAACCGCGCCTCGTGCGACCTCGAAGGCAAACCCTTCAACCCGGATCGCACGGTCGTCTACTGGGACGGCAAGCGCTGGACGGGCGCCGACACCCCCGACTACAAACTGGATGAAAACCCGGCCGCCGGCATGGGGCCCTTCATCATGAACGCCGAAGGGGTGGCGCGCTTCTTCGCCCGCAAGGGGCTGGCCGAAGGGCCGTTCCCCGCGCACTACGAACCTTTCGAAACCCCCATCGGCCGCAATCCGATGTACGAGGACAAGCGCGCGCTCAACAACCCGGCCGCCCGGGTCTTCAAGGACGACCGCGAATCCTTCGGCACGGCGGCCAAGTTCCCCTACGTGGGCACGACCTACCGTCTCACCGAGCACTTCCACTTCTGGACGAAGCACGCCAAGCTCAACGCCATCATCCAGCCGCAGCAGTTCGTCGAGATCGGCGAGGCGCTGGCCAAAGAGCTCGGCATCCAGGACGGCCAGCAGGTCAAGGTGTCGTCCAACCGGGGCTTCATCAAGGCGGTGGCAGTGGTCACCAAGCGCATCAAAGCCTTGCAGGTGGACGGCAAGACGGTGCATCAGGTGGGTATTCCGCTGCACTGGGGGTTCGTGGGGCTGGCCAAACCCGGGTATCTCACCAACACCCTCACCCCGCCCGTCGGAGACGCCAACACTCAGACGCCTGAGTTCAAGGCTTTCCTGGTCAACGTGGAAAAAGTGTAGGAGCCCGTCATGGCATTGCAATCCCTGGACATCAAACGGAGCTCCGCCACCACGACGCCTCCACCCAGCCAACGCGACATCGTGGTTGGAGGTGGGGTGGCCAAGCTCATCGACACCACCATCTGCATCGGCTGCAAGGCCTGTCAGGTGGCCTGCATGGAATGGAACGACCTGCGAGACGACGTGGGCATCAACCATGGGGTATACGACAACCCCATGGATCTCACCGAAAACTCCTGGACGGTCATGCGCTACGCCGAGTACGAAGAGCCCGAGAGCAACACGCTCGAATGGCTCATCCGCAAAGATGGCTGCATGCACTGCGAAGACCCCGCCTGCCTGAAGGCCTGCCCTTCACCGGGCGCGATCATCCAGTACAACAACGGCATTGTGGATTTCCACCAGGAAAACTGCATCGGCTGCGGCTACTGCGTCACGGCCTGCCCCTTCGACGTGCCGCGCATCTCCAAAAAGGACAACAAGGCCTACAAGTGCACGCTGTGCTCGGATCGTGTCGCGGTGGGCCAAGAGCCCGCCTGCGTCAAGACCTGTCCTACCGGTGCCATCACCTTCGGCACCAAGGAAGAAATGATCCAGAAGGCCGAAGAGCGCATCGTTGACCTGAAGTCGCGCGGCTTCGACCAGGCCGGCCTGTACGACCCTGCGGGGGTGGGCGGCACCCACGTCATGTACGTGCTGCATCACGCCGACAAGCCGGAAATCTACAGCAATCTGCCCAAAGACCCTGTCATCAGCCCCACCGTGTCCCTCTGGAAGGGGGTGGCCAAGCCCATCGGGCTGGCCGTGATGGCACTGACCGCCTTTGCCGGGTTCTTCCACTACATGCGGGTGGGCCCCAACGAAGTCACGGAAGAGGACGAACAAAAGGCCAGAGACGAGGAGACGTCATCATGAGCGATACCCCCAGGCTTATCGATCGGTACACCGCCAGCCAGCGCAGCAACCACTGGGCGGTGGCCATCCTCTTCATCCTGCTGGCGCTCTCGGGGCTCGCCCTGTTCCATCCGGCCCTGTTCTGGCTCACCAACCTCTTCGGAGGCGGCACCTGGACGCGCATCCTGCACCCATTCGTGGGCGTGCTGATGTTCCTGCTGTTCTTGATCCTGGCCTTGCGCATGATCCGTCACAACGGCATCGGCAAAAGCGACCGCCAATGGCTGTGTCATGTCAACGACGTCATCAACAAGCACGAAGAAAGGGTGCCCGAAGTCGGGCGCTACAACGCCGGGCAGAAGCTGGTGTACTGGGTATCCGTCATCTGCATGATCGGGCTCATCCTCACGGGCCTGGTGATGTGGCGCGAATACTTCAGCCTGTACTTCAGCATGGGCGTGGTGCAGCTGGCGTCGGCGCTGCATGCCATTTTCGCCTTCGTCATGATCTGCACCATCATCATCCACATCTACGCGGGCATCTGGGTCAAGGGCTCGATGCGCGCCATGACGCGCGGCAGCGTCACGGCGGGCTGGGCCTGGAAACACCACCACGCCTGGTTTCGCCAGACGCAGAAGGCCGCCCGCAAATAGGCGCTACGCTCTTTCCCAGGGCCGATGATCCATGACTGCCTGGCGGTACGCAGGCAGTCAGTCTTTCAGGAGAACACGTTGCAACGTATCCTCGAACGCGGCGAAATCGAATCGCTGGACCACACGAAAATCCCCCGTCTGCGCCTGCCCGAAGGCGGCACCGTTTTCGCCGAACGGGCCGCCCGGCTGCGGCAGCTCTCGGCGGGCCACGCAGCCGCGGCCTACCTGCAGCTGATGGCGCAAATCGCCGACATCCAGCACCGGCTGCTGCCCGACTGCCCGGCCCCCACTCTCGACCCCGAAGCCCTGCAACTGGCCCAGGCACACGGCATGCCGCCCTTGCAGGCCATCGGCCGAGAACGCGACCCCAGCTGGCGGCACGTGCTGCAGGCCTTGCTCGATCAGCTGGCGGGGCTCGACACGCTCACTCCGCAGACGCGCAGCGTCATGACTCAGCTGCAGACGCTGCGCACCCAGTCGCCCGACGACCTTGAATCGCTGGCGGACGCCATTCTGGCCGAACGCGACGCCGACATCGACTGCCAGCAGGCACCTTTCATAATGGCTGCCCTGCAGGTGTACTGGACGGCCCAGGCCAGTCGCCTCGACCCCGTCCAGGTGCCCCATGGCACGCCGTTTGGCACCTGCCCGGTCTGCGGCAGCCTGCCCGTGGCCAGCATCCAGCGGGTGGGCGGCACGCGCGACGGCCTGCGCTTTCTCTGCTGTTCGCTGTGCGCCACCGAATGGCACGTCGTGCGCGTCACCTGTACGCACTGCGAGAACAACAAATCCATCCTGTACCACAGCATCGAAGGCGGCCCCGAAGCCATCCAGGCCGAATCCTGCGACGAATGCCACAGCTACCGCAAGCTCTTCAACCAGGAAAAAGACCTCGAGGTCGAACCCGTGGCCGACGACCTGGCCAGCATTCCGCTCGACGTCCTGATGGGCGAAGCCGGCTATTCGCGCGCCAGCGGCAACCCGCTGCTGTGGCAGGGCGCCGCCGCCACCTCCGAATAGGCGCGGCATCATGGCAGCCATTCCCCAGCCCGCGCGGGCCGCTGCCCGCCTGTCGGACATCCCCAGCGTCGATCGGCTGCTGGGCGACGCGGGCAGCGCCGCGCTCATTGCCCGGCACGGGCGCAGCCAGCTGCTGTCGGCCCTGCGCGCCCTGCTGTCCGAGGCCCGTGAACAGGTGCTTCGCGGGCAGGCCAGCCCCGAGGCGCTGGCGGTGGCCACCCTGCTTGCTCAGGCACGCGATCGCCTGGCCGTCGCCGCACGGCCCCGGCTGCAGGCCGTCTTCAACCTCACGGGCACGGTGCTGCACACCAATCTGGGCCGCGCCCTGCTGCCCGAGGCCGCCATCCAGGCGGTCGTGCAGGCCATGCAGGCCCCCGCCAACCTCGAATTCAACCTGGCAACCGGGCGCCGGGGCGACCGCGACGACCTCATCGGCGAACTCATCTGCGAACTGACCGGCGCCGAGGCCGCCACCGTCGTCAACAACAATGCCGCCGCCGTCTTCCTCATGCTCAATGCGCTCGCCAACCGGCGCGAAGTCATCGTCTCGCGCGGCGAACTGGTCGAAATCGGCGGGGCCTTTCGCGTACCCGACATCATGCAGCGCGCCGGCGCCAAGCTGCGCGAAGTCGGCACCACCAACCGCACCCATACCGCCGACTACGAACAAGCCATCACCGCGCGTACCGGCCTGCTGATGAAAGTGCATTGCAGCAATTACGCCATCTCGGGCTTCACGCACAGCGTCGAGGTCGATGCCATGGCGCGCATCGCCCGGGCGGCGGGCATCCCCAGCGCCGTCGATCTGGGCAGCGGCACCCTGCTCGACCTCACCCAGTGGGGGCTGCCCAAAGAAACCACCGTGCGCCAGACCATCGAATCCGGGGCCGACATCGTCACATTCAGCGGCGACAAGCTGCTGGGTGGCCCGCAGGCGGGGCTGTTGGTCGGCCGCCGCGAACTCATCCAACGCATCAAGAAAAACCCGCTCAAGCGCGCGCTGCGGGTGGGCAAGCTCACGCTCGCCGCGCTCGAACCCGTCTTGCAGCTGTACCGCGACCCCGAACACCTGGCCCAGCGGCTCACCACCCTGCGCCTGCTCACCCGCCCCATGGGCGAAATGCGGCAACAGGCCCTGCGGCTGCAGGCGCACGTGCAACAGGCCGTCACGCGACAGTACACAGTCAGCGCCGAGCCCCTGTTCAGCCAGATCGGCAGCGGCGCCCTGCCCGTCGATCAGCTGCCCAGCTATGGCCTGGGCATTCGCAGCAGCGGTGCGGGCCGCGGCGGCAAGGCCCTGCACGCGCTCGAACAGCGCCTGCGCCAGCTGCCACGCCCCGTCATCGGGCGCATTGCCCAAGATACTCTGTGGCTCGACCTGCGCTGTCTCGAACCCGCCGACGAAGCCGCCTTCACAGCCCAACTGGAGGCCCCCGACGCATGATCATCGGTACGGCTGGCCACATCGACCACGGCAAGACCACGCTGGTGCGCGCGCTCACCGGGGTGGACACTGACCGCCTGGCCGAAGAAAAAAAACGCGGCATCTCGATCGAGCTGGGCTACGCCTATCTCAGCGCGGCGGACGGCGCCACGCTGGGCTTCATCGATGTGCCCGGCCACGAGCGCCTGGTACACACCATGGCGGCCGGGGCCAGCGGCATCGACTTCGGCCTGCTGGTGGTGGCCGCCGACGACGGCGTCATGCCGCAAACCCGCGAGCACCTGGCCATCCTCACCCTGCTGGGCATCCGCCACGGCGCGGTCGTGCTCACCAAATGCGACCGCGCCGACGACGCCCGGCAGGCCACGGCGCTGCAGCAAATCCAGGCCCTGACGGCGGATACGTTCCTGGCCGATGCTGCGCGCTTCACGGTGGATGCCACACAGGCCGATTCGCCCGCCCTGCGGGCGCTGCTGGCCCATCTGTATACGCAATCGCGGCAGTTCACCCGTCACGACAGCCAGGGCCTGTTTCGCCTGGCCATCGACCGCGCCTTCTCGCTGCCCGGGCACGGCACCATCGTCACCGGCACGGTCGAGGCGGGCACGGTGCGCCTGGACGACCCGGCAAGCGTGCTGCACCTGATGCCGCAGGGCAAGCCCGTCCGGGTGCGCTCGATCCACGCGCAGAACCAGGCCGCCACGCACGCCGACGCGGGCCAGCGCTGCGCGCTGAACATCACCGGCGTCGAACTCGGCAGCATCGAGCGCGGCAACTGGATCGCGGATCAACGCTGCTTCGTGCCCGCGACCCACATCGATACGCAACTGCGCCTGCTGGCCAGCGCCGAGCACCCCATCCGCGCCTGGACGCCAGTGCACGTCCACCTGGGGGCCAGCCACCAGCTGGCGCACGCCGTGCCGTTGTCGGCCGACGTCCTCGCGCCGGGCCAGACGGGCTGGGTGCAGCTGGTGTTCGACACCCCCGTGTGCGCCATGGCGGCGGATCGTTTCATCATCCGCAACGCACAGGCCAGCCAGACCATCGGCGGCGGCACGGTGCTGGACGCCAACGCCCCCGAACGCAAGCGCAAGTCGGCGCAGCGCCTGGCCTGGCTGCAGTCCCTCAGCCGCTTCCAGCAAGACGCCCAGCTGGCTGCCCTGGTGCGGCAGGCCCCGATGGGGCTGGCCGAACCCGTGCTGCTGCGCCTGCTCGGGCGCCCGGCGCAGGCGGACGACCTCGCGCCGGACATCCTCTGGGTGCAGGCCCGGGCGACGCACGCCAGCCGCATCCTCATCGCGCGCGCCCACTGGGATGCGCTCGGCCAGAGCGTGCTGGACGTGCTGGGCCACTACCACGAACGCTGGCCCGAAGAACCCGGCATCGACGCCGCCCGCCTGCGGCGCATGGCCCTGCCCACGGCCAGCGAATCTCTCTGGGCCGCCCTGTGCGACGCACTCGTCAGTGACGGGCGGCTGGCGCGCAACGGCCCCTGGTTGCACCTGCCCAGCCACACCATCACCCTGGCCCCCGAAGAAGCGCGCCTCGCGCAAGACCTGGGGCAGGCGATCCACAGCGGGGCCTACGACCCACCCTGGGTGCGCGACCTCGCCAAACAGCACCAGCAGGCCGAAGACCAGGTGCGCGGCCTGCTGCGCAAGATGGCCCGCACGGGGCACCTGCACCAGGTGGTGCCCGACCTGTTCTACGACCGGCAGCAGATCGCCCGCCTGGCCGCCTTGCTGGACACCCTTGGCGGCGCGCAGGGCGTCACGGCGGCCCAGTTTCGCGATGCCAGCGGGCTGGGACGCAAGCGCGCCATCCAGGTACTCGAATTCTTCGACCGGGCAGGCTATACGCGGCGCCTGCGCGACCGGCACGTCCCCCGTGGGGACAGCGCGGCATTTTGGAAAAAACTGTCATAATGGCTCACAAGGAAGGCATGCGTGTCCGGTGGCACGGCTGGGCTTCAAACCCAGTGGGGGGCGTCAGACGTTCCCAGGTAGGTTCGACTCCTGCTGCCTTCCGCCATTCTTTGCCATGGCCCTGATCAATTCCGCCTTCACCCCCGAAGCCCTGGCAGGCAACACCCCGCACGTCCTGCGCGACGTCGTCCGGGTGCGCGGCCCGCAGGCCGACGCCGGTCACGACGACATCGCCCGCGAACAGGCCGTGGCGCTGGAATACAACGGCATCTCGCACGCCGCCCTGATGGCCAGCCCCGCACACATCGAAGAACTGGCCCTGGGCTTTTCGTTTACCGAAGGCATCATCGAATCCCCCGCCGACGTGCTGGATCTCGACGTCGAGACCACGGCCCTGGGCCTGATTGCCCATCTGCGCATCACCAGCGCCCGGCTGCACGCCCTCAAGCTGCGCCGCCGCAGCCTCATGGGGCGCACCAGCTGCGGCCTGTGCGGCGTGGAAAGCCTGGGCGAAGTGCCTCGTGCCCTGCCAGCCCTGGCCGCGCCCGCAAGCCCCTGGACGCGCGCGGCCATCGACCACGCCCTGGGCCAGCTGCGACAATGTCAGCCCCTGCACAACCTCACTGGCGCCACGCACGCCGCCGCCTGGGCCACGACACAAGGCAGCATCGCCTTCATCTACGAAGACGTGGGCCGCCACAATGCCCTCGACAAACTCATCGGCCGTCTGCTGTGCGAACCCACCGACCGCACCCAGGGCTTCATCGTGGTGTCCAGCCGGGCCAGTTTCGAGATGGTGCAGAAAACCCACGCGGCGGGCGTACGCGCGCTGGTGGCCGTCTCGGCCCCCACCACCCTCGCCATCGAGCTGGCCCACTCGGCGGGCATCCTGCTGGCCGGGTTCGCACGCGAAGACCGCTTCACGGTGTACGCCCACCCCGAACACCTCGACCTGTCCGCAAGCCAGGCCCTGTCGCAACGGGCCTGAGGCCGATGCCCACCAAAGGCGCGCACCATCCCCCGGGATATTTGCTTATATGCGCATAAAAACATAAGCATCGCTTCGTTCACGGCATGCCGGAAGCCCCTCAGAATGGACGCTTCTTTCGTCTGACCAAGGTCATGCCATGCTCGCGCCCAATTACGTCCCCGAGGCCCACCATACGCTGATTGCCGAACTGGCCGGCACACTGGAATCCTCCAGCCTGCACTGGCTGTCGGGTTATTTTGCCGGCATTGCCCAGGCCCGCCAGCCCGCCCGCGAAGCCGTCGCGGCACCGCCCTTGAGCGTCGCCGCCGCCCCCGCCACGGACGCGGCGCAGCGGCTGACCATTCTGTACGGCAGCCAGACGGGCAACGCCAAGCGGCTCGCCACGCAACTCTACGAACAGGTGCAGGCACAGGGGCTGGAAGCCCGCCTGGTGCGCGCCGACCAGTACAAGACCAAAGAACTGAAAGACGAACAGCTGCTGTACGTCGTCATGAGCACCCAGGGCGACGGCGACGCCCCGGACGATTCCATCGCCTGGGTGGAGTTCGTGCTGGGCAAGCGGGCACCCAAGCTGCCCCGGCTGAAGTACGCCGTGCTGGGGCTGGGCGATTCCAGCTATCCGTCTTTCTGTGGCATTTCCCAGAAGGTGGATGCCCGCCTGGCTGAACTGGGCGCGCAGCGCCTGCAAGACGCAGGCACCGCCGACCTGGACATCGACACCGTGGCGGGCCCCTGGCAGACCAAGGCCCTGGAACAGGCCCGTGAAGCCCTGAAACCGGGCGGCGCCGCCGCGCCGCAGGCGACGGTGACGCCGCTGCACCCCCAGGCCGAGAAATTCACGCGAGATCGCCCCTTTCAGGCCGAGGTGCTGCTCAACCAACCCATCACCGGGCGCGACAGCGACCGCGACGTGCGCCACATCGAACTCTCACTGGAAGGCAGCAATCTGCAATATGAACCGGGCGATGCCTTGGGCGTCTGGCCGGTGCAGGACGACACGCTGGTAGCGCGCATCCTGGAGACCACGGGGCTGAATGCCGCCGACACGGTGGATCACCAGGGCACCCAGCGCCCGCTGGGCGAATGGCTGGGGCGTTACCGCGAACTGACCGTGCTGACCCGGCCTTTTCTGACGGCGCTGGCTGAGCGCGCCCAGCAGGCCTCGCTCAACGAGCTGCTGAAACCCGAAGCCCGCGAGCAGCTGGCCGCCTATCTAGGCAGCCATCAACTTATCGACGCGCTGCGCCAATGGCCCAGCCGCTGGAGCGGGCCCGAACTGGTAGCCGCCTTGCGCCCCCTCACGCCCCGGCTGTATTCGATCGCATCGAGCACGGCGGTCTCCGAAGACGAGGTGCACCTGACCCTGGGCCATGTGGCCTTCGAGCAGGACGGTGAATCCCGCTGGGGAGTAGCCTCGCACTTTCTGTCCGAACGGGCCGAAGGCGAAACGGTGCCGGTCTTCATCGAGGAAAACAGCCGTTTTCGCCTGCCCGCCGACCCGGCGCGCGACATCATCATGATCGGCGCAGGCACGGGCGTGGCGCCGTTTCGCGCCTTCGTGCAGGCTCGCGCCGAAGCGGGCGCCGACGGGCGCAACTGGCTGTTTTTCGGCAACCCGCACTTCACCAGCGACTTTCTCTACCAGACCGAATGGCAGCAGGCCCTGAAGGACGGCAGCCTGAACCGCATCGACCTGGCTTTCTCGCGCGACCAGGGCGACAAGGTCTATGTGCAGCACAAGCTGCTGGAACAAGGCGCCGACGTCTACGACTGGATTCAGGCCGGTGCCCATGTCTACGTCTGCGGCGATGCCAACCGTATGGCCCGCGACGTCAATGCCGCCCTGCTGGAGATCGCCCGCGACCAGGGGGGGCTGGACGAAGAAGGCGCCCGCCAATGGCTGGACGATCTTTCAGCCCAAGGCCGCTACGCGCGCGACGTGTACTGAACACGCCACCCTCCCCCGATTGTCCCCATCCACATTCATCCAGGCACCGGCTCGTCCGGTTGCCGGTGGGCACCTTTTTCCATTCCAGTTGACCCGACATGAGCATTTCTCCCCTCTCTCCGCTTGAAGACATCAAGACCAAAAGTCGCTTTCTGCGCGGCACCATCGCCAAGGAACTCGAAAACCCGGTCACCGGCGCCATCCCCGAGGCGGACACCAAGCTGCTGAAGTTTCATGGCAGCTACATGCAGGACGACCGCGACATCCGCGACGAGCGGCGCAAGCAAAAACTGGAACCCGCCTACGCATTCATGGTGCGCGCCCGCCTGCCAGGCGGCGTCATCCCGCCCGAACAGTGGCTGGCGCTGGATCAACTGGCACAAGACTACGCCACGCGCGGCCTTCGCATCACCACGCGCCAGACCTTCCAGTGGCACGGGATTCTCAAGCGCAATCTGCGCGCCTTCATGCAGGGCATCCACGCGGCCCGGGCCACCACGATCGCCGCCTGCGGCGACGTCAACCGCCAGGTGATCAGTTCGGTCAACCCGTACCTGTCCAGCGAACACGCGCTGACGCAAGCCTGGGTGCTGAAGCTCTCCAACCACTTCCTGCCGCGCACCACGGCCTACGCCGAAATCTGGCTGGGCGGTGAAAAGGTCGGCGAAGCGGCGGACGACGAACCCATCTACGGCAACAATTCGGCCTACCTGCCACGCAAGTTCAAGATCGGCATTGCCATTCCGCCCACCAACGACTGCGACGTCTTCGCCAATGACCTGGGCCTGGTGGCCATCATCGAGAACGGCACACTGCAAGGCTTCAACGTGGCCGTGGGCGGCGGCATGGGGGCGACGGCGGGCGACCCCACCACGTATCCGCGGCTGGGTTCGATGGTGGGCTTCGTCACGCCCGACGACCTGATCGCCGTGGCCGAGGCCGTGGTCACGCTGCAACGCGACCACGGCGACCGCAAAGAACGCCAGCACGCGCGCCTGAAATACACGGTCGATCGCCTGGGGGTGGACTGGTTTCGCGCACAGATTCAGGAACGCAGCGGACGCACCCTGCAAGCGGCGCGCGCTTACCGCTTCGAAAGCAACGGTGACCGCTACGGCTGGGCACGCGGCCAGGATGGCCGCTGGCACCTGGGGCTGTACATCGCCTCGGGTCGCCTGTGGGATCACGACGGCCTGCGCCTGCAGACCGGCATGCGCGAGATCGCCAAAGTGCTCAAGGGGGAAATCCGCCTCACCTGCAACCAGAACCTGGTGATCGCCAACGTGGACGAGGCCGACCGCCCGGCCATCGATGCCCTGGTCGAGGAATACGGGCTGGACGGCTACAAGGCGCAAAGCGGCATCCGCCGCCATCACATCGCCTGTGTGGCCCTGCCCACCTGCGGCCTGGCCATGGCCGAGAGCGAGCGCTACACGCCCATTCTGCTGCCCAAGCTCGAAGCCCTGCTCGACAAGCACGGCCTGCGCGACGAGCCCATCCTGCTGCGCATTTCGGGCTGCCCCAACGGCTGCTCGCGGCCCTATCTGGGCGAGATCGCCCTGGTCGGCCGCGCCCTGGGCCGCTACGACCTGCGCCTGGGGGCGGATTTCGTTGGCGAGCGGCTCAACCGCCTCTATAAAGAAAACATCGCCGAGCCGGAAATCCTGGACAGTCTGGACACGCTCTTTGGCGCGTACGCGACGCAGCGCCAGACGAGCGAGGCGTTTGGCGACTTCCTGGTACGCACCGGGGTGGTGTGACGTCATGGATCTGTTTCCGCTCTTCACCCAACTGAAAGGCCGCACGGTGCTGGTGGTCGGCGCGGGCCCTGTGGCCGACCGCAAGATCGGCCTGCTGCTGTCCGCCGGGGCACGCGTCATCGTCGGTGCCCACGCGGCGCACCCCCAGGTGCAGGCCCGCGCGCAGGCGGGCACGATCGAACTGCGCCTGGCGCCCTTCGACCCCGCCTGGCTCGACACGGCCTGGTTCGTCGTCGCGGCCACCAGCAACACCGCGCTCAACCGCCAGGTGGCGCAGGCCGCCGAAGCCCGGCGGATTTTCTGCAACGTGGTGGACGACGCCGCGCTCTCCAGCGCGCAGGTGCCCGCCATCGTCGATCGCGCGCCGCTGACCATCGCCATCTCATCGGGCGGCAGCGCGCCGGTGATCGCGCGGCGCCTGCGCGAGCGCATTGAATCCCTGTTCGAGCCCGCGCTGGGCGCCCTGGCGGCCCTGGCGCAGCGCCAGCGCCTGGCGATCCGCCAGGCGCGCCCCCAGCTGCGGGCACGGCGCGACTTCTACGACTGGCTGCTCGATGGCCCCGTTCTGGGCGCCCTGCGCCGCCAGCGTCCAGCCGAGGCCGAGGCGCTGCTGACGCAAGCGTTGGGCCAGGATACCCAGGCTCCCGTGGGCAAAGTCGTGCTGGTGGGCGCGGGCCCCGGCGACCCCGGCCTGCTCACCTTGCGTGGCCTGCGGGCCCTGAACGAAGCCGACGTGATTCTCACCGACCGTCTGGTGAGCGCCGAGGTACTGGCCCTGGCGCGGCGCGACGCCGAGGTGATCGACGTGGGCAAGCGCGTGGGCGGCCCGCACGAATCCACCCAGGCGCGTATCCACGCGCTGATGGCCTCGCACGCGCGCCAGGGGCGCTGCGTGGTGCGCCTGAAGGGCGGCGACCCGATGATCTTTGGCCGCGGTGGCGAAGAGCTGCAATACCTGCGCCGCCACGGCATCGCCTACGAAGTCGTGCCCGGCATCACCGCCGCGCTGGCCTGCGGCGCCTACGCCGGCATCCCGCTGACCCAGCGCGGCCACGCCCAGTCGCTCACCCTGGCGACGGCGCACCGGCGGCACGACACTGTGGCGCCCACAACGGCGCGCAGCACGCCTGCGACAACACCCGCCCCGGACACCGGTCGCACGCACGTCTTTTACATGGGGGTCGAACGCCTGCCCACCCTGCGCCAGCAACTGCTGGCCGACGGCCTCGCGCCGCAGACTCCCTGCGCCATCGTGGAAAACGGCTCGCGGCCCGAACAACGGGTGCTGCACACCACGCTGGATACCATCGAAACGCAGGCACAGGCACACGCCATCCAATCGCCCGCCCTCGTCATCGTGGGTGACGTAACAGCCCTGGGAGCGGAACTGGGATGGTTCGGCACAACGCTGGGCACCCTCCCATCCCGCGCGCACGACGCCCCCCTGCAGACCTGCGCCTGATCGCTCCGCGCGCCCGCCACGGTCGAAAGCGGGCGGCATTACGCAAAAGCCCCGCCAATAGACGGGGCTTTTGCGTGAATCAGCCTTGAAGCCGCAGTGCCTTGGCGGCACTGGCGGCGTCCGCTTACTGTGTCCCCTTCAGGTTTTTGTCGATGACTGTCAGGATGCGCCGCGCCGTGGCGTCGGTAAGCTGCTTGCCATCCTGGTCGAGCACCGTGACTTCGCTGCCGCCGCCCTGTTGCGCAACGTGGACGCGGAACTTTTGCGGCTCGGCGGCATTGCGCGTACCGAACAGACGGCCAAAGACCGTTTGCTGCTCGATCTTTTCGCCCGTATCGGTATCCAGGTAGCGGATGTAGTAATCGCCCTGATCGCGGTTGCGGTCTTCGACCGTGAAGCGCGCGGAGTCGATGGCCACCCCGACACGGCGCCAGGCACGATCGAAGGTTTCGTTCACCATCAGGGAAGCCTGGCCGCTGCTCAGCTGCGTGGTGGTGGCCGGGCCGGCATCTGGCGTGGCACCCTTGATCTCTTGTGCGGCCTTTTGCTGGTCAGTGCCCAGATAGACCATCAGGCGCGCCAGCATGGCGGCGTTGAGCCCCTGGTCTTCTTTGCCGAACACCCACTTGAAGCCCGTACCATCGGACGTGGGGGTTTCTTCCATGTGCTGGTGCGAGACGTAGACTTCGGTCTTGCCGTTGGCGTCGCGTTCGAGCCGGATGGTGAAGCGGTCGCGCTCGCCGCTGTCGAAGACTTGATCGAGCACGCTGCCCAGCGCGCTGCGCAGCCAGCCCTCGGGGATTTTGGCCCGATTCTCGGCCCAATCGGTCTCGATGAGGCCGGCCTTGGGGTTTTGCGACTGGATGGTGAAGCCCTGATTACCCCAGAACTCGATGAGTTTGGGATACAGGGTTTCAGCGGGCTCGCTGACCACCAGCCAGCGCAAGGCGCCATCGCGCATCACCTGCACGCCCGCCGTCTGCGGCAGCACGCGATCAGCCGGGTTGGCGCTTTGCGCCTTTTGGCCCGCCGCGTATGCACTGAGCGTGGCCACGCCTTCGGGCGCCCGATAGTGGGTGTTGTCGCTGGCCTGGGTGAGGTCGGGCGGGATGGAGAGCGGTTCACCGGTAACCGTGCTCTTGTATTCGACGGACTCAGATTGCCCCGTCAGCTGGTTGAAAGAGGAGCAGGCGGACAGTGCCAGCAGGCTGGCCAGCGTGACGCCAGTGACTAGGGGCGAACGTTTCATCTTCATGTTAGAGGCAACCTGCATCAATCAAGGCCTGGCGCACGGTTGCGCGGAAGGAATCGGACAGGGGAGTGAGCGGCAGCCGGTAGCTGAGCTGAATGAGCCCCATTTCGGCCACGGCCCATTTCACGGGGATGGGGTTGGCTTCGAGGAACAAGACCCGGTTGAGCGTGGACAGCACGGCATTGAGACGGCGGGTTTCAAGCACGTCGCCGCGCAGGGCCGCGGCGCACAGTTCGTGCATCAGGCGCGGGGCGACGTTGGCCGTGACTGAAATATTGCCGCGCCCCCCGAGCAGGATGAGGGCCGCCGCCGTGGGGTCGTCGCCGCTGATGACGTGGAACCCGGCGGGCGCGGCGGCAATCAGCTGGGCGCCCCGGGCGATGTTGCCGGTGGCGTCTTTGACGCCAATGATGCCGGGCACCTGTGCCAGGCGCAGGATGGTCTCGTTGGAGAGATCGGCCACTGTGCGCCCGGGCACGTTATACAGGATGCTGGGCAGTTCGACGGATTCGGCGATGGCGCGGAAGTGCTGGTACAGGCCCTCTTGCGTAGGCTTGTTGTAGTACGGCACGACCGTCAGCCCCGCTGTGGCCCCCGCCGCGTAGGCGTGGCGCTGCAGCTCGATGGCCTCGGCGGTGGAGTTTCCGCCGGTGCCCGCGATGACCGGGATGCGGCCATCGGCATGGCGCACCGCCAGCTCGATGAGTTCGGCCTGTTCTTGCACCGTGACGGTGGGCGATTCGCCGGACGTGCCGACCACCACCAGGGCGTCGGTGCCTTGCTCGACGTGCCAATCGATCAGTTTTCGAAAGGCTTCGAGATCCAGCTGCCCGTCTGGATGCATGGGCGTAACCAGGGCCACCATACTGCCCTGAAGGACTGGAAGGGATGAATCCGAGCCGGCCATGATGAGGGATGCCTCCGAAAAACGCCCGAGCGACTTCCCGGGCGAGAAAAAAACCAAGTTTACCGGATTCGCGGCCCGGGTTTACAAAAATCCACTGACGATCCAGTGGCCCAGGGCCAGGAGCGGCTGCATGAGCGGCCACAACCAGCCCAGCATCATGAGCACGATGAGGATGACGATGCCGTAGGGCTCGATGCGGCCATACTGCCACGCCATGCGCGGGGGCAGCAGGCTGAAGACGATGCGCCCGCCGTCCAGGGGCGGCAGCGGCACCAGGTTGAGCGCCATGAGGATCAGGTTGACCTGCACCCCGGCATACGCCATCTGCGACCAGAAGTCGCCCCCCGTCTGTACGATGCCCGTGAGCAGCAGCAGACGCCACAGCAGCACCCAGGCAATCGCCTGCAGCAGGTTGGACGCGGGGCCGGCGAGCGCCACCCAGAGCATGTCCTGCTTGGGTCGGCGCAGCCGCCCCCAGTTGACCGGCACCGGCTTGGCCCAGCCAAACAGCAGGCCGCCGCCCATGAATTTGGTGACGAACAACAGCACCAGCGGCACGACGATGGTGCCCATGGGATCGATGTGCCGGATGGGGTTGATGCTGATGCGCCCCGCCTCTTGCGCCGTGGGATCGCCAAAAAAGCGGGCCACATAGCCGTGCGCCGCCTCGTGCAAGGTGATGGCAAACAGCACCGGCAAGGCATAGACCGCGATGGTCTGGATGAGTTGATTCATGAAAAGGGGTCGTGGGGGCCAGCCCGTGCCGGCGACCCCCGCAAGCATAACCCTATTGCAGACCCAGCGAGGCCGGATCGCCACGGCCCACGCGCAGCACCTGCGGCACGGCGCCGGTGAGGTCGATGACGGTGGTGGAATCGAAGGGGCACGGCCCGCCATCGACGATGGCGGCCAGGTCGTGCTCGTAGCGGGTGAGGATGTCTTGCGCGTCGTTGAGCGGCAAGGTTTCGCCCTGGGGAATCAGGGTGGTGGACAGCAGGGGCGAACCGGCGGCGTCGATCAGGGCGCGCGCCACCCGGTGGTCGGGCACGCGGATGCCGATGGTCTTGCGCGAGGGATGCGACACCCGCCGGGGCACTTCTTTGGTGGCTTCGAGAATGAAGGTGAAGGGGCCGGGCGTGGCCATTTTCAAGAGACGGTAGTGGGTGTTTTCGACCTTGGCGAAGTGACTGATCTCGGCGAGATCGCGGCACAGCAAGGTAAGGTGATGACGCTCGTCGAGCCCGCGCAGGCGGCGCAGGCGCTCGGCGGCGGCTTTATCGTCGAGCCGCGCCACCACGGCGTAGCTGGAATCGGTGGGAACAGCGACCAACCCGCCCTCAGCAAGCAGTTCACCGGCCTGCTGCAAGAGGCGGGACTGAGGGTTCTCGGGATGAACGACGAAAATCTGAGCCATGAGCATTTCCTTTGTGGGAGCGGTCGGTTAACGATAGCCTGAGCCATTGGCATCCGTCACCCCATAAAATGACCCAAATCGCCGCGCTAATCAAGGGCGGACGGGGTGCTCTGCAAAAGGCGCCCAGTCATGCTAGAATCTCGTTTCTTTCGGCGGTGACCGTAGCTCAGTTGGTAGAGTCCCGGATTGTGATTCCGGTTGTCGTGGGTTCGAGCCCCATCGGTCACCCCAATAATTCCTTTATTTCCATGATGATGAAGAACACAGTAGATTCCATCATGTGAAAATCAGAACAAAAACACGAACTTTAGAAGAATGCCCGCCACAGCGCGGGCTTTTTTGTCTCCGCTTTTTCTTACGCCCCACCCAACCGGGGCCACCACGCCCCAACCGCCCGGTTTTCTTCACACCACCCGGATTTCCAGGTTCTTGCCCAGCTTGTGAAAGGCCAGCTCGATGCTCTCCAGTTTCGATGAATGCCGCAGGTCGACCAGACGGTCTACTTGCGGCATGTGCACATTGAGCCGCCTGGCAAGCTCTGCTTTGCGCACGCCCTGGGACACCATTTCGTTGGCCAGCAAGACCTTGGCGGCAACCAGCGCCGGCAGCGTCACAGCCAGCTGGCCGCGCTTGATTCTGGATGGGGTCGGCACGAGGCGCTTTTCGTCAAAGTAGATGCCGATGGCGGCCTCCAGCGCATCCAGGCCATTGACGAGCGCTTCGTCCGCATCTTTCGCCACACTGAGCGCCTCGGGCACATCCGGGAAGCGCACCAGAAAAATTCCATTGGTGTCAGGCGTCAAAGTCATAGGGTAGGTCAGCATATGATGCTCCTGCCATCGAGCCGCGATCTTCTGCGCCTTGCTTCTTGAGCCATCTTTTGAACTCACTGTATTTCATCCGATCCTCGTACTCGGACAATATCCATGATACAACAAATATGTTGCATTCATACCAGTGCTCCCGGACTCGGTGTTGAACCGCACGTTCCTCTCCCCGAAGGCAACCCTGGCGCCGCGCCTTACACGTTCCCCGCATGCCGTTCTACCCGCCCCCGGCTTTCTTTTCAACCCAGGGTGTGACAAGATTCGCCCAGGTCTGGTGACCTCTGATATCTCCATGGACATCGACATGCCTGCGACACCTGCTGCTTTCCCCGACTGGTCTGACGCCCCCGAGGGCTGGAACTGGTGCGCGCAAGATGCCGA
This sequence comes from Castellaniella caeni NBRC 101664, assembly GCF_001592225.1. Classification (GTDB taxonomy): domain Bacteria; phylum Pseudomonadota; class Gammaproteobacteria; order Burkholderiales; family Burkholderiaceae_B; genus Castellaniella; species Castellaniella caeni. The sequence goes on along the minus strand of NZ_BCWN01000023.1, from coordinate 35,832 downwards.
TGGCCGCTGGTACTGGTATCGCACCGAACCCGTGCCTGGCATCGGCGGGGGGGTCTGGCGGTCGAACTCGCGCAACCAGCAGTACGCCGGGCAAGGCGCCCCCAACGCCGACTGGCTCGAATCCCTGCGCACGCGCCCCGGCACTGCGGAAGCAGCCTGATCCCATGCAGATGGTCTCGACGTTCCTGCTGACTTACTGGCCGCACATGGTGGCGGCCTGCTCGCTGGTCATCGGCGCGGCCGCGGCCATCCACGCGGCCATGAACAAGAACGACGTGCGGGCCGCCATCGCCTGGGTGGGCGTGATCCTCATGTCGCCCCTGGTGGGCCCCTTTCTGTACCTGGTGGCGGGCATCAACCGCATCCGTCACGACCAACTCTCCACCCAGCGCAGCCGCCTCATCAAGGATTACGTCAACCACGCGCGCGAGCCCTTTAAAGACGTGGGTTCGCTGGCGGGCCCGCAGTTTGCCTCGCTGCGCGTGCTGGGGGATCGCATCAGCCGCTTTCCGCTGCACGACGGCAATCACATCACGCTGCTCGACAGCGGCGACGAAGCCTACCCGGCCATGCTCAAGGCCATCGACGAGGCAGCCCACTGCATTGCCCTGCAAAGCTACATTTTTGACCACGACCGCATCGGCCTGCGCTTTGTCGAGGCCCTGCACCGCGCGCAGCAGCGCGGGGTGGTCATCCGGGTGCTCATCGACACCATCGGTTCAAAGTATTCGCACCCGCCCATCATTCATCTGCTGCGCAGCCGCGACATCCGCACCGAACTTTTCATGTCGCACGTGCTCAGCCTGCGCATGCCGTACGCCAATTTGCGCAGTCACCGGAAAATCCTCTTTATCGACGGTCACCTGGGCTTCATGGGGGGGATGAACATCCGCGAGAGCTTCATGGCGTCGCTCAAGGGTCATCACGCGGCGCACGACACGCACTTTCGTGTCGAGGGGCCCGCGGCCACGCAGCTCTTCGCCGTCTTTGCCAACGACTGGGAATTCACCACCCACGAACGCCTGCGCATCGAAGACTGGTGCAAAGTGACGCCCGAGGCGCCGCAACCGCAGGTGCCCGCGCGCTGCATCCGCTCCAGCCCAGATCGCTTCATCGCCGCCACCCACAACGTGCTGCTAGGGGCGCTGGCCGTGGCGCAGCGCCACGTGCGCATCCAGTCGCCCTATTTCCTGCCCGACCAGACGCTCATGGGGGCGTTGAACACGGCGGCCCGGCGCGGCATCCAGGTGGACATCGTCATCCCCGGGCGCAACAACCTGCGGCTCGTCAACTATGCCATGACCGCGCAGCTGGCCCAGGTAATCTCGGCGGGGTGCCGCGTCTGGCGCAGCCGCGGCAACTTCGACCACTCGAAGCTGCTCACCATCGACGATGGCTGGTCGTACGTGGGCTCGTCCAACCTCGACCCCCGCAGCCTGCGGCTGAATTTCGAGCTGGACATGGAAATCTACGACCCGGTGCTGGCCAGCAAGATTGCCGGGCGCATCGACGCCGAGATCGCCCAGTCCGACTTGGTGACGCCCGAGTCGCTCAAGGCCATCCCTTTCATCAAACAGCTGCGCAACCGCATCATCTGGCTGGCCAGCCCCTACTTGTAAGTAAAAACCACAGACCTGGCAGACAAACCGCGGACAGGAGTCATCCGCCCGTCCTGACGGGGTGGCTGCAAGTACAGCCACCCCCGCAGTTTTGCGCCAGGCAATCCGCACTAAAATGGTACGGCTAAGGCCAGTTCATCTGGCCTCATGATTTTTCAACCCCTTTTGGATCGATACCGTGACCCGACGCCTCAATTATTATCAGGCTGCCCCCGAAGCAGCGCAGAAATACTCGGAATTCAGCCAAGCCCTGCACAAGAACCCCTTCCTGGCCAAGATCGGCTACCTGGTGACGCTGCGCGCTTCGCAGCTCAATGGCTGCGCATTTTGCGTGGACATGCACGTCAAAGAGGCCAAGCTGGCGGGCGAGCGTGAACTGCGCCTGCATCACGTGGCGGTCTGGCGCGAATCACCGCTGTTCGATGCCAAGGAAAAAGCCATCCTCGAATGGACCGAAGCCCTGACCCAGCTGCCGCCGCACGGTATCCCCGACGAGCTGTTTGCCCGTGTGCGCGAACAGCTCTCCGAAGAAGAACTGGCCGATCTGTCGTTTCTGATCGTCGGCATCAACGGCTGGAACCGTCTGGGCGTGGCCTTCCGCGCCGTGCCGGGTTCGGCCGACAAGCAGTTCGGGCTGGACAAGGCCGGGCTGAACTAAGACGCGGCCCAGTCACGCGTCTGAGTCCTGAACAGGCGCAGGCCGTGACCAGCACCCGCCGCAGTGCCGCAGGCAGGCGCGCTCCCAAGTGCCACTTGCCTGCTGCCCGCCCTAAGCAGCAGCCACCGACTGCGCCAGTGCCTGGGCCAGGTCGGCCTTCAGGTCGTCGATGTGTTCTACCCCCACCGACATGCGCACGAAATTGGGCTCGATGCCGGCGGCCTGCATTTCGGCCTCGCTCATCGAGCTGGCCCACATCGAGGCCGTGTGCACCGCCAGGGTCTCCACCCCGCCCAGGCTCACCGCCTGCGTCGCCAGTTTCAGGGCCGAAACGAAACGCTGCGTGCGCGCGTAGCCGCCGCGAATCGAATAGGCCACGATCGCCCCGAACCCTTTCATCTGACGCGCCGCCAGCGCATGCTGCGCGTGGCTTTCCAGCCCCGGATACAAGACCTGCTCGATCTCGGGCCGGGCTTCGAGCCAGCGCGCGACCGCCAGCGCATTGGCATTGATGCGTTCCATGCGCAGCGACAGGGTGCGTAGGCCACGCAGCAGCAGCCAGGCATCCATGGGCGAGAGCACGGCCCCCAGGGTGACGTGCATTTTCCAGATTTGTTCGGCCAGCGCGTTGCTGCAGCAGATGGCCCCGGCCATGATGTCGCTGTGCCCGCCCAGGTACTTGGTGGCGCTGTGCACGACGATATCGATGCCCAGGTCGTGCGGGCGCTGGTTGAGCGGCGAGGCGAAGGTGTTGTCGGCCACGGTGAGGATGCCGCGCGCCCGGGCGATCTGCGCCACAGCGGCCAGGTCGGTGATCGACAGGCTGGGATTGACCGGCGTCTCGACCATGATGAGCCTGGTATCGGGCCGCAACGCGGCCTTCAGGCTGTCGAGATCGGTCTGATCAAAAAAACTGACCTGCACCCCGTAGCGCGTGAGCACCTCGGAGAACAGCTTGGACGTGCTCATATAGTGGCGCTGCTGCGCCACCACATGATCGCCCGCCTTGAGCAGCGCCAGAATGGTAGTGCAGATGGCCCCCATGCCCGACCCCGTGAGCAGCGCGGCCTCGGTGCCTTCCAGGCCCGCGAGGATGGCCTCGACGTGCTTGTTCACCGGGTTGCCATGGCGCGTGTAGAAGCTGGCCGGGCGCACCGTGGTGGCCATGGCCGAGAACTGCTCGGCGGATTCCGCCCGGAACGTGGCGCTGTAATGGATGGGCGGCACCACGGCGGTATCGTGGTGGCAAGCGGCATCGCCGTGCAGCACCAGCGTCTGTTCGTGCCAGAAAGCCGGGTCGTTGATATTGCGAATATCAGGGGAAGGCGTCGTCATGAATCATGCATCCAAAAGCCAGAGATTGCTCATGATACGCCGGGCCAGGCGGCCCGCCGGGCCCGCAGTCCCTTTTTCCGCAGGCCGCCTTGACGGCTGCAACAGGCGCACGACACGGATGCGCGGCGGCGCGGAAACGCCATCGGCCCCACAGGGCCGATGGCAAGCATGACACGTGCCAAGCCTGCGCGCACGGGGCGCGCAGGCGCACACCGTTTAGTGCGCGCTGGCGGCCGCCGCGCCCACGCCGGTTTCGCTGCGCACGGTCTGCGCCTCGAAGCCGGCCCGGTCGATGCGGGCGCGCTCGCTGCGGTCGGTCACCGAGAACAACCAGATGGACACGAAGCCGATGGTCATTGAGAACAGCGCGGGCGAGGCATAGGGGAACCAGGCCGAACCCGCCGGATGGCCCAGCGTGGCTTCCCACACCGATGGCGACACGACGGTCAGGCCCACGGCGCTGATCAGGCCGGCGAAACCGCCGATCATGGCGCCGCGCGTGGTGCAGCCCTTCCAGAGCACCGACATGAACAGCACCGGGAAGTTGGCCGAGGCGGCCACGGCAAAGGCCAGCGACACCATGAACGCGATGTTCTGCTTCTCGAAGGCGATGCCCAGCACCACGGCAATGACGCCGAGGATGATGGTGGTGATCTTGGCCACTTTCATTTCCTGCTCACGCGAGGCATTGCCCTTTTTCACCAGCGTGGCGAAGATGTCGTGCGACACCGCCGACGTACCCGAGAGCGTGAGGCCGGCCACCACGGCGAGAATCGTGGCGAAAGCCACCGCCGACATGAAGCCCAGGAAGACGTTGCCGCCCACCGCGTCGGCCAGGTGCACCGCAGCCATGTTGCCGCCGCCAATCAGGGCGCCCGCCGCATCCAGAAATTCAGGATTGGTGGAGACCATGACGATGGCGCCAAAGCCGATGATGAAGGTGAGGATGTAGAAGTAGCCGATCCAGGTCGTGGCCCAGAACACCGACTTGCGCGCCTCACGGGCATCGGGCACGGTAAAGAAGCGCATGAGGATGTGCGGCAGGCCCGCCGTGCCGAACATCAGGGCCATGCCAAACGAAATGGCGCTGATCGGGTCCTTGATGAAGTTGCCCGGCCCCATGATCGAGTGTCCCTGCACCGCGGCATCGGCGGCGTCTTTGCCCGCATTCATGGCAGCCAGCGTCTTCACCTCGACGGCGGCGGCAAACAGGCGCTCGGGCGAGAAGCCGTAGTGCGCCAGCACCATGAGCGCCATGAAGGTGGCACCCGCCAGCAGCAAGGCAGCCTTGATGATCTGCACCCAGGTGGTGGCCGTCATGCCGCCAAAGAGCACGTAAATCATCATGAGCACGCCCACGACCACCACGGCGATCCAGTATTCCAGGCCAAAGAGCAGCTTGATGAGCTGGCCCGCCCCCACCATCTGGGCGATGAGGTAGAAGGCCACCACCACCAGCGTGCCCGAGGCGGCAAAGGCGCGGATCGGCCCCTGCTTGAAGCGATAGGCGGCCACGTCGGCAAAGGTGAATTTGCCCAGATTGCGCAGGCGCTCGGCCATGAGGAAGGTAAGGATCGGCCAACCGACCAGAAAGCCGATGGAGTAGATCAGGCCGTCGTAGCCGTTGATCATGACGGCGGCGGAAATCCCCAGAAACGAGGCGGCCGACATGTAGTCACCGGCAATCGCCATGCCGTTCTGAAAGCCGGTGATGCCGCCGCCCGCCGTGTAGAAGTCGGCTGCCGAGCGGGTGCGCTTGGCGGCCCACTTGGTGATCCACAGCGTCATCAGCACGAACAGGCCGAACATGGCGATGGCCGTCCAGTTGGTGGGCTGCCGCTGCAGTTCGCCCAGGTCGCCGCCCGCCGCCAGGGCGGACGTGCAGGCCGCCAGCAAGGCCAGCGCGGCGCTTGCGCGCACGGTCGTGTGCTTCATCTCAGGCCTCCTGGACGATTTCGCGGGTGAGGCGATCGAATTCGCCATTGGCACGGCGCACGTACAGGCCCGTGATCAGCACGCTGAAGACGATGACGCCAAAGCCCACCGGGATGCCCCAGGTCATGACGCCCTCGCCCAGTTTGGCGGAAAAGAGTTCTTTGTCGAACGCGATGACGCCGATGAAGGCGTAATACACCAGCAGCATGAACACGGTCAGCGTCCAGCCAAAGCGCAGCCGCGTGCGGCGCAAATACTGGTATTTCGGGTTGGACACAATGTTCTGTGTCTGTTTGTCTCCCATGTCGGCCTCCTGCAGAAGATGGGTGTTCTTTATGATCTGCCGCGCAAGTTAGAGGCCGGGTCTTACGGAGACCTTACAAGCAGCGTAAAGCGCGCAAAGATCAGGGAAAATCCCGATCAATCACCCAGCAGAACATAATCATCCACCTGTTGCGACCACGCAAATATCGCGCTGAATTGAATAGGTGTTAACCCTAATAAATTGCTAAAATCAACGCCAGGACAAACCACTTTTATCGAATCGAGATCGACTATGTATGCAGCGTCTTATGGCGACGGCCGGACAAGCACGTTGCCAGGTGAATGGCAGGCAGGCGCGCGACTGTCACAGTTACCAGGCTGGGCATGGAGCGTCGCAACCACGCTTGTGGGCACGGCTATCCAGGCAGCGGGGCACGTGCAGCGTACCTGCCGCGGTATCCGGCAAGCGCAGCGCAGCCTGGCCCAGGCAAGAGCACGTGGCGCCGCTACGTCGCACCAGATATACGACGTGCCGCTGTTGCGCGGCTGAATAAAAAAATGGCGATCATGTTCGATGATCGCCATTTTTTTATGCAGGCTTGGTGTTGGCCTGCCGGGCAACGCATATTGCCAGTCAACTGCGGAGGCAGGCCTGAAACACAGGCCTGCAGCGGGCCTGGATCAGTTCCAGCGGCCGTTGCGCCCGCCCAGGCTGTAGGCCCCGGCCCCCAGCAGTGCGATGGCGGCTGCCGCCAGCAGGAAGATGCCTTGCAGTTCGAGTGCCCAGCCGCCGCTCTTGCCGATGACGAAGAAATCGGCCATGTGCACCAGGCCGAAGACAAAGAGCATGTTGACGACGAGGATGAGGGCGCCGACACGGGCCCACAGGCCGAGAATCAGCAGCACGGGGGCGACGACCTCACCGATGTAGACGCCGTAGGCCACGAAATGAGGCAGGCCCTTGGCGGTCAGCAGGCCGAACATCCAGTCGATGCCGCCATTGAGCTTGGCGATACCGTGCAGCAGGATGATGACGCCCAACCCAACCCGCAGCACGAGCTTGCCCAGGTCTTCAGTGGTGGTGTTTGACATATGAGAGGCATCCTTGATCTGGTGGTCGGGGCGACATGATTCGAACATGCGACCCTCTGCTCCCAAAGCAGATGCGCTACCAGGCTGCGCTACGCCCCGACAGACTTGGAACGCAAGATTCTACCATGAGTCCTGTGGGGTCATGCCAGCCCCGCACGACGCAGCTCAGGCAAGGTATGCGCCTGATGGCGGTAGGCCCAGGTGGGCCACAGGGCGTGCGCCAGCGCGATGTTCTCCAGTTCCGGGTCGGCGGCGACGGGCTCGTAGGTGTCGGGCGCCGTGTAGCGGAAATGGTGCGCGGCCTGCTGCGGTTCAAGCACCACCAGCCGCTCGCCACGCAGATAGCCGTAGTGGTCTTCGTACTGCATCATGGCGCGTCCGCCGCTGTGCGGATGGGTGAGGTCGTGGCCGATCATGGGATGCGCATCGCTGACGCCGATGAGCGACAGCAGCGTCGTGGGCAGGTCGATCTGGCTGATGATGCGCTCGTCCCGACGCGGCTCGACGCCCGCCCCCACGATGAGCGCCGGGATGTGGAAGTGCCGCAGGGGAATGCGCTGGGCGCCGCCCACCCGGGCATCGTGATCGGCCACGACCAGAAAGACTGTGTCGCGCCAATAGTCGCTGGCCCGGGCGCGCCCGAAAAACTGGCCGATGGCCCAGTCGGCGTAGCGCACGGTGTTTTGCACCGTGGCGGGCTCGCCCTGCACCGCGATGCGCCCCGCGGGGTATTCCCAGGGCGTGTGGTTGGTGACTGAAAATGCCAGATGCAGCGTCGGCTGCGCACCGGGCTGGGACAGCAGCGTGTGCAGCTTGTTGAACATGTCTTCGTCGCTGGCGCCCCAGGTGCCGACGAAGGCGGGGGCATCAAAGCTGGGCAAGTCGTGCAGCTCGTCAAAGCCATTACCCAGGAAGAAGCTCTTCATGTTGTCGAAGTGCGCCTCGCCGCCATAGATGAAGCGCGAGCGGTAACCGTGCTTGCGCAGCAACTGGGCCAAGGTGAAGAAGTGGCTCTGGGCATCGGTCAGGCGCAGGGCGGCATCGGACAGCGTGGGCGGAAAACCGGCGGTGACGGCTTCGAGCCCACGCACCGAGCGCGTGCCCGTGGCGTAGGCCCGGGTGAAGTTCCAGCCCGTGGCGGCCAGGGCATCCAGGCACGGCGTCAGGCCCGCTCCGCCCAGGTTGCCCACGTACTGCGCGCCCAGGCTTTCTTGCACGATGAGCACCAGGTTGCGCGGCCGCGCGGGCTGCGCGCTGGCGGGCTGGTGATGCAGGGTGGGCAGCTCGGGCGGCCCCGGCGGGATGTGCGCCTGCTCGCACACGATGGCCTGCAGGACGCCGTCGGGCAGGTCGCCGTACACGTCCGCCGCCGAACGTTCGTTCTTGATGGCGTACAGCGCAAACAGCACGTTGTACAGCGAGTTGAGCGGCAGCGTGTTGAGCAGGCTGTCGCCGCACCAGGCCACCGAAGCCGGGTTGACGGGACGATGGCCCAGGGTGCCGCGGATCGCCAGCACGATGGCCGCGGCGATCAGCACGGTGAGCACGATGCGCCAGGGCCAGGCCGGCAGCGTGTTCACGGCGGCCTGGGCAAAGAGCGCGTGCCCCGCCCAGCCCGCCAGCAGCAGCACGACGAGCGCGGCGGCCAGCACCAGCTTGTAGCCTTTCCAGAGCATGCCGAAGACCTCTTTGGGGTACTTCAGGTAGTCGAGATACAGGCGGTTGGGGCGACTGTCGTATTCCTGGATGAACTGTGGCGTGGAGATTTCCAGCAACACGAACAAGAGCCACACCAGCTGCAGCCATAATCCGGTGAGCGTCACGGCCAGGGGCTGATCCGCCAGCCAGGGCGCCAGCAGCGCCGGGATGCCCGCCCACATGGCGAGCTGATTGAGGTCGATGCGCAGCCCCCAGCGGAAAATGGCCCAGGGACGACCCGCCGCCCTTACCCGGGGCCAAAGCCACAGGGTGAGCAACAGGCGGCTGGCCGTGAGCAGCACCAGCAAAGAGACGGCAAAAAGCGCAATCTGCGTGAACATCCAAATTCCTTACAGGCGGGGTCAGGGCACCAGGGCAATGCCGATGCGCAGTTGTGCATCGTGCTTCTGGTTGTAGTCCAGCAGGGTTTCGCCATAGCCCCTGAAATACTGCACGTACAGGTAGCCGTTCATGTTGAGCCAGGTGCGCCGCAGCGGCCAGGCCGCTTCGAGCTGGGTGGCGTTGCGCCCTTGCGTGCCCTGACGGTACAGGCCCGAGAGCACCAGCCCCTGGTCTTGCGCCCAGCGCAGCTTCCAATCGACGTAACCGAGCGAATCGGGATAGTGCATGTCGGCCTCGGTCGCCACGTAGGCCTTGAAGCGCGGCATGAAGCTCAGCGTACTGCCCGAGCCCAGGCGGCGATTGATCTCGGGCTGCAGGTAAAGATCGTTGAGCGAGCGGGAATCTTCGCCGTCCTTGCCGTTGGACTTGTGCTCGATACCGGCGTTGAGCCCCGCGAACCAGCGCTTGTCATCGGTCTGCCAGAGCGATTCGCGTGCCCAGAACAGGCTGGGATTATAGGTGGTGTCGATGAAGGGGATGGAATCCGAGTGCAGATCCCAGAGCGAGGTCTGGGTATAGCCCAAGTACCAGTTGTCCATGAAATGCGGTTTGGCGGCATCGTCCGGGCTGAAGAGGCGGTACTTGAAGCTCACCTGGAAGCGCCCCGTGGCGCCCCCCGTGCGCCCGACCACAAAATAGATGGGATCGTAGGGCGAGATGGCGCTGCGAAACGTATCGAAGGGCGACAGCGGTTCAACCTTGGTCGGCGTGCCCGCATCCGCCACGGGCGGCACAGCAGAGGCGGCTGCCCGGCTGCCGGGCGCGGGCGCGGATGCCAGCATGCCATCCGCCTGTGTCGGCACCGGGCCTGCGTTCTCGACACGCAAGGCCAGCAAGGTGTCCGGCGCGCCGTCGAAACTCAGCGTGAGCAGCCCGCGCGCCCGGGGCGGCACCCGCCCCGTCCAGGCTACGCGGGTGAAGGTGTTGACCGGCAGGTCGGCGGCATCGGGCGAGGTGCGCAGGGTAAAGGTGGCCGGGGTGCTGTGCCCGCTGGCATCGACCCAGTGCCCCCGGATTTCGCGGGCGATCGGGCTGCTGAGCGGATTGCCGCTTTCGTTGAGCAGGACACCCTGCACTTCGACCGGCGCCCCCGCCGCCGCCTGCGTCTGTGCAAGCTGCAGGAGCAATTCGGCGCGCGCCGCGGGAATGGACAGGAAACACGCCAGCAACCCCAGAAGTTGGAGGCTGCGCAGGGCTTTAAACTGCATGAATGACATAATAGGCACAAGACAAAGAGCAGGGCTTGCCCGAAACTTTAGCATTTGCAGGGTAGAATCCACGTTTCCTGGCGTATCCCGCCCTGCCCTGCCCTTGCGCCTGGGCAACCAGCCACATATCCGCCCTTAGCTCAGTTGGATAGAGCACAGGTCTTCTAAACCTGGGGTCACTGGTTCGAATCCAGTAGGGCGGGCCAAACTTGCGTCCGCGCCGCGTTTACACATCCGCGGCGGGCAAGGTGATCACCACCCGCGCCCCACCCAATTCACCGGTTTCGATACGTGCCCAACCGCCGTACAGATCGGCCAGGTCGCGCACGATGTTCAAGCCCAGGCCCGAGCCCGGCGTGCGCTCGTCGGCGCGCTTGCCGCGCTCGAACACCGCCTCGGCGCGCTCGGGACTCAGGCCGGGCCCGTCGTCCTCGACCCAGAGGATCAGCTCGCCATCCTGGCGGCGCGCGCTGATGCGCACCTGATGACGCGCCCACTTGCCCGCATTGTCCAGCACGTTGCCCAGCATCTCTTGAAAATCCTGCGCCTCGCCGCGAAACGCCAGGCCTTCGGGCACGGCCATCAGGTCGTAGTCGAGCGCGCGCTCGGCGTGCACGCGCCGCATCACGCGCACCAGCCCCTGCAGCAACGGCAGGATCGGGCTTCGCAGCCCCGTCATGCGCACGGCGGCCGCCGCCCGGGCATGCGCCAAGTGATAGTCCACCTGGCGGCGCGCGGCTTCGACCTGTTCGAGCACCAGGCGCGGCAAAGCCGGGTCGGCGGTGGCGGCGGCATTGCTCAGCACCGCCAGCGGAGTCTTCAGCGCGTGCGCCAGATTGCCGGCCTGCTGGCGGGCCCGCTCCAGGCCCTGGGCATTGCGTTCGAGCACTTGGTTGAAGTCTTCCACCAGCGGCTGCACTTCGCTTGGAAAGGCCCCCTCGATACGCTCGGCCCGCCCTGCCCGCAGCGCGGCCAGCCGCTTGCGCAAGCGCACCAGCGGCCGCAGGCCATATGACACCTGCATCCAGGCGGCCAGCGCCATGCCCAGCACCAGCACGCCCAGGGCCAGGGCCAGCATGCGGTTGAAGCGACTGACCGGTTCGGCCCACAGCGCCTGATCCGCGGCGGCGATCAGAATGAGGTCGTCGTACGGGCCGTCCGCCGGATCGACTTCGCGCACGCGTACCTGCAGCTCGCGGCCTTGCGGCCCCAGAGCACGGGTCCGCAAGTCGTGCCCCGGTCGTAGACCCGGATAGCGATCGGGCAGGCGAGCATCCCACAAAGAGCGGGAACGCAGCTGTCGGGGCGGGTGCCCGTCTTGTGGCGGCACCACGATCTGCCAGTACAGACCCGAGAACGGATGACTGAAACGGGGGTCGGAAGGAGCGGAGGCCAGCGACACCTCGCCCGCCTCGCTGACCTGGAATTGTGCCGTGAGCTGATCCAGGTGAATGTTGAGTTCGGACTGCAGCTGGGCCTGAATGTGTTCGCGGAAAAGCTGCTGGATGCCCCAGCCCGCCACTGCCACGCTGACCAGCACCCACGCCAGCACGCCGACCAGCAGGCGCAGGCGCAAAGAGCGGTAACGGGTGCGCAGCAGGCGGGCCAGCGTCATCGGAGCATACCTTCGGTCAAGCGCCGGACGATGCGCTCAGGCGATAGCCCAGGCCGCGCACGGTCTGGATCAGCTCGGCGGGTATCTTGCGGCGCAAGCGGGCGATGAAGACCTCGATGGTGTTGGAATCGCGGTCGAAATCCTGGGCATAGATGTGCTCGACCAGCTGGCTGCGCGAGACGACTTCGCCCTGATGCATCAGCAGATACGCCAGCACGCGGTATTCGTGGCTGGTGAGATCGAGCGGGATGTCGTCGAGCAGCACGCGCGACTGGCGCATGTCGAGCAGCAACGGCCCGCAGCGGATGTCGGTGGACGCGTGGCCGCCCGCCCGGCGCAACAGCGCCCGCACCCGCGCCTGCAGTTCTTCGACATGAAAGGGCTTGGTGAGGTAGTCGTCCGCCCCCGCGTCGATGCCCGCCACCTTGTCGTGCCAGTTGTCGCGCGCGGTGAGGATGAGCACGGGCACCTGCCGACGGGCCTCGCGCCAGGCGCGCAGCACCGACAGGCCATCGAGCCCGGGCAGGCCGAGGTCGAGCACCACGAGGTCGTAGGGTTCGGTCAGCCCCTGGTGCCGGGCATCGAGGCCATCGGCGGCGACATCGACGGCATAGCCCGCGGATTCAAGCGCGGCCTTCAACTGCGCGGCCAGCAGGGGTTCGTCTTCGGCAATCAAGAGTCTCATTCATGCTTTCCCTGGCCGCGCAGGGGGCGGCGACCCACCCATAATACCTGCCCGGTGTGGGCATCCACCTTGAGCTTCACCAAACGGCCTTGATCCTGAAGAATCTTCAGTTCGTAGATCCAGCGATCCGTGCAAGGCCGGCTCGTGTCCGAGCAGTCTTTGAAGTCGTCATCGTCTTCAAATTCGACCTTCAGCACCTGGCCGGGGTATTCGCTGGCCACACGCGAGAGCACCTGCGACAACGGCAGCACCTCGCCCATCTGCTGCAGGCGCTCGGCTTCGGTGCGGTCGTGGTTGTGGGCCAGGGCGACCGTGGTTCCCAAGACACCCAGGACGAGGACACTGGCAAGAAGGTGGCGATGGCGCATAGCGGGCATCCCCGTGAGTTGGAATGCCCGTAGCTTAAGGGTTCAAGGATGAATGGGGGATGAATGAGGCCGGTCTTGGTGCCGGGCATCCCCCCACGCCGTGCCCTGCGGGGCGCTCCGATTCATCCAAACCGCCCGGTGATGTAGTCTTCGGTTTCCTTGCGGGTGGGCTTGATGAAAATCTGATCGGTCGGGCCGAATTCCATCAGCTCGCCCAGGTACATGTAGGCGGTGTAGTCCGAGCAGCGGGCGGCCTGCTGCATATTGTGGGTGACGATGACCACGGTGTAGTCGTCTTTCAGCTCGGCGATCAGCTCTTCGATCTTGGCGGTGGAAATGGGATCGAGGGCCGAGCAGGGTTCGTCGAGCAGCAGCACCTCGGGCTTGATGGCCACGCCGCGGGCGATGCACAGGCGCTGCTGCTGGCCGCCCGACAGGCCGTAGCCGCTTTGGCCCAGCTTGTCCTTGACCTCGTTCCAGAGCGCCGCCTTGGTCAGCGCCCATTCGACGCGCTCGTCCATCTCACCTTTGCTCAGGCGCTCGAACAGGCGCACGCCAAAGGCGATGTTGTCGTAGATGCTCATGGGAAACGGCGTGGGCTTCTGGAAGACCATCCCCACCTTGGCGCGAATGAGCGAGATGTCCAGGCGCGAATTGAGCAGGTCTTCGCCGTCGAGCTCGATGGCGCCCTCGGCACGCTGGCCGGGATAGAGTTCGAACATGCGGTTGAAGGTACGCAGCAGCGTGGACTTGCCGCAGCCCGACGGGCCGATGAAGGCCGTGACCTTGTTTTCCGCGATGCTCATGTTGATGTCGCGCAGCGCGTGGAAACTGCCGTAATAGAAATTGAGGTGGCGCACGGCCAGCTTGGTTCGTTCAGCGGCGGCAGAGGGATGTGGATTCATGGTGAGCCGTGAGAATTATTTGCGAAACAGGCTGCGGGCGGCGATGTTGATGCCCAGCACCAGCAAGGTGATGAGCGCCGCACCCGCCCAGGCCAGGCGGTTCCAGTCTTCAAAGGGGCTGGCCGCGTACTGGAAGATGACCACGGGCAGATTGGCGATGGGCGCGTTCATGTTCAGTGACATGAACTGGTTGTTCAAGGCCGTGAAGAGCAAAGGGGCGGTCTCGCCCGCGATGCGGGCGATGGCCAGCAGAATGCCCGTCAAGATGCCCGAGCGCGCGGCCCGGTAGCAGATGAACACCACCACGCGCCACTGCGGGCAGCCCAGGGCGGCGGCGGCCTCGCGCAGGCTGTTGGGCACGAGGCACAGCATGTTGTCGGTGGCGCGCACCACCACCGGAATCACCAGAATGGCCAGGGCAAACGCGCCCGCCCAGCCCGAATAGTGCCCCACCTGGGCCACGTAGACGGCATAGATGAACAGGCCGATGACGATGGATGGCGCCGACAGCAGCACGTCGTTGAGAAAGCGCGTGGCGGGCGCGAGCCAGCCCTTGCGGCCATACTCGGCCAGATAGGTGCCGGCCAGCACCCCGATGGGCGTGCCGATGAGCGTGCCGACAGCGGACATCAGCACGCTGCCGATGATGGCGTTGAGCAGCCCGCCCGCCTCGCCGGGCGGCGGCGTGCTCTGCGAGAACAGCGTCAGGGACAAAGCCCCGCCCCCCTTGAGCAGCAGGGTGACGATGATCCAGGCCAGCCACACGAGGCCGGAGGCCAGCGCCAGCCCGGACAGGCCGAGCATCACCCGGTTGACCAGGCGGCGACGCCGGTAAATGGGATTGCCCAGCACGATGGGAGATTCGGAAACAGGCATGGTGAGCTTAATGTTTGGCGCCTTCTTTGCGCGACAGTTGCAGCAGCATGAACTTGGACAAGGCCAACACCACCGTGGTGATCAGAAAGAGGATGAGGCCCAGTTCGAGCAGGGCCGACTTCTGCAGCCCCCCTGCTTCGTTGAACTCGTTGGCCAGGGCCGAGGCGATGGAGTTGGAGGGGGAAAACAGCGATTCGGGCAGGTTGAACGCGTTGCCGATGACGAAGGTGACCGCCATCGTCTCGCCCAGCGCGCGCCCCAGGCCCAGCATGATGCCGCCAATGACGCCGTGCTTGGTGAAAGGCAGGACGACTTTCCAGACGACTTCCCAGGTGGTGCTGCCCAGTCCGTAGGCGGATTCTTTCAGCATGGCGGGCACCTGCTCGAAGACGTCGCGCATCACGGCGGTGATGAAGGGGATGATCATGATGGACAGGATGAGCCCGGCGGTGAACAGGCCGATGCCCATGGGCGGGCCGGCAAACAGGCGTCCCAGCACCGGCACGCCGTCGAACAGATCGACCACGTGGGGCTGCACGTATTCCTGGAACAGCGGCACGAACACGAACAGGCCCCACATGCCGTAGATGATGGACGGGATTGCCGCCAGCATCTCGATGGCGATGCCCAGCGGACGGCGGATCCATACCGGGGCCAGCTCGGTGAGGAACATGGCGATCCCGAAAGAGACCGGCACCGCGATGACGAGGGCCAGCAGTGCGCTGATCACGGTGCCGAGGATCGGCACCAGGGCCCCGAAATGCTGGCGCACGGGATCCCAGTCATTCGTCCAGAGAAACGCCACGCCGGACGCGGCCAGGGTGTCCCGGCTGCCATAGACCAGCGACGCCAGGATCCCGGCCAGCAGAACGAAGACGAGAAACGCAAACACCCGGGTGAGCTGCCGGAAGGCGGCATCGACCAGCAGACTGCGCTGTTTGTTGATCATGAAAAAGGGTTCCGTTGCGACCGTGCCCCACCCGCGGGCGAGGCCTTCGACAGGCATTCAAAAACCGCTATTTTCCCACAGGCCACCCAAGGCTGCCCGTGGAAAACCGCCAACCCGCCCGCATCCCCGGCCTGAACGGGACGGGCGGATCGACGGGCTCAAGGCCAGACGGGCTGGTCGTCCGCAGCGCGAATCTGCCTGGCCCACACGCCGCGGATTTCATCCGTGAGGGCCTGCGGCAGCGGCACGTAGTCGAGGCTGGCGGCCATGTCGCCACCCTCGCGCCAGGCCCAGTCGAAGAAGGCCAGCACTTCATGCGCGCGCTTGGCGTCCGTCTGCCGCGCCTGCATCAGGATGAACGTGGCCGCCGTCACGGGCCAGGAGTCGGCACCGGGCTCGTTGTTGAGGATCAGCCCCATGCCCGGCGCGGAAGTCCAATCGGCATGGGCGGCAGCGGCGGCAAACGAGTGCTGCGAAGGCTGCACGAACTGGCCGTCGCGGTTCTGCAGCTGTGTCCAGGCAAGGCCATTTTGATGCGCGTAGGCATATTCCAGGTAGCCGATGGAGTTGCTCAGCTGGCGGACATAGGCGGCCACGCCTTCGTTGCCCTTGCCGCCCTGACCCACGGGCCACTTGACGGCCTTGGCCTGGCCCACCCGCTCCCGCCACTCGGGGGACATCCGGGACAGGTAATTCGTCCAGCCAAAGGTCGTCCCCGAGCCATCGGCGCGGTGCACGACCACAATGCTCTTGGCCGGCAGCGCGAGGCCCGGGTTGAGCCCGGCGATGGCCGGGTCGTTCCACTTGCGGATCTTGCCCAGGAAGATATCGGCCAGCACCGGGCCGGTGAGCTTGAGCTCGCCCGCCTTGATGCCTTCGACGTTGATCACCGGGACCGTGCCACCGATGACGGCGGGAAACTGCACCAGGCCATTTTTCTGCAGCTCATCGGGTTTCATCGGGTCGTCCGAAGCGCCGAAATCCACGGTCTTGGCGATGATTTGCTGCTGCCCGCCGCCCGAGCCGATCGACTGGTAGTTGACGCGGTTGCCCGAGGCCTGTTGGTATTGGGCAGCCCATTTGGCGTAGATGGGATACGGAAAGGAAGCGCCCGCGCCGGTCAGATCGACCGCCAGCGCCGAGGCACTGGCGGCCGCCATCAGGGCCAGACCCGCCGTGCATTGAACCAGCATCCGTTTGAACATGTGAGATTCCTGTAGGGATGATGTAGGCGACAGATGCCTGATCTGTCAGGACAGGATGATAGGGATGCTTGATGACAGAATAATGACAGGCCGCTCCGATTCGACAGGCTGCCAATAGCCCGCAGGGGCTATTCTTGGCTTGAAGCAGCTCCCCCACCTCGCGGCCTGCAGGCCGCTCCGATTCGACAGGCTGCCAATAGCCCGCAGGGGCTATTGGCAGTCCTGTCTCATCCTAACCTCGCCATGAGGTGTTGGTGCAGGTTGACGGGGGCGCGGCGGTTGCGCACGCGCTGGTAGCGGCCATCGGGCTGGGCGGCCCAGGCAAGCTGGTTGTCGCGCCAGGCGAAGGTGAAGGCCTCGTCGATGACGCGACGACGCAGGGTCTTGTCGAGCACCGGGAAGGCCAGTTCGACGCGGCGCAGGAAGTTGCGATCCATCCAGTCGGCGGACGACAGATACAGCGGCTCGGCGCCGTCCTGGTAGAAATAGAACACCCGCGAGTGTTCGAGAAAGCGGCCAATGATGGAGCGCACCCGGATGTGCTCGGACAGACCCGGCACGCCCGCCTGCAGGGCGCAGGCGCCGCGCACGATGAGATCGATGCGCACGCCCGCCTGGCTGGCCTCGTAGAGCGCCTGGATGACCGTGGGTTCGAGCAGGGAATTCATTTTCGCGCGAATACGGGCGCGCTTGCCCGCCCGGGCGAACTCGGTTTCTGAGCGGATCAGATCGAGCACGGTTTCGTGCAGCGTGAAGGGCGACTGCAGCAACAGCTTCAGCTCGCGCCGCGCGCCCAGGCCCGTGAGCAGCGAAAACACCTGATCCATGTCTTCGCAAATGGTCTGGTTGGCCGTGAGCAGACCGAAGTCGGTGTACAGCTTGGCCGTGCGCGGATGATAGTTGCCCGTCCCCAGATGGCCATAGCGCCGGATGCGCCCGTCTTCGCGGCGCAGTACCAGCGCCATCTTGGCGTGCGTCTTGTGGCCCACCACGCCATAGCTGACGTGCGCCCCCACTTCTTCGAGGCGTGCCGCCCAGTTGATGTTGGTCTGTTCGTCAAAGCGGGCCATCAGTTCGACCACCACCGTCACCTCTTTGCCCGCGCGAGCCGCCGACAGCAGCAGGCTCATGAGTTCGGAATCCTCGCCCGTGCGGTAGATGGTCTGCTTGATGGCCACCACCTGCGGGTCGAGTGCCGCGGCACGCAAGAACATGAGCACCGGCTGAAACGACTGATACGGGTGATGCAGCAGGCGGTCGGCGGTGGACAGGGCGGCGAACAGGGCCTCGGGGCGCTGCAGATCGCCGTCGAAGGGGGCCGGAATGCGCGGCCGAAACACCGGGTATTCGAGATCAGGCCGCTTGGCGCGGTTGCACAGCTGCATCAGCCGCCCCAGGTTGACCGGGCCGTTGACGCGATAGGTATCGGCGGCCCCCAGGTTGAACTCGCGCTGCAAAAACAGTTCGAGGTCGGGCGGCATGGCATGCGCGATTTCCAGACGCACCGAGGCGCCAAAGTTGCGCTGTGAAAGTTCGCCCTGCAGCGCCTGACGCAAATTGGTGATTTCTTCTTCATCGACGAACAGGTCGCTGTTGCGCGTGACGCGCCACTGATAGCAGCCCTGCACGTCCATGCCCGGGAACAGGTCGCCGACGAAGGCATTGATGAGCGTGGTCAGCAACATGAAGCCGTCGCTGATGCCGGAGATTTCGGGCGGCACCTTCATCATGCGCGGCAAGGCGCGCGGCGCCTGCACGATGGCGATGTGTCCCTCGCGGCCAAAGGCGTCCTCGCCGCTCAGGGATACGATGAAGTTCAGGCTCTTGTTGTAGACCCGGGGGAAAGGATGCGCCGGATCGAGGCCGATCGGGGTGAGCAGCGGCATGACGTCGCGCTGGAAGATGCCATAGGCCCATTCGCGCTGCAGATCGGTCCAGCCGGTGGAATAGATGAGGCCCACGCCCTCTTCCATCAGCCGGGGCATGACTTCGCCCGTGAGCAGGCGGTTCTGCCGATCGACCAGGGTGTGCGCGGCGCGCTGCACCTTGTCGAAGGCCTCGGCGGGCGCCATGCCGTCAGCCCCGCGCAGCTCGGGGGTCTGGCGCTGCTGTTCTTTCAGGCTGGCCATGCGGATTTCAAAGAATTCGTCCAGATTCGAGCCCACGATGCAAAGATAGCGCAGGCGTTCGAGCGGGGGCACGTCCAGGCGCTCGGCCATGGACAACACGCGCTCGTTGAATTTGAGGACGGACAGCTCGCGGTTCAGAAGCGGCGGCGTAGCGGGGGCGCCATGCATGGGAACTCCAAATCCTGTCGTGAATCGGCCACTATAATCCCACAGAGTGACACTTTCAGGTAAGACTATGGATGAGCGGCTAGCCTCGATCGACCTCGGTTCCAACACCTTCCGCCTCTCCATCGGTCGCATCGTGCGCCACGGCGACACCCTTCAGCTCTACACCGAAGACAAGCTGCGCGAGCTCGTGGCACTGGCCAACGGGCTGGACGAGCACCTGCGCATCGACGCCCCCACCATGACCCAGGCGCTGGCCGCCCTGCGCCGCTTCGGCGAGCGACTGCAAGGGTTCTCCGCCGACAACGTCCGCGCCGTGGCCACCAACACCTTCCGCGTGGCGCGCAACGTGGCCGATTTCATGCCCGAGGCCGAACGCGCCCTGGGCTTTCCCATCGAAATCATTTCCGGGCAGGAAGAAGCACGCCTTATCTACCTGGGCGTCATCCAGGATCTCCCGCCATCCGAACACCGGCGCCTGGTGATCGACATCGGCGGCGGCTCCACCGAGTTCATCATCGGCCAGGCGGCCAAGCCCCTGCGGCTGGCCTCCTTGCAGCTGGGCTGCACCACCTGGACGCGCCGCTTCTTCCCCAAGGGCCGCATCACTCGCGCACGCATGCAGCAGGCCACCCTGGCCGCACGCAGCGTCATCGCCGGCATCGTCAAAGACTATCGCGGCATCGGCTGGCAAGAGGCCTATGGCTCGTCGGGCACGGCCAAGGGGTTGCTGGCGGTGTTGGTCGAAAATGGCCTGAGCGCCGAAGGCATCACCCTGAACGGTCTCGAACGGCTGGCCGACGCCCTCGCCCAGGCGGGCGAAGTCCGCCTGCACGACTGGGCCGGCCTGAAGGCCGAGCGCGCGTCGGTGCTGGCGGGCGGCCTGGCCATCATGACGGCGGCCTTCCACGAGCTGGGCATCGAACACATGGGCGCGGGCGACGGCGCACTGCGCGTGGGCGTGCTGCACGACCTCATGGGCCGCGACTCGCACCACGACCAGCGCGACCAGACCGTGCGGCAGATGAGCGCCCGCTACCAGCTGGACGCCGACCAGGCCGGCCACGTGGGTGCGCTGGCCTTGCGGCTCTTCGACCAGCTGCGGCTGCACCCGCAGCCGGGCGTGACCGACCTGCGCAGCGCCCTTTCCTGGACGGCGCAGCTGCACGAAGTGGGCCTGGCCATCGCGCGCAACGACTACCACAAGCACACGGCCTACATCCTCGAACACGCCGACATGCCGGGCTTCTCGCGCGACGACCAGCGGCTGCTGGCCTTTCTGGCCCTGGGCCACCAGGGCAAGCTGGCCAAGGTGCGCCCCTACGCCCCCAGCCACGACCAATGGCTGACCCTGTGCTGTCTGCGCCTGGCCGTCCTGCTGCTGCGCCGCCGCGATGCCGCTGACACGCCCGACATGGGCATTCGCGCGCAAGGGCAGAGCATCACGCTCGACGTGCCCCCCGGCTGGCTGCAGGCGCACCCGCTGAGCGCCTATCTGCTGAAATCGGAAACCGACATCTGGCGCAAGGCCGGCTTCACGCTCGACCTCGCCGACTGACTCACGCCAGCCCGAAATGCCGCCGGTAGCGGGCATCGAGCCATTCGAGATCCAGCAAAATCGGAAAATCGGCGGTGTGGAAATCCGGATCCCAGGCGGGGGCACCGCAGATGGTGGCCCCAAGCTTCAAATAGCCCTTGATGAGCGGCGGCACCCGGGTCGGCAAAGTACTGTCCAGGCGTGCCAGCGGATACGGATGCAGGGGCCGGATTTGCGGTAATTCGGGGTGCGCCGCCATCAGCGCCTGGGCTCGGCGCCAGACCTCGGAAGCCGTCACGCCGCCATCGCGCAGGCTGACGCTGGCACAGCCCAGCATGTAGCGGTAGCCGCCCTGCGCCATCACCTGCGCCAGGCCCGACCACAGCAGCATGATGGCCGTGCCGTGGCGAAACCCGGCGTCGATGCACGAGCGCCCCACCTCGACCAGCTGCGGCCTGAGGGCGTTCAGCGGTGTCAGGTCGAATTCGGACTCTGAGTAGTAGGAGCCCGCCCGCAGCGCGGCCTCGGGCGTGAGCATGCGATAGGTGCCCACAACGCGCTGCGAGGCGGTGTCTCGCACCATGAAATGTACGCACCAGGGGTCGAACCGATCGACGTCCCGGCCATCCCGAGCCTGCGGAAAATGCGCCCCCAGGTCTTCGGTGAAGACGCGAAACCGCAAGCGTTGCAAGGCATCGAGTGCGTCCGCCGTGCGCGCGATACTGAGCGTGAGGCCACCCGCCTCGACACCGGCCCAATCGATCAGTTCCATGGAATGCGACTGCGAGGCGCTCAGGCCAGCTTGACCGCCAGCAGCTGACGCACCCCGTCTTCGGCCAGGGCCTCGTCGTCGGCCTCGACCATCAAACGCAGTTTGGGCTCGGTGCCCGAGGCGCGGATGAGTACCCGGCCCCGATCGCCCAAGCCCGCTTCCACGGCTCGCGCCGCCGCCTGCAGGCCGGCGTGCGACTGCCAATCGACCCCTGGCGCCAGCGGCACGTTGACCATTTTCTGGGCATACAGGGTGAGATCGGCCACGAGGTCGGCCAGGGGCGCCTGGGCGTGCTGCATGGCCGCCAGCACCTGCAAGGCGGCGACGATGCCGTCGCCCGTGGTGTGGCGGTCGAGGCACAGCAGATGACCCGAGCTTTCACCGCCAAACAGCCAGCCATGCTGGTGCAGCAGTTCGAGCACATAGCGGTCGCCCACACGGGCGCGCTCAAAGGGGATGCCCAGCTCGCGCAGGCGGCGCTCGAAGCCAAAATTGCTCATGAGCGTACCCACCACACCGTCGATCTTCTGCGTCTTGGCGCGGTCGCGCACGATGGCGTAGAGCAGCTCGTCGCCGTTGTACAGGCGTCCGCTGGCATCGACCATCTGCAAGCGGTCGGCATCGCCATCCAAGGCAATGCCGAGGTCGGCCTCTTGCGCCCGCACGGCGGCCACCAGGGTCTCGGGGTGCGTGGCACCCACTTTTTCGTTGATGTTGAAGCCGTCGGGTTCGCAGCCGATGAGGGACACCTCGGCGCCCAGCTCGCGGAACACATGGGGGGCGATGTGGTAGGCCGCGCCATTGGCCGCATCGACCACCAGCTTCAGGCCTTGAAGATCGAGCTCGTTGGGAAACGTGCTCTTGCAAAATTCAATGTAGCGGCCAGCGGCATCGGTGATGCGCCGCGCGCGCCCCAGGCCTTCGGAATCGGCGCAGCCCACCGGCTGCTGCAGCATGGCCTCGATGGCCGCTTCGGTGGCATCGGGCAGCTTGGTGCCCGCCGAGGAAAAGAACTTGATGCCGTTGTCGTAGTGGGGGTTGTGCGAAGCGCTGATGACAATGCCCGCCGCCAGCCGCCAGGCGCGCGTGAGATAGGCCACGGCGGGGGTGGGGATGGGCCCGGCCAGCAGCACGTCCACCCCTGCGGCGGACAGCCCGGCCTCGAGCGCGGATTCGAGCATGTAGCCGGAAATGCGGGTGTCCTTGCCGATGACCACGGTGGGCCGACCCGCGCTCACGGCGCCTTGCGCCAGCACCCGGCCTGCGGCATAGCCCAGGCGCAGCGCGAACTCGGCATTGATGCGATCACCGCCCACGATGCCGCGCACCCCGTCGGTTCCAAAATATTGACGTGCGCTCATGCACGGACTCCTTGTTCAACCGCCGACCAGACACGCAGGGCATCGATGGTATCGGCCACATCGTGGACACGCAGAATGTGCGCCCCCCGCACCGCCGCCGCCAGCGCGGCCGCCACGCTGCCGCCCAGGCGGCGGCTGGCGGGCCGACCCGTGACGGCGCCAATCATGGATTTGCGCGACACGCCGATCAGGCTGGGATACGTGGTTCCCACGACTTGGGGCAGTTCGCGCAGCAAGGCGTAATTGTGCGCCACTGTCTTGCCAAAGCCAAACCCCGGATCGAGCACGATGCGGTTGGCGGCCACCCCCGATTCTCGCAGGCGCGCGGCACCCGCGGCCAGATAGTCGCGTACCTCGGCCACCACGTCGGCGTACACCGGGTCTTGCTGCATGGTGCGCGGCTCGCCGCGCATGTGCATCAGACACAGGGCGCTGTCCGAATCCCGCACGGCGTCCAGCGCGCCTGCGGCCGTGAAGCCGGCAATGTCGTTGATCATGTCGGCCCCGGCCTGCAATACGGCCCGCATGACCTCGGGCTTGCAGGTGTCGATCGAGATGGGCACCCCGCAATGCAGCAGCCCCTGCAGCACGGGCAGCACACGGCGCAGTTCTTCGTCCACAGAAACGCTTTGCGCACCGGGCCGGGTGGACTCGCCGCCAATGTCGAGCAGGTCGGCCCCCGCTTCCACCAGGCCCAGGGCGTGCGCGATGGCCTGTTCGGTCTGGAAGTGGCTGTTGCCGTCTGAAAAGGAATCCGGGGTGACGTTGACGATCCCCATGACCAAGGGGCGTTCCAGCGACAGCTGGAAACGCCCGCATTGAAGAGTTGAATGCATGAAGCTTCCGAGGAGAGGCCCGGTCAGACGGGCGTGGTGGCCGTGCCCTTGTCCTGGCTGGCGGCTGGCTGCCCCGACGAGGGCGGCGTGCGCGGCGTGTTGTCGCTGCCGCCCGAGGAAGACTGGCGCGGAGGCCGCGGCGGCTGCCCGGCCAGGATGTCGTCGATCTGTTCGGCGTCGATGGTTTCCCATTCGAGCAGGGCATGCGCCATGGCATGCATTTTGTCCTGGTTGGATTCGATGATGTCGCGCGCCACGCGGTATTGCTCATCGATGATGCTGCGGATTTCGTTATCGACCTTCTGCATGGTGGCTTCGGACACGTGCGTGGTCTTGGTGACGCTGCGGCCCAGGAAGACCTCGCCTTCGTTTTCGGCATAAACCACCGGCCCGAGGGAATCGGTCATGCCGTAGCGCGTGACGATGTCGCGGGCAATGGCCGTGGCGCGTTCGAAGTCGTTGGAGGCGCCCGTGGTCATCTGGTGCATGAAGACTTCTTCGGCGATGCGCCCGCCAAAGAGCACGGCAATGGTGCTGAGCAGGCGCTCTTTGTCCATGCTGTAGCGGTCGTTTTCGGGCAGCTGCATGGTGACGCCCAGCGCGCGCCCGCGCGGAATGATGGTGACCTTGTGGACGGGGTCGGTCTTGGGCAGCATGCGCGCCACCAGGGCGTGGCCCGATTCGTGATAGGCCGTGTTGCGGCGTTCTTCTTCGGGCATGATCATGGAGCGGCGTTCGGCACCCATGATGATCTTGTCTTTGGCCTTTTCGAGGTCGTTCATGTCGACCGTGCGGCCATTGCGCCGGGCGGCGAACAGGGCGGCCTCGTTGATGAGGTTGGCCAGATCGGCCCCCGAGAAGCCCGGCGTGCCGCGTGCCAGCACGTTGGCATCGACGTCTTGCGCGATGGGCACCTTGCGCATGTGCACCTTGAGGATTTGCTCGCGCCCGCGGATATCGGGCAGCGACACCACCACCTGGCGGTCGAAGCGGCCCGGACGTAGCAGGGCCGGATCGAGCACGTCGGGACGGTTGGTGGCGGCGATGACCAGCACCCCCTGCCCGGTCTCAAAGCCGTCCATCTCGACCAGCAACTGGTTGAGGGTCTGTTCGCGTTCGTCGTTGCCGCCGCCCAGGCCGGCGCCGCGCTGACGGCCCACGGCGTCGATTTCGTCGATGAAGATGATGCAGGGCGACTGCTTCTTGGCGTTTTCGAACATGTCGCGCACACGGGCCGCGCCCACGCCGACAAACATTTCGACGAAGTCGGAGCCCGAGATGCTGAAGAACGGCACCTTGGCCTCGCCCGCAATGGCCTTGGCCAGCAAGGTCTTGCCCGTGCCCGGAGGGCCGACCATCAGCACACCGCGCGGGATGCGCCCGCCCAGGCGCTGGAACTTGGTGGGGTCGCGCAGGAAATCGACGAGCTCTTGCACGTCTTCTTTGGCTTCGTCGCACCCGGCAACATCGGCAAACGTGATGTTGTTGTTGTTTTCATCGAGCATGCGGGCGCGCGACTTGCCGAAGCTGAAGGCGCCCCCCTTGCCGCCGCCCTGCATCTGGCGCATGAAGAAAATCCACACGCCGATGAGCAGCAGCATCGGGAACCAGGAGATGAACAGGCTGGTGAGGAAGGACGGTTCTTCGCGCGCCTTGCCGGAAACCTGCACGCCGTCCTTGACGAGTTCGGGCACCATCCAGAGATCGCCTGGCGAGGTGAGGCTGTAGGCGCGGCCCGATTCGGGCGTGACGTAGATGGTGTCGCCCTGGATGTCCACCTTGTTGATACGGCCTGCGCGCGCATCTTCCATGAATTGCGTGTAGGTGACGGTGTCGCTGCCCACGGCGGGGCGACCGTCGAACTGCTTGAACACCGTAAAGAGCACGAGCGCGATCACCAGCCAGACCGCGATCTTGGAAAACGAGTTGTTCAAAGCCAATCTCCTGGATTTTGCTACGGCCAGCCTGCCGCCCGCCCGAGGGCGCGATTACAACAAGCTGACACTTACGTCAATGTTTCATTCTACCTGAATCCGCCCGCGCGCCACGAAATACCCGCGGTGGCTCAAGTGTGCCGGGGCGCCTTCAGGCCACGGCCCACGAGAAAGGTCTCGGCGGACTCGCCCCGCGAGGCCTTGGGCTTGCGCTCGACCACGCGAACGAAGTGCTGCTTGAACAACTGCACGATCTGCGAAAAGCCGCTGCCGTGAAACGCTTTGACCACCAGCGCGCCATCGGGCTTGAGGTGTTCGCAGGAAAATTCGAGCGCCAGTTCGCACACATGGGCGATGCGGGCGGAATCCGCCGAGGCCACACCAGACAAGTTGGGGGCCATATCGGAAATCACAAGATCGACCACCTGCCCTTGCAGGCAATCGTGCAACTGCCGCAAGACGTCGTCCTCGCGAAAGTCGCCCTGGATGAATTCCACCCCGGCGATGGGTTCCATGGGCAGCAGGTCAAGGGCAATGACACGCCCGTCGATGACCCCGCCCGCCCCCAGCAGCCGCTCGCGCACGATTTGCGACCAGCTGCCCGGCGTGGCCCCGAGATCGACCACCACGTCACCGCGCCGCAACAGCTTTTCAGTGTCGAGGATCTCGCTGAGCTTGAAGGCCGCGCGGGCCCGGTATCCCTTTTGTTGCGCCATTTTGACGTACGGGTCGTTAATATGCCGGTGTACCCAGGCTTGGGAGAATTTTTTCTTGGCCATTCTCGTACAATTCCACTATGCCGAAACTAGAACTAAGCTCTCAGCAGCGCCGCGACTTGCGCGCTGCCGCACACCCCTTGCATCCTGTCGTCCTGATCGGAGATCGGGGCCTGACCGACGCTGTACTGGGTGAAATCGACCGCAACCTCGCCGCACACGAACTCATCAAGGTTCGCGTGGCGGGCGCAGAACGCGACGCGCGCGAAGCCATGCTGGATGCCATCTGCGAAGCCCTGTCGTGCGCCGCCGTGCACCATCTCGGCAAAACGCTGATTATCTATCGCCCCGACGTCATCGCGCAACAGGCCGCCATCGCCGCCGAGAACGCCACGCGGGCGGTACGCAAGAAGTCCGAACCCTACGTGCCGAAAAAGCAGGCCGCCCACCCGGGTGCCGCCCAGCCCCCTCGGCGCAAGGCGGGCGAGGCGCCGCGCCGCGAGCGCCGCGACACCCCCGCCGCCGAAGGGCGCTTTGGCCGCGGCGACGCACCGCGCGCCAGCCGTCGGGACGACCCCGAAGGGCGCCCCGGCACGCGTCGTGCACGCCCCTCGGGCGCTGGGCGCCCTGGCACGGCAGGCGCGCACGGCATCCCGCGTCGCAGCGGCAGCGCCTTGTCCCTGCGCGCCGGGGCACGCCGCGGGCGCACCTCGCGCTGAACGCCGGACAAGCGCCAGACCACACCAGCCAGGAAAAAGGCCGGATGCACGCCCCACATAAGGGGTGCATCCGGCCTTTTCGTCCCGGCGTGCCGAGGGCTCACGCCGCGGCACCCGTGCCGCCGCGGCTTACTGGTAACTGACCGAGCAGACCTCGTATTCGCGCACCCCGGCGGGCGCACGCACCTCGACGACGTCGCCCTGGCTCTTGCCGATCAGGGCGCGCGCCACCGGGCTGGACACCGAGATCATGTTGGCGCGGATGTCGGCTTCGATGTCGCCCACGATCTGGTATTTGAGCCGCTCGCCGGATTCGAGGTCTTCGATCTCGACCGTGGCGCCAAACACCGCCTGCCCCTGGACGTCGAGGTCGGCGGGATTGATGATCTGGGCGTTGGAGAGCGTGCCTTCCAGTTCCTGGATACGGCCTTCGACGAAGCCCTGGCGCTCGCGCGCGGCGTCGTACTCGGCGTTTTCCGACAGATCGCCCTGGGCACGCGCCTCGGCGATGGCGTTGATGACTTCGGGGCGCTCTACCGTCTTCAGACGTTGCAACTCAGCTTGTAAACGCTCTGCCCCGCGAGCTGTCAAAGGGATCGCAGCCATAATTTCCTGACTCAAAGTAAAAGACGCCCCATGCGCGGGGCGCCCGACAACAAGATTAATTGAAACGGGACGATGCCCGTCAGTGCCACGGCCCGCCGGAATCGGCGTAGCCGGGTGCGAGCAGCCTGACCGGTGAACCCGACAGGGCAATGGGCGGTGGGGAGATACCCCGGCACCAAACCTTAGCGATCGATGGGCTTGCTCGTGAAAAACCCCGGCCGGAACCGGGGTGCTGGGGCTATTGTGGGCAATCCGCGCAGAAAAAGCAAGGCCCTTGACGAATCTGGCGCGAACAGGATGACAGAAGGCCTGACACGCCGGGCGGCGCGGCGCCCCCCGGTTTGCCAACAGCCTACTGAACCGCCTCTTCCACCTCGGCCACGGCGGCGGGCAGCGTCGCCTGAGGCCGCCGCGGGGCCTTGCGCCCGCGCAGCAGGGCGTACAGGATGATGGCGCCGAAAGTGGCGGTGCCGATGCCGTCAAGCTTGAAGCCGCCCAGGGACACCGAGAAATTGCCCGCGCCCAGGATGAGCGTGACCGCCGCCACGATGAGGTTGCGGTTGTCGCTGAAATCCACCTGGTTGACAACCCAGATGCGCGCCCCGGCAATGGCAATCAGGCCGAAGACCACCACCGCCATGCCGCCCAGTACCGGGGCCGGAATGGCCTGGATGACGGCGCCGAACTTGGGCGAGAAGCCCAGCAGCAAGGCCACCAGGGCCGCCACCACGAAGACCAGCGTGGAATAGATTTTGGTGACCGTCATGACGCCGATGTTTTCGGCATAGGTGGTGACCCCCGTGCCGCCCATCGCACCCGAGAGCATGGTGGCCACCCCGTCGCCCAGGAAGGCGCGTCCGAGGTACTGATCCAGGTTCTGGCCCGTCATGGCGCTCACGGCCTTGATGTGCCCCAGGTTCTCGGCCACCAGGATGATGGCCACCGGCGCGATCACGCTGATGGCATGCGTCTCGAACACTGGCGCCGTCATGCGCGGCAGGCCCAACCAGGGGGCGGCGGCGATGGCGGAAAAATCGATCGGCGTGCCCAGGCCCAGGCCATTGGTCAGCAGCGCATACAGCGCACAGGCCAGAAACAGACCCACCAGAATCAGCAGACGCTGCACGAGCCCCCGCGTGTAGACCGCCACCCCACCCACGCAGAGCACCGTCATCACGGCCATGGCGGATTCGAACAGCGAGCTGCCCATGGCGTTTTTCGCCGCCAGCGGCGCGAGATTCAGGCCGATCACGGCGACCACGGCGCCGGTTACCACTGGCGGCATCCAGCGGTCGATCCAGTCGGCGGCCGCCCCCTGGCGGGAATTGGCCAGCATGGTCAGCAGGCCGATACAGGCGTAGATGAAGCCGCAGGCGATGATGGCGCCCAGCGCCACACCGATATTGACGTTGGGGCCGCTGCCCGAGTAGCCGGTGACGGCCACCACCCCGCCGATGAAGGCAAAGCTGGAACCCAGGTAGCTGGGCACGCGCCCGCCCACGAACAGGAAAAACACCAGCGTGCCCACCCCGGACATGAGGATGGCCATATTGGGGTCGAAGCCCATGATGAGCGGGGCCAGGATGGTGGAACCGAACATGGCGACCACGTGCTGGGCCCCCATGGCCACGGTCTGGGGCAGCGGCATGGTTTCATCGGGCTGCACCACGGCGCCATCGGCCGTGCCCGATACGCGTCGCCAACGCGGGAAATAAGTGGCATTCATGAAATGTATCCTGAGTCGCGGATTGGATTGGATTGATGGATGTATTCGAGGCCGCGTGCGTGGCGAGCCCCGCGCTGGGCGGGCCAGGTGGGCCGCACACGACGCGGCGCCGCGCGCATCAGGACGTATCACCGATGCGCGGCTTGCGCTTGCGCCGGGCCGCCAGGGCGTCATACCAGGCCCCGGGCACCAGCGGCAACAGGCGCGCCACCCAGGCCATCGGCCAGGGGATGACGCGATAGCGGTCGCGAGCCTCGATGGCGCGCACGGCGCGCGCGGCGAAACGCTCGACGGGCATCAGAAACGGCATGCGATAGGGGTTGCCCGCCGTCATGGGCGTGGCAATGAAACCCGGCGCAATCGTCACCACCCGCACCCCGCTGCCGTACAGCTCGACGCGCAGGCTTTCGCACAGGGCGCGCACCGCCGCCTTGGAGGCGCTGTAGGCCCCCGCCCCCGGCAGTCCGCGCACTCCGGCCACGCTGCCGATGCCCACCAGCACCCCGGCGCCGCGCGCCCGCATGGGCGCGATGAAGGGCTCGAAGGTGCTGACCATGGCCAGCACGTTGGTGTCGAAAATGGCCTCGAACACGGCGAAGTCTTCGGGCGCGTCGGCCAGCGTGCCGACGCTGATGCCGGCGCTGGCAATCACCCGGTCGACCGGCCCGCCAGCGAGAAAATCGGCGGCGGCCGCCCGCAGGGCCGCGCGGTCGCGCACGTCCAGCGGATAGAGGCGGTGCCCGTCGCCGGGCAGGGCGTCGCACAGCGCCTGCAGCGCTTGCGCGCGGCGCCCCACCAACCCCAGCACGGCGCCGCGCGCGGCATACGCGCGGGCCAGCGCCGCGCCGATGCCGCTGCTGGCGCCCGTAATGAAAACCCGTCCGGGCTGGCCAGCCGGGACGGGTGCGGACGCCGCCTCGCGCGCGGGCGAGGCGGAGGCGGACGCAGACGCGGTGTCCGCCATGGCGGCTCAGGCAGCCGTGGCCGCGTGCATGGCCTGCAGCGCGTAGACCTTCAAGCCGCCGCCGTGGCGCAGGTACTGCAGCCCTTCGACCGCGGCGCGGGCGCCCGCGATGGTGGTGAAAAAGGTGACCCGGTTGGCCAGCGACTGCGTGCGGATGGTGCGCGAGTCGGCAATCGCGTTGCGCCTCTCTTCGACCGTGTTGATGACCATGGCGATCTCGCCGTTCTTGAGCATGTCCACGATGTTGGGACGCCCCTCGGTGACCTTGTTGACCACTTCGACGGCCAGGCCCGCGGCCTCGATGACGGCAGCCGTGCCGCGCGTGGCGATGAGCTTGAAGCCCATGGAGGCCAGGCCGCGCGCCACCTCGACGGCGCGCGCCTTGTCTTGCGCGCGCACGCTGATGAAGACCTTGCCGGTTTCGGGCAGCAGGGCGCCCGCGGCGATCTGCGACTTGACGAAGGCCTCGCCGAACGACTCGCCCACGCCCATGACCTCGCCCGTGGACTTCATCTCGGGCCCGAGGATGGTATCGACGCCAGGGAACTTGACGAAGGGGAAGACCGCCTCTTTGACGCAGTAATGCACCGGTGCGGGGATGGCCTTGACACCTTGCGCCGCCAGCGACTTGCCGGACATGACGCGCGCGGCGATCTTGGCCAGCGGCTTGCCCGTGGCCTTGGAGACGAAGGGCACGGTGCGCGAGGCGCGCGGATTGACCTCGAGCACGTAGACCTCGCCGTCCTGGATGGCAAACTGCACGTTCATCAGGCCCTTGACGTTCAGGGCGCGCGCCATCAAGGCCGTCTGGCGCTTGATTTCATCCACGATCTCGGGCGAGAGCGAATACGGCGGCAGGCTGCAGGCCGAATCGCCGGAGTGCACGCCGGCCTGCTCGATGTGTTCCATGACGCCGCCAATGACCACGTGCTCGCCATCGGCCAGACAATCGACGTCCACCTCGGTGGCGTTGTTGAGGAAGTGATCGAGCAGCACCGGCGAATCGTTGCTGACCTTCACCGCCTCGCGCATGTAGCGTTCGAGGTCTTGCGGTTCGTGCACGATTTCCATGGCGCGCCCGCCCAGCACGTAGCTGGGACGCACCACCAGGGGATAGCCGATTTCACCGGCCAGGGCCAGGGCTTCGCTTTCGGTGCGCGCCGTGCGGTTGGCCGGCTGGCGCAGGCCCAGCTTGGTGAGCAGCTTCTGGAAGCGCTCGCGGTCTTCGGCCACGTCGATGGAATCGGGGCTGGTGCCGATGATGGGCACGCCATTGGCTTCAAGCGCGCGCGCGAGCTTGAGCGGCGTCTGGCCGCCGTACTGCACGATGACACCCACCGGGTTTTCTTTATGCACGATTTCGAGCACGTCTTCGAGCGTGAGCGGCTCGAAGTACAGGCGATCGGACGTATCGTAGTCGGTGGAGACGGTTTCGGGGTTGCAGTTGACCATGATGGTCTCGAAGCCGTCTTCGCGCAGCGCGAGCGCCGCGTGCACGCAGCAGTAGTCGAACTCGATGCCCTGGCCGATGCGGTTGGGGCCGCCCCCCAGCACGATGATCTTCTTGCGGTCGGTGGGCGCGGCTTCGTCTTCGTCTTCGTAGGTGGAATACAGATAGGCCGTGGTGGTGGCGAATTCGGCGGCGCAGGTATCGACGCGCTTGTACACCGGGCGCACGTTCATTTGGTGGCGCAGCTTGCGCACCTCGCCCTCGGTGGTGTCCAGCAGGAAGGCCAGGCGGCGATCGGAAAAGCCGCGGCGCTTGAGTTCGCGCATGGTCTCGTCGTCAATTTCGGAGAGCGTGCGCTGTTCGAGGGCCAGTTCGATATCGACGATCTCTTTGATCTGCGCGAGAAACCAGGGGTCGATCTTGGTGAGCTGGTGGACTTCGTCGAGGCTGAAGCCTTGGGCAAAGGCATCGCCCACGTACCAGATGCGCTCGGGGCCGGGCTCGCCCAGCTCGATCTGCAGGCGTTCGCGGTCGGTGGTCTTTTGATTGAGGCCATCCACGCCCACTTCCAGGCCGCGCAAGGCTTTCTGGAAGGATTCTTGGAAGGTGCGGCCAATGGCCATGACCTCGCCCACCGCCTTCATCTGCGTGGTGAGGCGCGAATCGGCCTGGGGGAATTTCTCGAAGGCGAAGCGCGGCACCTTGACGACCACGTAGTCGAGCGTGGGCTCGAACGAGGCGGGCGTGGCACCCCCGGTGATTTCATTGCGCAGTTCGTCGAGCGTATAGCCCACGGCCAGGCGCGCCGCCACCTTGGCGATGGGAAAGCCCGTGGCCTTGGACGCCAGCGCCGACGAGCGCGAGACGCGCGGGTTCATCTCGATGACGATCATGCGCCCGTTGGCCGGGTTGATGGCGAACTGCACGTTCGAGCCGCCGGTCTCGACGCCGACCTCGCGCAGCACCGCGATCGAGGCGTTGCGCATGATTTGATATTCTTTGTCGGTGAGGGTCTGCGCCGGGGCGACGGTGATGGAATCGCCCGTGTGCACGCCCATGGGGTCGAGGTTTTCGATGGCGCAGACGATGATGCAGTTGTCGTTCTTGTCGCGCACGACCTCCATCTCGAATTCTTTCCAGCCCAGCAGCGATTCTTCGATCAGCAGTTCGTGGGTGGGCGAGGCCTCGAGGCCGCGGCGGCAGATGACTTCGAATTCTTCGGCGTTGTAGGCAATGCCCCCGCCCGTGCCACCCAGCGTGAAGCTGGGGCGGATCACCATCGGAAAACCGGAGTTGTTCAGCTCGGTGGCGATGCGCTTTTGCACCGCCCAGGCGTCGTCCATGCTGTGCGCAATGCCCGACCTGGCTGAATCGAGCCCGATGGACGTCATGGCATCCTTGAACTTGAGGCGGTCTTCGGCTTTGTCGATGGCCGCGGCGTTGGCGCCGATGAGTTCGACGCCGTGCTTGGCCAGCACGCCGTGGCGGTCGAGGTCGAGCGCGCAGTTGAGCGCCGTCTGCCCGCCCATGGTGGGCAGCACGGCGTCGGGTTTTTCGATTTCGATGATTTTTTCGAGCGCCTGCCAGGTGATGGGCTCGATGTAGGTGACGTCGGCCGTTTCCGGGTCCGTCATGATGGTGGCCGGATTGCTGTTGACCAGAATGGTGCGGAAACCATCGGCCTTCAGGGCCTTGCAGGCCTGTGCACCGGAGTAGTCGAATTCGCAGGCCTGGCCGATGATGATCGGGCCGGCGCCGATGATGAGAACACTTTTGATATCAGAACGCTTGGGCATGAGGTGACCGTGTGAATTATTTGGACGACTGGGCTTTGTGCTGGGCCATCAGGTCGATGAACTTGTCGAACAGCACCAGGATGTCGTGCGGGCCGGGGCTGGCCTCGGGGTGCCCCTGGAAGCAGAAGACCGGCTTGTCGGTGAGTTCGAAGCCCTGCAGCGTGCCGTCGAACAGCGACACGTGCGTGACGCGCGCATTGGCGGGCAGGCTGGCGCCATCGACAGTGAAGCCGTGGTTCTGGCTGGTGATGAACACGCGCCCGGTGGCCAGTTCCTGCACAGGGTGGTTGGCCCCGTGGTGGCCGGTCTTCATCTTGACGGTGCGCCCGCCCAGGGTGATGCCCAGCACCTGTTGGCCCAGGCAGATGCCGAACAGGGGAATGCCGCGTTCGAGCACGGCCTTGCAGGTATCCACCGCGTACTGGCAGGCGGCCGGGTCGCCCGGCCCGTTGGAGAGAAACACGCCGTCGGGGTTCTGCGCCAGGATGTCGGCCACCGGGGTGGTGGCCGGCACCAGGGTGATGCGGCAGCCGCGATCGGCCAGCAGGCGCAGGATGTTGGACTTGATGCCGTAGTCGTAGGCCACCACGTGGTATTCGGAATTGTCCTGGCGACGGAAACCCGCGCCCAGCTGCCAGGTGCCCTGCACCCAGGAGCCCGCTTGCGGGGTGCTGACTTCGAGGGCGAGATCCTGGCCTTCCATGCCGCCAAAGCCGCGTGCCAGTTCGACGGCGCGCGCCACGTCTTCGCCCACCAGAATGCAGGCGCCCTGCGCGCCACGCTCGCGCAAAATACGTGTAAGCTTGCGCGTATCGACACCCGAGATGGCAACGATCCCTTGCGATTTCAGGTAGTCGGGCAGCGATTGCGTGGCCCGAAAATTGGAAACGCGCGCCGGACAGTCGCGCACCACCAGGCCGGCGGCGTGAATCTGGCTGGATTCGACGTCTTCCGCATTGACGCCGGTGTTGCCGATGTGGGGATACGTCAGGGTGACGATCTGGCCGCTGTAGCTGGGATCGGTGAGAATCTCTTGGTAGCCGGTCATGGCGGTATTGAAGACGATCTCGGCGACGGTAAAGCCATCCGCCCCAATGGAAACGCCCCGAAACACAGTACCGTCAGCCAAGGCAAGAATTGCTGGAACAAGCCCTGCGGGCCCTTCTGGAAAGATTGACGGCAGCAAAATAATACCCCAGTTGTAAAGTCGATATATAAACCTTCCTATTATACAGTCTCCTCAGGGTTTCTCCGTGGTCGCGGCAGAAATTCGCGCCGATGCAAAGGCATGAAAATGGTCTACAGTAAGAGGTTTATCACCTTTCTACTGTGAGGCTAGGGTCTTATGAGCCACCAACTGGATGCACTGCGTGCCTTGACCACAGTCGTTGCCGACACGGGCGACTTTGAAACCATGCGGGCCTACCAGCCAACAGACGCGACGACCAACCCGTCCCTGATCCTGAAAGCCGTGCAGCAAGCCGCATATCGTCCCCTGCTCGAGCGCGTGCGGCGCGACCATGGCGCGGCCCCGCTCACCGAACAGGTCGATCGCCTGCTGGTGGCCTTCGGGCGCGAAATCCTCGCCATCGTGCCGGGCCGCGTCTCCACCGAAGTGGACGCACGCCTGTCCTTCGACACCCAGGCCAGCATCGAGCGCGCGCGCCAGATCATCGGCCTGTACGAGGCCGCCAGGGTGCCGCGCGAGCGGGTGCTGATCAAGCTGGCCGCCACCTGGGAAGGCATCCAGGCGGCGCGCACGCTCGAAGCCGAAGGCATCCACTGCAACCTCACACTGCTATTCTCGCTGCCACAGGCCATCGCCTGCGCGCAGGCGCGCGTGACGCTGGTGTCGCCCTTCGTGGGGCGCATCTACGACTGGTACAAAAAGGCCGCGGGCGCGGCCTGGGACGAAGCCGCACAGGCCGGGCCCAACGACCCCGGCGTGCAATCGGTCACCCGCATCTACCGCTATTTCAAGGCCTACGACATCCCCACGCAGGTGATGGGGGCCAGCTTTCGCAACATCGGCCAGATTCAGGCGCTGGCGGGCTGCGACCTGCTGACGATCAGCCCGGCGCTGCTGGGCGAACTGGCGGCCTGCACCGACGCCCTGCCCGCGCGCCTGACGGTGGCCGACGCCAAGGCCGACGCCCCCGAGTGGGTGGCGAGCAACGAGGTGGCTTTCCGCACGCAGCTCAACCAGGATGCCATGGCCACCGAAAAGCTGGCCGAAGGCATCCGCCTGTTCACCGCCGACGCCATCAAGCTGGACGACCTGCTGGTTCAGGCGCCGGTGGCAGCCTA
>NZ_BCWN01000022.1 GCF_001592225.1 Castellaniella caeni NBRC 101664 | reverse complement strand
CGGTTTTCTGTACTGGCGCACAACGTCCCGGCACCACAGTCACAACAAGGATGGTAGGTAGGTGATGCACCCCATAGCTTCTTATGACCCTGTGACAGAACTGCCACAACGCCAGATGTTCATCAAATATATCGACCAGACCCTGGTCGATCTCGTGCGGAAGAAAAAGGTGCTGGGCGCCGTGCTGGTGCTGGACATCGACGGCTTTCGCAAGATCAACGAAACCTACGGCCTGGACGCGGGCGACCTGATCCTGCACGAAATCGGTCGGCGCCTGACGGGTGCCATCCAGCCTTGCGACATGGTTTCACACACCAATGGCGACGAATTCATGGTGCTGCTGGCCCTGCTCGGCACAGATCGCCTGGCTGCCGCCAGCAGCGCCCTGAAGACCGCCGAAAAACTGCACAGCATCCTGACCGAAGAGCCGTTCCAGACGGGCGAGGTCTCGCTCTTCATCCAGGTGAGCATCGGGCTGACCATACTGGACGAACACAGCGCGAAAATCAGCCAGGTACTGCAGGAAGCCGGGATGGCCTTGCACATGGCCGAGGAAAAGGGCGGCAATTGCATCGTCTTCTTCAACTCGCGCATCCAGACCAGAATCACAGAACGCCTGTCGCTGGAACGCGACCTGGCCGCCGCGCTGAAAGCCTCGCAGCTGCACATGGTCTTGCAGCCGCAATACGGCCAGCACGGACAGGTCACGGGGGCCGAGCTGCTGGCACGCTGGACGCACCCGGTGCGTGGCAGCATTTCCCCCGCGCAATTCATTCCCATCGCCGCCGAGGCGGGCCTGATGCGCCAGCTGACGTGCTGGTCGCTACGGGTTGCCTGCAAAACCCTGGTGGCGCTGCAACAGCGCGGCGTCAACCACCCGCTTTCCGTCAACATCAGTCCCCAGAGCCTGCTGCAGCCCGACTTCGTCGCTGCCGTCAAGACCATCCTGGACAAGACCGGGGCCCCCGCCAGCCGCCTGATCTTCGAGATCACCGAAGAAGCCTGGCTGGACGACCTGGAGATCGCCGCCCAGCACATGCGAGAGCTGAACCAGCTGGGCATCCGCTTTTCCATCGACGATTTCGGCGCGGGCTTCACCAACCTGACCTATCTCAGGCGGCTGCCCATCGACGAACTGAAAATCGACAAGAGCCAGGTGCAGGACTTGCCGGAAAACATGGACAGCCAGGCCATCATCCAGATGATTCTGGGCATGGCGCGGCAACTGGGCCTGCGCGTGGTCGCCGAGGGCATCGAAATGGCCACCCAGGCCGAGTTCCTGTTCCAGCACGGCTGCGATGCGCTGCAAGGCTTCTGGATGGCGCGCCCCATGCCCATCGAAACCTGGATGGAACAGCAGGCTAAATAAGCTGTCCGGACGACGGTAGAACGCGGAGACCACGGGCGGCGGTGCCCCCCCGCGCGGCCAGGCGACAGCCGGCGGAGTCAGGCGCCGGACGCGGGGCAGCCGCTATGAAAGCGGAACTCGGCGTCCGGCGATTCGATGAGGGATTGTTCGATCGGGCGGATGCGATCGACGGTGCGCCGCACGTCGGCCTCGCCACCAAAGCGCCGGGCAAACTGCAGGTAATTGTCGTAATGCCGCGCCTCGGACTGCAGCAGCCCCGCATAAAAGGCCGCCAGTTCGTCGTCCAGATGCGGCACCAGGGCGGCAAAGCGTTCGCAGGAACGGGCCTCGATGAAGGCCCCCACCACCAGGGTATCCACCAGCTTGGCGGGCTCGTGCGTGCGCACGGCGGCGCGCAGGCCCACGGCATAGCGGCTGGCCGTGAGCGGGCGCAACGCGATGTTGCGGCGTTTCAACAGCCGCAAGACCTGCTCGTGATGCACCAGCTCTTCGCGCGCGAGCTTGGACAGGGACATGGCCAGCTGCGCGTCATGGCTGTAGCGGGCAATGAGGCTCATGGCCGAGGCCGCCGCCTTCAGCTCGCAATTGCGGTGATCGAGCAGCAGCACGTCCTGCTGTGCCAGGGCGGCTTGCACCCAGGCCGCAGGCGTCGGGCAAGGCAGGAAAGCGAGCAGGTCGGGGGGCAACATCACGGGCAAGGGTTTGACTGGCATTTCCTGAAGCATCATTTCCTATCTTTCAGATCAATATCTCGAGAGCGGATCCAACGTTACTTTATCCAATACGGCAGACGACATAAGCCTATGTCTGTATTGGCAATACACGCAAACCCATGGGCACGGGTGTATCTTCATGGCATTGAACCGCGGGAGACCACCCATGAGCTCCGTCTATGAAATCGCCCCCGACATCTTCCGCATCTCCACCTTCGTGCCGGAAGCCAACCTGCAATTCAATCAGTTCCTGATCCGCGACGAACAGCCTTTGCTGTATCACACGGGGCAAAATGCCCTGTTTCCCGCAGTGCGGGCCGCAGTCGAATCGCTGATCGACATCCACACCCTGCGCTGGATCGGCTTCAGCCACAACGAGGCCGACGAAAACGGCGCGCTGAACCACTGGCTGGACGCCGCGCCGCACGCGACGGCACTGTCCGGACTGCTGGCCGCCGTCACCGGCATCAACGACAACATCAGCCGCCCACCGCGCATTCTGGAAGACGGCGACCAGCTATGCCTCGGGCGCCACATCGTACGCTTTCTCGTCACTCCTTACGTGCCCCACAGCTGGGAATCCACCCTGCTCTTCGACGAAACCGAAAGCACCCTGTTCTGTTCAGACCTGCTGCTGCAGCGCGGCAACCCGGCCCCGGTGGACGAGGCCGTCCTGGACGCCGCCATCCACGACCTGCAAGAGGGCCAGCAGACCCCGTTTCGGGATCCGATCCCCTGCACGCCACACACGCAGCCGACCCTGATGCGCCTGGCCGCGCTGCGCCCCCGCTGCCTGGCCATCATGCACGGCGCCAGCTACCAGGGGCACGGCGACGCGGTACTGGCCGAATACGCGGCGGCGCTGCCGCGCATCCTGGCGCCATGATCTCACCACCCATCAGGCGGCGACGCACGTCGCCATGCGGGCAAGGTTGGCGCGCCTGCCCTGCCCTTATTCCGCAGGGCTTCGGCTTTTACTGGGCAAAGTCGATGCGCATCAGGTCGTGGCCAACAGTAACGGGGCCGTGATAGGCCTTGGCGACCCCGTTGATCCAGTCTTGATCGGTGATGCTGGGGTCGTCCGCCGGCACAAGGTGGCTGATGACCACTTGCTTGACCTTGGCCTGCGCGGCAGCCTGCCCCACCTGCTCGGTGGTGACGTGGTGCGACAAGATGGCCTTGGCGAAATTCTTGTCGCCATTGCCCACCCGCTTGGCCAGGTTTTCAAGCGCGGCGGGCTCTGCCGCCTCGCTTACCAGCAGGTCGGCCTGCTGGGCAAACTGGCTGAACCCCTTGGGAAACTCGTGCAGATCGCCGGTAAAGACGATGGTGCGCCCGCCCGTCTTGAAGCGGTAGGCATAGGCCTCGCCATCGGCAAAGGGCGGGTGCCAGACGCGCAACGCCGCCGCCTGCACCGACGCCCCCTGGGTATCGATGGGGCCTTCGTCGATCTCGGTCACCGTGACCAGCTTGCGCGGGTCGGGCTTGCCTTCATCCTTGATGCGCTTTTCGATGTCGTCTTCAAAGGCCTTCCAGGTGTATTCCGTCATGGCCTTCGTCCCCTTGGGGCCATAGACCGCAATCGGATGCTTGAGCCCGGTGGCCCACGCGTTCATCAGCAGCGCCGGGTAGTCGACCACGTGATCGCTGTGCAGGTGCGTGATGTAAATGGCGCGGATGTCGCGCAGCTTGAGCTTGGACTGCACCAACCGGTAGCTGGCGCCGTAGCCGGCATCCACCACGATGATGCCATCAGGCGTAACGATGGCACTGGATTGCGGCAAGGCCTTGGGCGTGAGCAGCGACGGCCCGCCCTTGGTGCCCAGCAGCTGGACGTAGGGGGTTGCCACAGCCGCGGCGGGTGCGGCAGCCACCGTCTTGGCCGACGCGGCATCACTCGACGCCGCCAGCACCGGGCCAGCCGCCAAAGCCAGTAAGGCCGCACCCGCCAGCGGCAGACTGGCGGCCCGCAGCCACTGGGCCAACGGCGCAAGCGCCGGAATACGAGGGGTAGTGTTCACGCAAGGTCTCCTGAATCAAAACATGCCTGGCAGGTTTTTTCAGCCTGCCTCTAAAGCTAACATGTTAACAATTCAAGATTCAATGGGTATCGAGAGAAACCCTTAGGATAGGCGTGAGGGGCTACCGTGCCGCTACGCTCGCGAGCACAACCACGAGCTTGACCATACGATCACCTATGGGCACTCATATGCAAAACCGCATAGAAATTTCATAGGCCAGATTCTATGCTCGAATCAATGCTCGCGCGCAATGACATACTCATAGCGGGTTCAGCAACGTTCACCGACTTGCTGAAGATCTGGGTGTTCCGCCTGAAGCTCCTGCATCAGCCTTCTTGACTGGCTCCGATCATAGTGCGTGATCTGCCGGATTTCCTGGTTACTCAATCCAGGCTCACCGCGCCTGGCGCGCTCCATCAGGATGCTGAGCACACGAACCTTGGCCGCATCCCAGTCGATCCGACGGCGCTTTTCACCCTGTCCGTCGCCTGCCAAGCGGCGGTACAGCGCGGGCGACAGACACCAATATGTCCCCCGGCCTGTGCCTCCATGCTCGATATAGCCCTTAGACGTTAAACGGGAAGAACGGGCTGCAATCCGCTTCATTGCTTGCTGCACTGGCTGGCACGGTCATTTCGTATCCACTTTCATACCCGCTTTTGAAAATCCGTCACACCACCGCCAGCCGTTCCACCGTGTCGGGGAATTTCTCGACCAAGCGGATCAGCAGGGCGGCCTGGGCGTTGGGCTTGGCTCGGCCTTGCTCCCAGTTTTCCAGGGTGCGGGGGTTGGTGCGCAGGTAACGGGCGAACACCGGGCGCGACAGGTGCAGGCGTTCGCGCAGGGCAAGCAGTTCGTCGGCGGTCACGTCCGGCGCTGGGTGAATTTCCACCTCGTGCGTGCGCAGCGTCTGTTTGCCGGCGCGCGCGTTCGTCAGGGCATCGAAGCCCTCGGCAATCTCTGCAAACAGATCCCGCTTTTTCATCGCCTCGCCTCCAATTCCGCTTTCAACATCCCCTTGAGCGCCTTCTTCTCGTCGGGGCTCAAGTCGGCCATTTCGTCCTTGTCGTACAGGGTGAACAGCCAAAATTGCGAGCCGCCATCCCACCAGTAATAGATCACCCGCAAGCCGCCTCGCTTGCCCTTGCCTCGGCGCGGGTCGCCGTGCCGCAGCTTGCGCAGGCCGCCCGTGCCCTCGATCACGTCCCCAGCTTCGGGGTTCTTCATCATGGCCTCTTGGAGGCCACGGAAACCCTCGTCGTCCAGATAGTCGGCCCTGTAGCGGGTGAAGGCGGGCAGTTCGACGAAGACGGCCTTCATCGCTTAAATTATACGCAAGTTGCGTATATATTCAAGGGGCTTGCAGCATGGGAATTTGGCAAGGGTGCCCTGCTTCATTCCCCGTACAGCTCTTCCGCCGTCGGAGCCTTCGCGTAGATAGCGGCCAAGCTATGGCACTCGCCCAAGGCGACGCGCATCAGATCCACGGCCCCGCCCAGTTGGCCCCCGAGCTCCAAGGTGCGCTCGTTGCTCACCTGATACCCCGCGTCGGCCTCGCCTTTGCTCATTG
Organism: Castellaniella caeni NBRC 101664; assembly: GCF_001592225.1. Taxonomy (GTDB): domain Bacteria; phylum Pseudomonadota; class Gammaproteobacteria; order Burkholderiales; family Burkholderiaceae_B; genus Castellaniella; species Castellaniella caeni. The sequence goes on along the minus strand of NZ_BCWN01000022.1, from coordinate 56,141 downwards.
GCTACCCGACTCGTAGCTTTGCACTACGGACAGCTTGAATTGCTCATCGTATTTCGCCATGAAAAACACCCCAAAGGTTGGATCAGTGTCCAACTTTTGGGGTGCAGTTCATATACAGGGCATTTCGGTATTACTCGGACTATCTCGGATTTGACTGGCTGGCTAGACGTTGAACAAGAAGTTCATCACGTCCCCATCCTTCACCACATAGTCCTTGCCTTCGGCGCGCATTTTCCCGGCTTCTTTGGCGCCTGATTCGCCCTTGCAGGCGATGAAATCGTCAAAGCCGATGGTTTGTGCGCGGATGAAGCCGCGCTCGAAGTCGGTGTGGATGACGCCGGCGGCCTGCGGCGCGGTGGCGCCCACGGGGATCGTCCAGGCGCGCACTTCCTTGACGCCCGCGGTGAAGTAGGTTTGCAGGCCCAGCAGCTGGTAGCCCGCGCGGATGACGCGATCCAGGCCGGGCTCGGTCATGCCCATGTCTTCGAGAAACACGCCCTTGTCTTCTTCGTCGAGATCGGCGATTTCGGCCTCAATCGCGGCGCACACCGCCACCACGGGGGCGCTCTCGGCGGCGGCGTAGTCTTGCACGGCTTTCAGGTGCGGGTTGTCCTCGAAGCCGTCGTCGCGCACGTTGGCCACGTACATGGCGCGCTTGGCGGTAATGAAGCAATAGCCCTTGATGAGCGCCTGCTCTTCGTCGTCCAGACCCAGGCTGCGCACCGATTTGCCCGCATCCAGCGCCGCCACCACGCGTTCGAGCAGGCCCACCAGGTGGATGGCCTCTTTGTCGCCGGAATTGGCCAGCTTGCGGTTCTTCTGCAGGATTTTGTCGGCAGTGGCCAGGTCGGCCAGGGCAAGCTCGGTATTGATGACTTCGATGTCGGAAATGGGATCGACGCGCCCAGCCACGTGCACGACGTTTTCGTCTTCGAAGCAGCGCACCACGTGGACGATGGCATCGGTCTCGCGGATGTTGGCCAGAAACTGGTTGCCCAGGCCCTCGCCCTTGGACGCGCCCGCCACCAGCCCGGCGATATCCACGAATTCGACCACGGCGGGCACGATGCGCTCGGGGCTGACGATGGCGGCCAGCTTGGCCAGGCGCGGATCGGGCACTTCGACCACGCCCACGTTGGGCTCGATGGTGCAGAAGGGATAGTTTTCCGCGGCAATGCCCGCCTTGGTCAGGGCGTTGAACAGAGTGGATTTACCGACGTTGGGCAGACCAACGATGCCGCATTGCAGTGCCATGGGGTTCCTGGATCAGAAAAGAGGGAAAAATCAGGGCCTTATTGTAGCCGCTAGGGTTCAATACGCCGCCACCTCGGGCAGGAAATGCAGTACCAGGCCGATGAGCAGCAACGGGCCGCCATTGAAGATGGCGTGCAACGCCATCGAAGCGCCGATGCCGCGCTTGACACGCATCCAGCCCAGCACCAGGCCGGTGACCCACTGAGGCAGCACCAGCAGGGGCAGCAGCACCACATTGAGCGCATTGAGCTGATAGTTGTACAAGTGCACGGCGGCAAACGCCAGGGCAGCCGCGTGAAACAGCACCGGGTACGCCCGGTGCATGCGTCGCCGCCAGCGCCAGGCCGCCGTCCAGCCGTTGTGCCAGCGGTATTGCGCCGGATACCACAACGGTGCCAGGGCCAGCAGCAGGGCCACGGCGGCCAGCAGCACGGACGTTGCCCCCGCCCCCTGCATCAGAATGGCGGCCATGAGCGGCACGAACCACCAGATCATGGCGGGCCGCCGCAGGGCATAGCGGAACGTCAGTTCTTCGACGATGGGCGCCCAGACGAGCGCCGTCAGCCAGGGCAGGTTATGAATGTCGAGCCGGTGTACGGCACCGCTGGCTTGCGCGGCGGACAGCGCCAGCGGCGCAAAGACGAAAATATTGACCATCCACAACAGCACGGCCCAGTGCAGCAGGCGCCACCAGGGCGCATTGAGGCGGAAATCGGCCCGCAGGCCCTGGCCCGTGCGATGCGCCGCCAGGCGCGGCCCAGGACGCGGGTGGACGATGAATTTCAGGAAATCGACGATTTCCTCGCCCATGGTGGGCAAACCCGCGGGGCGGCGAAGAAGGGTCAATACGGTCATCTGAATCCTGCTCGATGCTTCTTACACGACATATCATGCCAGCCCGCACGCTTGCCCGGCCACAGGCACTTTCCCGCACAGGAAGCCGCGATGGCCAAGCGCGAGTCGGGCCATCCTGGGCCAGCCGACTTCAACCACGACACCGAGTCTAGACGGACAACACGGCCAGACCCGGCATAAGCCACAGCGAGAATCAGGCTATCGCCAGCCACCGCGACACGGCATGGCAAGAATCACGGACACCGCACGGGAACATGTGGTTCAGTCCAAAAAACGTTAATTGCCCTGATGCAGCTGCTCGGTGGCTCGGTCGAACTCGCCATCCAGCAGTCGTGGCAGCTGCACCCGGCAGCGGTTGATGACCTCATCGATGCCGGGCATGTCTTCCTTGCGCGGCGGATGCAGCACGAAGTTGATCACCGACTGCGCCAGCCCCAGGCTGCGCGGATGCCCGATGCCGATACGCAGGCGCCAGAACTTGGGCGTGCCCAGCACCGCCTGGATGTCTTTCAGACCATTGTGCCCAGCATGCCCGCCGCCGAACTTGAGCTTGACGGCACCGGGCAGCAGATCCATTTCATCGTGCAGCACCAGGATTTCTTCGGGCTTGAGCTTGTAAAAACTGGCCAGCGCCCCAACGGCCTGCCCGGATTTGTTCATGAAGGTGATGGGTTTGGCGAGAATCACGGCCTGTCCCGCGTGACGCGCCTTGGCCACCCAGGCGAAAAACCCTTTCTCCAAAGTGAAATTGCACTTCAGATCGTCGGCAAAGTGGTCGGCGAGCCAGAAACCGGCGTTATGACGGGTGATTTCATACTCGGGGCCGGGGTTGCCCAGGCCCACGATGAGGCGGATGGGCGCGGTCATCTAGGAATCTGATCAAAATTATCAACAGCCCGCATTTTACCTGTGTCCCAGCCGCAGCTCGGCAAAGCAAGCCGGAAGGAATCGTTCCTCCCCACGACCCGGCGGCCAGATGAGAAATGCCCGCGAACGGAACAGGCGTCCCATCACGCGGGCATTTGCACCGCCCGATGCAACATCGGGCAGTCGGCCTGGCAGACTTACTCGGCAGCCGGGGCGGCGGGCGCGGCGGCATCGTCGTCGCTGCCCGTGCCCTTGGGCGCGGCGGCCTGGGCCAGCAGCGGGTTGACGTCGTCGCCGTGGGGCACGTACTTCACGCCGATCGGCAGCGTGATGTCGGCCAGGTGCACGCGGGAGTTGCCGATCATGCCGCTGAGGTCAACCTCGATGAACTGCGGCAGATTGGCCGGCAGGCAGGTGATGTCGAGCTCGGCCGGGCCGTGCGTGACGACTTGGCCAGCCAGCTTGACAGCCGGGCTTTGGTCGGCGTTGAGATAGTGCACGGGCACCTTGGTGCTGACGGCTTGCGACGCGTCAACGCGCTGGAAATCGACGTGCAGAACCTGGGGGCGATACGAGTGCCATTGCACGGCACGCACCAGCACGGGCTCGACCTTGCCGTCGAGATCCATGTCCAGAATGGAAGCGTGGAATTCTTCCTTGTTCAGGGCGTGGTAGATCTCGTTGTGGTCGAGTTCGATGTTGGCCGGGGCCGACTTGCCACCGTAAACGATGGCGGGCACGCGACCGGCGCGGCGCAGGCGGCGGCTCGCACTCGAACCCTGGACGCTACGCGAAGTGGCGGTGAATTTCATGGAAAACTCCAAAAACGGGGCCCGTGGGCCCCTGCATACCAGCAGCCGAAGCTGCGATGAATCCCCCGCCGCGACCAGCGGGAGACGAAAAAATCAATCGGCAAACAGCGAGCTGACCGACTCGGCCGTGGCGATGCGCAGAATGGTTTCACCCAGCAGCGAGGCGCACGACAGCTGGCGGATCTTGCCGCACTGACGGGCGGGTTCGGACAGCGGGATGGTGTCGGTGACGACCACTTCGTCGAGGGCCGATTCCTGGATGCGCTTGACGGCCTCGCCCGACAGCACGGGGTGCGTGCAATAGGCGTACACCGAGCCGGCGCCACGGTCTTTCAGGGCCTGCGCAGCCTTGCACAACGTGCCGGCGGTATCGACCATGTCGTCCATGATGAGGCAGGTTCGGCCATTGACGTCGCCGATGATGTTCATGACCTCGGACACATTGGCGCGCGGACGGCGCTTGTCGATGATGGCGAGGTCGGATTCGAGCTGCTTGGCCAGCGCACGCGCGCGCACCACGCCGCCGATGTCGGGCGAGACAACCACCAGGTTCTGGAAATTGCGGCTCCAGATGTCACCCAGCAGGATGGGGCCGGCGTAGATGTTGTCGACCGGGATGTCGAAGAAACCCTGGATCTGGTCGGCGTGGAGATCCATCATCATGACGCGATCGACACCGACGGACTGCAGCATGTTGGCCACGACCTTGGCCGAGATGGAGACGCGTGCCGAACGTGGGCGACGGTCTTGCCGGGCATAGCCGAAATACGGGATGGCCGCCGTGATGTTGCGCGCCGAGGCACGGCGCAGGGCATCGACCATCACCATGATTTCCATGAGATTGTCGTTCGTGGGCGCACAGGTGGGCTGCAGCACGAAGACGTCTTTGCCACGCACGTTTTCGTTGATTTCGACCATGACTTCGCCGTCGGAGAAGCGGCCTACCGTCATCTTGCCCAGCGACATATCCAGATGATTAACCACATCGACCGCCAGCCGGGGGTTGGCCGTGCCGGTGAAAATCATGAATCTGTCTTGTGCCATGGTATCGATACCAGAGTGTCAAATGACAAGGCTGTTGACCAGCGCCCCGATGGGGCCGACTCAACAGCCTGAAAGTGTGTCTGCAGTAGATGGCTGGGGAAGAAGGATTCGAACCTTCGCATGCCGGAATCAAAATCCGGTGCCTTAACCAGCTTGGCGATTCCCCAACTGCTCAATCGAGCCAGCTCTTGAGCGGATGGTCGTCCAGCCCCTGGCAAACCCAGAAACCTTCGACCTGCTCAACAGATGAGCCCTGTATTTTACTGATAATCCGGTCGAGTTGCATCCGGGCCTGCGCAATGCCGTAGCACCCGGCAAACAGGCACGAACCCGAACCTGTCATGCGGGCATCCAGGCCTGCGTGGCGCATGACGCCCAATAATTGGGCCACCACGGGATGATGCCGACTGACCGTGGCTTCCAGATCGTTGCGGCCAAAAAGGCTGCGGTGTTCTGTTTGCCAATCAGTAAAGACCGAGATTTTTACCGATTCTGAATTTCTTGTCAAATCGGGGTCGCGAAAGATGGCCGCGGTCTCGACGTGCGCCCGCGGGCGGATGATGCAGTAGGCCTGCGGCGGCAGGGCTACTGCCTGCAACTGCTCGCCCACGCCCTCGGCAAAAGCCGACTGGCCAAAGACGAAAACCGGCACATCGGCCCCCAGCGGCAGGGCCAGGCGCAGCAAATCGGCGCGCGTGAGGCCCGTGCCCCACAGGCGGTTCAAGGCGATCAGCGTGGTGGCGGCATCGCTCGACCCGCCGCCCAGGCCACCGCCCGCCGGAATGTGCTTGGCGCAGCGGATGCGCGCACCGAAGCGCGTACCGCTGGCCTGCTGCAGACTGCGCGCGGCGCGCACCACCAGGTCGGCCTCTGGCGCCAGGCCTGGCAGGGTCTCGCCGTCGCGCAGGATCAGGCCGTCGCCGGTGCGCTCGAAATCCAGGCGGTCGCACAGATCGACGAAGCGGAACACCGTCTGCAACTGGTGATAGCCATCCGGGCGGCGCCCCACGACATGCAAAAAAAGATTGAGCTTGGCGGGAGCCGGCACGTCGTACAAAGTCGAGCACGAGAGCACCGGCGCCCGGGCTGGCTGCGGCGACCCCAGCGACCGTAGCGGCTCGATGGCACCTGACGCGGCGCCCTGTGGCCCTGCATCGGGCAATGACGCGCACCGCCCGCCTGGCTTGCCCGCCATCAGCCGTGATCCACGAGGAACTGCAGGCGCCACTCGCCCTGGGCGTCCTGCCGGAACAGGCGGATGCGCCGCGGCCCCTGATCGTCGTAGGACGACAGGCGCACGTCCCAGCCATTTTGCTGAAACCGGGTCAGGCGCCCTTGTTCGTCGCGCTGCGCGCCCAACACGGGCTGGCCGGGCTCGGGCGCGCCGCGCATCCAGTCGCGCAGCCCGGCCACCGGCATCGGGTGGCCCCAGAGGCGTTCCAGCAAATCGTCGGGCGAGGCGGCGGTCTCGCGCGAGCCGTCGGCCCGTTCGAGCACAGCCATGCCGGGGCCGACCTGGATGCGGGCCAGCACGCTGCCCAGGGGCGTGCTGAGATCGAGCCGCAAGGTGCGGCCATCGTCACGCCAGGAAAACCCGCCTTGCGCCGCGTACGGCGCCTGCGCCACGGGCTGCAGATTGACGGCGAACCGGCCCAGGCGCTCGAAGGCGGGCCCCTGCCCGGCGATGCGTGCGGGCGCGGCACAGGCAGCCAGCCCGGCCGCCAGCAGCGATACACAGACGAGCCGCCAGAGGCGCGCGACCGCCTGTTCGCCCAGCCAGGTACGCGGCACCTTGCCCTGCCCTCGTACCCACGCGGCTCGCCCAGAGCAAAAGCCCGGCGCCGTCATGGCAGCTTGACCTGCAGGCGCTTGAGGGTATCGAGCAGCGTGGCATTGGCGGGATCGGCCTTCAGGCCCTCGGCCCAGATGCGTCGGGCTTCTTCGCGGCGCTTGAGCATCCACAGGGTTTCGCCCAGGTGCGCGGCAACATCCGCCGCGGGCAGCTGATCGTACGAACGCCGCAGGTATTCAAGCGCCCCCTGGTAGTCGTGCGTGCGAAACAGATACCAGCCGACGCTGTCGAGGATGTAAGGATTGTCGGGATCAAGATCAAGCGCCCGTTCGAGCAGGTCGCGCGCCTCGGGCAGCTGACGGTTGTCTTCGACGAAGGTGTAGCCCAGCGAGTTGTAGGCATTGGCGTTGTCGGGGTCGAGCTGGATGACGCGGCGCATGAGCGCTTCGAACTCGGCCTTCTTGCCCTGCTGCTGCAGCAGCATGCCCAGCTCGTATTTGATCTCGGCGGTGTCCGGCATGTCGAGATCGGCGGCCTTGAGCAGATCGATGGCCTGGTCGGTGCGGCCCGCATCGCGGTAGATGGAAGCCAGGGTGAGGCGCACCACCACCCGTTCGCGCCGATCCACCGGCTTGATGGCGTCGAGCGTGGCGCGCGCCCGGGCGAGGTCGCCCAGCTTGCCGTAGAGCACGGCCTCGTGCGTGAGCGCCTGGAATTTGAGCGTGGGCTCATCGATGCGCTGCAGCTGGCGGATGGCTTCTTTGAGGTCGTTCTGCCGCTCGGCGATCTGCACCAGCAGCAGGCGCGCGTCGGACACGTCGGCCTGCGCATTGGAGGCGCCGTCGGCCACGGTCTTGCGGCGTTGCTGCTCGATGGAAATGTATTCGGCCAGCAAGGCCTTGGCGGCATCGTAGCGCCCGGCCCGGGCATTGACCTCGGCCTCGGTATACAGCAGGTCGAAGTCTTCGGGGGTCTGCTTGCGCATCTGCCCCAGCAGGCGCAAGGCTTCGTCGAACTGCCCCTGGCCGGTGAGTCGGCTGACCAGCAGCAGCTGCAAGGGCCGCTGGTTGGGATGATTGGCCAGGAAGCCGTAGGTGTCGCGGATGGCCTGGCGCGGTTCGACGCGCAGGCCGTATTCGAGGATGCGCTGGGCCGCGTCGGTGGAATCGGGGTCGCGCGCCTGCGCCTTGTAGGCCTCGTCGATGGCGCGGCGGGGCTCGCCCGCGGCCCAGGCGGCATCGGACAGCGCCAGGTGCGCCAGCGCCGAGGTCTTGGCGACCCCCGCCAGCGCCTTGTCGAGCACGTCCAGGGCCAGGCGCTTGTCGGTCATCTTGGAGACGATCGCCACGGCCTGGATGATGGCCTGATCTTTGTCGTCCGCCGATTCGATGCGCCGCGCCAGGGTTTTGGCCAGGCCATCGGTCTGGCCGCTGGAGGCCGACAGGGCCAGCGAGGCGGCCACGGCCTCGGGATTGCCGGGGTCGAGCTTGGCCCACTCGCGCGCCGTCTGCAGGGCAAGCGCCAGGTTGCGCCCGGACATGGCCACCTGGAAGGCCTGGTGCGCCAGGCGCGGATCGAGCGTGTCGCGCGCCAGGCTGAGCAGCTCTTGCGCGGCGTCGTCGTACTGGCCCTGCTGGGCGGACAGTTCGGCCACCAGGATGCGGTACAGCAGTTCGGGCGTGAGCGTGACGGCCGGGGGCTCGCCGGGGCGCAAGCGGATGGTTTCCACCGTATCTGCGGGTGCCGGCGGTGGCGCAGCCCAGGCAGTCTCGTGCACAGCAGCCAGGGCCAGCACCACGGGCAATACAGAGGCGGGGAATCTCATTGGCGGTAACCAGGGCCGCAACGCGAGAACAGCCCGCGTCTAGTGGCAAAATTGCATCATCGAACCAGGATGTTATCACCCCGCCATGCCCGAACTGCCAGAAGTGGAAACAACCCGTCGTGGAATTGCCACGGTCATGCCCGGACAAATTTTGCGACAGTTGGTCGTGCACGATGCACGGCTGCGCTGGCCCATCCCCGACAGCCTGCCGGGCATCCTGCGCGGCACCCGGGTGCTGGCCTGCGAACGCCGGGGCAAATACCTCTTGATCCGCTTTCCCCACGGCACGCTCATCGTGCATCTGGGCATGTCGGGGTCGCTGCGGCGGGTGCCGCTCGACGCGCCCTTGCGCAAGCACGACCATGTGGAATGGATATTCGACGATGCCCGGTTTCTGCTGCACGACCCGCGCCGCTTCGGCGCCGTCCTGTGGCACCCTGCCGAGGCGGGGCCCATCGAGGCGCACCCGCTGCTCGCATCCCTGGGTACGGAACCCTTCGATCCGGCCTTTACGCCCGCGCATCTGTACGCGGGCATCCACGACCATCGCCAGTCCATCAAGCAATTGCTGCTGGCGGGCCGTGTCGTGGTGGGGGTGGGCAATATCTACGCGTCAGAATCCTTGTACCTGGCGGGGATCGACCCGCGCACGCCGGGCGCGCGCATTTCCCGCCCGCGCTGCGCCAAGCTGCACGCGGCCATTCTGGCCACGCTCACGCAAGCGCTCGAAGCGGGCGGCAGCACCTTGCGCGACTACGTCAATGCGCAAGGCACGCCCGGGGCTTACTTCACCCTGCACGCGGCGGTGTACGAACGCGCCGGGCAGCCCTGCCCGCGCTGCGGCACGCCCATCCGCCGTATCGTGCAAGGCCAGCGCGCTACGTATTTCTGCCCAGGTTGCCAAAAGCGCTGAAGCGTACAAAAGCAAAAAACCCGCTCGAAACATCATCTGAGCGGGTTGTCTGCATCGGGGCGGCTCTTGGCAGCCCGGCTGGCAGGCTCAGTCGAGCGCGGCCACGATGATGACTTCGAACTTCAGGCCAGGGGCGGCCAGACGGGCTTCGCCGGTGGCGCGCGCGGGCGGGTTGGCCGGGTCGATCCAGGCTTCCCAGACAGGGTTCATGGCGTCGAAGTCGGCCATATCGCGCAGCCAGATCGTGGCTTGCAGAACCTTGGACTTGCTGCTGCCCACCTGGGCCAGCAGCTCATCGACTCGCGCCAGAGCCGAGCGGGCCTGGGCCTGCACGTCGTCGCCGGTGCCGGTCTGGCCCGAGAGGTACACCGTGTTGCCGTGGACGACGGCACCGCTCATGCGCTTGCCGGGTTCAATACGCTGAATCGTCATGATTCAATCTCCGAGAGGGGGAAAATGGCGCCATGATAACCCGTGAGCCTCGAAGGTGCCGACGCGCCCCGCCCGCCGCCCCCCTCTATCGGGGCGCGCACCAGGCGGCAGGCATCGGCCACGGACGAGACGCGACGCCGTGCGGTGGCATCAGATCAATCCGCCACTAAGACCTTGCCCGGGTTCATGATGCCCTGGGGGTCGAGCGCCGCCTTGATGCGATGCATCATGGCCATCTCGACCGGGTCTTTGTAGCGTGGCAGGGCGTCGCGCTTGAGCTGGCCCACACCGTGTTCGGCGCTGATCGAGCCGCCCACCGCGTTGACCCGGTCGTGCACCAGGGCATAGACCTGATCCTGGCAGGCCAGCAGCTGGCCTTCGGCCCACTCGGGGCCGCGCGCGACGTTGTAGTGCAGGTTGCCGTCGCCCAGATGGCCGAAGATGACGTGGCGGATGCCCGGAAAAGCGGCCTGCAGGGCGGCGTTGGTGCCCAGCACGAACTCGGCCATCCGCGAAACGGGGATCGAGACATCGTGCTTGATGCTCTTGCCCGTCTGTTTTTCGGCCAGCGGGATGCTTTCACGCAGGTGCCACAGGGCGTGGCTTTGCGCCACCGATTCGGCGATCACGGCGTCGAGCACGATGCCCGCCTCGATGGCTTCGCCCACCACGACCTCGAAGCGCTCGCGCGCATGGGCCTCGGATTCGCTGTCGGAGAGCTCGAGCACGGCGTACCAGGGCAGATCGGCCGAGGGGCCCTCGAAGGGCAGGCGCTGCTGCGGAAAACACCGCACGACGTCTTTGAGGCAGCTGCCCGCCATGAGCTCGAAGCCGGTCAGCGACGCCCCCATGCCCGCGCGCGCGCGCCCCAGCATGGCGATGGCGGACTCGATGGAATCGAAGGCCAGCAGCGCCGTGCAGCGCGCCACGGGCAGCGGGTGCAGCTTGAGCGTGGCGGCGGTGATGACGCCCAGCGTGCCTTCGCTGCCAATGAAGAGGTCGCGCAGATCGTAGCCGGTATTGTCTTTGCGCAGGCCGCGCAGGCCGTGCCAGATGTCGCCTTGCGCGGTGACTACTTCCAGCCCCAGGGTGAGCTCGCGCATATTGCCGTAGCGCAGCACCTGCGTGCCCCCGGCATTGGTGGCCAGGTTGCCGCCGATCGTGCAGCTGCCCTCGGCGGCCAGGCTCAGGGGAAACAGCCGCCCGGCGTCGCGCGCGGCCTGCTGCACGGCCTGCAGAACGCAGCCCGCCTCGACGTCCATGGTGTCGTTGTCGGTGTCGATGCCACGCACGCGGTTGAGGCGCTGCAGCGACAGGATCACCGCCGTGCCGCTATCGTCAGGCGTGGCGCCGCCGCACAGGCCAGTGTTGCCGCCCTGGGGAATCACCGGCACCCCGTGCTGCGCGCAGTAGCGTACGACGGCGGCCACCTCGTCGGTGGCAGCGGGGCGCACCACGGCCAGGGCCTGGCCGCGATAGCGTTCGCGCCAATCGACGGCGTAGGGCTGCGCGTCGGCCCCGGCCAGAACCTGCGACTCACCCACCATCGCCCGCAATGCTTTCAGATGATCCATGACGAGAAAACCCTATGTCCTGTGCGAAGAGGGATTCATTGTATATGGGCGATAATTGACGCTGCGTCCCGGTGGCGTGCTTGGCGTCTTCACGCAAGGAAAACGCCGCTGCACGGCCCCCGATGCGCGCCCTGCTTCCATTACCGTTTCCCATGCGAGATCTGCCGTGACCGATTCCCTGCCCGCCGCCGTCTTCAAAGCCTACGACATCCGGGGCACCGTGCCCGGCCAGCTCAACGCCGCGTTTGCACGGCGCCTGGGGCTGGCCCTGGCGGCCATGGCGCGTCACGAAGGCATCCGCACCCTGGTGGTCGGCCACGACGGGCGCCTGAGCAGCCCCGCGCTGTCCGACGCCCTGCAAGACGGCCTGCACGCGGGCGGCATCGACACCACCGACCTCGGTCTCGTCCACACCCCGCTGGTGTACTTTGCCGCGCACGTAGGCGGCAGCGGTTCGGGCGTGGCCATCACGGGCAGCCACAACCCGCCTGACTACAACGGCTTCAAGCTGATGATGGGCGGGCGTACCCTGCACGGCGACGACATCCAGGCGCTGCGCGCCGCCATGGCCAACATCGCCGCGCCCCAGGGCACCGAGCCGGGCAGCCGCACTGCGCAAGACCTGGTCGATACCTACGTGCGCACCATTGCCGATCACGTCAGGCTCGCGCGCCCCATGCGCATCGCCATCGACTGCGGCAACGGCGTGGGCGCCGTGGCGGCGGGGCGGCTGTTTCGCGCGCTGGGCTGCCAGGTGGACGAGCTCTTCTGCACGGTGGACGGGCGCTTTCCCAACCACCACCCCGACCCGGCCGAACCGCAAAACCTGCAAGACCTCATCGGCCACCTGCGCGACAGCGACTGCGAAGTGGGCCTGGCCTTCGACGGCGACGCCGACCGGCTGGGCGTGGTGAGCAAATCCGGGCAGATCATCTGGCCCGACCGGCAAATGATTCTCTTCGCGCGCGACGTGCTCTCGCGCGAACCGGGCGCGTCCATCATCTACGACGTGAAATGCAGCCGCCACCTGGGGCAGGCCATCCGCGACGCGGGCGGCGTGCCCGAAATGTGGCAGACCGGGCACTCGCTCATCAAGGCGCGTCTGGCTGAAACCGGTGCGCCGCTGGCAGGCGAAATGAGCGGCCACTTGTTCTTCAAAGAACGCTGGTACGGTTTTGATGACGGCCTGTACGCCGGCGCCCGCCTGCTCGAAATCCTGTCGCGCAGCACCAACCCCGGCCGGGTGCTCGAAGCCCTGCCGCAGGGCATCTCCACCCCCGAACTCAAACTCGCCATGCGCGAGGGCGAGCCGCACCCCTTCGTGCGGCAGCTGCAAAGCCAGGGGCAGTTTCCCACGGCGATCAGGCGCGTGACGATCGACGGCATCCGCGCCGAATACGCCGACGGCTTTGGCCTGGCCCGGGCATCCAACACCACCCCGGTGGTGGTGCTGCGCTTCGAGGGCGACACACCCGAGGCCCTGGCGCGCATCCAGGGCGAATTTCGCGCGGCCATCCTGGCCTTGCTGCCTGGGTGCGCCTTGCCGTTTTAAAACAGCGGCCAGCGCAAAAACAGCGTAGCCACTTCGGGCAGCGCCCGGCGCTGCCCGACCGGCACGCGACTCAAATACGCCTGATCACAGGGGGTGCTTGCCTGACAGCTCGTCGTACACCGCCAGGTGCGCCTGCACCACGCCCTGCAGGCCAAAGTCCCGCTCGGCCAGGGCGCGGCCCGCGGCCCCCATGCGGGTGCGCAGATCGGCGTCGGCGGCCAGGCGGGCCACGGCATCGGCCAGCGCCTGGGCATCGCGGGCGGGCACCAGCAAGCCGCTGACGCCCGGCTCGATGACGTCGCGGCAGCCCGGCACGTCGGTGGTGACCACCGGGCGCCCGCAGGCCGCCGCCTCGATCAGTGACTTTGGCAGGCCCTCGCGGTACGACGGCAGGGTGACGATGTGGGCGCCGGCATAAAAGGCCGCCACGTCGTGGCATTCGCCCACGTAGTCGATCACCCCCTCGCGCTGCCAGGCCTGCAGCTGGGCGTCTTGCACCGAGGCCGGGTTTTCGAGGTCGGGGCTGCCCGCCAGCCGCCAGATCACGCCCCCGCCCCGGGCCGCCGACAGGCGGGCCGCTGCGACGAATTCTTCCACGCCCTTGTCGCGCAGCAGCCGTGCGGCCATCGCCACCACGACAGGCCCGTCGGGCAGAGGCCGGGGCGAGAACTGATCGAGATCGACACCCGAACCGCGGATCATCACCACCTGGCCGGGGCGCACGGCGCCCGCCCGCATCAGCATGTCGCGATCGGAGGGGTTCTGGAAAATGACGCGGCAGCGCGCGTGGCCCAGCGCCAGGCGGTACAGCACCAGCGCCAGGCGGCGCAAGACCCGCCGCTTGAGGTCGCGGCTCTGGATGAAGACGTAGCCCAGGCCGGAAATGGCCACCACGTAGGCGGGCACGCGTGCCAGGCGGCAGGCGATGCCGCCATAGAGCACCGATTTAAGGGTAACCGCGTGCACCACGGCGGGCCGCAGGCGGCGCAACAGGCGCCAGATGGCCCAGAAACTGCGCGCCTCCGTCCAGGGGCGCATGCTGGTGCGCGACAGAGGCAGCGTGTGGTGCGTCAGGCCCAGGGCTTCGAGCTGGGCCACCGCGGGCCCGCCCATGGATGCCACGTGTACGTCGTAGCCCGCATCGCGCGCGGCGATCGCCAGCGGCAAGCGGTGCGACACCAGGAAGGCCGGATTGGTGATGAAAAACAGCAGCCGGGGCGCCTGATTCGCGCGCACGGCCTGGCCGTCACGCGAAGCCGCCGAGACCTGCATGCCAGCATGAACCCCGGCCTGTTCGCCGCCCACGACCGCCGTCCCCGTGGCCGGCGGCTGAACGCGTGCGGCCCGTTGCACCCGCAGCCAGCGCCCCAGGCGGCCCGCCACACCGGCGTCGGCGGGAGAATCCGCCGCCAGGCGCGCCCAGACGGTCTGATAGCGCTCGACCATGGTTTGCAAGCCGTAGCGCTGTGCCACCGAGGCGCGCGCGGCCTCGCGGCGCGCGGGCCAGTCGGGCTGGCGCACGGCGGCCACAGCCTGGCCGATGGCCTGCGACAGGGCTGACGGGTTCTGGGCCGGGGCCACCCAGCCATGGTCGGCGACGATATCGGCGGCATCGCCCACGTCGGTGACCACGCACGCGGCGCCCGAGGCCATGGCCTCGCAGACCACGTTGGGAAAGCCCTCGGCCTTGCTGGAGAGCACGTGCACGTCCAGCCCGCGCATGAGCGCCGGGACATCGTCGCGGCGCCCCAGGAAGATCAGCTGATCGAGCACGCCGTACTGGCGCGCCAGCGCGATCAGTTCAGCGTTGTCGCACGACATGCCCAGGCCGATGAGCACGCAGCGCAGCCGCGCATCGGCCTGCAGGCTGAGCGCCAGGGCGGCCAGCAGGTTGGCATGATCTTTCAGGGGGTTCCAGCGGGCCACGCAGCCCAGCACGACGGCATCGTCGGACACGCCCCACTGGGCGCGCAGGGCCTCGCGCTGGGCGGCGTCCGGATGCCAGCGCGAAAAATCGTAACCGTTGGGCACGACCAGCATGCGGTCGGCCCGGTAGCCCCAGGCGCGGTGTACCTGAGCGGCCTTGCGCGCGCAAACCACAATCACGCCTGGCAGCCAACCCGACACCCGCGCACACAGCCAGGCCGTGGCGCGCGACGAGCGGCTGCTTTCGGCCAGGCTGACGCCCGAATTGCGCACGCCCCAGGCCAGCGCCCGGATGCCCGCCAGGCGCGCCACCAGACCGCCGATGAGATCGGCGTGATACATCCAGGTCTGGACGACGTCCGGGCGGCGCGCCCGCAGCAGGCGATACAGCTGCCACAGGCCGCGCAGCGAACCCACGGCCCCCTGCATGTCCAGCGTGACGACCTCGACCCCAGCCTCGCGCAGCGCGACGCCGATCACCCCTTCGGTGGTCATGGAGACCACCGTGTGCCGCGCCGTGCCGCCCGGGGCCGTCACCAGGCGCTGCAGCACGGTTTCCGCCCCGCCATGCAGCAGGCCGGAGATGACGTGCACGACCCGCAAGGGCGGCTGCGCGGCGGACTCGTCGGCCGCGTCGGGCAACGCAGCGCCCGCCCCCTGGGCGGCCGCGCGCGGCGGCTGGCCGGCGTCCGGTGCGGGCAAAGGGTTCTCGTGTTCCATATCGCTCATGGCGTGTCCTGTGATGCCCCGGCGGCGGGCCACCCGCGCCCCGGGTCTGTCCAGTATTGAAAGTTCATGTCGATGCAGGGCCATCGTCCCAGGCAGTATCCCAGGCTCGCAGCACCGCATCCAGACCGTAGCGGGCGCGCACGCTGGCCGCCGCCGCGTGCCCGGCGGCCACGCGCTGATCCGGGCTTTGCCGCATGACGCGCAGCAGGGCCTGCGCCAGCGCCGCTTCATCCTGAAACGGGACGAGTTCGGCGTAGCGGCCCGCCTGCGTGAGTTCTTGGGGCCCCGACGGGCAATCGTTGGCCACGCAGGGCAGGCCCAGCGCCATGGCTTCGAGCAGGGCATTGGGAAAGCCCTCGACGCGCGAACTGAGCACGAAGGCGTGCGCCGTGTACAGGTCGGCCCAGGGGTCGGCGCTGAAGCCCGGCAGCAGCACGCGGCCGGACAGGCCCAGCGCCTCGACCCGCTGTTGACAGGCGGCGCGCTGGGCGCCATCGCCCCAGATGACGAGATCCCACGCGGGGCAACGCTCGGCAAGCGTAGCAAACACCTCGATCAGGCGGTCGAACTGCTTGATGGGGTTGAAGCGCCCCAGCGCGGCCAGGCGGTAGCGCGGCCCGGGCGGTTCGACCTCGCGCACGCCCGGCAGATGATCGGGCAAGGGGTTGGGAATGGCCATCAGGCGGCGCACGCCGGGCGCCACCTGGCGCAGGTGTGGCACGCTTTGCCGCGTCTGCACCACCACGCGCCGCGCCCACGGGTACAGACGGCGGCGCGCCCAGCGCAGCACAGGTTCGAGGTTGACGCTGTGGGCGGGGTCGGTGCGTTCGGCCACCACCACGGGCAACCCCAGGCCGCGGGTGGCCAGCAAGGTGGTGACGTTGACGTTGGTGAGAAAGGACAGCACGCGGTCGGGGCGCAGCGCGCGAGCCAGCGCCCGCAAGGCCAGGATCTTGCCCAGCGGACGCCACCAGCGCGGCCCGCGCAGCCGATCGGCCAGCCACAGCAGCTCGACACCTGGTTCGAGCTGCTGCAGGCAGGTGCCGTGGCCGGAATAGCAGCACACCAGCGTGACGCGGTCACCGCGCCGCGCCCAGGCGTTGGCCAGGGTGGCGGCCACCCGCTCGGCCCCGCCGCCGTGCATGGAACTGACCAGAAACAGCGTATGCATCAATTCACCCGTCGTCCCTGAAAGACCTGCTCCCATAGCGCCATGATGCGCGCCGCGCTGAAGCGGTCGCGCACGTCCACCGCCCGGGCAGCATAGCGCGTCCGCAGCGCGGGGTCAGCCATCAGGTTTGCCAGTTGATGGGCCAGGGCGTCGGCATCCTGCACGGGACGCACCAGCACGCCGTCGATGCCGTCGCGGATGATCTCGCGCGGCCCGGTCTCGCAGTCGAAGGCCACGCAGGGCAGGCCGCTGGCCATGGCTTCGAGCAAGGTGTTGGACAAGCCCTCGGCCTGCGAACTCAGCACGTACAGATCGGACGCCGCGTACCAGGCGGCCATATTGCCCACGCGGCCCGGCAGCGCCACCCGGTCGCGCAGGCCCAGTTCGTCGCGCAACGCCTCCAGCGCGGCGCGTTCGGCGCCCTCGCCCAGAATCGTCAGATCCCAGTCGGGATGGATGCGGCTCAGCTGCGCGAAGGCGCGCAGCAGGCAGTCGAAGCCCTTGACCGCATGCAGGCGCCCGACGGCCAGCAGCCGATGGCGCCCCGGGTTCGGCGCGGGCGCGATGACGGGCGCGCCGTCTTCCAGCGGCCAGCGCACCGAATTGGGGATGACCTGCGCCCGCACGCCGGGCAGGTGGGCGTCGAGCCACTGCGCCGTGCCCTGGGTGAGCGCCACGACGGCATCGGCCTGCGGGTAGGTGCGCCGCCGCAGGCGCTGCCAGAGTTCGGGCAGGCGCTGGATGGGTGGATGGGTGTGCTCGGTGGCGACCACGCGACAGGCGCGCCCGCGCGCGGCCAGCACGGCCAGCACCGAGCCGCGCGTCATCATCCCCAGCACCACGCGCGGGCGCAGCCGCCGCACCAGGCGGCGCAGGCCCCAGTAGCGGCGCAGATTGCCCCAGACAGCGCCCAGCGGCCCCGTGCTGTTGCCCGCCAGCCCGAGGGCGTGGCGCTGCACGCCCTCGGCCAGCGCATAGGCATCCTGCTCCGCGCCCGTCTGGGTGACGACGGCCACCTGATACCCGCGAGCCTGCCAGTAGGCCGCCATATCGACCGCCACCCGCTCCGCCCCGCCCCCGCGCAGCGAATGGATGACGATCATGAGGTCGAGTCGAGAGGTGCTCATGGCGCTTCGTTCTGTGAAATCGGGCCGCCGGGCCGCACGCGCAGGGCCAGCAGCAGATAGCCCGTGTACGACATGGCGTACATCAGGCTGGTGGCCAGCATGATGCCGGCCACGCCCATGCGCGGGGCCAGCACGGCGTTCATCCCGGCCTTGACGAGAAAATTGACGACGGCAATCGTGGCCATCCAGCCATAGCGGTTCTGGCTGGCCAGCAACTGCACGAGAATCAGCACGCCGAAGAAAAACGGCAGCTGCAGCAGCCCCCAACGCAAGACTTCGGCCACGGCCAACGTGTTCTGGGCGGTGAAGGCGCCGCGCTCGAACAGCAGCGAGACGATCCAGGGCGCCAGCCACCAGCCCAGCACGACCACCACGGCGCCCACGGCCAGCATCGCCGCCGACCATTTCAGCGCCATGGCGCGCGCGTGCGCGGCGTCGCCGCGCCCCTGGATGTCGGCCAGCACCGGCAGCGCGGCGCGACCCACCGAGGCGGCGCCCAGGCCGATCATGAGCGACAGCAGGCGGGCCGCGTAGCCCAGCGTGGCGTTGGCGTTTTGCCCCAGCCGGGCCGCCGTGTATTGGTCGATGGGCCCGACAAAGCTCATGGCCAGCTGGCCCACCAGCATGATGCCCGCCGCCGCAGCCAGGCTGGACCACTGCGGCGACTGATGCCGCAAGCGCAGGCGCGTCGGCACGCCATCGGCGCGCTGCGCCAGGCGTCGCTGCAAGAATGACTGCAGGGCATAGCCCAGCAGCGTGCCCCACAGCAACGGCATCACGCCCGCCCCCGGCGGCGCCAGCAGCACCCAGACCAGGATCATGAGCGCGGGCACGCTGTCGAGCAAAGTATTGATGTGGCGCTCGTGCGCGCGCAGGCGCGCCGCGCTCAGTCCCGTCGAGATGGTGAACAGCGCCGCCGGGGCAAACCCCAGGATGAGCAGTCGGCTCATGCCCTGCACCGGGGCCGACAGCCCCTGGCCCGCCCACTGCAGCACCCAGGGCCAGACGGACACCAGCAACAGGCCGACGACGACCCCCAGGCCGATCGCCCAGGCCTGCAGCTCGCCCAGAAAGCGCCCGTGCAGATCACGATCCCCCTGGCGGCTGCGCACCAGCGCCGGGATGAGCACCACGGAGCACGAGCCCACCAGGGTGACCGGCAGCCAGTTGGCCATCGTCAGGGTGAACTGATAGGCGTCCACCACGTCGCTGATGCCGTAGCGGTAGGCCACCGCCATTTCCTTGAAGGCGCCGACGGCCTTGCCCATCAGCAGGAAAAACGCCACGCGCGCGGCGCCCAGGGCAATGCGCCGATGATCGGCGTGCAAGGTCATCAGCCGTTGCTTGAAGGAACGCATGGCCTAATCCGGAAAGAAGCTGCCAGGCCTTACGCGACTGCCCCTGTCTCGGTGGACGAAAACCCCCGGCACGCCGCTGCAGCCCTAGCGCAGGAACTGGATGTACCAGGGCATGGCCAGCTCGAGCCCGTGGAGGATGTCGAATTGCGGCTCGTAGCCCAGCAGTTCGCGCGCCTTGGAGACATCGGCCTGGGAATGGCGCACGTCGCCGGCGCGGAAGTCGGCGTAGCGCGGCGTGCGCGCGTAGCCGACCCCGTTGCGCCCGAGAATGTCGCGCAGGTAGCCGAACAGCTGGTTGAGGCTGGTGCGCGCATTGAAGGCCACGTTGTAGACCTGATTGACACCTTCCGACCCCGCCATCGATGCCAGCAGATTGGCCTGCACGACGTTCTGGATATAGCAGAAATCGCGGCTGGTCTCGCCGTCGCCGTTGATGACGACTTCCTGGTCGCGGATCATCGACGACACCCACTTGGGGATGACGGCGGCGTAGGCGCCGTCCGGGTCTTGCCGCTTGCCGAAGACGTTGAAGTAACGCAGCCCGATGGCGCGAAAATCGTAGGCGCGGGCAAAGACGTCGGCATACAGTTCGTTGACCAGCTTGGTGACGGCGTAGGGCGACAGCGGCTTGCCGATCTGGTCTTCGACCTTGGGCAGGCCCGGATGATCGCCATAGGTGGAACTGGACGCCGCATAAACGAACGACTGCACCCGCGCGTCGCGCGCCGCCACCAGCATGTTGAGCTGGCCGCCCACGTTGACAGCGTTGGTGGTCATCGGGTCTTTGAGCGAGCGCGGCACCGAGCCCAGGGCCGCCTGGTGCAGCACGTGCCGCACCCCTTCGACGGCGTGGTGGCAGGTGTCGATATCGCGGATGTCTCCCTCGATGAAGCGAAAGCGCGCCCACTGCTGCGGCGTGACCAGGCGCTGGACTTCGTCGAGGTTGTGCTGATAGCCGGTGGCGAAGTTGTCCAGCCCCACCACGGTCTGATCCAGGCCCAGCAGCGCTTCGAGCAGGTTGGAGCCGATGAAGCCGGCACACCCCGTGACCAGCCAGGTGCGCGGGCTGGCCTGAATCTCGGCGCGCGCCGCATCGTAACGTGTCGTCATGGCAAAACCTCAGAGACGCAGGTCGGATTCATTGGCCGCCAGCAGGTATTTCAGGTCGTAGAGCACGTGCTCGGACTTGCCCAGGGCGCGGATGGCCGCAGCCCCCATCTCGGCAAACTGGTGGTGCGCGACCGCCAGGATGATGCCATCATAGGCACCCTGCTGCGGCTTGGCCACCGGCGTGATGCCGTATTCGTGCTGCGCCTCGGCGGGATCGACCCAGGGATCATAGACATCGACGTCGATGCTGTATTCGCCCAGTTCGCGCACGATGTCCACGACACGGGTGTTGCGCAGGTCGGGGCAGTTTTCCTTGAAGGTCAGGCCCATCACCAGCACGTGCGAACGCTGCACCTGGATGCGGCGCTTGGTCATGGCCTTGACCAGCTGCGACACCACGTAGCCGCCCATCGAATCGTTGAGACGACGCCCCGCGAGGATGATCTCGGGGTGGTAGCCGATGGCCTGCGCCTTGTGCGTGAGGTAGTAGGGATCGACACCGATGCAGTGGCCGCCCACCAGCCCCGGGCGGAAGGGCAGGAAGTTCCATTTGGTGCCGGCGGCTTCGAGCACGTCGAGCGTGTCGATGCCCATGCGGTTGAAGATGAGCGCCAGTTCGTTGATGAGGGCGATGTTGACGTCGCGCTGGGTGTTTTCGATCACCTTGGCGGCTTCGGCCACCTTGATGGACGAGGCCTTGTGCGTGCCCGCCGTGATGATCTGACGGTACAAGGTATCGACCAGCTCGGCGACTTCGGGGGTGGAGCCCGAGGTCACCTTGCGGATGGTGGACACACGGTGCTGCTTGTCGCCCGGGTTGATGCGCTCGGGGCTGTAGCCCGCGTAGAAATCGACGTTGAATTTCAGGCCCGAGGTGCGTTCGAGCACGGGCACGCAGACTTCTTCCGTGGCCCCCGGATAGACGGTGGATTCGTAGATGACGGTGTCGCCGCGCTTGAGGATGCGGCCGATGGTTTCGCTGGCGCGCTCGAGCGGGGTGAGGTCGGGCTGTTTGTATTCGTCGATGGGCGTGGGCACCGTGACGATGAAGACGTTGGCACTCGCCAGTTCGGCGGGGTCGCTGGAAAAGCGCAGATGTGCGGCTTCGGCCAGTTCGGGGCCGGAAACTTCCAGGGTGTGGTCACGCCCGGCCCGCAGCTCATCGACACGCCGCGTGTTGATGTCGAAGCCCAGCACATCGCGCTGCTTGCCGAATTCGACAGCCAGCGGCAGGCCCACATAGCCCAGGCCGACGACGGCCAGACGGACGTCCTGAATGTTCATGAAACTCTCCCCGGCATCATTGCCGTATTGATCGAAGGAATTTTACTCGCGCCGACTGCGCCGCCCGATGGAAGGCAGCAGCAGCCAGCGGGGTCGCCGCCAGGTGACCAGGCGGATGTACAGCCAGATATAGACGGCGGCAAACAGCGCCATGCTCAGGCACAGCAGCCAGGCGCTGTCCCACCAGAGGGTGGCGGGCACCAGCCCGATGAGCGCCAGCACCCAAAGGTAGGGCGAGGTCATGGCGTTGCACAGGGCGGGCACGTCATGGCGGCTGTCGCGGCTGAAGGTGACGCGCACCAGGCGCCGGAAGACCAGCTGGTGCAGGTGCAGGGCGTCGGGCTGATCCACCGGCACGCCGCGCTTGAACTTGCGCCGCCAGATGGAAAAAAGGGTTTCGAACACCGGATAGAACAGCACCGCCAGCGCATAGAAGGGCGACACGCCGGGGTTGCGCACCACCAGCTGCACGGCCAGCTCGGCCAGCATGAAGCCCAGGAAATACGCCCCGCCGTCGCCCAGGAAGACGCGCCCGAAAGGGAAGTTCCAGACGAGAAAACCCAGGGTGGCCGACGCGAGCGCCAGGGCGATCATGAAGATGGGAATGTCTTGCACCTGCAGGGCCACCAGGGCCAGCGAGACGGCCATGAGCGTGGCGATCATGCCCGCCAGGCCGTTCATGCCGTCGATGATGTTGAGCGCGTGTGTGCAGCCGCCCACGGCGACGATGGTAAACACCAAGGAAATGACGGGCCAGTTGGACAGCAGCATGTCCACCCAGGACAGCCCCACGCGGGACACCCCGCCCAGCACCCACCAGGCGATGCCCGCCGAGATGAAGGCGGCCAGCAGCCGCTTGCCCGAACCGATTTCTTTGGTGATGTCTTCGAGCAGGCCCGCCACGAACACGGGCAGGGCCGCCACGAACAGGGCCGGCCACAGCCAGGTGAGCGTCATATTGTGCGGCCCCAGCACCAGCAGCCCGGCCAGACTGCCGGCCACGACGGCCAGGCCGCCCACGCGCGGCGCGGCCCGCTTGTGCATGGCCTGCGGCTTGTGCAGATCGTTGTCGCCCGTGAACCGGCCATGCCAGCGTTCGGACACGACGATCAGCCCGCCGACCATGAAGGCCACGATTCCGATAAGGGGCCAACTGAGCGAGGCGGACAAGCTGGAGACGTTCAAGGCGATCCTAAAAAGGCAAAACGAGATTATCGGCCAATTTTGTAACTTATGCTGCTGCGCGGAAGATACAGATGCAACAAAAGCGCCATGGAGGCGCTTTTGTTGCTGCCGCGTCCGGCGAACACAACGGTTCTTTGGACGCGTGGCGGCCCGCCCACGCGGGCCACTTGCCTGAACGTGGACTTAGAGGGCCATGCACAGGTACTTCACGACCAGGTAGTCGTCCAGCCCGTAGTGCGAGCCCTCGCGCCCCAGCCCCGACTGCTTCACGCCGCCAAAGGGCACGGCTTCGTTGGAGATGAGGCCGGTATTGATACCCACCATGCCGTATTCGAGCGCTTCGGCCACTTTCCAGACACGACCGATGTCGCGGCTGTAGAAGTAGGATGCCAGGCCGTACTCGGTATCGTTGGCCAGGGCGATGACTTCGGCGTCGTCCTTGAAGCGGAACAGCGGCGCCAGCGGGCCGAAGGTTTCTTCGCGCGCGAGCTTCATGCTGGTGGTGGCGTCGGCCAGCACGGTGGGCTCGAAGAAGGTGTGGCCCAGCGGGTGCGGCTTGCCGCCCGTGAGCACGCGTCCGCCGTGCGCCACGGCATCGGCGATGTGTTCCTGCACCTTGACCACGGCGGCGGCATCGATGAGCGGCCCCTGGGTGACCCCGTCTTCCAGGCCATTGCCCACGCGCAGCTTGTTCACGGCCCGCACCAGCTTCTCGCTGAAGGCGTCGTAGACGGCGTCTTGCACATAGAAGCGGTTGGTACACACGCAGGTCTGCCCGGCGTTGCGGTACTTGCTGGCGATGGCGCCTTCGACGGCGGCATCGAGGTCGGCGTCATCGAACACGATGAAGGGCGCGTTGCCCCCCAGTTCGAGCGACATCTTCTTGATGGTGGAGGCGCATTGTTCCATCAGCAGGCGCCCCACCTCGGTGGAGCCGGTGAACGACACCTTGCGCACCAGCGGATTGCTGGTCATTTCGCCGCCGATGGCCGACGCGCTGCCCGTGAGCACCGAGAACACCCCGGCGGGAATCCCGGCCTCTTCGGCCAGCACCGCCAGCGCCAGCGCGGAGAACGGGGTCTGCGAGGCGGGCTTGACCACCAGCGGGCAACCGGCGGCCAGGGCGGCGCCAGCCTTGCGGGTGATCATGGAGGAAGGGAAGTTCCAGGGCGTGATGGCGGCGCACACCCCGATGGGCTCTTTGGTGACCACGATGCGGCGGTCGGCGGCAAACGAGGGGATGACGTCGCCATAGGCGCGCTTGCCTTCTTCGGCGAACCATTCGAGGAAAGCGGCGCCGTAGGCGATTTCACCCTTGGATTCGGCCAGCGGCTTGCCCTGCTCTGCCGTCATGATGACAGCCAGGTCTTGCGCGTTGGCCGTCATGAGGTCGAACCAGCGGCGCAAGATGACGGCGCGCTGCTTGGCGGTGAGGGCGCGCCAGGCGCCCCAGGCGGCCTGCGCGCCTTCGATGGCGCGGCGGGTTTCGGCGGCGCGCATATTGGGCACCGTGCCAATGGTTTCGCCGGTGGCCGGGTTGGTGACGGGAATGGTCTCGGTTGAATCCGCCGCGCACCACTGGCCGTTGACGTAGGCCTGCTGGCGCAGGAGATCGGGTCGTTTCAAAGGCAACATCATCTCGCTCCGATTGATCGTTCATTATACTGAACGATATATGATATATTGAACGGAAAGATGATAGCGGCCCCTCTGGATTTCGTCAATCCGCGCGGTGGCGGCGCGTCCGTACCCGCCGCATATGGCGGCAACCTTACTCCGCCCCACGAACCCCATGCCCGCCGACAAACTCGCCGCCCCCGCCGTCGCCCGCGCCACCGCCGTCCTCGACTTCATGGCGCGCACCGGCAGCCCCGTCTCGCTGGCCACCCTGGCCAAGGCACTGGCCTTGCCCAAGAGCAGCCTGCACGGCCTGTGCACGACACTCGAACAGCTCAATCTCATCACCCGGGTGGACAGCGGATTGATGACGCTGGGCCCGCACGTCATGATGTGGGCCAACGCCTTCATGGCGCGGCTGGACATCACGCAAGAGTTTTTCGCCTCCTGGGATGACATGCGCGTGCTGCCCGAAGAAACCATCACCCTGTCGGTGCGCGACGGCGAGGAAGTGGTCTACATCGCCTGCCGCAACGGCAAGCATCCCCTGGGGCTGAGCTTTCACGCGGGCATGCGCATGCCCGCGGTGTACACGGCCACGGGGCTGGCCATGCTCAGCACCCTGCCCGACTCGGGCATCCGCAAGCTGTTTGGCGCACCCGCATACGCCTGGCCCGCGCCCTTCACCGCCAAGGGGGTGCGCGACACCGAGGGGCTCATCACCGAACTGCAGGACACCCGGCAGCGCGGCTACTCGATGGATCACGAGGGCGTGCGCGAGGGCATGTACTGCTACGGCGCCCCGGTCTTCGATTCGCACCACCCCGAAGCCGTGGCCGGCGTGGCCGTCAGCATCCGCTCGCTGGAAGCCAACCCGGCGCTCGAAGCGCGCGCGGGCCAGGCCATCCGCAAGCTGGCCGACCGGCTGTCCGAGCGGCTGGGGGCCTGGCGGGGATAAACACACTAAAACAACTCATGTTCCAGGCAGAAGGAAATCAGCTCCTGGTTGTTTTGCGCCAGAGCCCGCAGTTCACCCGCGACGAATTCACGGATCGTGAAGATCAGCATGGACGGGCGGCAGCGCTGTCATAACAACATCTTCGCAGAACGGCTCTGGCACTCGGCAAAATATGCAAGTTCGTATTCATCAAGGAAGGCCTTATAGCAACATCCGGATGAATGACAGATGAATACGTCCTTCATCATTGGTTCACCTGGTAATGCCCAGAATGACATCAAGCCCCGGCTCAATACCGGAACAATTCGGTGATATTCAAAGGAGCCATCACTATGCCTGCCAACACAAACATCGTTGCCCCTGATCCCTTGTGAACCTCGTCCAGGATGCCATCATGCAACAGCAGCCACTTGCCAACATCCAGGTTTCGTCATTTCATCCAATGTCAATCGCGGCGCACTGGTTGACCGTGATCCTTCTGATTGCCGTCTATGCGCTCATAGAATTACGAGGGATCTACCCCAAGGGCACTGCTGCGCATGATCTGATGAAGATATGGCATGAAATGCTGGGCCTGACGGTCTTCGGCCTTGTGTTCATCCGCCTGATCCTTCGCGGGATTTTTCCGGCCCCGGACATTCACCCCGCGCCACCCCTCTGGCAACACAGGCTGGCGACTGCCATGCATTGGACCCTGTATGCCTTTCTAGTGGTGATGCCGGTGCTGGGCTGGGTCGTCCTGAGCGCAAAAGGAAAGCCTGTGCCGCTGTATGGCTTGAATTTGCCAGCACTCGTTACGGCGGATCCCGCCTTTGCCAAGTCTATGGAGGCAATCCACGAGACCATTGGCAAAATTGGCTATGGCTTGATTGGTCTGCACGCGTTGGCGGCGCTTTGGCACCATTACATAATACGTGACGACACCTTGCACAACATGCTGCCTTCAGCGCACGCCAAAGGGTCGCTCTGATGCCAGTGAACTAACCTTGTTTTTCATTTGCTGACGCGATCTCGAGATCGCGTCAGCTTCATGGAAGCCAGCATACATGGATGGCCACCCACAGGTGACCATCACCTTCTCTCAGGCCCGTCACCCATCCGCAGCCCCATCGAAGTCTCGCCGAAGACTTGGCGCAGCAAGACTTCTTCCCGCAGGACGATCCAACTCGTCTTGCACCATCTGCATTTAACATATTATGATAGTGACTACTTACTAACTATTTGGAATCTGAACCGTGCGTCAACGTCCTCAATACCTGTCCGCCGAAGATCGCCGTGAAGCCACAGTGCAGGCTGTCGTCGACCTGGCGGCCGAGCAAAACCCGGCCGAGATCACGACTACGGCAATTGCCGACCGAATGGGTCTGACGCAGGGCGCATTGTTTCGTCACTTTCCTACCAAGGAAGCCATCCTGGAGGCGACGATGTCTTGGGTTGGCGAACGTCTTCTGGTTCGCGTGGACGAGGCCGCCGAAGACGCGGCATCCCCCGCTGCCGCACTCGAAGCCATGTTCATGACGCATATTGACTTCGTGGCCAAACGTCCCGGCGTTCCCCGCATGCTGTTCGGAGAGCTGCAACGCGCTGAGGAAACGCTGGCCAAGCGCATGGTGCAAAACCTGATTCGCCAGTACGAACAGCGCCTGCGCCGCCTGATGGAAGAGGGCAAGGCGCAAGGCGAACTGAGCGCGGAACTAAACGTGGAAGTCGCGGCGGCACTATTCATCGGCACAATCCAGGGCCTGGTCATGCAGTCTCTGCTGGCCGGCAATGCCAGCCAGATTCGCAGAGATGCACCCGCTGCATTTGCCATCTACCGCCGCGGCATCGGCAACAGCAAATGAAGCATTTGTCCAGTCTTCAGACAGCAGAACAATCCGCAGTCTGCTCAGGACTCCCGACCAATCAACACGGTGACACGCAGTGCAGCGCAGGATCTACTTTCGGCGGGAACCATCGATGACAAATTTGCACTTTCGCATAAGAAAAACCCATTGGGTCGTGATCATTCTTGCCCTGCTCGCTCTTGGCTGCGCACTGGCGTTCTGGTTCGCGCGCAGCCATGACCAGCAAGAGACATTGCGTCTTTACGGCAACGTCGATATCCGCGAGGTTCAACTGGCGTTCCGCCAGCCTGGGCGCGTCACACAAATGGCTTTTGACGAGGGCGATTTCGTCACAGCCGGCACGCGCCTGGCCGCGCTGGATGCGCAGCCGTATCGAGAAGCCCTTGGGGCGGCACAAGCCCAGGTACAGGTGGCGCAGGCAGAACTGGCCAAGATGCGCCGCGGCCTGCGTCCGCAGGAAATCACCCAGGCACGCGAGGCACTTAAGAAAGCGCAAGCGCTTGCAATTGATACCGAGCGCAACTTTCAACGTCAGAGCGGCCTGCTTGCGTCGGGTGCCAGCAGCCAGCGCACGGTCGATGCAGCACGCACTGCAAGAGATCAGGCGGTTGCGGGCGTCGAATCAGCCAAGGCCGTCCTGTCGCAGGCATCCGAGGGCTTTCGCAAGGAAGACATTGCTGCAGCAGAGGCGCGCCTTGCGGCCGCGCAGGCAGCCGCGGCGCAAGCCAGCACGGCCCTGGCGGACACCGAACTGACGGCACCCAGCAACGGCACCATCATTGCCCGGGTGCGCGAGCCCGGCAGCATGGTCGCCAGCCAGAGCACGGTCTACAGCCTGAGCCTGGACAAGCCCGTGTACGTGCGCGCCTACGTGGGCGAGCGGGATCTGGGCCGCATCGCACCCGGCACCGTGGTGCACGTCAAGAGCGACTTCGGGGAAAAGGTCTATCGCGGCCAGATCGGCTTCATCTCGCCGCGCGCCGAGTTCACCCCCAAGACGGTAGAGACGACGGACTTGCGCACGGATCTGGTCTACCGCCTGCGTATCGTGATCGACCAAGCCGACAGCGACACTGCCTTGCGTCAAGGCATGCCGGTGACGATAGCGATCGATGCCGAGCCAGCCTCCAGCGCGCGCACAGGGGAGCGTTAAGGTGCAGGAAAACGACACCATAGCCGCCACGCCGGTCAGTGCAAACACGGCTGCCACAGCCGTTGTCATCAAAGGCGTGGACAAGCATTTCGGCCAGGTACAGGCCCTGCGCGGGCTGAGCGCACACATCCACTACGGGCGGCTGACCGGTCTGGTCGGCCCGGATGGCGCCGGCAAGACCACGCTGATGCGCATCCTGACCGGCCTGCTGGTGCCCAATGCCGGCCACGTCACCCTGGCTGGCTTTGACGTGGTCAAGGACAACGACGCCATCCACGCCGCCAGCGGCTACATGCCGCAGCGCTTTGGCCTCTACGAAGATCTGTCGGTGATGGAGAACATGCGCCTGTATGCGCAGTTGCGCGGCATGGACGCCAATCGCAATGCCGATCTATTTGCGGAGTTGCTCGATTTCACTCGACTCGGGCCCTTCACCAAGCGCCTCGCCGGCAAGCTCTCCGGCGGTATGAAGCAAAAGCTGGGGCTGGCCTGTGCGCTGATGGCGCGGCCCAAGGTGCTGCTACTGGACGAGCCGGGTGTCGGCGTCGATCCGGTCAGCCGCCAGGATTTATGGCGCATGGTGCAGGCATTGACCGATAAGGGCATGGCCGTGGTCTGGTCTACCGCCTACCTGGACGAGGCCGAACGCTGCGAGAGCGTGTTGCTGCTGAACCAGGGGCAACTCTTGTTCGATGGCCCGCCGCAACAGCTGACGGCGCACCTCGAAGGTCGCAGCTTCCGACTGGAAAACGTCGGCACCGAGCGCCGGGCGGTTCTGACCGAGGCACTCGAACTGGAAAGCGTGAGCGATGGCGTGATCCAGGGCGCCGGGGTGCGCGTGGTACTGCGGGACGGTGCGCGGGCAAGCCAAATCCAAGCGCTGGCCGATAGCGTGCGTGTCGAACTGGCGCAGGTGCCCGCGCGCTTTGAAGACGCCTTCATTGATCTTCTCGGTGGTGGGCCAGGCGGTACATCAACCCTGGCAGAACGCCTGCCGCCGGTCGACCTGGGTTCCGACATTGCCGTCTCCTGCTGTAATCTCACCAAGCGTTTCGGCGAGTTCACCGCCACCGACCAAGTCAGTTTTGAAGTGCAAAAAGGCGAAATCTTCGGCCTGCTTGGCCCCAAT
Organism: Castellaniella caeni NBRC 101664; assembly: GCF_001592225.1. Taxonomy (GTDB): domain Bacteria; phylum Pseudomonadota; class Gammaproteobacteria; order Burkholderiales; family Burkholderiaceae_B; genus Castellaniella; species Castellaniella caeni. The sequence goes on along the minus strand of NZ_BCWN01000022.1, from coordinate 26,627 downwards.
GGTGCCGGCAAGTCCACCACCTTCAAGATGCTGTGCGGCCTACTGAAACCCACTGCGGGCGAGGCGCATGTGGTGGGGCACGATCTGCGCCGCGCCACCGGCGCGGCCAAGAGCCGGCTCGGCTACATGGCGCAGAAGTTCTCGCTCTACGGTCTGCTCTCGGTGCAGCAGAACCTGGAATTTTCGGCCGGTGTTTACGGACTGGAAGGCAACACCAGGCGCGAGCGCATCGCGGAAATGATCGAAACCTTCGACCTGGGCGACTGGCTGTCCGCCACGCCCGATTCCCTGCCGCTGGGGCACAAGCAGCGCCTGGCACTGGCTTGTTCGCTCATGCACCGTCCACCCGTGCTGTTCCTGGACGAACCCACCTCAGGCGTGGATCCGATCACCCGGCGCGAATTCTGGACCCACATCAACGGCTTGGCGCGCAAGGGCGTGACCATCATGGTCACCACCCATTTCATGGACGAGGCGGAGTACTGCGACCGCGTTGCCATGCTCTCGCGCGCACGCCTGATCGCACTCGACACGCCCGATGCGCTCAAGCGCGCCGCCGCGAATGCCGAACACCCCGACCCGACCATGGAGGACGCCTTCATTCACCTGGTCGAGTCGGCCGACCGCGAGTTGGAGGCCGCCGCATGAACGCCGTTGCAGAACACAAGGAAGGAGCTGCTTCGATGCAGCCCGACTTGCGCCGTTTCGACCTGCGACGCCTGGTGGCCCTGGTCACCAAGGAAAGTTACCAGGCGCTGCGTGACCCCTCGACGCTCTTGATCGCCTTCGTGCTGCCGGTGGTGTTGCTGCTGCTGTTCGCCTATGCGGTGTCGCTCGATGCCAAGGAGGTCCGCGTCGGCGTGGTGCTGGAAACGTCTGGCGCATCGGCGCAGTCGCTGGCCGCCGCCTTCTCGGGCACTCGATTCCTGAAGACGCAATTCGCCCACGACCGGCGCGAGGTGGCCGAGCAACTCGTCTCCGGTGCGCTGCGCGGCTACATCGTCATTCCGCAGGATTTCGAGCAGCGCCTGACCCAGCGCGGAGCAGAGCCGCTGGTGCAAATCATCACCGATGGCTCCTACCCCAACACGGCCAACTACGTCGAGAACTACGCCCGCGGCGTGGTGCAGTCCTGGCGCGCGGGGCTGGATGTCGCGGCACCCGCGCAGTCCGTTGTGCTGGAGCCGCGCTACTGGTTCAACCCCGAGCTGGAAAGCCGCCGCGCGCTGATCCCAGGCGCGATTGCCATCGTCATGACCATCATCGGCACCATGCTCACCGCGCTGGTGGTGGCGCGCGAATGGGAGCGCGGCACCATGGAAGCGGTGCTGTCCACGCCCGCCTCGGTGGCGGAAATCCTGATCGGCAAGCTGCTGCCCTACTTCGTGCTCGGCATGCTGTCCACGCTGGGCGCGGCGGCGCTGGCGGTGTTCGTCTTTGGCGTGCCAATGCGCGGTTCGCTGGCGGCGCTGCTGCTCTTGTCGGCGATGTTCATGGTGCCAGCGCTGGGCCAGGGCCTGCTAATTTCGTCGCTGGCGCGCAACCAGTTTCTGGCGGCGCAGATCGCGCTGTTCACGGGCTTTCTGCCAGCCTTCATGTTGTCGGGTTTCCTGTACGAAATCGACGCCATGCCAGCGCCGATCCGCGCCATTACCCGAGCCGTTCCGGCACGCTACTTCGTCGATTCGCTCAAGTCCGTGTTCCTGGCTGGCGACATCTGGGCGGTGTTCCTGCCCAACCTGGCGGCCATGGCTGCGATCGGGGCACTGTTCTTCCTGATCGCCAAGCGCGCCACGCGCAAGAACCTGGAGTGATGCCATGTGGACCTCCGCCTTCTCATTCACCCGCCTGCGCGCCCAGTTCATCAAGGAAGTGCTCAGCGTGCTGCGCGATCCGCGCAGCCGCATGGTGGTGTTCGTGCCGCCCATCCTGCAGCTGCTGGTGTTCGCCTTTGCCGCCACGCTCGAAGTGCACAACGTCGACATCGCCGTCTACAACCAGGACGCCGGACGTTGGTCGCACGAGCTGGTGCAGCGCCTGGACAGCGCCCGCTTCATCACCCACGTCCGGCATGTGGACAGCCAGCGGCAGCTGCACGAGATGATCGATCGGGGCGAGGTGATCGCCGCGCTCGCCATCCCCGTGGATTTCTCGCGTACCATCGCCGCCGGTGGCAGTGGCAAGGCCCAGGTGGTAGTCGATGGCCGTCGCAGCAACTCGGGCCAGATCACCGTCGCCTACCTGTCCACCATCGCCGCCGACGTCGGCGCCGAAGCCGTGCCCGACGCGCAGGCGCCGACGCCCGTGGTCGTGCGCCACTGGTTCAATCCAAACCTGATCTACCGCTGGTTCATCGTGCCCGGCCTCACAGGCATCCTGGCGCTATTCAGCGCGCTGCTCATCACCTCGCTGTCGATCGCACGCGAGCGCGAACTGGGCACCTTCGACCAGCTGCTGGTGTCACCCACCTCGACGCCGGAGATCATCATCTCCAAATCACTGCCGGCGCTCGCCATCGGCACGCTGCTGGGCCTGTCCATGATCAGCGTCGGCGTGTTCCTGTTCGGCATCCCGTTCACCGGCTCGTTTGCGCTGCTGCTCGTGAGCCTGGTGCTGTTCATCCTGTCGGTGGTCGGTATCGGCCTGATGATTTCCGCCGTCAGCATGACCCAGCAGCAGGCCATCCTGGGAGCGTTCGCCATCGGCGTGCCGGCGGTACTGATGTCGGGCTTTGCGACGCCTGTGGAAAACATGCCCCTCGTCCTGCAATGGCTGGCCCAGGCGATTCCGCTGACCCACTTCCTCATCATCGTCGAGGGCAGTTTCCTCAAGGCCATGCCGCCCGGCGACATTCTCGCCAGCCTGTGGCCCCTGGCGGCCATTGCCCTGACCACGCTCACGATGGCCACCGTATTCGTCCGAGGACGTCTGCAATGAAAACCACAGCCCGTCACTCTTCCTCGCGCACGCCCGCTGCGGAGCCAACACCCAGGCGCCTGCACCCACTCGCACTGGCCCTGTCCTGCGTGCTGTTGACTGCCTGTGCGGCCGTGGGCCCCGACTACCGCGAGCCGCCTCCGGTGGATATCGGCGCCGGTTGGACCTTGCCACTGACGAGCGAATCGCAGTCTGCAGATCTGGCGCGCTGGTGGTCCGCGTTCCATGACCCCATCCTCGACCGTCTGATGGGCACGGCGCTGGCACAGAACCTGGATCTGCGCCAAGCCGCGGCACGCATTGACGAAGCGCGTGCGCTGCGCGACCGCGCGGCAGGAGATCGACTTCCCGCCGTTAGCACCGGGGCCAGCGTCAATCGGCGCCGTCAAAGTAAAAACGGCCCCTTGCCCGTGGGCTCCGTCCCTGGGCTCGACGCCACCCAGACCATTTACGACGCGGGCTTTGACGCCGCCTGGGAGGTCGATCTGTTCGGCGCCAAGCGCCGCGCCCTGGAAGGCGCCAGCGCTCGCCTGCAAGCCACCGAAGTCGAAACACAGGGTGTGCGCATGCGCATCGTGGCCGAGGTCGCTCGCACTTGGTTCACCGCTGTTGGCGCTCATCAGGAATTACAAGCACAAAGAGCCATATTGGGCACGCTGCAGAAAACTCTGGAGCTGATACGCTTACGCCACGCGTCCGGCGATGCATCCGCCGCCGACGTGGAGGCTGCGTATGCGCAATGGGCCGCTGTCAATGCGCTGCTGCCGGATATCCAGGCACGTCAGCGCGCCGCAGTGCTTGGCCTGAGCGTGCTTTTGGGCGCCCCACCAGAGCGTGAATTGGCCTTGCTCGACGGCCCCTTGGTGCCGAGCACGCTGCGGGCCCTGCCGGTGGGCGAGCGTGCCGACCTGCTGCGCCGCCGCCCCGACGTGCTAGCTGCGGAGCGGCGCCTGGCGGCAAGTTCCGCCGATATCGGCGTAGCCACGGCCGAGCTGTTCCCCAAACTCTCCATCGGTGTGGGCGGGGGGTTCCAGGCGCTCAGCACAGGCAACTGGTTCGATGCGTCCAGTTCGCGTTTCTCCATCCTGCCGCTGGTTTCCTGGCGCCTGTTCGACGGTGGCCGCGTGCGCGCCGAAATCCGGGCGCGCGAGGCCGCCGAGCGGCAGGCTGCACTCGCCTATGAGCAAGCGGTATTGGCGGCGCTGGGCGACGCCGAACGCGCCCTGGGCGACTATCACGGCGGACTGGACACATTGAAGCGCCGCGCCATGGCCCTGGATGCGGCACGAACCAGCTACGGCTATGCCAAGGCCCGCTACGCCGCGGGCGATGTGCCTCTGGTGGAACTGCTGACCGCCCAGCGCAGCCTGCACGAAGCCGAGACCGCCGTTGCACGCGCGCACACCAACGCCGCTGTGCAATTGGTGGCGCTGTATAAGGCGCTCGGGGGCGGCTGGGATGCGCCTGCGCGAACAGCGTCAACCCCGGCCCGGTTCCTGCGGAAGTCCGGCGCAGAAACGCTTTCCATCCCATCCATTCATGGGTGAACGAACCCACGCCGCTCTTGCCGCGATTCAAGGATCGCTTTCTTGCGGCGCGCAATAAATACGATAGAGCGTCGCGATGATGACCTGCGCAGGGCCTTGCGGCAGCGAATACCACATGCTTTGCGCCTCGCGCCGCGTGGTCACGAGACCTTGACGCCTGAGCCGCGCCAGGTGCTGCGACAAAGCCGACAGGCTCAGATCAGGCAACTGCTCGTTAATCTGGCCCACGGTCATTTCATCGCCCGACAGCAGGCAAAGGATGCGCAGCCGCTGCGCATTCGCCAGCGCGCGCAGTAGTCGCGCTGCGTCGTCCGAGCTGGCCTGCAGCGCATCGGCGTCGAATGTGGATTCCTGAGTCATGGTGCCTCGTGCACTTGATCTGGTGGAGTGTTGAATCGTATTTTACCAATCGCTAATTAAGCGTATACTAAACTACGTACGGTGGGACAGTAGAAAAGGTTTGACGCCCATCAAGCAGCCGCTGCGAGCGGCGAATTACCTTGAGGCTTGATCTTCTGGAGGATCCCGCCATGGCAAGCATCGTCATTCTCGGCGCCGGTATCGGGGGCATGTCGGCAGCCTACACCATCAGGGATGCGCTCGCCCATCCAAGGCGCGCGCCACCTGGAACGCCCTGTGCCTCGCCGACATGGGCGACAGCGGCTTCGCTTTCATCGCGTTGCCGCAAATCCCGCCGCGCAATGTGACCAAGGCGATGACGGGCAAGTGGGTTCACCTGGCGAAAGTGGCCTACGAGAATTACTTCTTGCGCAAGATGCGCAAGGGCCAGGCCGACCCGGCCTACGAAACCACGGTCATGAAAATGTTCGGCATCACGCGCCTCAAGCGTGATGTCGCGCAGGAGTAAGACCGCATGGCTGCACACCGCGTCAGCACGCACCGCCCACGAGCTATCGAGCCTGGGGGGTGCGCACGACGCCTTGCCGTAGAAGCTGCCGCGGCAGGTATTGAAAAGTCTCACCGTCCGGCAGCGCGGCCCATCTGAACTCCGGGAGTTACGAAGATGAATATCGATCGAATGGTGATGCGTTTTGCCGGAACCATGGTGATTGCGAGTGTGGCGCTCGCGCACTTTATTTCGCCATGGTGGTTGCTGCTCGCGCTTTTCGTCGGCGCCAATTTGCTGCAGGCGTCGTTCACGGGCTTCTGCCCGCTCGCCCGCATCCTCGCCAAGCTGGGCCTGCAGCCGGGCTGTGCCTTCCAGAAATGACGGGCGGAATTCATTGCAACCAGGAACAAATCATGTACTACATCGTGGATAGCAAGAAACCGTTTGACCAGGCCGCGACCGATCTGGACGCCGCCGTCAAGCGCCACCATTCGGTTTACACCGAAGTCGGCGCTACGCGGATCGGCATGATCAACGAGGCAGCCTGATGCTCCTGCGTCGCCGACCGTCGGTCTCGCTGGCGAGCGTGCTGTTCCTGGCTGGCGTGCTCGCCTCCTGCGGGCAACGCCCGCAGGAAGTACCGCCTTTGCTTGCGCCGCCACCCTTCGCCACGCTGGAAATCGAGCCGCAGCAGGTAGTGCATGAGCAGCGGTGGGATGGCGTGATCGAGGCGGTTCAATCCACGATCGTCGCGGCGCAGACGAGCGGGCGCGTGGCCGAAATGCGCGTCGACGTGGGCGACCACGTCAAAAAAGGCGACATGCTGCTGCGCCTCACCGACGTGGAGCAGCAGTCGGCTCGCCACGGCGCCGACGCCGCCGTGGCGTCGGCGCGCGCCAATCGCGACGAAGCGCTGGCCAACTGGAAGCGCGCCTCGGAACTGTCACAGCGGGGATTGATCGCACGCGCACAACTGGATCAGGCGCTCGCGCGGCGCGACAACACCGAAGCCGCACTGCAGGCGGCTCAAGCCGCGCTGCGCGCCGCCCGGCAGCAAACGGATTACACCGTGGTACGCGCGCCGTTTGACGGCGTGGTCACGCGGCGTTTCGCGGACGTGGGCCAGGCGGTGCAGCCTGCACCGCCGCAGCCACTGATTGCCGTGGCGTCACTCGCCGCCTTGCGCGTCGACGTAGTGGTGCCGCAGAGCGCAGCGGCGGAGATCCGCTCGAACCCGGTGGCCGAGGTGTTGCCGACGCCTGCGCACACCGAACGCGTGCGCGCGCAGAGGGTCACGGTTCTTCCCTACGCCGATGCGGCCAGCCATACCTTTCAGGTACGTGTCGATCTGCCTGCCGGAACGCCGGGACTGTATCCGGGCATGACGGTGAAAGTGGCCTTCCGTTCCGCTCATGGGAGCGAGCAACTGCTGGTGCCCGAGCCGGCGCTCGTTCGCCACGGCGAAGTGCGCGGGGTTTACGTCGTCGGTGCCGACAACATCGTGACTTTGCGTCAGCTGCGCCTCGGCGAGCGCCGTGGTGACGCCGTCGAGGTGCTGTCGGGGCTGAGCGCGGGCGAGCGCGTCGCGGCCGATGCGGACGCTGCGGTCGTCTATCTCGCAAAGCTGCGTTCGAACGCAGGAAAAACACGATGAATGCCCTCGGCCAAATCGGATTTGCCGGGCGTGTCGCGCGCGTTTTCCAGGATCACCCACTCACGCCCATTCTGGCGCTCGCGGCGCTGCTGATCGGCTTTGCCGCGCTGATGATCACGCCGCGCGAGGAAGAGCCGCAGATCGACGTGACCATGGCCAATGTGATCGTGCCTTTTCCGGGTGCCGGCGTGCACGAGGTCGAACGTCTCGTCGCTACTCCGTTGGAGCAGCAGCTCGCCGGCATTCAAGGCATCAAGCACGTTTATTCGGTAAGCCGTCCGGGTGTGGCTGTCTTGACCGCCGAGTTCCAGGTCGGCGTGCCGCGCCAGGAGGCGCTGGTGCGCCTCTACAACCAGGTTTTCCAGAACCGTGACCTGTGGTCGCCGAATCTCGGCGTCGGGCAACCGCTGGTTCATGCGCGCGGTATTGATGACGTGCCGGTCATGGCCTTGACGCTCTGGAGCGATGATCCGGCGAGCGGCCCAGTGCAGCTCGCACAGGTCGCCCGCACGCTGGAAACCGAGCTCAAGCACATTGCCGGCACACGCGACGTCTACACGCTGGGCACGCCCGACCGCGCCGTGATGGTGCGGCTCGACCCGGCGCGGCTCGCGAGCTACGGCCTGACGGTCGAAGACCTCGCTCATTCGCTGCAAGCGGCCAACGTCGTGACGCAGGCTGGAGCGCGCGTCAACGACGATCGCGACATCCCGGTGACGGCCGGCAGGTTCCTCGCACATGCGAGCGACGTGAGCAACCTCGTGATCGGGCTGAAAGGCGGTCAGCCGGTATTTCTCTCCGACGTGGCTACTGTCCAAACCGGCGCCGACCTGCCCGACAAATATGTCTGGTTCGGGAGCCCGCCCGGTCGCGTCGGCCCCGCCAGCGGCACGGCTCTCGCCGTGACGCTGGCGATCACCAAGCTCTCCGGCGCCAACGCCGCCGACATTACCGCCACTGTCCGTGGGCGCATCGCTCAGCTCGAAGGCATCGTAATTCCCTCGGATGTGCACGTGGTGGTGACGCGCGACTACGGCAAGACCTCCACGGCCAAGGCCGACAGTCTGTTCCACGAACTCTCCTTTGCGACGCTCGCGGTGGTGCTGCTGGTGCTGCTGGCCCTCGGCTGGCGCGAAGGCCTGGTGGTGGGCGCGGCGGTCGTGATCACGTTGCTGCTGATGATGTTTGCGTCATGGGCCATGGGCTTCACCATCAACCGCGTATCGCTGTTCGCGCTGATTTTTTCCATTGGCATCCTGGTCGACGATGCCGTGGTCGTGGTGGAAAACATCCACCGTCACATGGCGCTTGGCGGGCGCACACTGCGCGCCGCGATTCCGGAAGCCGTGGGCGAAGTGGGTGGGCCCACCATCCTCGCCACCTTCACGGTGATCGCGGCGCTGCTGCCGATGGCCTTCGTCTCAGGCCTCATGGGGCCGTACATGCGGCCCATCCCGGTGAACGCCTCCGTCGGCATGCTGCTCTCGCTCGTGGTCGCGCTGGTGGTGACGCCTTGGCTCGCGCTCCATGTGCTGAAGCACACGTCGGCGACGGTGTCCGGGTTGACGCAGAGAGACGAACCCGCGACCACGCGGGAGACGCGCCTGCTGCGCTTCTTCCGCCATCTGATGACGCCCTTCGTTCACGGCAGACGTGCCCGGCGCCACCGCAACCTGCTGTTTGCGGCCATGGCCGCGCTAGTGCTGGCGGCAGTGGGGCTGATGGCCGTCAAGGCAGTGGTGCTGAAGATGCTGCCGTTCGACAACAAGTCGGAATTCCAGGTAGTGGTGAATATGCCCGCCGGTGCCACGCTGGAGGCCACCAACGCGGTGCTCGCCGAAATGGCCGGCGCACTGAACAGCGTGCCCGAGGTGAAGAACTACCAGGGCTACGCCGGGATCTCCTCGCCCATCACCTTCAACGGCCTAGTGCGCCAGTACTACCTGCGCTCCGGGCCCCTCGTGGGCGACCTTGAAGTGAATCTGGTCGACAACGGCGAACGCAAGCGCCAAAGCCACCAGATTGCGCTGGCGGTGCGTCCCATGCTCGCCGCCATCGGTGCGCGCCACGGCGCTGCGGTGCAAGTAGTGGAAGTACCGCCCGGCCCGCCGGTGCTGGCGCCGATCGTGGCGGAGATCTACGGCCCGGACTACGACAAGTTGCGCACTTTGGGGCTTGGCGTTGCAAAGCTCTTTCGCGGCGATAAGGATCTGGTCGATATCGACACCAGCGTCGAAGCTGGTGCGCGGCGCGATGTCATCGTGGTCGACCGTGAGCGCGCGGCGCGGCTGGGCGTGAGCCAAGCCGACATCGCGCGCACGCTGCAGGCGGCGCTCTCGGGCTACGACGCGACCTATCTGATGGACGGCGTGGCGCGCCATGCGATCCCGATCCGCCTGCGCCTGTCGGCCAGTGGCCAGGCATCGATGGAAGAGCTGCTCGCGCTGCGCGTACGCGCCGCTCGCGGCGCGCTGGTGCCGCTTTCGGCGCTGGTCACCGTGCACAAAGCCGACGCGGAGCAAGCGATCTACCACAAGGATCTGTTGCCTTACACCTACGTGACTGCGGACGATGCGGGCCACACCGACAGCCCGCTCTACGGCATGTTCGACATGGTGTCCAAGCTGGCGCACACCGCCGTTGCCTGGCAGCAGCTCGCACAGAACTTCGTCCACCAGCCCACCGGCGCCGCCGGTTACGCGGTCAAGTGGGACGGCGAATGGCAGATCACTTACGAGACCTTCCGTGACATGGGCATCGCCTATGGCGTCGGGCTGGTGCTGATTTATCTGCTGATCGTCGGCCACTTCCGGCGCTACGTGGTGCCGCTGATCATCATGGCGCCGATCCCGCTCACGGTGATCGGCGTGATGCCCGGGCACGCGCTCATGGGCGCGCAGTTCACCGCGACTTCGATGATCGGCATGATCGCACTCGCCGGCATCATCGTGCGCAATTCGATCCTGCTGATCGACTTCATCGACCTGGAACTGGGGCGTGGACAGCCGCTGGCGGACGCGGTGATTTCCGCCGCCGCGGTGCGCGCCAAGCCGATCGCGCTCACCGCCATAGCCGCGATGATCGGCGGCTTTTTCATCCTCGCCGACCCGATTTTCCAAGGGCTTGCGGTCTCGCTGATCTTCGGCGTGCTGGTGTCCACCATGCTCACGCTGCTGGTGATTCCGCTGCTGTATTACGCGTGGATTGCACGCGGCCACGACCCGGAAAAGGATGCCGCCCGATGATCGTCGCCCGAGCTCTCCGTGGGCATCACGTCCGCACTGCCCTGGTCATGGCGTTCGCCCTTGCAGGTTGCACCGCCGGCCCGGACTTCCACGCGCCCGCCGCGCCCGACGTGAGTCGCTACACCGCGCAGCCGCTCCCAGAAAAAACGGCCTCCGCGGCAACGGAGCTGGGCGCAGCGCAGCGCTTTCGCGTGGGACAGGACGTGGCCACCGAATGGTGGCGCAGCCTGGGCTCGGCACGGCTCGATGCGCTCATCCAGCAGGCACTCGCCGCCAACCCGACGCTCGCGGCCGCCCGCGCAACCTTGCGCCAGGCGCAAGAGACATACGCCGCGCAGGCCGGCGCCACGCGATATCCGCAAATCGATGCCAGCCTCGGCGCGCAGCGCCAGCGCGTCAACCCGACCGCGATGGGGCTGGTCGACGAGCCGCAGGCGCTTTCCATGTTCAACGACGATTTCAACCTGGTGAACGCCGGCATCGGCGTTCGTTACCGCTTCGACTTCGCGGGCGGCAGCCGACGCGCACTGGAGGCCCTGGCGGCGCGCACCGACTATCAGCACCGCGAACTCGATGCGACTCGCTTGGCGCTGGCGACGAACGTGGCCACTGCGGCCATCGTGCGTGCCCGGCTGGCGGGCCAGATCGCTGCGACGCAGGCCATGATCTCCGCACGAAGCGAACAGTTGGAACTGACGCGCGAAGGCGCGCGCATCGGTCAGATCCCGCCGGACGACGTGCTCTCGTTGCAAGCCCAGGTCGAAACGGCGCGCACCGCACTGCCGGCGTTGCGCACGCAACTCGAAAAAACGGAGCACCTGCTCGCGATTCTCGGAGGCCAAGCCCCAGGCGCAGCGAGTGTGCCGAATTTCACGCTGGCCGAATTCAAGCTGTCGGCAGAGCTGCCAGTCTTGCTGCCATCTGAATTAGTACGTCGCCGCCCCGATATCCAGGCTGCCGAAGCGCTGCTGCACGCGGCCACCGCCAACTATGGCATCGCGGTCGCCAAGCTCTACCCGCAACTGGACCTGAGCGCCAACCTCGGAGCGCAGGCGCTCACCATGGGCGCTTTGTTCGGCCCCGGAACCGCAGTCTGGAGCGCGATCGCGCAACTGACGCAACCGCTTTTTCGCCCTGGCCTTCCGGCGGAAAGGCGCGCGGCGCTGGCGGCGATCGATGCTGCGGCCGCAAACTATCAGGCAGTGGTTCTCAGCGCCTTGCGCGAAGTGGCCGATGCGCTGCGCGCGCTCAACAACGACGCCGAGGCGCTGGCAGCTTCAGCCGCCGCCGATCAAGCCGCGCGCGCTTCGGTGGAGAACATCCGCGACCAGCACGAACTGGGCGCGGCGAGCCATGTGCAACTGCTGGTCGCACAGCAGCAAGCCGACAACGCACGTACCCGCTTGATTGCGGCGCAGGCGCAGCGCTTGATCGATAACGTGGCGCTCTATCAGGCGCTGGGTGGGGGCGCATCTTCACAGTAGGCAAGCCCTTTCACCTTGCCTTCTATTCCGGGCGCGGGGCTACCCGCACTGGCAAGAACCCGACCTACCATTGCCTCGGTCGGATGAACGCAAGATGAACCATCGGTTCAACACCGGTTCACGCGCGGTTTGCCAGAATCATCGGCATCAGCAGCGCTTGTGCTGTGAAAGGAACCGATGATGAAACAAGCCCCACATTTCAAACCACAGCGGGCCATCCTGGCCTTGATATTGACGGTGGTCTCCTTACCAGTGTTGGCATCCAGCGATTGCGACGCGCCGACCTCGCAATGGCAGTCGCGCGAGGCCGTGCGCGAGCTGGCGGCGCAGCAGGGCTGGCAGATTGAGCGACTGAAGATCGATGACGGTTGCTACGAAATCCGTGGCACCGACGCCCAGGGTCGGCGCTTCAAGGCCAAGCTCGATCCCGAGACCCTGCAGGTGCTGAAGATCAAGTCGCGCGAGCACGATGACCATCACAAGGATCGGGAGCGCGAGCACCGGCGCGACCACACATCGCAGGACGCCGACGCCGCCCCTTCCTCACCCCTCTTTACCCCGGGCGGCACGCCGCGCGGCCAGGTGCAATGAACTTCTTCTCATCTTCCAGGAGAATCCCATGTCCAAACCCCTGATCACCGCCATTGCCGCAGCCTGTGCGCTGGCCGTGCCCGCCCTCGGCCAGGCGCGCGAAGTCACCATCGCCACCCAGCTGAAGAACTACGGCGGCGACGGCGCCTACCTGGCGGTCTACCTGATCGATGCCAAGGGTGCCTACGTCGGCACACTCTGGGTGGCCGGTGGCAAGGCCAAGTACTACAAGCACCTGGCGGACTGGAATCGCTTCTCGTCTGGTGACGCCAAGCGTCTGCAAGGGGTGACCGGCGCCAGCGTCGGCGCCGGTCGCACGCTCAAGGTGACGGCCGATCTGGCTGATGCGCTGATTGACGCCGGCTATGAAATTCGCATCGACGCCGCAGTCGAAGACATGCGCGACAGTCCGGCCGAGGTGCGTCTGCCTCTGACGGCGGCAAACGTCGGCAAGCCGCAGGCAGGCAAGCAGTACATCCAGTCGGCCAGCTTCCAGCTGAAGTAAGGAGTCAGACATGAACTGGAAAGCCATCCATCGATGGCTAGGCCTGAGCCTGGGCACACTGGCGCTGGTACTCAGCCTCTCGGGTGCGCTGCTGGCACTGGATCCGGTGCAACAGGCCTGGCAGGCGCCGACGGCGTCGACCGACCTGCCGGTGGCCACGCTGGTGCAACAGGTGCGGCAGGCCATGCCCGACGTCGAGGAAATCCGCCGCCTGCCCTCGGGCGCAATCGCGGCCTTCGGTTTCGACGGCGATCAGGCGCAGGCGCGCTACGTCGATGCGACCAGCGGCCAGTTACTGGGCAACTACCAGCCCTCCAGCCTGCCGCGCTGGGTCAAGAACCTGCACCGCGCGCTACTGCTGGGCGATGGCGGACGCTGGGGCACGGCGGCCACCGCGCTGGCCATGGTGGTGCTCTCGATCTCGGGCCTGGTGCTGTTGCTGCACCGCATGGGCGGTTGGCGCCATGTGGCAGGCCGGGTGCGCGGCACGCTGGCGCAGCGCCTGCATGTGCTGGCGGGTCGGATAGTCCTGGTCTTGCTGCTGCTGTCATCGATCACAGCGCTGACCATGAGCGCCTCGACCCTGGGATTGGTCGAGCTGGAAGCCGGGCCCGAGCCCGACGTCATTTCCAGTGTCAGCGAGGAGGCCGACCTGGCGCCGACGCAGCTTGCGCTGCTGCGCGATCTTGGCGTCGGCGAGCTGCGCCGCGTCAACCTCCCCGGTGCGGATGATCCCACCGATACCTGGCAGGTGGCGACGACGCGCGGCCAGGGCTGGATCGACCGCCACAGCGGTGATACCTTGGCTTGGCAAGAGGCGACCCTGATGCAGCGGCTCGATGACTGGGCACGTGTGCTGCACACTGGCGAGAGCGCCTGGCCCTGGGCCGTAGTGATGGGTCTCGCCGGCCTCTCCGTGCTGCTGTTCTGGCTCACCGGTGTACTGATCTGGCGGCAAGTTCGACAAAACTTCATACGCATTGATGACAACAGCGCGTTGCAGCAGGCCGAAGTGCTGATCTTCGTCGCCAGCGAGGGCGGCAGCACCTGGGGCTTTGCCCAGGCGCTGCACGCCGCGCTGGTTCGTGCCGGGCGGCGCGTGCACAGCTCGGGTCTGGAGCACTTTCAGATCACGCCGACGGCACGCCAGGTGTTCGTCCTCGCCGCCACGCACGGCGACGGCCAGCCACCCACGCATGCACGCCATGCGCTGGCGCGCATCACTGCACAAGGTGTCAGCAGCGTGCCGGTGACCGTGCTGGGCTTTGGCGATCGCCAGTACCCGGCCTTCGGCGCTTTTGCCCAGACGATCGACGAGGCGCTGCGCACCAAGGGACACCCGACCTTGCTGCCGCTGGAGATCATCCACCAACAGTCGGCGCAGCAGTTCGTCCGCTGGGGCGAGGCGCTGGTGCAGACGTTGGGCCAGCCGCTGGCGATCGAATACCGGCCACGCCTGCCAACCACCACGGCGCTGATGCTGGTCGAGCGGCGCGACTACCCCAGCCAGGCGGATCGACCCACGGCCATCCTGCGCTTTGCCTGGCCGCGCCAGCCGTGGTTGGCGCGCGTGCTCGGGCGCGGCCTGGCGCGCTTCGAGGCGGGCGACCTGGTGGGTATCGTAGCGCCCGGCAGCACGGTGGCGCGCTATTACTCGCTGGCTTCAGGCAGCGCCGACGGTTTTCTGGAAATCTGCGTGCGCCAGTGGCCCGGTGGTGTGTGCTCGACGCACCTGCTGGGACTCAAGCCGGGGGACAGCACACAGGCCTTCATCCGCGCCAACCCAGGCTTTGCCCTGAGCGGTCGGCATCCGAGCGTGCTGCTGATCGGCGCCGGCACCGGCGTAGCGCCGCTGGCAGGCTTCATCCGGCGCAACGACCAGCGCACACCCATGCATCTGTACTTCGGCGCGCGCGACCCGGCCACCGATTATTACTTCGGGTCCGAGATCGAGCGCTGGCGGGCCGAGCAGCGCGTGGCCAGCGTCAACACCATCTTCTCGCGCGTGCCCGGCGGCGGCTATGTGCAAGATATCCTGCGCCGCGATGCTGAACGCCTGCGCACGCTGCTGGCCGCCGGCGCCGCCGTGCGCGTCTGTGGCAGCCGCCCCATGGCTCAGGGCGTGATCGAGGTACTCGACGCGCTGCTGGCGCCGCTGGGCCTTGACGTGAACACACTGAAAACCGAGGGGCGCTATGCCGAAGACCTGTTCTGAGCCATTACACCGGCTGCAACTGTTCGGGCCGACCATGGGCACACACTGGGCCGTACGCTGCGACGTACCGTCGGCGCTGGACGTGGGTGCGCTGCGCCAGGCGCTGACTGATACAGTCGAGCAGGTGGACGAGCAGATGTCGCCCTGGAAGCCCGAGAGCGCACTGAACCAGCTCAACCGCGCGCCGGTGGGCGATTGGCTAGCGCTACCGCCCCAACTGCTGGAGGTACTGGCGCGCGCGCTCGAAGTCTGCCGCCTGAGCGACGGAGTATTTGATCCCGCCGTCGGTGCACTGGTCGATGCCTGGGGCTTTGGCGCGGCGCGCGACACGCCGGATGCCGAGGCCATCCGCGCCGCTCGCCATACCGAACGCCCGCCGACACCGCAAGCCCTTGAGCTGGATCTGGCCGCGGGCCGGGTGCGCAAGCACGCGCCGCTACAGCTCGACCTATGTGGCATCGCCAAGGGCTATGCGGTCGATCGCCTGTGTACCGTGCTTGGGCAGCACGGCGTGCACCACGCTCTGGCGGCGCTCGATGGCGAGTTGCGCACCATCGGCGCCCAGGCCAGTGGCGCGCCCTGGGCCGTGGCACTGGAGAATCCCCGACCCGATGTACGCACCGCACAGGGCGTGATCGAACTGCAGGATCTGGCAGTCGCCACCTCGGGTGACTACCGGCATTTCGTGCAGGTCGGCGAGGTGCGTCTGGCGCACAGCATGGATGGGCGCAGCCGCACGCCAGTGAACAACGGCGTCGCCAGCGTCACGGTGCTGGCGCCCGCCTGCATCGATGCCGACGCCTGGGCCACCGCATTGCTGGTGGCCGGCCCGAGCGAGGGTCTGGCGTTGGCACACCGGCACGGCCTGGAGGCGCTGTGGCTGTTGCGCCGAGGTAAGGCGCTGGTTGAGTTGGGTTCGGGGCGTTTTGCCACGCCTACGGCGCCGGACGCGGCATGAGCGCGCGGCGAATAGCACAATCGGCATCGCCGCAGCCCTGCTGCGGCATCAGCGCGCTGGCCGACGACCACCAGGATCGTCCCAACCGGCAGCAGCCCATCACTCTTGGCTGACGACGAATTGCCCTTTCATGCCCGCTTCGTAGTGTCCTGGGATCAGACAGGCAAAGTCGAGTGTGCCGGGAGTGGCAAATGTCCAGGTAAGGGTGCCTTGGTGGCCAGGATCGAGCGTGATGGCATTGGCTTCATGGTGTGCGGGCATGTCAGGGTGCTGACGCATTTGTTGCGCGTGTGCCTGAAGCTCATCGAGTTTGCCAATGGTCAGTTCGTGTTGCAGTTTGCCTGTATTTTTGATGTCCAGGGTGATGGTTTCACCGACATGCACGGCGATGGTGCTGGGGTGAAAACGCATGGTGTCGTCCATGGCGACGTGAACGATGCGCGTGGCCGACGGATGGCCCGCATGCGTGCCTGTGGCGGGGTGGGACATTGTTGCACCATGAGCGCTGGCTACGCCGCTGAGACCGGCAAAAGTGAGACTGAAAAGTATTGATGTTGCCTGGTGGTGTCGGCGCATGGGGTCTCCCGGTGAATTAGAGGAATTTCCGGATTTTGATGCTTGTCATGGTGGCAAGGTCAACGGGTAACGATGGCCAGGGCCAATGAGATATCCGCAAGCGGTGCTAGGCTGCTGTTCAAAACTGAAGGGTGCGCAAGGGCAAAAAAAGCCCAGGTTCCGAAGTTCCTGGGCCAAGTCCCTGCTGAGAACTACACTACGGAAACCATACGTCAGTCGAGCAGCGACTGATTCCAAGGGTGCACGATCTGCGTCTGTTCACCCAGCCCTTGAATACCCAGGCGCACCACAT
Source organism: Castellaniella caeni NBRC 101664 (assembly GCF_001592225.1). Classification (GTDB taxonomy): domain Bacteria; phylum Pseudomonadota; class Gammaproteobacteria; order Burkholderiales; family Burkholderiaceae_B; genus Castellaniella; species Castellaniella caeni. The sequence goes on along the minus strand of NZ_BCWN01000022.1, from coordinate 9,773 downwards.
CACCCGCCTTCAGATAGACCGGCGGTTTTTGCCCCAGGCCAACGCCCGGGGGCGTCCCGGTCGAAATGACGTCTCCTGGATACAAGGTGGTGAACTGGCTGATGTAGTGCACCAGATACGCGACATTGAAAATCATGGTGCGGGTATTGCCATCCTGATAGCGGTGCCCATTGACGTCGAGCCACATCGACAAGTTCTGCGGGTCGGCCACCTCGTCCGCGGTGACCAGCCAGGGCCCCAGGGGGGCGAAGGTATCGCAGCCCTTGCCTTTGTCCCAGGTGCCGCCGCGCTTGAGCTGGTATTCGCGCTCGGAAACATCGTTGATCACGCAGTACCCGGCGACGTGCGCCAGGGCTTCGGCCTGGCTGACATAGCGCGCCTGCGTCCCGATGACGACGCCCAGCTCCACCTCCCAATCGGTTTCGACCGACCCCTGCGGCAACACGATGGGATCATTCGGCCCGGTCGGCCGCGACCACTTGGAAAACAGGACGGGCTCCTGCGGAATCTCAGCCCCGGTTTCCGCCGCATGATCGCGATAGTTCAAGCCCACGCAGATGAGCTTGCCGACCCGCGCAACGGGCGGCCCGATACGGACGGCGTCGTCCAGGATCGGCAGCGCGCCCAGATCCAGCGCGCGCAAGGCGGACAGGCCGGCTGGCGCCAGCACATCGGGCGTGACGTCCGGCACGACACCGGACAAGTCCCGCAAACGCCCATCCGGATCCAGCACGGCCGGCTTTTCTTGCCCTGACGGGCCCACACGCAACAACTTCATTTCACTCTCCTCGTTTCATGCCCGGAACCAGGGCCCAGCGGCCCGCCTCATATCAGGCCGACAGATCGAACCACCGTTCAAACCGCATCAGCGCCCGACGACAGCCGAAAAATACAGCGCGCAGGCACCCACTTGCACCCATCGGGCGTCCATGGCGTAGGCTGCTGGAACGTCCACATCAAACGCTCCCACGCCTGCAGGCTGGGGTCTTCCTGCTCGGCCTGCCGCATGCGCGCGGCGTCAAATTTCTGCTCGTCCACCTCCATCACCATGCACAGGCGCGTGCCCAGACGGTAGATCTCCATGTCGAGCACCCCCTGCCGTTCCAGATGCGCCCGCACCTCCGGCCAGACCGCCCGGTGGTGGGCCTCGTACTGTTCAATCAACAGCGGATCATCCCGCAAATCCAGCATCAACACGTCGCGACGTATCATCGTCCGCTCCGTCACGCTACAGGGCCCGATCCAGATGGACGTACCCACCATCGGGCACGAGCCACTGCCCGGTGGTGTGGGACGAACGAGCGGACAACAGAAAGACGACGGTATCGGCGATCTCCGCATCCGTGGTCATGCGGCGTCCCAGCGGGATGCGCGATTCGATCCGCTGGCGCGCCTGTTCAGGGTCGGCAAATGTCCGCAGCCACTTGGCGTACAACGGCGTCATGACTTCCGCGGGCAGCACGGCATTGACGCGCACGCCATCGCCCGCCAGCGCCGCGGCCCACTCCCGCGTCAATGCCAGTTGCGCCCCCTTGGCGGCACAATAACCGCTGGTATGACCCTGCCCGGTCAGGGCCGTCTTGGATGAAATATTGACGATGGCACCCCGCGAAGCCTTCAAGGCATCCAGGCAGGCATGCGCCATCACGTAGTAATGAATCAGGTTTTTTTCCAGCGACTGGACAAAGGCGGCGCGCCCCGCCTCCAGGCCGACACTGTCGTTGACCCCGGCGTTGTTCACCAGGCCATCGATACGCCCCTGCTGCCGCAGCACACTCGACACGGCCTGCAGACACGCGGCTTCATCCTGCAAATCCAGTTGGTGAAACACATGACGCCCCCCCGTTGCCCGCAGGGCGGCCAGAAACTCGGGGCTCAGGGGGCTGCGCCCGAAAATCACGGGAATCGCCCCTTCGCGGGCCAACTGCAGGCTGATGGCGCCGCCAATACCGGCCCCGCCACCGGTCACGATGACCACTTTGTCTTGCAACTTCAAGTCCATGTTTGCCTCGAACGGATACTTACACTAACTGATAGATCCGGGCGGCATTCACCCCCCGGAAGCCACGTAACTCGTCATGCGACAAGCGGGCCTGAGACCAGGCGCGAACCAGCGCAAGAACCTGCGCATAGGGCCGCGCCACCGTGCAGACCGGCCAGTCGGAACCAAACAAGATGCGGTCTGCCCCGAACGCTTCCAGCACCACGTCCAGATAGGGCCAGAACAGTGCGGCATCCGTGGCGGCCTGCCCAGCGACCTGGGCGGAGACTTCCGTCACCAGCCCCGAGAGCTTGACCGACACATGCGGCAAAGACGCCAGGTGCTCTACCTGCCGCCGCCACTGCACGAAAGCCGGCGCATGCACCTTGCCGTCGATGGCCGGCTTGCCGATATGATCCAGGATCATGGGCTGGGCATCATGTGCCCGGCAAAACGCATACAGCCCGGAAAATTGATGCGCCCGCACCAGCAACTCGAAGACTCGACCGGCGTCTTGCACCGCCCGGACACCCTGGTTGAAAACCGGGCTGGCCAGCAGGGCGGCGGGGTCTGGCTCATCTTGCAACATGGGCCGGCAGCCGCGAAACAAGGGATCCGCCGCCCAGCGCTCCAGGCGCTGCGGCGCCGAGGGCGACGACAGATCGAGCCAACCAACGACGGCCCGAATCCAGGGATGCCGATGCGCCAGGCCCAGCAGCCAGTCGTTCTCCGCTTCCGAGGCCCGGGCCTGCACCGCGACCCCCGCCTGCACCCCGTTCGCGGACAACAGCGGCCACGCCTGCTCCGGCAGGCAATCCCTTCCAAGCGCCGACATCTCTGGGCCGATCCACGGATATTTCGCCGGAACGTAGCGCCAGAAATGCAGGTGTGCGTCCACGCCGAGCTCTGCCTGCATCACGATCACCCCCGGTAGCGGTAGGTTTCCAGCGACTGGCGCTTCATCTCGATGGAGTAGCCAGGGCGCGACGGCGGCATGTAGGCCGCGTGACGAATAGTGCAGGGGTCCAGGAAATGCTCGTGCAAGTGATCGACGTATTCGATGACGCGGCCTTCTTTCGTACCCGAGACGCAGAGATAGTCGATCATCGACAGATGCTGCACGTATTCGCACAAACCCACGCCGCCCGCATGCGGGCACACGGGCAGCCCGTACTTCGCCGCCATCAGCATGACCGCCAGGACTTCATTCAGCCCGCCCAGACGGCAGGCATCGATCTGTACGACGTCCACCGCGCCTTCCATGATGAACTGCTTGAACAGGATCCGGTTCTGGCACATTTCCCCGGTCGCCACGCGCATCGAGCCCGCCACGGCTTGCCGGATACGCCGGTGGCCGGCAACGTCGTCCGGGCTGGTGGGTTCTTCGATGAACCAGGGGCGGGAAAACGCCAGCTGCTTCAGCCAGTCGATCGCCTGATCGACTTCCCAGATCTGATTGGCGTCGATCATCAGAATCCGATCGGGCCCCAGCACTTCCCGGGCGATGTGCAAGCGCCGGATATCGTCGTCGAGATCGCGTCCGACCTTCAATTTGATGTGCGTGAAGCCTTGATCGACCGCTTCTTGCGCCAGACGCCGCAGCTTCGCATCATCGTAGCCCAGCCAGCCGGCGGACGTCGTGTAGCAGGGGTAGCCGTTTTCCAGCAGATCGGCGCGGCGCGCGGCCTTGCCCGCTTCACCACGCCGAAACAGCGCCAGCGCCTCGTCAGGGGTGATGCAATCGGTGATGTAGCGAAAATCGATCAGCTTGACCAGTTCTTCCGGGCTCATGTCCGCCACGAGCTGCCAGACCGGCTTGCCCACCACCTTGGCCCATAAATCCCATACGGCATTGACGACCGCCCCCGTCGCCAGATGGATGGCGCCCTTGTCCGGCCCGATCCAGCGCAGCTGGCTATCGGACGTCATGAACCGCCAGAACCGGCCCAGGTCCTCGGTGATCCAGGAGAGTTCCATCCCCACCAGCCGATCGGCCAGCGCGCGGATGGCGGCGCAGCAGACTTCGTTGCCCCGACCGATGGTAAACGTCAGGCCATGCCCTTCCAGGCCCGCCACGCTCGTTCGCAACACGACGTACGCCGCGGAATAGTCGGGGTCCAGGTTCATGGCGTCCGATCCGTCCAGCTGCTTCGAGGTGGGGAAACGGACATCCAGTACTTCAAAGGATTGAATGACGGTGGTCATAGATTGCGGTCCCTTATCGTCTACTTGGCGCATCAGTTCGACCAGCCGCCGTCGATGACGTGGACCGTGCCCGTCGTGAATGCCGACTCGGGCGAAGCCAGGTAGACCACCAGGGCGGCGACCTCTTCGGGGCTGCCGATCCGGCCCACCGGCTGGCGCGCCACGAAGGCGGCGCGTACCGCCGCGCTGTCCATGCCGCTTTTCTCGGCCTGGGCGCTGATGCGCCCGGCCAGCGACGGGGAGTCGATGGTTCCGGGACAAATGGCATTGCACCGGATGCCCGCTGTCACGAAGTCCGCCGCGACCGCCTTGCTCAGGCCGATGACGGCGGCCTTGGTCGTGCCATAAACGAAGCGGTTCGGCACGCCCTTGATGCTGGACGCCGCCGACGACATATTGATGATGGAACCCGATTGCCGCGCCAGCATGCCGGGCAGAAACGCGCGGATCGTCCGGTACATCGACTTCACGTTCAGCTCGAAGCTGAAGTTCCAGTCGTGCTCCGTGCTGTCGAGAATCGTGCCGCTGGCCACGAACCCGGCGCAGTTGAACAGGACATCGACCGCGCCAAGCCGGGCGGCGAAATCGGCCACGGCCGCATCGTTGCAGACATCCAGCACGGCGGTCTTTACCGCCAGGCCTTCCGCCGCGGCCTCTCGGGCCAGCGTTTCGAGCGCATCCGGATTGATGTCCGTTGCCCAGACCAGCCCCCCCTCACGCGCCAGCGCCAAGGCGCTGGCACGCCCGATGCCCTGCCCGGCGGCGGTAATCACTGCGGTTTTATTTGCGATTCTTCCTGACATCATTATCAACCTCGACTTGATCAATCACTTTCCCAGGGCGCGCACAAGGTGCGAAACCCCCTGGTGCGCAGGGCACTGCCCTTGCACACCACGACAAAATTCGGATTTCCGGATTGCCCGGGCGGCGTACGGGCACGGCGGCCCGCCCGTCTCCGTCCGTACGGCTATTGCTGGTTCTCGCCCGTCAATTTCGCCAACATGAGCGACCCCAGGATGATGGCGCCGTAAATGGCCTGAATCCAGAAGGACGGCACCTGCGCCAGGGTCAACAGGTTCTGCACGACGCCCAGCAGCAGCACCCCGCACAAGGCGCCAAACATCGTGCCCTTGCCGCCGTCCAGCGATACGCCGCCGATCACGGCCGCGGCAAACACGGTGAAAATCATGCCATTGCCCTGGTTGGCGCTGACCGCCCCCACGTAGCCCATCATGATGACGCCCCCCAGCGCGGCCAGCATGCCCGCCAGCACGAACACGCCCCAGACCACACGATCGACCTGAATGCCGGCGGCCCTGGCCGCGGCGGCATTGCCGCCAATGGCATACAGGGCGCGCCCCAGGCGGTGCCGCTTGAGGAACAGGCCGGCCAGCATGAAGGCCACCAGGGCAAGCCAGACCGACAGGGGCAGGCCCGCGAATTTCTCGGTTGCCAGGGCAAAAAACACGGGCGGCATGTCAAAGAGCGTGCCGCCTCGGGTCGCGCCCACCAGGATGCCGCGCAGGACGATCAGCATCGCCAGGGTGACGATGAAAGCATTCAAGCGCAGCTTGACGACCAGAAACCCATTGACCAGCCCGATCCCGGCCCCGACGACGAGAATCGCCAGCAGCCCGAGGGCGACCGGCCACTCGGTGCCAAACCCGGAAGCGCTTGCGGGAATCACCAGCATGGCGCCCAACGCCGGAGCGATCCCCACGGTGGATTCCAGGGACAGGTCGAACTTCCCCGTCAGGATGACCAGCGACTCGGCCAGCACGACCAGTGCCAATGCGGCGGACGCACTGAGGATGCTGATCAGGTTGGCTTCCGTCAGAAAGATCGGATTGGTGATCGCCCCGACGAGGCACAACACGATCAACGCGGGAATCAGGGCGAAATCGCGCACCCGCCCCAGACTCGGTATTTTTTTCTGGCTCATGATTGGCTTTTTCATCATTGCATCAGCACTCATCGAGAACTACCCCCTCTATTGCGGCAATCAGCTCGCCGTCTTCCCAGCCTGCGGGAAACTCGGCATGCACCTCGCCATGCAGCATGACCACGACCCGATCGCACACGCGCAAGTCATCCAGCTCGGTACTGACCAGCAACACGGCCTTGCCCTGTGACTTGAGTTCATCCACCACAGCCAGCAGCGCCTGCTTGGACTTCACATCGACACCCGCGGTCGGATCGATCAGCACCAGGACATCGGGATGCGTGGAGAGCGCCCGGGCCATCACGACCTTTTGCTGATTGCCGCCGGACAGCCCCGACACCGCTTGCTCTGGCCCCTGGGCCACGACACCAAGCGAGCGCATCGCGGCCAATGCCGTTGCCCGCTCGCGCGCCAGGCTGATGAAGCCTGCCCGGCCCAGGCGGCCCATAACCGGCATCGTGGCGTTACGGGCAATCGACTGCCCCAGGACGAGCCCTTCGTGGTGGCGCTCTTTGGGCACGCAGCCCACCCCCAGCGCCAGGGCCGCCGCGATATCGCCCGTCGGCAGCGTCCGCCCACGAACCCGGATGGCGCCCGTGGCATACGGCTTCAGCCCGGCCACCGCCTCGCCCAGTTCGGTGCGCCCGCTGCTGGTGGAACCCGTCAGGCCCAGCACCTCGCCCTGGCGGATCGCGAGATCGACGTGCTTGAAATGCTCGCCACCGACCCCTTCCAGGGACAACAAGACCGGCGTATCGGCGGCCAAGGCGGCACTGGCCCGAGGCGCGCTGCTTCTGTCAGCCGCCTCGCCCGTCATCGCCTCGATCAGGCGGGTCTTGTCGATTTCGCCCACCGGGCCGGTGACGATATGGCGCGCGTCGCGCAATACCGTGACGGTCTGGCAGATGTCGTAGATCTCCTGCAGATGATGGGAGATGAACAGAAAGGTGACCCCTCTGTCCTGCAGCTCGCGGATGCGCTTGAACAAACGCCGGATTTCTTCACCATCCAGCTGCGCGGTCGGTTCGTCCAGAATGATGAAGTGCGCCCCATACGACAGCGCCCGGGCGATCTCGACTTGCTGCCTGGACTCGATGCCCAGGCTGTCGGCCAGCGCGTCCTCGGCCACGTCGATGTGCCATTCGTCCAGCAGCGCGCGGGCCGCTTCATTCAGGCGGCGCCAGTCGATCAGTCCATGGCGGCACGGCTGCCGATTGATGAACAGGTTCTCCGCAACCGTCAGGTTGCGGATGATGGTGGAATGCTGATAGACGCAGGCAACATGCTTGCGCCAGGCCAGCGGGTCGCTCACGGGCGGAGCAGCCTGCCCACCGAACAGAACCTGGCCGACATCCGGCGCCCTCAAGCCCGTCAGCATCGACACCAGCGTGGACTTGCCCGCTCCGTTACGCCCGACCAGCGCATGCGACTCTCCGGCATATACCGCCAGACTCACGTCATTGAGCGCCGTCATGGCCCCGAAGCGTTTGACGAGCCCGCGCGCCTCGACGACGGGCGCCTGGCTGGGCGCCGCTGCGGCGGCGGGCGAACGAGACAGCTGGCTCATTTCTGGTTGGCCCACAGCCGGGGGTTATCGACGTTCTCGCGCGTCACGACCGGCGCGGGCAACTGATCTTCGAGAATACCAGGCGCCACTTCGACAATCGTGCTGCCGTGGTCGGTCGGGCCCGGCTTGAACGTCGTCCCTTTCATCGCCTCGCGCGCATAGTAAAGACCATACATGGCGTAGAGGTCGGCGGGCTGGGAGATGGTGGCATCGATTTCGCCCTTGCGAATCGCATCGTATTCTTGCGGAATACCGTCATTGCTGACGACGACGATGTGCTTGGGGTCGCCGACCGGATAGAGCAGGCCTTTGCGGCGCAGTGTCTGCAGGGTGGGCGAAAGATAGACGCCCCCGGCATGCATGTAAATGCCCTTGACGTCCGGATTGGCCGACAGCAGGCTGTCCAGCCCGGCGGCGGCCGCATCGGCCTTCCAGCCCGCGGCGATCTCGAGCACCTGGAGATTCGGATACTGCTTCATGCAGGTGCGAAACGCCTCGGCCCGGTCGCGCCCGTTGACGGAGGCCAGATCGCCCATGATCTGTACGACCTTGCCGGTTTTCACGTGCTCGCCCAGGTATTGGCATGATTTCGTGCCATAGGCCACGTTATCGGCACGCACCACCATCGCCACCTTGCCGCTCGTGGGCGCCACGTCCACCGCCACGACCGGGATGTTCTTGGCGGCGGCATTGTCCAGGGCCCGGCGCACGGCGGCGGAATCAAGCGGCGCCACCACAAGACCCTTGGCCCCCAGGTTGATCAGGTTCGACACGTCCGTGATCTGCTTGACCGGGTCCTGGTCGGAGTTCAAGGGTGCGAGAATATCGACCTTCAGCTTGGCCGCCATCTCGGGGATGTATTTGTTGTAGGCCTGCCAGAAGGGCGACGTCAGCATCGGCAAGACGACCCCCACGGGCTGGCTTGCCTGAGCCTGGCTGGCAACGCCCAGGCCGGACACCAACGCCGCGACGGCCACCAGCCTGGCAAACCCATGCCCCGCCCGCAGCCCCCGTTTGAACCCACGCTTTGATTGCACCATGCTTGTCTCCGAAAAGCCCTCTTCAAAGGAGTTGATGAGGGTGTTGTTGATATTTTCATTAGTGAACATAATGTTCATATATTGATATAAAGAAGTCAATTGCCCAAGAATCGGTGTTTACCCTAAACACACACCGACAGCAGAAGCTTCAACGATTGAATACACTGAAGGCCGCATTACCCCCCTGAAAGAGACTCCAGCCACAGGCATATGAACGCTGCACCCAAGGCCACACCAGAAGACACTCGATACCGCGCACCGGCCCTCGACAAGGGGTTGGACATCCTGGAACTGCTTGCGGGCCATCTGCAAGGCATGACGCGCGCAGAGATCATCAAGGCGCTGAACCGCAGCCCCAGCGAGATCTACCGCATGCTCGAACGGCTGGTCGCCCGCCGCTACGTCATCCGCTCAACCGAGGGCGATCGCTACTCGCTCAGCCTGAAGCTGCTGGCGCTGGGCCTGTGCCATCCGCCCATTGGCCGCCTGGTCGCGCTGGCGCAACCCCTGATGAACCAGTTCTCGGCACAAGCGGAACAATCCTGTCATCTGGGTGTATACGACCAGGGCAATGTGCTGGTCATCGCCCAGGTGCCGGGCCCCGGGGTCTGGGGAATGGCCGTGCGCATCGGCGCCCACGTCGGGCTCGTCGATACCTGCTCGGGCCAGGTGCTGCTGGCATTCCAGACGGCAGAGCAGCGCGCGCGCATGCTGGCGGAACACCGTGCCGTCCAGGGTGAAGTCCCCTTTCCGCAAGAAAAACTCGAGGCGTCCTGTCAACGGATCGCCGCGCAAGGCCACGAGTGCCGGGAAAGCCTGCAGTCGTATGGCGTCACGGATATTTCCAGCCCCATCCTGGGGCCCGACGGTCACGCCATCGCCGTGCTCACGTCACCCTATATCCGCCGGATCGACCAGCACGCGGGCCCCTCGCTCGAAACCGCCCTGACGCTGCTGCAAGAGGCGGCTGCCGCTCTGTCTCCAAGATAGGCACACCCGGCGCTTTCTTGTCCCGCGCCGGATCTGGCCCGTCGGCGG
>NZ_BCWN01000021.1 GCF_001592225.1 Castellaniella caeni NBRC 101664 | reverse complement strand
GCAACGCAGGGTGGGCTGTGCAGACGCCAAATTCAAGTACGAGTATTAACCGAACAGCACACTAGGCACCGCGTACTGCCCCCGCCGCGCCCCGGCGCACGGGGGCGCCGCCCCAAAAGGGCCCCGTCTTGTGGACGGGGCCCTTTTGCATGTCGGCACCAGGCGTGTCCACTGAGCCAGCGCCTGGAGTTGCGTCATCGGCCAGTCCAGCGTGAGGGTCAGGCCCTGGCCACTCTTGAACTGTGCGGTATAGGTGCGACGCCGACGACGCGGCGTGCTGACGGGTTCTCGGTGCATACGTGTCCACGATGTTTTAGCGGACACGTATGCTCTATCGGATGCCGGATGGGCTCAAGGTGCGTTCACCGGACAGATACCGCTGATCGCCCTAATAGCCTCTGGGTAGCCCAGGCTGCAGAGCCTGTTTTACTTTGACCAAACAGCCTCCGCGATTCCCGGGGCGATTCAGTGCCACCCAGCGCTTGAGGCTGTAGTCCAGGGTGCGGGCCGGGCTTTTCATGGAAGTCAGGCGGCGACAGTGATGCCCGGCGCGTACTCGTGCCACGCAGGCTGCACCACGATTTCCACATGCTGATCCAGCGACACCAGCGCCTGCATCAAGCGCTCCAGCGAAATGTTCTGGAGTTTGTAGCGGCGAACCTGGGACACCTTGGGCTGGGTCATGCCGGTGATATGGGCGGCTTCGGTCTGGCTCAGGCCGCGCTGGTCAATTAGCTCGTTGAGTTTGAGCGCGAGCGCGGCCTTGGCCGACAATTCTTCCGCATCGTCGAAACCGAGATCCAGCAGCACGTTGTCGGTGCCTTGAGGGGTATCTTTGCGACTCATCATGTTCTCCTGTTCGCTGCGTAGCGGGCGAGCACCGCCTTCAACCGCTTCTCGATCAACTCCACATCCGGCTGCGGCGTAGCGATACCGGACTTGGACTTCTTCTGGAACGCATGCAGCACATGCACCGCGTCCCCGATCTTCACTGTGTAAACCGCGCGGAAGGTGTCGCCTCGATGGTCTTCCACCAGTTCGTACACCCCGGAACCGAGTCCCTTCCAGGGCTTGGCCGAGTCCGGCGTGCCACCCAACTGGACGACGAACAATGACACGCCCATGTCCTTCTGCACGGGGACGGGAAACTCCTTGAAGTCCTTCTTCGATGAGCCTTCCCAGTACAGGAGCTTACGTTTCTCTGTCATGATTATATCCGTTCAGATATAGATGGCAAGCGCCTGAATTATCGCGACAGCGTTGTGACAATTGGGTCGGCAGGATCAGCATCAGGATGCCGCCGCGCCAACGGCGCAGCGGGGCAAGACATGGAAGGTCGCAGGCAGTTCATATCGCCATTTCCTCCGTGCGGTGCGCACCCGTAATCGCCAGTCGCCGATTCGCCACCAGTTCGGCCGCATCGCGCACTGGCTTGTCCTCGGTATGAACATAGTGCATAAACATCGCCACGGTCTTGTGGCCTGTGAGCTTTATGCCCACCTTGGTCGGCACGCCCGAGTTGGCAATGTCGGTCGTCGCCCGGTGCCGGATGCCATGTGTGCCGACATGCGGCACACCAGCGGCCTTGAGCACGCGCGTCCAGCCGCCGTAGTGTTCGCCGTGGGTCATGTGCCGGGTCGGGGCGTTGGACGACGGCAGGACGTAGGGGCAGCCTTCCCGGCGCGGTGCGGTGGACAGCAGCCGATAGGCTTCCTCGCTCATGGGCTTGGAGATACCGCCAGTCTTGCTGTCGGGCCAGACGACGCGGCGGTTTTCCATATCAATCCAATCCCATTCGAGCGGGCAGATTTCGGAGCGCCGGGCGGCAAACTCGAATTGCAGGCGGATCGCCAGCGGAATGACGTAGTTCTCCAACCCCTCGGCTTCCAGCTGCTCCAGGTGGCGGAAGATCCGCACCAGTTCATCGTCCACGATGAGCCGGGTTTCCTTGCCGGGTGGATACATCGGGACATGACGGCACGGATTTGTGCCGTCCGGGCGTAGCCCCCACACTTCGGCCAGGTTGCCTGATCGACCGTCAGTTCCCCGTACTGGCCCAAGGCGGGCTTGCGGCGCTCGCCGGCGTTCGTGCGGTACTGGAGCATGAACACCTTGCGGCCTGCCGGGGTGATCTTGCACAGAAAGCCAGGCACCACGGTATTCCGCAGTTCGATGGCCTTGTCTTGAGGTTGCGCCGCATCGACTGCGGACTTGGTGAGCTTGATCTTCGCCATGACGACTCCGCGGAAAGCCCGGTTTCCAAGAGCCGCATGGGAGCCACACGAGGGGAAGCCGGGTCAAGTTTCGGAAAGCACCGGCATATTTTGAACTCGTCTAAATGATTGATAAGCCTGCTGTATCGAGCCTTGGCGTAGTCCAGCGAATTGCGGTACTGGAGTCATCGTGAAACAAAAAACACCGGCCTGGCGCGTCTGAAGCGCCAGGCCGGTGTCGTCTCCGGATCGGGCCGCGCTGGGCGCGGCCGCGTCACCCTGGAGAAAGTCAGGCGGCTTTCGTCACCACCTCGATGGGCTGGCGCGTCAGCAGCGCCAGCAGGTGGGCCAGCTCGGCCTGCAGCTCGCGCCGGTCGACCACGCGGTCGATGGCGCCCTTGGCGACCAGGAATTCGGCGCGCTGGAAACCTTCGGGCAGTTTCTCGCGCACCGTCTGCTCGATGACGCGCGGCCCGGCAAAGCCGATCAGGGCATTGGGCTCGGCCAGAACGACGTCGCCCATGAAGGCAAACGACGCCGACACCCCACCCATGGTGGGGTCGGTGAGGATGCTGATGAAGGGCAGCCCCGCCTCGGACAGCTGGTGCAGCATGGCCGTGGTCTTGGCCATTTGCATGAGCGAAAAGAGCGACTCTTGCATGCGCGCCCCACCCGAAGCGGACACGCACACGAAGGGCATGTGCCGGTCGATGGCCTCTTGCACGCCGCGCGCGAAACGCTCGCCCACCACCGAGCCCATCGAACCGCCCATGAAGGCGAACTCGAAGCAGGCCAGCACGGTGGGCACGGACAGCACCGTGCCGCTCATCACCACCATGGCTTCGGATTCGCCCGTCTGCTTGGTGGCTTCGGAGACGCGCTCGGGATAGCGGCGCGAATCCTTGAACTTGAGGGGATCCATGGGGCGCGTCTGCGCGCCGATTTCGCTGCGGCCTTCGGGATCGAGCAGGGAATCGATGCGCGCCCGCGCGCCGATGCGCATGTGGTGGCTGCACTTGGGGCAGACATTGAGCGTGGCGAGCAGGTCTTCTTTATAGAGGACGGACTCGCAGGACGGACATTTGACCCACAGGCCCTCGGGCACGCGCTTGGACGCCGCATCGCTGTTGCGGTTGATGCGCGGAGGCAGAATTTTTTCGAACCAGCTCATGCTTAGCCTTTCTGAACGTGATCGAGCGCCTGGCGCACGTCGGCCAGCCAGTCGGCGGCGGCGCGCACTGCCGCCTGCGGCCCGTGAGCCTGCGAGGCATTCTCGATAATTTGAATGAGTTTGCTGCCGATGACGACCGCATCGGCGTGGGCGGCCAGCCGGGCGGCGCTGGCGGCATCGCGGATGCCGAAGCCGACCCCCACGGGGATGGTGACGTGCCGCCGGATGGCGGCCAGGTGCTGCGCCACGTCATCGGTATCGAGGTTGCCCGCGCCCGTCACCCCCTTGAGCGACACGTAGTACACATAACCGCGCGCCAGCCGGGCGACTTCGGCCATGCGGCTTTCAGTGGAGGTAGGCGCCAGCAGGTAGATGGCGTCGATGCGGGCAGCCGCCAGGCTGGCGGCGAAATCGGCCGATTCTTCGGGGGTGTAATCGACCACCAGCACGCCATCGACCCCGGCCTGGGCCGCGCGCTGCACGAAGGCAGCGCGCCCCATGCACTCGATGGGGTTGGCGTAGCCCATCAGGACGACTGGCGTCGTGGCGTTTTCGCGGCGGAAGTCGGCCACGATGTCGAGCACGCGCGCCAGGCTGGTGCCTGCCGCGATGGCCCGCTCGCCCGCCTGCTGGATCACCGGGCCATCGGCCATGGGATCGGAAAACGGCACGCCCAGTTCGATGACGTCGGCGCCCGCCGCCACCAGCGCGTGCATCAGCACCGGCGTGGGCGCGGCCAGGGGATCGCCCGCCGTGATGTAGGGGATGAGCGCCGTACGCCCGGCCAAAGCGCCGAAGCAGTCCGCCAGGCGGGAATTGGATGCAGTCAAGGGAAGCTCCTAAAGCGTGATGCCGCCGGCTTCGGCCACGGTGTGCATGTCTTTGTCGCCCCGCCCCGAGAGGTTGACCAGGATGATCTGGTCGCGGGACAGGGTGGGCGCCAGCTTGACGGCGTAGGCGATGGCGTGCGCGGATTCGAGCGCCGGCATGATGCCCTCGATGCGGCAGCAGTCGTGGAAGGCGGCCAGGGCTTCCTGGTCGGTGATGCCCACGTACTGGGCGCGGCCCGTGTCTTTCAGCCAGGCGTGTTCGGGGCCCACGCCGGGGTAGTCGAGCCCGGCGGAGATGGAATGGGTTTCGGTGATCTGGCCGTTGGCGTCTTGCAGCAGATAGGTGCGGTTGCCGTGCAGCACCCCCACCACGCCCCGGTTGAGCGAGGCGGCGTGATGACCGCTGTCGAGCCCCTCGCCGGCCGCCTCGACCCCGATCAGGCGCACGGATTCGTGTTCGATGTAGGGGTGGAAAATGCCGATGGCATTGGACCCGCCGCCCACGGCCGCCACCACGTAATCGGGCTGGCGGCCCGCGTCGCGCGGCATCTGTTCGAGGCATTCGCGCCCGATGATGGTCTGGAAATCGCGCACCATGGTGGGGTACGGGTGCGGCCCGGCCACGGTGCCGATGATGTAGAAGGTGTTTTCGACGTTGGTGACCCAGTCGCGCATGGCTTCGTTGAGCGCATCCTTGAGCGTGCGCGAGCCGGATTCGACCGGCACCACCGTGGCGCCCAGCAGCTTCATGCGGTACACGTTGGAGGCCTGGCGGCGCACGTCTTCGCTGCCCATGTAGACCACGCACTCGAGCCCGTAACGGGCCGCCACCGTGGCCGTGGCCACGCCGTGCTGCCCGGCGCCGGTTTCAGCGATGACGCGCGGCTTGCCCATGCGGCGCGCCAGCAGCGCCTGGCCGATGCAGTTGTTGACCTTGTGCGCGCCCGTGTGGTTGAGGTCTTCGCGCTTGAACCAGATTTGCGCCCCGCCCAGGCGCTCGGACCAGCGCCGCGCGTGGTACACCGGGCTGGGCCGCCCGACGAAGTGCTCGAGCTCGTCGGCGAACTCGCTGAGAAACTCGGGGTCGTCGCGGTAATGCGCGTAAGCATCACGCAGCGCATCCAGGGCGTGCACCAGGGTTTCGGCAACGAACGAACCACCAAACTGGCCAAAATGCCCCTGGGCATCCGGCATATGATAGGGTTTCAAATCCAGACTCGCTTCAAAGGATGGTGATGGGCACAGGCGCCCGGCACCTGTCAGCCAAACAGGCATTTTAGCAGTGCGGGCCAAACGCGCGCAGCCGGGCCGCACAACACAGGCTGGCGGCGTGGAGCCGACCAAGCAGCCGCAGCCACACCACCCGAGCCGGGCCACGCCTGGCCCCCGCCGCCTACTGGCGGCTGGCCTGCACGCCGGGCAATTCATTGACGGCGTCGAGCGCCTGGCGAATCTGCGCACCATCTTTCACCTCGATGGTGAACACCATGTGCGCCAGCGAGCGGCGGCTATGCGTGGTGACCCGCACCACCCGCAGGCGCAGGCGCGCAAAGACCTCGGACAGATCGCGCAGCAGGTTGGGCCGGTCTTGCGCATGGATGCTGAGATCGACCGGATACAGCGCCTGGCCGGTTTCGCCCCAGGCCACCTGGATGCAGCGCTCGGGATGGCGCTGCGCCAGCGCCGCCCACGACGCGCAGTCTTTACGGTGAATGGACACCCCACGCCCGCGCGTGACGAAACCCTCGATGGCATCGGGCGGTGCCGGGCGGCAGCAGCGCGCCAGCTGCGTGAGCAGGGAATCGACGCCCACCACCAGCACCCCGCTCTTGCCGGTGCGCGACACGCTGCCCGCGTCGCTGGCGTACACGCGGGCATTGTCTTCCTGCGGCGCCACGGGTTCGGGCTCGCGAAACACCTGATCCAGCTGGCGCAGGCTGAACTCTTCTTTGGCGGCGGCCACGTAGAGATCGTCGGCGCGCGCAAAGCCCAGCTGCTGGGCCAGGTGCTCTTGGTTGATGGCCGTCTTGCCCAGGCGTTGCAGCTCTTTTTCGATGAGCGTCTGCCCCTGGGCAATGCGCTGCTGCAGTTCGACGGCATTGAACCAGGCGCGCACCTTGGCGCGCGCGCGCGGGCTGGCCAGGTAGTTGAGCTGCGGGTTGAGCCAGTCGCGCGACGGCCCGCCCGACTTGGCGGCGATGATCTCGACCGTCTGCCCGGTGCGCAGTGGCGTGGACAGCGGCACCATCTGCCCGTCCACCCGCGCGCCCCGGCAGCGGTGCCCGAGGTCGGTGTGCAACAGGTAGGCAAAATCGACCGGCGTGGCGTGCTCGGGCAGTTCAAGCACACGGGCCTGCGGCGTCATCACGTAGATATGGCCTTCGCCGCGCGGCACTTCGGGGGCCGGCGCCGCGCCGCCTTCTTCCTTCCAGGCCAGCAGTTGACGCATCCAGGCGATTTTCTGGTCGTATTCGCCCGACGCCGATACCTGCCCGCCCCGGGCGCCGGCCTCTTTATAGCGCCAGTGCGCGGCCATCCCGTATTCGGCGAACTGGTGCATGGCCCGGGTGCGGATCTGCACCTCGAAGGCGCGCCCCTGGGCGTCGGCCACGACCGTGTGCAGCGAGCGATAGCCGTTGGGCTTGGGGCGGGCGATGTAGTCGTCGAACTCTTCGGGCACGGGCGTCCAGAGCGCGTGCACCAGGGCCAGCACCGAATAGCAGGTGCGTTCGTCGGCCACGATGACGCGCAGGGCGCGCAGGTCGAACAACTGGTGAAATTCGAGATGCTTGATGCGCATCTTGTTGTAGATGCTGTAGATATGCTTGGGGCGCCCGCTGATCTCGGCCTGGATATGCGCATCGGCCAGCGCGGCCTGCAGCCGCGCCACGACCGCGTCGATGAAGGCCTCGCGCTCGGCACGCTTTTCTTCGAGCTGCCGGGCGATGGCCTTGTAGGTGTCGGGCTGCAGGAAGCGGAACGACAGGTCTTCCATTTCCCATTTGAGCTGCCAGATGCCCAGCCGGTTGGCCAGCGGCGTGTAAAGCGCCATGGTGCTGCGGGCGAACGCGGGCGGGCACGGCGTCTTGCTGGCGGCATACCAGCGCAGGGATTGCAGGCGCGAGGCCAGGCGCATGAGCACGATGCGCAGGTCGGCGGCCATGGCGAGCAGCATCTTGCGCTGCATTTCTTTCTGATCGCCGCCCGCGTCGCCCTCGGTGCGCCCGGCCATCTCGCCCAGCCGCAGCAAGGCGCGCACCCCCTGTACCAGGGTGGTGATTTCCGGCCCGAAAGCCTTGCGCAGGGGATCGGTACGCGCCACCTCGCCCGCCGGCACGGGCTGCACCGCCAGCAAGGCCGCCGCGCGGGTCTGGGCGTCCGAGCCCAGTTCGCACAAAATGAGCGTGACCGCCGCACAGTGGGAATCGAGCGGTTCGCCCGTGCTGGCCTGCGCCTGGCGCAGCGGCTCGCGTACCCAATCGACCGCCTGCCGCAGCAAGCCCGCCCCGTCGGGATCGAGCCCCTGGGACGCCGCCTGGAACCACCCCGCGTCAAACGGGTCGGCGGATACGGTTTGCGAAGGAACACTCATGACGAAGGCAACAGAAAACAGTAAAAAATGAACCCCTCTATACTACTTGAGTCTCCCCGTCCTGCGCGCCGCGCGCGGCCTGGGCAGCGCCCCGGCCGACATGCTTGCCCCCGGCGCAAGAGACAGCAACCACCCCTGGCCGATATCAAGCTCTAGGGGTTGTCCCGGATAAATTCAGTAGA
The DNA here is from genome assembly GCF_001592225.1 of Castellaniella caeni NBRC 101664. Classification (GTDB taxonomy): domain Bacteria; phylum Pseudomonadota; class Gammaproteobacteria; order Burkholderiales; family Burkholderiaceae_B; genus Castellaniella; species Castellaniella caeni. The sequence goes on along the minus strand of NZ_BCWN01000021.1, from coordinate 54,854 downwards.
ATATCAAAAGAGCCTATTCAGGCCTTTGTCTGTCCGGAGCCCCACATGACCCACGTCGTCACCGAAAACTGTATCAAATGCAAATATACCGACTGCGTCGATGTCTGTCCGGTCGACTGTTTTCGCGAAGGGCCCAATTTTCTGGTGATTGACCCCGAAGAATGCATCGACTGTGCAGTCTGTGTGCCCGAATGCCCGGCCAACGCAATTTTCGCCGAAGAAGACGTCCCCCAAGACCAAGTTGACTACATTCCGCTCAACGCCGAACTGGCCCCCACCTTCGGCCCCATCAACCGCTCGGTGTCGCCACTCGACGGCGCCGACGACTGGAACGGCGTGGCCGACAAGCTCAAGTACCTGCAACGCCCCTGAACCCGCCCCTGGCCCTGGGCTGCGCGCGCTTTTGCCCCGGCCCGCACGGCCAGGGGTTACAAGTCGTCTGCTAAACCCCACACAACACGGCAGGAAATACCCGATTACGGGTATTTCCTGTAGCGCCCCGTAACCTTTCCCGGTACTTTAGACCTGCACGAACGATTCCGACGTACGACCTGCGCCGGAGCAGATTACCGGAACGCATAGACCATGCTGTACGACCTTCACGAGCTGCAACGCACCCTCCTGGCCCCCTTCACCGCCTTCACGCAGACGGGGTCTCAACTGTTCTCCAATCCCTACAGCCCGTTGGCCTATACGCCGTTGTCGCGCCAGTTTGCCGCCGCGTACGAGCTTGCCAACCGCATGGGCAAAGAATACGAAAAGCCGGCCTGGAGCCTGCCTTTCACCACCATCGACAAGCACGAGGTCGCCGTCCACGAAGACGTGGTGCTGGCACAACCCTTCTGTCGCCTCATCCACTTCCGCCGCGACACGCGCCGCAAAGACCCGGTCATCCTGTTGGTGGCGCCTTTGTCCGGCCACCACGCCACCCTGCTGCGCGACACCGTGCGCGCGCTGCTGCCCCGGCACGACCTCTACGTCACCGACTGGATCGACGCCCGCATGGTGCCCGCCGCCGAAGGCACGTTCGGTCTGGACGACTACGTGCACTACGTGCAGACCTTCCTGCGCCATCTCGGCCCCGACACCCACGTGATGTCGGTCTGTCAGCCCACGGTGCCGGTGCTTGCCGCCGTGTCGCTGCTGGCCAGCGCCGACGAGCCCTGTCAGCCGCGCAGCATGATCATGATGGGCGGGCCCATCGACGCCCGCAAATCGCCCACGCAGGTCAACAAGCTGGCCACCACCAAGCCCTACGCCTGGTTTGAAGACAACCTCATCCATCGCGTGCCGGCCCGCTATCCGGGCGCCGGACGGCTGGTCTATCCGGGCTTTCTGCAGCACGCGGGCTTCGTCGCCATGAATCCCGACCGCCACGTCAAGTCGCACTACGACTTCTACCTGCACCTGCTCAAGGGCGACGAAAGCGACGCCGAAGCGCACCGCCGCTTCTACGACGAATACAACGCCGTGCTCGACATGCCGGCGCGCTTCTACCTCGACACCATCCGCACGGTCTTCCAAGAATTCCGCCTGCCCTGTGGCACCTGGGAAATCGACGGCCAGCGGGTCGACCCCTCCGCCATCCGCAAGACGGCGCTGCTCACCATCGAGGGCGAACTCGACGACATCTCCGGCGAAGGCCAGACCCACGCGGCGCACACGTTGTGTGGCAACCTGTCGCCATCCAAGCGCGAAATCTACACTGCGGCGGGCTGTGGCCACTATGGCATTTTCTCGGGTCGGCGCTGGCGCGCACAAATCTGCCCTAAAATCGCCGAGTTCATCCGCGCCCACGCCTGATTTCCGCCGGGCGGCCTGTCCACCGGCAGGTGCCCGCGCCATTCAGGCGGCGGCCCGGCCACGGTGCCCAGCACTGTTTTCAGCTCTTTTGGCCCGGGCATACCCGGGCCTTGTTCATTTGCCATGCCCTCTCTGACCGATGCTCTCGATGCCCTGCTGCCGCAAACTCAATGCGGGCAATGCGGCTTCGAAGGCTGCCGCCCTTATGCCCAGGCCATGGCCGAGGGGCGTGCCGACACCAACCGCTGCCCACCCGGAGGCCCCCAGACCATCGCGGCGCTGTCGCAGCTGCTGGGGCGCCCGGCCCGGCCACTGGATCCCAGCTGCGGCACGCACCAGCCCTTTCGCGTCGCCCTCATCGACGAAGAGCACTGCATCGGCTGCACCCTCTGCATCCAGGCCTGTCCCGTCGATGCCATCCTGGGGGCCAACCAGTGCATGCACACCATCATCGAGGCCGACTGCACGGGCTGCGAGCTGTGCGTGGCCCCCTGTCCGGTCGATTGCATCACCATGGTGCCCGCCGGGCGCGACTGGACGCCCGACGACGCCCACGCGGCGCGCGACCGCTACCAGGCGCGCAATGAACGCCTGAACGCGCGCCACGCCGAAGCCATCGGACCCGCGGCGCGCACGCTCGCCAACAAGCCTGCCCTGGCCACGCTCATCTCGGATCACGACAAACAAGACCGTATCGCTCAGGCCCTGGCCCGGGCGCGCGCACGCCGCTCATGAAACGCGCCGCCATCGAAGAATGCTTCCGCCGCCTGCGCGAAGCCAATCCGCACCCCAAGACCGAACTCGAATACGGCAGCACTTTCCAGCTGCTGATTGCCGTCATCCTCTCGGCGCAGGCCACCGACCGCTCGGTGAACCTGGCCACGCGCCAGTTCTTTCCGGATCACGGCACCCCCGAAGGCATTCTCGCCCTGGGCGAGGAAGGCCTGACCCAGGCGATCCGCACCATCGGCCTGTACAAAACCAAGGCGCGCAACATCATCCGCACCTGCGAGCTGCTGCTGGAACGCCACGACGGCCAAGTACCCGACCGCCGGGAAGCCCTCGAAGCCTTGCCCGGCGTGGGCCGCAAGACGGCCAACGTGGTGCTCAACACCGCGTTCCGACAACCCACCATGGCGGTGGACACCCACATCTTCAGGGTGGCCAACCGCACGGGCATCGCCCCGGGCAAGACCGTGCTGGCCGTCGAAAAGGCCCTGCTCAAGCGCGTGCCCAAGGAATACCTGCTGGACGCCCACCACTGGCTGATCCTGCACGGACGCTACGTCTGCGTGGCACGCAAACCCAAGTGCCCACAATGCCCGATCAACGACCTGTGCGACTACCCGGACAAGACCCGGCCCGGCGATTGACGCGGCGCAGCGTGGGGGCTCTTTTGCCGCCGGGCCGCCCCAAGGCAAAAAGCACCCCCTTGGGGGGAAGCAAGCCGAAGGCGCAGCGTGGGGGCTCTTTTACCGCCGGGCCGCCCCAAGGCAAAAAGCACCCCCTTGGGGGGATGAGCCAGGACACGAAATAGTCTCCGCAGACGATTTCGTGCCTGGCGAATCCGAGCAGCATGCAGGCTGCGAGGTGGAAGCAAGCCGAAGGCGCAGCGTGGGGGCCCCGTTCTCAGCCGGGGGAAAACTCTGTAAAACCCCTATGGAGCCTGCAGCCAAACCAGCCGATACTCGAAGTATTCCGCCACACGGCGCTGCACTGCGACAGAGGTATCTCGGCAATATGGGCACGGATCAATCCATCATTCTTGAAACCCGCGATCTCACCAAAACCTTTCTGGGCTTCACCGCCGTCGATGCCGTCAATCTGAAAGTCACCCGGGGCCACATTCACGCGCTCATCGGGCCCAATGGCGCGGGCAAGACCACCTGCTTCAACCTGCTCACCAAGTTCCTCACGCCCAGCCAGGGGCAAATCTTCTTCGACGGCCAGGAAATCACGGGCGACCAGCCCGCCGACATCGCGCGCAAGGGCATCATCCGCTCCTTCCAGATTTCCGCGGTGTTCCCGCAGCTGTCGGTGCTCGACAACGTGCGCATCGCGCTGCAGCGCAACACCGGCACGTCCTTCCACTTCTGGCGCAGCGACAAAAGCCTCGACCACCTCAACCCCCGGGCCCTGCAGCTGCTCGACGAAGTCGGCCTGGCCGAGTTCGCCCAAGAACTCACCGTCAACCTGCCCTACGGGCGCAAGCGGGCGCTCGAAATCGCCACCACGCTCGCCATGGAACCCAGCCTCATGCTGCTCGACGAACCCACCCAGGGCATGGGCCACGAAGACGTCGACCGCGTCACCCAGCTCATTAAGCAGGTCAGCGCCGGGCGCACCATCCTCATGGTCGAACACAACATGAAAGTCGTCTCCTCCATCGCCGACCGCATCACCGTGCTGGCGCGCGGCGCCGTCCTGGCCGAAGGCGACTACGCCACCGTATCCAGCAACCCCGCCGTCATGGAGGCCTACATGGGCACGACGCAAGGCGAACTCGAAGGGGCCCACGCATGAGCGCCGCCGCACTCGAAATTTCCAACCTGCAAGCCTGGTACGGCGAATCCCACGTGCTGCACGGGGTCAACATGCACGTCGAAGCCGGCCAGGTCGTCACCCTGCTGGGGCGCAACGGCGCGGGCCGCACCACCACACTGCGCGCCCTGCTCGGGCTCACCAGCCGACGCACCGGTTCGGTGCGCATCCACGGCACCGAATCCATCCACCTGCCCACTTACCGCATTGCGCACCTGGGCATCGGCTACTGCCCCGAAGAACGCGGCATCTTCGCCTCGCTGTCCTGCGAAGAAAACCTGCTGCTGCCGCCCACGCTCAACAACGCCCTGGGCGGGGGCATGTCGCTGGCCGAAATCTACGATATGTTCCCCAACCTGCTCGAACGCAGGCACTCGCCCGGCACGCGGCTGTCAGGCGGCGAACAGCAGATGCTGGCCGTCGCCCGCATCCTGCGCACCGGGGCCAACCTGCTGCTGCTCGACGAAATCTCCGAAGGCCTCGCCCCCGTCATCGTGCAGGCGCTGGCGCGCATGATCACCACACTCAAGGCCAAGGGCTACACCATCGTCATGGTCGAACAGAACTTCCGCTTCGCCGCGCCGCTGGCCGATCACTTCTACGTCATGGAACACGGCCAGATCGTCGAAGAATTCCCTGCGGCCCAGCTGCAAGAAAAGCAAAGCACGCTCGACAGCCTGTTGGGCGTCTGATGCACACTTCATCTGCCGGCACAACCGGCTTCCTCAGGAGACTTCCCATGAAATTGCGTACCCTTTCCGCTGCGCTGGCCGTTGCAGGCCTGGGCCTCAGCCTGTCGGCTCAGGCAGCCGGGATATCCGACGATGTCATCCGCATCGGCTTCATCACGGACATGTCAGGGGTGTATGGCGACGTTGACGGCCCGGCGGGGGCCGATGCCATCCGCATGGCCATCGCCGACATGGGCGGCGAGATCAACGGCAAGAAAATCGAACTGCTCACGGCCGACCACCAGAACAAGGCCGACATCGCCTCGGCACGGGCGCGCGACTGGTTCGACACGCAGCACATGGACATGCTGATCGGCGGCACCAATTCGGCCACGGCCCTGGCCATGGCCGGGGTGGCGGCCGAAAAGAAAAAACCCTTCATCGCCATCGGCCCGGGCTCGTCGCAGCTCACCAACGAAAAATGCACGCCCTACACCGTGCACTACGCCTACAACACCACGGCCCTGGCGCGCGGCACGGGCTCCGCCGTGGTGCGGGAAGGCGGCAAGAGCTGGTTCTTCCTCACGGCCGACTACGCCTTCGGCCACTCGCTCGAACAAGACACGGCCAAGGTCGTGAAGGACGCGGGCGGCAAGGTGCTGGGTGAAGTGCGCGCGCCGCTGTCCACCACCGATTTCTCCTCCTTCCTGCTGCAGGCGCAAAGCTCGGGCGCCCAGGTGCTGGGTCTGGCCAATGCCGGCGGCGACTTCATCAATTCGGTCAAGGCCGCCAAAGAATTCGGCATCACCAAGACCATGAAGCTCGCCGGCCTGCTGGTGTTCATCAACGACATCAACTCGCTGGGGCTCGACAACACGGCGGGCCTGTACCTCACCACCGCCTGGTACTGGAACCAGGCCGACGATTCCCGCGCCTGGGCCAAGCGCTTCTTCGACAAACACAACCGGGCGCCGTCCTTCCTGCAGGCGGGCGACTACTCGGCGGCGCTGGCCTACCTCAACGCCGTCAAGGCCACCGGCACCGACGATGGCGACACCGTCATGCAGTACCTGAAATCGCACAAGATCAACGACATGTTCGTGAAAGACGGCTACGTCCGCAAAGACGGCCTGATGATGCACGACATGTTCCTGGCACAGGTCAAGAAGCCGGACGAGTCCAAAGCCCCCTGGGATTACTACAACATCATCCGCAAGTTGCCGGCCGAGTCCGTCTACGGGCCCGAATCGCAGTCCACCTGCCCGCTGCTCAAGAGCTGACACCGGCGTTCTTCACGCATGCCCCCGCCTGTCGGCGGGGGCATGATTCACATCCAGCGTCTCCGTCACTTGCCTGTGCTGTAGCCCTATGACAGATCTCTTCGGTGTTCCCATCCAGGCCCTGCTGGGCCAACTGCTGCTTGGCCTGGTCAACGGCTCGTTCTACGCCGTGCTCTCCCTGGGTCTGGCCATCATCTTCGGCCTGCTCAACATCATCAACTTCACCCACGGGGCGCTCTACATGCTGGGCGCCTTCGTCGCCTGGCTGGGCCTGCAATACCTGGGGCTCAACTACTGGGTGATGCTGGTGCTCTCGCCCATCGTGGTGGGCCTGTTCGGCATCCTCCTCGAACGCCTGCTGCTGCGCCACCTCTACAAGCTCGACCCCCTGTACGGGCTGCTGCTCACGTTCGGGCTGGCGCTCATCATCGAAGGGGTGTTTCGCAGCATCTACGGCGTCTCGGGCCAGCCGTACTCGACGCCCGCGCTGCTGCAAGGCGGGGTCAACCTGGGCTTCATGTACCTGCCCATCTACCGCGCCTGGGTGGTGGTGGCCTCGGTGCTGGCCTGCCTGCTCACCTGGTTTCTCATCGAAAAGACGCACCTCGGGGCGCTGCTGCGCGCGGGCACCGAAAACGCCAAGCTGGTCGAGGCCTTCGGCGTCAACGTGCCGCTCATGATCTCCCTCACCTTCGGCCTGGGCGTGGGCCTGGCGGCCTTTGCCGGCGTGCTGGCGGCCCCCATCCTGCAGGTATCGCCACTCATGGGCTCGAACCTCATCATCGTCGTGTTCGCCGTGGTGGTCATCGGCGGCATGGGCTCCATCCTGGGCTCCATCGTCACGGGCCTGGGCCTGGGGGTCATCGAGGGCTTCACCAAGGTCTTCTGGCCCGAAGCCTCCAGCACCGTGGTGTTCATCATCATGGTCATCGTCTTGTTGTTGCGCCCGGCGGGGCTGTTCGGGAAAGAATCATGAATCGTCAACTCATCGGCTACCTGATCGCCATCGTCGTCATCGCGGCGCTGCCCGCGGCGGGCGCCTACCCGATCTTCATCATGAAGGTCATGTGCTACGCGCTCTTTGCCTGCGCCTTCAACCTGCTGCTGGGCTACACCGGCCTGCTGTCCTTCGGCCACGCCGCCTTTCTGGGGCTGGCGGGCTATAGCTGCGGGCAGGCGCTGGCCGTCTGGGGCTGGCCCACATTCGGCGGCCTGGTCTTCGGCACGGCCTGCGCGGCCCTGCTGGGCCTCATCTTCGGCATCCTGTCCATCCGGCGCAGCGGCATCTACTTCGCCATGATCACGCTCGCCCTGTCGCAGATGCTGTTCTTCTACTTCCTGCAGGCCCACTTCACGGGCGGCGAAGACGGCCTGCAAGGCATCCCGCGCGGCAGCATCCTGGGGCTCGACCTCAACCAGGACATCAACCTGTACTACGTCGTCCTGGCCATCTTCGTGCTGGGCTATGCGCTCATCTGGCGCACGGTGCATTCACCCTTTGGCCAGGCCCTGAAAGCCATCCGCGAGAACGAAGACCGCATGGTGTCCCTGGGCTATCACGTCGATCGTTTCAAACTGCTGGCCTTCGTGCTGTCGGCCACGCTGTCAGGGCTGGCGGGCGCCACCAAGGCCGTGGTGTTCGTCTCGGCCACGCTGTCGGACGCCACCTGGCAGATGTCGGGCATGGTCATCCTCATGACCCTCATCGGCGGCATGGGCACGCTCACCGGGCCGGTGCTGGGCGCCATCATCGTGGTCGCGCTGGAAAACAAGGTGGGCGACATCGGCCGCTTCCTCATGGACGAAACCGGCATCACCTGGTTCCGCGTGCTGGGCGAATCCGTCACGATCGTCATCGGCCTCATCTTCGTCATCTGCGTGCTCACCTTCCGGCGCGGCATCGTCGGCGAATGGCTGCACCACCTGCAGCTGCGCAGGGCGGCCAAGACCTCGTAAGCCACACAAGCAAATGCAAATGCGGGTGCCAACAGGCACCCGCATCGCGGTTCATGCGTCAGCCGCGGACGCGGCCAGGGTTCAATAGCGGAAACGGCCCCCCACGAAAATCGAACGGGGCGCGCCCGGATTCAGCACCCGGGCGTCGGCATCGGCCTGCGTCAGCACGGTCACAGCACTGACGTACTTCTTGTCGGTCAGATTGCTGAGTTCGGCATACAGATCCCAGCGATCACGCTCGACGCCCGCGCGCAGCCCCAGCAACTGGTAGGCGCCGACACGATAGGTATTGGCCATGTCGGCGTAGCGCGACCCGACGAGATCGAAGGTGGGCCCGGCATAAAAGCCCGTGGTCTGGTGGCGGTACATCACCTCGCCGTGGACGATGTAGCTGGGTGCCGACGGCAGCCGGTTGTTGCCGAACGCTGGGTCGTCCTTGAACCGGAAGCGCTGGTAGGTGGCGCTGACCAGCGGCTCGATGCGGTGCGGCGTGCCCGCCAGCGGAAAGCTCGCGCTGCCCAGAGCCTCGATGCCCTCGTGCACGGTCTTGCCGTAGTTGGTCGCCAGCATGCTGCCGGGTTTGGCGGGGTTGTCCACCGACAGAATCTCATTGCGGATGTCCGCATGATAGAGCGACAGACTCCAGCGCCCGGTAGCCGCGGCAAACGGCAGCGCCCCCTGGCCGCGCGTGCCGATCTCATAGGACACCCCATGCATGGCGCGCAACACCGCATCGTCCTGGCGCACGTCGTTGTCCAGATCGTAATTGTTGGGCGCCTGATACACCCGGCTGACGTTGGCAAACAGCTCGCTGTCCCGGTTCAACGCGTAAATGAGCCCCAGGCGCGGATTCACGGCAGAATACGTGGCATCCTGGCGCCGCTGGTCGCCGCTGGACAGCGTCGTGGAGCGCGAATCGCGCGAGGTAGCCACGCCCTGCGCGCCGTAGACCAGCGTCCAGCGCGGCGCGATATGCCAGCGATCCATCAGCGTCAGCGTGGCGTTGTCGGACTGCTGGTCGATGGCGGTCATCCGCGTACCGCGCTGGCCGCCATCATTGGCGTAGTTGCCGCCCTTGTTGCTCGTCTGCGCCAGGCTGAGGCCCGCCAGCAGCTCGTGATTGCCGGCCCTGAGGTGGTAGCGCAGCATCCCGCCCACCGTCTGCTGCCGCGTATCGACCAGCAGGCTGAAATAATGCGCGGGGGGTGTGGTGGCGAAATTGAACACGTCCACGATGGGGTGGTACAGGTGCTGCACCTCGTACGAAAGGCCAAATTCCAGGCGGCTGCGGGCATCGATGTCCCAATCACCCTTGAGCGCCACCCGATCCGTCTTGACATCCACGGCGTGATCGCCCAGCGCCGCCGAGGGGTCGGCCTGACGCGGGTCTTGCTCGAATTCCGAGCGCGTCAGCGCACCGGCCAGCTTCTGGCGGCTATCGACGTGCGAGGCGAACAGCCGCAGGCGCAGCCGGTCGGACACGCGCAAGCCGACGTTGCCTGACACACCCGTGCGCTCAAGCCCGCTGTGCTGCCGATAGCCATCGAAATGCTTGTTCTCCAGCGTCAGCAGGCCATCCAGCGAGTCTGCCACGCCGCCTACGCTGAGCTGGCCATTGAACAGACCGTGGCCGCCCGCGCTCAGGTAGATTTGCGTCGGATCGCTGTTTCTGGCCGTGCGCGAAATGGCGTCGATGGCGCCACCCAGCTCGCTGGCGCCATAGGTCAGCGCATTGGCGCCGTTGGCCACGATGAACTCGCTGGCCCCCAGGGGATCGATCAGGCGATTATGGTTGTTGCCGTCCGCCGCCGACACCGGCAGGCCATCCTGGAACAGGGCCACGCCGCCGTTGTCGTAACTGAGCGCGCTCAGGTTCGAGCCGCGGATGGACAGCACCTGATCGTCGCCCCCGGTATTGCTCTCGGCCATCACTCCGGGTACGTAGCGCAGGGCGCCACTGAGGTTGCTGACCGGACGCTGGTACAAAGAATCACCATCGACGACGTGTACGGCACCGGGGGTCAGGCGCTGTTCGAGCCGGACATCGGCGTCATCAGGGGTGGCGCTCACTTCGATCGGCGCCAGCTGGGCGGGCGTCGGCTGGCTGCCCGCGGCTGACGACGTCCCGACCGACACCGCCTGCGCGGACGATGGCTCCGCCACCCCCAGCGCCAGCGCCACGGCGGAGCCAAGCCACCACCACGCCCGGCCTGCCCAGGGAGCAAAGCGCAATACAGACACAAACTTGCTCATGATCCATTCCTTTCCTGCACGACGGGCGGCGCCGTCTGCAGCGTGATTTCATCGAAGTCATCGACCAGTACCGTCACCGTGATTTGCCACGAGGCCTGGGCTGACAGCGGTGGGATGGCGGCCAGCCAGCTGCCGTCGGCCTGGCGGCTGGCGGCACGGCTGAGCGGCTCGATGCCGCCCGCCGCATGGCTCAGGGACAGGGTCACGCCCTGGGCCTCGAACGGCGCACCGTCGGGCTTGAACAGCTGGATGTGCCAACCATCGGCCAGCGACGTGACACGCGCCCGCAGCCGCTCGTCGGCCAGCTCCACGGGCTGCGGCGCGGTCATCCGCGCCATGCCCGCCATGTCCGCCATGTCCGCCGTGCGCGGCGGCGGGGTGAAGCGCCACAGCGCGACGACCGAGAGGATCAGCACCGCCAGCACCACCTCCAGGCGGATGGCGGCCCTCAGCCGCCGACGCGCCGCTGGTTCCCCGGCCAGCGCCGCGCGCGTCAGCCCCCAGCGGTTATAGGCCGCCAGACACAGCAGCAAGCCCACCAGCGTGAGCTTGGCAAGCAGCACCCGGCCATACGCCGTGCGCCACAGGTCGCCGGGGCCATCGAGCTGCAAGCGGGCCAGCGTCAGGCCACTGAGCACCAGCAGCGCGACGGCGGGGACGATCCAGCGCGAAAAGGCCGCCAGCGGCATCGGCTCGGCGGCAGCCGACACGCGGCCCGCTGGCGCTGCGGCACGGACGCGCCCACGCGACAGGGCCCGCGCCAGCGGCACGAGCATGCCCACCCAGACCACCGCCATCATGACGTGCAGCACCACGGCGGGACGCGACAGCCATTGCGGCGGCGCGGTGCCCGCGTGACCGCTGACGGTCAGGGCCAGCCCCAGGCAGCCCAGGCCCGCCACGGCGGCGGCCTTCAGGATCGCTGAGCGCGCCGTGCCCAGCGCGACCAACGCAGCCAACAGCGCCAGCGCCTGCAGGCCCAGCGTGCTGGCATACGTGCTGGACAGCGCCTGCGCCCAGGTGGCGGATTCGGCCAGCGCGGGCCAGGAGGCGCCGCGCATGTCCAGCCCCTGCAGGCCCAGGTTCACGGGCAGCAGCACGAAGCCCAGGGCGATGGCGGGGCGCACCCAGGCCTGCCTGTCCAGCGGCTGGATCAGGCGGAACAGGGCCGCGCCAAGCGCCGCGAACAGGCACAGATAGCCCAGCCAGCGTGCCAGCCAGATCGCCAGCTTGAGCGAGCCCGGCGAGGCGCTTTGCGACACGCTGCCCAGCGCGCTGGGATGGCCGACCGAGTAATCCAGCGTCCCGCCCACCGGGTGACCGTCCGCGGAAGTCACGCGCCAGCTCAGCAGATAGGTGCCCGGCGCGGCGTGGCCGCCCGGCAGGGAAATCCTGACCTCCTGGTTGTGATCCATGACCGGCCCCGTGACGAGCTGCTGCCCGTCGGGCCCGAACAGCCGCAGGGCGGTCACCCCGACGGGTTCACTGAAGGTCAGCACAATGGCGCTTGGCGCCCGCTGCAGCACGGCGGCGGGCGCAGGCGAAGCGGCAACGAGCGCCGCATGTCCCCAGGCAGTCGGCGCGCACGCCAGCAGGCAGACGAAATAAAGAATCAGCCGTCTCATCGCGCATGACCCGCGGGCGCCGCCGGGCGCGTCAGTTCAAGGTGGGGTGCCGGCCCGGCGGCGTCGGGTTTGCCGGAGGTGTCGATCCAGCGCTCGACCCCCTTCTCGCACGTCTGCACGACGGGGAAATACAGCGGCTGCCCCGCGCTCAGCGTGGGCGACAAAAAGACGAAGAAGGCGAACTCGTCATAGTAGGCGTCGGGCAGCCGACCTCCCTTCCAGACCAGTTCGCGCACCCCGTGGTCGAGCGTCGCGCCGTGAAATTCCTGTGTGTGCTCGTAGGGCCCCTGGACGATGTTGATCGTCCAGCCCGGCTTGAGCTGGGGCTTGACACCCAGCACGCCCTCGGGGATGCGCACCCGCAACGCCGTCGTGTCGGAACCCTGGCAGCCGTGCGGCACGCGCAGCACGGCCTTGTAATAGCTGCCCACCGGGGCCTGCCGGGTTTGCAGCGTCACGTGGGCCTGCACCGCAGGCATGAACAACAGGGCGGCAGCCAGCGCGCCCAAGGCAAAAGATGCTTTCATCGAAACTCACCTGTATTCGTATTTCGCATTCGTGCGCGGACGAAGGCCACGCCACGAGGGCCGATGAAGCGGTCGCTCCACCAGCCTGGTTTCAGTCACAGAAAACAGCGAGTGTGCTTTTAAATGTACGGATTGACCGCGAACAGCACACTAGGCGAAATACGGCGGTGCGCGTGAACCGAGCGGCGAGCTGCGCACCCGGGAGGCGCGCCAGACGGCCACCGTGAAGACCAGGGCGACGAAGCCGCCGAACAAGGCCATGAACGCCGGGAACGCCACCGTGGGCAGCGGCGCCCCACCCAGGCACTGGGCCAGGAAGTGCAGCGGATTGTCGTAGGCGCTGGCGGCATTGGCGTGGTCGCCGTGCACCATGCCGCCCAGGCCCGGCCCTTGCATCTCGCACAGCGTGACCGTCGGCAGTTCGCCATTGGCGAAACTGGGCATATAGCCCGCGGGCACCAGTGCGCGCAGCACCAGTGCCAGACAAAGGGCCCACGCCCAGGAAAAGGCGCTGCCCCGAAGCGGACGACGGCCTTGGGGTTTCATGGAAAGGAAGTATACGCGCGGATCACGGGCCGCCACGCACGCGGCGCGGCGGCCCGCCTGGACAGCCGCGCCACGGCCTGATCATGCATCAGCCCTGTTTCACCAACGGGCAGGTGCTTTCGGACAAGGGCACCGACACCAGGCTGGCGGGCAGCGTGCGCAGTACCTTGTAGTAATCCCAAGGCCCCTTGGATTCTGCCGGGGTCTTGACTTCGACCAGGTACATGTCGTGTGCCATCCAGCCATCCTTGCGCACGACGCCGTTGTGGGCGAAGAAGTCGTCGACCGGCAGCTCGCGCATCTTTTCGGCCACCTTCTTGCCATCGGTGGTGCCCGCCGCCTTGACCGCCTTCAGGTAGTGCAGCGTGGAGGAATACACGCTGGCCTGCACCATGCCGGGCTCGCGGTGGGTGAGCTTTTCAAAGCGCGCCGAGAACTTGCGGCTGGCATCGTCGCGATCCCAGTAGAAGGGCGTGGTGGCCACCAGGCCCTGGGCCTTGTCCAGCCCCAGGGCATGGACGTCGCTGATGACGATGCCCAGCGCCACGAGCTTTTGCCCACCCTTGGTGAGACCGAATTCGGCCGCCTGCTTGATGCTGTTGCTGGTATCGGCCCCGGCATTGGCCAACGCCACGGCCTGCGCCTTGGACGACTGGGCCTGCAGCAGGAACGAGGCGAAATCGGAGCCGCCTACCGGGTGGAAGACCTCGCCCACGACCTTGCCGCCGTTTTTATCGACCACCTTGGTGAGGTCGGCGGCCAGCTGCTTGCCATAGGCGTAGTCGGCAGCCAGGATGAACCAGCTCTTGGCGCCTTCCTTGACCAGGCCCGTGGCCGTGCCCACCGAAGACGCGTAGGTGTCGAAAGCCCAGTGAAAGCCCGTCGGCGAGCAGGCCTTGCCCGTGAGCGCCGCCGAGAACGGCCCGGAAGCGATGGTGATCTTGCCCTTTTCCTGGGCCAGGCCCTGCACTGCCAGGGCAACCGCCGAATTGGTGAGATCGCCGATCATCTCGACGTGATCGAGATCGAACCATTTGCGGGCGATGGACGTGCCCACGTCGGTCTTGTTCTGGTGGTCGGCGGACAGTACCTCGATCTTGCGCCCCAGTACCTCGCCGCCGAAGTCGTCCACGGCCATCTGCGCGGCCGTGACGGACGTGACCCCGCCGAAATCGGAATACAGGCCCGACTGATCGTTGAGGATGCCGATACGCAGGGGCTCGGCGGCCCCGGCAAACTGAGGCAGGGCGGCGGAAAGCGCCATGCACAGCAACAACCGCTTCATTTTCATTGACTGTCTCCGTGGATATTGTTGTCTTGCAAGACCCCGGATGAGTCGGAACCAGCACCCCACGGGGACTTCTCCTTGAGGTTATCGTTCGGCGAATCCGCCTGTCAATGCGTCGGCGTGCGGAAAACAGGCGAAAAGCCTCCGGACAGGTCGCAACGCCTGCTTGCCGCTCGACGGGCTTCGGAGTTCCTTAACCATGTGCTGAAGCCATGTATTGCCTGAAAGCAAATCAGTGCGTGCTAGGATTTTCGAACAAACTTCATTTCTAAATTTTTTTGAAATGAAATAAACATTCCTGACTCAGCGGCCCGGCGGCTGGCGCCGGCCCAGAGATTACCAAGGAGAGGAGATGAGCGAATATGTATCCCCCGCGCTGGACAGACAGGCACTGCAACCCTCTGAAACCCTATCCCGACAGGCGCTGATCGCGCTGTACAAGCCCATGCAGCTGGCGCGCAGCTTCGAGACTCGGCTTGGGCGCCTCTACCGGCAGGGCAAGATTGCCGGGGCAGTCTACCTGGGCACCGGTCAAGAGGCGATCGCCACCGGCGTCACCAGCCTGCTGCAACCCGACGACTACATCTCCACGGTGGCCCGCAACCTTGCGGGCTGGTTCGTGCGCGGGGTAGACCCGCGCCACGTCATGGCCCGCTGGTTCGGCAAAGACCAGGCGCCCTCGCACGGCAAAGACCTGGGGCTGTTTCTTGCCGACCTCAAGCACTACGGCATCGCCCCCTATCACAACGGTTCCATGGCGTCGTGGATTCCATCCGGGGCCGGGTTCGCGCTGGCCTTCCGGCAGCGGGGCGAAAGCCGCATCAATGTGGCCTTCACGGGCGACGGGGCAACGAGCCCGGGCGACTTCTACGAAGGCCTGAGCATCGCCGCCATCCACAAGCTGCCCCTGCTGGTCATCATCGAGAACAACGGCTACGCCTACTCGACGTCGCCCGAACACGAAATGCCCGTCAAGCACGTGGCCGAGCGCAGCGCGGCCTTCGGCATTCCATCGGCCATCGGCTTTGGCAACGACGTCTTCGAGGTGCGGCGCATGGCCCGCGAAGCCATCGACTACGTGCGCGCGGGCAACGGCCCCTATCTGCTGGAATTCAAATGCTTCCGCATGCGCGGCCATGGCGAACACGACGACATGGGCTACGTCCCCGAAGCCCAGCGTGCCTGGTGGGACGCGCGCGACCCGGTCACTTTGCTGCGCACTTACCTGACAGGGCCCGGCGGTTTTTCTGAAGAGGAGGTCGCCGCCATCGACGAAGACTGCAAACAACAAGTGGACGAGGCCGTGGAATACGCACAGAACCTGCCCATGCCCGCCGCCGCCACCGCCCTTCAAGGAGTGTTCAAGGCATGACTACCATTTCATTTCTCGATGCCATCAGCCAGGCGCTGCGCGAAGAAATGCAGCGCGATGAACGCGTCTTTCTGTTGGGTGAAGATATCGGCGCCTTTGGCGGTGCCTTCAAGGTGACGCGCGGGTTCCTGGAAGAATTTGGCCAATGGCGGGTGATGGACATGCCCATTGCCGAAAGCGGCTTTGTCGGCATGGGCTGCGCCGCGGCCATCGAGGGCCAGATTCCGGTGGTCGAATTCCAGTTCGCCGATTTCATCGCCTGCGCCTTCGACCAGATCATCAACTTTGCCGCCAAGGTGCACTACCGCTGGGGCATGCCCTGCCCCATCGTCTTTCGCGCCCCTTGCGGCGGCGGCGTACGTGGCGGCCCCTATCATTCCGAATCGCCCGAAGCGTGGTTCACCAATGTGCCAGGCCTGAAGATCGTCTACCCCAGCACGCCCTACGATGCCCTGGGCCTGCTGAAATCCGCCATCCGCGACCCGAATCCCGTCATTTTCTTTGAGCACAAGCGCCTGTACCGCAAGATACGCCAGGAGATCCCTGACGGTGAAATTCTCGTCCCGCTGGGCAGCGCCGACATCAAACGTCCGGGCCACGATCTCACGATCATCACCTATGGCGCCATGGTGCACGACGCCATCGAGGCCGCCGAAACGCTCGGCCAGCAAGGGTACGAGTGCGAGGTGCTCGATCTGCGCTCACTGTGTCCGTTGGACGAACAGTCCATCTACCAAAGCATTGCCAGGACACACCGCGCCCTGGTGGTGCACGAAGCGCATCTCACGGGCGGTTTTGGTGGCGAACTGGCGGCCCGCATCGCCGCCGAAGCCTTTGACCAGCTCGACGCGCCCATCGCCCGCGTCGGGGCCGCGGACGTGCCCATTCCGTACAGCCCGCCGCTCGAAGACGCCGTCCTGCCCAATGCGGACAAAATCGTCGCAGCGGCCTTGCGCACCCTGGAATACTGAACTGGAGACGAACCCATGTCCTTAGTCGATGTCATCATGCCGCAGCTGGGCGAATCCCTCACCGAAGGGATCGTCAGCGAATGGCTGAAAGCCCCCGGCGACGCGATCGCCCGGGACGAACCGCTGCTCACGGTCGAGACGGAAAAGGTCAACACCGCCATCGAGGCCGAAATCAGCGGCATTCTGGAAGAAACCCTGGTCGAACCCGGCACCGTGGTCGCCGTGGGCACCGTGATTGCCCGCATCCGGCAGGCCGCCAGCACGTCGGCCAGCAGCGCTATGAGCGCACCGGCCGCCCCGTCCGGCACACCCACCGCATCCGACACCCGCACGGTCTCGGACATTGCCCCCGCAGCCCCTGCCCCGGCCGCCTCTGACGAACCCGCCAGTCGCGGACACCTGGGCGCCAACAGCCAGGCCACCCTTTTTCCGGCGCACACAGAGGCCCGCCAGCGAGCTGCCGCCACGCCGGCACACGACCTGCGCATCGGCAGCCGCGCGCAAGAGCTGGCGACACGCTACCACGTGACCGCGCAAGAACTGACACAGCTGGGCCGCTCGCTGGACAAGGCCCGGCCCAGCCCGCAAGACATCCTGCGTTACGTCGCCGACCGCAGCCTGCGCAACCCGCCACCGCTGGCCCCCACGGGCACCGTCCCGATGCAGGCCGCCCCGGCGGCACCCGCCCCAATGGCATACCCGCCCACGCCTCCGGCACGCTACCGCTATCGTCCCAATGACCGCGACCTGGTGCGTCATCTGTCGGCCAAGCGGATGGTCATCGCCGACCACATGAGCTGGTCGCAAACGATCTCGGCCCACGCCACGGCACTCATGGAAGTAGACATGTCGGCGGCGGCCCAGTTTCTGGCGACGCAGCGCGACGCCCATCAGGCCGCCACCGGCGTGCGCCTGACCTACACCACGCTCATCGCGTATGCGGCCGTCCAGGCGCTGGCGGCCTACCCCGAACTCAACGCCTCGGTCGTGGATGATTCCATCGTCATCAAGCCGTACGTGAATCTCGGCATTGCCGTGGCCACCCACGACAAGCGCGAACTGGTGGTGCCCGTGGTGCACGATGCCGATTCACTGCCCTTTGCCGAACTGGCGCGCCGCCTCACCGACCTGACACACCGCGCCCGCGCCCAGCAGCTCAGCCAGGCCGACGTTACCGGTGGGACGTTCTCGTTTTCCAACCCCGGCACCGTGGGCGGGCTCGCAGGCACGCCCATCATCAACCAGCCCCAGGTGGCGGTACTGGCGGCCAACGCCATCGTCCGGCGGCCCGTCGTTCTCGAAGGCAGCGACACCATCGTGATCCGCCCCATCATGGTGCTCTCGCTGAGCATGGATCACCGCATCATCGACGGCGCGCTGGGTTTCGCGTATCTGGCCGACGTGCGCCAGCGACTGGAGCAGTGGGCACCCTAAGCAAGAAACCCGGTGCCAGCCCCCAGCAATGGGGCGCTGGTGTCGGCGACCGCGCCCTGGCGCGACAGAAGCAGTCTGCCACGGCAAATCAGCCTGCTGTCTGGCGCCCCAGGCCCAGGTAGCTTTCAACCACGCGCGGGTGGCCCGCCAGCATGGCCGCCGGGCCGCTGAGCACGACCGCGCCGGTTTCCAGCACGTAGCCGGTATCGGCCACGTGCAGAGCGGCGCGGGCGTTCTGTTCCACCAGCAGGATGGACACGCCTGTCGTGCGCAACTGGGCGATGGTCTGGAAGATTTCACGCACCACGCGGGGCGCAAGGCCCAGGCTGGGCTCATCGAGCATGAGCAGGGCCGGGCGCGCCATGAGCGCGCGCCCCACGGCCAGCATCTGGCGCTCGCCGCCCGACAGCGTGCCCGCCAGCTGTGCGGCGCGCTCGCGCAGGCGCGGAAACAGGGCGTACACCTCGTCCAGGGTGTCCCGCCAGCCACGCACTCCCGCCCGATGCAGACGAAAGCCGCCCAACAGCAGGTTGTCATGAACCGACATGCTGGCAAAAAGCTCGCGGCGCTCGGGCACCAGGGTCAGCCCCTCGCCCACGCGGCGCTCGATGTCCCAGCCCTGGATGTCCCGCCCTTGAAACAGGATGTGGCCCCGGCTGTGCCCACGGTTGGGCAAGGCCCCCATGATGGCGTTGAGCAAGGTGGACTTGCCCGCACCGTTGGCCCCGATGACCGTGACGATCTGTCCTCGCTCGACGGTGAGGTCCAGGGGGTCGAGCGCGGCCACTTTGCCATAGCTCGCCGACAGCCCGCGCAGCGCCAGCAAGGTGTCGTGATCGGCCATCACGATCCCTCTCCCAGGCGGGTCGCCACGCCGGGCACCACCGGGGTGGCCGCAACCGGGGCGATGGCCGCCCCTGGCGCCCCGGTTGGGGCGGCAACGGGCACCTCCCAGTCATCATCCAGCCCGCCCAGATAGGCTTCAAGCACGGCGGGGTTGGCCTGGATGTCGGCGGGCACGCCTTCGGCCAGCTGGGTGCCGAAATCCATGACCAGCAGGTGGTCGGTCAGGTTCATGACGAAATCCATATCGTGCTCGACCAGCAACAGGCTCATGCCTTCGCGCCGCAGCTGGTCGAGCACGGCGGCCAGGGCCTGCTTTTCCTGGTAGCGCAGCCCGGCGGCAGGCTCGTCGAGCAGCAGCAAGATGGGGTCGCCGCACAGGGCGCGGGCGATCTCCACGACCCGCTGGCGCCCCAGCGGCAGACTGCCCGCGGGCTGCTCCATGACGTCGGCCAGCCCCACCCGCTCGATCTGGCGCGCGGCCTCGCGCAGCAGCGCGGCCTCGCTGGCCCGATCGAGGCGCAGCGCGGCGGCGGCCACGCCCGCCCGGCTGCGCAAGTGCGCCCCCAGGGCCACGTTATCGAGCACGCTCATGTCGGGCAACAACTGCACGTGCTGAAAGCTGCGCACCAGACCACGGCGGGCAATGTCGTGCGCCGAACGGCCATCGATGCGCTCGCCCATGAAACGCACCTGCCCGGCGCTGAGCGGCAGCACGCCGCTGATGAGGTTGAAGGTGGTGCTTTTGCCCGCGCCATTGGGGCCAATGAGGCCCATGATCTCGCCCGCGCACAGCTGGAAACTGATGTCGTTGACCGCCACCAGGCCACCGAATTCTTTGCGCGCCCGATCGACGTCCAGCACCCGCTCGCCCACAGCGGGCAAGGGCCTGCGCGGCAGTTCGGCGGCCTGGGCATACCAGGGCGCCTGCGCCGCCGCGGGCCGGGCGCGCAGGCCCAGCCAGCCGCCCGCGCGGGCGATGAGCGGCCAGACGCCGTCGCGGGCGTATTGCAGCACCAGGATCATCAGCACCCCGAAGGCGAGCAGTTCAAGGTTGACCCCCGATCCCACGAGCGTCGGCAGCACGTTTTGCAGCTGATCTTTGACGATGAGGACGGTGGCCGCGCCCGCCACCGCCCCCCAGACGCTGCCCGAGCCGCCCACCACCGCCATGAACAGGTATTCGATACCGTAGCCCAGGCCGAACGGGCTGGGGCTGACGGCCCGCTGCATGTGGGCGTAGAGCCAGCCCGAAACCCCGCCCAGCAAGGCGGCGTAGACGAACACCACCACCTTGTAGTGCGCCAGATCGACGCCGAACGACTCGGCCATCGAGCCGCTGCGCAGGGCCCGGATGGCACGGCCCGCGCGCGAGTCGAGCAGGTTGCGCGTGGCCCACAAAGCCAGCAGCAGCACCAGCCAGATAAGCAGGTACATGGATTCGCTGGCGCCCAGCGACCAGGGCCCCAGCGTGATGGGCGGAATGCCGGCGATGCCGTCGTAGCGCCCGAGGAAATCGAGGTTGCCATACAGGTAGTACAGCGCCAGGCACCAGGCCAGCGTGCACAAGGGCAGATAATGGCCCGACAGGCGCAGGGTGATGACCCCCAGGCCATAGGCTACGAGGCAAGTGAGCAGCAAGCCCGCCAGCAGCCCCAGCCAGGGCGAGAGCTGGGCCGCCGTCGTGAGCCAGGCCGTCGTATACGCCCCCAGGCCGACGAAGGCCGACTGGCCGAACGACGTCATGCCCCCCACGCCGGTGAGCAGCACCAGCCCCAGCACCACCAGGCTGTAGAGCCCGATGTAGTTCATCTGGGTGATCCAGAAAGCGGGCACCCCCGGCAACCAGGGCAAGGTCGCCAGCAGCAACAGGCACAGGCCCTGGAGCAATCGCACGCGCATGGGGTCAGTCCTCTTCATCGAGCTGGACGCTGCCAAACGAACGCCACAGCAGCACGGGAATGATGAGCGCGAACACAATGGCTTCCTTGAAGGGGCTGGCCCAGAAGGAGGAGAAGGATTCGAGGATGCCGACGAACAGCGCCCCCGCCGCGGCGGCCGGATAGCTGACCAGGCCGCCGAAGATGGCCGCGACAAAGCCCTTCAGGCCGATGATGAAGCCGGTATCGTAATAGATGGTGGTGATGGCGGCGATCAGCATGCCCGACAGCGCCCCCACCGCCGCCGCCAGGGTGAAGGTGAGGCTGCCCGCCACGCGGGTGCTGATGCCCACCAGCCGGGCGCCGCGCCGGTTGACCGCCGTGGCACGCAGCGCCCGGCCATACAAGGTGCGCGAGAAAAACAGCCACAGCGCCAGCATCAGGGCGGCGCAGCTGCCCAGCACGACGAAGGTCTGGGCCGTCCAGGCCACCGGCCCCACCTGCACCGAGCCGTCGAGCAGCGCGGGCGTGCGCCAGCCCTCGGCGCCAAAGAACAGCAGGCCCAGGCCGGTCATGGCAAAGTGCACCGCCACCGAGATGATGAGCAGCACGAGCACGCTGGCCTGCTCGACCGGCTGATAGACCAGGCGGTAGATCATGGGGCCCATGGGGATCACCAGCAGCAGCGCGAACACCACGCGCAATGCCAGCGGCACCCCGTCGGCGGCCACGAGCGGCGCCAGCCACCAGAGCGCCAGCGGCAGGCCCAGGGCCCACAGCAGCGTGCGCCCGTAGCCGCGCCACTGGCGGCTGCGCCAGGCGCTGGCGGCCTCGGCCAGGCACACCAGCACGCCCAGCAGCACCAGCAGCAGCGCCGTGCCGGGCACCTTGCCATTGACGAGAAAAGCCAGCGACAGGGCGCCGAAGGTGACGAACTCGCCCTGCGGGATGAAGATCACCCGCGTGACGAGAAACACCAGCACCAGAGCCAGGCCCAGCAAGGCATAGATGGCGCCATTGAGGACGCCGTCCTGCAGCAGGATGAGGACGATGGTCAGATCCACGACCATCCCCCCCACGCCGCGGACGCCCGCCCTGGAGCGGCCTGTATCATCGACAGGCCAGACGGCATGGGACAGGCAGCACACCCCCGGCACATCATCGGATGGCCGCTCAGGCCCTGGACATTGCTCACATCATGCTCACAGATCGGGCTGATACGTCCATTTGCCATCGATCACCTTGACCATCACGCGGCCCCGGGTGTCGAGCCCGGCGTGGTCGGTGGCGCTCATGTTGAATACCCCCTGCGAGGCGGGCAGTTCTTTGACCTGTTCGAGCGCATCGCGCAGGGCGGCGCGAAACGCGGGCGTGCCCGGTTTGGCCCCGGCCTTGAGCGCGCGCGGGATGGCGTCGTTGATGAGCTGCCCGGCATCCCACAGGTGGCCGCCGAAGGTGTTGGTGGCCCCCACGCCATATTTGGCCTCGTAGGCATGCACGTAGACCAGGGCGCTTTTCTTGACCGGATTGCTGTCGGGCAGCTGCTGGGCCACCAGCAGCGGGCCGGCGGGCAGGATCATGCCATTGCAGTCTTTGCCGCAGACCCGCAGCACGTCGTTATTGGCCGCCCCGTGCGTCTGATAGATTTGCCCCTTGTAGCCGCGATCGACCAGCTCGCGCTGCGGCAAGGCCACCGGCGTCCCCGAGGCGGCAATGAGAATGCCGTCCGGCTTGGCCGCCAGCAGCTTGAGCACCTGGCCGGTGACGCTGGTGTCGGGACGCGCAAAGCGTTCGGCGGCCACGAGCTTGATGCCCTTGGCCTCGGCGGCCTTTTTCATCTCTTGATACCAGCCGTCGCCGTAGGCATCGCTGAAACCGATGAAACCCAGGGTCTTGATGTGCTGCTTGACCATGGCGTCGGCCAGGGCGCCCGCCATCAGGGCGTCGTTTTGCGGCGTCTTGAACACCCACTTGCGCACGCCATCGACCGGCTGCACCAGCTTGGCGCCCGCCGCCACGCTGATCATGGGCGTGCCGGTTTCGGCGGCCACGTCGGACATGGCCAGCGAACCCGGCACCACCGACGTGCCCAGCACGACATCGACGTGGTCGTCGGCGGTGAGCTTGCGGATGTTTTTCACCGCCTGCGTGGTGTCGGTGGCATCGTCGAGCACGA
Organism: Castellaniella caeni NBRC 101664; assembly: GCF_001592225.1. GTDB lineage: Bacteria > Pseudomonadota > Gammaproteobacteria > Burkholderiales > Burkholderiaceae_B > Castellaniella > Castellaniella caeni. The sequence goes on along the minus strand of NZ_BCWN01000021.1, from coordinate 31,688 downwards.
TGTACTCGACCTTTTCGCCGCCGATCTCGGTGGGCAACAGGGCCACCGTATTGCGTTCGGGGATGCCCAGGGACGCGGCGGGCCCCGTGGACGAGACCGTCACCCCCACCTTGATCTGGGCCGAAACCGCCAGCGGCAGTGCTGCCAGCAGGGCCGCGGCCCCCAGGCTCAGCCGAAAGGAACGTGCAAAAGTCATCCTTGTCTCCATCGATATCATGTGTTCTGGCGCAGACCTTGCCCTGCCTGTCCCGCCGGGGTCGTATCGTGCAATCAGTGATTACGAATCCGTGAAATTTCAGCACGAAACATAATCTGGCGTCATATTATCGCAGGCTTACGCAATTTGCTGCCTACGTCCGGGGCCCGGCACCGGCCCGCGGCCGACCCGGCACCCGAATCAAAGTGCAACACAATCACCGGCGCAATCGCAGACCCGCCATACCCCTGACGGAATAACTCGTTTAAGATAAGAGATTGATTAGTTTGAGGCACGTCGTGGACAAGGTCACGCGCACCGACGCTCAATGGCGGGATCAGCTCTCCGCCGACGAATTTGCCGTCACCCGGCTGAAACACACCGAACGCCCTTTCTCGGGCCGCTACTGGAACACCGACGAACCAGGCACGTACGTGTGCGTCTGCTGCGGTACGCCGCTGTTCGAATCCGACACCAAATTCGAGGCGGGTTGCGGCTGGCCCAGCTACTTCCAGCCCATCACGCCCGACCGCGTGCGCGAAGAACGCGACACCACACACGGCATGATCCGCACTGAAATCCTCTGCGCCACCTGCGACGCCCACCTCGGGCACGTCTTCAACGACGGCCCCGCCCCCACGGGCCTGCGCTACTGCATCAACTCACTCTCGCTCAAATTCGTACCGGCCGAATGAAAAAGCTGCTTTTCGACCTTTTCCCCCTCATTCTGTTTTTCCTGGCGTTCAAGTTCGCCGACATCTACGTGGCCACGGGTGTGGCCATGGTGGCGGCGGTGGCGCAGATACTCTGGTTGCGGCTCACGGGCCGCGCCATCGAGGGCACGCACTGGATCAACCTCAGCGTCATCGTCGTCTTTGGCGGGGCCACGCTGCTGTTTCACGACGACACCTTCATCAAGTGGAAGCCCACCGTGCTGTACTGGCTGTTTGCCGTCATCTTGCTCGGCTCGCGCCTGCTCACGGGGCGCAACCTGATGCGCCGCCTGATGGGCGAGAAAATCGCCCTGCCCGAACGCGCCTGGAGCCGCCTCAACGACAGCTGGGCCGCCTTCTTCATCGCCTCGGGGGCGCTCAATCTGTACGTGGCCTTTTCCGGCCATTTCACCGAAGCCCAGTGGGTCAACTTCAAGGTCTTCGGCCTGATGATCCTGCTGCTGCTCTTCGTGGTGGTGCAGTCGGTCTGGCTGGGCCGCCACATCCAGGCCGACGCCAGCGGCGAACAGGCCGTCACCGACCGCACCGACCCCTCGTAAGCAATGCCCGACACGCCATCCCCCACCGAGCTGCAGACGCAGATCACCCAGCGCCTGCAGGCCTTGAGCCCCACCACGCTCAACCTCACCGACGACTCGCACCTGCATGTCGGCCACGCCGGCGCACGCGGCGGCGCACGGCACTTTCGCGTGCAGATCGTGTCCAAGCAATTCCAGGGGCTCGGCACGCTGGCGCGTCATCGTCTTGTGTATGATTGCGTGCGAGATCTCATGCCTCACCCCATTCACGCACTGGCCATCGAGGCCACCACCCCCCAAGAAGGACATTCATGAAACGTTTTGCTGTTGTGGCCCTGGCCTGCTCTTTGGCCCTGCCGGTCTATGCCAAAGACCTCGTCACCGTCAACGGCCAGGGGATCACCCAGGCCAAATTCGACCAGTTCGTCAGCCTGCTGGTCAGCCAGGGCGCACAAGACTCGCCCCAGCTGCGCGATCAGGTGAAGCAAGAGATGATCAACCGCCTGGTGGCCGTGCAAGCCGCCGAGAAGGTCGGCCTGCAGAAAGACCCCGCCGTGCAGCAAGAAACCGAGCTTGCCTCGCAAAGCATCCTGGTGCGCGCCCTGATGGCCAAGTACCTGAAAGACCACCCGGTCACCGAAGCCGACCTGAAAAAAGAATACGACTCCATCAAGGCTGAACAGGCCGACCGCAAGGAATACAAGCTGCGCCACATCCTGGTGAAGGACGAAGACACGGCCAAGGCCCTCATCAAATCGATCAAGGCCAAGAAGACCACCTTTGAAGCCGCCGCCAAGAAAGACTCCATCGATACCGGCAGCGGCAAGAACGGCGGCGAGCTGGGCTGGGGCCCCACCAGCAACTACGTGCCCGAATTCGCCAAGGCCGTGGAAGCCATGAAAAAGGGCGAAACCAGCGCAACGCCCGTGAAGAGCCAGTTTGGCTGGCACATCATCCAGGTGGAAGACGTGCGCCCGGTGGCCTTCCCCTCGTTTGACGAGGCCAAGCCGCAACTCGAGGAAATGATGCGCCAGCAGGCCCTGGCCGCCTATCAGAAGAGCCTGATGAAAGACGCCAAGGTCGTGGACAACAGCGCCGCCGCCAAGTAGTCTCTCGCCCGAGCATCACCCGACAACGGCCTCTCACGAGGCCGTTGCCGTATCTGGCCCCAAGCAGCCCAGGCGCAAAACGCAGCAACGCGCTGCGGGGGCGGCTTGCCCGACCCCCGAGGAGCCGTGCGCCGACGGCTTCAGCCCCCGCCCAGCAAGGCCTGCAGGCCCGCCTCGTCCAGCACGGGCACGCCCAGCTCTTGCGCCTTGACCAGCTTGCTGCCGGCCTCTTCACCCGCCACCACCCAGGCCGTCTTGCGCGACACCGAGCCGCTGACCTTGCCCCCGGCGGCAAGAACCAGGCGCGTGGCCTCGTCGCGCGACAGCGTGGGCAGCGTGCCGGTGAGCACCAGCGTCTTGCCCGCCAGCGGCTTGTCGCCCGCGAGCGCCGCCTCGGCCTGAGGCTCGACCCCGGCGGCCTGCAGGGCCGCCACCACCTCGCGGTTGTGGGCCTCGGCAAAGAAGCGGTGGATCGAGGCCGCCACCACCGGGCCGACGTCGGGCACCTGGAGAAAATCGTCTTCGGACGCCTGCAACACCGCCTGCAGCGACCCGAAATGACGCGCGATATCGCGCGCCGTGGTCTCGCCCACGTGCCGGATGCCCAGGGCATACAGCAGCCGGGACAGGCTGGGGCGGCGGCTGCGGTCGATTTCGCGCACCAGGTTCTGCGCCGACTTCAGGCCCATGCGCGGATAAGTGGACAGTTCAAGCTCGCCCAGGCCGTAGAGGTCGGCCAGGGTACGGACGCGCCCGCCATCCACCAGTTGTTCGATGAGCTTGTCGCCCAGGCCGTCGATGTCCAGCGCCTTGCGGCTGGCGGCATGCCACAGCGTCTGCTTGCGCTGGGCCGGGCAAAACAGCCCGCCCGTGCAGCGCGTGATGGCCTCGCCCTCGGGGCGCTCGACCGCCGAGCCGCACTCGGGGCACACCGGACAGGCGGCGGCGAGATCGAAAGGCCGCGCGTCGGCGGGCCGCAAGTCGAGCACGGGGCCGACGACTTCGGGGATGACGTCGCCCGCGCGGCGCACCACGACGGTGTCGCCGATGCGCACGTCCTTGCGGTGGATTTCATCCTCGTTGTGCAAGGTGGCGTTGGTAACCGTCACTCCGCCCACGAACACCGGCTGCAGGCGCGCCACGGGCGTCAGCGCCCCCGTGCGGCCCACCTGCACGTCGATGCCCAGCAGGCGCGTGGTTTCCTCTTGGGCGGGAAATTTGTGCGCAATGGCAAAACGCGGCGCACGCGCCACGAAGCCCAGCACCGCCTGGGCACGCAGGTCGTTGACCTTGTAGACCACCCCGTCGATGCCGTAGGGCAGCCCGGCACGGGCGGCACCCACCTGTTCGTAGAAGCGCAGCAGCGCGTCCGCCCCGTGGCACAGGGTGCGCCCCGGACTGACGGCAAAGCCGAACGCGGCCAGCCAGTCGAGCATGTCGGCGTGCGTGGCGCGCGGCTGCAGCGCGCGGCCCGCCGCGTCTTGCACCTGCCCCCAGCCATAGGCGTAGAAGCGCAGGGGCCGGGTGGCCGTCACACGGGGATCGAGCTGGCGCAGGCTGCCCGCCGCCGCGTTGCGCGGGTTGACAAAAGGCTTGTCGCCACGGGCCACCTGGGCGTCGTTCAGGCGGGTGAAGTCGGCGCGCGCCATGAGCACTTCGCCGCGCACTTCCAGCACGGCGGGCGCCTCGCCCAGCAGGCGCAGCGGCACCGAGCGCAAGGTACGGATATTGGCCGTGATGTCTTCGCCATCGGCGCCGTCGCCACGCGTGGCGGCCTGCGCCAGCCGCCCGGCCTCGTAGCGCAGGCTGACGGCCAGGCCATCGAATTTGTACTCGGCCATGTAGGCCACACCCGGCGCCGCGGCGGCCGCCGGGGGAAAGAGGTCGGCCTGCCCGGCCTGGGCCGCCTGGCCCGTCACGGTGTCGGGTGCCTCGGTCGCGGCGGCCAGCAGGCCGGATTCGGCCAGGGCCGCGGACACCCGCTCGTCAAAGGCCTGGATGTCCTCGGCGGTGAAGGCATTGGCCAGCGACAGCATGCGCACGGCATGGTGCACCGGCTGAAAATGGCTCAGTGGCGCGGCGCCCACCCGCTGCGTCGGTGAATCGGGGGTGACCCAGTCGGGGTGCGCCTGCTCGATGGCCTGCAGCTCGACCATCAGCTGGTCGTACTGCGCATCGGAGATGATGGGAGCGTCGTCCACGTAGTAGCGGCGGTTGTGGGCCTCGATCTCGGCGCGCAGCTGTTGCAGATGATCGAACACGGCCCCTGAAGCAGACGGCATTATGAAAACACCCGTGCCGTGCGCTCGGTGCCCGCCAGAAAGCCGGCCTTGTCCAGCTGGTCGTACAGGGCGCTGATCTGCTTGTCGATGACCGGCGCCGACGTGTCCTGGAAGGTGCGCCCCTGGTCGTCGAGCACGTGGGCGTCCAGGCGCTGGGCCAGGTCGCGGCTCACGGCCACCATGCGGCTGAAGGCCTGGTCGTCCGGAATGCTGTTGGGCACGTCAAGGATGAGATCGACCCGGTGCGCAGGCTCGCCGCCCGGCTGGTCGATCTGCAGCACGAAGCGCGGCATGCCGTTTTCAGCCATCCAGGCCCACTGCCCACGGGTATGCACGAAACCCACGCCGGCCGCCGCCTCGGTGATGGCGCCCGCGGCCTGCGGCTGGTTCAGCTGCAGGATCAGGCCCACTTGCGCATCCATGGCCGCGCAGCCGGCATCGAGTTCGAGCGCCTTCTTCAGCACGACGTCCTGGTCGGGCGCTTCGATCTGGCCGTCGAAACGTTCGGCCAGGTTCTGCGCCAGCGTCCAGAGGTTCGACCATTCGATGGCCGTGAGCGGCCCGCTGCGGTTGGCCAGCACGACCACCAGCTGCAAAGCCACGTAGGCCTCGTCGGCCAGCACCCGGCTGCGATGGCCGCCGCCCTCGCGTTCGGCGAATACCCGCACCGCCTTCTTGCCCACGCGCGTGACCGAGTGCACGGCCTCGGCCAGCAGTTCGCCCGCCACCGGATGCGCCAGCGCGATGTCGATGACGGCTTCGCAGGCGGCATCGATCTCGGGGGCTTCGTCAGCAGGCACGGCGGCAGGCGCGGATGCGGGTTCGGCTTCCCAGAGGCCGGGTTCGCGCCGCGCCACGCTGTCCGGACGATCTTGCATGAGCACGTCATGCGCGGCTTCGGGTTCGGTCGCGCGCATGCTGCGTCGCGCCCGCCAGTCTTGCCAGCCGTTGTACAGCAGCACGACCACGATCAAGGCCGCGCCGATGGAAATCAGCAAAATCTGCAAATCGCTCATATCAACCCCATTCTCCTGCCTGTCCTGATTGCCTGAAATCGCCGGGCCGTCAGGCAACCCACTGCAAGGCCGAATCCATATCGACCGCCACGATGCGTGACACGCCTTGTTCTTGCATGGTCACCCCAACCAATTGTCGTGCGATCTGCATGGCAATTTTATTATGCGAAATGAAAAGAAACTGTGTCTGGTTGCTCATGCCCTTGACCAGATTGGCATAGCGCTCGGTGTTGGCGTCGTCCAGCGGCGCATCGACCTCGTCAAGCAGACAGAAGGGCGCCGGATTGAGTTTGAACAAGGCAAACACCAGGGCGGTGGCCGTCAGGGCCTTTTCACCGCCCGACAACAGGTGGATCGTGCTGTTGCGCTTGCCCGGCGGCTGCGCCATCACCTGCACGCCCGCATCCAGGATCTCGTCGCCCGTCATGGTGAGGCGCGCCTCGCCGCCGCCAAAGAGCTGGGGAAACAGGGCGCCAAAGTGCTGGTTGACCGTCTCGAAGGTCTGCGACAGCAGCTCGCGCGTCTCGCGGTCGATCTTGCGGATGGCGTTTTCCAGCGTGTCGATGGCTTCGAGCAGGTCGGCGCGCTGGCTGTCGAGATAGCCCTTGCGCTCGCGCGCGGTCGCCAGCTCTTCCAGCGCCGCCAGATTGACGGCCCCCAGCGCCTCGATGCGCCGCGTGATGCGCTGCACCTCGGACTGCAGCCAGTCGAGACGCTGCCACTGCGGCGGCTGTTCGGCCAGATGGCGCTGCAAGGCGGCGCGATCCACCTGGCGGGCATCCAGCTGCTCGGCGTATTGCTCGACCGACAGGCGCGAGGCCTGTTCCTTGAGCTGCAGCTCGGTGATGCGCGCGCGCAGCGGGTCGAGCCCGCGCTCGAGCGCCAGGCGGCCCTCGTCGGCCTCGCGCAGGGCCGCGGCCTGTTCATCCTGCCGCAGGCGGGCCTGGCGCAAGGCGTCTTCGCACGCGACGCGTGCCTCAAGGGCTTCTTGCAAACCCGCCTGGGCCACGGATTCGTCCAGTTCGAACAGCTCGCCCTGCAGGGATTCAAGCTCGGCCTCGGCACGCGCGGCCTGTTCTTGCGCCAGCTGCGCCGTGCGTCGCAGCTCGTCGAGGCGATGGCGCAAGGCGCGCACGGCGTACTCGGCCTCTTGTGCCGCCCGCTCTTGGTCGCGCCCCAGCTGGCGCGCCCGATCCGCCTGACGGCCCAGGTCTTCCGCCTGCAGATCCAGCGCGGCCAGGGCTTCTTGCTGCTCGGCCAGTTGCCCGTCCAGCTGCTCGAACCGCGCCTCGGCCTCTTCGCGGCGCAGCGCCAGCGCCTGCTGCTGGGCATCGATGTCCTGCATGTCGCGCGCCAGGCGCTGGGCCTGTTCTTCGGCGCGCGCCAGCTGCTGCCCCAGGCGATCGTGCCGCATCTGCGCTTCGTGCTGGGCGCGCATGCGCTCGGCAATCTGCAGACGGGCGGGCTGCAGGGCCTGTTCGAGCGCCGTGCGCGCCGCCTGCGCCTGCGCCCGCGCATCCAGCGCCTCGTCGGCGATCAGGCGCGCCGCCTTGATTTCCAGGGCCAGATTGTCGATCTGCTGCTGGCGCGCCAGCAGGCCGGCCTGGGCGGAGTCCTGCGCGTAGAAGCTCACCGCGTGGTGCGTCACCAGATGGCCCGAGGACAGCGCCCAGGCCCCGTCCATCGGCAGCTCGGCGCGGCGCGCCAGGGCCTGGGCCAGATCGGCAATGACGTAGACGCCGCGCAGCCAGGCGGCGAGCAAAGGCCGCAGGGCAGGTTCGCGCACCTGAACCCGATCGAGCAGGAGCGTGGCACCGGTCGGCGCGGGCGCCGCCTCGGGCGCCTGGGCGGGCGTCTGGTAGAAGGTCAGCCGCGCGGGCGGCGCATCCTGCGCAAAGGCGCGCACGTGGTCGAGCGTGCGCAAGCCCAGGGCCTGCATGCGCTCGCGCAGCACCGCTTCCAGGGCCAGCGCCCATTCGGCATCGACCTGCAGCTGCTGCCACAGGCGCCCCAGGCCCTGGAGTTCCTGGCGCTGCAGCCAGGGTTCGAGCGCATCTTCGGACTGAATTTTTTCCTGTAGCGCCACCAGTGCCTGGCGCCGCGCATCGAGGCGGTCGAGTTCCTGGCGCGCACTCTGGCTGGCCTCTTGAGCCCGGGCCAGCGCCGCCTCGACGCCAGGCTGGCGGGATTCGAGTTCGAGCAGGCGCTCCTGCGCCTCTTCCAGACGGGCATCCGCCACGGCGCACTCGCCCGCCCAGCGCTGCAGCTCGGCGGGGTCGTGCGCGCCCAGGGCCTGGCGCTCGGCCTGCAGGCGGGTGCGGCGGTCATCGAGCGCCCGCCATTGGTGATCGGCCTCGCGCTGGGACTGGGCCGCCAGCGCGAGGTCTTGTTCGGTGCGCGACTGCAGACGGCGTTGCTCGTCGCGCTGCGCCATCAGGGTGCGCAGGTGCGCCTCTTGCGCGGGCAGCGCGTCTTGCGCCGACTGCGCCTGCTCAGCCAGCGCTTCAGCCTGCGCCACGGCCTCGTCGATCTGCCCTTCGATCTCTTCGATGGACGCCTGGCTGTGGTTTTGCTGATCGCGCCATTCTTGCGCCTGCGCCTGCAACTGGCCGCGACGCTGCTGCACCCGCTGGCGCGAATCGACCACGTGGCGGATCTCGGCCTCGAGGCGGCTGACCTCGGCGCCCGCCTCGTATACGCGGCCCTGCGCCTGGTGCACCGCCTCGCTGGCGGCAAAGTGGCTTTCGCGTTGCGCTTCGAGCCCGGTTTCGAGCGCGCGCAGGCGCGCCAGCGCGGCTTCGAGTTCGGTCTGGGCCTGCTCGGTGTTCAAGGCCAGGGTCTGGCGGCTGTCGCGCGCCGCCTGTTCGCGCAGCAGCCACAGGATATGCTGCTTGAGTTCGCCTTCCTGCTGCAGGGCGCGGTAATCGGCGGCCACGCGAGCCTGGGATTCCAGTTTGTCGAGCTGACCGTCGAGTTCGCGCAGGATGTCGTCGAGCCGCGTGAGGTTCTCGCGCGTGTCCTGCAGGCGGTTTTCGGTCTCGCGGCGCCGCTCTTTATAGCGCGACACGCCCGCCGCTTCTTCGAGGTACACCCGCAGCTCTTCGGGGCGCGCCTCGATCAGGCGGTTGATCATGCCCTGGCCGATGATGGCGTAGCCCCGGGTGCCCAGGCCCGTGCCCAGAAAGATGTCGTGGATGTCGCGCCGCCGCACGGCCTGGTTGTTGACGAAATAGCTGCTGGCGCCATCGCGCGTGAGCACGCGGCGCACGGCGATCTCGGCGAAGGCCGACCACTGCCCGGCGGCCCGCCCCTGGCTATTGTCGAAGACCAGCTCGACCGACGCCCGCGCGGCAGGCTTGCGCTGCCCCGAACCGTTGAAGATGACGTCCTGCATCGACGCGCCGCGCAATTCGGACGCCTTGGTCTCGCCCAGCACCCAGCGCACGGCGTCGATGATGTTGGACTTGCCGCAGCCGTTGGGGCCCACGACGCCCACCAGCTCGCTGGGAGTGGGGATCACGGTCGGATCGACGAACGACTTGAATCCGGCAAGTTTGATCTGCGTGAGGCGCACGGGAATCTGGCAAGCGAAAAATCGGCTGTTTTCAACAGCGTATGATAACGCACCAGGATCACCCTCCAGACAGGGCGGGATGCCTGTACCTGTCCGTTCCGGCAGACCCGCTATACTGCAACTCCATTTTTACAGTCGCGCACCTCGGTGCCGACCCTTCCTCAACCATCTTCGGGGTCCGCGATTGAACAAGGGCTTTTTCATGGTCATGGCCGCACAGGCGTTGTCCTCGGTTGCGGACAACGCCCTGCTCATCGCGGCCATCGGGCTCATTGCCGACCTCAACGGCCCCGACTGGATGGCACCCATGATGAAGTGGTGGTTCGCCCTGGCCTACGTCGTGCTGGCCGCCTTCGTGGGCGCCTTCGCCGACTCCTTTCCCAAGGGCCGGGTGATGTTCACCACCAACGCCCTCAAGACGCTGGGCTGCCTGCTGATGTTCAGCTACGGCGCCTTCGGCCTCACGCACAACCACCAACTGGTGCTGATCTTCATCGCCTACACCGTGGTCGGCATCGGCGCCGCGGCCTACTCGCCGGCCAAATACGGCATCGTCACCGAAATGCTGCCGCCCGACATGCTCGTCAAGGGCAATAGCTGGATCGAAGGGCTGACCGTACTGTCGGTCATCGTCGGCACCGTGCTGGGCGGGCTGCTCATCAGCCCCACGGTGTCCGACTGGCTGATGTCCCTGGCCTGGATCGACGCGCTGGCCGACAACAGCGCGCAAAGCGCCATCCTGATGATCGGCGTCGTCTACGTCGCCGCCGCCATCTGCAACCTGCTCATCCCCGACACCCACGCCTTCTACCCGCGCCAGCAGACCCGGCCCGGCGCGCTGATCCGCAACTTCCTCACCTACGTGCGCATCCTCTGGTCGGACAAGCTGGGGCAGATTTCACTGGCGGTCACCACGCTGTTCTGGGGCGCGGGCGCCACGCTGCAGTTCATCGTCATCGAATGGGGCGCCCAGCACCTGGGCTACCGCCTGGATCAGGCCTCGGTGCTGATGGGGGTCGCGGCCTTCGGCACCGTGATCGGCGCCGTCATTGCCGGGCGCGTACCCCTGCGCCGCGCCCTGATGGTGCTGCCCGTGGGGGTCGCCATGGGCCTGGTGGTGTTGCTCATGCCCTTCGTCTACAAGGCCTGGGCGGTCTACATCCTGCTGCTGCTCATTGGCGGCCTGTCGGGCTTTTTCGTCGTGCCCATGAACGCCCTGCTGCAGCACCGGGGCCACGTGCTGCTCTCGGCCGGCCACTCGATCGCCGTACAGAATTTCAACGAGCAGCTCAACATCCTGCTGATGCTGGCCATGTACAGCCTCATGCTGTGGCTGGGCCTGCCCATCAACGCCATCATCGCGCTCTTCGGCATCCTCGTGGCCTGCCTGATGCTGGTGTTCATCCAGTGGAACCGGCTCAACCACAAGGCCAATCCGACGCTCGAACAGCTGATCGGCCAGACGGGCCACGGCACGGCGCTGCACTGAGCGGCGCAAGACCCCGGCCGCCCCTGCCGCGACCAGGTTTCAGCCGCCGGATTTCCGCTGTTTCGCGGGCCGCGCGCCCTGAGCGGCGGCGCGGCTGCCCTGCCGCTCAGGCGGCGCGCACGGCCTGCGCCAGGCCGACCAGGTCGCGCCAGGCCTCGGCCTTGAGCGACGAGCGCACCAGCAAGGACGCGGGCTGATGGGTCACCCAGACCGGAATGCTGCACCCATTGCTCGCGGCATAGGCATGCGGCCCGCCGTGCAGGACATCGAGCCCGGCCTCGCCGCCGAGCACCGCCTGGGCCGCCACCCGGCCCAGGGCCAGTATCCAGCGCGGCTGCAGCAGCTCGATCTCGCGCCGCAGATAGGGAACGCAGGCGGCGATTTCTTCGGCATCCGGCTCGCGCGCCGTCAGCGCCCGGCACTTGACCACATACGTGCTGTAGACGGAATCGAGGTGCGGCAGCCGGACCGAGGCCAGCATGGCCGCCAGCAGGCGCCCGGCATCGCCCTGAAACGGCTGGCCCGCCACTTCATCCGCGATACTGGGCTGCTCGCCCACGACGAGATAAAAGGGCTGCTGCGTCACCCCTGCCCCCGGCACGGCCCGGATGCGATGTTCGTGGCGCGGACACTGCCGACACGCCTGCACGGCGGCCGTCACCGCAGGCAGATCGGCCAGATCGGCGGCGCGCACCGTGGGGCCAGGCGCGGGTTCAGGGGCCTTGGCCGGGGCCACCCTGGAGACGGCCACACCCGCCGCGGCCAACGCGGCATCCCGAGGCGTCAGGGCGCCCGGTGAATCTTGAACCCCACCAGTATCCTGGCCCCCGCCGGAGTCTTGGGCATCGTGTCGACCGTCAATATCCCGAACGACCTGGTGCCGCTGGCCACCGTGCCCGGCTGACGTGCCAGAGGCGGGCGCCGTGTCGAGCCAGTGCACATCGACGCCGATCTCGGCCAGCCAGGCGGCCTGGATGGCCCGCACCTGCGGCTTCATGCCGGGGATTCCTGCAAGGTAAACGTCATGAGCCAGGCGTCTTCGCGCGCGCCGTGGGCCGCGGGGTAATAGCCCCGGCGCAGGCCCACCTGCTGAAACCGATGGCGCTGATAAAAGGCGATGGCCTTGGCGTTGCTGGGCCGCACTTCGAGCGTGAGCGCGGGCAGCCGCCCCTGGCGACAGTGCGCGATGCAGGCCTGCAGCAGGTGCGCGCCCACGCCCTGGCGCTGCGCGTCGGGGCGCACCCCGATGACCAGCAGATGCGCCATGTCGGGGGCATCCATAACGAGCGCAAAGCCCAGCATGGCGCCCAGCCGACGTACGACCCAGCCGCGATAGCCCGCGGCCAGGCCGTCGACAAAGTTCTGCCGCGTCCAGGGAAACGCCTGCACCTGGCGCTCGATGGCGGCCACCTCGTCGAGATCCGTGAGCGTCATGTCGTGCAGGGACAGGCGCACGGCGTCGGCGGCGGGGTTGCCCCCCAGGCCCTGCGCGCGCTCGAGCGTGGTGTAGGCGACCTTGTCGCGAACGTACGCCGGGGTGGCCTGGGCCGCGTCGAGCCGCTCGCCGCGCAGCCAGGCCTGTGCCGCCAGGCGGGCCACCGTGGCCGCCTGCGCCCGGGCGGGTATCCCGGCCCGCGCCACGCACACCCCCCCCAGGGCGGCCAGCGCATCCGCCAGCCCCGGGAAAACGTTCAGGGCATCGCCGTGCACCACCCATTGGCGGCCCGCCTGCATGGCCCAGACGGCGGACTCGGCGGCGGCCCACTGCGCCACGTCGGCCTGCGCCAGCAGCGCGGGCGCCTGCTGCGTGACCCAGGCGTCGCCGGTACACTGATAGACGGCGGCATAGACTTCGTTCATGCGGGCATCTTGCAAGACCACGTGTATCCCGGCCTCGTCCGCCTCGGCATCCTGCACCGCGACGGCGCACAGGGAATCGACCGGCAGCACCGGAACCCCCAGCGCCACCGCCAGGCCCTGCGCAACGCCGCACGCCACGCGCAAGCCGGTAAAACCGCCAGGGCCCTGGCCGAAGGCGATGGCGCTCAGCCCGGCGGGGGCCAGGCCCGCCTTGGCCAGCAGGCCCTCGGCCAGCGGCAAGATGCGCTCGGCATGCTCGTTGCGGCCCTCGTGCTGCGCCTCGGACAGGCGCAAACGCCCGTCCTCCCGAGACAGCAGCGCGACGCTGCACAGGGTGCTTGAAGTTTCAAACGCAAGAATGTGAAAATCGTCCATGGCAACCGCATTTTAATGGAGGACACTGACAGCGATACACGCGACAACGAAACGCTTATTGTGTAATTTCTTGTGATAAGCGCTGGTGCCGTTTTCTCGACCCTGTTACATTTTCCCCATGAACACACATACCCAGACCCTCACCCGCAAAATCCTGATCGTCGATGACGACCCCAGGCTGCGCGACCTGCTGCGCCGATATCTATCCGAGCAGGGCTTCAATGTCTATGTCGCTGAAGACGCGAAAGAGATGGGCAAACTCTGGCAGCGCGAACACTTCGACCTGCTGGTGCTCGACCTGATGCTGCCCGGCGAAGATGGCCTGTCCATCTGCCGCCGCCTGCGCGGCAACCACGATAACACCCCCATCATCATGCTCACCGCCAAGGCCGAGGAAATCGACCGCATCGTGGGCCTTGAAATGGGCGCCGACGACTACCTCACCAAACCCTTCAACCCGCGCGAGCTGCTGGCGCGGGTCAACGCCATTTTGCGCCGCCGCGGCACCGAAGAACACCCGGGCGCCCCCAGCCAGGAAAACGAATCGGTCGAGTTCGGCCCCTACGTGCTCAACCTGTCCACCCGCACGCTGACGAAAAGCGGCGAATCCGTGGCCATCACCACGGGCGAATTCTCCGTGCTCAAGGTTTTCGCCCGGCACCCCAAGGTGCCGCTGTCGCGCGACAAGCTCATGGAACTCGCCCGTGGCCGCGAATACGAAGCCTTCGACCGCAGCCTCGACGTACAGATTTCGCGCCTGCGCAAGCTGATCGAACCCAACCCGTCCAAGCCCGTCTTCATCCAGACCGTCTGGGGGCTGGGCTACGTCTTCGTCCCCGACGGCGGGCAATGAGACCACTGCCCGCGCCCGCGCGCCAGCCAGAGGCCCCGCCTCTCCTGGCGCGGGCGTCGTGTCCGCCACCCGGCTGACCAGCCGCCCGTGCTCTTTACCCAGAGCACCTCGCGCCGCCATCCACCGTCATGACGATTGCCAAGCACATCCGACACGCCATCCTGCCGCGTCTGCGCATGGGGCTGTTCACGCGTTCCTTCCTGCTGATCGCATTCCTGATGCTGGTCAGCCTGGGGGCGTGGCTGCAGATCGTCTTCAACATCGAAGAGGGGCCGCGTGCCGTGCAGCTGGCGCAGCGCATCGCCACCACCGTCAGCATCACCCGCTCGGCGCTGGTCTATGCGCCGACCAAGGTGCGGCCCGCCCTGCTGCTCGACCTGGCCACGCAGGAAAGTCTGCGCGTGCAGCCGCGCGACCCCTCCGACGTGCTCGAACCCCTGCCGCACAGCACCTATTGGGACAACGTCTCATCGGAAATCCGCAACCGCCTGGGTTCGCAGACCGCCATGATGTGGGCCGTCAATCAGGTGCCGGGCATCTGGATCAGCTTTCACATCGATGACACGCAATACTGGCTGGTCTTCGACCGCGACCAGCTGCGCCTGACCACGGGCCGCGAATGGCTGGGCTGGGTGGCGGCCTCGCTCATGCTGGCCCTGCTCGGGGCCGCCATCAGCGTGCGCTTCATCAACCTGCCCCTGGCGCAGCTGGCCAAAGTGGCGCAGCAGCTGGCACGCGGCCAGATGCCCACGCCGCTGCCGGAAAAAGGCCCCATCGAAATCCGCGACATGAACATCGCCTTCAACCGCATGGCGCGCGACCTGCGACAAAACGAGGCCGATCGTGAAATCATGCTGGCCGGCATCTCGCACGACCTGCGCACGCCGCTGGCGCGCATCCGGCTCGAAATCGAAATGAGCCACATGAGCGACGAAGCGCGCCAGGCCATCGACGAAGACCTGGCGCAGATCAATCACAGTATCGGCCAGCTGATGGAATACGCCCGTCCGGCGGGCCAGGTGCCCGAGGCCGGCATCGACGTTTCGCGCGTGCTGCAAGACCTGCTCGAACGCGAACGCAGCCACACCGAATCGCTGGGCGGCGAGCTGCAGGCGGGCATCGAGCCCGGCCTGCAGGCACGCATCAGCGCCAACGACCTCAAGCGCATCGTCAGCAACCTGATCGAAAACGCGCGGCGCTACGGCCGCAGCGCCAGCGACGACCGCGCGCACATCACCTTGCGCGCCTACCAGACGGGCAACCTGCTGCGCATCGAGGTGCAAGACCGGGGCGCGGGCATTCCGCACGCCGACATCCAGCGCCTGCTGCGCCCCTTCGCGCGCGGCGAATCGGCCCGCACGGGGGTCAGCGGCGCGGGCCTGGGCTTGTCCATCGTCGAGCGCCTGCTGGGCCAGGTGGGCGGCAAATTCGAGCTCATCTCGCAGCCCACCCAGGGCCTGCTGGCACGCATCGAAATCCCCAAGGCCAAGGCCAAGGCGCCCGCCGACAAAACCGCCTGAAACGACGGCACCAGGCGCCACACCCCGAGGCCGCACAGCCAGACGGCGGCGTCAGGGCCATAGCGTAGAATGAGCCCATCGCCCTTGCGGCCACTCACACAGGAGCCCCGATGAAAACCATAGGCGACAAGCTCGAGGCCTTTCGCGTCACCGGCGTCAAACCCGGGTTCAACCAGCCCGAAGAAAACGGCGTTTCCGCCTTTGAAGACATCACCGAATCCTCCTTTCCCGGCAAGTGGAAGGTGATCTACTTCTACCCCAAAGACTTCACCCAGGTCTGCCCCACCGAGATCGTCGGCTTCAACGCGCTGGCCGATGAATTCGACACGCGCGATGCCGTGCTCATGGGCGGGTCGAGCGACAACGAATACGTCAAGCTCGCCTGGCGCCGCGAAAACGCCGAACTCAGCAAGCTCAACCATTATCAGTTCAGCGACACCAACGGCGCGCTCATCGACCAGCTGGGCATCCGCGAAAAAACCGAAGGCGTCGCCCTGCGCGCGACCTTCGTGGTCGACCCCGACAACATCATCCAGCACGTGTCGGTCAACAACGTCAACGTGGGCCGCAGCCCCGAAGAAACCCTGCGCATCCTCGACGGCCTGCTCACCGAAGGCCTGTGCGCCTGCAACCGGGCCATCGGCGGCGCAACGCTTTAGGCCCGAACCTTCAGGCCCGCGCCCTGCGCGCCCTTCGCCCGCGGCCTTCAGCGGGCGGCGCCTGCCGCATCATGGCAGCCCAGGCCAGGCAGGGTGCCGACGGCGAGGTATAGGCAAGGGACATGCAAGGGCACAGGCGGGTTTACACGCGGGCCAGCAGGGCCACGGCACTGGCGGCAATGCCTTCGCCGCGGCCCAGATAACCCAGCCCTTCGTTGGTCTTGGCCTTGACGTTCACGTCGCAGGCCTCGATGCCCAGTTCTTGCGCGATGCAGGTTGACATGGCCGCCGCATGCGGGCCGATCTTGGGCGCCTGGGCGTGCACGGTGGCATCCACGTTGACCACGCCCCAGCCCGCCTCGCGGGCCAGCCGGGCCGCTTCCCGCAAGAACAGGCGGCTGTCGGCCCCCGCCCAGCGCGGGTCGCGGTCGGAAAAATGGCGGCCGATGTCGCCCAGCCCCGCCGCCCCCAGCACGGCATCCGTCACCGCATGCAGCAGCACGTCGGCATCCGAGTGCCCGGCCAGCCCCCGCTCGTAGGGGATGCGCACCCCCCCGATGATGAGCGGGCGTCCTGCCACCAGCACGTGCAAATCGTGGCCTTGGCCAATGCGAAAGGGAAAACGCTGCGTCATGAATGGCCTCTGCGGACGGAAGATCAGCAGAAGATTTTAGCCGGGATGCGGATCATGCTCCGGCCCCGCGACGCCCAACCTGGGTTCAGGTCGGCGAGCCGCCATGGCGACCCCGACCGCCATCACATCCAGCATCAGCAACTGCAGGATTCGCGACACCATGGTTCGCTGGGCCGCATCGTTCTCGACAGAATCAACCGCCAGGCAGATGTCGGCGTTTTGCGCCAATGGAGAATCCGCCCGCGTCACGGCGACCACCGGCACCCCCCGGCCGCGCGCCGTTGCCACAGCCGACAGCAGTTCTGGCTGGCTGCCAGTTTCTGAAACGGCCACCACCACGGCCTGCGCGTCCAGGGATCGGGCGGCGGCCTGCTCCAGCCGGGCGCTAGGGTAAACGGCGGCTGGAATCCCCAGATGCAGGAACGCATCCTGCCCGTCGAGGCCGGCCACCCCGGCACCGCCCGCACCGAAGATCTCAATTCGCTGCGCGGCCCGCAGCAGACGGATGGTGCGGCCGACCGCCTGGGCGTCAATGGTGTCACGCAGGCGCAGGATGGCCGATGCCGTATTGTCCAGCACCTTGGCCGACAGATCGGGCGTGCGGTCGCCCGCCTTGACCTGGCTGTGCTGCAGGGGAATGGAACTGCTCAGACCAGAGGCCAGCTTGCGCTTGAAATCCAGCAAGCCAGGAAACCCCAACGCGCGGCAAAACCGGATGACGGTCGGCTGGCTGACCCCCGCGTTGCGCGCGAGCGTCGCAATTGGATCTTGCACGAACCCGTGTGGTTGCGACAGCAGCAATTGTGCGACTTTCCGGCCCGCCGGGCTCATGCCCGGCAGTGCTCCCCGAACCCGATCCAGCAACATGGTATCCCCGCGCAGCAGGCGCAACTGCTGATCCAGGATCGCGGACACCCCCTTCAGACTGAGATCCTGGCTGGTCACGAGATACGTCGGAATCCGCCGCACGTAGTCGCTGAAGCGCCCCTTGTCCTCGAAGCGATCCCGGAACGGCGATTGAGCCAGGCGCCGGCCCAATTGCGGAACCAGCCCGCCGCCGATATAGATACCCCCCGAGGCACCCAGCGTCAGCGCCAGATCGGCCGCCGCCGATCCCAGCATGCCGCAGAACGTGTCCACGACATCGACAGCGAGCGCTTGCTCAGCCAGGGCCTGGGCCACAATCTCCACAGCCGCAGGAGCAGACGCCGCGAGCGTCCCCCGGCCCGCCAGCACGCGCCAGATCAGTTCCAGGCCGGGGCCGGACAACAGGCGCTCGGCCGACACATGGCCGAATAAGGTCCAGGCGTGTCGCAGGATGTCCAGTTCGCGGGGATTGCCGGGCGCGAAACTGACGTGCCCTCCCTCGCTGCCCAGCGTCACCCAGTGATCTGCCGCCGGAATCAGGCCCGACACGCCCAGTCCGGATCCCGGCCCGATCAACCCGATCACGCCCGGCTGCGGCTCGCCGCCCGTGCCAATCCGCAACCGATCGGCCCGCCCCAGACGAGGCAAGGACATGGCCATGGCGGTGAAATCGTTGACCACCAGCAGTATGTCCAGGCCCAGCGTCCGACGGGTTGCCTCAATGGAAAACCGCCAATCCCGGTTCGTCATGCGCACCTCGTCGCCTTGCACAGGGTTGGCGATGGCGATGACGGCATGGCGGGGCCGCTCTCCCTGGATGCCCTCCAGGTAGGCCGTCACGACTGCTGGCAGGCTGTCGTAGTCACGGCAGTTCAGCGTGGCGGATTGTTCCAGCCTCAAAGGGGCGGATTCCAGCGCGAACCGGGCGTGGGTCACCCCCACATCGGCCAGCAGGCGGGGGCCGCCGGGATGTGGTGCGTCGGCTTCGGGCGACTCGTCGCCGATCTGGCCCGCGTCGCTCATGCTACCCGCAGCCCGCTGGCCTGGTCAAAATAGACGGCCTTGGACAGATCAAACTGCAGTGCCATGGAAGCGCCCGGCGAAACAGCATGATCCGGGTGCACCCGGCAAGTGACGTCGCGCCCATTGAGTGACACCAAAACCATCGTGTCGGGCCCCGTGGGCTCGGTCAGCACGACGCGCAGGCGAGCCACCGAATCAGGGTCTTCCTGGCGGGCATGGGTGATCTGTTCAGGCCGGATACCCAACTGGATGGGCTGTCCTGCCCGGGACGCAAGCAGCGCCTGGGCCTGCCCGGCCACGGGCATCCAGTAGCCACTGCCGTCGGCATCCAGACGCACGCCCAGCCGCCCTCCCCGCGCCTCGAGCCGGGTGTCGATGAAGTTCATAGTGGGTGATCCCATGAATTCCGCCACAAAACGATTGGCGGGGTTGTCATAGATGTCCTGCGGTGTGCCGAACTGCTGCACCTCTCCGCCTTTCATGACGGCGATTTTATCGCCCAGCGTCATGGCTTCGATCTGGTCGTGCGTCACATAGATGATCGTGGTGCCCATGCGCTGGTGCAGACGCTTGATTTCAAGCCGCATCTCAATACGCAGGCGCGCGTCCAGGTTGGACAGGGGTTCGTCAAACAGGAACAGACTTGGCGCCCGGGCGATGGCGCGGCCCATGGCCACCCGCTGCCGCTGCCCGCCGGACAGCTGCGAGGGGCGGCGATCCAGGAGATGGTCGATCTGGAGGATCCGCGCCACGTCCAGCACAATGCGCTCGCGTTCGGGGCGCGGCACCTTGCGGATCTCCAGGCCAAAGGAAATATTGCGGGCCACCGACATGTTGGGATACAAGGCATAGGACTGGAACATCATGGCGATGTCACGATCCTTGGGCCCGAGATCATTGACCCGGCGGCCGCCAATCAAAATCTCGCCCTCATCCACCGGATCCAGCCCGGCGATCATGGACAGCAACGTCGACTTGCCGCATCCGGACGGCCCCACCAGGATCAGGAATTCTCCATCCTGGACATCCAGATTGATGCCTTTCAGGATTTCATTACCGTGATAGACCTTGCGTACATTGCGAATGGATAAAGAACCCACACTGAGTCTCCCTTTTGAAGCGGGCCTCAACCCTTGACGGCGCCGGCGGTCAGGCCGCGCACAAAATATTTTCCGGCGACGACATACACCAGCAAAGTGGGCAGCGCGGCAAAAATCGCGCCCGCCATATCGACGTTGTATTCTTTGACCCCGGTGGACGTATTGACCAGGTTGTTCAGCGCCACCATCAGCGGTTGACGCTCGCCCGAGGAAAAGACCACCCCAAACAGGAAGTCGTTCCAGACCTGGGTGAATTGCCAGATGATGCTGACCACGATGATCGGCCCCGACAAGGGCAGGATGATCGAGAAAAAAATCCGCCAAAAGCCAGCCCCGTCAATACGGGCCACCTTGACCAGCTCGTCAGGGATGGCCACATAGTAGTTGCGAAAGAACAGCGTCGTGAAGGCGATGCCGTAGACCACGTGCACGAACACCAGGCCCATCAGGCTGCTGGCAATACCCAGGGCGCCAAGCGTACGGGCCATGGGCAGCAGAATGACCTGGAACGGAATGAAGCAGCCGATCAACAGCATGCCGAAAAACAGATTACCGCCGCGGAAACGCCACTTGGTCAATACGTAGCCGTTGAGCGCGCCGATGGCCGTCGAGATCAGCACGGCGGGCACCGCGAACCGGACGGAGTTCCAGAAATAATCTTGCAAGCCCTGGCAGCGCACCCCCGTGCAGGCCGACGACCAGGCTTTGGCCCAGGGTTCCAGGGTCGGATCGGAGGGCAGGGCCAGCAGGTTGCCGGTGCGGATCTCCGCCAGGCTCTTGAAGGACGTGACCACCATCACGTACAGAGGCGCCAGATAATACAGGCACACCAGGCCCAGCAAGACATAGATCATCCAACGCCCCAAGCGGGCCGATCGGGGCCGACGTCCAGCCAGGGAATGCGTGGCATCAGCCATGAACAGGCCTCCGGAGTTCAGAATAAATGAGCGGAACAAGAATCGCCGCCACCGTCGCAAGCATCATGACCGCGCTGGCGGCGCCCAGGCCGACCTGGTTGCGGGTGAAGGCAAAGGCATACATGAACACGGCAGGCAGATCCGTCGCCAGGCCCGGCCCACCGTTGGTCAGGGCAACCACCAGATCGAAGCTCTTGATGGCGATGTGCATGAGAATCATGATCGAGGAAAAAAACACCGGACGCAGGCAAGGCAGGATGATCCGGCGATAGATGGTGGGCATGGACGCACCATCGACCCGAGCCGCCCGGATGATGGATTCGTCCATGCCGCGCAGGCCCGCCAGGAACAGCGCCATCACAAAACCCGACGACTGCCAGACGGCGGCAATCACGACGGTGTAGATCGCCCGATCCGGATCCACCAGCCAGTCAAAGCGAAACGAAGTCCAGCCGAGGCCACGCACCACATGCTGCAGGCCCAGGTCGGGGTTCAGCATCCAGCGCCAGGCGGTTCCCGTCACGATGAACGACAAGGCCATCGGATACATGTAGATGGCGCGAATGGCGCCCTCCGCGCGAATGCGCTGATCCAGCAAGACAGCCAGCAACAGCCCCACGACCAGGCACAAGACAACGAACAGGCTGCCGAAGATCACGAGGTTCTTCAGCGCCAGCCACCAACGATCATTACTGAACAGCGCGACATACTGCGCCATGCCGGCGAACTCATAGCGAGGCAACAGACGCGATGGGGTCAGGGATAACACGACCGTCCACAGCATGTAGCCATAGATGAACAGCAGCATGATCACGACACTGGGCGACAGCACCAACCGGGGCATCCAGGTGTCCAGGCCCCGCCCCAAACAGGCCAGCGCACGGCACCCGACCGACCGGGGCCGGGCGCCTGAAGCCATGTCCAGACTTTGTTCCATCATCAGCCTTTTTTATTGAATCCGGGCCGCCTGAGCCAGCCGGTCAAGCACATTGTCCACCGAGGCACCGGGCGCATTGAAGAACTGGGTCACGACATCCTGCATGGCTCCGGCAGTCGCCGCGGGCACGGCCATTTGATGGGCAATGCTGGGCACCAGCGTCCCGGCCTTGGCCGCCGCCTGGAAATCACGGGCGGACTTGCGGGCGCAGGCATCGAAGTCGGACAGATCCATATCCGTGCGCACGGGAATCGAGCCCTTGGCCAGATTGAAGACTTTCTGGAAGGCAGGGCTGAGCACGGCGGACGCCAGGGCATGCTGCCCTTTGGTCACGTTGGCATCGTTTTGCTGGAACATCACTAGGCTGTCGATGTTGAAGGTGAAGGCATTCTGGGAACCTGGCGCCGCCACACACTCATAATCCTTGCCCGGCATCTTGCCCGCCTGGGTGAATTCCCCCTTGGCCCAGTCACCCATCAGCTGCATGGCCGCCTTGCCGTTGATGACCATGGCGGTGGCCTGATTCCAGTCACGGTTGGGCGCATCGGGGTCGATATCAGCGCGCAAGGATCCGAAGACCTCGAAGGCATGCCTCATCGTATCGCTGTGCAAGGCCTTCTGATCCAGCTTGACCATCGCCTGGCGGTAGAAATCCGCGCCACCCACGCCCAGGACGACGGACTCGAATACGGTGAAATCCTGCCAGGGCTGGCCGCCGTGCGCCAGGGGAATATAGCCGGCTGCGCGAATTTTCTTTGCCGCCTCGGGGAATTCATCCCAAGTACGCGGGACATCCGCCCCGGCTGCTTTGAACACGGCGGGATTGATCCACATCCAGTTGACCCGATGGACATTGACCGGAACAGCCACGTAATGGCCATCGTATTTCATCACGTCCGCCACGACCTCAGGCAGCATGCGATCCCATTTTTCGACATTGGCCACCGGACTCAGGTCAGCCAATACGCCCTCGGCACCCCATTCCTGGATACTGGGCCCCTTGATCTGAGCGGCGGCCGGCGGATCGCCCGACACCACCCGGGTCTTGAGAACGGTCATGGCATTTTCGCCCCCGCCGCCTGCAACCGCGAAATCCTTCCAGGTGTAGCCCTTGGATTCCATGATGGATTTCAACTGAGCGGCAGCCTTGGCCTCGCCGCCGGAAGTCCACCAGTGCAGCACCTCAATGTTCGTGGCATGGGCCGCAACGCTGCCGAACAGCAGGCACCCCAATGCGCCGGCGCACAGGGCTCGCATCTTGAATTTCATAGAACTCCTCCTTTTAAGGAATTTAGTTTGACTACATATTAAGGATTTTTTACGTGTATGTAGCTTATGGAAATCCCTAACAACCCAGTTTATGTATATAAGGGTGAGGTAATTTAGCACTCGAATTAAATGTATTTTTACTACATAATAGCAACCTGTCTACTCCATCGAATGAGCCTCACCCAAAGACGGATCACACCATGAACTGCTCTCCAGACACCGACTTCATCCTGTTCGGCGGCACAGGCGATCTGGCCCGGCGCAAGCTGCTGCCCGCACTGCTGCACCTGCACGGCCAGGGGCTGCTGGGGCCACACACACGGATTTTCTCCGTCGCCCACAGCCCCGGGGACGACATTGCCTTCCGCCGCAGCCTGTCCCAGACACTGAAGCGCCCGGACGACCCACCGAACGACTGGGCATCATTTGAAAAAAGACTGCACTACGTCTCGCTGGACGCACGCCGAACTGCGGACTACGCCGCGCTGGCGGCCCGGCTGACGGCTGGCAGGCCCCGGGTGTTCTATCTGTCCACGGCGCCATCGCTGTTTGCCGCCATCTGCAAAGGTTTGCACGAACATGAACTGATCCGGCCGGACAGCCGGATCGCCATCGAGAAGCCGTTAGGCCACGATCTGGGCTCATCTCGCGCCATCAACGATGAAATCGGCCAGTATTTTCAGGAAACGCAGATCTACCGCGTCGACCATTACCTGGGCAAGGAATCCGTCCAGAACCTGCTGGCGTTGCGATTCGGCAATGTACTGCTCGAACCGCTCTGGCGCCGCGAATGGGTGCGCGATGTCCAGATCACAGTCGCCGAACAGGAAGGCATCGGCTCGCGCGGAAATTTCTACGACAACACGGGCGCCCTGCGCGACATGGTACAAAGCCACCTGCTGCAGCTGCTGGCCATCCTGACGATGGAACCTCCCCTCAGCACGCAGGCCGACGCCGTGCGCGACGAAAAGCTCAAGATCCTGGCCGCCCTGGAACCCCTACGGGATTCCGCCGTGCTGACCCATACCGTGCGGGGCCAATATCTGGGCAAGGGTGCCCAGTCAAGCTACCGGGACGAGGTAGGCGTCAAGACAGACAGCGCAGTCGAAACCTACGTCGCCCTGACCGCCCGCATCAACAACTGGCGCTGGGCGGGAGTACCGTTCTTCTTGCGTACAGGCAAGCGCCTGAGCCGGAGACTGGCCGAAATCGTCGTGACATTCCGCGACGTGCCGACCTCGATCTTCGACACCCCCGTGGCCGGCCTGCAGGCCAACCGCCTGGTGATCCGCATGCAGCCGCAGGAAACCATGACGCTGCACCTGATGTCCAAATCGCCAGGTGACAGCATGCGCCTGCGCCCCGTGGCGCTGAACCTGGATTACGTCCAGTCTGCCCAGCATCGGCAACTGGATGCCTACGAGCGCCTGATCAGCGATCTTCTGAACGGCAAGCTGACGCTGTTCGTGCGCCGCGACGAACAGGAAGCCGCCTGGCGCTGGATCGAACCCATCCTGCAGGCCTGGAACCGGATCGGCCAGGCCGCCCAGCCCTACGTCAGCGGCTCCTGGGGGCCCGCCGCTGCCGAGGCCATGCTGGCCCGCCACGGCCTGTACTGGCACACTGGCCTCGACCCCGAATCCTCCACTTCACCATGATGACGCAAACCGTTTCACTCATTTCACCAGACCCCACGTACCCGCGACTCGTCGGCGACATCGGCGGCACCAACGCCCGTTTCGCCATGATTCCGGCCGCAGGCGCAGCCATGACGGCAATCCAGACGCTGGCATGCGCCGATTACCCCGGGCCCGCCGAGGCCATCACCGCCTATCTCAAAGCCGCCCGACTGCCATCGCCGCGCTGGTGCGCCTTCGGCATCGCCAACCCGGTATCGAGCGACCTGGTGCGCATGACCAACCATCACTGGCAGTTCTCCATTTCAGCGCTGCGCGATGCGCTGGGCCTGGACGTCCTGCGGGTCGTCAACGACTTCACCGCCCTGGCCATGGCCATTCCCGCCCTGGGGCCCGCCGATCTGCGTCAAGTCGGTGGCGGAGCCATCCGCGCTGGTGCCGCCATCGGCCTGATCGGGCCCGGCACGGGCCTGGGCATCTCCGGCCTGATTCCCTGTCAGAACGATTACACGCCGCTGGCGGGCGAAGGCGGCCACATCACCCTGGCGGCACGCAATCGCGAAGAAGCCGCCCTGATCGACTGGGTGGGCAACCGACATGGACACGTATCGGCCGAGCGATTGATTTCCGGCCAGGGATTGGAAAACCTCTATCTGGCGCACGCCGCGTTGGCCGGGCACTCCGTCGAGCCCCTGAGCGCCGCCCGCATCAGTGAACAGGCATTGCGGAGCACCGACGCCCTCTGTCTGCGCGCGCTCAACAGCCTGTGCGCCTTTCTGGGAACAGTCACCGCCAACCTGGCCCTGATCCTGGGCGCCCAGGGAGGCATGTACATCGGCGGAGGCATCATTCCCAAACTGGGGCCGTTCTTCGACCGATCCCCCTTCCGGGCACGGTTCGAGGACAAGGGGCGCTTCCAGGGCTACCTGGGGCAGATTCCGACATTCGTGATCCAGGCCCGTCACCCCGCCCTGATCGGCGCGGCCCGGGCGCTGGCGCGCCAGGCCCAGGGCGGCGACGCATGAGCACCCCAACCTGGCATCTCTCCACGTCGGGCGCCGAACAGGCCTGGGCGCTGGCCCAGGCCATCGTGTGCGATCTACAGCGCGCGCTGCATGAGCGCGGGGCTGCCCACCTGGCTGTCTCGGGTGGCCGGTCGCCCGCATTGCTGCTGGAAACCCTGTCCCGCAGCCCCCTGCCCTGGTCGAGGATCACGATCTCGCTGGTCGATGAGCGCTGCGTGCCGCCGACATCCCCTGACAGCAACGAGGCCCTGATCCGGCGGCACCTGCTGCACCGGGCGGCCGCCCAGGCGCACTTCTCTCCCCCCAGGCCCGGCCCCGTCTCCGCAGCGCCCGACGTCATCGTATTGGGCATGGGCGCGGACGGGCATACCGCGTCCCTGTTCCCCGACGATCCGGTTCTGGACGCAGCGCTGAACCCAAACCGCCCCCCCGCCTACCTGGCCGTCGCCCCCGCCGCGTCCGTCTGGCGCCGCCTGACCCTGAATCTCAGCGCCATCGTGCAATCGGGCCATATTTATGTCGCTATCGAGGGCGCGGCCAAGCGGCGGGTTCTGGAACAGGCGCTGGCTGGCGCACCCGAGTTGCCAATACGGGCGGTGCTGATGGCCGCCCCCCATAGCAGGCTGTACTGGTGCCCCGAACCGAACCCGGAGCCTCTCTCGATGCACGCCGCCAAGACATCAGGCACCGATCAACCCCACTGAAAAAAGCTGGCCCCTTGCTCGGCACCCACCGCGTGCGCGCGCGCCACGGAAAATAGCTCCCGGCCGACACCCCAGGATGCCTCGCGCGGGTCGAACGGCGCCGGTTCACGATCCTGCCAGGTCGGCCCCCCCAGCACTTCCAGCACACCGGCACGTGCATCGACCCGGATCAGGTCGCCATCGCGTACCCGCGCCAGAGGGCCGCCCGCCTGAGCCTCGGGCGTGACATGAATGGCGGCGGGAATCTTGCCCGAGGCCCCCGACATGCGGCCATCCGTCACCAGGGCGACGTGATACCCCATGCCTTGCAGGACCGACAAGGCGGGCGTCAGCTTGTGCAGCTCAGGCATGCCGTTGGCACGGGGGCCCTGAAAACGGACGACAGCCACGAAATCCTGCTCCAGTTCGCCGCGCTGGAACGCATCGAGCAAGGCCTTCTGGCTGTCGAAGACCCGGGCCGGCGCCTCCACGACTTGGTGTTCCGACGCCACGGCGGACGACTTGATGACCGCGCGCCCCAGGTTGCCGCGCAGCAATTTCAAGCCACCATCCGGATTGAAGGGGGCTTCCGGCTCCCGCAGAACAGACGCGTCCGAAGAGGCCCGCGGCCCGTCTTCCCAGACCAGATGCCGCTCGCGCAATACCGGGACACGCTCATAGGCATCCAGCCCATGTCCCATGATCGTGACAACGTCCTCGTGCAGCAGGCCGGCCCGACGCAGCCCACGGATCAGGCACGCCATGCCGCCAGCGGCATGAAACTGGTTCACGTCCGCCGCGCCGTTGGGATAGACGCGCGCCAGCAGCGGCACCACCGTGGATATCTCGGCGAAATCGTCCCAATTGATCTGCACGCCCGCTGCTTGCGCCACCGCCACCAGGTGCATGGTGTGATTGGTGGAGCCGCCAGTCGCCAGCAGGCCGACGATCCCGTTGACCAGGGTGCGCTCGCTGATGACTTCGGCGATCGGCGTGAAATGCTCGCCGCTGGCAGCCAGGCCAAGCGCGTGACGGGCAGCCTCACGGGTGAGCGCCTCGCGCAGCGCCGTGCCGGGCGGCACGAACGAGGCACCGGGCAAATGCAGGCCCATGATTTCCATGAGCATCTGATTTGAATTGGCCGTGCCGTAAAACGTACAGGTGCCGGGCGCATGATAGGCCCGCAGTTCCGACTCCAGCAACGCGGCGCGATCGACTTCTCCCTTGGCGTACCGTTGACGCACCTTCGCTTTTTCATCATTGGATATCCCCGAGGGCATGGGGCCGGCGGGCACGAACACGACAGGCAGATGGCCAAACGTCAGCGCGCCGATCAACAGGCCTGGCACGATCTTGTCGCACACGCCCAGGCAGACGGCGGCGTCGTACATTTGGTGGCTGAGCGCAATTGCGGTGGACATGGCGATGACGTCCCGCGAGAACAGGCTCAATTCCATGCCCGCCTGGCCCTGTGTGATGCCGTCGCACATGGCTGGCACGCCGCCGGCGAACTGGGCGCTGCCCCCTGCGCCGAACGCCGCCTGCTTGATCCAGTCGGGATAGCGTCCCAGCGGCTGATGCGCCGACAACATGTCGTTATAGGCGGACACGATCGCCAAATTGGGGCGCTCGGTCGTCGTCAGGCGAGTCTTGCCGTCCGGGGATTCGGCGGCAACGGCATGCGCGAGATTCGTGCAACCCAGGATGCTGCGCTGCGCGCGCTGTCCATAGGCAGAGCGCGTGCGATCCAGATAGCGTTCCCGGGTGGCGCGGCTGCGCTCGATGATACGGTCAGTGACAGACTGAATGACGGAATGCGGATTCACGGCGGCCTCCTAGCTGAACAGGAAGGCCAGTATAGATCAATTTCTAGTAAAACTACATTTAAATCAGAAAATATTGATTTATTTGTTAAATAAGTAATTTTACTAGAAAGGCATGGCTGTCAGGCATCCTGCGGCCCGCCGCGCAGCCAGGCCTCAAACCACTCGAAGTCTCCAGGCCAGGTAAGTTTGTCATTCCAGCGACTGCCGGGCACCAGCACAGGCGGGCGTCCGCCCGACAATTCCACCGCCGAGGCCTCATCCGTGACACGCACGTCCTGCGCACAGGCGTCCAGGGCGGCGTGCAGTTCCCCCACACGGAACATTTGCGGCGTCTGCGCCAGCCATAGGTGCTCGCGCGGCAACGTCCGGGCGACGATCTCCGGCCCGGCGGCCAAGGACACAGGATCCGCCTGCTTGACCGTATCCGCCACAGGCACGGCCAACAAGCCCCCCCGATCCTGCGACAGGCAAGTATCGATCAGGCGCGCCAGCGCCTGCGGGGGAAGACCGGGGCGTGCCGCATCGTGAACCAGCACCCAGGTATCCGGCGCCAGGTTCGCATCCAGCAAAGCGGCCCGCACGGTCATGGCACGCGAGGGGCCGCCACACGGTCGCCACACCACGCGCGGCAAACCTGACAGCGCCCGCGCCACCCAGGGATCCCCCGCCGCCACCGCCACCCGCACCTCGGCGATGCGCACATCCGCCAGCAAGGCGCACACGGCGCGGCGCAGCATGGGTTCACCCCGCAACAGGCGATACTGCTTGGGCGCGTCGCCGACACGGCCCGCACGCGCACCGATTCCGGCGGCCGGCACAATGGCAATCAAGGTAGGCTTCATGATCGCGGATTTTAGCCGAGCCCCGTCCGGGCCCGCGCGGCGCTTTATACTAAGCGGCCAATGAACACACCCATCCTGCCTGAGCTGCGCAACCGCCTGCCGCACCTGAGCCGCGCCGCCACCCGCGTCGCCCGCCTGATCCTCGCGCGACCGGGCGATGCCTCGCGCATGGCTATCGGAGACGTCGCCCAGGCCGCCGAAGTCAGTGAACCCACCGTCATCCGACTGTGCCGGACACTCGGCTATGCTGGCTGGCCCGATCTCAAAGTTCAATTGGCGGCCAGCCAGCTCAGCGGGGTGCCCTACGTGCATTCCACCCTGCAGCCAGACGAGGGCATCCCCGCCCTGGCGGGCAAGGTCTTCGACAACGCGGTGTCGGCGCTGTTGCGCATCCGCGACGGCCTGGATCCCGACCAGATCGAGGCGGCCATCGATCGACTGACGACAGCCCGCCGCATTGAGTTCTACGGCATTGGCAACTCGGGCATCGTCGCCACCGACGCCCAGCACAAATTCTTTCGCTTCGACCTGGCCGTGGTGGCCTATGCGGACAGCCACACACAAAGCATGGCCGCCTCGCTGCTGGGCCCCCGGGACGCTCTGGTGGCGATTTCCCATTCCGGCCGCTCGCGCGAACTGCTGGACGCCGTTGCCCTGGCCCGCGACAACGGCTGCCCCATCATCGCCATCACAGCGTCGGGATCGCCGCTGGCAGCGCTGGCGACCATCTTGCTGCAAGCCGACACCCAGGAAGACACCGAGCTCTACAGCCCGATGATTTCGCGCCTGGCGCACCTGACCATCATCGACGTGCTGGCGCTGGGGGTCGCCCTGCGGCGCGGCGATCAGGCCAGCCAAGTGCTGGCCCGAACCAAGCAAAGCCTCAAGAACAAGCGGCGCCCAGGCTGAGTCATCAGAAGGTGATGCCGGTCTTCAGGCCCAGAATGAAGGCATTGCTGTTGCGCGACGTGCCACCCGGATGCATGACATACTGCACGTTGGGCCGCAGGAAGACCGACCGCACCGGCGACCAACTGTAGTACAGCTCGCCAGCGTATTCATAGTCATCGCCCACCACCGTATTGCTGCCGGTTCGCGCGTTGACCTGATGAACATAGTCCGCATAGCGGCCATTGTTGTGCGTGGCGCCCACGGCAACACCAATAGAATCCTGCAGACGGCCAAACGGCCCCTTGTACTGGACGCCAAGCGCCCATTGCCGATCCACCTGTGCGGTGGCTTGGTCGGCCTGCGACACGTTCAGAAACACAGTGGCGCCACGCCCGCCCGGCTCGCCGGTGATCTGTTGCTGCAGGCTCAAGTACGCGCCGTACTGGCCATCATGTTCCCGCGCGGGGTCGCCCGTGACCCCCATGGCTTGTCCGTTCACATCCTCGTACAGGTCTTGTCCGCGCGACGTGTTGTACCAGACCCCCACTTTGTATGAACCCGGGCGCCCGGCAACGCTGGGCAGCCAGCCGAATTCCAGGGGAATCAGGGCGCCGGTGGTGCCGCTCGGGTTGTCCAGGCTCAGCCCGTGGTGCCGGGCGTAATGATCGTCCACGTACTTCGGGTTGACCTGATAGACACCGATCTGGCCGTAGACGTCCTGGGTCGGACTGAACTTGACACGCGCGCCCCACTGGCTGGTCGGCCAATTCACCCAGTAGCCGCCTACCAGGTTGCCGGGCTGCGAACCGCAAAAGGTCAGGTTCTGGAAGTCACACGAAAAGGAAAAAAAATCCTCGCCCACCGTCACCCGCCCCGCCTTGATGGCCAGCCGCTCGTCAAACAACTTTTGTTCGAGCCAGAACTGCGTCAAATGCCAGGTCTGGCCGCGGCCATAGACTTCTTGCAGCAGCATATTGTTGCCGATCTCCGCATCGTCCCCCAGGTTGCGGCCATTGCGATCCGTGATGGTGGCCTGGAACGTCGCTCCGCCCCAGCCCACAAGCTTGTCCAGATCCAGCGTCGTCCCGATCACCCATTGGTCGGTGTAGCGCGTCAAGTGACGCGTACCGCCCGTCGCGTTGTGCGCGGCCTCTCCGCCGTAGCCCAGGTTGAAAGTCACGCCCTTGTCTGCAAGGGAGGTGCGCAGCCCCCCCCAATCGCCCAACAGATACGGGCTGTTGCTGAAATCGTAGGCCTGCGCGCCGGTCGCGCAGGCCGCCATGACGACCGCACCCGCCACGGACGCGATGCGGAATTTTAGGTTGGCTTTCATAGGCCGTCTCCTGATCTTATGAATACGCCGTCGCGAACCGACAGCCACGCGCCGCAGTTTCAGCGCTTGGCCATTATGTAGCAAAATTACATTGTTACAGCCTAGGGATTACCATGACAACAACAGCCAATCCATCTCTTCAGCAATTTTCTTGATAACTACAAAATTGTCTAAAAATCACGATTGCATGTATAAATTGCATCATTATTATTTTATAATCGGATAAATATGAAGATTAATAAGTCAGGAATCAGATCAAAAATCGCCAGTCCAAAAGTACTCATGTAAAGCTACACGTAATTTTGTAGTTAAATTCAATTATCAATTCTCAACAATCTCTCCAAACAGACGGCACCGATTGGATGGATCGCCCCACACCATGCATTGATGACAGAAGTCATCGACCGCAAAAGTAACAAAACGACAAAATGGCGACTAACACAAAAAAATATGGTAATTATGTAGAATCACTACAATTAATCCAGACCATCCGGCCAGGCCATCACCCCCCCCCCCCCC
>NZ_BCWN01000020.1 GCF_001592225.1 Castellaniella caeni NBRC 101664 | reverse complement strand
GATATCCGGTAGCAGAACCCTGTGCCCAGGGCCAGCATCCAGCGAGGGACATGCCTGACCAGGATTTCAGACTGGTCCAGCCGCAGCTTGTGCGTGCGCCCGGATGTGAGATAGACCTCGCGGACAGGAACCTGCTGCGTGAGCCCCAGTGCATTGGCCGCGCTGGCACCATGAGGCACGACGACTTCGCCATGGTGTTCAGCCAGCGCGTGGACGATCTTTTCTGGGGCAGGGGCCCGCGAGCCGAACCGGCTGGTGACGGGGGCAGTGTAGATGCCCCGTGCAACGCGCAGCAGCTTGCCTTCCTTGGCAAAACGGCAGAACGCCTGGTCTACGGCGGATCGGCTGCCCAGGTGCAGGAACTCTTTGGGCGACAGCACCCGGTCGCAGGTCAGGCCCTGGGCGCTGTGCGCCGTGGTGGTGTAGGCATAGTCCAGGTGCAGCGGAGCCGACCGCTACAGTACCGAGACCATCGCCGACCAGATGCAAATGCTGGGTGGGTGCGATGGTGGTCAGGCGGGTGAGGCGAAGGCAGATAGTGGTGTTCGCAGTGCGCCATACGCAACGCAGGATAGAGCGCGCTCATGTCTTGGAAAGCTCCCTTTGTGCGTCGGATCACAGGAGACCCGCTGCTGTGATTCTTTTGCTTTGCACGGAGGTTGCCTGTTCTGTAGTCGTTTGCATCTGTCCCACAGGATCAGGCGCGCGTCGCCACCATTGTCGCGTAGCGCTCGGGCTTGAAACCGACTTCAATGCCGTGCGGTGTCGACAGCACAGGGCGCTTGATCATGGTGGGCTCTGCGACCATCAGGTCGATTGCTTTGGCTTCATCCAGACTGTCGCGTACCGCTTTTGGCAAGGCCCGGAATGTCTTGCTTGCCTTGTTCAGCACTTTGTCCAGCCCTGCCTCGGCGACCCAGGCTGCGACTTTGGCGCGGGTGATACCCGCGACGCGATAATCGTGGAATGTGAAATCGACGCCTTGCGCACCCAGCCAGGTGAAGGCCTTCTTCATCGTGTCGCAGTTCTTGATGCCGTAGAGGGTAACCGTCATGTCGAGCTGTTCGTTTTCGTCCAATGTTGATAAATTCGTAAGATCAAGACCATCCAGGGCGGCATCGTGCAGCTGTCGGGCTTTGCCAAGAGCCAGAGCGAACGCACGCGGGCGGGCGAGATCGTCCGCTCCGTCCAAGGCGTCACCGAGGTACACAATAATCTCGTCGTCGCGCCGTAAAGCCCGACCTGCGCCCATGCGCTTGCCGGTGTTCTGCTCATCGAGTGCTCGGCGCTCCTTTCATCGGCACGGGATAGCCGACCCGCACGGGCCCCACCAGCCAGGCGTGGGCCCCCAACCAGCGCCCCAGTTCGTTGTCGTTGGCCACGCCCAGTTTGGCGAACAGGCTGGCGCGGTGGGTTTCCACTGAACGCGGGCTGCACGGCGGCACCAGGATGCGGGCGATTTCTTTGTTGGGGTAGCCCAGGCCCACCAGTTGGGCTACTTCGCGCTCGCGCGGGGTCAGCTCACCCCAATGTTGCTGGGCGTTGCTGCGCATGCGGGCCTGCGCCAGTGCAGCTGGTATTTTATCCAGTAGTTGCTGGGTGTTGGGCTTGACCACCCAGTCGTAGGCGCCCAGGCGCACGGCTTCGAGCGCGGTGGGAATGTCGCCGTGCCCCGACAGAAACAGCGTCACCAGAGGGCTGCGGGCCTCCAGCAGGGCGTCGAGCACTTGCAGGCCGCTGACGCCGGTCATGCGCAAGTCCAGGATCACGCAGCCGGGCTGGCGCAGATCGACCGTCTGCAGAAACGCCTCGCCGGAGTCGAAGGCCTGCACCGGCACGCCCTGGGAAAACAGCAGCAACAGCAGCGAGCGGCGCAGCGCTTCGTCGTCGTCAACGATGTAGAGCGTGAGGGGGGCGTCTTTCATGGATGGACAGGCAGAGTGAAGGTGAAGGCGGCGCCGCCCTGGCGGCGGTTGGCTGCGCGCATCTGGCCACCGTGGGCCTCGATGATGGTATGGCAGATTTTCAGGCCCAGGCCCAGGCCGTCGGGCCGGGTGCTGAAAAAGGGCTGGAAGACCTGCGCCAGCGCTTCCGCCGGGATGCCGGGGCCGTGATCGGCGACCATCACTTCCAGCATCGGCCCGGCCTGGCAGGCGCTCAGCTCGATTCGGCGCTGCCCGATGGGGCTTGCCTGCATGGCGTGGACGGCATTCTGGATGAGGTTGATGAGCACCTGCTCGAGCAGGATGCGATCTCCCCGGACGCGGGGTAGCGTGTCGGTGGCTTGCCGGACGACGCGCGTCTGGGCACGTTGCAGCTCGGGCTGCAACAGGGCCTGCACGTGGGCGAACAGTTCGCCCACGGCCAGCGGCTCGTAGCTGGCACGCTGCGGGTTGATGAAGGCGCGCACCCGCCGCACGATGTCGGCGGCGCGGGTGGATTGTTCCAGCACGCCATCCAGGGCCTCTTTCAGCAGGGCCGGGTCTTGCCGTGGGGCCAGCTGCTGCGCCGCCAGGGCGAAATTGGACAGTGCCATGAGCGGCTGGTTCAGCTCGTGCGCCAGGGTCGAGGCCATTTCGCCCACGCTGGCCAGGCGGGCGCTGTGCTGCAGCTTTTGCTCTTGTTCGCGTTCCAGCCGGGCGCGTCGCTGCTCGGCGTGGCGTTTTGCGCGCTGGCGCCAATACAGCAGGCCCAGCAGCAGGGCGGCGCTGACCAGCAAGGCGATCAGCTGCGCTTTTTCCCGGGCACGCCAGACTTCGCCCAGGTCGCCCGTTACCGTCAAGGTCCAGCCCAGTGCGGGCAGCGGCGTTTGCCAGGCCAGCAGATCGCGGGCCCGGCCGTCGAGCGGGGTTTGCAAGCGCTGCGTCGGCAGGTCGGCGGGCTGTGACAGTCGCCAGGGCAGAGGGGCGAAATGATCGCGCGCGCCATACTGGCTGTGCTCTCGCAGCCAGTCGAGGTCGCCCGCGCCGAGCGGATGTTCGGCGTGATACAGCCAGGCGCTGACTGAACTCAGGAAAATGATGCCGCGGGCGTCTTGCAAGAAGACCGGGTCGGCCGAGCGCGACCAGGCCTGCGCCAGCGGCGCGAGGCTGAGTTTGACGACGACCACGCCCAGAATGCCGTCTTGCGCGGCGACAGGCTCGGCAATGAAAAGGCCTGGCTGGGTGGTGGTCAGCCCGACCCCGTAGAACAGCCCGCGGCGGCCTTGCAGGGCGTCCTGAAAATAGGGGCGTTGCCGGTAAGTGTGGCCCACGAAACTGCTGGCGTCGTTCCAGTTGCTGGCGGCCAGCGTCAGCCCCTGGCGATCGACGAGGTAGAGCTCTTCGGCGCCGGTGCGCTGCTGCACATCAGCCAGGTAGTGATCCGCAGCCTGAACCAGGCGCGGGTCGTCCGGGTGCCGCAGCAGGTCTTGCACGGCGGGATGACGGGCCGTGACGTAGGGCAGGTCGCCATATTTGTCGATGATGCCGTGCAGTGCCAGCGTGTAGGCGTCGGCGGCCTGCCTGAGCGAGGCCATGCGGGCCCGCAGCTCTTGTTGCTCGGCCCAGCGGCCTGCCGCCACGGTGAGCAGCGCCACGAGCAAGGCGGCCAGGGCCCAGCGCCAGTGGCGCAAAAACGTGAAGCGAAGGAGGTTGAGTGGCATGAAGGGCGTGGGCGGGAGGTCGGGCTCGCCTCATTCTAAGCAAATGACTGGTGCGGGTGAAATGCCGCCGGTCGCGTGCTTGCCGCCGCACGGGGCGACAGGGCTGCGGCCTGCGTAGTTTTACGGAGTCCCGCGTGGTTGTCTCTGCGGATGTGTCCGTCGATCTTCAGGAAGATACTCCAGTCACAATAAGGAGGTCACAACATGACAAGTGCCGCATCCAGCCTGCCCGCAGGCGCGCAAGCCCATACGCCGCAACACCAGGAACCCTCTACCGCCAAGGTCGTGAAGTCGATTCTGGCGGCGTCCAGCGGCAACCTGGTCGAATGGTTCGATTTTTACACCTACGCCTTTTTCAGCGTCTATTTCGCCGAGCTGTTCTTCACCGGGGTGGGGCAGACCGGCGCCTACATGCAGGCGGCGGGAGTCTTTTTCATCGG
Organism: Castellaniella caeni NBRC 101664; assembly: GCF_001592225.1. GTDB lineage: Bacteria > Pseudomonadota > Gammaproteobacteria > Burkholderiales > Burkholderiaceae_B > Castellaniella > Castellaniella caeni. The sequence goes on along the minus strand of NZ_BCWN01000020.1, from coordinate 59,222 downwards.
CTTTCTGATGCGCCCCGTGGGCGGCTATCTGTTTGGTCGCATGTCGGATCGCTACGGCCGCAAGCATGCCATGGTGGTGTCCATCGTCATGATGGGGCTGGGTTCGCTGGGCCTGGCGTTGCTGCCCACGGCGGCCACGGTGGGCGGGCTCGCGCCGGTGCTGCTCATCCTCATGCGCTGCATCCAGGGCATTTCGGTGGGCGGCGAGTACGGCTCGACCGCCACCTACATGTCCGAGGTCGCCCTGCGCGGTCGCCGGGGCTTTTTCTCGTCCTTTCAGTACGTGACGCTGATTGGCGGCCAGTTGCTGGCCAGCCTGCTGGCGGTCATCATGACCCATGTCCTGGGCACGGAACAGATCACCGCGGGCTGGTGGCGCCTGCCCTTTGTCATCGGCGCCGTGGCTGCCCTGATTTCGCTGTGGCTGCGCGCGGGCCTGGATGAGACCACCAGCACGCAAGACCGCCAGCGCAAGGGCTCGGGCTCTTTCCGGGAAGTGCTGAACTACCCGCGTGCCTTCTGGGTCGTGCTGGGCATCACCTGCATCGGTTCGCTGGCCTTTTACGTCTTCACCACCTATATGCAGAAGTATCTGATCAACACGGCGGGCCTGAGCAAGGGGCTGGTGGCCGAGATCATGACGGTGTGCCTGCTGGTCTTCATGGTGATGCAGCCCTTCGTGGGCATGGTGTCCGACCGCATCGGGCGCAAGAATTCGATGTTGATCTTCGTGGCTGGCATGGTGTTGCTGCCCGTCCCCCTGCTGGCGGCCATCGGCCAGCAGCAGTCGCCCGTCGTGGTGGGCGCCATGATTCTGCTGGCCATGGTGTTCCTGAGCTTCTATACCTCGATTTCAGGCATCGTCAAGGCTGAAATGTTTCCGGCGCACGTACGCGGCCTGGGGGTGGGTTTTACCTACGCCATCGGCAATTCGCTGTTTGGCGGCTCGGCTGAATATGTGGCGTTGTTCATGAAAAACCAGGGGTACGCCAATGTGTTCCCCTGGTATATGGTGGTGATTGCGGTGCTGGGCTCGATTGCCATCCTGGCCATGCACGACAACCGCCACCACTCGACGCTGGATCATCCCGACAGCAGCGCCTATGGCCGCTGATCAGTGGCTGGCGCGCTCGATCTTGCCGCAGGCGATGGGCAGCGTGGTGCTGGCCGGGATGGGGCCCAGCGACTGCACCGTGCCGGGCAACTGGGTGTCGGCGGGCACCCCGTGGATGAAGATCACGCGCTTGTCCAGGTTGAGTTCCTGCCCCTGGAAGGCCTTGGCAAAGGCGGCGGACAGGCCGCTGAGCGACACCACCTGGCGGTAGTGGTAGCTGCCATCCGCCGCGGCCTTGGGATAGTGGCCGTGGGCCACGTCCATGGCGGCGGGGTGCATGTCGAAGGGCACCATGGTGGTGCCGGCGTAGGGTTCGGTTTCGATCAGATCGACGATGCGGTCGCCGTTGGCGTCAGCCCCCAGCGTGGGGCAGGTGGCCACGCCCGAGGTCAGCAGGCCGTGGAAGTGCTGCCAGTGCTCGATGTTGGCCGGCGCGTTCTTCACGCGGATGTCGATGGTGAGTTTGTCGCCGTTGACGTGGAAGCGCGCCTCGCCAGTGGTGTTGGAGTGCGTCACCTGGGTGTTCATCGGAATCAGCTGCGCCGTGTAGGCCTCGGCTGGAGCCGCCTGACTGGTGCCTGCCAGCGCCAGTGCCCCCACGGCGAATGACAGGGCTGCCAGAGTCGATCGTTTGAATGCCATTGTGATTCTCCTCGTTGAAGGCCGCGTCCCTCACGCGGCATGAATAGAATAGTCCCGATCCGCGCCGGATACAAAAACAGGACTGAAACGGTACTGTTTTGCTGGGGCTATTCTCCAATTGACAGTGGCCGGATACAAGACGTATAAAAATTCCAAACATCGAACATCTGGAGAAGGTTGTGCGTTTTTAGACAGTCACCTGGCAAGCCCTGGCGATGCGGTGCAGATCAGCTTGCTGCTTTTGAGGAGCTTTTCAATGAGCGACATTCATGGCAGTTCAAACGGGATCAGCCGCCGCGCCGTGCTGAAAATGGCAGCCGGGGCCGGGGTGGCCGCCATTGCCGCGCCACGCTTCGTGTTGGCGCAGGGTGATCAGCCCGTCAAGTTGGGGGTGGACAATCCCCTCACCGGCACGTATGCCATCACCGGGCGCAACGAGCTGCACGGCATGGAACTGGCCGTCGATGAAATCAACGCCAAAGGCGGCATCCTGGGACGTCCGGCCAAGCTGATCGTCGAAGATTCCACCAGCGGCGACGCGGGCGTGGCCGTGCAGAAGGCGCGCAAGCTCATCGAACGCGACAAGGTCGATTTCCTGGTGGGCAACGTCAATTCGGGGCTCACCATGGCCATGTCGGCGGTGGCCTATGAAAAAGGCGTTTTCATGATGGACCCAGGCGGCCACGCCGACCCCATCACGGGCGAAAACTGCCACTGGAACGTCTACCAGGTGGATCCCTCCACCACCTTGCTGGTCAATGCCATCGCGCCGTCCCTGGTGCAGCGCTTCGGCAAGAAATTCTATTTCCTGGTGCCCGATTACGCCTTTGGCCACGGCCTGCTGTCGGCCTACAAAGAAAACCTGAAAAAACTCGGGGCCACCAACCTGGGGGCCGATCTCATCCCCCTGGGCACCACCGAATATTCTTCTTACCTCATCAAGGCGCAGGCGGCCGGCCCCGACGTCATCGTCATCCTGCAAAACGGCGAAGACCAGACCAACGTGCTCAAGCAGGCGGTGCAGTTTGGTCTCGATAAGCGCTTTCACATCGCCGGCGCCAACATCGAACTCGAAACCCTCGAAGCCCTGCCACCCAGCTCGCGCATCGGCAACTGGGTCATCGAATGGTACTGGAACCAGCCCGACGTGCCGCACGTCAAAGAATTCGTCGCGGCCATCCAGAAAAAGACTGGTCGCGTGCCCACGGCGCGCACCTGGTTCGGTCACACGGCCATCCACGCCTGCGCCCTGGCGGCCAATACCGCCAAGTCGCTCGATGCGGTGAAGATGGCGCGCGCACTCAACGGCCTCACCCTGCCGCCCGAAGTGGCGCTGCAGCCGCATCCGGCCACCTTCCGCGCCGACCAGCACCTGCTCATCGGCACCTTGTGGGCGGGGCACGCGCAGGCCCAGGGCAGTGCCGCCGACGACCTCTTCAAGGTCGACCAGATCATCGACAGCCAGACTATCGCGCCCACGGTGGCCGAAACCGGCTGCAAGATGACCTGGCCCACCTGATTTCGCGCAGGCACGGGCCGCAGGTTGTCGTCCCGCGGCCCGGATGACGGTTTTCATCGGACGGCGAGACCGGCGTGGCGCCGGGCTTGCGGCCCGGCACCAAGGGGGACGCGTGACTCAGTTGCTGCTGTTCAATGTCTTCAACGGGCTGGTCATCGGGGCGTTCTACGCTTTGATGGCGCTGGGCCTGTCGCTCATCATCAATCTCACCAATGTCATCAACTTCGCGCACGGCGGCTTCCTCGCGCTGGGGGCGTACTTCGCCTACACCCTCGAACCCTATCTGGGCTTCTGGGGGGCCTTGCTGGTGTCGCCTTTCTGCGCCGCGCTGGTGGGCATCATCGTCGAGCGGGTGCTCATCCGCCCGCTCTACAAGCGTGATCCACTCTACAGCCTGTTGCTCACTTTCGGCCTGGCTTTCGTGCTGGAAGATTCCGTGCGCTACATCTGGGGCGCGCAGGGCCTGCCGCTGAAAGTGCCCGACGTGCTGCAGTCGTCGCTCAGCCAGACGCTGTTCTTTCTCACCGGCTACCGTGTTTTCATGGTGGTACTGGTGGCGCTGGCCGTCGCCATCCTGTTTCTCATCCTCAAGAAAACCCGCCTGGGGATGCGCATTCGCGCGGGCACGCTCGACCTCGAAATGGTCTCGGCCCTGGGCGTGGACGTGCGCATCCTGCGCAACCTCAACTTCGGCCTGGGCATCTTCTTCGCCGGCCTGGCCGGGGTGCTGGCGGCGGGCATGCTGGGGCTCACGCCCACGATCGGCGATCAGCTCATCATGCCCAGCTTTGTCGCCGTCATCGTGGGCGGCCTGGGCAGCCTGGTGGGCACGCTGTTTGGCGGCATTCTCATCGGCGTGGCCACGGGGGTGGTCACCGTGTTTTACCCTTCGGCATCCGAGGCCACCATCTACGTCATGATGGCCCTGGTGCTCTTGATCCGGCCTCACGGCCTGTTTGGTGAAGAGGGCGGGACGAAACTGTGAATCAATCCTTCAACGCGCGTCTGCCGGGATTGGCGATCCTGTGGCTCATTCTGCTGTCCATGCCGTACTGGATCGGCCTGGTGGGCGGCTATACCGACCTGGCCTCGCGCCTGCTCATCATCGGTCTGGCGGCCATGGCCACCAACTTGCTGGTCGGGCATTCGGGGGTCATGGCCTTTGGCCATGCGGCGTACTTCGGGCTGAGCGCCTACACCACGGGGCTGGTCATCAACCACTGGATGCCCAGCACGCCACTGGCCTTCGTGGCCGGGGTGCTGATGGGCACCTTGGGGGGCGCGCTCGTGGGCTTTCTGCTGGCCAAGCTGCGCGGCATCTACTTCGCCCTGGCCACCATCGCCTTCGGCCAGGTGTTTTTCTTCATCGCCTTTCGCTGGAACGCCGTCACCGGGGGCGATAACGGTCTCACCTTCCAGCGCCAGCCCATCGACCTGGGCCTGCTGCGGATCGACCTGACCCACAGCCTGCCGTACTACTACACGGCGCTGGCGGTGTTTGCCGTGTGCGCCGCGGCCATGGCCATGATTCTGCGCTCGCCCTTCGGCCACACGCTGCTGGCGATGCGCGAAAACGAGCGTCGCGCCCGTTTTCTCAGCATCCCGGTCAACCGCCACCTGTGGATGGCGTACACCGTCTCGTGCGTCTTTGTGGCCGTGGCTGGTTCGCTGTACGGCATGCTCAACAATTTCGTCAGTCCGCACGACCTGCACTGGACGCAGTCGGGCGACTTCGTGCTCATGGCGGTCATTGGCGGTATGCGTTCCTTCTGGGGGCCGCTGCTGGGGGCCGCCATCTTCGTGGTGGCGCAAGACTATCTCTCCAGTCTCACCCAGAACTGGATGTTCTTCATCGGCCTCATTTTCGTGCTGGTCGTCCTGTTTCTACCGCGCGGCATCGCCGGGCTTTTGCAGCGGAGGGGCGCATGAGCCTGCTCGAAGTACATCAGGTCTCGCAGCGCTTTGGCGATCTCGTCGCCGTGAAAAATGTCTCGTTGGCCATCGAACCGGGCGAACTGCACGCCATTATTGGCCCCAACGGCGCGGGCAAGACCACCTTCTTCAACATGATCAGCGGCTTTTACCGGCCCACGGAAGGCCGCATCGTCTTTGACGGCCACGACGTCACCGCCGTGCCCGCGCACCGGCGGGTGGCCATGGGCATGGCGCGCACCTTCCAGATCACCGAGGTCTTTCCCGAGCTGACCGTGCGTGACAACCTGCGCATCGCGGTCGAAGTTACCCAGGGCCTGCGCATGCGGCTGTTCAGTACCCGCGCACAGACCCGCGCCACCAACGAGCGCATCGACGAACTGCTCTTGCTGGGCGGCCTGACGGATTACGCCGAGCGCTACGTGGGCGAACTCTCGCACGGCGACCAGCGTTCCGCCGAGATCATGATGGCGCTCGCCCTGCGGCCCCGGCTGCTGCTGCTCGACGAACCCGCCGCAGGCATGGGCAACCAGGAAACCTACGACACGGCCCGCCTGATCCGCCGCCTGCACCGCTCGCAAGGCCTCACCATCGTGCTGGTCGAGCACGACATGCGCGTGATCTTCAACCTGGCCGACCGCATCACGGTGCTGACCGAAGGTGAAATCCTCGACCAGGGCACGCCGGATCACATTGCCGCCAGCGAAAAAGTGCAAGTGGCGTACCTGGGGGAAAAGCATGAAGGCGCTTGAAGTGCGGCAGCTCAACACCTACTACGGCAAGAGCCACATCTTGAAGGGCGTCGATCTCGACGTGGGCGAGGGTGAGCTCGTCACCCTGCTGGGGCGCAATGGGGCGGGCAAGTCCACCACGCTGCGCAGCATCATGGGTCTGACGCCCGCGCGCGCCGGTTCCGTGCGGGTCTTCGGGCAAGAGTCCACCCACCTCGCGCCTTTCCGGGTGGCGCGCCTGGGGGTCGGGCTGGTGCCCGAGGGGCGGCGCATCTTCGCCAACCTCACGGTCGAGGAAAATCTAAAGGTGCCGGTCGACCAGCCCGGGCCCTGGAACATCCCCAAGGTGTATCGGCTGTTTCCGCGCCTGGCCGAACGCAAGGCGCACAAGGGCAAGCAGCTCTCGGGCGGCGAACAAGAAATGCTCTCCATTGCCCGGGTGCTGCTGCTCAACCCGAAGCTGCTGCTGCTTGACGAACCCTCGCAGGGGCTCGCGCCACTGATCGTCAAACAGGTGTTCGACGTCATCGTGGCCGCGCGCAACGCGGGCACCGCCGTGCTGCTCATCGAGCAGAACGTGCGCGCCGCCATCGGTGTGGCCGATCGCGCCTACGTGCTGGATCGCGGGGCCATCACCTACAGCGGCCAGGCCGCCGAGTTCGGCCAGGACGAACAGCGCGTGCAAGAGCTTGCGGGCGCCAGCGCGCAAAAATGGGATTTCCCCGATGACGACTAGTGTGCTCGCCGGGTCGCGGGTTCTTGGGTGCGCTCGCTTGTACCGCGCCCGCTTAGCCGCTTATACGGACATTGCCTAGGGTTTTGGGGGCTCTGAGGCGAGGCGGATGGTACAAAGAGAGTTTGTTCACCATCCAGGCAGGCACCGTATCATGAGCGATTCCGATTTTCAGCCAGGCACCATCCAGCGTGTGGACAGCGGCTTTCAGGGGCAGCTGCAGCGCACCATCGAACATCCGCCCGCACAGGTCTGGCAGATGCTCACCGCGCCCGATCGACTGGCGCAGTGGCTGGCGCCGGGCACCATCGAGCCGCGCCAGGGCGGCGCGGTGCACATCAACTTTGCCGACAGCGGCATCCTCATCGAAAGTACGGTGTCGGCCTACGAGGCCGAACGGGTGCTGGAATATTCCTGGAGCAGCGGCGACGAGCCCGCCCGGCCCCTGCGCTGGACGCTGAACCCAGTGCCGACGGGCACCCAGCTGGTGCTCACCGTGCGCGTGCCCGGCAACGAAGACATCGCCAAGGCTTGCGCCGGCTTCGAGGGGCACCTCGACATGCTGGTGGCCGCGCTCGAAGGGGTGCCCATCCGTTTCCCCTTTGAACTTTTCCTGCAGGCGCGCAAGGCCTATCAGGCGGTCGTGGATTCCCAGGCGGGGTAGTCGGTATAGCCATGAACCCCGCCGCCAAACAGCGTGGCGGGGTCGAAGGCCGCCAGCGGCAGGCCTTGTGCCAGGCGCTGCGGCAAGTCGGGGTTGGCCACAAAGGGCCGCCCGAAAGCCACCAGATCGGCATACCGGTGCTCGAGCACCCAGGCTGCCTTGTCCAGGTCGTACTTGCCCGCCACGATGATGGGGCCGGGAAAGCGTGCGCGAACCGCCTGGCGGAAGGCTTCGGTGAATTCGGGCGCGTCGTCCCAGTCGGCCTCGACCAGGTGCAGGTAGGCGATCTGTCGTTCGTGCAGGTAGCCGACCGCTTCCAGGATGGTGGGCAGGATGTCGGGGCAGGCCATGCCGCGCGCCGTCAAAAACGGGGCCAGGCGGATGGCCGTGCGCGCGGGCCCCGCTTCGCTGGCCACGGCATCGACCACCTGCTTGAGAAAGCGCAGGCGGTTCTCGCGCGAGCCGCCGTATTCGTCGGTGCGGACATTCGAGGTCGTGCGCAGGAACTGATCGATCAGGTAGCCGTTGGCGCCGTGGATTTCCACGCCGTCAAAGCCCGCCGCCAGGGCTCGACGGGTTGCCAGGCGGTAGTCTTCGACGATCTGGCCGATTTCGGCGTGTGTCAGGGCGCGCGGCGTGGGGCAGGGGGCGGTGCCGCCCAGGCCCGTGGCGGGGTCCACCATCCAGATGGCGGCCTCGAACGGCACCGCCGAGGGCGCCACGGGTAGTTGCCCGTCGTGGAAGACCGGGTGCGACATGCGGCCCACGTGCCACAGTTGCAGGAACATGCGGCCTCCCGCCTGGCGCACTGCCCGGGTCACCAGGCGCCAGCCGTCGCGTTGCGCATCGCTGTGGATGCCGGGGGTGAATGAATAGCCCTTGCCCTGGGGCGAAATCTGTGTGGCTTCCGACACGATCAGCCCCGCTTCGGCGCGCTGGGCGTAGTACTGCGCGTTCAGTTCGGTGGGGATGTCGCCGGGCTGCGCGGCGCGGCAGCGCGTCATGGGCGCCATGACGATGCGGTTGGGCAGCTCCAGAGCGCCCAGGCGAAAGGGGGTGAACAGCAGCGGGGCTTTATTCATGGTGGTTCTTGAGGTAGGGGCAGGTGGATTCGCTCAATGGGCCGTAGGCGGCTTCGGCGGGAATGTGCGCCGCCACTTTGTGCAAATCCCAGGGGCCCGTGCTTTCAGCGGGTTTTTTCACCTGCAGCAGCGTGAGGTCGTTCATCATCCGGCCATCGGCGCGAATGACGCCGTTGTGTACGAAGAAGTCGTTGACGGGGTGGGATTTCAGCCAAGCCATGATGGTCTGCGCGTCGTCGGTGCCGGTATCGCGCACGGCGTTCAGGTAGCTGCGCGCGGCGGAATAATCACCCGCCTGGCCGTAGGTGGGCATGCGGCCGATTACTTCATAGTAACGCTTTGACCAGGCCTCGGATTCGGGGTTTTTGTTCCAATACCAGGGCACCGTGAAGTACATCCCTTGTGTGACTTCCAGCCCCAGGGCGTGGATGTCGAGCAGCGTGGCCGTGAGTCCCACCGGGGTCATGGTCCGGGTCAGGCCGAACTCGACGGCGGTCTTCAAGGAGTTGACCAGGTCGGCCCCCGCGTTGGCCAGGCCCAGCACTGTGGCACCCGAGTTTTGAGCCTGCAGCATGAAGGACGAGAAATCGGCGGCGCCCAGCGGGGTTCTGACCGCCCCGGCCACCGTGCCGCCCGCCTTCTCGACCACGGCGGCGGTGTCACGTTCGAGTTCATGCCCGAAGGTGTAGTCGGTGGTGACGAAAAACCAGCGCTTGCCGCCTTGCTGCACGACGGCGGCCCCGGTGCCGCGCGCCAGGCCGCTGGTCGAGTAGGTGTACTGGATGGTGTAGGGGTTGCACTGCGCGTTGGTGAAGGCCGAGGCCCCGGCGCCCGAGGTGATGAAAGGTTTTTTCTTTTCCGCCGCCACCGCCGACATGGCCAGGCTGGCCGCCGAATTGGTGCCGCCGATCAGCAAGTCGAGCTGCTTGTTGTCGAACCAGTCGCGCGCCAGCGCCGAGGAAACGTCGGCCTTGTTGCGGCTGTCGGCCACCAGCAGTTCGATCTTCTTGCCATGGACGGCGCCGCCGGCATCGGCAATCGCCATGCGGATGGCCTGCGCGCCACCGGGGCCGTCGCCGTCGGCATAGACGCCGGACATGTCCGTGATAAAGCCGATGCGGATCACGTCGTCCGAGATGCCGTCCGCCAGGGACGGCGCCGCGCAGCAGGCGAGCATCATGCCGATCAGCAGGCACGAGCGGTGGAGTTTCATGAAAATTCCTTTCGATGATGACTGGGGCCCTCATGATGCCACCAGGGAGCGCCCGTCTTTCCAATATGCACACGCTAAGCAGGGTGGCGCCCGGGTTCCGGGCACCGGGGCCTGCCTGTTACCAGGCGCCCTTGTGTTCGGGCACGTGCGCGACCAGCGGCAGCGCGGCCAGCACGACCAGAGCCCAGATGCCGTAGACCCAGGCCTGGCTGCGGCCGGGGTCGTGCGACACGGACAGCACCATGGTGACGATGGAGATGAAGGTGATGGTGCCGATCTGCATGGCCAGCGTACGCAGGGCGGCCAGCGTGGCGGCGTGGTTGGGCGCCAGTTGCAGGCCGGCATTGCGGCTGGCCGGGTTCACCGTGCCCGTGCCCACGCCCACCAGGAAGGCGGTGGCCGTGAGCCAGAGGAAGGGGGGCAGACCAAAGGCGGGGGGCAGCGCGAGCAACACCATGCCCAGGGCGATGATGGTGCCGCCGATATACAGCGGCAGGCGGTAACCCGTGCGGCGGATGGCCAGGGTGCAGGTCAGCGAGAACAGGATGGCGGCGATGCCCTGGGCCACGAGCAAGGTGCCTGAACCCAGTGCGTCGATGCCGTAGCGGTTGCCGGCGTAGAGCGGCACCAGGGCGATGGCGCCGATGGTGATGCCGCCAAAGACCATGTTGATGAGGTTGACGACACCAAACGATTCACCATAGATGAGGTGGGGTTTGATGAAGGGATGTTTGACGCGCCGGATGTGGCGAAAGAACAGGCAGGCTGCCAGCACGGCCAGCAGGCCTGGCACGAGCACCTGGGCCGATCCGGCGGCAACGTCGCGTTCACCCAGGAAACTGGTGGCCAGCATGCCCGCCAGCAAGCAGACCCCCAGGTAGCCCAGGCCGGGATAGTCCAGTCGCGGGCCTGCCTGACGCTCGCGGACCGGGTCGGCGGGAATGTAGCGCCAGGCCATCCAGAGAATCAGCAGCCCGATGGGCACGTTGACGAAAAAGACGCCGCGCCAGCTCCAGTAGGTGACGAACAGACCGCCGAAGATGGGGCCGATCATGGCGCCCACGGGGAAAATGCTGCCAAAGAGGCTGACGGCGCGGTCGCGGCTGCTGCCGAAGTAATCGACCACAATGCCGGTGGCCGAGGGCGTGAAGCCGGCGCCGCCAGCGGCCTGCAGCGCGCGCAGCAGGATCAGCAGATAGATGTTGTCGGTGAGGCCGCACAGCAGGGACGCCAGGGTGAACAGCACGACCGAGGCCATGAAGACGCGGCGGCGGCCCATGCGCTCGCTGAGCATGCCGCTGATGGGCAGCATGAGCACGAAGCCGAAGGAATAGGCCGTGATCGTCCAGCCGGCCCAGTTGATGGAGGTGTCCAGCCCGCGCAGCAGGGCATGCAACACTGTGGCCACGATGGTGGAATCCACGGACATCATGAGCAGGGCCAGCGAGATGGTGATGAAGGCGGGAACCTGGCGTATGGCCGGTGTGGCGGGGGACGCGGATGGCATGCGATGCCTTGTGTTGAAACGCAAACCCCGCATTTTATCGCTGAAACAGCGTGTTGCAGGGCTTGGGGGGCTAGGGCAGTGCCCGCAAGACGGCCTCTACGTCGAGTGTCTGGAGGGCGTCGACCACCATCTCCCAGCGGCCCTCTTCGCACAGCCCACCCAGGCCTGCGCGTTCGTAGCCGTCAAGCGCGGCCTGCAGGCAGGCGGCGCGTACCGCCAGAGCCACCTGCCGCAGGCGTTCGGTGTCATCGGGGGGCGTGGCGGGGTGGGTCATGGCTTGCGCGCCGCCGCCCGGGCGCTGTCGACCTGGGTGCGGATGTCCTCGACCACGCTGCCGTTGGCCAGCGTGGTGATGTCGCCCACATCGCGTCCGTTGGAGATGGCCGAGAGCACCCGGCGCATGATCTTGCCCGAGCGCGTCTTGGGCATGTCCTGCACCACGTAGACGTGTTCGGGCCGGGCGATCTTGCCGATGATGGACTCGCAGGCCTGGACGACCTTGCGCGCGGCGGCGGCGGGATCCCGGGCGTCGGGCGTGAGCGAGACGTAGACCTCGGGCACCTTGCCCTTGACCTCGTCGGAGACCGGCACCACGGCGGCCTCGGCCACTTCGGGCACGGTCATGCAGGCGGATTCGATTTCTTTCGTGCCCAGGCGGTGGCCCGAGACGTTGATGACGTCGTCCAGGCGCCCCAGGATGCGGAAGTAGCCGTCGGCGGCCTGCATGGCGCCGTCGCCCGACATGTACGGCCAGTCGCGCCAGTCGGTGCTGTCGGGGTTCTTGCAATAGCGCTTGTAGTAGGTGTCGATGAAGCGCTGGTCGTTGCCCCAGACCGTCTGCATGATGCCGGGCCAGGGGTTGCGGATGCACAGGTTGCCGGCCTGGCCGGCACCTTTTGCGACTTCGTTGCCATCGTCGTCGTAGATGACCGGGTAGATGCCGGGCAGGGCGGGGCCCGCGCTGCCCGGCTTCATGGCGTCGAGCGCCGGGATGGTGCTGCACAGGAAACCGCCATTTTCGGTTTGCCACCAGGTGTCCACGATGACGGCCTGGCTCTTGCCGACTTCTTCGTAATACCAGCGCCAGGCGCTGGGCTCGATGGGTTCGCCCACGGTGGTCATGTGCTTGAAGCGCTGCTGGCACTGGCTGGGCTCGTCGGGCCCCGCCCGACGCAGCGCGCGCACGGCGGTGGGCGAGGTATGGAAGATGTTGACGCCCAGGCGCTCGGCGATGCGCCAGGGACGGCGCACGTCGGGGAAGGTGGGCGTGCCTTCGTAGATGACGCTGGTGGCCGCCAGCAGCAGGGGCCCGTAGACGATGTAAGAGTGCCCGGTGATCCAGCCGATGTCGGCCATGCACCAGTAGGTGTCCGTGGGGTGGATGTCTTCGATGTACTTGGAGGTGCCCGCCACGTAGGCCAGGTAGCCGCCGGTGCGGTGCTGGCAGCCCTTGGGCTTGCCCGTGGTGCCGCTGGAATACATGAGGAACAGAGGGGCTTCGGCGTCCATGGCTTCGGGCTCGACCCGCCGCCCGGCGTACTGCTTGAGCAGTTCGTTGACGAAGTGGTCGCGCCCTTCGACCATGGGGGTGGGCGAGCTGTACTTGCCCGGATAGCGCTGCCAGATGAGCACCTGGTCGACGTGCTGGCCCAGCGCTTCGGCGGCCTGCACGGCGATGTCGGCATTGACCTTGTGGTCGATGAGCTTGCCCGAGCGCCAGTAGGCGTCGGTGGAGATGAGCACGCGGCTGCCGGAATCCTGGATGCGCGAGCCGCACGACTGCCCCGAAAAACCGCCAAAGACCTGCGAGTGGATGACCCCCAGGCGCGCGCAGGCGAGCATGGTGATGGGCAGATCGAGCGTCATGGGCAGGTGCAGGGTGACGCGGTCGCCCTTTTTCAGCCCGCAGAAGTCGCGCAGCAGCGCCGCCATTTCGTTGACCCGGACGTAGAGTTCCTGGTAGGTCATGGCCACGGGCGCGTCGGATTCGGGTTCGGCCACGAAGATGAAGGCGGCCTTGTTGCGGTAGTGTTCAAGGTGGCGATCGACGCAGTTGTAGCAGGCGTTGAGTTCGCCGCCCGTGAACCATTTCCAGAAGGGCGGGTGGCTGGTGTCGAGCACCGTGTGATAGGGCTTGGACCACGTCAGAAGGTCGGCGTATTCGCGGAAGCAGTCCGGGAAATTGTCTTCGCCGAATCGCGTGCGCACGTCGGGGTCGCGCAGGTTGGCCTGGTCGATGAAGGATTGCGAGGGCTGGAAGTATTGCTCCTCTTTCCAGTGCACCGCGATCTGGGCCTCGTTGGCCTCGGTGCGCTCCTCGTTCCGGGATGTGTTGCTCATGGTGAACCCCCCTGGTAGGAACTGGTACGCTATTCAGTCTACTCTTTGCGTGTGCGTCGCGGTACGCATGGGCGAGCGGCGAGGCCCTGCTGGCCGGGCGCGCCCGAGATCGCTGCGCTGGGGGCACGCCGCGGCCGTCCTTCTTTTTTATCGAGCCTGGCCGCCTGTCAGCCCTTGCAGACCCTGCAGCAGGTTTTGCAGCTGGGTGGGCTGTGCGGGCAGGGCGAACTGGCTGGCGGCCGGTTCGCTGCCCGAGATGGATTCGAGCGTGAAGTCGCGCCCCAGGCGCAGGATGCCGCGCCGCTGGGCGGGCAAGGCCGCGGTCAGCTTTTGTGCCGTGCTGGCGCCCAGCAACGTGTCCATGGTGTGCAGGTAGGTGTCGCTCATGTTGACGACCAGCGGGTCGTCCGTCAGCACGGCGTCGGTGATGTGGCGCTTGCCCTGCGTGTCGGTGACGGTGAGCTGGTACACGTGGCCCGCGATGCCGGCCACGGTTTCACGCTTGCCCAGGTCTTTGACCTGATCCACCTGCTCGGGCAAATACTGGTTGGGCCGGGACTGGGCCAAGGCGCCCAGGCCTTGCAGCAGGCCACCCACCTCCATGACCAGTGGCTGCTGGCCCTGGTACGTGACGGAGTACGCCTTGTCGCCGCGCACGAGCAGGTAGTTGCCGCTACTTTGCTGCTGGACGCGCACCGCGCCCTGGGTCTGCCAGGCAAGGTGCGTGGTTTTGCCGCCCGCCAATACCGTGGCGCTGCCGCCCGCCAGCGCGCTGATGGGCAGGGTCGCCGCCAGCAGAAATGCGCCCAGCGGCGCGTGCAAGCCTGCTTTCAAATGCATGTGAAATACCTCGTAGTGGCACGGACGCCTGCGCCGCGCACTCGCGCCGACGCACCCCGTGACGCATGGTTCAGACGGGTCTATTGTGCCGCAGCCGCGCGCGGCCGCTGTGTTCAAGCGTAACGCGGCCCGATGCCGCGCTGGCCATCTGGCCCGTGGGCGGGCCAGAAGCCGCGCGCGGCGTGCCGGTACTGCGCCGGTGCCGCCGGGCCGCCGCATAAAATATCGGCTTCCCTCAACGAACGACAGGTTTTCCATGCTGCTCTACGACGCCCACAGCCCGGCTCCCCGCTGCCTGCGCATGTTCATTCTGGAAAAGGGCCTGCGCGTGCCCGCCGTCACGGTGGACGTCTTCGCGGGCGAGAATCGTCAGGCGGATTACCTGGCACGCAATCCGGCGGGCCAGACGCCCGCCTTGCTGCTGGACGACGGCAGCACGCTGGCTGAGGCCGTGGCGATTGCCGAATATCTCGAAGAGCGCCACCCCGAACCGGCCCTGATCGGCCGCAGCGCCGAAGAGCGGGCCCACACCCGGCAATGGTGGCGCAGGGTCGAACTCAACGTCACCGAGTTCATCCACAACGCCTACCATTATGCCGAAGGGCTGGCGCGCTTTCAGCCGCGCATTCCGGTGGTGCCCGAGGCCGCCCAGGGCCTGAAACAGGTGGCACAAGACCGCCTGCGCTGGCTGGACGGCATGATGGGGCCAGGCCCATATCTGTGCGGCGAGCGTCTGACGGCGGCCGACATCTGGCTGTACGTCTGGCTCGATTTCGCACAAGAGACGGGGCAGCCTTTCGACCACGCCCTGGGCAAGATCGGCCCCTGGTTCGAACGTCTGGCGCGCCGCCCCAGCGCCGCAGCCAGCCGCCAGCTGTTTGCCGACTGACCGGCGCGCGGGCTGGGTTCAGTCGCGCGCCTGGATGCGCAGGCTGCGCTCGACCAGCCAGGCACAGCCCAGCAAGGTGATGTTGATGGCCAGGTACAGCAGGCCGGCGATCACGAAGGTTTCCACGATCAGGTAGCTTTGGCTCATCAGGCGCCGGGCGTAGCCGGTGAGTTCCATCACCGCGATGGTGGAGGCCAGGCTGGTGCCCTTGATGGCCAGCACCAGCTCGTTGCTGTAGGCCGGAAACGCCTGGCGGATCGCCAGCGGAAAGCGGATGCGGCGAAACACCTGCAGGCGATTCATGCCGCACGACAGCGCCGCGTCGATCTGCCCCGTGGGCACGGATTGCAGGCCGCCGCGGATGGCCTCGCTCATGTAGGCGCCGCTGTTCAGGCTGATAGCCAGGATGGCGCAGCGCGCGCCGTCGCTGAAAAGCCACCAGAGCGCGGGCTGTTCGCGCACGAAATCCAGTGTGCCGATGCCGTAGTACAGCAAAAACAGCTGAATCAGCAGGGGCGTGCCGCGAAACGTGGTGCTGTAGAGAAACGACACCGTGTTCAGCACGCGCTGTTCTGAGGTACGCATCAGCGCCGCGCTCAGGCCCAGGATGGAGGCGAACAGGATGGAGAACAGGCCGATGCGCAGCGTGATCCAGAAGCCGTCGATAAGCACCGGGACGGCTTTTTCAAAGAGCTCGATCATCGTCCGGCCCCCGTCATGCCGCGCCCGAAGTGGCGTTCGGCCCAGACGAACAGCCCCTGGCTGCAGACGCCGATCAGGAAATACAGGATGCCGGCCAGCAGGTAGAGCATGAGCGGCGCCCGGGTGGCGGCGGCGCCCAGTACTGCGGCGCGCATGAGTTCGACCAGCCCCACCAGCGAGATGAGGGCGGTGTCTTTCAGGGCGTTTTGCCAGACGTTGTTGGCGCCGGGCAGGGCGTACCAGAACAGCTGCGGCAGGGTGATGCGCCACAGGCACTGGCGGCGCGTCATGCCGATGGCGCGGGCGGCTTCCAGCTGGCCCGGGTCGATGGCCTTGAAGGCGCCGCGAAAGACTTCCACGCTGTACGAACCCGAGATCAAACCAATGGCCAGGATGCCGATGAGGGTGGGAAACACCTTGCCCATCAGGTCGTCCCATTCCAGCCAGTCGGCCAGGTCGGCGGCGGGCTGTACCGTGCCGAAGAACAGCAGGTAGATGATGAGCAGCTCGGGGACGCTGCGCACCAGCAGCGTGTACAGGCCGATGAGGCCACGCGCCAGCCAGTGGCCGCCCGATTTCAGGGCCGCGCCCGCGATGCCGATCACCAGACCCAGGCAGATGCCGAACAGGCTGATGAAGATCGTCATGCCCGCGCCGCGCAACAGCATGGTGCCCCAGCCGGCGCTCAGGATGTCGTACAGGGAAGAAATCATGAAATTGGAAGAGCCCGGGTGCTTGCCCTTGCGCCGGGCTCATCGGTGCGCAAGGCAAACCAGCCCCGGACGGGGCTGGTGGTGGTCAGACTGATTTTATTTGCAGGCGGCGTAGTTGGAAAGATCGACGCCACCGAACCATTTCTGGCTGGACTGCTTGATGGTGCCGTCCTGGATCAGCTCGCACAGAGCCTTGTCGACCTTGGCCTTGAGCTGGGTGTTGTTCTTGTTGATGCCCGCGCCAATGCCCTGACCGAGGATTTCGGGGTCGGCGCTGCTCTTGATGACGGCGTCGGCCATGGCAAACTTGCCCTTGCCGCTGGTGTCGAGAAACTGGCTTTGCGGCGTCACTTCGGAGAAAGTGGCGTCGAGGCGGCCAGCGGAGAGATCCATCTGCATCTGGTCTTGCGTCTCGTAGCTCTTGAGCTTGAGCTCGGGCGCGTGCTTTTGCAGGAAGGCACCCTGGGTGGTGCCGCTTTGCACACCCACGGTCTTGCCCGCCAGACCGGCCAGCAGGGCCTTCTGGTCGGTGGCCTTGAGCAGCGGGCTGTTGGCCGGCAGCACGAAGGCGGAATCTTCGGTGGCGTAGGGGATGCTGAAGGCGATGACCTTGGCGCGTTCCGCCGTCACCGACATGCCGGAAATCACGAGGTCGAAGCGGTCGGCCTGCAGTGAGGGGATGAGGCTGTCGAAGGCCTGCACCACGAAGCGGCATTTCATGTCGAGCTTCTTGCAGACGGCGTGGCCGACGTCGGCGTCAAAGCCGGTGACCTTGCCCTGGGCGTCTACCATGCTCCAGGGGGGATAGCCGCCTTCAGTACCGATCTTCAGGGTGGCGGCGGAGGCCGCCGTGGCCAGGCCGACGAGGCCCAGTGCGGCGCACAGCACGGCCTTTCGTGCGATGGAAGTCACCATGGACGAGATCCTTTTTCGTTGTGAGCGGGAAAGAGGCAATAGTAGTACATCACTAGCCGATCTGCACGGAAGCACCCGGGTAGCGGACGCGGCTGTAGCGCTGCGTGCCCAGGCTGTAGACGAGGGTCAGCGGCCCCAGGCGGCCGATGAACATCAGCACCATCAGCAGCACCTGGCTGGGCAGCGACAGCGTGCGCGTCAGGTCGGGGCTCAGGCCCGTGGTGCTGAAGGCCGACATGACTTCCATCATGAGCAGCACGAAGGGCTGCTGCTCGAACAGGCTCATGAGAAAAATGCCCACGCAGACCAGCAAGCCCGAGACCATCAGCAGCGCCAGGGCCTTTTGGATGGTCTCGGGGGCGATGGCGCGGTGCATCAGCACCACCTCTTTACGCTGCAGGATGTAGGCGCGCACGACCGCCAGCAAGACGATGAAGGTGCCCAGCTTGATGCCACTGGCCGTGGACAGCGATCCGCCGCCGATGAACATCAGGCACATCAGCAGAAAGCGTGAGCTGTCGCGCAGCTGTTCGACGTCGAGGCTGGCGAAGCCGGCGGTGCGGGCGCCAACCACCTGTGTCCAGGCGGCCAGCCCCTGGCTGGGCATGGGCAGTCGGCCCAGGGTGCCCGGGTTGCGCGTCTCGATGAGCCAGAAGACGGCCACGGCCAGCACGTTGAGCACCAGGGTGCCCAGCAGCATCAGCCGGGTGTAGTAGGCCAGCGGCTGGCCTGCGCGCTTGTGGTAGATGTCGGCCAGCACGCTGAAGCCCAGACCACCCAGGATGATGCAGCCCGTGAGTACGAAGGTGGTGACCGGGTCGCCGCTGAAGCGCGCCAGGCTGTCGGGAAACAGGGTGACCCCGGCGTTGTTGAAGGCCGAGATGGCATGAAAGCCCGCCAGCAGGAAGGCGTGGCCGAGCGTGTCGTGCTGCCACCACCAGAGCGTCAGGATGAGGATCGCCACCCCTTCGATCATGAATGAGAACTTCAAGACGGTCAGGGCGGTCTGGCCGATGCGGGCGACGCTGGTCTGGTTGAAGGCCTCCAGGGCCAGCGCCTGGTATTTCAGGCTGACGTGCTTGCCCAGGGTAAGCGAGGCGATGATGGCGAAGGTGACGAAGCCGATGCCGCCGATCTGGATCAGCGCGAGCAGCACGCCCTGACCAAAGGCGCTCAGCTGGGTGGCCGGATCGATGACCATCAGGCCGGTGACCGTCACCGCCGAGGCCGCCGTGAACAGCGTCTCGAAGAACGTGAGCGGCTGGCGCTGCGCGGCGGGCAGGCTCAAGAGCGCCGTGCCCAGCAGGATCAGGCACAGGAAGCTGGCCGTCAGCACGACCGGCGGGCTGGCTTGCAGCTGCCCCGTGCGGCGGGCGCGGCGCACGGCTTGCAGGGGATGGATGGTGAGTCGGGCCATGGGGGCGTGGCGGCGGATCGTGCTTCAGCTGAGCTTGGGCGCAGCCATCTTCAGCTGCTGCAGGGGGCCCAGGAGAATCAGGGTGTCCCTGGCGCGCAGGACGAACTGGTCGGGTGGATGCGTGGTGGTCTCGATCTTGCGCTTGACGGCCAATGCCTGGATGATGCCGGGCGGTTCGGTGGTCAGGGCATCGCCCAGCGTGCGGCCGTCCAGCTTTTCGCTGGCCTCGATTTCGACGACGAATTCGCCATTGCCCAGGGCGATGTAGTCGTTGACCATGGGGTAGCTGAGCACCTGCGCGATGCGCAAGCCCATTTCTTCTTCCGGGTGGATGATGCGGCTGACCCCCAGCTTGTTGAGGATGAGGTGGTGGGCGCGCGACGAGGCCTTGACCCATACGTCGGCCACGCCCAGCGCCTTCAGGTGCACCGTGCACACCAGGCTGGCCTGGAGGTCTTCGCCGATGGCCACCAGCACCACGTCGTAGTGGACGAGGCCCAGCTCGGCCAGGGCGTTGCGATCGGTAACGTCGGCAATCGCCGCGCGGGTGAGCTGTTCGGCGTGCTGATCGACGATTTTCTTGTCGGCGTCCACCCCGAGCACCGAGTGCCCCAGGCGCATGAGTTCGAGCGAGGTGGCCGCCCCGAAGCGGCCCAGACCGATGACGGCGAATTGTCCCATGAGGTTCCTGTGTCGGCCGTGCCGTGGATAGTCATTTGACGCAAAATCTGGTAAAAACCCTGATAGATTTTAAAAAATCTTTGGTGTCTGGATTGTGCGTTGCAGCAAACTGTGTCGCAGTTCCGGCGCGTACATACTGACCGCATGATATGACAAGTTTGCTTGATCCGCTGCAGCTTGGCGATGTATTGCTTCGCAATCGCATCGTCATGGCGCCGTCCGCCAGCCTGCGTCCCGCCCAGGGCCGCGTGCCGGGCGATGCCTTGCGCGCCTACTATGCGCAGCGCGCGGCGGCGGGGCTCATCGTCACCGAGGCGGCTTCGGTTTCGCCCCTGGGGGTTGGCTATCCGGGCATGCCGGGCATCTGGAACAGCGCCCAGGTACAGGGCTGGCGGCGCGTCACCGAAGCCGTCCACGACCGTGGCGGGAAAATCTTCCTGCGTCTCTGGCACGCGGGCCGGGTGTCCGACCCCGAATACCTGCTGGGCGAAATGCCGGTGGGCCCCAGCGCCATCGCCTGTACCCGCGCGGGCACCGCCTACGACACGCCGCGCGAAGCTTACGTCGTGCCGCGCTGCCTGCATCCGGACGAAATCCGCCAGATCGTCGCCGAATTCGACCAGGCGGCACGCTATGCGCGCCTGGCCGAATTCGACGGCATCGAAATCCACGCGGGCGATGGCTACCTGATCGACCAGTTCCTGCACGATGGCTCAAACCGCCGACAGGACGAATACGGCGGCAGCGTGGTCAACCGCTGCCGCTTTCTGCTCGAGGTGATCGATGCCTGCATCGGGGTCTGGAGCCCGGGGCGCATCGGTGTGCACCTGTCGCCGCGAGGCGACCGCTATGACATGTGCGATTCCAATCCGGTGGCGCTCTACCAGTTCGTCGCGCGTGCGCTGGGCATGCGCCGCCTGGCGTTCATCTGCGTGCGCGAACATCAGGGCGACGACGCCCTGACACCGGTCATCCGCCAGGCATTCGGTGGCGCTCTGGTGCTCAACGAAGGCTACGACATCTCGCTGGCCCAGCAGGCCATCGAAACAGGCTGCGGCGAAGCAGTGGCTTTCGGGCGCGCCTTCGTCGACAACCCCGATCTCGTCCAGCGGCTCGAGGCCGGCATGGCCCTGCGTTCGGGGGCCGAGCTGGCGCCCGCGGTGTGACCCTCGCGTGATGCTTTCGCAGGCTAGGCCTGGGCCAGCTGCGCCTTGACCTGTGCGGAAACCGCGGCCATATCGGCGCGCCCGGCCAGTGCCTTTTTCAGCTGTCCCATGACGGCGCCCATGGCGGGGCCGCCTTGCAGCCCTTTGGCCCGGACGTCGGCGATGGCGGCAGCCACGGCGGCGTCGATTTCCGCCGCGCTGGCACCCTGGGGCAGAAACTCTTTCAGGATGTCCAGTTCGGCTTGTTCCTGGGCGGCGCTTTCGCTGCGGCCCGCCGATTCGAAGGCCGCGATCGACTCGCGCCGCTGCTTGGCCTGCTTTTCGATGATGGCGACGATCATGGCGTCGTCGGGCTCGATGCGCTCATCCACTATTTTCTGCTTGATGGCGGCTTGCAGCAGGCGCAGGGTGCCCAGTCGGGTGCTGTCGTGCGCGCGCATGGCGGCTTTGACGGCGTCGGAAATCTGCTTGTCGAGCCCGGTACTCATGAATGCATCCTTATCGAAAAAAGTCGATTTTAATCCCGCCGCCGGGGTGCCGTTTCGCGCGGCAACCGGGGACGGGCCTCAGGGCTGCGTCAGGCGGGCGGGCAGGTGCCAGTCGTGGCGCTCGGTGGGCGCGCCTGCGGCGTCGTAGCTGAGTTCGCTCAGGGACAAGCCGCCCGCGGCGTCGCCGGTAATGAGGGTCGAGCAGCGAGTGCCGTATCCCGGGCTGACGATGAAGGGGCTGCTGAGCAGCTGCTCGCGCACTGGGCCCAGGCCAGTGTCCGGCAGTTCGTCGGCGGGCGCCTGGGTGGTGTCGCGCAGCAGCGCGAAGACGCGTTCGGGGTGCCGCGTCCAGTCGGACGCGGGCAGGGCCTGCAAGGCCGCGCGCAGGCGCCGCGCTTTGGGCCAAGGGGTGTCGAGCAGGTGGTTGGAGAGCACATACTGGCCGGGGCCCAGCTGCCGGGGGGCGTGCCGCGGGTCGCGGTTGCCCAGATACCAGACACCCTGGGCGTCGGCGACGATGAGGTTGAAGCCGGCCCAGTCTTGCGCGTGGCAGGCGACGCTGTCGATGTAGTGCGCGGCGGATTGTCCGCCCAGCAGGTAGTCGCGCACCAGCAGGCCGCGCGAGGGGGCGTGCGTGGACACCGGCACACCGGGCTCGCGGTAGTTGGTCAGCAGGGCGAAGCGCCCGCCCGTCGCGCACCCCAGCCAGGTGCCGCCCGCCGTGAGGTCGCGCCCGGCAATGAGCTGCTCGTACCCAGGCCACGGTGCCGCCGCGGCGGCGGGACGCGCGTGGAATTCGTCGCGGTTGGCCGCCACGAGCACGGGCCACACGGGGTGGCCCAGGGAAAGATAGGCGATGCACATGTGCCGATCTTACTCGAGTCACGCCGCCCGCGTCGCTCCAAGTTCCCCGCCACACGCCGGATAGTGGGCCGCGTGGGCCATGCCCCGGCGCGTCGCTGCCGGGGCGTGTTCCGGCTATCATGCCAAGCCGTGGGTGCCTTCGGGTGCCGTTTTCCGCCGGAGTCGCGCATCGTGCTTGTCAAGCTGATCTCGTCCGTCTGTCTGATCTCGTCCGTCCGTCGCTGGTGCTGTCGGCGCACGGTCGACGCGTGTCTGGGGCGTATCGCCCGGGGGCTCGCCATCGGAGTGCTTTCCAGTTTGTGCGCGGGGTCGCTGGCGGCTGCGGGCGGCGCCTGGACGGCGGATCAAACCAGCCAGGGCCTGCAGGCCGTCGGGCGCCCCGTGGTCGTGTCGTTTCAGCCCGGCGCGCGCGCTGCGGCCATACCGGCAGGCGCGCGCATTACGCAGGTGTACGCATCCCGCGCCTACGACAGCAGCGCGCGGATTGCAAGCCAGTTGTGCTGGGGGACGGGTCAGGGCGTGTGCGTGCCGCTGCAAGGCAGTCATCTCAATACGCATGCTTTCGACGGTCGCGCGGCCCAGGGCCCCCTGTCGCTCGTTCACACCGTGGTGCAGTGGGGGCGGGATCACCCGCCGGTTTTCGTCCGTGGCACGGTGACGGTCTGGTACTCGGTCGATTAGCCCAGAATTTTCAATGTGTTGTGGTATGGCGGGTTATACTGCTAGGCTTACCTAGTTTGAAGGCTTGTCAATTGGCACCAGATCGAGTGATCCGCAAGCCGGCCATTTCATAGAACATCATGCAAAAAAACAGTTACAGCTACGAAGAACTGCTGACGTGCGGGCGCGGGGAACTTTTTGGCCCGGGCAATGCCCAGCTGCCCTTGCCCCCCATGTTGATGCTCGATCGCATCGTGCATATCGATGATCATGGCGGCTCGCACGACAAGGGCGAAATCATCGCCGAACTCGACATCCGGCCCGACCTCTGGTTCTTCAACTGTCACTTCCAGGGCGATCCGGTCATGCCCGGGTGCCTGGGGCTCGACGCCATGTGGCAGCTGGTGGGCTTTTTTCTCGGCTGTTGCGGCGGCCAGGGGCGTGGCCGCGCGCTGGGGGTGGGCGAAGTCAAGTTCACCGGCCAGGTCTTGCCCACGGGCCGCCTGGTGCGCTATCACATCGACATGAAGCGGGTCATGATGCGCAAGCTCGTCATGGGCATCGCTGATGCGCGCATGGAGGTCGATGGCCACGAAATCTACGTGGCCCACGACCTGCGGGTGGGGCTCTTCACCCGCACAGATAACTTCTAGGAGGCCCGATCATGCGTCGTGTGGTCGTCACCGGGATGGGCATCGTCTCCAGCCTGGGCAACAATCAGTCCGAAGTCCTCGACAGCCTGCGTGCGGGGCGTTCCGGCATCACCTTTCAACCCGAATACGCCGAACACGGCCTGCGTTCGCACGTGGCCGGTTCCGTGCATCTCGACGCGCTCGAGAAAATCGACCGCAAGCTCAGCCGCTTCATGGCCAACGGCCATGCCTACGCCTGGCTGGCCATGCAAGAGGCCATTCAAGACGCGGGCCTGGCACCCGAACAGGTGTCCAACCCGCGCACCGGCCTGATCGTCGGCGCCGGTGGGGCCTCGCATTCGTCCATCAACGACGGCATCCAGACCCTGCGCGAAAAAGGCGTGCGCCGGGTCGGGCCCTATATGGTCACCAAGGCCATGGCCAGCGGCGTGTCGGCCTGCCTGGCCACCGGGGCGCAGATCAAGGGCGTCAATTACTCCATCAGTTCGGCCTGCTCCACCAGCGCGCACTGCATCGGCAACGCCGTCGAGCAGATTCAGCTGGGCAAGCAAGATATCGTCTTTGCCGGCGGCGCTGAAGAAGAACACTGGTCGCTGTCCTTCATGTTCGACGCCATGGGGGCGCTGTCCACGCGCTACAACGACACGCCCGAGCGCGCCTCGCGCACCTACGACGCCGAGCGTGACGGTTTCGTCATCTCGGGCGGCGGCGGCATTCTGGTAGTCGAAGAATACGAACACGCCAAGGCGCGTGGTGCCCGCATCCTGGCCGAAATCATCGGTTATGGGGCTACCTCCGACGGCTACGACATGGTGGCGCCGTCGGGCGAGGGCGCCGAGCGCTGCATGCGCCAGGCCCTGGGCGATGTGCGCGTGCCGGTCGATTACATCAATACCCACGGCACCAGCACGCCGGTGGGCGACGTCAAAGAGCTCGAAGCCATTCGCGCGGTCTTCGGCGACAAGCAGCCCTGGATTGCCTCGACCAAATCGCTTTCGGGCCATGCGCTGGGCGCCGCGGGCGTCAACGAGGCAGTCTACACGCTGCTCATGATGAAACACGGCTTCGTGGCGGCTTCGGCCAACATCGACACCCTCGATCCCGCCGCCGAGGGCATGAATATCCTGCGCGAAACCCAGGGCAGCGCCGACATCCAGACGGCCTTGTCCAACAGCTTTGGTTTTGGCGGCACCAACGCCACGCTGGTGTTCTCCCGCGCCACCTTGTAATCAGGCGGGCTGGTGCGCCCGCGCGCGCACCAGCGCATTGCGCCCCGCGCACCAGCCCGCCAGGGCAGTGCACAGGCCCAGCGCGGCCAGCAGGCCCGTCGTAGCCTGAAAACCGCCAGTCCAGGCGGCCATCAAACCCAGCAGCAGCGGCCCGCAGGCCGCGAGCAGATAGCCCGTGGTTTGCGCCATGCTCGACAGGTGCGCCGCCACGTGGCTGTCACCCGAGCGCAGCACGATGAGCATCAGGGCCAGGGCGAACAGGCCGCCTTGACCGATGCCCTGGACGAACGCCAGCGGCCAGATGGCCCAGCGTGGCCCCAGCACCATCCCGATCAAGGCCATCGTGGCCGTTGCCGTCAGGGCCACCGCCAGCCAGCGCTGGTCGCGGCCGCGTGCCGCCAGCAGCGGCGTCAGCAGGCAGGCGACCACCTGCAGCAGGATCGAGACGGAGGTGACCAGCCCGGCCTCGGTGCCGCTCAGGCCGCGCGCCCGCATCATGGGCGCCATCCAGCCCAGCACGCAGTAGGCCAGGGAAGATTGCAGCCCCATGAACAGCGTCACCGCCCAGGCCAGGCGGTCGCCGCGCAGCCCTGCAACCGGCAGCAGGCACGGCCCGCTGCCCGGACGGCCCACGCCCGCGCGCGCGGCGAAGGGGCTCCAGGCCACGAGTGCGAGCGCTGCGGGCACGGCCCACAGAGCCAGACCGAAGGGCCAGTGGCGCTCGAACAGGCGTGTCAGGGGCAGGGTGGCCGCGGCGGCCAGCGCTGCGCCGCCCACCAGGGCCATGGTATAGAGCCCCGTCATGAGAGCGGCTCGGTCGCTGAAGTCGCGCTTCACCAGGCCGGGCAGGAGGACGTTGCCCAGCGCGATCCCGGCCCCCGCCAGGGTGGTGCCCAGAAACAGGCCCGCGATGCCCGAAGCACCGCGCAGGGCGGTGCCCAGCGCAATCAGCAGCAGCACCAGCCAGAGCGTGCGTTCGATGCCGATGCGCTGGGCGCAGCGCGGCGCGAGCGGCGCAAAGATGCCCATGCAGAGCACGGGCAGTGTGGTGAGGTAGCTGCCCCCCGTCGCGCCCAGGCCCAGATCGAGGCTCAGTTCGGGCAGCAACACCGCCATGCTGGGAAACAGGGGGCGCAAATTGGCGGCCAGCAGCAGGAGGCTGGCCGCCGTGAGCCAGCGCCATCCTTTAAGGCGGGGGGGCGTCATGCGCGGCGGGGCTCGATGGTGTGGCCCTGGCGCATGTCGGGCAGGAAGAACGCCGCCAGGCCCAGCAGCGGCAGGAAGGCGCAGACGTGATAGACGAAGGTGATGCTGGTGACGTCGGCCAGCTTGCCCAGCACGGCGGCGCCGATGCCGGCCATGCCGAAGGCCAGGCCGTAGAACAACCCCGAGACGGTGCCCGTCTTGCCGGGCATCAGCTCTTGGGCGTAGACGATGATGGCCGGGAAGGCCGAAGCGATCATGACGCCGGCGCAGAACACCAGGATGAGCGTCCAGTGCAAGTTGGCATAGGGCAGGGCGAGCGAGAAGGGTGCCGTGCCGAGGATGGAGCCCCAGATGACGCGCTTGCGCCCGATGCGGTCGCCCACCGGGCCGCCCACGAGCGTACCGGTGGCCACCCCGGCGAGAAAGATGAAGAGCGAATACTGCGCCTGCTGGATGTCGAGCCCGAAGCGGTCGATGAGAAAGAAGGTGAAGTAGCTGTTCAGGCCGGCCAGGTAGAAATACTTGCTGAAGATGAGCAGCAGCAGTACGGCCAGGGCCGCCCGCACCTGGCGGCTGGACAGGCCGTTATCGGTTTTGCGCAAAGAGCTGCGGCCTCGGCTGCTGGTGAGATTGGCCGCGTACCAGCGACTGACCCCCAGCAGGATGCAGATGCCGGCCAGCGCCGCGAGCGACACCCAGGCTACGCTGCCCTGGCCGCGCGGCACGATGAGCAGGGCGGCCAGCAGCGGGCCGATGGACGAACCGATGTTGCCGCCCACCTGGAAGATGGATTGCGCCAGGCCGTGCTGCCCCGCCGAGGCCATGCGGGCCACCCGGGACGATTCGGGGTGGAACACGGAAGAGCCCGCCCCCACCAGGGTGGCCGCGAGCACCACCAGCGGGAAGTTCCAGGCCTGTGAAAGCAGCAGCAGCCCGCAGCAGGTAAAGCCCATGCCGATGGGCAGCGAATAGGGCAGGGGCCGACGGTCGGTGAAGCGGCCCACCAGCGGCTGCAGCAGCGAGGACGAAAACTGGAAGGCCAGCGTGATGAAGCCTACCTGCACGAAGCTGAGGTCGAAGCGCCCCTGCAGCACCGGGTAGATGGCCAGCAGCACCGACTGCATCATGTCGTTGAGCAGGTGCGTGATGCTGATTGCGCCCAGCACGGGGAAGGCCACCTGCTGCCTGCTGGCGGCGGCGTCGGGCTGTGCCAGCGAGGCGGACGAGGCGGGGGCAAGCGTGTTTTTCATCCGGCTCATTGTACGCGCAGACGCCATGACGCCTATATGAACAATGCATTTTTCGCGGGCCTGGCTTCGGAGTACGATGCGCCAGGATTTTCGTGATTGTTTTGCTTCGAGTTTTCACGTACGCATGATCAAGCCGCTTTCATCCGTAGCCCTGAGCCGACAGTGTTTGCGGGGCATAGGACAGATATACCTGCAGCGCAGCGCCTGGGCTGGCGCCTGCTTTCTGCTTGCCGTGGTTTTGCAGGCGCCCACGCTCGGGCTTGCCTGCGCGCTGGGTGCCCTCGTTGGCACTTTGTGGGGGCGTCGTTGCGGCATGGTGGCTGACTGCGAAGATGGTCTGCACGGTTATAACGGCGCGCTTGCGGGCATTGCGGTGCTGGTGGTGCTGCCGCCAGGCGTTCTGGCCTGGGGGCTCGTGGTGCTGGCTGCCGGGCTGTCCACCTGGTTGGCCCAGATCTGGCGACGGACGCTGCCGCTGTCGCCCTACACCGGGCCGTTCGTGCTGGTCACCTGGCTGCTCATGGTCGTGGCAGCCGTGATGCAGTGGCCCCAGGCTGCCGCAGCCAACAGCGGGGGCACGCCGCTTGCCGAGACCGCGTTGGTGCTGGGGACATTGCGCGGGCTGGGGCAGGTCATGTTCCTGGATCAACCCGGAGCAGGCCTGCTGTGCCTGCTGGGGCTCGCCCTGTCGGATCGCCGTGCGGGGGCGTACGGCCTGCTCTCCAGCGGTGGGGCGGCCCTGTTTGCCTGGGGGATGGGCTTGCCGCTGGATGCGCTTGCCCTGGGGCTGTATGGCTTCAATGCCGTCTTGGTGGCCGAAGCCTTGCGCCAGGCGCTGCCGGGACGCTGGCTGGTACTGTTTGGTGCCGTGCTGGTCAGCGTGCTGCTCACGCGTGGCTTTCAGTGGCTGGCCCTGCCTTCGCTGACGGCACCCTTCGTGCTGGTGACCCTGTTGGCGCGGATGCTGACCCAGCCAGCATCCGCGCATCTGAGGTCGGGTGACTGCTAGGCGCGGCCAGCCAGCAGGGCTGAGTCATCCTGGATGCCGACCACCGGGTGGGGGCGCGCCTGCAGTGAGGCCAGGAAGCGCCAGACGAACAGCAACGTGATGAGCAGCAGCCCAGGGTAGCCCAGCCCCGCCAGCACATAGGGGATGGTGGGATCGCCCAGGGCCACGGTGTCCAGGTTGAAGCTCAGCAGCCCTAGAGTGATCATGGCGCCGAAAATCCACATGCCCATGAGCCACAGGCTGGCTTCGGCCCCGCGCAGGCCCGAGCGCCAGCCGACGCGCGGCGGGTTGACCTGGCTGCGCGGCTCGCTGGCCGCCGCTGAGGGCTGGCGCAGCCCCAGGGTGAGCAGGTCGAAGATCAGCAGACCGGCGCCGACGGCAAAGACCAGGCCGAACACTGGCACCAGCACCTTGAAGAGCTGCATCGCGGGAAACAGCTGCCCGCCGAACCAGCTCAGGCCCATGGCCCGGTAGAGAAATACCTGGATCGTGCCGCCGATGGCAAAGGCGAAGGCGATGCCCAGCATGCCGGTAAACACCAGCCAGAAGGCGACCCGGCCCAGGCGCTGGTCGAACTGCTTGACGCCGCGCAGCAGGGGCACGGCATAGTAGGCCGAAGCGATGCCCAGCATGCCGAAGGTGCCGAACATGGCCAGGTGCGCGTGGCTGGGCGTGACCCAGGTGCCGTGCGACCAGACGTTGGTCAGGGCGAAGGTCATGGTGAAGCCCAGGATGCCGGCCCCCACCTGTTCGAGCACCACCGAGCCCAGCACGAAGTAGAACGCCGGGGCGTTTTCCAGGGGGCGTTTGTCCTGGTGGGCATCGAGGTAGATGTGCCAGAAGCAGAACACCAGGGGCAGGGGCTCGAGGGCGCTGAACAGCGAGCCCCAGAACTGCCAGAACTCGGGGGTGCCGATCCAGAAGTAGTGGTGGGCGTTGCCGATGAGCCCGGAGAGCCACACCATGGCCACCCCCCAGAAGACGGCGTAGCCCACGGCCTTGACCTCGGCCTTGAACATCAGCACCAGCAGGAAGCCGACCAGGCTGATGTGGATGACTTCCCAGACCCCCTCGACCCAGTAGTGCACGACGTACCAGCGGAAATATTCCTGCAGGTCGATGCGTTCGACGAAGAACATGCCGAAGAGCCAGACGAAGGTGAGCGCGCTGACGCCGATGGCCAGGCCCCAGTGGATTTCGTTCCAGTCTCGTCGCGGCGGGAAGGTGCGCAGGACGACATAGGCGAGGATGGCGAAACCGATGAAGATGACGATGTCGGCGGCCCGTCCGGCCTCGAGGTATTCGAGGCCTTCCTGCAGCCAGGGCTGGCCCAGCCACCAGCCCGCGATGCCATCCATGGCAAGGGCCTGGGTGGCGACGTTCCAGATGGTGACGACGATGAGGGCGTAGAACAGCACGTGAATGAGCCAGGGGGCGGCCAGTTCGCGCCGCGAGAGCAGGGGGCCGATGAAGAGGATCGTGCCAATGAAGCCGCAGAGAATCCAGAGGATGCCCAGGTTGGTGTGTTCGGCGCGCAGGACGTTGAAGTTGAGGATGCCCGACAGCAGCGTCGGATCGACGTGCTGGGTGGCGATGAGCAGGCCGAAGAGCATCTGGAACAGGAACAGCACCAGCATCAGCAGGAAGAACCGCAGGCTCAGGCGCTGCGTGCCGTATTCGATCTTGATCATGATGGCTTCCTTGTCAGAGGCTGCGCAGGTAGGCCACGATGGCCTTCATGTCGGCGTCGTTGATGAGCGTGTCATACGAGGGCATGACGTGGGCCGGGTAGCCCGCCACGATCTGCGCGTCGGGCTGGCGGATGGATTCGATCAGGTAGGGCTCGTCGGCCGTGACGCTCGAACCGTCGGCCAGAGTGACCTTCGAACCATACAGCCCGCCCCAGCCGGGCCCCACTAGCCGCTTCTGGTCGGTGGCGTGGCACGAGACGCAGCCCAGGTCGTTGACGAGCTTCTTGCCCAGGACAACCGGGTCGGCCGGGGCGGCATCGTGCGCCGGGGTGGCTGCCACCGGGGCGGGCGCGTTGCCGCCGGGTGCGCCGACCTGGGCCACTGCGGCGGCCAGTGGCAGGCGGCGGCCTTCGCGCGGCACGGGCGGCCAGCCTTCGGTGTTGAGGGCCGAACTGTACTTGAGGAAGGCCATCAAAGCCGTGATCTCGTCGGCCTGCAGGGGCAGGTTGGGCATGAAGGTATGCTGCCCGCCGCGCTGCCGGATGCGTTCGGCGGCCCCCGGATAGCGGCTGAGGTATTCATCGGGGTCGGCGGTGCCCGCTTCTTGGCGCACCAGCGGGTTCTGCAGCTGCACCCGCACGGCGGCCGCGGTGGGCCAGCCCCCCGCCGAGGGCAGGAAGGCCGCCAGCCAGGCGGGCCCGACGTCCCGGTAGACGTGGGTGAGGTCGGGGCCGAAATAGGCGCCGTTGCCCACGATGGTATGGCAGCCCATACAGTTGTAGGCCTGGAACACGCGCTTGCCTTGCACGGCATCGGCATCGCCGTAGCGGGTGACCGAGGGGATGGCTTGCTGCCGTGAGGGCAGGAACGACCAGACGGAGAGTACGAGGAAGATCACCAGCATGAGACCCAGGACGGCCAGGGCGCGGTGGCGCTTGGCGGGTTCCTGGCAGTCGGCACCGTTCAGGCAGCTCATGATTGTTTCTCCTGTGAGGCGGTGGCGTCCGGGCGCCCCTGCGCGTCATGCAGAAAGAGCGTGCGCAGGCTGCCCAGGAAGGCGTAGAACACGTAGACGGCCAAGAGGTATCCGACGATGACGTACAGTGTCCACAAGGTGCGTGATTCGGGCCAGTACTCGAAGTTGCGCCAATAGGGCCAGGACAACAGGACGCTGACCAGGCTGGCGAGGGCGGACAGAACCAGATCGATGATGCGCTGTGCCATGCTTTCCTCCCAATGGGCAAGTGGCTGGCCCAGTCTAGAAATGCGGCACGGCGGGGTCAATGAAGCCCTTGCTCGGAAGTCGGGCTCTCGCTGATGCAGAATGGCTGCTTATGTCAACAAACGTTCGTTTGGGCTATGGCGCGGCCATTGCGGTTCAGCGCACGTCGCGCTGGCGCTGCGCGTGAAAAGGCCATATTGCCTGGCTGTGGCCCAGGCAGGACTCGACGGACACGACACGACCCGAACCGCCCGAACTAGCAGAGCAAGGCTGGCAGAGCATTAATACAGATCAAATTTGCAAGGAAACAGGGATTTACACCAGATATCAGACGTTGCGTCCGATGTTCCGCACGTGACGGGGGCCATCGCTGCCTGCCGTCATCTCCTTGCGCCGCGCATTACTCGATATTCTGCGCCTGCTCGCGCATCTGCTCGATGAGCAGTTTGAGGTCGATGGCGGCCTGGGTGACCGACAGCGCGGCGGCCTTGGAGCCCAGGGTGTTGGCTTCGCGGTTCATTTCCTGGAAGAGGAAGTCGAGCCGTTTGCCGCTGCCGCGCGTGGCGGATTTGTGCATGCCGCCGAGGATTTCGCGCAGTTCTTGCTGGTGCGACTGCAGGCGCGTGAGTTCTTCGGCGACGTCCACGCGCAGGCCGAACAGCCCGGCCTCTTGCGCAATGCGGGCGGTGAGTTCGGCACCGCTGATGGCGGCAAAGCCTTCGGGGCTGGCAGCCAGCAGCGCCTCGCGCAGGCGCTGTGCGATGCGTTCCTGGTGCTGTTGCACCAGGCCGGGCAGGCTGGTTTCGACGGTGCGCACGATGGTGTCGATTTCGTCGGCCATGCCCAGCATGGCCTGTGCCAGACGTGCGCCTTCGCGTTCGCGGGCGGTGCGGAATTCCGCCATGGCCTGCGTACAGGCCTGTTCGCACAGCGGCAGCCAGACGTCGGGTTCCAGGCCCGTGCGCGCACCGCCTTCGCGGGGCAGCTCGGCCAGGCCGGGAGCGGGAAGGTCGGGGATGTAGCGCCGCGCCCAGGCCAACTGTTCGGCCAGGGCCTGCACGGCCTGCGCGTCGATGGGGCGCAGCGTTTCGCGTTCGGGCACGCTGTAGTTGAGCCGTACTTCGACCTTGCCGCGCAGGGCGTGGCGCGCGACGATGTCGCGCACGGCCCCTTCGGCAAAGCGCAGATCGTCGGGGATACGCAGATTGAGATCGAGAAAGCGGTTGTTGACGCTGCGGACTTCCACCGCCAGGGTGCCCTGTTCAGTTTCTAGACGGCTTGCCCCATAGGCGGTCATGCTGCGGATCATCGGTCGGCTCTCGTGATTCTCTACAATAAGGGCTTATTGTAGTCTGCCCCCAGAGATCACCATCATGAGTTCCACGTCTTCCCCCGCTTCATTCGTCCGCCCTTCTGGGCGCGCCGCCCGCGACTTGCGGCCCGTGCAATTGCTCACGGGCTACACCCGGCACGCCGAGGGTTCGGTGCTGGCCTGCATGGGCGACACCCGCGTGCTGTGCACCGCCAGCGTGCTCGATAAAGTGCCGCCTTTCCTGAAGGGCAAAGGGCAGGGCTGGCTCACGGCTGAATACGGCATGCTGCCGCGCGCCACCCATACGCGCGGCGAGCGCGAGGCGGCGCGTGGCAAGCAAAGCGGCCGCACCCAGGAAATCCAGCGCCTCATTGGCCGCAGCCTGCGCGCGGTGTTCGACCTGCAGGCCCTGGGCGAGCGCACGTTGCAGCTGGATTGCGACGTGCTGCAGGCCGATGGTGGCACGCGCTGCGCCAGCATCACCGGCGCCTGGGTGGCCGCCGCCCTGGCGGTGCGCGCGCTGAAGACGCAAGGCGTTTTGCCGGGTGATCCCCTGAAAGGCCAGGTGGCTGCGGTCTCGGTCGGCCTGCTGGGCGGCTCGGCGGTGCTCGACCTCGATTATGCCGAAGACTCCCACTGCGATACCGACATGAACGTCGTCATGACCCGAGAAGGCCATTTTGTCGAGGTGCAGGGCACGGGCGAGGGCGGCAGTTTCCGGCGCCAAGAACTCGACGCCCTGCTCGACCTCGCCAGCGGCGGCATCGAGCAACTGATTCAGGCGCAGGCCCGCGCCCTGGAGGCCGCATGAAAAACCGCATCGTTCTGGCCTCCAACAATCCGGGCAAGCTCAAAGAGTTCTCGGCCAGCCTGTCGGCGGCGGGCATCGAGATGGTGCCACAGGGCCGGCTGGGGGTGACCGAGGCCGAAGAGCCATTTGGCACCTTTGTCGAAAACGCCCTGGCCAAGGCGCGCCATGCCAGCCGCGCCACCGGCCTGCCCGCGCTGGCGGACGATTCCGGCCTGTGCGTGCGGGCGCTGGGCGGCGCGCCGGGCGTGCATTCGGCCCGCTACGCCCAGCTGGCGGACGGCACGCGTTCGGACGCGGCCAATAATGCGCGCCTGGTGGCCGACATGGCCGGCCAGGCCGACCGGCGCGGCTGCTACGTGGCCGTGCTGGTGTACATCCGCAGCGCGGACGACCCGCGCCCCATCGTCGTCGAAGGCAGCTGGGACGGCGAGGTGCTGGCCGAGCCCCGCGGCGACAACGGCTTTGGTTACGACCCTTATTTTTACCTGCCCGACCTGGGTATGACCGCCGCCGAGCTGCCGCTCGAACAGAAAAACATGCTCAGCCACCGGGCGCGCGCGCTGCGCGCCCTGCTGCAGGCCCTGCGCACCGAATACCAACCCAACCCTGCGACACTGGCATCATGAAAAAACTGGTACGCGTGCCCCAGCCCGAAACCGAGGGCGATGGGCGGCCCGGCGTGCGCGGGCGCCCCGGCCTGGCGGCGCTGCCGCCGCTGTCGGTCTACATTCACGTGCCCTGGTGCGTGCACAAATGCCCATATTGCGACTTCAACTCGCACGAACGCCAGGGCGAAATCCCCGAGCAGGCTTATCTGCAAGCCCTGCAGGCCGACCTCGAACAGGCGGTGCCCGACGTCTGGGGGCGTCCCGTGTCCACCGTCTTTTTCGGCGGAGGCACGCCCAGCCTGCTGTCGGCGGACGCCATCGACCAGATCATCGGCATGTTGCGTGCCACGCTCAACCTGCCGCCGGACGTCGAAATCACCCTGGAGGCCAACCCGGGCACCGCCGAGGCAGAGCGCTTTCAGGGGTATGCACAGGCGGGCGTCAACCGCATTTCACTGGGCATCCAGAGCTTCAACGATGACAAACTGCGCCGCCTGGGCCGCATCCACGACGCCGCCCAGGCGCGTGCCGCCATCGGCATGGCACAGCGCGCCGTGGATCGTGTCAATCTGGATCTGATGTTCGCCTTGCCTGAGCAGACGCTGGCGCAATGCGAGCAGGACGTGCGCGAGGCCATCGCCTTTGGCACGGGGCACCTGTCGCTCTACCACCTCACACTGGAGCCAAACACCGTATTCGCCAAGTTTCCGCCGCCCGTGCCCGGCGACGAACTGAGCGCCACCATGCAAGATCGCGTGGCCGAGCTGGCCGTGGCGGCAGGCTTCGAGCGCTACGAGGTCTCGGCCTACGCCCGACCAGGGCAGCGGTGCCTGCACAACCTCAACTATTGGCAGTTTGGCGACTACCTGGGCATCGGTCCGGGGGCGCACTCCAAGATTTCATTCCAGAACCGCATCATTCGCCAGGCGCGGGCGCGCATGCCCGATGCCTGGATGCGCCTGGCCACCGAGCAGGCGGGCAAGCACATCGTCGAACAGCGCGAGCTGTCGCATGCCGATCTCAGCTTCGAGTTCATGCTCAACGCCCTGCGTCTGCGGCAAGGGGTCGAGGGGGGGCTGTTCATCGAACGCACGGGCCTGTCGCTCATGTCCATCCTGCCCGCCATGCAGCACGCGGTCGAACGCGGCCTGCTCGAACCGGGGCTGGAGCGCATCAAAGCGACCGAACAGGGCTGGCGCTTTCTTAACGACTTGCAGATGGAATTTCTGGCCTGAGCGTGCTGTGCGGGCTCGTGGCCCAGAGAACAGTCTGCCCGCACAGTCATGCCGCGCATGCCATAAAATGGTGCATTGCTGGGTATCCTTGCACTTGTTTGGTGCAAGAGCAGGGCAGTGCATCGTCGTGGTGCGGGTTCGACCCACGGCCGTGGCGGCTGGCAAGCGCAGCGTCCGGGCGTCATTTCACGCACGTGATGGCGTGTTTGCCAAACGGCTCGGAAATTTTTGGCATGCTAATTGCTTAAGCTTTATCGGGGGCGCTGAACGCTCCCCACCGATCACAGTCGCCACAGACGTGTCTTTTTATTCAATTCTGGCGCAGGAGCCACTATGTCCACCCCTGAAAACGTCGTTCAGATGATTGCCGAGCGCGAAGTCGCGTTCGTGGATTTCCGTTTTACCGATACCCTGGGCCGGGAACACCATCTCACCGTGCCCTCCAGCCAGGTGGACGAAGACCGCATGGAAACCGGGGTGGCCTTTGACGGTTCGTCGCTGCCGGGCTGGAAGGGCATCGAGGCCTCGGATATGACCCTCGTGCCGGATGCGGCCACGGCCCGCCTCGATCCGTTTCGTGAAGAAACAACGCTCATCCTCACCTGCGACGTGGTTGAACCGTCCGATCTCAAAGGCTACGATCGCGACCCGCGCTCGCTCGCGCGCCGCGCCGAGGCCTACCTGAAATCCAGCGGCCTGGGCGACACCGCCTACTTTGGCCCGGAGCCCGAATTCTTCGTCTTCGACGGCGTCAGCTGGAAAGCCGACATGTCGGGCTCCTTCGTCAAGATTCACTCCAACGAGGGTGCCTGGTCGAACGCGGATGACGCCAACGGCACCAACCTGGGCTACCGGCCCGCGATCAAGGGCGGCTACGTGCCCGTCCCCCCGATCGATTCCTTCGCCGACATGCGCTCCGAAATGTGCCTGCTCATGGAGCAAATGGGCGTGCCGGTTGAAGTCCACCACCACGAGGTGGGCAACTGTGGCCAGCTCGAAATCGGCACGCGCTTCTCCACCCTGGTGCAGCGCGCCGACTGGACGCAGATCATGAAGTACGTCATCCGCAACGTGGCGCACGTCTACGGCAAGACGGCCACCTTCATGCCCAAGCCCGTCGTGGGCGACAATGGCTCGGGCATGCACGTGCACCAGTCCATCTGGAAGGACGGCCAGAACCTGTTCGCCGGCAACGGCTACGGCGGCCTGTCCGAATTCGCCCTGTATTACATCGGCGGCATCATTCATCACGCCCGCGCCCTGAACGCGATCACCAACCCAGGCACCAATTCGTACAAGCGCCTTGTGCCGCATTACGAAGCCCCTGTGAAGCTGGCTTATTCGGCGCGCAACCGCTCGGCCTCGATCCGCATCCCCTACGTCAGCAACCCCAAGGCCCGGCGTGTGGAATCGCGCTTCCCCGATCCCCTGGCCAACCCCTACCTGGCGTTTTCCGCCCTGATGATGGCGGGCCTCGACGGGGTGCAGAACAAGATTCATCCGGGCGATCCGGCCGACAAGAACCTGTACGATCTGCCGCCCGAAGAAGACGCCAAGATCCCGACGGTCTGCTCCTCGCTCGACCAGGCGCTCGAAGCGCTGGATCGCGACCGCGAGTTCCTTACCCGTGGCGGGGTCTTCAGCAACGACTTGCTGGATGCCTACCTGGACTTGAAGGCCAACGAACTCGACCGCCTGCGCGTCACGCCGCATCCCGTCGAATTCGATATGTACTACGCCCTGTAAGGGGGCGCGGCGTGGACACGTCCAGCTTCGAGCTGCTGCAAACGGCAGTCCTGCTGCTGGACGCGTCCGGCCGGATCACCTATGCCAACGGGGCGGCGGAAGAGCTGCTGGGCAGATCGCGCCGTCAGCTGGCTGGGCGGGCTGCGGCGCCGTATCTGCCCGCGCACAGCAGCGTGCTGAAAACGCCGTTGGCCGATCCCCCGGGCGGCAGTCTGATCGAGATTCCCGTGCATCAGGCACCCCATCTGGCCGACCTGCGGCAGGCGCGCAGCGGCCAGGCCGCGCAAAGAGAAGTGCTGCGCAACCTGGCGCACGAGGTGCGCAACCCGCTGGCGGGCCTGCGGGCCGCCGCCCAGCTGCTGGACATGGAACTGCCCCGGGCGGATCTGCACGAATACACCCAGGTCATTATTGACGAGGCCGACCGCCTGGCCGATCTCGTCACCCGGCTGGGGTCGCCCCAGCACCAGGCCGCTGAGCGGCAGCGCTTCAACGTGCACGAAATCTGCGAGCGCGTGCGCGCCCTGGTGCAGCTCGAATTCGGCGAGCACATCCGCTTCGAGCGCGACTACGACGCTTCGGTGCCGGACATTCTCGCCGACCGCGACCGCCTGCTGCAGGCCTTGCTGAACGTCGTGCGCAACGGCGCCCAGGCACTGGCGGAACACCCCGACATCCCGGCGCCGACCCTGTCGATTCGCACCCGTATCGTGCACCAGCCGCCCTTGCTGCAGGCGCGGCACCGCACGGGGCTCATGATCGCCGTCCTCGACAACGGCCCCGGAGTGCCGCCCGAGCTGCACGACAAATTGTTCCACCCGCTCGTGACGGGCCGAGCGCGGGGCACCGGGCTGGGGCTCAACCTGGCGCAAGAATGCCTGCAGGCCCACGGGGGCGTGCTGGAATTCGATTCACGGCCGGGGCACACCGAGTTCCGCCTGCTCTTGCCGCTGAGCACATCATGAAATCCGTCTGGATCGTGGATGACGAGCCCGCCATGCGCTGGGTGCTCGAGCGGGCCCTGGGCAAGGCGGGCTGGCAGGTGCGCAGCTTCGACGACGGTGCCGCCCTGTTGCGCGCGCTGAACGCGACCGAAGCCGATGCGCAGCCCGCCGTTCTGGTGTCCGACGTGCGCATGCCGGGGGCCGACGGCCTGACGGTACTGGCCGAGGCACGTGCGCGCCACCCCCGGCTGCCCATCATCCTGATGACGGCGTACACCGACCTCGATACGACCGTCGCCGCCCTGAGCCAGGGCGCTTTCGACTACTTGGCCAAGCCCTTCGACATCCAGGCGGCGGTCAGCCTCATCGAACGCGCCGCGCAGACGACGGCGGACGCGGGGCAGGCCGCGGCGGCGGGGCAGCCGCGCGTCGGCACCCTGATCCCGTCCGCTTCGCCCGCCATGCAGGAGGTCTTTCGGGCCATCGGTCGGTTGGCGCGCTCCAGCATCACCGTGCTGATCACCGGCGAGTCGGGCACGGGCAAAGAACTGGTGGCGCGCGCTTTGCACCAGCACAGCCAGCGTGCCCGGGGGCCGTTCGTCGCCGTGAACGCGGCGGCCATTCCGCGCGACCTGCTCGAGGCCGAACTGTTCGGCCACGAGCGGGGCGCCTTCACGGGCGCCACGCAGATGCGCCAGGGGCGCTTTGAAGAGGCCCGGGGCGGCACCTTGTTTCTCGACGAGATCGGCGACATGCCCATCGAGTTGCAGACCCGCCTGCTGCGCGTGCTGGCTGAAAACACCTTTTATCGCGTGGGCGGCAGCCATCCCATCCAGGTGGACGTGCGCGTCGTGGCGGCCACCCACCAGCCGCTGGAGCAGCGCGTTGCGGCCGGGCAGTTTCGCGCCGATCTCTTCCACCGCCTCAATGTCATCCGCCTGCGTCTGCCGGCGCTGCGCGAGCGACGCGAGGACATCGCGGCGCTGTGCCTGTACTTTCTGCAGCGCAGCGCCGCTGAACTGGGCGTGTCGGCCCGCACGCTCAGCGCCGCGGCGCAGGCGGCGCTGCAACGGTTCGACTACCCCGGCAACATCCGCCAGCTGGAAAACATCTGCCAGTGGCTGACCGTGATGACGGCGGGCACGCAAGTGCAGCTGGCGGATCTGCCGCCCGAGGTGCTGGCGGGGGCGGGAGAACTGGCGAAAGGGGCCGCACAGCCGCCGGATGCGGCCGACGACTGGCGCCCGCTGCTGGCGCGCGACGTCCAGGGCCGCCTGCGGCGCGGCGAGGCCGCGCCCATGGACGCCTTGCGCCGCGACTTCGAGTACACGGTCATCCGCGCCGCGCTGGCCCACACGCAAGGGCAAAGGGGGCGTGCCGCCGCCAGCCTGGGTCTGGGACGCAATACCCTGACCCGCAAGTGCCAGGAGCTGGGCCTGGACGCGGGAGAGCCGGATGCAGCGGGGTTGGGCGCACCGTCCGCAC
The DNA here is from genome assembly GCF_001592225.1 of Castellaniella caeni NBRC 101664. Classification (GTDB taxonomy): domain Bacteria; phylum Pseudomonadota; class Gammaproteobacteria; order Burkholderiales; family Burkholderiaceae_B; genus Castellaniella; species Castellaniella caeni. Next base: position 20,009 of record NZ_BCWN01000020.1, on the reverse strand, counting down.
AAGACCCCTGAGGCCCGCGCAATACCCCCTGGGCCAGAAGCGATTCTGGGTGTTTGTCTCGGCGGGCCTGTATAATCAGCCACTTAGCCGATTCCAACCCCCGGACGACCGTGGCCCGACCTTGAGTCAAATCAAGCAAAGCCCTTTTTTCCGGCGCCACCCGTTTCGGGCAGCGTCGGTTGCGCCGTACCATTACAGCATTCATCGTCCGTCTACTTTTCCGACACATGGCCGCTTTCCTCTCCGAGCATGTTCTCAGTGTGCACCACTGGAACGACACCCTGTTTTCCTTCAAGACCACGCGCGATCCCGGCCTGCGGTTTCATAATGGCCACTTCGTCATGCTGGGGCTCGAGGTCGAGGGCAAGCCGCTGATGCGCGCCTACAGCATCGCCAGCGCCAACCACGAGGAAAACCTCGAATTCTTCAGCATCAAGGTGCCCAACGGCCCGCTCACGTCGCGCCTGCAGCACCTGCAGCCGGGCGACGCCGTGCTGGTCAGCCGCAAGCCCGTGGGCACCCTGGTGGTGGACGACCTCAAACCGGGCAAGCACCTGTACCTGTTCGCCACAGGCACGGGGCTTGCCCCGTTTCTCAGCATCATCAAAGACCCCGAGGTCTACGAGCGCTTCGAGAAAGTCATCCTCACGCACGGCGTGCGCTTCGTGAGCGAACTGGCGTATTCGGATTACATCCAGCACGAACTGCCCCAGGATGAATTCCTGGGCGAGATCGTGCGCGACAAGCTCATCTACTATCCCACGGTCACCCGCGAACCTTACGAGCATCAAGGGCGTCTCACCACGTTGGTCGAAAGCGGGCAAATCTTCCAGGACATCGGCCTGCCGCCGCTCGACCCGACCACCGATCGCGCCATGATCTGTGGCAGCCCCGCCATGCTCACCGACATCCGCGCCATGCTCGACGCACGCGGCTTCGTGGTGTCTCCAGGGGTGGGCGAGCCCGGCGATTACGTCTACGAACGCGCCTTCGCCGAAAAATAGCCCATGCTCCCGCGCGGATGCCGTTTCGCGCAGGCCTCCGTACGGGTCTCTTTTATTTTTTGCTATTGATCTGTAAACTCTGATAGTTACGAAAACACGTCAGGGATTCCCATCATGAGCAAGCAAGTCGTACACACAGACGCCGCCCCGGCCGCCGTCGGCCCGTATTCCCAGGCCATCAGCGTGCCTGCGGGCCGCCTGGTCTTTCTGTCGGGCCAGATCGGGCTCGAACCGGGCACGGGCGAACTCGTCTCCGAAAACTTCGAAGGCCAGGTGCGCCAGTCGTTCGCCAACATGCAGGCCGTGATCGAAGCGGCGGGCGGCACGCTCGACAACGTCGTCAAGCTCACGCTGTTTCTCACCGACCTCAGCAAGTTCGCCAGCGCCAACGCGATCATGGCGGAAATCATCCCCCAGCCGTACCCGGCACGCTCCACCATCGGCGTGGCCAGCCTGCCCAAGGGGGCCCAGTTCGAGGTCGAAGCCGTCCTGTCGCTCTGATCGGGCCGCCGCGCAGGGGCGTCGTCATGGGTTCGACAGCAGTCGGCGCGCAAGCGGCGCGTCGCCCGCCCAAGGCGGTCTCTGGCACGCAGCGTCTCTTCGAGCGCCTGGGGCTGCGCACGGCGGCCGACTTCGTCGTGCATCTGCCGCTGCGCTACGAAGATGAAACCCGGATCACACCCGTCAGCCAGGCGCAGCCCGGGGCGCACGCCGTCTTCGAGGGCGAGATTCTCAGCAGCGAATTGCGCCTGCGGCCCCGCCGCGAGCTGCAGGCGGTGCTGTCCGATGGCACCGGGCACTTGCAGCTGCGCTGGCTGCACGTCTATCCCGGCCAGCAAAGCCGCCTGAAATCCGGCCGCCCGGTGCGCGTGCGGGGTGAAGTGCGGGGCGGCTTTCATGGCCTGGAAATCGTCCATCCGCTGGTTACCGAACCCGGCACGCCGCTGCCCGCGACCCTGACGCCCGTCTATCCCAGCACCCAGGGGCTGTCGCAAGCCAGCCTGCGCAAGGCCATCGGCAAGGCGCTGGACGAGGCCGACCTGAGCGACACGCTGCCGTCGGCGGTCTGCCAAGCCTACGATCTGGCCGATTTTGCCGCTTCGTTGCGGCTGCTGCACCACCCGAGCCCGGACATCTCGCTCGAACTGCTGGCGCAGCACAGCCACCCCGCGTGGCGCCGCATCAAATTTGACGAACTGCTCGCGCAGCAGCTGGCGCTGGCCGATGCCCGCGCCGCGCGCCGGGCGCTCAAGGCCGTGGCTCTGCAAAAGGCCGGGGCGCTGTCGGCCCGGCTGCTGGCCGGGCTGCCTTTCAAGCCCACGCGTGCGCAGCAGCGGGCCATCGTCGAAATCCAGCAGGATCTCGCCGTTGCGCACCCCATGCACCGCCTCTTGCAGGGCGATGTGGGCAGCGGCAAAACCTTGGTGGCGGCCATGGCCGCCGCACAGGCCATCGACGCGGGCGTGCAGGTGGCCGTGATGGCGCCCACCGAAATTCTCGCCGAACAACTGTGGCGCAAATTTTCCGAATGGCTCGGGCCGCTGGGCGTGCCGATCGCCTGGCTTACCGGCAACCTGCCCGCGGCGGCCCGCCGCCAGGCGCTGCAGGCCATCGCCTCGGGCGAGGCCCGCCTGGCCGTGGGCACCCAGGCGCTCATCCAGGACAAGGTGCAGTTCCAGTCGCTGGGCCTGGTCATCAGCGACGAACAGCACCGCTTCGGGGTGGGGCAGCGCCTGGCCCTCAGCCGCAAGGGTGACCAGGCCCGCTTTCATCCGCATCAACTCAGCATGAGCGCCACGCCCATTCCGCGCACCCTGGCCATGGCCTTTTTTGCCGACATGGACGTCTCCGTGCTCGACGAGCTGCCTCCCGGACGCACGCCAGTGCGCACGCGCCTGTTCGCAGGGGCGCGGCGCGAAGAAGTCCTGGCGCACGTGGCCGCCTGTGTGCGCCAGGGGCGCCAGGCCTACTGGGTCTGCCCATTGGTCGAGGAAAGCGAGGCCCTGCAGCTGCAGACTGCCGTCGATACCTGGCAGCACTTGTGCGCCGAACTGCCCGACCTGCGCGTCGGCCTCATGCACGGGCGCCTGCCCGCGCAAGAAAAGGCCGATACCATGGCGGCGTTTCGCGCCGGAGACATCCAGCTGCTGGTCAGTACCACGGTGATCGAGGTGGGGGTGGACGTGCCCAACGCCAGCCTGATGGTGATCGAGCACGCCGAGCGCTTCGGCCTGGCGCAGCTGCACCAACTGCGGGGCCGGGTAGGGCGCGGCGCGCACGAATCCACCTGCGTGTTGCTCTACGAACAGCCCCTGTCGATGGTGGCCCGAGAACGCCTGCGGGCCTTGTACGAGACCACGGACGGCTTCGAGATCGCGCGCCGCGATCTCGCGCAGCGCGGCCCGGGCGAACTGCTGGGGGTGCGGCAGTCCGGCCAGGCTCTGCTGCGCTTTGCCGACCTCAATGACGACGAAAGCCTGCTCGAGCAGGCGCGCGAGGCCGCCGCCTGGCTGGTGCGCGATTTTCCCGAACAGGCCAGGGCGCATCAGCAGCGCTGGATGTCGGGCGCCAGCCAGTACCTGCGCAGTTAAACACGAGAAACCACCATGACCTTGACCGAACTGAAATACATCGTGGCCGTGGCGCGCGAGCGTCACTTTGGCCGGGCGGCGGAGGCCTGCTTCGTCAGCCAGCCCACCTTGTCGGTAGCCATCCGCAAGCTCGAGGAAGAGCTGGGGGTCGTGCTGTTCGAGCGCGGCGGTGCCGAGGTCGGCATCACCCCGATCGGCCTGCGCGTGGTCACCCAAGCGCAAAAAGTGCTCGAAGAGGGCGCCAATCTGCGCGAAATTGCCCGCCAGGGGCACGACCCGCTCGAAGGGCCCTTGCGCGTCGGCGTCATCTACACCGTGGGCCCCTATCTGCTGCCGCATCTGGTGCCCGAACAGATCCGCCATACGCCGCAGATGCCGCTGCTGCTGCAGGAAAACTACACTACGCGCCTGCTCGAACTGTTGCGCCAGGGCGAGATCGATTGCGCCATCGTGGCGCTGCCGCTACCTGAAACCGGGCTGGCGCAATGTGCCCTGTACGACGAACCCTTTTTCGTGGCCCTGCCGCACGATCACCCGTGGGCCCGGCACAAACAGATTCCATCGCGGCGCCTGAAAGAAGAAACCATGCTGCTGCTGGGCGCGGGGCACTGTTTTCGGGATCAGGTGCTGGAGGTCTGCCCCGAGCTGTCGCGCTACTCGGCGTCCAGCGAGGGCATCCAGCGCACCTTCGAAGGCTCTTCGCTGGAAACCATCCGCCACATGGTGGCGGCGGGTATCGGCATCACCGTCATGCCCGCCAGCGCCATTGGCATGCAGGGGGCGGAAAGCAAGCTGCTGAAATTCGTGCCCTTCGCCCCCCCCGTGCCCGACCGTCGGGTGGTGCTGGTCTGGCGCAAGAGCTTCCCGCGCCAGGCCGCCATCGACGCCCTGGTGCACGCGGTGCGCCAGTGTCATCTGCCGGGCGTCACGATGCTTGAAGAGCAGGCGGTCGCCACGGCCGCCGACGCGCTCATCTGAAGCTGCGGCCAAGCTGCGCGCGCCCGGTGTCGGGCATTCATGAAAAGCCGTCCGGGATGCCGCACAGCTTGCTTGCCCAGGCCATATTTGCGGCAAATCGTGCGTGCGCAATCGTTTATACGCCGTATTATTCCGGGAAAACCCCCGTATGAGATATTGTGTCTCCCACGGGGGTTTCGTGTATTCTTTCTGGGTCTTTCATAGGAGGTTGTATGAATATTCGCTTGACGCCGATGGTTGCCGCATTGGGCTTGGCCGCCGGCATGATGATGTCTTCCGCCGCAAGCGCCGACACGATCAAGATCGCCATCGCGGGCCCCTACACCGGGGCCCTCACGCAATATGGCGACATGGTCAAAGAAGGCGTCGATACCGCCATTGAAACCATCAATGCATCGGGCGGCGTCCTGGGCAAGAAGCTCGAAGCCGTCGTCATGGATGACGCCTGCGAACCCAAGCAGGGCCCCGTGGTTGCCAACCGCGTCGTCAACGAAAAGATCCACTACGTCGTCGGTCACGTCTGCTCGGGTGCTACCATCGCGGCAGCCCCCGTGTACAACAACGAAGGCGTGGTCATGGTCTCTCCCTCGGCCACCTCGCCCGCCGTCACCGATGGCAAGAACTACGACATGATTTTCCGCACCATCGGGCGTGACGACCAGCAAGGTCCCGCGGCTGCGGAATTCATCGAGCAGAAAATCAAGCCCAAGGCCGTCGCCGTGCTGCACGACAAGCAGTCTTATGGCCAGGGCATCGCCTCGGCCGTCAAGGCCGACCTCGAAAAGGCCGGTGTCAAGGTCGTGATGTTTGAAGGCATCAACGCCGGCGACAGCGATTACTCCGCCGTCATCACCAAGCTCAAGTCGTCGGGTGCCGACTTCGTCTACTACGGCGGCTACCACCCCGAAATGGGCCTGTTGCTGCGCCAGGGCGCCGAACAAGGGCTGCAAGCCAAGTTCATGGGGCCTGAAGGGGTCGGTAATCCCGATATCAATGCCATTGCCGGCCCGTCCGTCGAAGGCATGCTGGTGACGCTGCCCGCCGACTTCACCTCCGATCCGGCCAACGCCGCCGTCGTCAAGGCCTTCAAAGACAAGGGGCGCAACGCCGGTGGTGCCTTCCAGCTCACCGCCTACTCGGCGGTCGACGCCATTGCCGCCGGCATCAAGGGTGTTGGCAAGGACGACCCCACCAAGGTGGCCGCCTGGCTGCACGCCAATTCGGTCAAGACGCCTATCGGCGACATTGCCTGGAACAAGCAGGGTGACCTGAAGTCCTTCAAGTTCGACGTGTTCACCTGGCACGCTGATGGCTCGAAGACGGTTTACAAGTAAGCAGGCCAGTGTCGGCGGGCCGCTTTGCGGCGGCCCACCAGGGCGGCGCACGGCCTGACCGCCTGCGCCGTTCCGGCCAAGGAACCGCCACGAAAAACACCCGATGGCTGGACGATCGTCCTGCCATCGGGTGTTTTTTTATCCAGGCCTTTTTATCCAGGGGCTTTTACCCAGGCGTATCCCGCGATCCGGCCCGGGCCCGAGTAGACTCAGGCACTGCCGGTCAAGAGCCCAGCCAGGGCAGCTCAGCCAGGGCCTGCCCGGCAAGTAGTCGGCAGCGTCCGTCAGCGGGCCGCTGCTTCGATGCGCTGGCCGGAGGCCGAATCGAACCAGTGGATGGGGTGCCCGGCTGCGGGGCCCAACGTGATCTGCTGGCCGATATTGAGCGGCTGCTCGCGCGTTTCGGCCACGGCGCAGCGCACAATCAGGTTCTGTTCGCCCCAGCGGGCGTGGATCAGCTGTTCCGAACCCAGCACTTCGATCATCTCGATGCGGGCCTGCAGGCCCTGGCCGCCCAGGCTCAGGTGCTCGGGCCGCAGGCCGAGGATCAGCGGCGCGGCATCCGCTGGGCGGGGCGGCGCCTGCACTGGCAGTACGGCCCCGTCCGGGGCCACGGCGCGGCCCTCGGCGTCCAGACCCACGGTGAGCAGGTTCATCGGCGGCGAACCGATGAAGCTGGCCACGAAAGTGGTGGCGGGCTTTTCAAAAACCTGCGCGGGTGTGCCGATCTGTTCGGGCACCCCCTTGTTCATGACGATCATGCGATGCGCCAGCGTCATGGCCTCGACCTGGTCGTGCGTCACGTACAGGCTGGTCGTCTTCAGGCGCTGATGCAACTTCTGGATTTCCAGCCGCATCTGTACGCGCAGCTTGGCGTCCAGGTTGGACAGCGGCTCGTCGAACAGAAAGACTGCCGGTTCGCGCACGATGGCGCGGCCCATGGCAACGCGCTGGCGTTGCCCCCCGGACAGCTGGCGCGGGCGGCGGTCGAGCAGGTGATCCAGCTCGAGGATGCGCGCGGCGTCTTCCACTCGGCGGCGGATTTCGGCTTTGTCGAGGCGGCGGATCTTCAGCCCGTAGGCCATATTGTCGAAGACGCTCATGTGCGGGTAGAGCGCGTAGTTCTGGAAGACCATGGCGATGTCGCGTTCGGCGGGTTCGAGCGCATTGACCACGCGCTCGCCGATGGCGATGTCGCCTTCAGTGACCGATTCGAGCCCGGCCACCATGCGCATGAGGGTGGATTTGCCACAGCCTGACGGCCCCACGATGACGACGAACTCGCCGTCATGCACCTCCATGTCGATACCGTGGATGACTGCGACGCCGCCCGGATAGGTCTTGCGCACGTTGCGAAAGCTCAAGCTTGCCATAAGGTGATCGGTATCCTATTTTTCGGTGTCTACGAGGCCCTTGACGAACCAGCGCTGCATCAAGATGACCACGGCCGCGGGCGGCACCATGGCCAGCAGGGCCGTGGCCATGACGAGGTTCCATTCGGTGACGCTGTCGCCGCCCGCGATCATGCGGCGGATGCCGACGACCACGGGGTACATATTCTCTTGTGTGGTGATGATGAGCGGCCACAGATATTGGTTCCAGCCGTAGATGAACTGGATGACGAACAGCGCGGCGATGCTGGTGCGCGACAGTGGCAGCAGGATGTCCTTGAAAAAGCGCATGGGCCCCGCGCCGTCGATGCGCGCGGCCTCGACGAGCTCGTCGGGCACGGTAAGAAAGAACTGGCGAAACAGGAAGGTGGCCGTGGCCGACGCGATGAGCGGCAGCGTAAGGCCCGCGTAGCTGTTGAGCATGCCCAGGTTCGCCACCACGGCGTACGTGGGTGCGATGCGCACCTCGACGGGCAGCATCAGGGTGACGAAAATCATCCAGAAGCACAGCATGCGCAGGGGAAAGCGGAAATACACCACGGCAAAGGCCGAGAGCATCGAAATGGCGATCTTGCCGATGGCGATGGCCAGCGCCATGAAGGTGCTGATCCAGAGCATCCGGCCCACGGGCGGTGTGTTGATGGCATTGCCCGTGAGCACGGCCCAGTAGTTGCCGAAGAAATGCGTGCCCGGCAGCAGCGACATGGGCGCCTGGGCGACTTCCTGGGCGGTCTGGGTCGAGGCGACGAAGGCCACGTAGAGGGGAAATGCGATCACCGCCACGCCGAGGATCAGGACGGCGTGCGAGAACAGATCGAGCAGGGGGCGGCGTTCAACCATCTCAGTAATTTACCTTGCGATCGACGTAGCGAAACTGGATGGCCGTCAGGGCGATGACGATGAGCATCAGGATGACGGATTGCGCCGCCGAAGAACCCAGATCCAGACCTTTGAAACCCGCGTTGTACACCTTGTAGACGAGGATGTCGGTGGCATGCCCGGGGCCGCCTTGCGTGACCACGTCGATGACCGCGAAGGTGTCGAAGAAAGCGTAGATGAAGTTGATGACCAGCAGAAAGAAGGTGGTGGGCGAGAGCAGCGGGAAGACGATCGTCCAGAAGCGCCGCGCGGGACCCGCGCCGTCGATCGCGGCGGCCTCGATGAGGGACTTTGGGATGGACTGCAGGCCCGCCAAAAAGAACAGGAAGTTGTAGGACACCTGTTTCCAGATCGAGGCAAAGACGATGAGCGCCATGGCGTCGCCGCCATCCAGGCGCGGGTTCCAGGCCAGGCCCAGGCGCATCATGCCCACCGCGAGGATACCCACTGAGGGCGAGAACAGGAACAGCCACAAGACCCCGGCCACGGCGGCGGCCACCGCGTATGGCCAGATGAGCAGGGTCTTGTAGACGGCCGCGCCGCGCACGACGCGGTCGGCCATGACGGCCAGCAGCAGGGAAATAGCCAGCCCGCCCGCAGCGACCAGGGCCGAGAACCAGGCCGTGGTGCGAAACGAGGCGAGGTATTCGGCGTTGGAGAACAGCTCGATGAAGTTGTCCAGCCCGACGAACTGTGACGCCAGGCCAAACGGGTCTTCCATGCGAAACGACTGCCACATTGCCTGCCCCGCCGGCCAGAAAAAGAACACCAGGGTGATGGCCAGCTGCGGCGCCAGCAACAGCCAGGGCAGGGTGCGGTGGCGGAAGACGACGCGTTTCTCCATGGCCTACTTGACGCTCTTCTGGAAGCGTGCGAGCAGGGCGTTGCCTTCGTCGGTCATTTTCTTCAGGCCCACGTCGGGGCTCATCTTGCCGGCGAAGACCTGTTCCATCGTACTGTCTTCGATGTCGCGGATTTGCGGCAGGAAGCCCAGGCGCACGCCACGGGAATTGACCGTGGTCTGGGCGTTGAGCTGCTGCACGGCGACTTCGGTGCCCGGGTTCTTTTCATAGAAGCCGGACTGCTTGGTGAGTTCGTAGCCGGCCTTGGTGACGGGAACGTAGCCCGTGCCCTGGTGCCAGGCCGCGGCCTGCTCGGGGCTGGCAAGGTACTTGAAGAAGCGGATGACCCCCTTGTAGGTATCGTCGCTCTTGCGCGAGAAGACCCACAGCGAGGCGCCGCCGATGATGGAGTTCTGCGGTGCGCCCTTGACGTCCGGGTAATAGGGAAGGGTAGAGGTGCCGAAGGCAAACTGCCCGTTTTTGATGATGGCGGCCCGCATGCCGCTCGATCCGGTGTACATGCCGCACTTGCCCGAGATGAACAGCGCATTGCCGGCATCGCCGCGTCCGCCGTAGGTGAATTCGCCCGCCTTGGCCATGTCGGCGAGGAAGCTCAGGTGCTTGTGAAACAGCGGGTTGCTGTCGAGCTGCAGGCGCGCGCCCAGGCCGCCGAAGCCGTTATCCAGTGACGCATAGGGAATGTTGTGCCAGGCGGCGAAGTTTTCCAGCAGCACCCAGGACGGCCAGGCGGTGGAATAGCCGCATTCCATGCCGGAGGCCCGCAGCTTCTTGGCGGCCTCGGCGACTTCGGGCCAGGTTTTGGGCGGAGTTTCGGGGTCGAGCCCGGCCTTCTTGAAAGCGTCTTTGTTGTAGTAGAGCACCGGCGTGGAGCTGTTGAAGGGCATCGAGACCAGCTTGCCGTCGGTGGAGGCGTAGTAGCCCGCCACCGCGCCGAGAAAGCCCGTGGGGTCGATGGGATCACCCACTTTTTCGGAGAGCAGCTGCACCGGCTGCACCGCCCCCTTGGCATACATCATGGTGGCCGTGCCGACCTCGAACACCTGCAGGATGTCGGGTGCGTTGCCCGCCCGGAAAGCGGCGATGCCGGCGTTCATGGATTCGCCGTAGGCCCCCTTGTAGACCGGGTGCACGACGTAGTCGGACTGGCTGGCGTTGAAGGCCTTGGCCATGGCATCGACCCGTTCGCCCAGCGGCCCTTCCATCGAGTGCCAGAACGTGATGTCGGTTGCCGCCTGCGCGACGCTGGCGCTGGCCAGCAAGGCGGCCAATACGGTCATGCGGGAAAGGGAGGATGCCATCCGTGTCTCCTGTGGGGTATGGGTGCCAGAGAACCAGGCGCAGCCTGACCCCTTGTCCGGGCCCGGCTGCCGAAGCGAAGGATTATAGGCACTTATTGTGGCAAACTCGGGTCAGGGCGGACAATCCGTAATTTCGAGAACGCACTCACACCGGGCTCTCCATGGCAAAGACTACGAACACTCAACTCTCCCTGGCCTTGATCGGCGGCGGCAACATGGCCAGCGCCCTGGCCAGTGGCCTGATCGGGCGGCGCTGCGCCGCCGCGGACATCCACGTCATCGACCACAACGCCGCGGCGCGCGAGCGCTGGGAAGCCCTCGGGGCGCACGCCGCGGCCGCCCCCGACGCGCGCCTGTCCGAGTGCCGGGTCTGGTTCTTCGCCGTCAAGCCCCAGGTGATGGCCGAGGTGGTACGGCAATGCCAGCCCTGGCTCAAGCCGGGCACGCTGGTCATCAGCATCGCCGCAGGCATCCCCAGCGCGGCCATCGCCCGCTGGCTGGGCGACGCGCAAGGCCCTTACACCCGCATCGTGCGCTGCATGCCCAATACCCCGGCCCTCATCGCCTGCGGCATGACGGGCATGACGGCCATGCCGGGGGTCGATGCGGACGACCACGCGCTGGCCGAGACCCTGCTGCGCGCGGTGGGCGAGGTGCTGTGGGTGCCTGACGACACGGCGATCGACGCCGTCACGGCCCTCTCGGGCAGCGGCCCGGCGTACGTCTTCCTGTTTCTCGAAGCGCTGATCGCGGCCGGCGTCCGCCAGGGGCTGGACGCCGAGCAGGCGCGCCAGCTGGCGCTGGCCACGTTTCATGGCGCCACGCAACTGGCCACCTTGTCGCCCGATACGCCTGCCGTGCTGCGCGAACGGGTCACCTCGAAAGGCGGCACCACCGCCGCCGCCCTGGCCGTGTTCGAACAGCGCGGCCTGGCCGCGATCATGGACGAAGCGGTGGCCGCCGCCGCGCGCCGCGCACACGAGCTGGCGCAGGAATTCTCCCGCTGAACCCGGGGCGGCGCCCACAACGTCGGTTGCCCGGTTCGCGCCGGGTAACAGGTGGTCATCAGGGATTAACCGTAGTGACACTCCGGGATCAAGCCGTCAGAATACGCCTGCCGCTCAGGGCGGAGAGCAATAAACCAAGGCTTGGCGTCCTGGCTTGAAGCACCCAACCGGGTGGCTTCTCCAGCCAGTGGCGCCTCTACCGGAGACATCTCGAATGAAGTTCAACTTGCGCATCACCCCCGTCGTGCTGGCGTTTGGCGCTCTGGCGCTTGCAACCGGCGCCCAGGCCGATACTCTGAAGATTGGCATTCCGCAGCCCATGACCGGTCCCAATACCCAGTACGGTGACCAAATCCAGGCCGGCGCGCTCACCGCCATCGATGCGCTCAATGCCGCGGGCGGCATCAAGGGCATGAAGCTCGAACCCCTGCTCATCGACGACGGCTGCGAGCCCAAGCAGGCCGTGCCGGCGGCCAACCGCGTGGTCAACTCGGGCGCCAAGTTCGCCGTGGCCCACGCCTGCTCGGGCACCACGGTGCCCGCCGTCAACGTCTACGAACAGGAAGGCATCGTCGCCATTACCCCGGGCGCCACTTCGCCACTGGTCACCGATACCATCAAGCCGCACTTCTTCTTCCGCACCATCGGGCGCGACGACCAGCAAGGCCCGTTTGCCGCCGACTACATCGTCAAGCAGCTCAAGCCCAAGAAAATCGCCATCCTGCACGACAAGCAGACCTACGGCTCGGGCGTGGCCACCCAGGTGCAGAAAACGCTTGAAAAAGACGGCGCCAACGTCGCGCTCTTCGAGGGCATCAACGTGGGCGACAGCGATTATTCCGCCGTCATCTCCAAGCTCAAGGCCCTGGGCCCCGACCTCATCTATTTTGGCGGCTACCACCCCGAACTGGGCCTGCTGCTGCGCCAGGCGCGCGAACAAGGCCTCGACACCCAGTTCATGGGGCCTGAAGGCGTCGCCAACAAAGACCTCGTGGCCATCGCCGGCCCCGCCGTCGACAAGCTGCTGGTCACGCTGCCCGCCGACTTCACCAAGATGAAGGGCAACGAGCAGATTCTTGAAAACTTCAAGAAATACAATCGCAGCCCCGATGGCGCCTTCACCATGCCGGCCTATGCCGCCATGCAGGTGCTGGCCGACAGCATCAACGCCGTGGGCACCGACCCGGCCAAGGTGGCCGACTACATGCACTCGCACAGCTTCAAGACAGGCATCGGCCAGGTGGACTACGATGCCAAGGGTGACCTCAAGCATTTCGAGTTCGCCGTCTATCGCTGGGATGCCAACGGCAACATGACTCAAATCCAGCCCTAACGAGGCTTGGCAGGCCCCGGCACACGCCGGGGCCGTCTCTTCCAGCGGGAAGTCTGGTAAATTGCCAAACCCTGTTACCAGGGTTCCCGCCCTGTCTTTACTTTGTCAGTGCCGCCATTATGTCCGACTTGCTTCCTCTATTGACGCAACAGCTGTTTAACGGTCTGTCGCTCGGTGCCATTTATGCGCTCATCGCCATTGGCTACACCATGGTTTACGGCATCATCGGCATGATCAACTTCGCCCATGGCGAAATCTACATGATCGGTGCCTATGTCGGCCTCGTCACCCTGTCGGCCATCGGGCTCAACAGTGGTCTGCCGCTGCCGGTCATGATCCTGATCATGCTGATCATGGCCATCCTGGTCACGGCCGTTTACGGCTACGCCGTTGAAAAAGTGGCCTACGCGCCGCTGCGCAACAGTCCGCGGCTGGTGCCGCTGATTTCCGCCATCGGCATGTCCATCTTCCTGCAAAACTGGGTGGCCACCGGGCAGGGCGCGCGCGACATGGCCGTGCCCGCCATGATCAGCGGCGCGGTCGATTTCACCATCGGCAGCAGCGATTTCACGGTGACCGCACCGTATTCGCGCATCCTCATCATCGTGGTCACCGTGCTGATGATGCTGGGGCTTACGCTGTTCATCAAGTATTCGCGCACGGGTCAGGCCTCGCGCGCCTGCTCGCAAGACCTGCACATGGCCAATCTGCTGGGCATCGACACCAGCCGCATCATTTCGTTCACCTTCATGATCGGTGCCATGATGGCTGCCGTAGGGGGGGTGCTCATCGCCCTGGCCATCGGCAAGCTCAACCCCTTCATCGGCTTCATCGCCGGCATCAAGGCCTTCACGGCGGCGGTGCTGGGGGGCATTGGCAGCATTCCGGGGGCCATGCTGGGCGGGGTGCTGCTGGGGCTGGCCGAAACCTTCGCGGCGGCCTTCATTTCATCGCAATACAAGGACATCGTGGCGTTCCTGCTGCTGGTCTTCATTCTGATGTTCCGTCCCACGGGGCTTCTGGGTAAACCTGAGGTAGAAAAGGTTTAATGATGCAGAATGTCAAAAATTCACTGATCGCCGCCGTTCTGGCGGGGGTCATCATCGCGCCGGTCTATGGCCTGCAAATCCTGCGCAAGGGTCAGGAAACCTACCTGCAACCCGACTGGAAGATGATCATCGGCGGCATGCTGGCCGTCTTCCTCATCCAGATGCTGCGTCCGTTGCTCAAGCGCAAATCGGGGGCGCCCACGCGCCTGAAGCTGCCGGCGTTTTCCGACAAGACCCGGCACAAGGCCATCATCGTGCTGATTCTGTTCGCCCTGGTCTGGCCGTTTTTCACGGGCCGGGCGCAGGTGGACATCGCCACGCTGGTGCTCATCTACGTGATGCTGGGCCTGGGCCTGAACATCGTCGTGGGCTTTGCCGGTCTGCTCGACCTCGGTTTCGTGGGTTTCTACGCCACGGGCGCCTATACCTACGCGCTGCTGTACCACTGGGCGGGCTGGGGCTTCTGGCAGGCGCTGCCGTTTGCCGGGCTGATGTCGGCCTTCTTCGGCTTCATCCTGGGCTTTCCGGTGCTGCGGCTGCGCGGCGACTACCTCGCCATCGTCACGCTGGGCTTTGGTGAAATCATCCGCCTGCTGCTCATCAATCTGTACAGCTTCACCGGTGGCCCGGACGGCATTTCCGGCATTCCCAAGCCGTCGTTCTTCGGCTACCAGATGGTGCGCCGCACGACGGACGGTTCGCCCACCTTCCACGAGCTGATGGGCTGGTCGTTCAACAGCCAAGACGTGGTCATCTACCTGTACCTGATGGCCTTCGTATTGGTGCTCTTCACCCTGTACTTCACCAGCCGGCTCATCCGCATGCCCATCGGTCGCGCCTGGGAGGCCTTGCGCGAAGACGAGATCGCCTGCCGTTCGCTGGGCCTGAACCCGCGCAACATCAAGCTCTCGGCCTTTACCATGGGGGCCATGTTCGCCGGCTTTGGCGGGGCGTTCTTCGCCGCCCGCCAGGGGCTGGTGAACCCCGAATCCTTCACCTTCATCGAATCGGCCCTGATCCTGGCCATCGTGGTGCTGGGCGGCATGGGCTCGCAGCTGGGGGTGATTCTGGCCGCCGTGCTGCTCACGGTGGTGCCCGAGATCGCCCGTGAATTCGCCCAGTATCGCATGCTGATTTTCGGCCTGGTGATGGTGGTAATGATGGTCTGGCGTCCGCAAGGATTGCTGCCGGTGAAACGTCCGCAAGTGGAATTGGAATCATGAGTGAAGCATTACTGACCGTCAGCGGGCTCACCATGCGCTTTGGCGGCCTGCTGGCCGTCGATCAGGTCGAGTTCGAAGTACGCAAAAACGAAGTGTTCGCCATCATCGGGCCCAACGGCGCGGGCAAGACCACGGTGTTCAACTGCGTGGGGGGCTTCTACAAGCCCACCACGGGCGCCATCGTGATGGGCAACAAGCCCATCACGGGCCTGCCCAGCCACAAGGTGGCGCGCCACGGTCTGGTGCGCACCTTCCAAAACGTGCGCCTGTTCAAGAACCTCACCGTGCTTGAAAACCTGCTGGTTGCCCAGCACACGCACATGGAAACCGGGCTGCTGCAAGGCTTGCTGAAGCTGCCGTCGTTCCGCCATTCCGAGGCCAATGCCAAGAAGCAGGCCGTGCAGTGGCTCGACTTCATGGGCATCCGCGAATACGCCAACCGCGAAGCCGGTAACCTGGCCTACGGGCACCAGCGGCGCCTGGAGATCGCCCGCTGCATGATCACGCAGCCGCGCCTGCTGATGCTCGACGAGCCCGCCGCCGGCCTCAACCCCCAGGAAAAGCGCGAACTGCAGGCGCTCATCGACCAGCTGCGCCGCGAATACGGCGTGGCGGTGCTGCTCATCGAGCACGACATGAGCCTGGTCATGGGGGTGTCCGATCGCATCCTGGTCATGGAACACGGCAAGCCCATCATCACGGGGCTGCCGCAGGAGGTCCGCACGGATCCCCGCGTCATCAAAGCTTATCTGGGGGAATGACCGTGCTCAAGCTCGAGAACGTCAGTACGTTTTATGGCGCCATCCAGGCGCTCAACGAGGTCTCGGTCGAGGTCAATCAGGGCGAGATCGTCACCCTGATCGGCGCCAACGGGGCGGGAAAGACCACCTTGCTCATGACGGTCTGCGGCAACCCACGCGCGCGTTCGGGCAAGATCAGCTTTCTGGGCGAAGACATCACCGAAGCTCCCACGCACAACGTCATGCAGCGCGGCATCGCCATCTCGCCCGAGGGACGGCGCGTGTTCCCTGACCTGACCGTGGCCGAAAACCTCAACATGGGCGCGTTCTTCCTGAACAAAGTGCAAACCGAAGAAAGCATGCAGCACATCTTCGACCTGTTCCCCCGCCTGAAAGAGCGCGCCAACCAGCGCGCGGGCACGATGTCGGGGGGCGAACAGCAGATGCTGGCCATCGGGCGGGCGCTCATGACGCGCCCCAAGCTGCTGCTGCTCGACGAACCCACGCTGGGCCTGGCCCCGCTCATCATCGCGCAGATCTTCGACATCATCCGCACCATCCGCGACGAAGGCATCACGGTATTCCTGGTCGAACAGAACGCCAACAAGGCGCTGCAAGTCGCCGACCGCGGCTACGTGCTGGAAACCGGCAAGGTGGTGCTGGCCGACACCGGCGCCAACCTGCTGAGCAACGACGAAGTCCGCAAAGCGTATCTGGGGGGATGAAACAGGACAGAAAAGGGGCCCTGCGGCCCCTTTTCCGCCTGTTTCATCGGAGCGGCCTGCAAGCCGCGAGGTGGATGAGATCGGACGTAGAAGGAGCCCTGCGGCTCCTTCTACGCCTATCGAATCGGAGCGGCCTGCAGGCCGCGACGTGGAGAGATGCGACAAACCAAGAACAACCCCGCCGCTCCAGTCCCGTCCAAATACCCTATCCGCTTTATAAAGTTAAATTAAATTGACATTAGCTATAGTTTTTGATAAATAGTTAGTTATATTTAACATTCAGAGATCAACATGGCGATCTCAATCCATCAGCTCAAAAATGCCTGCCGAGAGATCGAGGTGTTCGTCGAGCAAACTCCGGTTGGTACTCTCACGAAGTCTGGCGACCATTTTGCTTTCACCTATCGAAAGGGGATCGACCCGTCGCTCGCCGTTTCGCTGTTGATGCCCGTCAGGGTCGAGTCATACCGCACACGGCGACCAGGCGTTTTGTTGCCCGCGTTCGACATGAACCTTCCTGAGGGGGAGCATCGCAGGGTTCTGACCGCAAGGTATTCAAAGCTGGTTGTCGATTTCAACGATTTGGCGCTTCTGTTTTTGGTAGGAAGAACGACCATTGGTCGAGTCACCTTCGGCGCACCTCAAACTGACAAGGCAGGAACACTTGAGCTTGATGCCTTGATGTCCAGCCGCTCCGCCGAGGAGCTTCTGAACGCGCTGTACCGAAGTGATGCGGCATTTTCTGCCATTTCCGGCATGCAGCCCAAAGTGCTTGCTCGCCTCAACGAAGCTGATGTGCAGAAGTTCAGCGACGACAGGGCGCCCGGGCAGAACCTTCGTTTGACGCTGAGAACGGATGACATCGTCGTCAAGGCGAGTCCAAGCGACAAGCCTTGGCTCGCTGCCAACGAGTTTTATTGCCTGAGGGCCGCCAAGTTGGCAGGGCTTGTCGTGCCAGAGACCCGTTTGTTCAGAGACGGGCAGGTGCTGCTTGTCGAACGGTTCGACAGGGCTGAAACTAGCACAAACGGGCTATCAGGGCTTGCTTCAGAGGACTTTTGTTCGCTCAATGCCTTCACATCAAGTTACAAATACACTTCATCTTATGAGCGCGTCGTCTCGACGCTAAAACGGTGGATAGTGCCCGAGGCGTCGGATGAGCAAATGCGGAGGCTTTTTAAGTCGATTGCCTTGTCTTGTGCTGTCCGGAATGGCGATGCCCATCTGAAAAACTTCACTCTGCTGTACTGCCCGCAAGAGGGGGCTGCCTTGGAACCGCGGGTGATCAGAGCGACGCTATCGCCGACGTACGACGTTTGCACGACCAACGCCTATCTTTCAGAAGACATGTTGGCGCTCGATCTCTTGGGTTCAAAGAAGTATCCTGCCAGGCAAAAACTGACAGACTTTGGGGTAAGAATTTGCAATTTGCCGCTTAAAACTATCGAGGTGGCGCTGGCCGAGGTCAGCTGCGGCGTCAGGCGCGCGCTTGACGAGCTGCGCCTCTACGCTGAAAACAACCCGCGCTTCATGGGTACGGTCGGCCAGCCGATGATCAAATGTTGGCAGGCCGGTCTCGCGTCTATCGATACCGGGCGGTCTGGCAGCCTCCCTTCGCGGGGATAGGCGGACAAGGGATAGGCGGTCATGGATCTTTTACAAATCGGAGCGCTGGTGCGTAAACTGCGCATCGAGCGAGGACTGACGCTTGAACAGCTGGCGTCGCGATGTTCGATCACCCGGCAGACACTGGCTGCGTTTGAGCGTGGGTCGGCCGCTGATATCGGCTTTCGGAAGGTCGTGCGTATTGTCAATGCCTTGGGTTTGACGATTGACGTCAAGCGGCAAGAAGGCGGGCTCCCGACCCTGGACGACATGTACGACCTGAACGAACAGGAAGACCGGGAGCGGGAGGAAGCATTTTTGAAAGAGGCTAGAAAGATACGCAGACCGATGCGGGAGCGTTGATAAGTCAGTGACAATGGTAATTATTAATTACATTTTGGCGTAATCTAGGGTTAATACTGTATACTGCCAACCTTTCCAGGTTTTGAGCCTAGACAGTGCGGGTGTTTGTCGCCTCACTCAAGCCTTTCTGCGCGCTTGCTGATCGTGTCACAGCACGGCGGTAGCGTGCCCAAACGTCTCTTATGCCTCATACAAAAAAACGGAATGAAGACCCCCAGCCGGGCGGTTCAGCGTCAGACAGCACCTTCAAAAGCAGTTTCAGCCGTACCGTACCAGACGATGCCATCGCCATCGTCGGCATGGCCTTCCGGTTTCCGGGCGATTGTGCAGACAAGGAAACCTTCTGGCAGGCACTCAAAGACAAACAAGACCTCGTTACACAAATCCCCGAAGATCGCTGGGCGGTAGACGAGCTGCAGCATCCCAAACGCGCAGAGCCTGGGCGCAGCATTACGTTTGCCGCAGGCGTGCTGTCTCGCATCGATGAGTTCGACGCCGAGTTTTTCGGCATCTCCCCCCGCGAGGCCGCCTGGCTGGATCCACAGCAACGCCTGTTGCTGGAGCTGTCCTGGGAGGCTATGGAAAACGCGGGCGTGGTGCCTTCCAGCCTGGCGGGGTCGGATTGCGGCGTTTATCTGGGCATTGCCGGCCTGGACTACGGCACCCGCGGCCTGGACGACCTGTCCAGCCTGTCGGCCAACGTCATGACGGGCAACACGCTCAGCGTGGCGGCCAACCGCCTGTCCTACGTCTACGACTTGCGCGGGCCGTCGATGGCATTGGATACCGCCTGCTCGTCTTCTCTGGTGGCATTGCACCACGCCTGTCAGGCGGTGCGCGTCGGCGAGGCCTCGTGCGCCCTGGTCGGCGGCGTCAATCTGCTGCTGCACCCGTACCCCTTTGTCGGCTTCACGAAAGCCTCGATGCTTTCGGCCAGCGGGCGTTGCCGTCCGTTTGATGGGGCGGGCGATGGCTACGTGCGTGCCGAGGGCGGCGCAGTCTTGCTCATCAAACCCTACGCCCAGGCCGTGGCCGCTGGTGACACCATCGAGGCTGTCATTCTGGCAACGGGAGTCAATGCCGATGGAGCCCGCAAGACCGGGATCACCATCCCCAGCAGCGAAGGGCAGGCCGATTTGATGCGGACGGTGCTGGCTCGCAGCGGCCTGAGCGCAAGCGAGGTCGATTTCGTCGAGGCGCACGGCACCGGCACGGCAGTGGGCGATCCGATTGAAGCCCACGCCATCGGTCAAGTGTATGGGCACGAACGCCAGCAGGCCTTGCCCATTGGGTCGATCAAAGCGAACCTGGGTCACATGGAAGCCGCCGCCGGCATGGCGGGCCTGGTGAAAACAGTGCTGGCCTTGCAGCATCAAGCCTTGCCAGGCTTGGTTCACCTGGAAAACCCCAACCCGCGCATTGATTTTCAAGCCCTGAATCTGGCCTTGCCTACCGAGTACACGGCGCTTCCTGCAACGGGCCGACCACTGGTGGCTGGCGTCAATTCTTTTGGTTTTGGCGGCGCCAACGCACACGTATTGCTGCAAGCAAGCAAGCAAGCAAGCAAGCAAGCAAGCAAGCAAGCAAGCAAGCAAGCAAGCAAGCAAGCAAGCAAGCAAGCAAGCA
>NZ_BCWN01000019.1 GCF_001592225.1 Castellaniella caeni NBRC 101664 | reverse complement strand
CGAACCCGAACCCGAACCCGAACCCGAACCCGAACCCGAACCCGAACCCGAACCCGAACCCGAACCCGAACCCGAACCCGAACCCGAACCTGGCTCGTTTGCCGCCCGCACGTCGGCGCTGGTGCGGGTAGGGTGGCTCGTGCCAGCGTCAGCGTAGTGCAGCGTCAGCCGCCCCTCCTGTTGCGCGGGCGCGCCGGGAATGGCGAGCGTGACGCGCCCCTGGGCGTCGTATGTCCAGCTGCGCGCGCGCCATGCGTGGCCATCCTGGGCGAGCAGGGTGATGCCGGTAATGGCGCCCAGGTGTCCGGATTGCCGCTCGGGCTCGTAGTGATACTGGCGCTGCATGGCATCCGGGCGGACGACGCGCAGCAGCCGGGGAAGCGGTGCCGCGGACGAAAGTGCCGCCATATCGGCGGCCACGGCATCGTAGTGATAGCGGAAGCTGCCCAGTGGGGTTTCCAGGGTGCCCAGCACGATGTGGCCGCCCACGGTCTCGTAGTGCAGGGCCAAGGCGCGCGTACCGCGCCGCACCTGGCGCAGCAGGCCGCTGAGCGGGCCGACGGTGTGGTAGTCGAGCGTGGTTGGACGTCGGCCCGGTGAGTGCAGCGCGCGCAGGCGCCCCCGTGCATCGAAGCTCAGCGTACGCCCATCCGGGCCCTCCCATCGGGGGCGCTGCCTGGCGACACTAGCGACACCAGCCGCACCAGCGGCGTCGGCCCGGGCGGTGCCATCCTCGGCGGCTGGCACGATACGCCCCGCCAGGGGCGAGGCGCCTTGCCCGCGGGCGTCGTAGCGGTACAGGCGGCCGTCGGGCAGCCGCAGCTGCCAGCCCGTTGCCGTGCGCGCCAGCCGGATGTCGTATTCGCTGAACCAGCCCAGGCCCAGCGGGCCGCTGGCCGCCGCGTGCGAGCGGTACAGCCGCACGAAGCCCGGCGTGCCGCCGTCCAGCGCCTCGGGCAGGTCGATCTCGCGCAGGAATTTCTCGCCGCTCAGCCGCTGGATGGGGTTGCTGATGCCGGTGTCCACGTCCGGCTCTGGCGTCGGGCCGAGGCTGGCGCTGGCCCCGCAGGGCGGCAGGCTGCCGTGCTCCGGCTGCGGCATCAGGCAGGTGAGGGCGGCCTGGGCCGACGCGGCGGGGAACCTCGGCAGGATTCCGAGGTCTATCCAGATCAGGAGGCCCAAGATTTGCACGCGCCGCTGGCATGCGCGAAAGCCGCGCCCGCGAGGGCGCAAGGCAATCCGATGAAGATCGCCATCGCCGTGCTGGCCGCGAAAGCCGCACCCACGGGGGCGCCAGACGGTGATTTGCGGCATGCCGGTCTCCTGTCAAAGCGGATATTCTCCAGCTTGGCAGGGTGCGGAACTTGGGTTAGTGTATGTTTATGTCCATTGCGGGAAACCACCATGCTCATTTTGTTTCAGTCGAAATCCGCCGCTGAAGTGCTGATGTTTGCGCAGCACGCCAAGCCCATCCTGGTGGCTGCGGGCAAGCATTTCGACACCCCCGACCTGCCCGAGCGCGGTGTCATCACCAAGGCGCAGCTCGATGCCGCCATTGCCGGCATCGAATCCCTCATGGCCACCGATACCTCGCACAACGACAACACGGGCGAGCACGACGACGCCACCGAACACCCCATCGCCCAGCATGTCGGCATGCGCCGCCGGGCTTGGCCGCTGCTGGCCATGTTGCGCCTGTCGCGCGAAAAGGGCGAAGACGTCACCTGGGAACCCGCCCCCATCTGGTAAGAGGCCATTCATGCAGGGTCACGTCATCATTGTCTTCGACGCCCATCGCTCGCTCGAACTCGACGTCGATACGCCGATCGAGCCCGCCGCCGCGCGGGCGGCGCGCGACTGGTTCGCGCAGCAGTGGCAGGCGCTGGGCTGCGAACCCTTACGCGTCAGCGGCAAGGTGCTGCTGCTCGACAAAATCCTCGGGGTGGCCGACGCCCTGGGCTATGCCAATTTGTCCGCCAAGGGCAGCCTGGCCCAGGAATTCGCCACGCATGCCGTGCAGGCATTGGAAAAGCCCCGGGTGACAGTCGATCTCCCGGGGCTTGCCATCGTGTATTGACGGGGTCTTTCCAAGGCGGCCCGCCCTCGTGGGGCGGGCGCCCGCAGTCTGCAGCAGCCGCTGCCCGATCAGGCAGCTTCTGAAACCCGCATCGGCATGTCTTTGCCGGCCATCACCTGGCGGTTCACCGCGCTCAGGATAGCCAGGAACGACGAGGTGACGATGTCTTCGTGGATGCCCACGCCATAGCCGTTGGCGGCATCCCCGATGCGCATTTCCACATACGAGGCGGCGCGCGTGTCGGTGCCGGTGCCGATGGCGTGCTCTTGGTAGTCCATCACGCGGGCTTCAATGCCCAGGGCGTCCACAAAGGCCGAGATCGCGCCGTCGCCGTGGCCCGTCAGGTGCCGCGTCTGGCCGTTGACCGAGACCTCGACCTCGATGGCAAACTGCTTCTGGCCCGTGGTCTTGGGGCTGCCGGTGATGCGGTGGCGCACCAGCGTCCAGGGGGCCGCCGGGTTGAGATATTCTTTCGAGAAGATGTCGAACACGTCTTTGGGCGTGACTTCGTGGCCGGTCTCGTCGGTGACGCGCTGGATGGCGCGGCTGAACTCGATCTGCAGGCGGCGCGGCAGCACCAGGCCGTGTTCTTGCTCGAGCAGGTACGACACCCCGCCCTTGCCCGACTGGCTGTTGACGCGGATGACCGCGTCGTAGCTGCGGCCCAGGTCGGCGGGGTCGATGGGCAGGTAGGGCACTTCCCAGACGGCGTCGGGCTTCTGGATGGCGAAACCCTTTTTGATGGCATCCTGGTGCGAGCCCGAAAACGCGGTGAAGACCAGGTCGCCCACGTACGGGTGGCGCGGGTGCACCGGCAGCTGGTTGCACTCTTCGACGCAGCGGCGCACTTCGTCGATGTCCGAGAAATCGAGCCCCGGGTGGATGCCCTGGGTGTACAGATTGAGGGCGAGGGTGACCAGATCAACGTTGCCGGTGCGCTCGCCGTTGCCAAACAGGCAGCCTTCGATGCGGTCGGCCCCGGCCATCACGGCCAGTTCGGCGGCGGCTACCGCCGTGCCGCGGTCGTTGTGCGGGTGCACGCTGACGACGATCTTGTCGCGCTCGGCCAGGTTGCGGTGCATCCACTCGATCTGGTCGGCGTAGCGGTTGGGCGTGGTGGCCTCGATGGTGGCCGGCAGGTTGAGGATGATCTTGTCTTCGACGGTGGGCTGCCAGGTGGCGACCACGGCGTTGCAGACGTCCAGGGCGACTTCGGGCTCGGTGGTGCTGAAGACCTCGGGCGAATATTCGTAGCGCCAGTGGGTTTCAGGGTGCTTGGCGACTTCGGCCTTGACGATCTTGGTGCCCTCGATGGCGACGGCGCGCACTTCGTCGGGGTTCATGTTGAAGACGATCTTGCGGAAGGCCGGGGCACACGCGTTGTACATGTGCACGATGGCGTGCCTGGCGCCGGCCAGGGCCTGCACGGTGCGCGGGATGAGGTCGCCGCGCGCTTGCGTCAGGCCGATGATGGTGACGTCATCGGGGATGCGCTTTTCGTCGATCAGCTTGCGCACGAAGTCGTAGTCGGTTTGCGAGGCCGACGGAAAGCCGACTTCGATTTCCTTGAAGCCGATTTTCACCAGCTGCTCGAAAAAGCGCACCTTGCGCTCGACGCTCATGGGCTCGATGAGGGCTTGATTGCCGTCGCGCAGGTCGGTGCTCATCCAGATGGGGGGCGTGGTGATGCGCTTGCTGGGCCAGGTGCGTTCGGCGTAATCGTGGGTAAACGCCTTGAAGGGGACGTATTTGGAGGCTGGATTCTTGATCATGGCAATACCTGTCTGGGCGGCGACGTCTGGATCACAGACGCGAAATCACGGGATGTGGCGAACAGGCTGCCGGACTGCCACGCGGCGCTAGGCCCGGCAACCGATCGCTAGTAGCAGCAGGCCCGACAGGGAAAGCGAGGGGGCGAGGCGAGCGAGTGCCGCCTGCGGCGCGCGCACGGGCCCGGCCGCAGTGATCTGCGAGCAAAGGGCGATGAGTGCGCGAAATGAGTCCATAGGCAAGAGTCAAACATATTTTTGAGCGTCGTGCAAGTGCCAAGATTCGTTTTCATTGGCACAATGCGCGCTTTATGCTCGGGCGCGCCACCAATTGGCCTGGGCTTTTTAAACGTCAGAATACCTTGCATCAGTCCCCAATTAAAGACCCCGATCCAACGGGGCCGGGCGGTGCACACGGGCGGCCGTCAAAGGCCGCGCCTGTGGCGTATTCGAAACAGTCTGCCTGGCCCGCGGGGGCCGCGGGCGACAAGTGAGAGCATCGTGAATCGTCAGATTCTTCAGCTGGCGTCAGCCTACATGAGCGTGATCATCGGTGGTGGTTTTGCATCGGGTCAGGAAGTTCTGCAGTTTTTCACCCATTTCGGCCTTTGGGGCGTGGCGGGCACGCTGGTGGCCGGCCTGCTGTTTGCCTTTCTCGGCATGCAGGTGGCCCGCATCGGCACGCAGTTGCGCGCCCATTCGCACAAGGTGGTGCTGAACGCCATTTTTGGCGAGCGTCTGGGTTCCATCATCGACCTGGCGTTGATTTTCTTTCTTTTCGGCGTGGGCGTGGCCATGCTGGCGGGCACCGGCTCGCTGTTTCGCGAGCATTTTGGCCTGCCGCTGATCGTCGGCGGCCTGTTCATGACCGTCCTGGTGTCGCTGACGCTCTGCCTGAACGTGCAGCGCATCGTCGATCTGATCAGCGCCGTTACCCCCTTGCTGTTGTGCCTGGTCATCGTGCTGGTGATCTACGCCCTGTTTCGCAGCGATGCCTCGATCGAGAGCCTGAACACACTGGCCGCTGCACAGCACGACCGTGCGGCCCCCAACTGGTTCCTGGGGGGCGTGTTGTATGCCTCGTTCAATATCGCGGTGGGTTTTCCGCTGCTGGCAGTGCTCTCGGGGGCCAGCAGCAACCTGCGCAACACCACCTATGGCGGCGTGCTCGGCGGTTTGGGGCTGGGCGTGCTGATCTTGCTGTTGAACGTCGGCCTGTTCGCCAATCTGGATCAGATTCAGGGCGCTGAAATGCCCACGGTGTTGCTGGCCAAGCACTTGAGCCCCTGGCTGGGATGGCTCATGATGATTTCGCTGTGCTGCATGATCTACAGCACGGCGGTGGGCATGTTCTTTGCCTTCAGCGCCCGTTTTGCCGACCCCGAAACGCCGAAATTCCGCATCATCGGCACTGTGTCGGCCTTTGTCGGACTGGGGCTGAGTTTTGCCGGCTTCACCACGCTGGTCGGCACGGTGTACCCGTTGCTGGGCTACCTGGGCATCGCCCTGATTCTGGGGGTGGCCTGGTACTGGTGGAAAAACCGCCAGGCCGCCTGAGGCCGCCGCCTGGGCGTGCCGAACTCCCCGCCGCCCGTCAGTGTTCGCGCTGACGGGCGTTTTGCAGCACGGCCAGCTGCTGGGCCGCCTGCTGCAGCCGGGCGGCGCGCCCGCCTGAGAGCTCGGCGCGGGCCAGCTGCAGGTCGCCCACGCGCAGCGGCTCGTCGTGCGGCTGCCAGGCCCACAGCAGCACGTCCAGTGCCGGGGCCGACAGCTGTTCGGCCAGCTGCGAGAACGAATGGGCGTCCACCAGCTTGAGACGGCTGCGCCGGTGGATGGCGCGCACGATCAGGTACACCCACCAGGCCAGCAGAATCGTGCACAGGGCCACCAGCACCCCCCAGAAGTAAGGGTTGTAGCGCTGCACCAGCGCGGTGGCTTCCGCCCCCATGAGACGGTTTCCGGCATAATCAAGGCCGTTGCCAAACGCCAGCAGGCGGTTCAGCAAGTCGTACCAGACCAGTGCCACCAGCACGACCAGCACGGCGCACGTGATGTTTGCCGTCGCCGTCAGCTTGAGCACGATCTTGCGCAGCAGCGCGGTGTCTTGTCGGCTGGGGGTTTGGGTGGTTTCCTGGTTCATGGTCATGGTTTCAAGTTGAGTATGCGTTCGCAACCGTCACTGGAGTTGGGTCAGCACCAGCAGCTGGTGCTGACGCCGCAGCTGCGCCAGGCGCTGAAGCTGCTGCAGTGTTCCAGCCAAGAGCTGGAACACGAAATCACCCAGGCGCTGGCGGACAACCCGGTGCTCGAACGCGCAGACCCCGCCGCGGAAACAGTGGCCGCCGAAGCGGAAAGGCTTGATCGCCACTGGGCGCAGCCCGCGCGCCGGAATGTCTCGGATGATATCCCGGAATCCGAGGCGACGACGAGCCTCACCGACCATCTCTTGCAACAATTGAGCACCACGCGGGCCACGCCGCGCGACCAGGCGCTGGTGACGCTGCTGATCGGCGAGCTGGATGCGCGGGGCTACTTGGACTTCGACCCCCAGGCGTACACGGCGGCGTTGCCGCCCGAGCTGCGGATCCAGGCCGAAGAATGGCAGACCGCCTTGCGGTTGCTGCAGTCCTTCGATCCGGCGGGGGTGGGCGCGCGGTCGCTGGCCGAGTGCCTGCGCCTGCAGCTGGGCGCCCGCACGGGCGAGTGGCCGACCCCCGCGCAGGCGCTGGCGGCGCGCCTCACCGAGCATCTCGACGACCTGGGCGCCGGGCGCTGGGGGCGCCTGTGCGACGCGCTGCACTGCACGCGCGAGGCGCTCGATGCGGCGCACCGGGTGCTGCTGCAGCTCGATCCGCACCCGGTCAGTGCCTGGGACACGGAGGCCATCGCCTACGTGGTGCCCGATCTGCTGTTCTACCGCGAAGGCCAGGCCTGGCGCGTCAGCCTGAACCCCGCGCTCGAACCGCGCCTGCGCGTGGACACGGCGCTCGTGGCGCAGCTCGATGCGCTGGACGCGCCCGGCGGCCTGCGCGAGCAGGTGCGCCAGGCGCACGGCCTGATCCAGCAGCTGGGCCAGCGACGCCAGACGATTCTGCGGGTGGGCGAGTTCATCGCCGAGCACCAGCGCGCCTTTCTCGAACAGGGCGCGCGCGCCTTGCGCCCGCTCGTGCTGCGCGACGTGGCCCAGGCGCTGGGTCTGCACGAATCGACGATCTCGCGCGCCACGCGCATGAAGTACGCACAGACCCCCTGGGGGGTCTTCGAACTGAAGCACTTCTTCGGCACCGGGATGCAGACGGCCTCGGGCGAGGACGCCTCGGCCCTCGCCATCCAGGCCCGGATGCGCACGCTGCTCGATGCCGAGCCCGCCGCCAAGCCGCTGTCCGACGCCCGCCTGACCGAGCTGCTGGCCGCGCACGGCATCACCATCGCTCGGCGCACCGTCGCCAAGTACCGCGAAGCCATGGGCGTGCCCCCGGCCAGCCTGCGCAAAGCGCAAGCCGAGCCGCCCCGCTGAAGCGGCAAGCGGGCGGTTTTACATAAAGCCTGTCGCGAGCAGGGTTGTCTTGGTATAATCGCCGTCTTGGCACAATTGACCAATCACTGTGCCCTGTCACTGCGCCCCCGGCATCGTCCCGGATGGCGGGCGGTCTCACCCCAGACATTTTTTCAATCGTCGGCCTCGATTGGTATCACTCGACTCGAGCGATAGGCGGTCGCTGGAGTCATATCCTTGGATACTTCTATTTCCTTTGCCGAGCTCGGCCTGGCAGAGCCCTTGCTGCGTGCCGTGCACGATGCCGGTTACACCCATCCCACCCCCATCCAGGCGCAGGCCATCCCGCGTGTGATGGAAGGCGGCGACCTGCTGGCGGCGGCGCAGACCGGCACCGGCAAGACGGCGGGCTTCACCCTGCCGATTCTGCACTACCTGCTGCAACACCCGGCGACGGCGCGCCGCGCGGGGCGTCCGCGCGTGCTGGTGCTCACCCCCACGCGCGAGCTCACGGCGCAGGTGGAAGAATCCGTGCGCCTGTACAGCCAGCACACCAACATCCGCTCGATGGTGATGTTCGGCGGCGTCAACATCAACCCGCAGATCTCCGCGCTGAAAAAGCCGCTGGACATTCTCGTGGCCACGCCGGGTCGCCTGCTCGATCACGCGCAGCAAAAGACGCTCGATCTCTCGGGTGTCGAAATCCTGGTGTTGGACGAAGCCGACCGCATGCTGGACATGGGTTTCATCCACGACATCCGCCGCGTGCTCAAGCTCTTGCCCGCCAAGCGCCAGAACCTGCTGTTCTCGGCCACCTTCTCGGATGAAATCCGCAGCCTTGCCCAGGGCATCCTCAACCACCCGGGCGAAGTCTCCGTGGCGCGGCGCAACACCACCTCCGAGCTGGTGAGCCAAAGCGTGGTCATGACCGAACAGTCGCACAAGCGCGACCTGCTCAGTCACATCATCCGCGAAAGCGGCTGGCACCAGGTGCTGGTCTTCACGCGCACCAAGCATGGCGCCAACCGCCTGGCCGAAAAACTCGTGAAGGACGGCCTCACCGCCGCCGCCATCCACGGCAACAAGAGCCAGGCGGCGCGCACCAAGGCCCTGTCCGGCTTCAAGGACGGCAAGGTCGCCGTGCTGGTGGCCACCGACATCGCCGCGCGCGGCTTGGACATCGACCAGCTGCCGCAGGTGGTCAACTTCGAACTGCCCAACGTGCCCGAAGACTACGTGCACCGCATCGGCCGTACGGGCCGCGCGGGCAGCACCGGTTCGGCGCTCTCGCTGGTGGATCAGTCCGAGATCAAGCTGCTGCGCGCCATCGAGCGCCTGACCAAGCAGACCATCGAACCCATCCAGGTTGAAGGCTGGAACCCCGGCGCCATGGTGACGGCGGATTCCGCCCCCGATGCGCGTGAGAAGCGCGCCCTGGCCCGTCTGCAGGGCGACGTGCGCGGCGCCCCGCGCTCGGGCGAGCGGCGCGACGGCGCGGGTCGGCGCGAAGGTGGCCGGGATGGTCGCCGTCCGGCATCCACCGGCCCGCGCCACAGCACGGATGGCCGCCGTGCCGCTGCGGCAGACCCGCGCCGTGGCACCGACGCCCGGCGTGGCGAGGGTGCCCAGGCCCGCCAGGCGTCCGACGCGCGCCGCACCGAGAACCGCGCGCAGGTCGGCCGCGCGAACACGGGCCGTCCGGCAGGGGCCGCCGCGCCGCGCCGCGATGCCCGCCCGCAAGGCGGCCGCCCGGCGGCGCTGCTCAACCACAAGGCGGATTAAACTGCATCTTGTGCTTCGTGCCGCCCATCCCCGTGCCCCGGGGCGCGGGGGTGCGAAGGCGCCTGCGGCACGGACGCCGCCAATCCCCCAGCGGGGGGCGGATCGGACGGGCAGGCTATTGACACTCTTGCGGAGCCCTTCATGGCATTTTCCACCTGGCTGGCATTCTTTGCCGCGGCTTGGGCCATCTCGTTTGCGCCCGGCCCAGGCGCCCTCTGTTCCATGGCCTCAGGCCTGAAATACGGCTATCGCCAGGGGTTCTGGACGATTTTCGGCCTGCAGGCCGGCATCATCTGCCAGCTCATCATCGTCGCCGTGGGCGTGGGCGCCTTGCTGGCCACGTCCGAGATCGCCTTCGCCGTCGTCAAATGGACGGGGGCGGCCTACCTGGTCTACCTGGGCGTGCGCCAGTTTCGCACCGACGCCGCGCCAGTGGCGGTGGCGGCCAAGCCACGCGAACAGGCGCACCCCATCCGCGAGCAGCTGCTGCACGGCTACCTGGTCAACATCACCAACCCCAAGGGCACCATGTTCCTGCTGGCCGTAGTGCCGCAGTTCCTGGACGTCGGGCGCCCTCTGGCGCTGCAGTACACGCTCATCGGCGCCACGCTGTGCTTCACCGACCTGGTGGCCATGAGTTGCTATACTTCGCTCGCCTCGCGCATTCTGGGCCTGTTGCGCAGCCCGGGCCACATCCGCTGGCTCAACCGCTGTTTTGGTTCCGTATTCATTCTGGCCGGCACCGCGCTGGCCGCCTTCAGCCGCACCAGCGACTGAACCCACCGCATCATTACTCATGAGCCTCACTGACGAAGTCGCCCGTCGGCGCACGTTTGCCATCATTTCCCACCCCGACGCGGGCAAGACCACGCTGACCGAAAAGCTGCTGCTGTTCGCCGGCGCCATCCAGATCGCGGGCAGCGTCAAAGCGCGCAAGGCCAGCCGCCATGCCGCGTCCGACTGGATGGAGATCGAAAAGCAGCGCGGCATCTCGGTGGCCTCGTCGGTCATGCAGATGGAATACCGCGACTGCGTCATCAATCTGCTCGACACCCCGGGCCACCAGGATTTTTCCGAAGACACCTACCGCGTGCTGACCGCCGTGGACGCCGCCCTGATGGTGATCGACGCCGCCAACGGCGTCGAGCCGCAGACCATCCGCCTGCTGCAGGTGTGCCGCGCGCGCAATACGCCCATCATCACCTTCATCAACAAGCTCGACCGCGAGGTGCAAGAGCCGCTCGACCTGCTCTCCGAGATCGAAGACCACTTGGGCATGGATGCCGTCCCGTTCTCGTGGCCGGTGGGCATGGGGCGTCACTTTGGCGGCGTGTTCGACATCCGCCACGACCACATGCGCGTCTTCCGGCCGGGGGCCGAGCGCGACCGGCACGACGAGGAAACCATCGAGGGGCTGGAAAACCCCGTGCTGCGGCAGCGCTTTGGCGATGCCTACGACAAGGCGCACGAGGAAATCGAACTCATTTCGGGTGCTTCGCCCGAGTTCGATCACGCCGCCTTCCTGGCCGGGCGCCAGACGCCCGTGTTCTTCGGTTCGGCCATCAATAATTTCGGCGTGCGCGAAGTGCTGGACGCTCTGGTCGAGCTGGCGCCGCCGCCCGGCCCGCGGGCGGCCATCGAGCGCACGGTGCTGCCCGACGAGACCAAGTTCACCGGGGTGGTGTTCAAGGTGCAGGCCAATATGGACCCGGCCCACCGCGATCGCGTGGCCTTCGTGCGCGTCAGTTCGGGCCATTTTCAGCGCGGCATGCGCCTGAAAGTGGCGCGCAACAATAAGGAAATCCGCCCCAACAACGTGGTCTCGTTTCTCTCGCAGCGCCGCGAAATCGTCGAAGAAGCCTATGCGGGCGACATCATCGGCATCCCCAATCATGGCATTTTGCAACTGGGCGACGTGCTCACCGAAGGCGAGGCGCTCACCTTCACGGGCCTGCCGTTCTTCGCCCCCGAACTCTTCCAGGCTGTCGAGGTGAAGGATCCCCTGCGCACCAAGCAGTTGCGCACGGGGCTGACGCAGCTGGGCGAAGAAGGGGCCATCCAGGTGTTCCGTCCCGAAGCGGCGGGCGGCGCGCTGCTGCTCGGGGCCGTGGGCCAGCTACAGTTCGAGGTGGTTGCCCACCGGCTGAAGACGGAATATGGCGTGGATGCGCGCCTCATGCCCTCGCGCTACAGCCTGGCGCGCTGGATCACCAGCACCGACCCCAAGGCCCTGAAGAAGTTCATGGATTCAAACGCCGCCAACATTGCCCACGATGTGGTCGATGCCGTGGCATTCCTGGCCAGTTCGCCAGCCCAGCTGCGCGTGGCCGAAGAACGCTATCCAGACGTGCAGTTCCATACCATGCGCGAACACGCGGGGCGGGTGTTTGGTTCGGGCGTGTGATGCGGCGACCCGCCGCGCGCCCCCTCTGTCAGCCTCTGTCACATCCGCGCGGTGCTTGCCGCGGGATGCGCAGGCCGCATTCGATACAATGGCACGATTGACAGCACTGACTGACGAGGGAAGTCGCCCATGTCCTGGCGTCTGATTATTGCCATTTTGCTACTTGCCGCCGGGGCTTCGGCCTGGGGCGGCCTGCAGCTGGGCGACTGGCTCATCGTCCATAGCCCGGCCCAGATCGAATCCCGCGAACCCACCGAAGTACCCGTCAGCAAGACGCCCGTGCTCGATGCCAATGGCCAGCCCTTCATCGCGGCGGCGCCCCAGCCGCTGTCCGACGGGCGCCAGGGCGTGCCCAGCCTGCCGCCGCCCGTCGATTGGCAGCTGCAGACCACGCCGCTCATCGACGAACACCGCCCCATTGCGCTGGCCACCACCACCATCAGCATGGACGAAGCCATTGCCTTGGCGCAGCAAAATCAGGGGGGTGATGGCAGCGGCCTGCAGGGCATTGCCAACGTGGGGTCGCTGGTGGCGCCACAAACCGTGCAGCCCGTGGATGTGCCGCCCCCGCCGCCCGCGCCGGGCAACGAGCCCGACCTCAATAGCGGCAATTGGCAGGCGGCTTTTCAGGCTGAGCTGAAAACCTGTGAATCGTTGGGGTTCTTCTCGCGACCGTCGTGCGCCTGGGCCGCGCGCAACAAATATTGCGAGGCCCACGACGCCTGGGGCCGCGTGCAAGACTGTCCGGCCAAGAAATCCAGCTATTGATCGATCCGTTCGTGTCCAGGGCGATCGATCCGGAGCCGAAGACGCGTATCGATCGTCCCGGGCGCGGGATCAGACCTGCGACTGCAGATAGTTTTGCAGGCCGACGTGCTCGATCACGCCCAGCTGGGTTTCCAGCCAGTCGATGTGTTCTTCGGTGTCGTTCAGGATGGTGAGAAAGATGTCGCGCGAGGCGAAGTCTTGCACCGACTCACAGTACTGCATGGCCTCTTTCACGGTGGCCTGCGCGGCGGTTTCCAGCTTCAGGTCGCATGACAGGATCTCGGGCACCGATTCGCCGATGAGCAGCTTGTGCAGGTCTTGCAGGTTGGGCAGGCCATCCAGCATGAAAATGCGCTGAATCAGCATGTCGGCGTGTTTCATCTCGCCGATGGATTCATCGTATTCGTGCTGCCCCATTTTCTCGAAGCCCCAGTGGCGCATCATGCGCGCGTGCAGAAAATACTGGTTGATGGCGGACAGCTCGTTCTTGAGCTGCTGATTGAGGTATTTGATGACGGTCTTGTCGCCCTTCATGGCCTGTGCTCCTGTAGACAGCCCGCATCCGGCGCCCCGCCCGGCTTGCCCGGACACCCGGGCAGGACAGGCAAGACGGCACGAAGCAGGCCTGAAGCGTTCAGGCTACCACGATGGCAGGAGATTTGCGTGATTCGTTTGGGCGATCCGGGATCAGGCGACGCGGCGCACTTCGACGCTGGAGAGCAGCGTGGCTTCGACCGTGCGCTGGGGCTGCGCGGCGTTGGTCGCAGCGACCTCGGCAGCGTAGCGCCCCCCGGGCAGGTACTCGGTGGCGGTCTCGGCACATTGGCCGCAGCAGGTGGCGACGCCTAGCTGAGCCTGCAGGTCGCTCAAGTCGCCAGCCCCCTGGGCAATGGCTTCTTGTACCTGGCGCTCGCTGATCGCATTGCAGACACAAATATACATGCGAATCATTATCATCCATCGTTCTGCCGGTGGCAAGCGCTTTTGGCGCTCTGTTGCAATTTGATCCGCCGGGGGCTGCCCGCTTTTGCCATCGGCTCTTTGTAAAATGGCGGTCTGCGCCTCGCGACAGGGGCTGCCCATGCTTGATTCGACGAGGTCTGGACGATGTTTCGACGTTATTTCAATTTTGCCGCCTTGGCGGCGCTGGTGCTGCTGCTGTCGGGCTGCGGCTACAACGACATCCAGCGCCAGGACGAGCAGGTGAAAGCGGCCTGGTCGCAGGTGCTCAACCAGTACGAGCGGCGCGCCGATCTGGTGCCCAAGCTCGTGTCTTCGGTCAATGCCTACATGGTCAACGAGCGCACCGTGCTGCAGCAGGTGACCGACGCCCGCGCCAAGGTGGGGCAGGTGCGCATCAGCGCCGACGACCTGTCCGATCCGGCGCTGGTGGCGCGCTTTGAACAGGCTCAGGGGGCGCTCAGTTCCAGCCTGTCGCGTTTGCTGGCGGTGTCGGAAAACTACCCGCAGCTCAAGAGCGACGGGCTGTTCCGCGACCTCATGACGCAGCTCGAAGGCACTGAAAACCGCATCACCGTGGCGCGCGAGCGCTACGTGACCGCGGTACAAGCCTACAACCTGACGATCCGCCAGTTTCCCACGCTGCTCACCGCCCGCGTCTTCGGCTATCAGCCCAAGGCGCAGTACGGCCTGGACAAGGCCGATGACGTGATGCGCGACCCCGAGGTCAAGTTCGATCTGCCCCAGGGGCAGGGCAGCTGATGCGCGGTCGGCTGCGTGAGACAGCAGGCGCATCAGGGCTGCGCCTGCGCGTTGGCGTCATCCTGTTGGCGGTTCTCGTGCTGCTGTGTCTGGCAGGGCCCGGGCCTGCCCGGGCGGTCGAACGCCCAGTAGCCACGTTGGCCGCGCCACCCGCCCGCGCTGCGCAGGCGGATGTCCAGGTGCCTGTGCCGACCTGGACGGCGCCCGTCATGGATCTCAGCGGCACGCTCGATGCCGCGCAGATACGCACCCTGGCCAACCAGGTGCGGCTGTTGCAGCACGACCGGGGCGCGCAGCTGTTCGTGCTGCTGGTGCCTACCACCGGGCCGGATACCATCGAGCAGTACGCCCGGCGGGTGTTCGATCAGTGGGGCGTGGGGCGCAAGGGCGTCGATGACGGCGTGCTGCTGCTGGTGGCCAAGCAAGATCGCCGGGTGCGCATCGAAGTCGGCTACGGGCTGGAAGGCGCCGTCACCGACATTGCCGCAGGCCGCATCATTCGCGAGCAGATCACACCGCGCTTTGCCCAGGGCGATTTCTTTGGCGGCGTGCAGGCGGGCGTGTCTGCCCTGGCGCTGCTGGTGCGCGGCGAAGACCTGCCGCCCCCGCCCAAAGCGGCGGACGACGAGGACGTCGAGCCCTACGTGATGCTGCTGCCGCTCGGGCTCATGGCGCTGGTGGCGCCCTGGTGGATCGGCATCGGGCTCATGGGCGGCTTTGCCTTTCTGGTGACCAACAGCCTGTTGTGGGCCTTGCTGGGCGCGTTGGGCGGCGTGCTGCTGGTCGTGGGTGGCCGTGTCACCGGCATCACGCAGCGCCTGCGCCGCAGTGGCCTGTCCAGCCGAAGAGGTCGCTCGGGCGGCGGTTCCGGCCCCTGGGGAGGTGGCTTTGGCGGTGGTTCAGGCGGAGGCGGCGCAGGCGGTGGTTCCGGGGGCGGCAGCGGCGGGGGCGGCGGCAGTGGCGGGGGTGGCGGCGCCTCGGGCGGCTGGTAGTACACCTCTTGCGCGTCCGATGGACGCTCCGGATGTCTGCCCGATGCGACCTCCACGGCTGGCAACACAGCGCAGACTGTGCGTGAAACCGAATTTGAGGGTGCATATTCGCCGAGTGAGCAAGCCTTCACCAGCCCCGGCCCCGGGTTACCCATCTACCCAATCGTCGAAGCCCCCAAGCCGCCAGGCAGTGAATTGGCGGGACGCGGGAGCATCACAGCGCCAGGAACAGCGCTTGCGCCATTTGCGCGATCAACTGTTCGCGGCGCGGGTCGGTGGCGGGTTCTTCGCCGATGGCCGACCAGGAAGGGTGTGTGCGGGCCTCGTCCAGAACGGCCTGTACGGCGGCAGGCAGGCGGTGCGGGGGCTCTGCCGCGCCATCCGCTGCCGGGCCGCTGGATGCCGGGCCGCTGGAGGCCGGGCCGCTTGCCGTCATGTCGGAACCGGCCGCGCCGCCGGGCTGGCGGGCCAGCCCCTGATCGTGCTCCGCCCCATCGGTGCCCGGGCCGGGCGCCTGCTTGTCGGCGGCAAGCGCGGCATCCGGCCCCGCAGCCGCGCCTGTGCCCGCGGCGCCCGGCGCCGCGGATGCCTGCGCCGTGTCGACCACCTGGGCCATCAGGTCGTCTTCGATGGGCCGCATTGCCGCGTGACCGCGGCATTCCAGGGCGCGCACCAGGGCCAGCTGGCGCAGGCCCAGCAGGTGCAGCACGGCGTCGTCCACCGTCATCTCCATATTGCCCGCCAGGCGCCCCATGAGGCGCTTGCCCCACTGGTTGGCGCCTTGCCAGACCCCGCCGATGGCGGCCCCCAGCAAGGTGGCGGCCCCCAGGCTCAGGCCGCCGGTGAGCATGTCCAGCGTGGCCCCGGCCATGGCGCCCGTGGCCAGGCCCTTGCCCACCTGGATGCCGAAGCTGCGCAGGGCCTGGGGACTGAAGAGATCCATGCCCCAGCGTTCGCCCTCCAGCGGCAGCGGGTGGTGCGGAAACGTGGCCTTGCTGAAGCGGTAGCGCTTGAGCAGGGCATACACGCAGTCCTGTTCGCGCTCGCGCGTGCGCCGACGCAGGCCCAGCGTGATGGCGGCCATGTCGGCGGGTTCAGGCGAGCAGGGCAGGCGCAGGGCGGCGGCGTCCATCAGCAGCTCGGCGATCAGCCGGGTGGCGTCTTGCAGGCGCTTCAGGCGCTGCTGACCGAGGTCGGTGCGCAGCGTCATGAGGGCGGCGGCGTGCTGGTCGAGCATCAACGCCAGGCGGTCGAGCAGCTGGCTTTCGCCGTCCAGCGCCGGGGCCACGGTGTCGAAGTCCACCGTCGCGTGCAGGCCCAGGCGGGCCAGCGCCTCGCGCCAGGCGCCGATGTCGGCGTCGCGGCTGCGCGTGAAATTGAGCACCGGCAAAATGGGACGGCCACAGGCGGCCAGCAGCGTCAGTTCGTCGCGGTGCTTGGGCAGCACGGGGTCGCGCGCGTCGATCACGTACAGCGCGGCGTCCACCGCGAGCACCGTGGCGAGCACCCGGCACTCCTGCTCGAAGCGGCCCATGGCCTCGGGGCTCTTGAGCAGCCGGTCGATGCGTTCAGGGCCATCGGGGCGTTCGTTGGGGGCGATCAGCTGATCCAGGTAGTCCAGCACCCCCATGGCGTCTTCCAGGCCGGGCGTGTCGCGCAGGACGAGCATCGGCTTGCCGCTTTCCGAGAGCAGCTGCGCGCTTTCCACGTGCCGCGTGGTGCCCGGCTGGTTGGCGACTTCGCCAAACGACTCGTCGCGCAGCAGCGTGCGCAGCAAGGACGTCTTGCCGGTGTTGGTATGGCCCACGACCGCGAGATCGATGGGGCTGAGAGCATCACTCATGAGGCGAGGTTCCGAGATGGGCAAGCCAGTCTTGCACGCTGGAGACTTGCGCCAGCGCTTGTTGGCCGAGGGCATGCCGCCAGAGGGCCTGGTGTTCGGGCGAGCCGCCCAGGCACAGGACACGCAGCTGCGGACAGGCATGTCGCAATTCGTCGAGCCAGTGGGCGGTGCCCCGATCCGGGGTGAGGCGGGCATCGCACACCAGCAGCAGGTGGTGCGCGTCGAGCGTCTGGCGGATGCGCGCGCGGTCGACGCGGCTGTCGCAGCGCCCCAGATCGATGACCTCGGGCGGCAGGCCGGGCGGCGGCCAGGCCAGGTCGGGCCCCAGCTCGCAGGCCAGTACGGCGGCGTGCGCGCCGCGCGCCGGGGCCGCGTGGGCCGGGGCAAGGCCTGCCCGCGCGGTGGGCGCGGGGCGGTCGATGCCCAGGTGCTGGTGGGTGGGCAGCAGGCGTTCGCGCAGTTCGAGCCAGCCGGGCAGCGCCGGGTCGATGCGCAGCTGCCGCAGGCGCGCGTGCAGCCAGGCCAGGCACACCGCCAGGCTGATGAGCCGGGGCAGCAGCCCCCAGGCCACGACGCAGCCGATCAGCCAGAGTGACCAGTCGGCCTGGATGGCGGCGGAGGCGGGCAGCAGCCCCGTGCTGCCGGCGATGTCGATGCCCGCCGGGGTGGGAAACCCCAGCCACTGCGGCACGCTGCCCAGCAGGCGGCTGAGGGCCACGAAGGCATCCGGGCTGAGCAGCGTGGTTTCCCAGTGGAAGGTGTAGCGGCGCGTGCTCAGCAGCACGAGCAGCGTGGGCAGAGCCGTCAGATAGGCGATGCTCCAGGCGCCGTGGCTGAGCAGTCCCAGCGCGGGTTTCCAGGCCCGGGCGCGGTTGAGCAGCGAGACGAAGGCCTGGGCCGCCAGGGCGCTGTCGGGGCCGTGCGCAAGCTTGCGGGTGAGCCACAGCCAAAGCCGCGAGAGCGTGGTGCTGGGGTGCAGGCCGGGCAGGCAGCCCGCCAGCCAGATGAGGAAGGTGAGGGCGTGCAGCCCCAGCAGGCCGATGATGGCGGCCGCCAGGTTGACCGAGCCCTGGGCGTGGTCGAGGGCCGCCGAGGCCGCCCCGATGCCCGCCAGGCCCGCTGCCAGCCACAGGCCGATCAGGGCCCAGCGGGCGCTGGCGGCCCATTGCCGCAGGCG
Source organism: Castellaniella caeni NBRC 101664 (assembly GCF_001592225.1). Taxonomy (GTDB): domain Bacteria; phylum Pseudomonadota; class Gammaproteobacteria; order Burkholderiales; family Burkholderiaceae_B; genus Castellaniella; species Castellaniella caeni. The sequence continues at coordinate 46,280 of NZ_BCWN01000019.1, read as the reverse complement.
CTGCTGCAAGGTGCCGTGGGCCGCCAGCCAGGCAGCCCGCGCGAGGATGCGGTCTTGCAGCCCGGCGGGCACGCGCAGCGCGGCCTGGCAGGCGGCCTGGTCTTCCAGTGGCCCCCAGTGCGCTTCGCGCAGGCGCACGGCCTCGGCCCGCCAGTGCTGGAACAGCGGGCTGGCAGGCGCGTCGGGCAGGGAAGAAGAGGCGTTCCGCATGAGCGCATCGAGGCTGAAAACAGGATGATACCGAGTTTCCCCGATCCGCAATGCCCGGAAGTGGCCGCCGGAGAGGGTATACAGATTTGATCGGCATGGCCAGCAACCCCGTGCTGCAGGCCATGGCCCGCCAGGACGTCACGGTCATCACCGACGCGGGCAAGCCCTCAATGGAGATGATTGTGAAAAAAGGCGAGCAGATCGAGCACTTCAAATCGAACGGGCAGACCGGCCAGGGCGAAGGCACCAAGGCCGGCGTGGCCTATCGCATGAAGGACGGCAGCGTGGTCTACGTGCCCGAGTCAGGGGGCGGCGCACGGCCGCAATAGTGTCACGTCGCCGTCCGTGGGCATCACCGCGCGCAGCGGCTGGCAGCGCCCCCGCACGCACCAGTCATAGTCGGCGGTGTAGGGCGAGCGGGTGAGCCGCAGCTCGGGCAGTGGCCCGGTGTGCGGCTGGTATTCGTACCAGCCGTCGGCGTGGTGCACGGCATCGGGGGGCGGGTCCATGCCCGCGCCCGATCCCAGGATGCGCGCCTTTCCCGGGATGAGCACGGGGTGCCCCTGGGCATCGCGCGCCACCCGGTAGTCTTCTTCCCAGCGGATTTTCTCGATGGAATGCGTCCAGGCCAGGGTGAAGGTCTGTACCGGCACGAAGCGCGGCGGCACCTGAAGCGCCGCCGCCAGGGTAAAACAGACGCCCAGCATCAGACCCCCTGCGCCTGTGGCGGCAGCCGTCGGCTGCGCGCCAGGTGCCAGATCAGGAACAGCGCCGTGGCGGCAAAGCCCAGTTCGTCGCTCATGGGCACCGCGGCCACCAGCAGCGCCGCGGCCAGCACCACGTACACACGCTCGAAGAGGTTCATGCGCGTCTTCAGGAAGCCTGTGATGCCCGCACCCCACAGCGTGATGGCCAGCAGCGCCTTGAAGACCACGTAGACGACGTCCCAGGTGGTGCCGCCTTGCAGCATCAGCGCTGGGGAATACACCGCCATATAGGGGACGACGAAGCCCGCCGCCGCCACCCGCAGGGCCTGGATGCTGATCTTGAGCCCGTTTTCACGCGCGATCGGGGCCGCCGCGAAGGCCGCCAGCGCCACCGGCGGGGTGAGATCGGCCATGATGCCGAAATAGAACACGAACATGTGCGAGACGATGAGCGGCACGCCCAATTTGAGCAAAATGGGCGCCGCCAGCGAGCTGGTGATGATGTAGTTGGGGATGGTGGGGATGCCCATGCCCAGCACCAGGCAGGTAATCATGGTGAGAAACAGCGCCAGGAACAGACTGTTTTCACCGACGGCGATGACTTGGCCGCCAAACTCGGCGGCAACCCCCGTGAGGTTGATGATGCCGATGATGACGCCCACCAGCGCGCAGGCTGCCGCCACCGACAACGCGTTGCGCGCACCCTCGGCCAGTGAGTTGAGCGCCAGGCGCAGCGCGTCGCGCCCGTGCTGGCGAAACAGCAGCGCCACGGCCAGCAGGGCGATGAGGACGAAGAAATCAGTAACGCCGAACTGCACGAAACCCGCGCAGGCCACGCCCAGCAGCAGCCAGAACACGTAGCGCAGCACGGGCGGGCGCGCGCCCTGGATCGCAGCGGCGCCAAAGATGAGGATGACCGTCAGCCCCAGGCCGATGGTGCCTGAGAACAGTGGCGTATAGCCCGAGAACAGCAGCACCACCAGGCCGATGAGCGGCAGCAGCAGATACCAGCGCTTGCGCACGGCGGCCCAGGGGTCGGGGCAGTCTTTCTTGGCCAGGCCGTGCAGGCCGCGCCGCCCGGCTTCGAGGTGCACCGTGAGAAAGGCCGTGGCGAAATACAGCAGGGCCGGGATGATGGCCGCCTTGACCACCTCGACGTAGGCGATGTTGAGGGTTTCGGCCATGATGAAGGCCACCGCCCCCATGACCGGCGGCATGATCTGCCCGCCCATGCTGGACGTGGCCTCGACCCCGCCCGCGAAGGCCGACGAATAGCCGAAGCGCTTCATGAGCGGGATGGTGAACTGGCCCGTGGTGACCACGTTGGCCACGCCCGAGCCATTGATGGTGCCCATGAGCCCGGAGCTGACCACCGACACCTTGGCCGGGCCGCCGCGCGTGTGGCCCACCATGCCCATGGAAAAATCGCTGAACAGCTGGATCATGCCGGCCTGTTCGAGAAAGGCGCCGAACAGGATGAAGAGGTAGATGTAAGAGGATGACACGTAGGTCGGCGTGCCGTAGATGCCTTCCACCCCGAAGCCCAGCGTGCTGACGATCTGGTCGAGCCCGTAGCCCCGATGCATGAAGGGGCCGGGAATGTACTGACCGAACAGGCCATAGGCCAGAAACAGCCCGCAGATGATGGGCAGGGCCCAGCCCATCATGCGCCGGGTGGCCTCGAAGACCAGCGCGACGGTGAGAATGCCCACCACCATGTCTTCAGACGTCATCTGCCCGGCGCGCGCGGTAAGGTCGGCTTCGTAGACCCAGTGATACAGGCTCAGGACAAAGCCCAGGACGCCCAGCAGCCAGCCGAGCTTCACCCCCAGGCTGCCGCGCGGCCCCGAATACAGGGTGAAGACCATCAACAGCACGAACCCCACGTGGACGGCGCGGATCACCTGGCTGGAGATCGGGCTGTAGGCGGCCGTCCAGATCTGGAAGGCGGAAAAGACCACCGCGATCCAGAAAACGGCGCGGGGCATGGGCTGGTCGGCAATATCGTGGGCTGAACTCATGTTTTGGGTTCCGGAGCATTGAAAAGGCGGCCCTTGCATCGCATGCCGTGTGGGCGTGTCGATGTCGGAGCCGCCGGGCGGGAGGGTGTCCCGGGCGCGGATCTTATTTGATCAGGCCGACTTCTTTGTAGTAGCGCTCGGCGCCCGGATGCACCGGCAGCGGCATGCCCTTGATGGCATTGGCCAGCTCGATGGTCTTGGCGGCGTTGTGCGCGGATTTCAGGGTGTCGAGCTGTTCGTAGAAGGTCTTGGTCATTTGGTAGACCAGGTCGTCGGGCACGGACTCGGCGGTGATGAGGAAGTTGGGCACAGCCACGGTGGGCGTGTCTTCGGTCACCCCTTCATAGGTGTTGGCCGGGATGAACGACGCCTGATAGGCCGGGTTGTTGATCTTGGCGATCACGTCTTCGGGGATGGGCACGACCACGATCTTCACCGAGGTGGCCAGGTCGCGGATGGAGGACACGCCCAGGCCGGCGGATTGCAGCGTGACGTCGAGCTGGCGGTTTTTCATCAGCTCGACCGATTCGCCGAAGGGCAGGTATTCCACCTTCTTGAAGTCGGCGTACGTCAGGCCGGCGGCCTTGAGCACGGCGCGGGCGTTGAGTTCGGTGCCCGAGCGCGCGGCGCCCACCGAGATGCGCTTGCCCTTGAGGTCGGCCAGGGTCTTGATGCCCGAGTCGGCGTTGGCGACGATCTGGATGTAGTTGTTGTAGGTGGCCGTCATGCCGCGCAGCTTGGTCAGCGGCGCCTTGAAGCCGGCTTCGGCGTTGCCCGTGTAGGCGTCCGACACCGTGTCGGCCAGCGCAAAGGCCAGTTCGCCCCGGCCCGCCTGCAGCAGGTTCATGTTTTCGGCGGATGCCTTGGTGACCTGGGCGGTGGATTTGGCATCGGGGATATTCTTGTTATAAATCTGCGACAGCGCGACCCCCATGGGGTAGTACACGCCGCTCTGGCCACCCGTCAGGATGTTGATGAATTTGGTCTCGGCGTGCGCCGGACCCGCCGCGATGGCGGCGGCTGCCATGGTGAAGGTCACCAGCCATTTTGTAATATTCATGATGTGTTCGCCTCTTCTGATACAACAATCAACCCTGAATGGTATCAGGCCAGGCACATGCCAAAACTTGGGAATCACCCTAGGCTTAATGTGGAAAATAATGAATAGCAGCATGAAATTGCCACAAATCTCCCGAATATGAGTCAGACACAGAGATACACATGAGATTTCGTTTGTTGAACGTGTTTCGCGCATGAGGCGGCCAGACCTCCTGGAGCCCGCAGTCATGCTGGCGACCGTCGTGCAATGGCTGGTGCTCGCCTCGCTGGTGGGGTTGGTGGTGGGGGTCGGGGTCAGCGTCTTCCTGCACGCCTTGTTTGCTTCCATCGACCAGGCCCTGGCCGTGCCGCGCTGGGCCTATTGGCTGATGCTGCCCGCCGCGGGCCTGGCCAACGGCTTGCTGATGGTCTATGGCTATCAGAAGCTGGGTACGTCGGGGCTCAAAGATTCCATCTTCGCGGCGGTGCACGAACAAAAGGGTCGCATGCCCTGGCGCACGCTGGCCATCAAGCCCGTGGCCGCCATCATCACCCTGGCCTGCGGCGGCTCGGCGGGCAAGGAAGGGCCCTGTTCGCACCTGGGGGCTTCTTTGGCGGCGGTCATCGGCAACGTCTTCCGGCTCAATGCCGAACTGCGCCAGCGCATCGTCGCCTGCGGGGTGAGCGCGGGCTTTGCCAGCGTCTTTGGCACGCCCATTGCCGGGGCCATCTACGGCGTGGAAATGCTCATCATTGGCCGCATCCGCCACGATTTCCTGTTTCCCGCGCTGATTGCCGGCATGACCTCGTTTCAGGTCAGCAAGGCGCTGGGCATCCCGTACGAGTATTACCGGATTCCGGCGCTGCCCGAGTTCTCCGAATCCATTTTCCTGCGCACGGTGCTCATCGGCATGCTGTGCGGCGTGGTGGCGCGCATTTTCGTCGATCTCATCTATGCCCTGCGCGGCGCCTGCCAGCGCCTGCAGGTGCGCTTCGGCCTCTGGAAGCCGCTCATGCCCATGCTGGGCGGGGTGGTGCTCGCCGCGCTCGTCACCGTCATCCCCACCGACTACCTGGGCCTGAGCCTGCCGCTCATGGATCGTGCGCTGCAGGGCGAAGCCATGCCCTATCTGGGGTTCTTGTGGAAATCGCTGCTGGTGGCCGTCACGCTGGGTTCGGGCTTTTATGGTGGTATCGTCACGCCGCAGTTCGTCATCGGCGCGGTGGCGGGCAACGCCTTTGCCCACCTGTTTGGCATCAGCCCCATGCTGGGTGCCGCCGTGGGCCTGGTGTCGGTGGTGGCGGCAGCCTCCAATACGCCGCTGGCGGCCATCCTGATGGGGGTCGAGCTTTTCGGTGGCGTGGTGGGCACGGTCTACGTCTCGGGCGCGGCGATTGCCGCCTATCTCATCATCGGCCACCGCAGCGTCTACCCCGATCAGCGCCTGGGCCATGCCAAGTCGTCCTGGCTGCGGGCGCGCACGGAAATCCCCGTGGGCCAGGAAAAAACCCATCTCTCTTATGGCCTGCTGAAAAGCTGGCGGCAGATGCGCGCCCAAGGCTGGCGCGCCTGGCTGCACGGCTGGGGCAAGGCTTTGCGACAAGGAAACCCTCATGACAAACAGCCCTGAAATCCTGCTGGCGGGCATCGGCATCGTGGCCATGGCGGCGCAGTGGCTGGCCTGGCGCCTGCGGGTGCCGGCCATTCTGTTCCTGCTGCTGGCGGGTATTGCCGTCGGCCCCGTGGCGGGTTGGCTCGACCCCGATGGCCTCTTTGGCCACCTGCTGTTTCCCATCGTGTCCCTGTCGGTGGCGGTCATCTTGTTCGAGGGCAGCCTGACGCTCGAATTCCACCAGACGCGCGGGCTCGAACGGGTGGTGCGTCGGCTGGTGTCGGGCGGTCTGCTCATCACCTGGGGGGTGTCGGCTACGGCGGTGCACTTCCTGCTCGATTTCCCCTGGGATCTGGCCGTGCTCTTTGGCGCCATCACCGCCGTCACCGGCCCCACCGTGATCGCTCCCTTGCTGAAGACCGTCAAGCCGGTGGCACCCGTGGCCCATGCCCTGCGCTGGGAGGGCATCCTCATCGACCCGATCGGGGCCATTCTGGCGGTGCTGTCCTACGACCTGATGGTGGCCTTGCGCACCTCGCACGCCTGGGGCCATGCTCTGTGGTCGCTCGGGGCCACCGCCATCACTGGCCTCGTGTTCGGCCTGGTTGCGGGCTGGCTGCTGGGCATGGCCCTGCGCAAGGGCTGGATTCCGGATTCCTTGCTCAACCTGTCCACGCTCGCCACGGTCTTTGCCGCCTTTGCCTTGTCCAATACCGTGCAGTCCGAATCCGGCCTGTTGGCCGTCACGATCATGGGCATCTGGCTGGCCAACCGGCCCGGCATCCCGGTGCACGACATTCTCGAATTCAAGGAAACCCTCAGCCAGATCCTGCTTTCGTCGCTGTTCATCCTGTTGGCGGCCCGGGTGGCGCCCGCTCAGCTGTTCGACCTGGGGTGGCCGGCCCTGGCGGTGCTGGTGCTGATGCTGTGGGTGGGGCGCCCACTCAAGGTGCTGTTTTCCACCTGGGGATCCAAACTCAACTGGCGCGAGCGCGCCTTGCTCACCTGGATTGCGCCGCGCGGTATCGTGGCCGCCGCCGTGTCGGCCCTGTTTGCGCTGCGGCTCGAATCCTTGCAGGTGCCGCAGGCCGAAAAGCTGCTGCCGCTCACCTTCCTGGTCATCATCGGCACGGTGATCTGGCAAAGCATCACGGCGCGCCCGATGGCCAAGCTGCTGAAGGCTGCCGAGCCCGACCGGGTGGGTTTCCTGATTTCAGGCGCCAACCCCGTGGCGCGCGCCATCGGCCAGGCATTGTATGAGCAGGGCGTGCCGGTGCGCCTGTGCGACAGCGACTGGTACAGCCTGTCGAAGGCCCGCATGTTGGGCCTGCCCACCTACCACGGCAGCCCGATTTCCGAACACGCCCAGCACAATCTGGACACCAGCGGGCTGGGGCGCCTGCTGGCGCTGGGCACGCGCGATCACGTCAATCAACTGATCATGGTGCGCGGGCGCGACGAGTTCGGCAAGAACAAGGTGTTCAGCCTGCCGCGCTCGCGCGATGGCGACGCGGCGGAAAAGCACGCGGTCGACCCCGAATATCGCGGGCGCACGCTGTTTGCCGTGGGGCTGGGCTATTGGGCCCTGTCTTCCCTGCTGATGGCGGGGGCGCAGGTGAAGACCACCAAGCTGTCGGAAACCTTCACCTTTGCCCAGTACCAGCAGGCGCAGCCAGGGCATGCGGTGTATCCGCTGTTTGCCATCAACCCCAAAGGGTATGCCATGCCGTTCACGCTGGATCAGGATCTGCAGCCCCAGCCGGGCTGGACGGTGATCGGCCTGCACGTGGAATCCGCGCAGGCGCAGCCCGCCGAACCGCTGGCTGCCTGAGGCCCGCCCGCCGTTCAGCGGCGTTCTTCGCCCCGATGTGCGGGGCGATGGGCGCCGGATCGATCTTCGCGTGCCGGGGCCTCGGCGCGTTGCCTGAATGGCTGTTCGGCCGGACGCGTCTCGGGCTGTCGGGCGCTTTGCTGCCGGAACTGCGGCTGGGGCGCGGCTTGCCGGGGCTCCGGGCGGGATTCTTGCCGCGGTGCCTGTGGCCGCGCTTCGGGTTGCCGATTGAACGTCGGCGGTCGCATTTCGGACGGTCGATTGGCCGTCGGCTGACGTGTCTCGGGTTGCTGAGCGGCCATCGGCTGCCTGTGTTCGGACGGCGCGCGTTCTGTGGGCGCGCGCTGTGCTGCCTGGGCCCCGGCGCGATGCATGTCCGGCTGCCGCGCGCTGCCGCCTGGCCCGCGTGCTTCGGCGGGCCGCGTGGCGGGGGTGTTGTCGCGTCGTCCCGCCTGCATGGGCGGCAGGTTCTGGTGCCGCTGTTCGGCGTAGCGGCGCTGCTCGGCGCTGGGCATGGCCGTCAGGCCGCCGCGCCCGCCGTTGTAGCTGACCCGGTCGTGCGACACGTGGTTGATCACGGTCTTATCGACGTACACATTGTGGATGTTGGTGACGTTGACGTTGTTGACGGCCCGGTTGTAGTAGAAATTGCGGTCGCGCCAGTAGCCGCCCACGTAGCCCACGCCAAAGTAGCCAAAACCGTAATTGACGCCGCCGTAGAAGCCCACTTGCGGCCCCCAGTATCCAGCGTGCCACAGATAGGCGCCATCCGACCAGCCCCACCAGCCCGGCGTCCAGAGCAGCCCGACGGCGGGCGGCATCAGCCAGACGCCGTCCACCCAGTCATAGCCGCCGCCATTCCAGGCCCAGTAGCCCGGCGTCCAGATGTAGCCGGGCGCCGGCGCCACGGGCTGCACGACCACCGGCAAGGCCGGCGGCGCGAGCGTGATGCCGATCCCGATGCTCACCGCCGCCTGCGCGGCGGCAGGCAACAGCAAGGCGGGCGCGCCCGCCAAAGCGCAGACCAGCGCCAGGGGCGCCAAGCGCGGGAATTGCCGTGTGGTGTCGCGCGGTGCCACGTCGTGCATGGCCAAATCAACTGTCTTGCCGTTCATGAGCTTCCCCGCTTGATGCGGATGCAGCTATGACCAGCCTGGCGTGCTTTGGTTCCATCCAACGATGCGTCTGGTTACTTGTTCCGGCATCGGGCGCCGACCATGCAAAACGCCAGCCCCGCAAGGCTGGCGCAAGTGCTTGAAAGCTGGTGCCGGTTAACGGAATCGAACTGTTGACCTTCTCATTACAAGTGAGCTGCTCTACCAACTGAGCTAAACCGGCGCAAGATCGCCATTCTACTCGAAATGGCGCTGATCAACGGGTCACTTGACGATCTTCAGGTGGGATGGTTTGGGGGGTTCCGGCGTGTCGTCCGTCGTGGATGCCACCGAGGCGGGTGGGGCGCCGGTCTCGGCATCGTCGCCGCCCGGGTAGGGCTGCGAGGCCACCACTTCGAAGCCCATGCCGGCCCCGGTTTCGCGTGCGTAGACCGCCGAGACCGCCGCCACGGGCACGAACAGGTGTTCGACCACGCCGTTGAAGCGCGACTCGAACTCGATGTATTCGTTGCCCAGCGTCAGCCGGTTGGTGGCCAGGTGGCTGATGTTCAGCGTGATCTGGCCGTCGTGCACGTGCGCCGCCGGCACCACCGTGTTGCTGTCCACGGTGACCACCAGATACGGTGTATAGCCGTTGTCCGTGCACCACTCGTGCAGCGCGCGGATCAGATACGGTTTGGTCGAGGTTTCCTGCATGATCAGCGGCGCATGACCTTTTCGGACGGCGTCAGCGCCTCGATGTAGGCCGGGCGCGAAAAGAGGCGTTCGGCGTATTTCTGGATGGGGGCCGCGCTCTTGGGCAGCTCGATGCCGTAGTGTTCGAGGCGCCACAGCAGCGGGGCGATGGCCACGTCGAGCATGGAGAAGTCTTCGCCCAACATGAACTTGTTCTTTACCAGCAGCGGGGCCAGCTGCGCGAGGCGGTCGCGGATGCTGGTGCGTGCCGCGTCGCGCTGCTTTTCGTCGCTGATGCCGCGATTTTCGAGCGTCGAGACGTGCACGAACAGTTCTTTCTCGAAGTTGTACAGAAACAGGCGCGTGCGGGCCCGCATGATGGGGTCGGCCGGCATCAGCTGGGGGTGCGGGAAGCGCTCGTCGATGTACTCGTTGATGATGTTCGACTCGTACAGGATGAGGTCGCGCTCGACCAGGATGGGCACCTGGCCGTAGGGATTCATGACCGCGATGTCTTCCGGTTTGTTGTACAGATCGATATCGCGGATTTCGAAATCCATGCCTTTTTCGAACAGCACAAAGCGGCAGCGTTGCGAAAAGGGGCAGGTCGTCCCGGAGTAGAGCACCATCATGTCGTGGATTCCAATACAGAAAAAGCAGGGGATGCGCCCCGAAGGGCGCACGAATTACCGGACGTGCTTCCAGTAGGCCTTGTTCATGCGGGTGGCCACGAACAGGAACAGGAACAGGAACAGCATGACCCAGACGCCGATCTGCTTGCGCAGAAGCTGCCCGGGTTCGGCCATCCAGCCCAGGAAGTTGCTGAGGTCGGCCACGTTGCTTTCGAATTCGCTGTAGGTTTTCTGGTCAGCGGAGTCAAAGCGCCCGGTGTGGGTGGCATCGCCGTGGTAGTCGGCCAGCTTCTCGCTCTTGGCGGAAGGAAAGCCTGCTTCATCGTACACCGTGGTGGTGCGTTCCCAGTGCTCGTTGCCCTGGGCGTCGGCCACCTGATGCACGTCGATGCTGGTGTAGGTGCGCGGGCCTTCGAGTTCCCAGAGCACGTTGGGCATCGCCACGCTGGGGAACACGGTGTTGTCCCAGCCGGTTTTCTTGGTGGTGTTGCGATAGAAGCCGCGCAGGTAGGTGTAGATGTAGTCCACGCCCGAGGGGCCGAAGTTGGCGCTCTTGGCGCGGGCGATCACCGAGAGGTCGGGGGGCGCCGCGCCAAACCATTTTTTCGCGTCTTCGGGCGTCATGGAGATCGTCATCAGATCGCCCACCTTGTCGCGCGAGAACAGCAGGTTCTTCTTGATCTCGTTTTCCGTCAGGCCGAGATCCATGAGCTTGTTGTAGCGCATGGAGTTGGCGCTGTGGCAGTTGAGACAGTAGTTGACGAACAGCTTGGCCCCGTTTTGCAAGGCCGCGAGGTCGGTGATGCGGTCGGGCGCGCGGTCGATGTGCGCGCCGCCTTCGGCGAAGGCCAGTGTGCAGGTCAGAGACAGGGCCAGTGCACCGAGCAGTTTCTTGATCATGGTCGTTTCCGTAACTTATCAGTGATTAGGCCATCAGTGGGCGCGGAAGGTGACGCGATCCGGCACCGGCTTGAACGTGCCCAGGCGGCTCCAGACGGGCATCAGCAAGAAGAACGCCAGGTAGATGGTTGTAAAGATTTGGCCCATCAAAGTGGAGGAAGGGGTCACGGGTTGCGTACCCAACCAGCCCAGGATCAGGAAATCGACGATGAAGATGGCGTACAGCACCTTGTGCCACGACGGACGGTAGCGGATGGACTTGACCGGCGAACGGTCGAGCCAGGGCAGGAAGGCCAGGATGACCACGGCGCCGCCCATGGAGACCACGCCCCAGAACTTGGCGTCGAGCGTCTTCATGAGGATGGCGACCACGATGAGGATGGCTGGCACGGCCAGGCGCCAGAGGCCCGAGAGCTTGCCCTTGGCAAACAGCGCCAGCGCAGCCACGACGGCACCGGCGGAGAGCACCCAGGTGAAGTCGCTGGTGGTGGCGCGCAGCATCGTGTAGAACGGCGTGAAATACCACACCGGCGCGATGTGCGGCGGCGTCTTCAGGGGGTCGGCCGGAATGAAGTTGTTGTATTCCAGGAAATAGCCGCCCATTTCGGGGCCAAAGAAGATGATGGCGGCAAAGACGATGAGAAAGCCTGCCACGCCCACCACGTCGTGCACCGAGTAGTAGGGGTGGAAGGGGATGCCATCGACCGGGCGGCCATATTTGTCTTTGGGGCCTTGCTTGATTTCGACGCCATCGGGGTTGTTGGAACCCACTTCGTGCAGCGCGATGATGTGCGCCACCACCAGGCCGATGAGCACCAGGGGGATGGCGATCACGTGGAAGGAGAAGAAGCGGTTGAGCGTGGCGTCGGACACCACGTAGTCGCCGCGGATCCACAGGGACAGGTCAGGGCCGATGAAGGGGATGGCCGAGAACAGGTTGACGATCACCTGGGCGCCCCAGTACGACATCTGGCCCCAGGGCAGCAGGTAGCCGAAGAAGGCTTCGGCCATGAGCGACAGGAAGATGCCCACGCCGAAGATCCAGACCAGTTCGCGCGGTTTGCGGTACGAACCGTAGAACAGGCCGCGCAGCATGTGCAGGTAGACCACGACGAAGAACATCGAGGCGCCCGTGGAGTGCATGTAGCGGATGAACCAGCCGCCGGGCACTTCGCGCATGATGTATTCGACCGACTCGAACGCGAAGCGCGCGTCGGGCTTGTAGTTCATGACGAGGAAGATGCCGGTGACCACCTGGATGACCAGCACCAGCAGGGCCAGCGACCCAAAGAAATACCAGAAGTTGAAGTTTTTCGGAGCATAGTATTCAGACATATGCTCTTTGAACATTTTGGTGAGCGGGAAGCGGCGGTCTACCCAGCCCAGCAACCCGGTCGTCTCGACGATTTTTTCGGCCATGATGGCTCCTTCAGTATCGGGGAATGATGAACGATGGGCTCATCAGGCCTTGTTGGGGTATTCATCCACCCCGATCATGACGTGCGTGCCGTCGGGAGAGAACGCGTAAGGCGGAACCTCGAGGTTGTCGGGCGCCGGCTTGTTCTTGAAGACACGGCCGGCCAGGTCGAAGGTGGAGCCATGGCAGGGGCACAGCCAGCCGCCCGGCCAGTCGTTGGGCAGGCCCGGCTGGGCGCCCGTCTGGAAGTGGGCCGTGGGCGAGCAGCCCAAGTGCGTGCAGATGCCGATGCAGATGAAGATTTCGGGCTTGCGCGAGCGCCATTCGTTTTCGGCGAAGGGCGGCGTGAAACCGGGACGCTTGGATTCGGGGTCGGCGAGTTCGTCGTCGTGTTTGGGCAGGTCTTCGAGTTCGACTTTGCTGCGGTGCACGATCCAGATGGGCTTGCCGCGCCATTCGACCACCATCATCTGGCCCACGGGCAGGCCGGAGATGTCGGCCTCGACGGGCGCGCCAGCGGCCTTGGCCTTTTCGGAAGGGGCAAACGACCCGACCAGGGGAACGGCGGTAGCGACGCCGGCCACACCACCCAGGGTACAGGCCGAGGCCACCCAGAAGCGACGGGAAGGATCGGGGGGCAGGTTGGGGTCGACTGCGCCCTGCTCATCGGACTGTGTCGGGTTTTGACTCATGGGTTATCCCTGGTAGCCGCCCTGGCGGGCGAAAGCGTTTATCAAATCAGCTTGTGCAAGGGGGTGCTCTTACCACATGGGCGAAATTCGCGCACCCCACGAGGGTCTTCAACCGCGTATTATAGCGTTACGACCAGTGGGGTAAATGTGCAGAGGAGGGTTCATATGGCCAGCGCACGGGGTTTCATCAAAGAATTTCAAGAATTCGCCGTCAAGGGCAACATGATGGATCTGGCCATCGGCGTCATCATCGGTGGCGCCTTTGGCAAGATCATCGATTCCATCGTCAACGACCTGGTCATGCCGATCATCAACTTCATCGTCGGCGGCAAGGTCAACTTCGACAACCTCTTCTGGGTACTGCGCCTGCCCGCCGACTACGCCGGGCCCATGACGGCGGCCGACCTCACCAAGGCCGGGGCCGTGGTGTTCTCGTGGGGGCATTTCCTCACCGTGTTCGTCAACTTCTTCCTGCTGGCCCTGGTGGTGTTCGTCATGGTCAAGATGGTCAACAATGCCCGGCGCCGCTTTGAAACCCCCGTCGCCGAAGAAGCGCCGCCCACGCCCGAAGACGTGCTGCTGCTGCGCGAAATCCGCGATTCCCTGAAGAAAAACTAAGCTGCGCGGCTGGGCTGGGGCTCATACCGGGTTGTCGATATCTACAAACGTGCAGGGCACGCCAAATTGCGCCTCGATGGCCGCGCCCAGCGCCTGCACGCCGTAGCGTTCGGTGGCGTGGTGCCCCGCGCTGAGGTAGGCGCAGCCGGTTTCGCGCGCCAGGTGCACCGTGGGTTCTGAAATCTCGCCGCTCACATAGCAGTCGGCCCCGGCGGCCAGGGCCGCATCCATCATGCCCTGGGCCGCGCCCGTACACCAGGCCAGATGGCGTACTGGCTGGTCGAGTTCGCCGATCACCAGGGGCTTGCGGTTCAGGCGCTGGGCCAGGTCGGTGGCCAGCTCGCCCACCGTGCAGTCCCAGGCGGGCGTGCCCAGCCAGATCAGGTTGTCAGGCCCGCAGCGGTGCGGCGTGCCGTCAGCCTGGATGTCGGGCGTCCAGTCCATCACGCGCGCCAGCTGCGCGTTATTGCCCCATTCGGGGTGCGCGTCCAGCGGCAGATGGTAGGCAAACAGGTTGATCTCGTGTTCGAGCACGGCGGCCAGCCGCCGGTGCTTGGGGCCGCGGATGCAGGGGTTTTCGTTCTTCCAGAACCAGCCGTGGTGTACCAGGATGGCGTCGGCCTTGCGCGCGATGGCGGCCTCGATCAGGGCCTGCGAAGCCGTCACTCCGGTGATGATGTGGCGGATTGCGTCGCGGCCCTGCACCTGCAGGCCATTGGGGCAATAGTCTCTGAAGCGTTCGGGCTGCAAGGTGATGTTGAGCCAGTGTTCGAGTTCGGCGCGGGATATCTGTGCGGGCATAATGAGGAAATCTGGATTTTGGGAAACGTGCTGATGCAACGATTGTGGCTGATTTTCGCCCAGACCGTCACGGTCTGCCTGGGCGTGCTGTTTCTGGTGTCCACCTTGCGCCCGCAGTGGCTGCCGGGCGGCACCGCCTGGATGACGGGCGCGGGGCAGGTGGCGGACGGCGGTCAGCCGGCGGGGGCACCAGCCCAGGGGCCGGGTGCCGCGGCAGGCGGGGGTGGCGCGCCTGCCCAGGGCGGGGCTGCTGGCGCGCCCGCAACCGGGCTGCCCGGTGCGGCGTCCGCACGCGGCCTCGGGGTGCTCAGCTACGCCCCGGCGGTGCAGCGCGCCGCCCCCTCGGTGGTCAACGTCTACACCCGCAAGCACATCGACGTGCCGCTGGTGCCCATGCCCCCCGATCCCCACCTGCAGCAGCTGCTGCGCAGCGTGCCGGGCTTCACCCAGCGGCAGAACTCCACCAGCCTGGGCTCGGGCGTCATCGTGCGCGCCGACGGCTACATCCTCACCAACAATCACGTCATCGAATCGGCGGACGCCATCGAAGTCAGCCTGCAGGATGGCCGCCAGGCCAGCGCGCGGCTGGTGGGCGCCGATCCCGAAAGCGATCTGGCGGTGCTCAAGATCGAGCTCGACAAGCTGCCCACCATCGTCTTCGACCCCGACCGCAGCGTGCGCGTGGGCGACGTCGTGCTGGCCATCGGCAACCCGTTTGGCGTGGGGCAGACCACTACCCAGGGGATCGTCTCCGCCCTGGGGCGCAACCGCCTGGGCATCAATACCTACGAAGACTTCATCCAGACCGACGCGGCCATCAATCCGGGCAATTCGGGCGGGGCGCTCATCGACACCGAGGGGCGCCTGGTGGGCATCAACACCGCCATCTATTCGGAAAGCGGCGGCTCGCTGGGCATCGGCTTTGCCATCCCCTCGGGGCCCGCGCACCAGATTCTCGACCAGATCATCGAACATGGCCGCGTGCAGCGTGGCTGGCTGGGGCTCGAACCGCAAGACATCACGCCCGACCTGGCCCAGGCCTTCCATCTGCGGCATGCCCAGGGCGCCATCGTGGCGCGCGTGTTGCCGCGCGGCCCGGCGGCCCGCGCCGGTGTGCAGGTGGGCGACATCATCACCGCGCTGGACGGCCAGCCGGTGCGCGATTCATTCGATCTGCTCAATCGCCTGGCGCCGATGAAGTCAGGCGATACCGCGCGCCTGCAGGTGCTGCGTGGCGGCAAGACGGTTTCCATGGACGTTACCGTGGGCGTGCGCCCGGCAGCGCAGTCGGCCCGCCGGTGATGGGCGCCGACAAGCGCCGGGGCGGGCCGAGTGCAGGCTGTTCACAGGGCCTTCCGGCGTGAGGGCAGCCCGTGCGTCAGTGCCCCGGGTGGCGCAGCAGCTTGGCCGCCGCGATGGCGAAGTACGTCAGGATGCCGTCGCCGCCCGCGCGCTTGAAGGCCAGCAGGGATTCCATCATCACCTTGTCGTGATCCAGCCAGCCGTTGGCGGCGGCCGCCTTGATCATGGCGTATTCGCCGCTGACCTGATAGGCATAGGTGGGCATGCCGAAAGCGTCTTTCACCTCGCGCAGCACGTCCAGATAGGGCAGGCCGGGCTTGACCATCACCATGTCGGCGCCCTCGCGGATGTCGGCGGCCACTTCACGCAGGGCTTCGAGACGGTTGGCGGGGTCCATCTGGTAGGTGGCCTTGTTGGATGTGCCCAGATTGGCCGCCGAGCCCACCGCGTCGCGGAAAGGCCCGTAGAAGGCGCTGGCATACTTGGCTGAATACGCCATGATGCGCGTGTGGATGCGTCCGCGCCCGTCCAGCGCCTGGCGCACCGCGCCGATGCGCCCGTCCATCATGTCGCTGGGGGCGACGATGTCCACGCCTGCTTCGGCGTGGGTGAGCGCCTGGCGCACCAGCATGGCCACGGTGGCTTCGTTGATGAGCTGCCCGTCGGCGTCGAGGATGCCGTCCTGGCCGTGGCTGGTGTAGGGGTCGAGCGCCACGTCGGTGAGCACGCCCAGCTGCGGGAAATGCTGCTTGAGCAGCGCCACGGTGCGCGGGATGAGGCCGTCGGGGTTGGCGGCCTCGATGCCGTCCGGCGTTTTCAGGGCCGGGTCGATGTGCGGAAACAGCGCCAGCACCGGGATGCCCAGCTGCACGCATTCTTCCGCCGTGCGCAGCAGCGTGTCGGGCGAGTGACGCACCACGTCGGGCATGGACGGCACGGGGTCGTGCACCCCCTTGCCTTCTTGCACGAACACCGGGTAGATGAGGTCGTCGGCGGACAGCCGGTTTTCGCGCACCAGGCGGCGCGAGAAGTCGTCGCGCCGGTTGCGGCGCAGGCGGGCCGTGGGGAAATCGACGGGGGGGAGGAACTGAGTCATGGTGATCTCCTGTGTGTCAAGGGTGCGCCGTCGTCAGGGCACCACCTGCGGTGAAATCCAGTTTTCGATGTGCGCGGCGGCGTCTTCCAGGCCGATGCGGTGCGTGGCCGAAAACGGCAGCGCCGCCAGGGTGCCGATCTCGGCCAGGTCTTTGCGCACCTGGGCCACGGCGCGCACGCGCTGGCCATAGGGCAGCTTGTCGGCCTTGGTGAGCAGCGCCAGGGTGGGCAGGCCGCGCAGGCCGATCCAGTGGGCCAGGCGCCGGTCGAGGTCGGTGACGCCGCGACGGATGTCGATGAGCAGCACCACCCCCGCCAGGCTGCTGCGTTCGTGCAGATAGCCGCCCAGCACGTCGGCCCATTCCTCGCGCGATTTCTGGTCGACCGCCGCGTAGCCGTAGCCGGGCAGATCGACCAGAAACCCCAGCCAGGCATCGGGCGTCATGGGGTCGGGGATGCCAAACAGGTTGATGAGGCGTGTGCGCCCCGGCGTTTTGCTGGAAAACGCCAGGCGCCGCTGATTGGTGAGCACGTTGATGGCCGATGATTTGCCCGAATTGGAGCGCCCCACGAAGCAGACTTCCGCCGTGGTGGGGGCGGGCAGCTGGTCGAGGCGGGCGGCCGAGACCGTGAAGCGAGCGCGATGTAGGAGAGACACGTCAGATGAATGAAAAGGATGGGGGATGGGCCACGGCGGTGGCGTGCATGTAACCAGGGGGCCAGGCCTTGCCCGGGCTGGCGGGCGGCGGCTGGATGAAGACAGCGTGCAGGCGTGGAAGCCCCGATGGCCTATTGTATAATCCCTGCTTGTCTTTGTTACGCCATACACCCTGAACTCGTCCAGGTTGTGCGGCCCATGATCGATCGCGCCCCTGGCGCCCGTACCCGTACTTAGTACCGACCCACAAGAGGACCTCATGAAGCGTGCGCTTTCCAGTATGTTCATGGTCGGCAGCCTGATGCTTGCCGGCGCCCTGCCTGGTCTGGCTCACGCTCAAGACGCCGCCACGGCGCCCGACGCCAAGGCTGGCGAACAGTTGTTCGTCAAGGGCGACATGTCGCGTGGCGTGCTCGCCTGTGTCACCTGTCACGGCGCGGGCGGCAACAGCACCATTCCGGCCAACCCCAACCTGGCCGCCATGCCGCACGAATACATCGCCAAGCAGCTGCGCGATTTCGTCCCGCAGGGCGACAAGCGCGCCGTGCGCACCGGCCCCGATGGCGCACCGTCCATCATGGCCACCATCGCGCCTGCGCTTACGCCCCAAGACGTGCAAAACGTGGCGCTTTACCTGTCGCAGCAAAAGCTCGACTGGAAAACCGCCGGGACGGCCCAGCACGAAAAAACGCTCGAACGCGGCCAGCACATCTGGCGCGCGGGCATCGCCGACCGTCGCGTGCCGGCCTGTGCCGCCTGCCACTCGGCCAATGGCGCCGGCCTGCCGGGCGAATTCCCGCGCCTGGCCGGGCAGCACCCCGAATACATTCTCGAACAACTCAAGCTGTTCGCCTCGGGCGACCGTGCCAACGACATCATGCACGACATCGCCGACCGCATGACGCTGCCCGACCTCCAGGCCGTGGCGGATTACGCGGCGGGCCTGCGCTAAGTCAGGCGCGGCGCGCCGGGGGGCGCCCGCGGCGGGCGGTGCGGTTCACAGTTCGCGCCGCCGGGCATCCGGCAATTCCTGGTTGTTTCTGGGGTCTTGGGAGGGGCGGCAGAGACAGCTGGTGTAAGGTTGAACTTTAAAATTTTTACCAAGGGGAGACGCGCGTATGCGCCTCCCCTTTTTCTTGAATCGGGTCGCCGTGGCATTCTCTTCCAGTTCCCGCATACGAGGCACAGACATCATCGAGCTGCTGGGCTCGATGCGCTTTGCCATCAGCCTGCTGATGTTCATCTGCGTGGCCAGCCTCATCGGCACGGTCTTGCCGCAGAATCAGGCAGCCAACAGCTACATCGATCAGTTCGGGCCGTTCTGGTTCAGCGTCTTCGATCAGTTCTCCATCTGGCACATCTACAACAGCCCGTGGTTTCTGCTGATCATGGCGTTTCTGGTGGTGTCCACCACGCTGTGCGTGATGCGCAACGCGCCCAAGATGATCCGCGACATGCGCACCTTCCGCGAATATGTGCGCGGCTCCAGCCTGCGGGCCTTTCACCACAAGGTCGAGGTGGACAGCACGCTGTCGGTGGCGCAGGCGCAGCAACAGGTGGGGGCGCTGCTGCGCACCCAGGGCTACCGCTACCGCGTGCGCCAGGATGGCGAGGCCGTCATGGTGGCCGCCAAGAAAGGGGCGGCCAACCGCCTGGGCTACATCTTTGCGCACGTCGCCATCGTCGTCATCTGCCTGGGCGGGCTGCTCGACAGCGAACTGCCCGTGCGCCTGCAGACCTGGCTCTTCGACAAGCAGCCCATCATGGGCAACATGCTGATTTCCGACGTGCCCGAGTCCGGGCGCCTGTCGGCGCGCAACCCCAGCTTCCGTGCCAATATGCTGGTGCCCGACGGCAAGCAAAGCAGCATGGGCATCGTCACGGCGGGCCAGGGCGTGCTCTTGCAGCCCCTGCCGTTTGCCATCCGCCTGAAAAAATTCTACGTGTCGTATTACGACACCGGCATGCCCAGCGACTTCCGCAGCGACGTCACCGTCACCGACCTGGCGACCGGCAAGTCGTTCGACCGCACCATCCAGGTCAACGAACCCCTGCACTACAAGGGGGTCACGGTGTATCAGTCCAGCTTCGATGACGGCGGCAGCGGCCTGCACCTGAAAGCCTGGCCGCTCACCGGCGAATCGGCCCAGCCCCTGACGCTCACCGGCACCGTGGGGCGCGAGGGCCGCCTGCCCGCCAGCCTGGGCGGGCAAACCGTCGATTACACCGGCCTGCGCGTCATCAACGTCGAAAACCTGGGGGGTGACAGCCCGCAGCCCAAGAACCTGGTGGCCAACGTCGCCGCCGTCACCGGCAGCGCGGCGCGCCCGCGCAACGACAGCCTGCACAACGTCGGCCCCAGCATGCAGTACCGCCTGGTGGGTGCCGACGGCCAGGCGCGCGAATTCACGCAGTACATGCTGCCCGTGAAGATCGACGATTTCCCCATGTTCCTGCTGGGCACCCGCGACACGCCGGCCGATGCCTACCGCTATCTGCGCATTCCCGCCGACGACCAGGGCACGGTTGACGAATTCATGCAGCTGCGCGCGGCCCTGGCCGACCCCGCCTTGCGCGATCAGGCCGCGCAGCGTTTCGCTGAGCACAACGCTCCCGCGGGCGAACAGCGTACGCTCATGTTCCAGGCGGCCAGCGGGGCGCTGCGCACCTTCTCCGAAAAGGGCTTCAACGGCATCATCGATGCCGCGCCCGCCGATCAGCGCGAGAAAATCCTCAACTTCGCCGTGCCCATGATCCAGCTCAGCCTGCAAGAATTGCGCGCGATCGCGCGCGCGCAAAATCATCTGCCGCCGCTGGCCACCGAAGGCGCCGCCGCCGAGAAGCAGGCCCAATGGCTGCGCCTCTCGGTGCTGGCCCTGGCCTCGCTGCCCGACTACGGCGCGCCCGTGGCGCTGCAGCTCGCCAGCTTCGATCAGGTGCAGGCCAGCGTCTTCCAGGTGGCCCGCAGCCCAGGCAAAATCACGGTTTATATCGGTTGCCTGCTGCTCGTGCTTGGCGTATTTTCGATGTTCTACATCCGTGAACGTCGGGTCTGGGTCTGGGTGCGCCCCACCGACCAAGGCAGTACCTGGCTGGCCGCCATGACCACCCAGCGCCGCAACCTCGATTTCACCCACGAATTTGAACGACTGCGCGATGCCCTGCGCCGTCTAGGAGCCCGCCATGACAACTGATACCCTGACGCACGAGTCCTTGGGCCTGTGGTCCGAAGACATGAACACCAGCGGCGACCGCCGAGGCCGACGCGGGCGCCCCAACTGGACCGACTTCGGTTTCTTCCTGCTGCTGGCCGTGGGCGCGGGCCACGTGCTCACCGATTACGGCCAGTTCATGGACTACTACGAAAAGCTCATCTTGCTGGGGGCGGTGGCGCTGTTCAGCTGGATGGGCTGGCTGTGGCGGCCCCTGCGCGTGCTGATGATCGCCAGCGGCCTGACGGCCCTGCTGGCCGTCTGGCTCTACAGCCCCACCGGCGCCCTGCTGCAGGGCGATCTCTCCCGCTCGGAAACCAATTTCCTGCTCAAGTACCTGCTCTCGTCGCAGTCGGCCATTCTGTGGATGTGCGCCCTGTTCGTGCTGGCCACGGTCTGCTACTGGATCGGCTTTGCCAGCAAGACGGCGGCCTGGGTGGGCACCTTCCTCACCTGGGGCGCAGTCTACGCCGGGCTCACCGGCCTGCTGGTGCGCTGGCGTGAAGGCCACCTGATGGGGCCTGACATCGGCCACATCCCCGTCAGCAACCTGTACGAAGTGTTCGTGCTGATGTCGCTCATCACGGCGCTGTTCTACCTGTACTACGAACGCCGCTACGCCACCCGCGCGCTGGGCGGCTTCGTGCTGCTGGTCATCAGCTCGCTGGTGGTGTTCCTGCTGTGGTATTCGTTCACGCGCGACGCCTACCAAATCCAGCCCCTGGTGCCGGCCCTCAAGAGCTGGTGGATGAAGCTGCACGTGCCGGCCAACTTCATCGGCTACGGCACCTTCAGCCTGGCGGCCATGGTGGGCTTTGCCTACCTGGTGAAATCGCACGGCGAGACGCGCAGCTGGAAGCCGCTCATCCCGGTGTTCGCGCTGGGGGCCGTGCTGTGCGCCGAACCCTTCGTCTTCGGCTCGCGCGAACTCTCCGCCACCTGGATGCTGTATTTTGGCGTCGGCGCCCTCATCGTGGGCAGCATTCTGGCGTTTCGCGCGCCCATTGCGGCCCGCCTGCCCTCGCTCGAACTGCTCGACGACATCATGTACCGCGCCATTGCCGTGGGCTTTGCCTTCTTCACGGTGGCCACCATTCTGGGCGCCCTGTGGGCGGCCGACGCCTGGGGCACCTACTGGCAGTGGGATCCCAAAGAAACCTGGGCGCTCATCGTCTGGCTCAATTACGCCGCCTGGCTGCACATGCGCCTCATGAAGGGCCTGCGCGGCGCCATGGCCGCCTATTGGGCGCTCAGCGGCCTACTGGTCACCAGCTTCGCCTTCCTGGGGGTGAACATGTTCCTCTCGGGCCTGCATTCGTACGGCGAGCTGTAAACCCGTCAACCAACCAATGCGCCGGATAACGATTCGGGGTGGACAGGCCAGCGGCCCGCCCACCCCGAATCGTTTCCTGCCGCCGAATCAGGGCCGCGTCTCGTTCAGTCGATTTGTTTGCTGTGCGTCAGGGGCCGATGCCCCGTTCAGCGGGCTGCGTGGCCTTGCACCAGGGGCCCCGTTCAACCCGCCGTGTTGAACGTCCGGCCGCTGAGTTCTTCCACGTACGCCTGCGCCGCCGGGTTGGCGATCAGGGGCAGGATGTTGTCGTAGGCCAGCATGTCGCTGGGTGCCCGCGCGGCTGAAATCACGTACCCCTGCACGTAATCCACCCCCATTTCAGCCAGGGTGCGCAGCGTGGCGGCGTCTTCCACCCATTCGGCGATGCACTCCATGCCCAGGTTGTGGGCCAGATCGACGATGCTGTTGACGATGGCGATGTTGGCCTCGCTGGTGAGCATGTCGCGGATCAGCGTGCCGTCGATCTTGATGGTGTCGGCGGGCAGCTCTTTCAGGTACGAGAACGAGGTGTAGCCCGCGCCGAAGTCGTCCAGCGCCACGCGCGCGCCCATGCGCTGCAGGCGGCGCATCAGCTGGCGCGTACGTTCGAGATCCTGCAAGGCCACGCCTTCGGTGATTTCAACGCACAGGCGGCGGGCGAACTGCGGCTGCTGGCTCAGCAGGCCGAACAAGGTGTCGATGAAGCGGTCATCATTGAGCGACACGCCACTGAGGTTGATGTTGATCTGTTGCGTGTTGGACAGCTTCAGGTGGTGCTTGGACATCCATTCGAGCGTGGTGGCGAACACCCACTTGTCGATCATCGTGATCATGCCGCTTTCTTCGGCGGCCTGGATGATCTTCTGTGTCTGGGCGGGGCGGCCATCGGTGCCGCGCACGCGCAGCAGCACCTCGAAGTTGAGCGTCTGCAGCGGGTGGCGCAGGGACATGATGGGCTGCATTTCGAGGTAGACGTCCTCGGGGGGCGTGCCTTGTTCCAGTTGCTCGAAGACGCGCAGCTCGTTGGCGTGGTCGAAGAGTTCGTGCGTGTTTTCTTCGTAGAGAATGATGTCCTGGTGCTGCTTGCGCGCCTCTTTGCAGGCGCGGCTGGCCGCGGCGATGGCGTCTTTGGGGCCCATGCGGGCATCGAGATCGATGAGGCCCATGGCGCTCTTGATCTGGAAGGCCCGGTTGCCGATCACGAAGGGCGCCGAGTTCAGGGTCTCGACGATGTCTTGCCCGATGCGGCGCGCCTCGCGGGCGCGCACGTTGGGAAACAGCACGATGAATTCGTCGCTGCCGATGCGCCCCAGCTGCTGCTGTTCGGTCAGGGCGTATTTCAGGCGGTCGCAGGCCAGCTGCAGCAGCAGGTCGCCCGACGAGTGGCCGAACAGGTCGTTGACGCGCTTGAGGTGATCCAGGCTGAGATAGGCCAGGGCGCAGGGCGTGCCCGACTGCTGCAGCGCGTCGATCGAGACCTGCATGGCCTCTTCGATGCCGCGCCGGTTGAGTGTATTGGTGAGCGCGTCGTGGTCGGTCATGAGCCGCAGGTTGCGGATGGTCTCGCTGCGCGCGCTGATGTCTTGCAGCGAACCCTCGATGCGGCTGCCCACCAGGGTGGCGCGCAGTAGAAAATTGCGCACGCCCACCTTGGCGTCCGTCCTGGGATGCTGCTGGATTTCGGTGTCCCGGCCCTGTTCGGTGGCCAGGGATACGCTCACCCAGTCGATGTCGGGGAAGAAGTCGTGCCAGCTCAGGGCCAGCGCCTCGGCCTGCGGGGCGACTTGCAGCATGTCGCGGGCGTTGGGGTTCAGGTGCTCGAAGTGGCGTGTGGCCCCCAGGGTGAACAGGCCCAGGGGCGAGAGCGAATCGTGGGCGATGAGTTCGTTGCGGTGGCGCAGGCGCTGCTGCCGGTCTTCGCGGATGCGGTTAGCCGTGGCCAGCGCGATGATCAGGCTGGCGCTCAGCCACAGGTAGACGCTCAGCTCGTCGGCCATCAGGTGGCGCTGGTCGAGCGCCACGGCGATCAGCGTGATCACCACCAGGACGACCACCAGGCTGACGGCGATGGTGTGCCAGAACAGGGGCCGGGTTGCATAGCGAAAGAGGGCGTGGATCAGGGTGGTGGCCACCAGCGCCGTGCCCAGCCAGGCGGCCAGGAAGCACGCCGTCTGGAAGCCCTCGTAGGCGGGCGCGAGCAGGGGCAGGGCCAGCAGCACCGACCCCAGCGCCCCCGCCTGGCGGATTCTGCGAAAGACCTGGCGCCCGAGGCTGGCCCGGTACAGGTGGGCAAAGAGCAGCCAGGTGCAGGTAAACGACATCAGCAAGGTCAGCTTGCGCGACCAGAGCAGCGCGTCGGGGGACAGCAGGTGGCCGAGCCACAGGTGGTCGAGCTTGAGCAGCCAGGCGCTCAGCCGCACGTTGCAGACCAGCCAGGCCGCGAGCAGCACGTACAGCTGATCGCGCGTGGTGAGAGCGATGATGGCGACGAACAGGGCCAGCGTCAGCAGCCCGCCCTCGAGCAGGCCCATCTGGCGGGCGGTGTGTACTTCGGCCGCCGTCAGCGTGGCGGTGGGCCACAGCGCGATGCTGACGGTGCCGGCCATGGCGGCGTCGAGTTCGCACAGCACCTGGCCCGTGGCGAAGTTGGGCACCTGCGCCTTGTGGCCCAGCACGCCGCGGCGAAAGACCAGAGTGCGCAGCCGCTGCGGCTGCCCCGGCTGCAGCAGCCAGCACTGCGGCGCGAGCAGTTCGTTGCCGCGCAGCAGCAGCGTCTGGTCGTCCGCCGGGCTGTCCAGCTCGGTCAGCAGCCAGGCGGGGCCTGTGTCAAAGGGGGCCGACAGACGCAGGGGCTGGCCGCGCAAGGCCGCCAGCGCGTGCGCCGGGCCGTTGAAGCTGCCCGCCTGGAACTGCGCGGGCAGCGTCTGCCCGCTGAGTTCGCCCACGGAGGGAAACCAGTGGGCGGAAGCCAGCACGGCGACCAGCATCAGGATGGGGGCCAGGAAGTACAGCAGGAAGGGCCCCCCGGTGCGAAGAGGGGCGGGTGTTGCGGGAAGTGCTGCGGAATCCTGGGTGGGTGGCATGAAACAGTCAAGCAAGGACGGCCTCTGGGGCCGCTGGCGACAAGTAGGGCTTTACGTTGTCAGGTAACGGCAATCCGTGGCGAAATTTTAGCCCGCGTCCGGGGCTTCCCGGCGGCGGCGTCCCTGCTCGTCTTTGCGGATTGACGGGCGCCGATGCGCCGTGCTGCGCGTCAGGACGAGACTTTGTCGCGGTGCGGCACGCGCTCTTGGGCAAAGAGGTCGTGGATCGATTCGCGCGGCCGGATGAGCCAGGCGTCCTGGCCATCGACCAGCACCTCGGCGGCCCGGGGGCGCGAATTGTATTGGCTGGCCATGGAAAACCCATAGGCGCCCGCCGACTGGATCGCCAGCAGGTCGCCCTGCTCGATGGCCAGCGCGCGCTCGCGCGCCAGCCAGTCGCCGCTTTCGCAGATAGGGCCCACCACGTCGTAGGTCTCGGGCGCCACCTGGGCGCGCGTCTCGACAGGGACGACGCCGTGCCAGGCCTCGTACAGGGCCGGGCGCATCAAGTCGTTCATGGCGGCGTCCACGATGGCGAAGTTGCGCACTTCCGTGCGTTTCAGGTATTCGACCCGGGTGAGCAGGATGCCGGCGTTGCCCACCAGCGAGCGGCCCGGTTCGAGGATCACTTGCAGGTGATGCAGGCCGCGCTGGTGCAGGGCGGCAAACACGGGGTTGAGCAGGTCGGCCGGGTGCGGCGGGGTTTCGTCGGTGTAGCGGATGCCCAGGCCGCCGCCCAGGTCGAGGTGGCGCAGCGTGATGCCTTCGTCGGCCAGGCCCTCGATGAGGGTCAGCAGCTTGTCCAGGGCATCCAGGTACGGACTGATCTCGGTGATCTGCGAACCGATGTGGCAATCCACCCCCACGATTTCCAGCGCGGGGTGCTGCCGCGCCTGGCGGTACAGGGCCGGTGCCTTGTGGATATCGACGCCGAACTTGTTTTCTTTCAGGCCGGTCGAAATGTACGGGTGCGTGTGGGCATCGACGTCGGGGTTGACGCGCAGGGACACGGGCGCGCGCACGCCCATTTCCTGGGCGATGTCGGCCAGGCGTTCGAGTTCGGCGGCCGATTCGACGTTGAAGCACTTGATGCCCGCGGCCAGGGCCTGGCGGATTTCCCAGGCCTGCTTGCCCACGCCCGAGAACACCACGCGCTTGGGCGAGGCGCCCGCCGCCAGCACGCGGGCCAGCTCGCCGCCCGAAACGATGTCAAAACCCGCCCCCAGCCGCTGGAATTCGTGCAGCACGGCCAGGTTGGAATTGGCCTTGACGCCGTAGCACACCAACGCGTCGCGGCCCGCGATGGCGTCGGCGTAGGCCTGCCAGGCCGCCCGCAGGGCGGCGCGGGAATACACGTAGAGCGGGGTGCCGTGGCGTTCGGCCAGCTCGGGCAGCGGGATGTCTTCGGCATGCAGGATACCGTCTCGCGCGGAGAAGTAGGAGGCAGTCGTCATAGGGGCAGTTTATTGTGGCGCGACGGGGTGTGCCGAGGGCACGTCGCGGGGGGCGGAGTCAGGCGCGGCGTCCGGGGACAGTGTCGGCGGCGCGGCCAGCGTGGCGTCGGCTGGCGGGGGCGGGAGCGTCAGCGGCCCCTTCATGCCGCAGCCCCCCAGCAGGGCTGTGGCGCA
Organism: Castellaniella caeni NBRC 101664; assembly: GCF_001592225.1. GTDB lineage: Bacteria > Pseudomonadota > Gammaproteobacteria > Burkholderiales > Burkholderiaceae_B > Castellaniella > Castellaniella caeni. The sequence goes on along the minus strand of NZ_BCWN01000019.1, from coordinate 19,699 downwards.
CAGCAGGCCAAGGGCCGGGAAGGCGGAACGCAGGGGGGCGGGCAGGGTCATCAGAAGGGTACGCGGACAGGTTGTGGCACCGCGGCTTCGTGGCCTGATTGCGGCGGCGGTGGCGGAGGCGGCACGGGCTGGCCGTGCAGCTGGTTGAGCAGGGCGCCGATGCCGTCGTCGGACGGCTGGCCGGTCGTGCCGCTCTGCAGGTCGTCGCCCGGGGCGGGCAGGCCCACGCGGGCGACCGCCACGCCGGGCGGAAACTCGGCGAAGTAGAAGTCGTCATCGGTGCGCGTCAGGCCGCTGGGCATGGGGCCGGGCGGAATCTGCGGCTGCCCGGCCAGCGCGATCCGCATGTAGCCCACCCACATGGGCAGCGCGGCGCCCCCGCCGGTCTCGCCCTGGCCCATGGACTTGGGCTGGTCGAAGCCCATCCAGGCCACGGCCACCAGCTTGGGGGTGAAGCCCGCGAACCAGGCGTCTTGCGAATCGTTGGTGGTGCCGGTCTTGCCGCCGATGTCGTCGCGCTTGAGTTCGCGGTGCACCCGCGCGCCCGTGCCGAAGGTGGCCACGCCGCGCAGCATGTCGTCCATCACGTAGGCCGTGCGCGGGTCGATGACGCGCGCCAGCGTGTCGCCCGCGATCGTGGGCCGGGCGCGCATGATGATCTTGCCCGCGCTGTCGGTGACGTGGTCGATGAGGTAGGGCGGCACGCGGTAGCCGCCGTTGGCAAAGACGGCGTAGCCGCCCGCCAGCTGCAGCGGCGTGACGCTGCCCGCGCCCAGCGCCAGGGGCAGCACGGCGGGCTGGCGCGCGCGGTCAAAGCCAAAGCGCGTGATGTAGTCTTGCACGTACTGCGGGCCCACGGCCTGCATGATACGGATGGACACCATGTTCTTGGACTTGTACAGGCCCTGGCGCATGGTGAGCATGGGCTCGTACGAGCGGCCGTAGTTTTTCGGGTTCCAGGCTTTCGAGCCGGTTTGCTCGGCGGTCAGCGAGAACGGCTCGTCGGAAATCTGCGTGGCCGGGGTCAGGCCGCGTTCGAGCGCCGAGGCGTAGATGAAGGGCTTGAATGACGAACCCGGCTGGCGCCAGGCTTGCGTCACGCGGTTGAACTTGCCCTCGTCGAAGTCGAAGCCGCCCACCATGGCCATGATGCCGCCGTCCTGGGCGCGCAGCGACACCAGGGCCGCCTGGATGCTGGGCTTGTTCAGCAGTTCCCAGTAGTCGCCGTATTTGTGGATGTAGACCACCGAACCGCGGCGGATGCGCAGGGAATCCTTGGCCTTGGGCGTCAGGCCCCGGGCCACCACCCGCAGCGCGCGCTTGTCGTTGATGTCGACGATGTCGGTAGGGCTGCGCGCCACCTTGATGTCGGTGGGGCTGGCCGAGAGCACCACCGCCGTCATCAGGTCGCCGTTGTCGGGGTATTTTTCCTGGATGTCGTCGAGGATGTCGTTGAAGGCCTCCGGCTGGTTTTCGATGCCCGCGGGCAGCTCGATGGTTTCTTCGGGGCCGGGGTAGGGCGCGCGGCGGGTGTAGTCCAGCACGCCGGCGCGCAGCGACTCGTAGGCCGCCTCCTGGTCTTTGGAATCGATCGTGGTGTAGATGTTGAAACCGCGCGAATAGATGTCGTCCTGGTAGACGCCGTAGAGCAGCTGGCGGGCGAGTTCCGCCGGGTATTCGCCGTGCACGGCGTAGCGCCCCGAGGGCGTGCCCGCCGCCGACTTCACCACGATGGGCTGCGCCAGCGCCTGCTGGTATTCGGCATCGGTCAGGTAGCCCAGCGCGCGCATGCGCCCCAGCACGTAACCCTGGCGCGACTTGGCCCGCTGAAAGTTGGAGATCGGGTTGAAGCGCGACGGCGCCTTGGGGATGCCCGCCAGCATGGCGGCCTCGGCCGGGGTGATGTCGGCCAGCTGCTTGCCGAAGTAGGTGCGACTGGCGGCGGCAAAGCCGTAGGCGCGGTGCCCCAGGAAGATCTGGTTCATGTACAGATCGAGAATCTGATCTTTGCTGAGCGTGGCCTCGATCTTGAAGGTGAGCAGCAGTTCGTAGAACTTGCGCGTGTAGGTTTTTTCGGACGACAGGTAGAAGTTGCGCGCCACCTGCATGGTGATGGTGCTGGCGCCCTGCGTCTTGGACATGTGCACCACGTTGGCGATGGCCGCGCGCAGCACCCCTGTCCAGTCGATGCCGCCGTGCTGGTAGAAGCGGTCGTCTTCGGCGGCCAGGATGGCCGACTTCATGATGTCGGGGATTTCGTCGAAGCGCAGCACGTTGCGCCGTTCTTCGCCGAATTCGCCGATCAGGACGTTGTCCGCCGTGTAGATGCGCAGCGGTACGCGTGGCCGGTAGTCGGTCATCGCGTGCAGGTCGGGCAGGTTGGGCCAGGCCAGCGCCAGTGCCAGTGTCAGCAGCAGGGCGCCACAGGCGCCCAGACCGGCCAGCAGGACAAAGGCCTTCAGCACCAGGCGCGCAAGCCATGAACGGGCAGGGGCCTTGGGCTGGGAGGTGGTGGAGGTGGTTCTCATCACGGGCGATTGTAAGCCCTGCCCGATTCAGGCCACGGGGCAAAGGCTGAGTGTATGTAACTGGATGCAGCGAATTGAGGGGTGAGGGGCGCCGGAAGCCGCCTGGCGCCGCATGTGGCGATTCTTGGATAGCGCGTGATCGACGCCCGATCCAACGGCGTCTGTTGCGCCAATGCGATAATACACGCAAACCTACCTTTTCCACCCAGTGATATCGATGGAATCCCCCCCTGACACCGCCGCCGTCCCGATCTTTCTCGTTGGCATGATGGGGGTGGGCAAGACCACCATCGGCCGCCAGCTGGCCACCGAGCTCGGGCGCCCCTTTGTCGATCTCGACCACGCCATCGAGGCGCGCTGCGGGGTGCGCGTGGCCACCATTTTCGACATCGAGGGCGAGCCCGGCTTTCGCCGCCGCGAAACCACCTTGCTGGACGAATACACCCAGGTGCCCGGCCTGGTGCTGGCTACCGGCGGCGGCGCCGTGCTGGCCGAAGAAAACCGCCGCATGCTGCAGACGCGCGGCTGCGTGGTCTATCTGCAGGCCGGGGCCGACGAACTCTACCGGCGCGTGGCGCGCGACCGCAGCCGCCCCCTGCTGCGCACCGACGACCCGCGCCAGCGCATCGCCGATCTGCTCGCGGCGCGCGCGCCGCTGTACGAGGGCGTGGCGCGGGTTACGTTCCAGACGGCGGATCAGCCGGTGTCCCACATCCTGCGCAAGCTGGTGCCGCTGGTGCAGGATGCGTTGACCGCCTGCGCGGGTTAAGGCAGCCCTGCCTCGATCGATTCCGTCTCAGCTATGATGGAACCATCCTTTATGGAACAATCCTTTCATTGTCGGTTTCACGCGTGAGGTCGGCACATCCCCTTTCAGCGCACCTTTTGCATGCACACGGTTCAAGTCGATACCCCGGGCGGGCACTATCCCATTCACATCGGTCGCGGCAGGCTGGCCGCGCTGGCCGACAGCATCCCCGCGGATGCCACGGCCATCGCCGTGGTCACCAACACCACGGTGGCGGCGCTCTACGGCGCACCCGTCAAGGCCGCGCTGGCGGCCACCGGCAAGCCGCTCACCTGGCTCGAACTGGCCGACGGCGAGCAGCACAAGACCTTTGAATCACTGAACCAGATTTTCGACGCCCTGCTGGCGGACGCGCGCGACCGCAAGGTAGTGCTGGTCGCCCTGGGCGGCGGCGTGGTGGGCGACATGGCCGGTTTTGCCGCCGCCTGCTACATGCGCGGCGTGCGCTTCGTGCAGGTGCCCACCACCTTGCTCGCGCAGGTCGATTCATCCGTGGGCGGCAAGACGGCTATCAACCACCCGCGGGGCAAGAACATGATCGGCGCCTTCTACCAGCCGCAGGCCGTCGAGATCGACCCCGCCGTGCTGGCTACGCTGCCCGCGCGCGAAGTCTCGGCCGGCCTGGCCGAAGTCATCAAGTACGGCATGATCGCCGATGCGCCGTTTTTCGACTGGTGCGAGGCGCACGTCGCGGCCCTGCGTGCCCTTGACGACGATGCTGTAGCCTATGCCATCCGCCGCTCGTGCGAACTCAAGGCCCAGGTGGTGTCGCAAGACGAACGCGAATCTGGCCTGCGCGCCATCCTCAACTTTGGCCACACCTTCGGCCACGCCATCGAATCCGGCCTGGGCTATGGCGCCTGGCTGCACGGCGAGGCCGTGGGCTGCGGCATGGTGCTCGCCGCGCGGCTTTCCGTGCGCGAGTGCGGGCTTGATCCCGCCGTGGCCGAGCGCATCCAGGCGCTGGTGGCTGCCATCGGCTGCCCCGTACAGGCGCCCGATCTGGGGCCGGATCGCTGGTTCGAGCTCATGCGGGTGGACAAAAAGAACGAAGGCCACCACATCCGTTACGTGCTGCTGCCCGCGCTGGGGCGCGCCACCGTGCAGGCGGTGGACGATGCCCGGGTGCGCCCGCTGTTGCCTGCCGGAAACCTCGGCGCATGAGCACCAGGCGCCGGGCGTCGTTTGTCGCATTTCTGTCCCTGTCGATTGTCGGAGGCATTTGATCATGAGCACCCTGGCGCCGTACGCCTGCCATCCCGAAACCTCGCGCGGCCGCCAGCATCCCGAGCCGCCGCCGCAGGGGCGCAGCGCCTTCCAGCGCGACCGCGACCGCATCATTCATTGCTCGGCCTTCCGGCGGCTGGAATACAAGACGCAGGTGTTTCTCAACCACGAGGGCGACCTGTTTCGCACCCGGCTCACCCACAGCATCGAGGTGGCGCAGATCGCCCGCACGCTGGCGCGCAACCTGGGGGTGCACGAAGACCTCATCGAAGCCATGGCGCTGGCGCACGACCTGGGGCATACGCCGTTTGGCCACGCCGGGCAGGACGAGCTCAATGCCTGCCTGCGCGAACTGGCTCCCGAGGCCGGCGGCTTCGAGCACAATCTGCAAAGCCTGCGCGTGGTGGACGAACTCGAAGAACGCTACGCCGCCTTCAATGGGCTGAACCTGTGCTTCGAGACCCGCGAGGGCATCCTCAAGCACTGCTCGCGCAGTCATGCGCGCACGCTGGGGCCGGTGGCCGCCCGTTTTCTGGACGGCACCCAGCCCTCGCTCGAAGCCCAGCTCACCAACCTGGCCGACGAGATCGCCTACAACAACCACGACGTGGACGATGGCTTGCGCTCGGGCCTCATCACGGTCGAGCAGCTGCTGCACCTGGAAATCTTCGCCATGCACCATGAGCAGGTGCGCCGCCGCTATCCGGATCTCGATCCGGTTCGCGACGGCAAGCGCCTGGTGTCCGAGGTCATCCGCGCCATGATCAACACCCTGGTGCTGGATCTCACCCAGACCACGGCGGCCAACCTGGCGCGCGTCAAGCCGCAATCGGTGGACGAACTGCGCGCCGCGCCGCTGCTGGCGGCCTTCTCTGAACCAGTCCGCACGCAGTCGCGGGCGCTCAAGCAGTTTTTGCTCAACAACCTGTACCGCCACCACCAGGTGATGCGCATGACGCGCAAGGCCAAGCGCGTGGTGCGCGAACTCTTCGTCGCCTTTCTGGACGACCCGCGCCTGCTGGCCGACGAATACCGGCGCGAAGACCCCGCCGCCCAGGCCCGCGCCATCGCCGACTACATCGCGGGCATGACCGACCGCTACGCCATCCGCGAGCACCGCACCATTTATCGGATGGATTGACCCAGCGCACCCTCCAGCCAGTGGCCGGTGTGGCTGTTTGCGCACGCGGCGATGGCTTCAGGCGTGCCCTGGGCGACGATGTTGCCGCCGCCCGCGCCGCCTTCGGGGCCCAGGTCGATCACCCAGTCGGCGGTCTTGATGACGTCCAGGTTGTGTTCGATCACCAGCACCGTGCTGCCCGCGTCCACCAGCTGCTGCAGCACGTCCAGCAGCACGGCGATGTCGTGGAAATGCAGGCCGGTGGTCGGTTCGTCCAGCACGTACAGGGTGCGCTCCGAGCCGCGGCGCGACAGCTCTTGCGAGAGCTTGACGCGCTGCGCCTCGCCGCCCGAGAGCGTGGTGGCGCTTTGCCCCAGGCGGATGTACGACAGGCCCACGTCCATCAGGGTCTGCAGCTTGCGGGCCACGGTGGGCACGGCGGCAAAGAGTTCCAGTGCCTGGGCGACGGTCAGGTCGAGGATGTCGCTGATCGTGTGCCCGCGATAGCGGATGTCCAGCGTTTCGCGGTTGTAGCGCTTGCCCTCGCAGACCTCGCAGGGCACGTACATGTCGGGCAGAAAATGCATTTCCACGCGCACCACGCCGTCGCCCTGGCAGGCCTCGCAGCGCCCGCCCTTGACGTTGAACGAGAAGCGCCCGGCGTCGTAGCCGCGCAGGCGCGCCTCGGGCACCCCGGCAAACAGCTCGCGGATCGGCGTGAACAGCCCCGTGTAGGTGGCCGGGTTGCTGCGCGGCGTGCGGCCAATGGGGTTCTGGTCGATGCTGATGATCTTGTCGAAGTGCTCGACGCCTTCCAGCCGCTCGAAGGGCGCCGGGGCCGTCTGCGCGCGGTGCAGTTTTTGCGCCAGCGCCGCCACCAGCGTGTCGTTGATGAGGGTGGACTTGCCCGAGCCCGAGACGCCCGTGACACAGGTGAAGCGCCCCACGGGGATGGCCAGATCGACACCGTGCAGGTTGTGGCCGGTGCAGCCCAGGGCCTTGAGCCAGGCCTGGATGTTGCTGCTATCGTCGCTGCCCGTGGATGTGCCCGTGCCCGTGCGGGCGGTTTTGCCGGTATCGCTGGCTGTGGATGTGTCAGCTTGAGTGCTGGTGCCCGTGCCTGCGGTTGCGCTGGCGGGGGGCGGCACGGGCCGTCGTGGCGGCACGGCGATCTTCTGCGCCCCCGACAGATATTGGCCCGTGAGCGACTGCGGCGCGGCCTCGATCTCGGCGGGTGTGCCCTGGGCCACCACGCAGCCGCCGTGCTCGCCCGCGCCCGGCCCCATGTCCAGCACATGGTCGGCGGCGCGGATCATGTCCTCGTCGTGCTCCACCACGATCACGCTGTTGCCCAGGTCGCGCAGCTGCTGCAACGTGTGGATGAGGCGCTGGTTGTCGCGCTGGTGCAGGCCGATCGAGGGCTCGTCCAGCACGTACATCACGCCCGTGAGCCCCGAGCCGATCTGGCTGGCCAGGCGGATGCGCTGCGATTCGCCGCCCGAGAGCGTGTCGGCGCTGCGATCCAGCGACAGATAGCCCAGGCCCACGTTGTCCAGGAAGTCCAGCCGCGCGCGGATCTCGTGCACGATGCGCTCGGCCACCTCGCGCCGCGCGCCGCCGATGGCTGTTTCCTGAAACCAGCGGCGGCAGTCGGCCAGCGACAGCGCCTCGACTTCGTAGATGGCCAGGCCCCGTCGCGCGTGACCTGCGGTCGCCTGCTCCGCCTCCGATGGCGCCGGTGTATTGCTTTGCTGCCGATCCGTCGAATCCGCAGTCCGCCCAGGGGCCGTGCCCTCGTCCCCAATAAAAACGTTGCGCGCCTCGACGCCCAGGCGTGCGCCCTGGCATTCAGGACAGGTGATGGTGTGGCGCAGGCGCCCCAGCTCGTCGCGCACGGCGTTGGAGTGCGTCTCGCGCCAGCGCCGTTCGAGGTTGGGCACGACCCCTTCGAAGGGGTGGCGGCGGATGGCCGGGATGCCGCCTTCGCCCAGGTATTGAAAAGCGATTTCCTCGTCGCCCGAACCCTGCAGCAGGCACGCGCGCACGGTGGCGGGCAGGTCTTGAAACGGCGTGTCCAGACTGAAGTGATAGTGTTGCGCGAGGCTGGCCATCATCGCGTAGGTGAAGGCGTTGCGCCGATCCCAGCCGTGGATGGCCCCGGCGGCCAGACCGAGTTCGGGGAAAGCCACCACCCGCTCGGGGTCGAAGGCCTCGATCAGGCCCAGGCCGTTGCAGTGGGGGCAGGCGCCCGCCGGATTGTTGAAACTGAACAGGCGTGGTTCCAGCACGCCCATGCTGCGCGCGCACACCGGACAGGCGTAGGCGGCGGACAGCGCCCGCTCGCTGCCCGCGTCCAGATCCAGCACCAGCGCCCGTCCGTGGGCCAGGTCGAGCGCCGTCTCGAAGCTTTCGGCCAGCCGCTGGCGGCTGTCGGGGCGCGCCCGCAGGCGGTCGATGACCACGTCCAGGTTCCAGGGGCCAGCGGGGGCGGGCAGCGGCACGCTGCCGTCGATGGGCGTGATCTCGCCATCGATGCGCGCCCGCACGAAACCCAGCGCCTGCAGGCGGCGGCATTCGGCGGCCAGGTCGTCTTCGCGCGCACGCGCCAGCGGGGCCAGGATCGCCAGCCGCGTGCCTTCAGGGTAGGCCAGCACCTGATCGACCATCTGGCTTACGCTTTGCGCCTGCAGCGGCAGATGGTGCTCGGGGCAATAGGGCGTGCCGATGCGCGCGTACAGCAGGCGCAGGTAGTCGTGGATTTCGGTGATGGTGCCCACGGTGGAGCGCGGATTGTGGCCCGCGGTCTTTTGCTCGATGGCAATCGCGGGCGACAGGCCGGTGATGACGTCCACGTCGGGCTTGTCCATCATCTGCAAGAATTGCCGGGCGTAGGCCGACAGGCTTTCCACATAGCGCCGCTGGCCCTCGGCGTACAGCGTGTCGAAAGCCAGCGACGATTTGCCCGAGCCCGACAGGCCGGTGATCACCACCAGCTTGCGCCGGGGCAGATCGACGGAAATATTCTTCAGATTGTGCGTGCGTGCGCCGCGTATGCAGATGGCGTCCATGCCGGTAGGGGGGTTCAGGTTTTTCAAAGGCCAACTTGCTACTATAACGCGCAGTGTCATCACGACTGCAGGCTTGTCACGCCGTCTTGCCTGGCGGCGAGCCGCGGGGGTGATGCAAGCGCCTTGTCGTCCAACCCTTGCCGGGTAGTTGGCTGAAGGCTTGTCCGACGCAGCGGTTCGCCCGCTGCCGTCCGGCGGGTTTTGAGTCTTCCCCTTCTTTTTATGGCCCGAACCGCACATTCTTCCACCCCCGCCCTCAAGCTCACGCCGCTCGAACGGCGCAGCAGCATCGCCCTGGCCACGCTGTTTGCGGCCCGCATGCTGGGCCTGTTCCTGCTGACCCCCATCTTCGCCGTGGCCGCGCACAGCCTCGTGGGCGGCAACGACCCGGTGCGCGTGGGGCTGGCCCTGGGGGCCTATGGGCTCACGCAGGCCATCATGCAAATCCCGCTGGGCATGGCCTCCGACCGCTACGGACGGCGTCCCATCATCGTCTTCGGCATGTTGCTGTTCGTCGTGGGCGGCATCATCTGCGCGCTCACCGACGACGTCGATTGGGTCACCGTGGGCCGCGTCATTCAGGGGCTGGGCGCCGTGTCGGCGGCCATCACGGCCTGGATCGCCGACGCCACACGCCCCGAGGTGCGCACGCGCGCCATGGCCATGGTGGGCGGCTCGATCGGTATTTCGTTTGCCCTGTCGCTGGTGCTGTCCCCCTTGCTGGTGGGCGAGTTCGGCCTCTCGGGCTTGTTCTGGGCCATCAGCCTGCTGGGCTTCGTCTGCCTGCTGATCGCCATGTTCTTCGTGCCCGACGTCCCCAAGTCCGAAGCCGACATCGTGCAGGCCACGCCGCACGACGTGCTGGCCCACCGCGATCTGCTGCGCCTGAACTTCGGCGTATTCTGCCTGCACTTCATCCTGATGGCCCTGTTCATGGTGGCCCCCGGCCTGCTCGGGCGGCTGGGTGACTTCAATACGGGCACCCTGTGGCAAGTGTATTTGCCCGTCATCCTGGCGTCTTTCGTGCTCATGGTGCCCGCCGTCTTCTACACCGAGACGCGCAAGGCGCACAAGCCCGCGCTCGAATGGGCCGTGCTGGGCCTGGCCGTGGTGCTGGGCGCGCTGCCCTGGCTGATGGGGTCGCTGTGGCTGGTGGTCGCGGCCCTGATCGCGTTCTTTGTCTGCTTCAACGTGCTCGAAGCCCTGCAGCCCTCGCTCGTGTCGCGCGTGGCGCCGCCCGCCTACAAGGGCCTGGCCCTGGGTTTCTACAACACTGCACAGTCGCTGGGGGTGTTTGCCGGCGGCCTGCTGGGCGGCATTCTGGTGCGCGCCAGCGGCCCGTCGATGGTGTTCTGGGTCAGCGCCATGCTGGCGGTGGTGTGGCTGTACACGGCGCGCGGCTTCAAAGAGATCCGGCCCGGGCACTGAGGGTCTGGCGCTATGCGTATAAATACAGGTGGGCGATAATGTCCCTTTAGCTCGTTTTACCGGCGCGCCCAGGGGTCAGATCCCCGATAATGGCGGCCACATTCATCAATAGGATTACCCACCATGGCCTCAGTCAACAAAGTCATTCTCGTCGGCAACCTGGGGCGCGATCCCGAAGTACGCTACAGCCCCGATGGCGCTGCCATCTGCAACGTCTCCATCGCCACCACCAACACCTGGAAAGACAAAGCCTCGGGCGAACGCCGCGAAGAAACCGAATGGCACCGCGTGGTGTTCTACAACCGCCTGGCCGAAATCGCCGGCGAATACCTGCGCAAGGGCCGCTCGGTGTACGTCGAGGGCCGCCTGAAAACCCGCAAGTGGCAAGACAAAGAAACCGGCGCCGACCGCTACAGCACCGAAATCGTGGCCGACCAGATGCAAATGCTGGGCGGCCGCGACAGCACGGGCGACATGGGCGGCGGCGACAGCGGCTTCTCGCAACCCCCCGCCCGCCGTGCCCCGCAGCAACAGCGCCCGGCAGCCCCCGCCGCCGCCCCCGCCGCCAACCTGGCGGACATGGACGACGATATTCCGTTCTGAAACCTGTCAGGTTTCCTGTCCAATTCGTCGGGTTCGTCTGTGTCATGAAGCGTCGCCGCGATCTGTACAACACCAAGCGCAAACTGATTACTTCTGCGCAAGCGCGGGCTCGTGTCGCCGAGCTTGCCGCTCTGGCCACGCGTGTTCGCTATGGCGGCAATCCTGAACATAAGAAGAACCCTGGCGATTTTGGGCTAACCCCGCCAGCCGACCCCAGGCAGGGAAAGTCTTTATGCGACGTTGCCAATATTTTTAAACGTTGCGAGGCAGAGCAGCTACTGCGCAGTGGGATGCTCAAAGGGCTTGTGAGCGACCGGGTTGTTGGCGTGTGGCCTAAGAACGTGTGGGCCGTTACTCGTGACGGTATTGCTGTCGAAGCGCAGCTTGAAAACCCTGATAAGGGGACATACCACGGATATCCAATGCCCGAGACTGATCCCTTCTCGGCCGAAGTCCTGCGCTGCTGGAGATTGATTGATGGCTGAAATGAGCATCGATGTCCAGTGGATGGCGGCGGCATCTGGCGAACCAGAGATTCAGGCTACGGCGGCCTGGTTAGGTATATCAGTCGATGGCGTCAGCTTGACGCGAAATCAGGATATCTGGGCGAAGACCGTCCGTGACAATGTTTTTGTCTCCGCATATCCACTGGCTATGTGGCTGGCAAATTCGTGGTGGCGCCTCAATCACGAGCCCTTGCCTCGGCAGCAGCCCGGTCATGGTTGGCGCATGGCTCACGAACTCGGTGCGGCTAACCATGGGTTTGTATGGCCGCGTATCATGTTCATTCCGGATGGAGAGTTCATCGACGTATGGGCACGCGCATCAATGACGCCCAATCAGTCGGTGCAGTATCTGCAAACTCTGGATGCGCCCAAGCAGCTTGGCCTGGCTGGTTTTCACAAGAGTGTTGAGCAGTTCATGGGTAGCGTTCTGGCACGTTTGGATGCCAGGGAGGCCTCCGGATCTGATCTGGCCCATGTATGGGCTATCTTGCAAGAAGAGCTGGCCGATCCAGAGATGGCACGTCGCCGGAAGCTTGAAGCCCAGCTCGGGTTTGACGCCGAAGCCTGCCCTGAAGAGGCACTGAGCGCTGCGCTTCAGTGGAGCCCCCTCGTTGGAGACGAAGCCTTGTCAGAATTGGCGCCAGCCATTGCATCGTTTGAGGCATCTCCTGATCTGGCATTGATTGGGCGGCTGGCCGATGCTGACGGTATGGTCGGCGCTCCCGAATTCTCATTTGGCGATATTGATCACTTGCGCCACGGGGCTCCTTGGGAACGCGCTGTACACGATGCGCGGGCACTTCGACAAAAACTGGGGAACACCAGCGATCCAATCCCCAGTCAGGAGCTACAGGGGTTGTTGGGCTTGGGGCGTGATGCGGTCGCTGCGTGGCCTGCTCCGCAAGGCCGGTCACCGGTCGCCGTGGCCATGCCCACCAACGGTCGCCACTTGAAATTCATTCCACGCAGGCATAATCCCGTTGGCAAACGGTTTGAACTGGCGCGCTTCTTGGGTGAGCATCTGCGTACCGCACCACGAGGCGCGCGCTGGCTGGCGTCAACCGATCTAGGAACCTCCTGCCAAAAATACCAGCGTGCTTTCGCTGCCGAATTCCTATGCCCTATCAACGCGCTATTGTCTTACCTGGATGGTGATTTTTCTTCATATGCCATGGAAGAAGCCGCAGAACGGTTTGACGTCAGCGAGCAGACTGTCACCAGCTTGCTGTACAACAATGGTCATCTTCATCGTCAGTGGTCAGAGGATATGCCCTATCAGGTAGCCGTTGCGTAGACCGATTGCATGATGAACCCTTCGTTGATCGCCGTGCAACGAACCGCCATCGCCTTGTCGCCGCTAGGGGTTTCCCCGCATCCGACGGCAAATTATCCGCATCAGCTGCCAAAACCACAGGGTTGTCCCGGAATTATGCGTGAACCTTAAAGTACCTTATGGTGCTTTTCTTATAGCCGCCTGAATGGCGCCCCGGTACAGTGCTTCATCACAATCATGATGGAGACAAGACAATGAGCAATTCCGTTGCCCCGGTCGATGAAGTCTTGCCGCTTGGCAAGCTTGGCGCGCTGGGCTTGCAGCACGTGCTGGTGATGTACGCGGGCGCCGTGGCCGTGCCGCTGATCATCGGCCGCGCCCTGAATCTCGATGCGCACGAGGTGTCGCTGCTGATCGCCGCCGACCTTTTTGCCTGCGGCCTGGCCACCATCATCCAGTCGTTTGGCGCCACCCAGTGGTTCGGCATCAAGCTGCCCGTCATCATGGGCGTCAGCTTTGCCCCGGTGGGGCCCATGATCCACATTGCCACCAGCAACCCGGGGCACGAGGGCGCGCAGCTGCTCTTTGGCACCATCATCGCGGCGGGGATCATCACCATCATCATCGCGCCGTGGATCAGTCGGCTGCTGCGCTTTTTCCCGCCCGTGGTCACCGGCACCATCATCGCCATCATCGGCATCACGCTCATGCGCGTGGGCATCAACTGGATTTTCGGCAATCCCTTCGGCCCCACCGCGCCCGCGATGGTCGACCCGGCCTATGCCACCTGGTTGAACCACGCCCAGGCGGCGGCCGGGGCGCCAGGCTCGCCGCTGCTGCCTGTGCCGCAGGGCCTGTCCATCGTGCCCACTGTGCCCAACCCCAAGTACGCCAATCTCACCGGCGTGGGCATCGCCGCCATCGTGCTGCTGTCCATTTTGCTGATCGCCAAGTTCAGCAAAGGCTTTCTGGCCAACATCGCCGTGCTGCTGGGCATCGTGGTAGGCGCCATCATCACCTCGGCCATGGGCATCATGACCTTCGAGAAGGTTGGCAAGGCCCAGTGGGTGGACATCGTGCTGCCGTTTCACTTCGGCATGCCCAAGTTCGACCTGTGGATGATCCTGACCATGACCCTGGTCATGATCGTCATCCTGATCGAATCCACCGGGATGTTCCTGGCGCTGTCAGACATGACGGGCAAGGAAATCAAGCAGAAAGACCTGGCGCGCGGCCTGCGCACCGACGGCCTGGGCACGCTCATCGGCGGCATTTTCAACACCTTCCCGTATTCCAGCTTTTCGCAGAATGTGGGTCTGGTGGCCGTGACCGGCGTGCGCAGCCGCTTCGTCTGCGTGGCCAGCGGCGTGATCCTGCTGGTGCTGGGCCTGCTGCCCAAGCTCGCGGCCCTGGTCGAATCCCTGCCCACCGTGGTGCTGGGCGGCGCGGGCCTGGTGATGTTCGGCATGGTCACGGCCACCGGCATCCGCATCCTCAGCGGCGTCGATTTCCGTGACAACCGTCACAACGCCATGATCGTGGCCATCTCGATCGGCATGGGCATGATCCCGGTGGTGGCCCCGCACTTTTTGCAGTGGACGCCCAAGGCCATCCATCCGCTGATTGAATCGGGCATCTTGCTGACATCCTTGTCTGCTGTCCTGTTGAACGTGTTTTTCAACGGCGCGCCCCACGACACCAAGGCCGCTGTCGAAGCCGCCAAGCAGGCCGAAGCGGCATAAGACCAACAGCCGCGTTCATTGTGTATTACATTTGAGGCGTTATCCATGCCAAGGTGAGACGAGCCGAATGGGGGCTTCGCATTTCGACGTTGTAGCCGCAGATCCAGCACCGACGCTGGCCACGGTCTGGTATGTGGCCCATACCAAGCCGCGCCAAGAAGCCGTGGCGCTGCAGCAGCTGCAGCGGCAAGACTTCGAGGTCTATCTGCCGCTGTTCAAAATCTATAAAAAGCCGCGCAAAGCGGCGGCGGCGCGTGTTGCATCAGCCCCTGGGCGCACGGCTGCGCGCTCAGGCCCATCCCCCGCAACGGCTGTCCTGGCCGTCCACGAACCCATGTTTCCCCGCTATCTGTTTGTCCGGCCCACGCGCCCCACGCAGTCCCTGTCGGTGGTGCGATCCACCTTGGGGGTCAGCCGCCTGGTCATGTTTGGCCAGCAGCCCGCCACCCTGGCCGATGCCGCCGTACAGCGCATCCGGCAAGCCGAGACCTTGCGCGAGACCGCGCCGCTGGATGCAATCAGCCCCTTTCAGCCTGGCATGACCGTCCAGATCCAGAATTCTCCCCTGGCCGGCGTGCAGGCCCTGGTACACGCCGTCTCGAAAGACCGCGTCACTTTGCTGCTCAACATCCTGGGTCGCCCACAGACCGTGCAGGTCGATTTCGACCAGATCACCTTGCTGTGATGGGTTGATCACCTGCTAGAAGTGCATCTGGTGCCTGGAGGCCAGACCATTGCACAGTAGGGCCTCAATGTTGAAATGTTAGCAACTAAATATTAGTTGCTAACATGGCGAAATTAAGGCACTATCCATGACAAAACGGCAAAAGCGGTTGAATCGGTTCTTCCGTGCACCAGTCCCCGTTGATTTTCGCTTCGACGAGCTTGTCGTTCTATTGGCAGGGTTCGGATTTCGGCTGATCGAGAACGAACGCGGGTCGTCGCACAAGTTGTTTTTGTATGTTCGTCGGGATGGCTACGAGCATCGGATCCTGTGCAGCAGGCCTCATCCCGATGGGGTCTTGAAGGCCTATCAGGTGCGTGAAATTCGCATACGGCTGAAAGAATGGGGGTTTCTATGAGCAATGCGCTCGAGTACAAAGGTTATCTGGGCGCCGTCGAGTTCAGCGTTGAAGACCAGTGCCTGTGTGGCAAGGTCGAATTCATCAACGATCTTGTCTTGTTTGACGGTCAGTCTGTGACAGAAGTCAGGCAGGCGTTCGAGATAGCGGTCGATCATTACCTGCGCTCCTGCCAACAGCGGGGTGTGCTGCCCGACCAGCCTTTCAAAGGCAGCTTCAATGTCCGGGTGGGGGGGGATTTGCATCAAAAAGCGGCTTATGAAGCCCGCCGCCGTGGGGTCGCCTTGAATGAATTCGTCATCCAGGCCCTTAAAAACGAGCTACGGTCGGGGCAGGCCGCCTAGGATTCAGCCAAGAAGGGGTGCTTAAGATGACGCCGCTTCTTCCTGCCGCATCATCGCCCACCACACGGCGAGCGACACCACGAAGAACATCACCCCGTTGTTGCGGCCCAGAATCACCTGGGTCAGTCCGAAGGCGGCAAAGCCCGCGGGCAGGCTCGCGCCGCAACAGGCCAGCACGCGCACGGTGATGTCGGCGTGGCGCAGGCGCAGCGCAAAATACCAGAAGCTGGCCAGCAGCAGCGCCAAAAACGCCACCAGACCCAGCGTGCCCTGGTGCAGCCAAAGTTCGATGAACTGATTGTGCGTGTTCGCCAAGGTGGCCACGAAGGGGTTGGCGCGCCCCTGGGCGATCAGGGAATCCAGATGTCGGGTGTATTCCGGGTGGCCCCAGCCCAGCAGCGGGCGTTCGGGGATGCTCTTGAGCGCGGCTTTCCAGGCTTCCAGACGTGGCCCCACCGTGTTGCTGGATACTCGTCCCTGCTGTGTGTAGCTTTGCCACTCGGTGACTGCCCCGCTGTAGCGGCTTTCGGCCATTTGCCCGCCCGGCAGCGCGGCCAGAATCACCCCCACACCCACCACCAGCACCGCCAGCCCCGCGAGCACGGGCTTGATCGTCTCGCGGCGCAGCAGCGCGGCCCCCGCCAGCACCACCAGCAAGGGGATAGCCACCAGCCCACCGCGTGTGGCCGAGGCAATAAAGGCATAGCAGCCCGCCAGCGCCCCCAGCAACAGAAACCCCGCCCAGGCAAAGCGTCGCTGCAGCGCCCCCAGCACCGCGCCCAGCAGGCACCAGAAACCCATCAGCAAAGCCATGTCGCCAAACGGAATGGCGCTGGTCACAAAGCCTTCGGCACGGCCGATCAGCTGCACGTGTACCTGCCACCACGCCACGCCAGCTGCCCCCAGGCAGCCCAGCACCAGCCCGGCCCATAGCCAGTCCAGGCGCAGCGACACCCGCCGCAGGCCCCACAACACCGGAATCACCAGCAAGTAGCGGATGCCCTGATCCAGGTATTTGCCCGAATCCCCGTGCCACGCCACGGCCAAGGCGTTGGCCAGAAACATCGCCGCCAATGCGTACACCAGGGTCTTGTCCTGAATCGTCCAGGCCGGAGCTGTCCCCGCATGGGCAGCATCCGCGCGCCGCACCCACGCCGCCAGCCCACCCGCCAGCAGCAACACCGCCCCCCACGAATACCCGTTGGGCACCGACAGAGCCAGCAAAAAGAAAACAGCAGCACTGGCAGACATCCAGAGCGACAGCCGCGCGGCCGAGGTGGGAGACATAGGGCAGGGGCAAGAAAAAGGAGAGAGCCGCTATTTTACCGACTTGGGGGTGGAACCTTCGTCGCGTAGACAAAGGCAGCTAGTCGTCAGTCCTTTTATGCAAAGGCGCATCCTGGCGGCCTTGCCGCCTGAAGCTCATCGCGAATGATCTTTGCCGTGCCTGGCAGCACACTTTTATAGAGCGCCAGTTGGCTGGGTGAGAGAATGCACCCGGCCCTGTGACTTGTGACGGGATGTGGCCACATGCGATGTGGCCTGAGGTACTATCGCGCTGGAAATCCTTTCCTATGAGCCAAACAAAATTGCCGAACTGGACATACGATCCTGGCGAGCACCGGGTCAAGCATTGCGCCAATGGGCCAGAGGCTCATTTTGTTCGGATAGGCAGTGCCGTTGTTGGAAAGTGTGCGGGTACACTGACCAAGGTGCAGGCAGAGGTCTTGCTTAACTCAGGCTGCCCGTGTCCCGAGCCTTCGATTGGTTACCCATCGAAAATCTACAACGTCCATCAGGGGGTTGTATATGAAGCTGTTCCGACAGAGCCAGGCAAGTCTTATCATGGCTACCCATGGAGGAAAATGCCAGGACGCAAGCTGATTCCTCGGCAGATTCTTAAGAAATTGGAGGAATTGGCGGAGGTACAAGGCTGTCTGCGCGCCTATAAAGACTGGATGAAACGCTATGGCTAGTGACACTTTGCAGTTCCTGTTTGATCCAGCCCCTGCTAAGGATGCGGTGAACGGTTGGGGCAGGGGGTGCCTGCTGCTGGCTGGTGAGCCCTATTGGTACGGCGAGGATCAGGGCACGCGGGGCGCCATGTACTTCAACTGGACTTGGGTCGATTTACTGGCGTTTTTGGGCAAGCACTGGCAGGCGTTGTGCCTGGAACAAGCCTATCCACTCCCCTGGATCGTCGATACCGTCACCCATCCCGGCGAGGTTTGGGATGCGGCAGAGCGTCGTTGGGCGCTCATGTGTGAGGACGAAGGGGTTGTTGAGGCCGAGGAATCGGCCCTGTTGCCTTTCATGTCTCGTCACAATCTGGCTGAGGCCTGGCAAGGGGTGTCTTTGCCACAATTGCTCTGGCTGCGTGTCGGGCAGAAAGTATGGCTCGTTCCAGAGAGCGGCAAGCCCCTGTTGGCTGACTTCAAGTCTTCTTTACTGTGTTTGCAACAGCTGGGTGATCGTCTGGCAAATAGCATGGCGGGCGGTACGAATCCGCGCGTTCAGCAGGCGCTCATGGCCTGGTCGCAGCGTGCAGAGGGCCAAGTAGAAGAACGTGTGTCACTTGCAACCGGGTGGCCAAGTGATGTGGTCAGGCAAATTCAGGGGAATCGGGATGCCCGCCATTTTTGGCTGGATCGAGGTGCGGCAGCCAACGATCTATCCGAGACCGAAGTCTTGGCCGCTGCTCGGATGCTGAGATTCACCCTGGCGCCAGGGGAACTTTCTGTTTTGCTTGGAATCATTGCAACTCTTCCAAAGAACGATACATCTGGTTTGGATCAGGCGACTGCCGCTTACGCCCCGATTTCCTTAGAGACCGAGGCGCCTCACGCCTGGGAGCAAGGCTATCGAGCA
Organism: Castellaniella caeni NBRC 101664; assembly: GCF_001592225.1. Lineage (GTDB taxonomy): Bacteria > Pseudomonadota > Gammaproteobacteria > Burkholderiales > Burkholderiaceae_B > Castellaniella > Castellaniella caeni. The sequence continues at coordinate 1,102 of NZ_BCWN01000019.1, read as the reverse complement.
GCGACATGGCTGCGAATGCACTTGGGTTTTGGTGTTGCCCAGGTAATCGACCCCGAAGACATTCTGCAAAGGTGGGGCGTGCCTGTTCAACCGACTGATTTGCGGGCAGATGCGCTCGAGGCCTTAAGTTGTTGGGGGCGGTGTGGCCCTGTCATTTTGCTCAACGATCGTCCTGGGTCAAAAACCAGTACCGCCAACCGCAGGCGCACCACGCTAGCGCATGAAATTGCACATCTTCTGCTGGATCGTCATGGCGGCTTGCCTGTTGCCGAAGTGCTTGGGGGGCAGATCGACCCCTTTATCGAACAGCGCGCCAGGGCCTTTGCCGCCGAGTTTCTTTTGCCACGCCAAGTGGCACGAAATGAGTACCGTCAGTCTCCCGACTTGCCCACCGCGCTCAATCGTTTGGCGAAGCGTTACCGCGTCAGCCGCCGAGTAGCCGAGTATCAGCTGCACAATAGCGGCTGCGCCCTGACGGCCAGTGATGAAATTGCACTGTCCGAGCGTGTGAACAGCTATTAGGCATAATGAGGTGTCAGGCGACATGACAAACTGACCCCTCCGTGATCACATCAGGAGGGATCATCCATGCAAGAAGCCATGTACAACCAACCCCTTGTTCAGTCACAAGGGGAACCGATGCAAAGCCCAGAGTGGGCGGCTCAAGGCCTGTGGCTGGGGAGCCAAGCGCATTGCCGTCGAGTTGGGGGTCAGCAAGAACACCGTCAAGCGCTACCTGAGCCAGGGGGGATGGGCACCCTACGCGAGCCCGCAGCGCACCCGGACACTGGATTGACAGCGATTTAGGTGTCGCTTGACATCGCGTAGACTGAAGTGGCCCCCCCAGGCGCTGCGGGCGTTTGGTTGGCGCATGCTGGACATTGGGCACGCTACTGAACTGAAAGGCACCCCCGCGATTGATCAGGCTTCAACCCTTGAACACATCGTCCAGAGTCGTGGCATCGAGGATGTTCAGCGACCAAGTCTCCAGGTCTTTTGCCTGGGCGCGACGAACGCGTTGGGTAACGGCCTTAGCCACCGGGCCAAAACGGCGCTCAATTTGGCGCAAGAGCAGCTCCGCTTGGCCCTTGGCCCGGCCCTT
>NZ_BCWN01000018.1 GCF_001592225.1 Castellaniella caeni NBRC 101664 | reverse complement strand
TGCGGAAATCTGGCTGGCCGCCGTGGCGATGGAATCCGCCCCGCCGCGCACTTTGCTCACGGCCTGGTGCAGGTTTTGCGTCATGCGCTCGAGCGCGTGGCACAGCATGCCGATTTCATCGTTGGCGTCGCTGTGGATGTGGTGGCTGAGGTCGTTGTTGGCGATGCTTTCGGCAATCGACACGGCATTGGCCAGCGGGCGGGTAATGGCCCGCATGACGCGCCAGGCAAACAGCGGCCCGAGGATGAAAGCCAGCAGCGTGGCGATGATGAGGATGTTTTCGCTCAGTTGCGCATCGTGTGCCAGCAGGTCTTGCGCCCGGTCGGTGCCCGCCTGCTGGAAGTCGCGCAGCTTGTCGATGCTGGCGATGTAATCTGTGCCGATGACGGGCAGCTTGTCGCGCACGATTTCGATGGCCAGAACCGACTGGTGCTTGTCGAGCGCCTGAATGGCGGTGTTCATGGCATCGACGTACTGCTTGCGCTGCGCCATGATGTCATCGTACAGGGCCAGTGACTCTTTCGTCTTGATCAGGGCGCGGGCGCGCTCGGTATAGTCGGCGATGTCCTTGGTGTTGGTGTCGATGCCCTTTTTCAGGTGGTCGAGCACGTCGGGGTCGGACACCAGGATGTAGCCGATGACCTGGTTGGCGCGCACGTCCACGGCGCGCACCCATTCAGTCATGATCTGGTTGATTTGCTGGCGTGCAACGATTTCCTGGGAGATGGCCTGCGATTTGCGGGCGTTCCAGATGCCGATGGCGGACAAAATGAGTGCGAGCAGCAGCAAGAAGGCAAAGGCGCCCGCCAGCCGTGTACTGATCTTGAAATTTTTCATGTGTGCTGCGCCCATGCGCGCGGAGGTCACGGTAACCCTATGTTAGGGAAAACCCCCGCATTGTGATCGGTGCAGCAACTGCCTGATGTCGGGCTACTTCTCCATGATTTACATCAAAGCTGATCCTGGTAGCCGTCCGGGTTGCCGGACTGCCAGCGCCAGGTGTCGGCCATCATCTGCGCCAGCCCGCGCTGGGCACGCCAGCCCAGCTCGCGCTGCGCCTTGGCGGGATCCGACCAGCAGGCGGCGATGTCGCCCGCCCGGCGCGGGGCCAGCGCATAAGGGATGGCGCGCCCGCAGGCCGCCTCGAAGGCGTGGATCATCTCCAGCACCGAATAGCCTGTGCCCGTACCCAGGTTCCAGACGTGCGCGCCGGGGTGGCCGTCCAGGTAATCGAGGGCGGCCAGGTGCCCCAGGGCCAGATCGACCACGTGGATGTAGTCGCGCACCCCGGTGCCGTCGGGGGTGGGATAGTCGCTGCCGAAGACCGCCACTTCCTTCAGGCGCCCCACGGCGACCTGGCTGATGTAGGGCAGCAGATTGTTGGGGATGCCGTGCGGGTCTTCGCCGATCTGGCCGCTGGCGTGCGCGCCCACCGGGTTGAAATAGCGCAGCAGGGCAATGGCCCAGCGCGGGTCGGTGGCGGCCAGGTCTTGCAGGACGTGTTCGACCATCAGCTTCGAGCGGCCATAGGGGTTGGTCGGCTGGCCGGTGGGGCAGGTTTCGTCGATGGGGACGCGCGCGGGCGTGCCGTAGACCGTGGCTGACGAACTGAACACCAGCCGGTACACGCCCGCCGCAGCCATGGCGGCGCACAGCGCGAGGGTGCCGGTGACGTTGTTGTCGTAGTAGCGCAGCGGTTCGCGCACGCTTTCGCCCACGGCCTTCAGGCCGGCGAAGTGGATGACCGCGCTGATGTGCTGTTGGGCAAACAGCTGGTCGAGCAGGGCGCGGTCGCGGACGTCGCCCTGGATGAAGCCGGGTGTGCGGCCCGTCAGCTGCGCCACCCGGTCGAGTGCCGTGCGCGAGCTGTTGCACAGATTGTCCAGCACCAGGACGTCCTGCCCGGCGCTGAGCAGTTCGAGAACGGTGTGCGAGCCGATGTAGCCGGCCCCGCCGGTGATCAGTAGAGGCATGGTGGTCGAAGGTGAAGCCAAAACCGCCATGCTAGCAGCTGACCTCCTGGTTCAGCCACGCGGAGGCGGGTGCGGCGGGCCGCTTGCGCAGCCCGGACGCCCGGCCGAGGGCGTTACACCTCGGGTGTGCAGGTGTTGCAGCTGACGACAGGACATCGCCGGTCTGCTGTCCTGGGCCTGGGATGCCGTCATGCTTTGGGCGTGTAGGCGCTGCACCAGCCTTTGTCGGAGACGTCCTGGCCGCTGAAGATCGGACAGGGCCCCCAGGCGTCGCCCGGCTTGCCCTGGTAGAGCTGGCAGGTGGCACAGTGTTCGCCGGGCTTGAACTTGGGTTGGGCAGCCTGGTCGACCAGCGAGGCGTCGTGTTTATAGCCCAGCTGTTTGGCCAGCGGGCTGTTTTCATCCACGTGCTCGGCGGCCAGCGCCTGGCGCGACAAGGCCAGGCTGGACACCAGCCCGGCGCTGGAGATAAGGAACGTACGGCGAGAAGTTTTCATGGGATTCTCCATGGAATCCCCCGCGGGCGGATGGTCTCTTTTTTGCGACCATTATTCGCTTCGCAAGCGCGTGTGGCAAGCTGAGCCGCCTGCCGCCTGCCGCCTGCCGCCTGCCGCCTGCCGCCTGCCGCTCAGCGGGCCGTGAGCTGGTACACGCTGGTGCTCAGGCGAGTGATGCCTCGGGCGGCGAACTTGGGTTCGTTTTCCAGGATGTCGCGGGTGTCCAGCATCTTGATCTGCCAGCGCAGGCCGTAGCGGGTTTGCACCTCGGTATCGGGTACGGCGAAGGGTGGGCCGTCCATCTGCGACTGCGGGTAGTCGAGCGTGAGCAGCAGGGCGCGCGCGTGCGCGGGCAACTGCCCATAGACGTGTTCGACGTAGCGCGCCCGCAATTCGGGCGGCAGGGCGATCAGTGCGGCCCGGTCGTAGCAGCCCAGGCAGGTGGCCAGCGTCTCGGCGTCGAGATCGAAAATGTCGCCGCACAGGTATTCGATGAGGCCCGCTTTATACAGCGTGCCGCGCGGCGTGCTATGGGCGGTGGGGGTGAGTTGGTGTTCGTCGAAGAACTGCTGGATTGCGAGGGGTGAAAGTTCGACAGCCAGCACGGCGTGGCCTTGCTCGGCCAGCCAGCCCACGTCGAGCGACTTGCCCGCCAGCGGCACCAGTACCCGGGTGTCTTTGGGCAGCCCCAAGCTGGGCCAGTATTTTTGCAGCAGCGGCATGACGCGCGTCTGGTGAAAGCCTGTCTGCCCTTGCTGCCAGCGTTCAAGCCAGAAATCTGCATCCATGGTCGTACCTTTCAGGGGGTGAGCATGGATGCAGTGTAGCGGCTTGCGCCCCCGCGAGGGGGCGGGTGGGCGGCGCCACGGGTATTTTGCAGGCGGCTTTAGAAGTGGTATTCCATCTGCAGCGTGGGGGCCGTGGTCTGGATGCCCGGCTTTTTATTGCCCCGGCCGTCGTAGCGGTTGCCGAACTTGTTGTGCCAGTATTCGTAGCCCACGCCCACCCACAGGGTGTTCTTCTTGTCGAACATCAGCTTGCCCACGTCGGCCATGAGCGAGGTGCGCATGAGGATTTCCGGGTCGGTTTCCACGCCGGCGTAGTCACGGCCCTTCTTGCTGTTGTAGTTGGCGAAGCCCTGGAACTTCAGGGGGACGGCGCCCGCCTGGAAGGGAATCATCCAGGCCAGGCCGACGATCCACTGCGAGTCGAAGGCCACGTTGGCATCCGGGCAGATGGGGGCGCCCAGGCCGCAGTGGTTCCACTCTTTGCCCCACAGCAGGCTGACGTCGAAAAAGCCCTTGGGCACGTCCAGGCTGAACGTGGGGCCCGCCACCAGCAGGCGCTTGCGCGGGGCGAAGGCCGTGTTCTTGGTGTTCAGGTCGAGGCCCGCCGTCAGGCCGATGTCGCGCACGGGGCCAAAGGCCAGCTTGGTATCCGTGATCTTGCCCAGCGACAGGGTGTGACGGTAGGTCATGTAGACCTCGGTGGCGCCGCCCGTGCTGCTCTCGTGTTTTTCGCCGCCGTTGGCCGGGTCGTTGCTGCTGGATTGCAGCAGGTCGATGTTGAGGAAGTTCTGACCGTAGTTGTAGCCGCTGACGTGCGTGAAGGACAGGACGTTCTTGGTAACGGTTTCGGGATTGCCCGGCTCGCTGTACGAGGGGCTGTAGCGGTAGCCGACGAAATTGTCGCTCCAGTTGGCCGCGTGGGCGGGGGCGGTGGCCAGGCCCAGGGCAAGGCCCAGGCAGGCGGTGGTCGTGGTCAGCAGTCGCATCGGCTTGCTCATTGTGTCTCCAGTGGGTTTGTCGTGTGTGGCAGAGGCATGCCACCCGGCGTCTTCAGGGGCGCGGGGAATCAACCGTACTGGAAGGGATGCAAGCTCAGATCATCGAATTTATATAGTTGAAATAAGTGTTACCGCATGAACGACGGCTGGCGCGGGCTTTGGCGCGCCGCCCTAGGGAAATTCCCAGGGGCGCGGGAGCCGACAAGCGAGCGCCAAGCGGTTGAAATAAATATGTTGATAATATATTTATGCCATATTAGACTGACAGTTGTCCGTTTGCGTACTGGTCTCGGCGCGTAGAGGCCCCATCAAGGAACCATCATGAAAATCGAAGGCGTACTCGTCCCCATCATCACCCCCTTCACGGCGGACGGCCAGGTCAATGCCGCTGCCCTGACGCAGCTGGTGAAGCATTTCATCGACGAGGGTGTCGGCGGTATCGTGGCCTGCGGCACCACGGGCGAATACTATGCGCTCGACGCGCAAGAGCGCGAGCTGGTGCTGCGCACGGTGGCGGATGCCGCCAAGGGGCGGGTGACGATCGTGGCGGGCATCAACGCCTTGTCCACCCCCACGTCCATCGCCTATGCCAAGCAGGCGCAGGCGCTGGGCTACGATGCCCTGATGCTGGCCACGCCGCCTTACAGCCTGCCCGAGCAGGCCGGCATCATGCGTCATTTCCAGACGGTGGCGGCCGCCACCCCGCTGCCCATCATCCTGTACGACTTCCCGCAGCGCGTGGGTGTGCAGATCGCCATCGAAACCGTCATCGAGCTGGCCAAGATCCCCAACATCGTCGGCATCAAGGAAAGCAGCGGCAACTTCAACCGGGCGCTGGCGCTCATCCAGGCGGACATCCCCGATTTCCAGATCATCAGCGGTTCGGACGACATGGCCGCCGATTTCCTGTTCTGGGGCGTGCGCTGCTGGATCAGCGGCGGGGCCAACGTGTTTCCCGGCGAGCAGGCGCGCATGGTGAAGGCGGCGGCGGAAGGCCGCTGGGACGAGGTGCGCGCGCTCATGCGTGGCATGTATCCTGTCATCCTGGCCATGGAATCCGGCGACTACAACCAGAAGGCCAAGCTGGGCTGCCGCCGTCATGGCGTCGAGGCGGGCACGGTGCGCCTGCCGCTGGCACCGCTGTCTGACGAGGCCGCGCAAGAATTCCTGGCCGCCTTGAACGCATACCAGGGTTGATTGGAGACCATTTGGAGACCATCATGCCGCAGACCAAAGAACAGATTTTCGAGCAGGCCCGCGCAGCAAAGCTGTGGGCCGGCCACCTCATCCCCGGCCACGACACGCCGGGTGCCCGGCTGCCCAACACCACGCCCATCGACAACAGCGTCATCGGCAGCATCGAAGCCGGCAGCGCCGCCGATGTGGATGCCGCCGTCAAGATCGCCCGCGCTACCTTCAAGGGTGGCGAATGGTCGGCGTTGGCGCCCGCCGAGCGCAAGCGCGTCATGCTGCGCTGGGCCGATCTCATGACCGCGCACCTCGAAGAGCTGGCCGCGCTCGACTGCGTCGACGCGGGCAAGCCCATCACCGAGTGCCTGAACACCGACATGCCCGCCACGCTGGATACCTTTCGCTGGTACGCCGAGGCCATCGACAAGTGCTATGGGCGCGTGGCCCCCACGGGCCCCGAGGCCCTGGGGCTGATCGTCAAAGAGCCCATTGGCGTGGTGGGCACCGTGCTGCCCTGGAATTTTCCCGCGCAGATGTATGCCTGGAAGGTGGCGCCCGCGCTGGTGGCGGGCAACTCGGTCATCGTCAAGCCGGCTGAACTGACCTCGCTCAGTGCCTACCGCATGACGCAGCTGGCCTACGAGGCTGGCGTGCCGCGCGGGGCGCTGCAGCTGGTGACGGGCCTGGGCGAAGAAGCCGGCCAGGCGCTGGGCCGCCACATGGACGTGGACGTGGTGTCGTTCACGGGCTCCACCGAGGTGGGCCGCTACTTTCTCAAGTATTCCGCCGAGAGCAACCTGAAAGAAATCGTGCTCGAGTGCGGTGGCAAGAGCCCGCAGGTGATTTTCGACGACGCCGACCTCGACAGCCTGGTCGATCACGTCCTGTCGGCAGCCTTCTGGAACATGGGCGAGAACTGCAGCTGCGGTTCGCGTCTCATCGTGCAAAGCGGCATCAAGGATGCGCTGCTGGCGCGCCTGCAAGAACGTCTGGCCACCTGGACGGTGGGCCTGCCCACGGATGCGTCGGTCAAGATCGGCCCCATGGTCGAGCAGGCGCACTTCGACAAGGTGCGCGGCTTTCTGGACGGCGCCGCCGCCGATGGCGCCAACCTGGTGCACGGCGGGCGCATCCACAGCGAGCTGGGCAGCGGCTGGTACGTCGAACCCACGATTTTCGATCAGGTGTCAGCGCAGTCGCGGCTGTTTCGCGAAGAGGTCTTCGGCCCGATCCTGGCGGTGACGCCCTTCGAGACCGAGGCCGAAGCCATCGAACTGGCCAACGACAGCCACTACGGTCTGGCGGCTTCGCTGTACACGCGCGACGTGGGCCGCGCCCAGCGGGTGGCGCGCGCGATCCAGGCGGGCACGGTGTCGATCAACGGGTTTTCCGAGGGCGACATCACGACACCGTTCGGCGGCTATAAGCAGTCTGGGTTTGGTGGCCGCGACAACGGGCTCGAAGCGCTGGATCAGTACCAGCAGACCAAGACGATCTGGTACGTGAACTGATCTTCCGGGCATCGACAGGTCGATGCATGAGGCCGGGCGCCAGGACAGGAACCCCACAGTCCCTCTGCCCGGTGCCACATGTCCGCCTGACGTGGCGCGGACACTGCTGCCGTGTTTCTTGCGTTTACGCTTCAATGACTGTGTGCGTGAATTCGCTTAAATAATCCATTAACGCATCGGCCCCCGCCACGGCGCGCTCGGCGTCGTTGGCGTAGATGCCCTCGGCTTCCATCAGGTGGCAGTGCGCCCCGCGTTCGAGGTCGCCCTCGTGCTGGTAGGCGTACCAGAAACGGCGGCACTGGATGATCATGGGCACGATGGCCTGCACCGCATAGGGGTTGCGGCAGGCTTCGTGATTGACCCGGTCGAGCGCCTGGTCGGCCTGCATGTAGCCCGCCAGGTCGCCGCGGCCTGCGGCGGCCACCATGTCTTGCGCGCTTTGCAGAATCTTGGCCCGCTGGTCGGGCGTGGCGCGCCGTGCCGACGAGGTGGCGATCAGGCGTTCGAGCACGCGCCGCGTGTCGATCAGGATCAGGTGTTCCGCAATGCGGATTTCACTCACGCGCAGGCCGCGCCGCGGCTGCTGCTCGATGAGGCCGCGCGCCACCAGGCGCATGAGCGCCTCGCGGATGGGCGTGCGGCCCAGGCCAGTGAGCGCGATCAGGTCGCTTTCGACGATGGGCTGGTTGGGCTCCAGCTGCAGGGTGGCGATCAGCTGTTCGATGGCGTCGTACGCCGCCTCGGTGGCGCGGGTCTTGGCGGGGGGTGTCGCGGTCGGAGTCATCAGGCTGGAATGCCCCAGGCAAAGGGATCATCGTCTTGCAAAATCAGCGTGGTCTCGCCGCTGATGTGGGCGTTGCCCCGGATGGTGGGGATGACGGTGCCGTCGGGCCCGGCCTCGTAGCTGGCCTGGAAGCGGCTGCCGATGATGCTGGCCTGGTGCCAGGTTTCGCCCGGCTGCAGCTTGCCGTCGGCGGCCAGGCAGGCCACCTTGGCGCTGGTGCCGGTGCCGCAGGGCGAGCGGTCGTAGGCCTTGCCGGGGCACAGCACGAAGCTGCGGCTGTCGGCCTCGGGGTCGTGGCCGAAAAGCTCGATGTGGTCGATCACGGCATCGTCGCGCCCGCGGACGCCCTGGTCGAGCAGCGCCTGGCTGATGGCGGCTGCCCGCTCGGTGAGCGCGATGGTGCTGGCGCCGGGGTAAACCTGATCGGGGTCGTTGACCAGGAAGAACCAGTTGCCGCCCCAGGCAATGTCGCCCGTGACTGTGCCGATGCCGGGCACCGGGACGGCGACGGCCTTGCGCAGGCGATAGGCGGGGACGTTGCGCACGCTCACGCTGCCGTCTTCGTGCAGCGTGGCCGCCACTGTGCCCACGGGCGTTTCGATGCGGTGCATGCCCGGCTGGATACGCCCCAGATAGGCCAGCGAGACGACCAGGCCAATGGTGCCGTGGCCGCACATGCCCAGATACCCCGTGTTGTTGAAGAAGATCACCCCGGCGCTGGCCGTGGGGTCTTGCGGTGCGCACAGCAGCGCGCCCACGATGACGTCGTGGCCGCGCGGTTCGAGGATGACGGCCTGGCGCCAGGCGTCGTGCTCTTGCGCCAGGTGGGCGCGGCGCTGCGCCATGTCGCCCGAGCCCAGGTCGGGGAAGCCGTCGAGCACCAGGCGGGTGGGTTCGCCGCCCGTGTGAGAATCCAGAATCGAAATGCGTTTCATGAGCGGGAATCCAAAAAGGAAAAGCGTTGCGCCCGGTAGGGGTGCAGGTCGATGGCCGGGGGCTGGTTGCCGACGAGGTCGCGGATGAGGCGCGCCGTGGCCGCGCTTTGCGTCAGCCCCAGATGCCCGTGGCCAAAGGCGTAAAGCACGTCCGGGTGATGCGCCGAGCGGCCGATGATGGGCAGCGAATCGGGCAGACTGGGGCGAAACCCCATCCATTGCGTGCCGCCCGTGGTGCGCAGCTCGGGCATGAATGCCTTGGCCTTGTCGAGCATGACCTGCGCGCGGCGGTAGTCGGGCGCACGGTTCAGCCCGGCCAGCTCGACCGCGCCGCCCACGCGAATGCCGCAGGTAAGCGGCGAAATGACGAAGCCGTGATCGCTGAAGGTGATCTGCTGGCGCAGGTCGAGCGCATCGGCGGGCAGCGTGGTGTTGTAGCCGCGTTCGGTTTCCAGCGGAATGCGGTCGCCCAGCTGGGCCGCCAGCACGTGTGATCGGGCACCTGCGGCCAGCACTACCTGGCGCGCCTGCAGTTGCGTGCCGTCATCCAGGATGAGTTGCACGCCGGGCGTGGTGGGGCGCAGCCAGCGCACCGTCTGGCGCAGGTGCCGCACGCCGTGCGCCAGCGCCTGCTGGCCGATGGCCTGGCCCAGCGCCTGGGGGTCGGCCACGTTGCGCCAGTCGGCGATGTAGACCCCGTGCGTGAAGCGCGGCGCCAGGCCGGGCTGGGCGGCGGCGAGTTCGGCGCCTTGCAGCAGCTGGCTGTCGATGCCGTGCAGTGCGCGCTGGCGGGCCGTGTCGAGCGAGGCCTGGTAGCGGGCTTCGCCTTCGTAAACTTCGAGCACGCCCTGCGCGTGCAGGTGGCCGGTGAGCCCGTGCTGTTCGAGCAGTGCTTGCATTTCGGTACGTGCCAGGCCCATCAGCGCCACCTGCGCCTGGATGTTGGCCTGGTAGTGGTCTTTCCAGCTGGCGCGCCACAGGTGCAGCAACCAGGGGGCGATGCGCGGCAGATAGGCGGGCGGCAGGCTGAGCGGCCCGAGCGGGTCGAAGAGCCAGCGCGTGGCTTTGCGGATGATTCTGGGCGAGGCGAGCGGCAGGATTTCGGCGAAGGCCAGCGCGCCGGCGTTGCCCTTGCTGGCCCCGCAGGCGAAGTCTTGCGGTTCGATGAGGAGGACGCTTTGGCCCAGGTCGCTGAGGGCCAGTGCGCAACTGACGCCGATGATGCCGCCGCCGATGACGGCGATGTCGCAGGATGAAACAGGCATAGGGCACTCGAAAGCTGGGTCGCTTGCCCCTTCGGGCAGTGGTGGTCGGGCCGTCCGGCGGGCGGATCGGGCCTCTGCCCAACTGCCTGGACGCTGCCATCATGGTGGCACAGGCCGTTTAAATATGCAATTGATATATTTACTGAGAGCCAGCGGCCAAAGACCCTGTTTTCGACGCGGTGGGTCGGCGTGGGCGCGGTGGCCCCGCGCGTTGATCCGGACTTAGTCGGTGCCCCAGCGGCGCGCCAGCACCGCGCGTTCGAGGATGCCGACGTATTGCTGGATGGTGATCTGCTTGTTGGCGGGCAGGTTGAAGAAGCGGCAGGCCACCATGTGCAGGGGCTTGTCGCCTTCCTGGGCCAGCTGGCTGTGGCGCAGCAGGCGCAGCTCGACTTCGAGCGGGCCGACGTCGGGCAGCGTGAGCGTGCAGTCGTCGAAGAAGGCGCCGACGGTGTGCTGGGCGAGCTGCTGCTCGCGGTCGTTGATCTGCAGGCCGCCCGCGCTGATATTGGCCAGGGCAAAGGTGGCCTTGCCGTCCGGCAGCGCCGGGTCGCGGATGAGGATGGTGGCCGGTTTGCTGGCCGGGATGTCCATGCGGAAGAACTCGCGCCGCTGGACGCGGCGCAGTTCGCCGGGCCAGGCCATGGAAAAGGCGGGACGGCCTTCGTGCATGGCCGGGTGCAGCTGCCCGGAAAATTCGATCAGTACGCGGTCGAGCATGCCTTGCAGGCGCGTGCGCGGCGCGCGCAGCAGTTGGCTGTTGATGGCGTCTTCGGAGGCGTTGTCCAGTATCAGCGTGCCTTTCTTGACATCGACGTCGAGCAGTGTGGAGATGATGGAGACGGCATGGCCGGGAACGTCGAGGCGCACCAGGGCGCGCTTGCCGAGCAAGCCCTGCAAGACACCCTGGATTTCGAGCCTTTGTGTCACGAGAAACGGGTCTTCTTCTTCGAATGCCATGATCGTCAGTAGGAATGGAGTGCGCCAAGTCTGGATTCTAAACGAAACCAGATGAATCCGGCCCGCATGAACGGGCCGGGCGTGCCAGCGGGCGCGGCGGGGTGGCACCTGGGTGCCACCCGCGCGGACGAATCAATCCAGCGCCTTGAGCATGTCTTCGAGCACCTTCTTGGCGTCGCCAAACACCATCATGGTCTTGTCCATGTAGAAGAGTTCGTTGTCGAGCCCCGCGTAGCCCGCCGCCATCGAGCGCTTGTTGACGATGACGGTGCGCGCCTTGTAGGCCTCGAGGATCGGCATCCCGGCGATGGGCGACTTGGGGTCGTTCTTGGCCGCCGGGTTGACCACGTCGTTGGCGCCCAGCACCAGCACGACGTCGGTCTGGCTGAACTCGCCATTGATGTCCTCCATCTCGAAGACCTGGTCGTAGGGGACTTCGGCCTCGGCCAGCAGCACGTTCATGTGCCCCGGCATGCGGCCCGCGACCGGGTGGATCGCGTATTTCACCGTGACGCCCTGGTCGGCCAGCTTGGCGGCCAGCTCTTTGAGCGCGTGCTGCGCGCGCGCCACCGCCAGGCCGTAGCCGGGGATGATGGTGACGGTCTCGGCGTTGCTCATGAGGAAGGCCGCGTCGTCCGGGCTGCCCGACTTGACGTTGCGCTGGCCCGCGGCCGCCCCGCCCCCTGCGGAGGGCTCGGCGCCAAAGCCGCCCAGGATCACGTTGAAGAACGAGCGGTTCATGGCCTTGCACATGATGTACGACAGGATCGCCCCCGACGAGCCCACCAGCGAGCCCGCGATGATGAGCATGGGGTTGTTGAGCGAAAAGCCGATGCCTGCCGCCGCCCAGCCCGAGTAGCTGTTGAGCATGGAAATCACTACCGGCATGTCGGCCCCGCCGATCGGGATGATGATGAGCACCCCGAGCACGAAGGCGATGGCGGCCATCAGCACGAAGGGCAGCCACGACTGCGTGCCCATGAACCAGAAGCCGCAGGCCAGCATGACGATGGCGAGCACCAGGTTGAGCAGGTGCTGCCCGGCGAAGGTGACGGGCGCGCCCTGGAAGAGGCGGAATTTGTACTTGCCCGACAGCTTGCCGAAAGCGATGACTGAGCCCGAGAAGGTGATAGCGCCCACGAAGGTGCCGATGAAGAGCTCGAGCCGGTTGCCGGTGGGGATGGGTGCCCCGATGGCGGCGATGCCAAAGGCGTGCGGTTCGGCCACCACGGCGATGGCGATGGCCACGGCAGCCAGGCCGATCATGCTGTGCATGAAGGCGATCAGCTCGGGCATCTTGGTCATTTCGACCTTGCGCGCGAGCACCGTGCCCACGCTGCCGCCAATGAGCAGGCCCAGCACGATGCGGCCCAGGTCGAGGGCGGCCGTGCCTTCACGTGCCAGGCTGATGATGAGCGCCGCCGTGGTGAGGATGGCAATCGCCATGCCCACCATGCCGAAGGCATTGCCGCGCCGCGAGGTGGTGGGGTGCGAGAGCCCCTTGAGCGCCTGGATGAAGCATACCGAGGCGATCAGGTACAGCAGGGTGACGACGTTGGCCGAGATCATGCCTTGCCCCCCTTGCGGTCTTTTTTCTTGAACATTTCAAGCATGCGCTGGGTGACCAGGAAGCCGCCGAAGACGTTGACGGCGGCCAGGGCCACGGCCAGCACGCCGAAGCTTTGCGCCAGGCCGCCCTCGGTGAGGCCGGTGGCGAGCATGGCGCCGACGATGACGATGGCCGAGATGGCGTTGGTGACGGCCATGAGCGGCGTGTGCAGCGCCGGGGTGACGTTCCACACCACGTGAAAGCCCACGTACACGGCCAGCACGAAGATGATGATGTTGATGAGGGTGGGGTTGACTGCTTCCATCAGGCGCTCCTCAGTACCTTGCCGTCCTGGCACACCAGGCAGGCCTTGACGATGTCGTCGTCGGCGGGCGGCGCGAAGCGCCCTTCGGCATCGATCACCAGTTTCAGAAAATCGAGCAGGTTGCGGGCATACAGGGCCGAGGCGTCGGTGGCCAGCAGCGCGGGCAGGTTGGTGAGGCCCACCAGGGTGACGCCCTCGTGCTCGATGACTTCGCCAGGCACCGAGAGCGGGCAGTTGCCGCCGCGTTCGACGGCCAGGTCGACGACGACCGAGCCTGGTTTCATGGCGGCCACCGTTTCGGGCTGGATGAGCACCGGCGCCGGGCGTCCAGGGATGAGGGCGGTGGTGATGACGATGTCGGCCTGCTTGCAGCGTTCGGCCACCAGCGCGGCCTGGCGCGTCATCCAGGCGGCGGGCATGGGCCGGGCATAGCCGCCCACGCCCTGGGCGATTTCGCGCTCTTCGTCGGTTTCGTAGGGCACGTCGATGAATTTGCCGCCCAGGGATTCCACCTGTTCACGGGCAGCCGGGCGTACGTCGGACGCTTCGACCACGGCCCCCAGGCGGCGCGCCGTGGCGATCGCCTGCAGGCCTGCCACACCGGCGCCCAGCACCACCACGCGGGCGGCCTTGAGGGTGCCCGCCGCCGTCATCATCATGGGGAAGATGCGGCCATAGTAGTGCGAGGCCAGCAGCACGGCCTTGTAGCCCGCCAGGTTGGCCTGGGACGAGAGCACGTCCAGGCTCTGGGCGCGCGTGGTGCGCGGCGCGGCTTCGAGCGCAAAGGCGGTAAGGCCCGCGTCGGCCAGGCTTTTCAGGCCCTCGGCGTCGAAGGGGTCGAGCATGCCCAGCAGCACCGTGCTCGCCTGCATGCGGCCCAGTTCGGCGGCGTCGGGGCGGCGCACCTTGAGCACCAGCGCGCTGGCCAGGGCGCCGGCGGCATCGGTGAGGCTGGCCCCCGCCTGTTCGTAGTCGCTGTCACGAAAGCGGGCGCGGGTGCCCGCGCCGCGTTCGACCAGCACCTGATGCTTGGCCGCGACGAGCTTTTTGACGGTTTCGGGGGTGGCGGCAACGCGTGTTTCGCCCGCCAGGGTTTCTTTGGGGATGCCTATCTGCATGGCGGCCTCCCGGCTTCAAAGTAAGACATGGGAACTCCTGAGCATCAAAAAAGAGGTCGGGGCGCCCGCCTGTGCGTGGTCGGCCCAGGCCGGGCCGCGTGCGGGGCGGCGCCTGTCGGGCCTAGCGGCTGGCGTCCAGCGCCTGGCGCAGGTCGTCGAGAATGTCGTCGATGTGTTCGATGCCGATGGACAGGCGGATCATGTCTTCGCCCACCCCCGCGCGCGCCAGCTCGTCGGGGTTGAGCTGACGGTGCGTGGTGGAGGCCGGGTGGCAGGCAAGCGATTTCGCGTCGCCGATGTTCACCAGGCGCAGGATCAGCTGCAGGGCGTCGATGAAGCGCGCGCCCGCGGCCATGCCGCCCTTGATGCCGAAAGACAGGATGCTGGCGGGCAGCCCACCCATGTATTTCTTGGCCAGGGCGTGTTCGGGGTGATCGGCCAGCCCGGCGTAGTTTACCCAGGCCACCTGGGGGTGCGCCTGCAGGAAGCGTGCCACCGCCATGGCGTTGGCCGTGTGGCGTTCCATGCGCAGCGGCAGGGTTTCGATGCCTTGCAGGATGAGGAATGAGTTGAAGGGCGAGATGGCTCCGCCCGTGTTGCGCAGCGGCACCACCCGGCAACGCCCGATGAAGGCGGCGGGCCCGAAGGCTTCGGTGTAGACCACGCCGTGGTAGGAAGGGTCGGGCTCGTTGAGCATCGGGAAGCGGTCGCGGTGCTCGGCCCAGGGGAATGTGCCGGCATCGACCACGGCCCCGGCGATGCTGGTGCCGTGTCCGCCCATGTATTTGGTGAGGGCGTGCACGACGATGTCGGCCCCCCATTCGATGGGGCGGCACAGCGCGGGCGAGGCCACGGTGTTGTCGACGATGAGCGGCACGCCGTGGCGGTGCGCGGCCTCGGCCAGGGCCTGGATGTCGATGATGTTGCCCGCCGGATTACCGATGGATTCGCAGAAGACGGCGCGGGTACGCTCGTCGATGAGGGCTTCCAGCGCGTCGATGTCGTCGTGCGGGGCGAAGCGCGTTTCCAGCCCCTGGCGCGGGAAGGTGTGGGCGAACAGGTTGTAGGTGCCGCCGTACAGCTTGCCGGTCGAGACGATGTTGTCGCCCGCCTGGGCGATGGTCTGGATGGCGTAGGTGATGGCCGTCATGCCCGAGGCGACCGCCAGCGCCGCGACGCCGCCTTCCAGGGCCGCCACGCGTTCTTCGAGCACGGCGGTGGTGGGGTTCATGATGCGCGTATAGATGTTGCCCGGCACCTTCAGGTCGAACAGGTCGGCGCCGTGCTGGGTGTCGTCGAAGGCATAGGACGTGGTCTGGTAAATGGGCACGACCACCGACTTGGTGGTGGGGTCGGGGCTGTAACCGGCGTGGACGGCCAGGGTTTCGAACTTGCGGCTCATCGTGTCTCCCGCTCTCAAAGGGTTGTTATGGCGATGGATAATCGAACATGGTACTGGGGATCGGCGCGAAAACGCAGGGTCTGCTTTGTATTTTGATATACCAAAAAGTTATTTAAGATGTTGTTTTGGTGCCTGTTTGAAAGTTTGTGTCAGGCCGTTCGCGGCCCCGTCCCAATTCACAGGCCTTTGGGCGCAGGCATGGGTTAGCATTTCGGTTTGTTGTTGCCCGCCCCTGTGGCGGTTCGCATCGATCTCATGCGGGATTCACTATGAATGTCTGGTTGAAGCGGGGGTTGTCCGGCCTGGTGCTTGCCTTGCTGGTGGCCATCGTCGGTCTGGCGATCTTTCTGCTGACCTTCAACCCCAATGCCTACAAATCGCGGCTCGAACAGTACGTGTTCGACCACTATGCCCGAACCCTGACGATCCGGGGCGACATCGGCCTGTCGCTGTTTCCGCGCATCGGCCTGTCGGTCAGCGAGGTGGCGCTGTCCAACCGCAAGTCGGCCGACACCTTCGTCTCCGTCGATAGTGCGCGGTTCGCCGTGGCCATCTGGCCGCTGCTGTCCAACGAGCTGGTGGTCGATCACGTGGCCATCACGGGCCTGAAGGCCTGGGTGGTGCGCGATGCCCAGGGGCGTTTCAATTTCAACGACCTGATCGAGTCCGAGCAGACCGAAGTCCTGCAGCAGCATCCGGGGGCCACCGGCCTGGCCGCGCCCGCCGTGGCGGCGGCGGCTGCGCCGCTGGTGCGCCGCTCCGACCTGAACATCGACATTGCCGGGCTCGAACTCAAGGGCGGGCAGATCCGCTACATCGATCTGAAAGACGGCCTGGCCACCACCTTGTCGGACATCGAGGCCAATACGGGACGGGTGACCTACGACCAGCCGTTTGATGTTTCGCTCAAGGCGCGGGTCAGCGGCGACGACCCCGTCCAGGATGCGCGCCTGCAGGCCCAGGCGCTGCTGCGCCTCGATCCGGCCTCGCGCAGTTATTCAGCACAGAAAATCAACGTGCAGCTGACCGGCCGCCTGGGCAATCTCGATCAGGCGACGGCGGCACTCAAGGGCAGCCTGGCCTACAAGGGCAGCGAATACAACTTCGCGGCCAACAACCTCGAGCTCGCCGTCAATGGCGACATCGTCGGGGCGCATCCGGTGCAGGGCTTGAAAACCAGCCTCAGCGCAGCCCAGCTGCGGCTCGACCGGCGCAATCAAGAGCTCAAGGTCGCCAAGCTCGCCCTGCGCGCCGCCGGGCAGGACGCGGGCCATCAGCTGGAACTCGCGCTCGACGCGCCGGCGCTGTCCATCTCCCCCACGACGGCCCAGGCCGACCCTGTGGCCGGCACCTTCAAATGGACGGGTGACGACACCCTGGCCGTGTCGCTGGGCCTGGAAGGCCTGAGCGGCAATGCCAACGAATGGCAGTTCCGCACGGCCAATCTGGATGGCGCGCTCACGCAGGGCGAGCGCCTGCTGCGCCTGAAACTGACCTCGCCGGTCAGCTGGAACACCAGCTTGCGCAAGGGGGCGCTCAGTGCCATCAAGGGCGACGTCAGCGTGCGCGACCCCAGGCGGCCCCAGGCGACAGACGAATTCCCCATGATCGGCGGCGTGCATCTCGATCTGGTGAAAGACGCGCTGGATGTCGATCTGAACGCCGTGATCGATGGCGGCCAGGCGGCCCTGAAATCCAGCGCCACGCGCCTGGCCAATCCGCAAATCCGCTTTGCGCTGACCGCCGAGAAATTCGATCTGAACCACTGGCTGCCGCAAGCGCCCAAGCCCGCACCACCGGCCCAGGACAAGCCCGCGCCGTCCACCGACACCAAGGCCGACAAGCCCGCCGAAGCCGCGCCAGAGCGCAAGCCCGAAGCGGCGCCTGCGCCCGCCAGGCCCACCGCCATCGACCTGGCCTTTCTCAAGGGGCAGGACATCGAGGGCGATGTCAAGATTGGCGATCTGCGCATCCGTGATGTGCAGCTCACCCAACTGGCTACCCCGGTTCTGGTGCGCCAGGGGGTCTTTTCCCTGCCCAAGCTCACGGCCAAGCTGTATGACGGTACGCTCGACGGCCAGTTCCAGGCCAGTGCCGACCAGACGCTTGCCCTGAAGCTGAACCTCGACAAGGTGGCGGTGGCGCCGCTGCTGCAGGCCGCGCTGGGGCGCAACCTGCTGGCGGGGCGGGGCGCCGCCCAGATCGACGTGAAGACGCAGGGCAAGGACATCGAACAGTGGCAGCGCGCCCTGGCGGGGCGGCTGGCCTGGCAGATCCGCGATGGCGCGGTGCTGGGTGTGGATGCGGGTCGCACCCTGTCCGACGCGGCCAGCACCCTGGGCGATGTGCTGAAGGGGCGGCTGGGGGCGGTGCCTTCGGTGTTCGACAAGCAGCGCCAGACGCCCTTCAGCACGCTCGATGGCCGGCTCGACCTCAAAGACGGGCGCGGCACGCTCTCGCGCCTGCTGCTGGTGTCGTCGCTGGTGCGGGTCACGGCGGGCAAGCCTGCCCTCATCGACATTCCCGATCAAAGCCTCGACGTGCGACTGCTGGCCCAGGTGGCGGCCCGCCCGCCCAAAGAGCTGGCCGGTTCGCTGGGTGCGCTGCTGGGGGTGACGCTGCCGGTGCGTATCGCCGGCGCCTGGACGCATCCTGACTACCAGGTCGAGTGGGGCGCCGTGCACAACCAGAGCATTCAGCAGGCGGTGAAATCGGGGCTGATGGACTTGATGAAAGGCCGCGACCTGCTCAACCAGGTGCTGCCGGTGCCCGACACCGAGGCGCACCCGGCGGCCTCGGGCGCGCCCCGCCCCTCATCTTCCACCGACCCGGTGGAACGCATCGGCAATGCCCTCAAGGGCTTGCTGGGTCAATGATCGTTTTCGGAGCCTAGCCATGAGTTCATCCGCCGTCCAGCCTGTGCCTGTTCAGTCCGAGTCCGGCGCGCAGCCCGCCGGTGCCCAGTCCGCGCCTGCCGTCCGGCCCATTGCGGGGGCCGCCGCCCTGGCGCAGGCCGGCGCGGCGGCCCCCGCCTGCGACCATCGCTGGCTGGTGGTCGATGCGCAGGGCCGCTGGCTGACGGCGCAGCAGGCCGCGGGGCTGGGCGCGCTCGATCTCAGCCTGCGCTTTGGCTATCTGGTGATTCGCGCGCCCGGCATGCTGCGCCTGGACATCCCCCTGGATGTCATCGAGGACGACGACAGCGTCGAGCGCGTCGCGCACGTGGGCACGCAGGCCGTGCGGGTGGTGGATGAGGGCGATCTGGCCGCCGCCTGGTTTGCCCAGTGGCTGGGCCTGCCGTGCCGCCTGATGAAGGTGCACCCGGATGCGCCGACGGTGGCGTGGCCGTCCTGATGGCGTGACTATCGCCGTGCCGTGAGCGCTGTCATGTCGTGATCATCGCCTGCGGTGCCCGGTGCCCGGTGCGCCGTGCGCCTGGCAGCGGGCGGGGGCGCCATAATATCCTGCCAGCTGTCAGCCCTGTTGCTGTTCGCGCAGCGTCTTGGCCTTGGCGTGCAGCCAGCGTTCGACCGACGGAAAGACAAACTTGCTGACGTCGCCGCCCATCAGGGCGATTTCGCGCACGATCGTGCCCGAGATGAACTGATACTGGTCGGACGGCGTCATGAACAGGGTTTCGACCTCGGGCAGCAGATGGCGGTTCATGCCGGCCATCTGAAATTCGTATTCGAAGTCGGAGACCGCGCGCAGGCCGCGCACGATGACGCGCGCCTCTTGTTCGCGGACGAAATCCTTCAGCAGGCCGCCAAAGCTGCGCACCCGGACGTTGGGGTAGTGGCCCAGCACTTCTTCGGCGATTTCGAGGCGCTCTTGCACCGTGAAGAAGGGATGCTTGTTGCGGCTGACGGCCACCCCCACCACGACTTGATCGAACAGGCTGGCGGCGCGCCGCACAAGGTCTTCGTGCCCGCGGGTGAGGGGGTCGAACGTGCCCGGGTAGACGGCGGTGATCATGCGCTCTCCGATAGCGAGGATGAGTGGGGGTCGGTCTTGAACCAATCATTATTGCGATTTTCTTGCGTTGCAGCAAATTGCATCAGGGCGTAATGCACCTGTCCCGCGCGGCCGACGCGCAAAGGCCGCCAGGCCTCCGGGGCGTTGATGGCCGCGCCCGATTCCAGGTAGACCAGCCCGCCGGGCCGCAGGGCCTTGTCCAGCAGCGGGGCGACGCGCGTGAGCCAGTCGCTGCCAAAGGGCGGGTCGAGCAGCACCAGATCGAAGGCGGGGGCGGGTTGCGCGCGCAGGTAGGCGAGCGCGTCGCCCGCGTGGATGCGGATGGCGGGCGCCTTGAGGCGGGCCTGCACGGCGCGCAGGCCCGCCAGGGCGGCGGGCGCCTGCTCGACGAGCTGGGCCAGGGCCACCCCCCGCGAGGCGGCCTCGAACCCCAGCGCGCCGGAGCCCGCGAAGAGGTCGAGTACCTGGCGTCCGGCGAAGGTGCCGTCCCAGAAGTGGGCGAGCCAGTTGAACAGGGTCTCGCGCACGCGGTCGGGCGTGGGCCGCAGGTGGTCGCCCTCGGGCACGGAAATAGGGGTGCGGCGGTAGTGACCGCCTACAATACGAATCTGATGTTTTTTCATGCGCGGCCCGTGATGATCTGCACGGCGTCGGGCACTCGCCGGATCGTTCAGTGTAAAGCCTATGTTCAGTTTCTTTAAGCGCAAGAAAGCCCCTCCTCAGCCTGCCGCTCCCGATGTCCAGGCCGAGGCGCCCGAGGTCGCGCCTGTGGCGCCGACCGAACTGCCGGTCGATGCGCCCGCGGCGGACGAGCCCATCGTGGCCGACATGTCGGTGATCGCGCCTGCCGAATTGCCGGTCAGCGTCAGCGGGCAGGCTGTTCAGACGCAAGTGGCCGACCCGCAGGCCCATCCCGACGAGGCCTTGCACGCCCTGGCCGCGTTGCGCGGAGGCGCCGGTGATCCGGCTGCCTCGGCGGCACCCGCTGCCGTGCAGCCGCCCGACCCCTGGTCGGCGCAGCTCGACGCCCCGGCCGATCCGCTCGCGCGGCTCGACCAGGCAAGCGATGCCCGGGTGCCCGAGCCCGCCAGAAACTCGTGGCTCAGCCGCCTGCGCCAAGGGCTGTCACGCACGGGCCAGAGCCTGGGCGGCCTCTTCGTCGGCGTCAAGGTGGACGAGGCGCTGTTCGAAGAACTCGAGACGGCGCTCATCCTGGCCGATGCCGGGGTCGAGGCCACCGAAAAGCTGCTGACCGAACTGCGCGCGCGGGTGCGCAAGCAGCGCATCGACCAGCCCGAGGCGGTGCGCGCCGCCTTGCAGGATATTTTGGCCCAACACCTCAAGGTGCTTGAAAAGCCCTTCGTGGTGGGCGAGGCCGCGCCCATGGTGGTCATGATCGCCGGGGTCAATGGGGCCGGCAAGACCACGTCCATCGGCAAGCTGGCGCATGCCTTACAGGCGCGCCAGGCCTCGGTGCTGCTCGCGGCGGGCGACACCTTCCGGGCCGCGGCGCGCGAACAGCTGGTGGCCTGGGGTGCGCGCAACGGCGTCACGGTCATCGCCCAGGAAGGCGGCGACCCGGCGGCGGTGGCCTTCGATGCCGTCAACGCCGGGCGCGCCCGCGCCGTGGACGTCGTGCTGGTGGATACGGCGGGGCGCCTGCCCACGCAGCTGCACCTCATGGAAGAACTCAAGAAGATCAAACGCGTCATCGGCAAGGCCGATGCCAGCGCGCCGCACGAGGTCTTGCTGGTGGTGGACGGCAATACGGGCCAGAACGCGCTGGCGCAGATTCGCGCCTTTGACGCGGCGCTGGGGCTGACCGGCCTGGTGGTCACCAAGCTCGACGGCACCGCCAAGGGCGGCACCCTGGCCGCCGTGGCCGCGGGCAGCCAGGGCGTGCGCCCGGTGCCGGTGTACTGGATCGGGGTGGGCGAGGGCATGCAGGATCTGCAGCCCTTCGTGGCCGCCGAATTCGCCGAGGCCCTGCTGGGCCAGCGGCCCGCCTGAGGGCGGCCCGCGCCGGGGCGGCGAGGGCGCGCGCCCCGGCCAGTCGCTAAAATGGATGCAACTCATTTTTATGTGGACATACGCGTGATGAATACGGATACCGAAACGGTGCACGACAAGCCATCGTCGTTCGACATTGCTTCCGTTCAGGAAATCGTGGCCGAGCTGCGCGCCGGGCACATGGTGATTCTGGTGGATGAAGAAGACCGCGAGAACGAGGGCGACCTCGTCATGGCCGCCGATTTCGTCACGCCCGACGCCATCAACTTCATGGTCACGCACGCGCGCGGCCTGGTGTGTCTCACCCTCACCCAAGAACGCTGCAAGCAGCTGCAGCTGCCGCTCATGGCCAACCAGAACGGCACGCGCTACGGCACCAATTTCACGGTCTCGATCGAGGCCGCCGAGGGCGTGAGCACGGGTATTTCCGCCGCCGACCGGGCGCGCACGATCCGCGCCGCCGTGGCGCGCGACGCCAAGCCCGCCGACCTCGTGCAGCCGGGCCACATCTTCCCGGTGCGCGCCGTGCCGGGCGGCGTACTGGTACGCGCGGGCCACACCGAAGCCGGATGCGACCTCACCGCCATGGCCGGGCTGACGCCCGCGGCGGCCATCTGCGAAATCCTCAAACCCGACGGCACCATGGCCCGCCTGCCCGACCTGATGGTCTTCGCGCGCGAACATGGCTTGAAGATCGGCACTATCGCCAGCCTCATCCAGTACCGCAGCGAGCACGAAACCATGGTCGAACGCCTGGTCGAACGCCCGGTCAATACCCCCTGGGGTGAGTTCCGCGCGGTGGCCTACCGCGACCGCGCGTCCCACGCGCCGCATCTGGCCCTGGTGCACGGCGACATCCAGGCCGATGCCGAAACCCTGGTACGCGTGCACGAACCCACCAGCGTGCTCGACGTTCTGTGCGAAGGCGCCACGAGCCACAGCTGGACGATCCCCCAGGCGCTCGAAGCCATCACCCAGGCGCCGCGCGGGGTGCTGGTGCTGCTCAACTGCCACGGTGAGGCCGACCTCGTCTTCGCCCAGTTCGATGCCTGGGCACGCAGCGCCGACGACGCCGTGGTGGCGCGTCCCGCCGTCGATGGCGAACGCCACGGTTTGCGCACCTTCGGCATCGGCGCGCAGATCCTGCGCGACCTTGGGGTGGGGCAGGCGCGCCTCATGGCGCGGCCGCGCAAAATGCCCAGCATGGCCGGTTTTTCGCTCACCATTACGGGTTACCATAACGAACCTGGCGCATCCGACGCCGCGAACTAACCTGGAATCACGACTATGAACCCTTATGTGATGACCCCCGACATGAACGGCGAAGGCCTGCACATCGGCATCGTGCGTTCCCGTTTCAATGAAGAAATCGGCGAAGCCGAACTGCAGACCTGCCTCGACGAACTCGCCGCCCTGGGCGTTGACGAGCGCGACGTCATGGTGGTGTCCGTGCCCGGCGCCCTCGAACTCGGCGTCACCCTGGCCACCATGGCCGACACCTTCGAATTCGACGCCCTCATCGCGCTGGGCGCCGTCATCCGTGGCGAAACCTACCACTTCGAGATCGTCAGCAACGAATCCGCCGCCGCCATCAGCCGCATTGCCCTGCAAAGCGGCATTCCCGTGGCCAACGGCGTGCTGACCGCCGACACCGACGAACAAGCCCGCGTGCGGGCCGCCGACAAGGGCCGTGATTGCGCCCGCGCCGCCGTCGAGATGGCCAATCTGGTGGCCGCGCTCGAACCTGAATCCGATGACGACGAAGACGATGATGATGACGACGATGGCCTCGAAGAGGACGTCGATGACTGAATCCAAGGCGCGTAACGGGCGTTCCAGCCCGCGCAGTGCGCGCCGCATGGCGCGCGAATTTGCCTTGCAGGCGGTGTACGCCTGGCTGCTGCGCGGCGGGCAAAGCCTGGCCGAACTCGGCGAGATCGATGCCCACGTGCGCGATGGCGAAGGTTTCGATCAGGCCGATACCCAGTGGTATCACACCTTGCTGCAGGGGGCGACCCATCAGGCCGAATCCCTGCGGGCGCGGTTTGTGCCCTATATCGACCGGCCCCTCGAAGAACTCTCGCCCATCGAGCACGCCGTGCTGCTCATCGGCAGCTTCGAACTCATCCACCATGTCGAAGTACCCTACCGGGTGGCCATCAACGAAGCGGTCGAGCTGGCCAAATCGTTTGGCGGCACCGATGGCTATCGTTTCGTCAATGGGGTGCTCGACAAGCTGGCCGCCGAAGTCCGGGCCACCGAGGTGCAGGCCACTGCACGCCGTTAAGACCAATCGCCCATGCCGCCCGGTGGTGAGTTCGATCTGATTGCCCAGTATTTCAAGCGTCCGGTGCCCCGGGGCATGCTGGGCGTGGGCGACGATTGCGCCCTGCTGCCGCTGGCGCCGGGCTGCCAGCTGGCCGTCAGCACCGACATGCTGGTGCAGGGGCAGCACTTCTTTGCCGACGTCGACCCCCGGCTGCTGGGCCACAAGGCCCTGGCCGTCAACTTGTCCGACCTCGCCGCCATGGGCGCGCGGCCCCTAGCCTGCACGCTGGCAATCTCCCTGCCACGCGTCGATGCTGATTGGTTGCAGGGCTTCGCCGCCGGTTTCCATGCGCTGGCCGCACAGGCCGCCTGTCCGTTGGTGGGCGGTGACACGACGCGCAACCCTGACGGCGTGGTCATCAGCGTCACCGTCATGGGCGAGGTGGCGGGCGAGCGCGCCTTGCGCCGCGACGCTGCCCAGGCGGACGACGATATCTGGGTGTCGGGCACGTTGGGGGCCGCCGACGTCGCCTTGCGCTGGCTGCTGGGGCAGCTGCCCGCTGCGCCGCAGGCGCTGCAGCACGCCCGACCTTTTCTCGAACAACCCACGCCGCGCCTGGCATTGGGCCAGGGGCTGCTGGGGCTGGCGCACGCCGCCATCGACATTTCCGACGGCCTGCTGCAAGACCTCGGCCATATTCTCGAAGCCAGCCAGTGCGGCGCCGAACTCTGGCTCGACGCCCTGCCGGCCCATCCGGTGCTCGACGGCCTGCCCGCCGACGTGCGCCAGGATGCGCTGCTGGCGGGCGGTGACGTCTACGAGCTGTGCTTCACGGCGCCAGCGGCGCGGCGTCAGCCCATCCAGGCCCTGGGGGCGCAACTGGGTTTGCCGCTCAGCCGCGTGGGCCGCGTGCAGGCCGGCGACGTTGCGGTTCGCGTGCTGGATGCCCAGGGGCTGGCCGTGCCTGTCGCGCATCGCGGTTTCGATCATTTCAAGGGCTCTTCATGACACGCTCCGGCGCGCGGGCGCCCGATCCCCAGCTTCCCGATCCCCGGCGGCCCAGCGCGGCGTGGGTCTTTGCGCGGCCCGATCGCATCATCGCCTTTGGCTTTGGCTCGGGGCTGATCCACCCCGCCCCCGGCACCTGGGGCACCCTGGCGGGCTGGCTGCTGTGGTTTCTGTTTCTGCGCCATGTGCCCGATGCCGGGATGATCGTCATCCTGCTGCTGGCGTTCGGCCTGGGGTGCTGGGTCGCCCAGCGCTGCGGCGATGCCCTGGGCATCCCCGATCACGGCGGCATCAACTGGGACGAGATCGTCGCCATCTGGCTGGTGCTGTGGCTCATGCCCGCGGGCTTCTGGTCGCAGCTTGCCGGGGTCGTTTTGTTCCGAATCTTCGATATCCTGAAGCCGCCGCCCGTCAGCGTGTTCGATCGGCGCTTCAAGAATGGTTTTGGCGTCATGATTGACGACATCGTTGCGGCGCTCTATGCCTTGTTGGTCGCCGCGATTCTCATCCGTCTGGGGGTTTTGCCATGATTGATCGTGACTTGCGCGCCCTGGCGGGCGAATTTGGGGCTGCCTTGCGGGCGGCGGGCTGGCTGAGCGCCACCGCCGAGTCCTGCACGGGCGGGCTGGTGGCCGGGGCCATCACCTCGTGCCCGGGGTCGAGCCAGTGGTTTGAACGCGGCTTCGTCACGTACAGCAACGTCGCCAAGATCGAGCAGCTGCGCGTGTCGCCCGATACGCTCGAACGCTATGGCGCCGTCAGCGAAGAAACCGCCATGGAGATGGCCAGCGGCGTGCTGGGCGCGGTGCCTGCGGCCCGTCTGGCGCTGGCCACCACCGGCATCGCCGGGCCCGGCGGCGCCACGCCAGGCAAGCCGGTGGGCATGGTGTGCTTCGGCATCGCCCGCCGGGCGGCTTCGGGCATCACCACCCGGGCCGTGACCAAGGTGTTCGACGGCGACCGCGAAGCGGTGCGCCTGGCCGCCGTGCGCTTCGTGCTGCAGGCCGGGCTGGACGACCTGAAGCGCGGCGCCTCGCACCTTGGCGGCGCGCGCGCCCCGGCCGAATCGTCCGACGACGCCAACGACTGAACCGGCTCACCGCCGGGCACCAGTTTGCCTTCCACTTGCCTGCCGCTTCGACGGGGTACGCGGGGCGGTGGCAGGCCGCCTTCCCTTCAGGCTGATCGTTGCCGCCGCCGTTTGATGGCGACGCCGTCGAGGCGATGGCGGTTCAGTCGTTGCTGGCGCTCAGGGCGTGCCGGATGGCGCTGCGCGTGGCGCGCGCCGTCTTGGCGGCGGCTTCGGCCCAGTTGTCGCCTTGGCTGGCGTACAGGATGGCGCGCGACGAATTGATCATCATGCCGGTGTTGGCGGCGGTACGCCCCGCCTGCACGGTGGCGACGATGTCGCCGCCCTGGGCGCCGATGCCGGGGATGAGCAGCGGCATGTCGGCCACCCGGCGGCGCACCTGGGCGATTTCCTCGGGGTAGGTGGCCCCCACCACCAGGGCACACTGGCCGTTGGTGTTCCACACGCGGGCGACCTGGTCGGCCACGTGCAGGTACAGCGGCGTGCCGTTGGCCAACCGCATGTCTTGAAGGTCGGCGCCGCCCACGTTGGACGTGCGACACAGAATGATGACGCCCTTGTCGCCATAATCGAGATACGGCTGGACGGAATCGCGGCCCATGTAGGGGTTGACCGTGACGGCGTCGGCGCCATAGCGCTCGAAGGCCTCGCGGGCATACTGCTGCGCCGTGCTGCCGATGTCGCCGCGCTTGGCGTCCAGCACGATGGGCAGCGCGGGGTGCTGCGCGCGGATGTAGCGGCACAGATCCAGCAGCTGGTCTTCGGCGCCCAGCGCCGCGAAGTAGGCGATCTGCGGCTTGAAGCCACAGGCATAGGGGGCCGTGGCATCGACGATGCGGCGGCAAAATTCAAAGACGGCATCGGCGCGCCCGGCCAGTTCGGCGGGAAAACGCCCGACGTCGGGGTCGAGCCCCACCATCAGCAGGGAATCCTGGCTCGTCCAGGCGTGGTTCAGCTTGTCGATGAAGGTCATGGGCATGATGGTCTGGTGTCTCGTTCGGTTGATGCTCGTACTAGGGTTTGGCAGCCGTTACGCCCAACGCGGGATCAGCACGCTGGCCCAGGCGGCGCCCGTCAGCAACAGCATGAGCAGCACGGCGGCGCTGCCGATGTCTTTGGCGCGCCCCAGCAAGGGATGATGGTCGGTGCTGATGGCGTCGGCCAGGGCCTCGATGGCCGAATTGATCAGCTCGACAATCAAGACCCCCACCACCATGCCCGCCAGCAGCAGCCGCTCGCCCGCCGTCTCGCCCAGCCACAGCCCCAGGGGGACGAGCACCACGGCCAGCCAAGTTTCTTGGCGAAAAGCCGCCTCGTGGCGCCATGCCGCCCCCAGGCCCTGCATCGAATAGCCGAAGGCGCGCGCGATGCGGGCGAGACCGCCCGTGCTTTTATAGGGGGAAGGTTGGGTCATGGGCATGCCGAAGCAGAGGGTTGCGGCATTGTAATGGACTTGGCGCGTGCGCCGCATGGCCTCAAAGGGCGAATCGCCCGAAAAAAACCCCGCCACGGCGAACCGTGACGGGGTCTGGTCTGGTCTGGCGTGGCCCCGGCAGGTGGCTGAACCACCCGGGATGGGGCGCTGGATGACGCGAGGCTTAGAAGCCGCCCATGCCACCCATGCCGCCCATGCCACCCATGTCGGGCATGGCGGGAGCGGGCTTGTCTTCGACGATTTCGGCCACGGCGGCTTCGGTCGTCAGCAGCAGGCTGGCCACGGAGGCCGCGTTCTGCAGGGCAGTGCGGGTCACCTTGGTCGGGTCGATCACGCCTTGTTCGACCAGGTCGCCGTATTCGCCGGTGGCGGCGTTGTAGCCGAAGTTGCCTTCGCCCTTTTCAACCGCATTGACGATGACGCTGGCTTCGTCGCCAGCGTTGCTGACGATGGTGCGCAGCGGCGCTTCGATGGCACGCAGCACCAGCTTGATGCCGGCGTTCTGGTCGGCGTTGTCGCCCTTGACCTTGGCCACGGCGGCCTTGGCGCGGATGAGGGCCACACCACCGCCCGGGACGATGCCTTCTTCGACGGCTGCGCGTGTGGCGTGCAGGGCGTCTTCGACGCGGGCCTTCTTTTCCTTCATTTCGACTTCGGTGGCGGCACCGACGCGAATCACGGCAACACCGCCCGCCAGTTTGGCGACGCGTTCTTGCAGTTTTTCACGGTCGTAGTCGGACGTGGCTTCTTCGATCTGCGTGCGGATTTGCTTGACGCGCGCTTCGATGTTGGCGGCCTGGCCGGCACCGTCGATGATCGTGGTGTTTTCCTTGGCCACTTCGATGCGCTTGGCTTGGCCCAGCAGTTCGAGGGTGGCTTTTTCCAGCGACAGGCCGGTTTCTTCGGAGATCACCGTGCCGCCCGTGAGGATGGCGATGTCTTCGAGCATGGCCTTGCGGCGGTCGCCAAAGCCCGGAGCCTTGACGGCGGTGGTCTTCAGGATGCCACGGATGTTGTTCACGACCAGCGTGGCCAGGGCTTCGCCTTCGACGTCTTCAGCCACGATCAGCAGCGGACGGCTGGACTTGGCAACTTGTTCGAGCACCGGCAGCAGGTCGCGGATGTTGCTGATCTTCTTGTCGAAAATCAGGATGAACGGGTCTTCCAGGACGGCGACTTGCTTGTCCGGGTTGTTGATGAAGTAGGGCGACAGGTAGCCGCGGTCGAATTGCATGCCTTCGACGACGTCCAGCTCGTTGTCCAGCGACTTGCCGTCTTCGACGGTAATGACGCCTTCCTTGCCGACCTTGTCCATCGCGTTGGCGATGATTTCGCCGACGGAGGTGTCGCTGTTGGCCGAGATCGAGCCCACTTGCGCGATGGCCTTGCTGGTGGTGCAGGGCTTGGACAGCGTGTGCAGGCTCTCGACGGCGGCGGCCACGGCCTTGTCGATGCCGCGCTTGAGATCCATCGGGCTGATGCCGGCGGCCACGAATTTCAGGCCTTCTTCGACGATCGACTGAGCCAGCACGGTGGCGGTGGTGGTGCCGTCACCGGCGTTGTCGGAGGTCTTGGAAGCGACTTCCTTGACCAGCTGGGCGCCGATGTTCTCGAACTTGTCTTTCAGTTCGATTTCCTTGGCCACCGAGACACCGTCCTTGGTGACGGTGGGGGCGCCGAACGAGCGGTCGAGCACCACGTTGCGGCCCTTGGGGCCCATGGTGGTCTTGACGGCGTTGGCGAGGATGTTGACGCCACGGACGATGCGCGTGCGGGCGTCGTCACCGAAATAAACTTGCTTTGCAGCCATGTTGAAATTCCTTGGTATTGAGCGGTGGGGTGGCTTACTGGATCACGGCGAGGATTTCTTCCTCGCGGATGACGAGAACTTCGTCGCCATCCACCTTGACGGACTGGCCGGCGTACTTGCCGAACAGAACCTTGTCGCCGACTTTGACGTCAACGGCGATGATCTTGCCGTCTTCGGTCTTCTTGCCGGGGCCAACGGCCAGGACTTCGCCCTGATCGGGCTTTTCAGCAGCGCTGTCAGGGATGACGATACCCGAGGCGGTGGTGCGCTCGTTGTCCAGACGCTTGACGATCACGCGATCGTGCAAAGGACGCAGTGCCATGGAGGAACTCCTGTTCATGAGAATTGAAAAGTGCGGGGGCGGTGCCGGTGTTAGCACTCAACCCCATCGAGTGCTAATTATAGGGATGATTCTGGGCATTTCAAGGGGGGCGGCAGGGTGGTTACATTTGCAGGTGTCGTGTCGAACGCCACTGAGTTTTGAACTTCCGTCACTGAGTTTTGAACTCCCAAAAACGCATAGATCCACTGCTGACAAGGGTTTCAGACCAAAAATGACGTTGAGGTGAGGTCTGAAGCCAGGGCATTTTTGTGCCTTCTTCCGCCTGAAGCGCGTGTGTACCGCCGGTCTCTGCCTGTGTTGGTGATCCGCAGATTGGACAATCACGAGGTACTTTGAGCGCAAAAATTCGATGGGCTATCTTAATTCATCGTTATAAATCAATGGCTTATACTATGGAAGTCCCCAATGGGCAGTTGGTCTCCTGGATATCAGAATTTCCTTTTGAGAGCCTCTGGAGGAAGGGATTCCGTGCTACGCGTCTTTGGAAACGATCTGGCTGCTTTGCGACGGTCCAAGGGACTTACCGTGGGCCAGTTAGCAACGCGTCTTGGCTGCCATCCGTCTTACATCACCCATGTCGAGAAGGGCAGACGCTTGCCACCTGCGTCTGCAAGGCTTCGACAGTTTGTCTCCGCCCTGGGGGCCACTTCAGTAGCGCAGCCGCAGATCGGTTGTCGGATAGCCGTCGTGCGGTGACGGGTAATCCCCCCATTTTTAGCGATTGCCAGAAGTAGGCAGGTTTTCACTGGGTCATTACATTTCGCGCCGATGCGGCAGATAGGGTTCGCCGCTAACTTGCTGCAGATCTACGAATAGCTCGAATCGGAAGCGTGAGGATTGTTCGTCCCAATCCGTCGGGCGGTTGCAGTGCGCGACGGTATAGCCGGCTGGATCGATCCAGCTGAGGCGATCGGCTGTCACGAGTGGCAGGACGCTGAGCTGGCGTGCAAGATAGTCCCGTGCCGGTCGCTCGAGCCGCACGTCGAGTGTGATTTCACGCGATGCCCGCCGCATCGGAGCCGGCGGCTGGCGTGTTTTGACCCAATCCCGGATACGACGAGGATCGAGCTTGTCGTTTGGCGCGGTGTCTGCGTCGAGCTGCACATAATAAGCCTGCGCGTCCGTTTCCGCTTGCGCGCGGTTCCGAGCATTGCCGCGTGCCAGAAGGAACGCGGCGACCGGATCGAGCGTGCCCCAATTGACCAGTTCCTTGAGCCAAAAACCGATCCACGGCAGGCCGCTGCGTGGCCAGTCGTCGATTGTGAGCGCATCGACTGGACCGGCGGCGTCACCCCGATCCATCAGCACGCCAATCAGACTACCCAACCCCCAATTGCCGCGATAAATGAAATTATCGGAGACGAAGGCGAACCAGGGGCCAAGCTCTTTCGGTTTGGGCTGCTTTTTGAGAGTGGTCTTAAACAACCACCAGCGCAGCAATTTCTCCCAGTCGCGGAAAGGCTTACGCATCCGTCCGAGCTTGGTCGAGATGCGGAACGCTGGCACTTCGCTCAGCAAGGCGATAATCGCGCGAATGAACTGGAACTGTTGCTCGGCCGACCGATCGGCATAATCGATGCCGGCTACCAAGGCCGCGCGGATGTCGTCGACGCGATCCAGGAGGATCGATCCCGAGCGTGGCGGCAAGCTAGTCTTGTAGAGCTGGCGGCGCCGATTGGGGTCGGGATAGAGGCTGGTTATTGCCCGTCCTCGCTGGAGCCAAGTCTGTGCCAGGCGATCCTCCTCGTACGCCGCGACGTAGGCGTAGGTTCGCCGCCACAGCGCCGACAATTCGGTTTCGAGGTCGGCAGCACTGCGACCCGCGTTGCACATCTGTTCGATCTCCTGGATCGCGGCGATTAGCAATCCGTCGAGCGTATCCAGTAGTTTCTCACTGTCGTCGTCATCGCCGAGCCCGTCAACTACCGAGGTTTCCTCGAGCCATTCGGCAAAATCATCGTCACCATCGCTGCCGCTCATATCCTCCCACGCATCGCGTAGCCGCTCCAGCAAAATGGCGAGCGCGCTATTCGCGGCACCCTCCTTGACCGATAGGTCACCGGTGGAGGCAAGTTCGGTCGCGTCTTTCAGCTCGTCGACGAGCTTGTCATAACCCTCCCAGGTCCGGTTCCAGACATAATTGCGGCTGCGGCCGCGATATTCGCGCTCGGGCAGCACGACGAGGGCAGTGCCTTCGGTAGCGACGCCCGGCCGCCCAGCACGGCCGATGAGGTTCGAGAATTCATTGACCGTGAAGACTGTGTTCGAGCGATGGACGCTCGGGATCAGCAGCGTATTTACTGGGATATTGACCCCTTCGGAGAGTGTCGAGGTCGCGATCACCACGCGGACATTGCCGCGATCGATCGCCACCTTGAGTCGTCGTGCTAGGAGTCCTGGCATTTGGCCGTGATGAACCGCGATTCCTTGGATCAGCAGGCGATATTCGAAGGAAGCCGTTGTGAAATAGTCCTCGGCCGCAGCGAGGCAGCTCTGCCAGTGCGAGTCGCTGTCGGCGACGGACCAGTAATTCGGAAGGGTGACTTTTGCCGCGATCCAGCCTTCGAGCAGATCGGCGCAATTCTCGGCAAAGGAGCTGACGTTCTGCGTTAGTGAGATCATCACGGTCGGTCGGGTGCCGTCTGATCGCTCGGCGGCGAGGTGGAGGGCGGCCCAAA
The DNA here is from genome assembly GCF_001592225.1 of Castellaniella caeni NBRC 101664. GTDB lineage: Bacteria > Pseudomonadota > Gammaproteobacteria > Burkholderiales > Burkholderiaceae_B > Castellaniella > Castellaniella caeni. Next base: position 39,850 of record NZ_BCWN01000018.1, on the reverse strand, counting down.
GCGTAGGTCCACGCAGCGATTTCTCTACTCCGAGCGCTCTATCAACACCGCCGGGGACAGGTGGAAAAGGGCTGGGAATATAGGGGCGATCATCAGTGCGCTCATCCTCGAACTCGAGCGTACGCCCGTCCATCAAGTCGTAGCGGATGTCGAACCGGCCGCTCCGCGCGACCTCAAGCCGACCGAGCATCTGCCGGGTGCTACGATAGGTCGAGCTGATCGGATCACCGTTTTCGTCGCTCGACAGCCAGGATGCAATTGCTGGCGCGGCCTTGGCGGCGACCGCCGAGAGCGCGATGATCCGGAAGTTCTTGTTATCCTGCGCGCGAAGCAGACGGGCACTGAGCTGCTCGAGTCGGAGAGCGCGAGACGTGCCATCGGTGACAGCGTCTGATCGGTTCGGATCCTGCTCGACCATATGGGCTTCGTCAATGACTACGAGGCGCACACGATCGAGAAACAGCGTTCCGAGATAGCGCAACAGGGCATCGGCCTTTTCGAACGTGCAGATGACGACGGTCGGCTGATCGACTTGGACCCATGCATCGGTCGGCCCCCAATCCGTGCCTCCATAAAGTCCGGTGACAACCACTGGCTCCGCCGCGATGTCGCGCAGATCTTCTGCGAACCGAGCTTCGACCTCGGCAGCTAGTGCGCGCGAGGGCACGAGGTAAAGTACAAGATTCTCTGCGAGAAGCGGATTTGGGCGCGCTACGAAGAGGCCCTGTACGGCGCCAAGGGTGGCGATGGTTGTTTTGCCCGATCCAGTTGGCGTGCAGAGAACGAAGCTGTCGTTGGCCGCTAGCCGATCGATGCCGGCCCGTTGCGCAGGCCATACCAAGGCGCGTCGATTGACGAAGGCCGCGCGGGCGAATTGCATCAGAGCGGCGTGGGTGCGTGAGTTCACGTCATCGGTGAGCCGTTCGATGTGGGGCCAGAGGCTTGCATCTATGAAGCGGTGGGCTGCACCGGCGCAGAGCCGCGCCAGCAGATAGGAGTAGGGATCGTGGCTATGCAGGTAGCTTTGCGCTAGTGCATCTAGCTTGACCAAAGCACGGTCGACCAACGCGGCATCGCCAGTGCGCAGATAGGAACAGATGGTGCCGATGCACATGACGATGTGGCGGACGGTCGAGACTTCAAGATTGGCAAGTCGAGTGTCATCGTCCTCGCCCTCGTCGTCCTCCTCACCCGCATTGATAAGGGGGGCTCGCAGGACACGGTCTTCATCAAGGTCGTGCTGCACCTTCCAGAACGTCTGCACGGCAGTTAGTGCTGAGTCAAAATCGCCGCGCAAGAATTCACGCAGAATCGTGGAAAAAGCCTCGTCGGCCGGCATCATGCGCAGATGGCCGAGCGCCATAGCGGGATAACCCGCGACCTGGTAAGCGGCCGCCGACAGCAGGTGGATCGGAGCGTCGGCTGGCTTAAGGGAGGAATGCGAAACCCATTCGAGAACTTCGGCGGCGCGCTTCACAGCAGACGTCCAGGCACGATCTTTGTCGACTGATCGCTCGAGCCAGGCCGCATCCAGCAACAAGCACGCTTCGTCGAGCCGTGCCGCAAGTTCTGCTGGGCTGAACGACGGTAGACCATCTGCGCCCATGTCCCGACGGACACGCTGACTGTAGAGTTTCGCTTGCAGCGGCGACAGCGCCGAGCCGGCTAGATCCGTCCTGATCTGCCCTGCGATGTTAAGTACGGCATCGCTTGGCATCATGCCCCCCGATAAAGAGTGTCGACGAGACTCCTGAGTTCCGAGAGCTGAAATTCCATGGCATCGAGCTGCCTGTCGGCTGTGTAGGACGCGTGCGGCGCATCGGCCGGTAGCCAGCTCAACCGGGTCTTTGGCTTAATCGGGAAGTTTCCAACTGTATAAGCAAGCCCGTCGAGCCGCTTGGCCGTCCTGAAGCCGTCTCGATAAAATTCGAGCAGCCGCGCCACCCATGTCTGGGCTTCGTCGGTCTCATAGTCCGACAGCAAAGTAATCAATTCGCGAACGCCGCTAGGACGCAGCGTTCCTGCGGCCAGCTTGGCATGGGCATCGGCAATGATCGCGGTATTGCTAGTGGCCAAGCACTTCGCCTCCAGCGCAAGGATGTGGGTGATCTTGCCTTCGCTGTCGACTCGGAAGGCCAGAGCGTCGTCACCGGTCCGCCCCGGACGCTTTTCGGCCTCGGCATCGGGGTCGTGCGGCTCGCCCATAAGAAAGCGCTCATTGATGAGGTCGAGATGCTGGAATTCTTGGTCGTGGAAGCGGAACAGAAAGGCTGGCACCTGCCAGTCGGTCTTCCCGAAGGCACCAAAATGTTCCACCGCGAGACCAGCGAGGGTTTCGCCGAGATAGCCCTGCAATGTGATGCGGTTGAGCATCGCTGGATAGTGTGCAGCAGGATCGTCGAACGAATCCGAAAAGGGGGAGAGATTGTCCTCAAAGCCCTTGCGTATGCGTTTCCGAGCATCGTCGAGAGCTTCTTGAGCATAGGCGACCAGTTCGTGGCTTAGCGCCGCCCCGAAGTTGGTATTGACCTCTCGCCACACGCGCAGTTGATATTTGGGATGCGCTCCGGTCTGGGGTTGGGCAACAAGCCACGCGTTGAGTGGCTGCAATGTCACACGGCGGAAGCGGATCATCTTGCAAGCACCGGATCGCGCAATAAATCATTATGCAACCTCAGGTACAACCCCTCGCGGCTGAATACCTTGGTCTTCGGTGATTCTAATGCCGGCGAGTTGGCGACGGTCGCGCTGTTGTCCTTTTCTTGCATACCTTGACCCGATGATCTTTCAACTTGCTTAAGGCGACCTGGAAGCCTATCGAACTCGAAAAATATATTCGCAAACAGCTATGGTTTAACACATTTCGAGAGAAATTGAGCGACCGTGCCGCTTATGAGGTCGGTGTGGCCCTCCGAGTCGGTGGAATAGTGGCATGCGCTCTCGCACTCGTGAATAAGCAGAACTTTTGCTCGTGAACGGTTGTAGCGCAACACCGCCGATTGGGTCCGAATGTCTCTTCCTGGCCGATAGCAGCCGTGCATGTGGGTCAATCTGGAAAGTTCAAAATTAAACGGTGGAAAGTACGGAAAGTTCAGAACTTAATGACCAGGCTGTTCGAGACTCAAAGGCGATTTTCCCGTAACGTACTGACCTCAAAGAGGTGTCAGTTCAAGGTTCAGTGGTGATCGACAGCAGGTGCCGCCGAGATTTCATGCCGCACGCCGCAGGCACCCGGAACGTGCCCAACGTCACCAGGAGGGTTCACGTGGCGTCCTTACCCCCCAGACTGAGCACCATGTCGAAGATTTCATCCGGAAAGCGATCATGCGTCGCGAGCAGCACGGTTCGGGTGCCTGCGGCGTCGGCAAGGTCGTGCAACAGTGCCTGGGCGGTTGTCATGTCCAGTCCTGCCGTGGGCTCGTCCAGCAGCCACACCCGGGCGGAGGTCAGCAGGATTCTGGCCAGACATAGTCTGCGTGCCTGTCCCGCGGACAGGGTGCGGCCGCTTTCGCCCACCCATGCGTCCAGGCCGTCGTCCAGGCCGCGGACGAAATCCGCCAGGTGGGCCTGTTCCAGCACGTGCCACATTTGTGCCTCGCTTGCCTCGGCCGCTCCGATCTGGAGGTTCTCCCGAATGGTTCCCATGAAGACGGGCGAGTCCTGCGAAAGGATGGCAATCCGTCGATGAAGCTGCTCCAGGTCAAGCTGGCGCAGATCGATACCGCCCAGCAACACGCGGCCATCCAGGGGATCGATCAAGCGCAGCAGCAGCGCCAGGAGCGTCGATTTGCCCGCTCCGCTCGGGCCGACGATGGCCGTGCGCGTTCCCTCTGGCAGCGCAAGGTCGAACGCGTCAAAAATGAGCGGCCCGCCGGGGTAGGCAAGCTGCACGGCTTGCAGCACGATGTCTGAGGATTCGGGCAGGGCCAGCGGATGGGGCGGAGAGGAAATGGACGGTTCATCATGAAACAGAGCCTGAACCCTGCGGGCTGCTTCGGCGATGGCCCCCAAGCGTGACGCGCCTTGCATCAGGGGCGAGGCCACCTCGAACAGGCTGATCGTGGCAAGCACGATGCCGACCCAGACCGGTGCGCTGTCGAGCCTGTGCGCGTGCAGGCCGTCCAGGCCTATCCACAGGGCAAGCACGATGGCAGCCCCCATGCCGACATCCTGCAGGCCCTGTCCCAGCGCGCCGACATTGGCCTGCCTGCGCTGCGCGGCTGCCAGCGCCCGCGCTGCCTGGACAAACGCCTGCTGCACGTGCGGCTGGGTTCCAAAGGCCACGATGTCCGTGTGGGCGTTCGTCGCCGCCTGGACCAGGGAACGCACCTGGCCTTCGCCAATCTGTGCGGTTGCTGCCTGGCGATGGACGGCATATGCGAGCCAGGCCGGAATGAGCCATGCACAGACCAGCAGGCACGCTGCCGTCGTCCACGCCAGTGTCGGCATCCAGTGTCCGGCCACGTAAGCAAAAGAGATGGCGCAGATGCCGCTGGACAGAGCTGGGATGGCTAGCGTCAGGAAAGATTGGTCGAGCACATCGATGTCGCTCGTCAGGCGCGCGACGAGTTCGCCATCGCGGTATCGGGCCAGTTGCCGGGGGCTGAGTGCAAGTATGCGTGCGAAGACCCGGGTGCGCAGTGATGCCAGCAGGTTCAGGGTAGTGGTATGTCCGGAAATGCGTTCCGCATAGCGCAGGCTGATTCTCAGGAAGGACAGGCCTCTGACGAGCGCCGAGGGAGAAAACAGATCAAAGGCGATCGACGCGCCGACGATGAAGGTCTTGGACAGGAACCAGCCTGCCACCGCGAAAAGCCCGATCCCCGCCCATGCGCTGAGAACGGCAAGCACCAGCGCCGCCAGCAGTTGCAGATAGTGCCCTCGTGCGTATGCGAGCAGTGTTTCAATGATTCGCATCGATGGCACCGTGTCTGTTCAGGATGATGATCCGATCCATGCGTGCCGCCACCTGGGGGTCGTGGGTGGCAATCAGCAACGTGCGATTGCGGCCATATTCGAGCAGGTTGGTCACGATTTGCTGGCGGTTGGCCTGGTCGAGATGGGCGACGGGCTCGTCCAGCAACAGCAGTTCGGCGTCGAGCAGAAAGACTCTGGCCAGCGCCAGGCGGTGCAACTGGCCGCCCGATAGTCCCAGCCCGCGTTCGCCCAGTTCGGTGTGGATACCCTGGGGGCAGGCTCGAACGAATGAATCAGCACACGCCTGGGCCAGGGATCGCGCCAGGGCCGCGTCGCTGGCCGATGGGCATACCAGGCGGAGATTGTCGGCAATCGTGCCTTTCGAGAAATACGGATGTTGCCCAAGCAGGGCGATTCGGTGGCCCAGGGCAGGGTGCGCCTGTCCCTGAACCATCATGCCCAGCGTGCTGATGCGCCCCGAATCAGGCTGACGCAGTCCGGCCAGGGATTCCAGCAACGTGGTTTTTCCTGCGCCACTGGGGCCCATGATAGCGACGGATTCGCCCTGCTGGATGTCGAGTGAGAGGTGATCCAGAATCGGCTGCGGCCTGCCGCGGGCGTGCACCACGAGCCCGCGGACCTTGATGACCTGTGGATCCAGCACGGGAGAGGGTGCTGGGTGTTGGGGTAGCGTCTCTTGCCGTGTGCGGGGGAGGGCTGCGCCCACCTTTGGTTCTGGAAGCCCTTCGTACAGGGCATCGATCTGCTCCACAGCTGCTACGGCGGTTGCGCGATCATGGTAGTTGGCGGCAAAGCGGCGTAGGGGGCCATAGATCTCCGGCACCATGAACAACATGAACAGGCCAGCCTGCAATCCCAGGGGAGTCGATCGCAGATCCAGGTAGCCAAGATAATTGAGACCGATGTACAGGGCGACGGCCGCCACCCCCAGGGCAGCGAAAAATTCGAGTACGGCTGATGAAAGAAACGCAATGCGCAGAACGCCAAGGGTCTGTTGGCTCAGGGTGTTGCTGGCGCGGCGCACGACCTCGACTTCCGCCTGAGCTCGGCCGAACAGCTTCAGGGTGAAGGCCCCGCGCAGGCGGTCTGCAAACAGGCCGGAGAGCCGGATCATTTGCTGCTGGTGGCGACGGTTGGCTGCCTGGGCGCCCCAGCCCACGAGTGCCATGAATAATGGAATGAGGGGGACGCTCAGGAGCAGCACGGCTCCAACGATCCAGTCGATGGGGAAAAGCGCTCCGATGAAGGCCAGCGGCAGGCAGACGGCCGCGACGGCGGATGGCAGATAGCGCGCCAGGAAACCGTCGAGCCTCTCCACCTCGTCGACCATGACGCTGGCGAGTTCGCCCGACGCCCGTTGGCGGCTCCATTGGGGGCCTGCGGCAAGCAGGCGCGCGAACAGGGCTTCCCGCAGCTGGCGCTTGATCCGCTCTGCAGCCTGGCTTGCGGCAAGCCGACCGCTGTAGTCCACCAGCGCGCGGACGAGAATCAAGGTAAAAATGCCGACGATGGCGGGCCATGTGGCGGTTGGCGCAGGCCTTGCCGTGATTCCCAGCGTCAGCAGATTGGCGAGAAGCCAGGTCTGGATTGCCAGCAGCAGCCCCGTGAACAGGGGGGCTGCCAGGGCCCACCCCATATGCCACGGCGCCTGGCGCCATCGTGAAGCCAGCCATCGCGCAGGCTGGCCTTGGCGCGGCGTGCCACCGTTGTCTTCAGGGATGGCGGCAGGCACGGCCAGGCGGGCAGCATCCTCCGCCATACATCACTGCGCTTTTCGCTGCGATTCGGACTCGCGTAATTCGAACCACATGGCGTTCAGGATGGAGAACGTGCAGGCCAGTCCCAGGCCGAGAATCCATGAAAAATACCACATTGAGTCATCTCCGATAAAACATTGGCCACAGCATCAGGAAGTCAGTATGCATGCTCGTCCTGGATGCTTTGTTGCGTCACTTTGCCGCGCATCACCCGGTACACCCAGGTCGTATAGGCCAATACGATGGGCAGCAGCACCACGGTGGCGATCAGCATGATCCATAGCGAGGTTGCGCTCGAAGAGGCGTTCCACACGGTCAGGCTCATGTTGGGGTCGGACGAGGACGGCAGCAGGAACGGAAACAGGCTCAGTCCGAATGTCCAGATGATCCCGGCAATGCTGGCAGCCGAGCAAAGGAAGGCTGCCGCAGCCTTGCCTGACCAGACGAAAAGCACCGCCAGCGCCGCGCCGGTCAGCCCGAGAACAGGCGCGAGCCAGGCCAGCGGCCACCGCGTGTAGTTGCGTAGCCAGGCGTCGGCGGCGATGGTCACGCTGCCCCCCAGGGGGGTGGAGGCGAGCTGTGTCTGAACGTGCCCCGTCAGTGCGTAGCCGTCGATGCCTTGTGCAAGCCAGACTCCCCCGATGGCAAAGAGCGCGATCAGCGCCAGGCCGCACCCCATGGCTGCGCCGCGGGCGCGCTGCGCCACCGCGCCTTCGGTCTTCCAGACAAGCAGTATCGAGCCGTGCATGGCGAGCATGCAGACGCTGAGCAGCCCGCACAGCAGTGGGAATGGCGTAAAAAGGGCGAGGAGGCTGCCCTGGTAGACCGGCCGCATGACATCGGCATCGAAGGTGAAGGGCACGCCGACGATCACGTTGCCCACGGCCACCCCGAATACCAGGGCCGCAATCACGCCGCAGGCAAAAAGCAGCAGATCCCATGTGTTGCGCCAACGCGCGTCGGGCACTTGGCTACGGTATTTGAAGCAGATTGGCCGCAGGATGAGCGTGACCAGAAGCAGCATCATCGCCAGGTAGAAGCCGGAAAACGACATGGCGTAGAGCAGGGGCCAGGCGGCGAACACAACCCCGCCGCCGACGACAAGCCAGACTTGATTGCCTTCCCAGACGGGCCCGACCACGTTCAAGGTGATACGCCGCTCAGTGTCGCTGTGTGCGACCAGGGGCAGGACGCTGGCGACCCCCAGGTCGAACCCGTCCATGATGGCAAAGGCCGTCAGCAGTACGCCCAGCAGTGCCCACCAGATGACGCGTAGCGTTGCGTAATCGAACAAAATGTGCTGTTCCATGGTTGTTCTCCCGTCAGATGGCCGTAATGGCCTGCTGTGGCTGTCTGGTCTCGCGGCGTTCGGTCGCCGGCTCGTCGGGCCCTTTGCGGATGGCGCGCAGCATCACTTTGACCCCGACGATGGCAAGGGCCGTGTAGAGCACCCCGAAAATCGTCAGGCTGATGACCAGGTCGGATACCGTCAGGCCCGAAGCCGCGTAGAACGTGGGCAACACGCCTTCGATGACCCATGGCTGCCGCCCGAATTCGGCCACGAACCAGCCGCATTCGATTGCGATCCATGGCAGCGGCAGAGTCCAGAGCGCCAGGCGAAGGAATTTCCGGGACTGTTCCAGGCGCTGGGTGGAGACTGCCCAGAAGGCAAAGGCGAAGAAACCGATGAAGTAGAAGCCCAGGACGACCATCACGCGGAAGGTCCAGTAGAGCGGGGTGACTTGCGGGATGGTGCTTTCTGCCGCCCGGTTGATGTCTCGCGGACTTGCGTTGAGGATGTCGGGCCGATAGCGCTTGAGCAGCAGCGCATATCCCAAATTGGACTCGTGTGCCTTGAACTGCGCCAGCGCGGCCTCATCCCGTGGGTGCGCGCGAACCTGCTGCAAGGCGGCATAGGCGATGAGTCCGTCCTTGATGCGGCCCTCGGCCCGCTTGGTCAGATCATCGATCCCGAGCAGTGGAGTGGACAGTGAGCGTGTGGCGATGAGCCCCATGACCCAGGGAATTTTCACATCGTAATGGTTGGTGTGATTTTTCTGATCGGGAATGGCAAACAGGTTGAAACTCGCTGGTGCCGGCTCGGTTTGCCACATCGATTCGATGGCGGCAAGTTTCATTTGTTGATGCTCGGTCGTCAGATAGCCGCTCTCGTCGCCCAGCACCACAGCCGACAGCGAGGCGGCCAGCCCGAAGCTGGCGGCAACCACCAGTGACCGTTTGGCCAGTTCATGGTGGCGGCCACGCAGCAGGAACCAGGCACTGACGGCCATGACGAACACGGCCCCCATGACGTAGCCGGCGCTGACGGTATGGACGAATTTGGCCTGCGCCACCGGGTTGAAGATAACGGCGGCGAAATCCGTCATTTCCATGCGCATCGTGGCCGGGTTGAAGCTTGCGCCTGTGGGGTTTTGCATCCAGCCGTTGGCGATCAGGATCCATAGCGCTGAGAAATTCGTGCCCAGTGCCACCAGCCAGGTCACGACCAGATGTCCGACTTTCGAGAGCCGATCCCACCCGAAAAAGAACAGCCCCACGAAGGTGGCTTCCAGGAAAAAGGCCATCAGGCCTTCGATAGCCAGCGGGGCGCCGAAAATATCGCCCACATAGTGGCTGTAGTAAGACCAGTTCATGCCGAACTGGAATTCCATGACGATGCCGGTGGCCACCCCCAGCGCGAAATTGATCCCGAAGAGATGTCCCCAGAATACCGTCATCTGCCGCCATCGGTGTTGCCCTGTCATGACATAGACGCTTTCCATGATGGCGAGCAGGAACGACAGGCCCAATGTCAATGGAACAAAAATGAAGTGGTACATGACTGTCGCGGCAAACTGGATACGCGACAGATCGGCCACGGATGGATCGATCATGGTGAGTTCTCCGGGGGGGCGGCAAAATCTTCGGCAGGGAATTCGTCTTCTGTGGGCGTGCGGCCGCGCAGACGGTTGACAATGCTCAGGGCTTTCTGGATTTTTGCGCCCATGCGCATCAGGGTTTTGAGCGTTTCTGGGGGTAGTTGGTTGATTTCGTTGAACCAGGAAGTCGCCAGTTCCATCAGTTCGAGCATCTGGGCAATGCGGTGCTGGCTGTAGCCGTCATCTTCCGACGTCGGTTTTTCGAGGAGAACGTTGCGCAGCATGGTCAACGTCGGGTCGATTTCCCGGCGGCATTTCTCTTCACAGAGGATGCGGAAGATTTCCCAGACGTCTTCCGGCGTATCGAAGTATTCACGACGGTCGCCCATTTGATGCGTCATGCGCACGAGGCGCCAGGACTGCAGCTCGCGCAGACCTGTGCTGACGTTTGACCGGGCAAACCCCAGTGTCTGTGCGATTTCGTCGGCGTGCAGCGCCCGTGGAGACAGGAACAGCAGTGCGTAGATTTGCCCTACGGTGCGATTGACACCCCAGCGGCTTCCCATTTCGCCGAAGTGCAGGATGAAGCGTTCAGTTTGTGTTCCGAGGTTCATGTCGTGTCTATAATTCTGTGGTTTCTGAAATAACAGAAATTTCTGATAAAAATACTACTATATTTATGGTTAAGGCGACAAGCAATGAAGACGAGTCGAAGGTGTCCGCCATGAGACCGGGGGACGTGTGGTGTACTGTCCTCTGGTCAGTCACGGCTGTAAACGGCGGGTTTCACCCCGCTTTAGGTTCGATGCAGACAGCGCCGTACCCTGGCTCGGACAGCACGTGACGTGCGATGTAGACGGTGGCGAAACCGGCTGCCATGAAAAGTGCGGTAGCCGCAAGCGACCGGGGGGACAAGCGTGCCAGGCCGCACACACCGTGTCCCGAAGTGCAGCCCGAACCCAGACGTGTGCCGATGCCCACCAGAAGCCCCGCCGCCACCAGTTCGCCGTAGCCAGGGTTGATCGGCACGCGCGGCCAGTGTCCAAACAGACCAAAGAGCGCTGGCGTGATCGCAAGCCCGATCAGAAATGCCAGGCGCCAGGCGACATCCGCCGGGTGAGTCCGCAGCAGCCCGCCCAGAATGCCGGTCGGCGACACACTGTTCATGCCCGATGTAGGGACGGCGCGCACGGATTTCCCTGGCGGGAGCGCCTCAGTGTTGTATCAGTCGATTCGTCGGCTGCTGGCGTTGCCCGCCCACACCCGGCTGCTGCATTGCCACGACTACCCGTCGGCTGGTCGGCAGCCGTGGTGGGAAAGCACGGCCGCCGCGCAGTGCGCCGAAAATATCCACGTGCGCGACAGCATATCCGAGGCGCAGTTCATCGCGGCACGGCAGGCGCGTGACGCCACGTTGACGAGTTTACAAAGGCTTTTCAAAGGCAAAGCAGCCGGGGCCAACCGGTGTCCGGTCGTAATCCGTCAGCCAGAACTGATTCACCCAGCGCGTCTGAAAGCGCCACTCGGGGCTGAAGAGGCTGCGTTGCGCGGCGGTCGGGGCGTCGGGGATGCGCACGCCCGCCATGTCGAGGATCGATGGAAACACGCTGGCGCTGGCGGTGCGCTGGTCGGCATGGGCGCGCAGCGTGGCCACCCGCTCGGGAAACGCCTGACCATAGGCGCCTGAATACCAGAAGAGCGCCGGGATTTGATACTCGGGCCGGTTCTGGTGGCCGTGGCCGCGTTCGTCACAGGTGGGCGAGGGCAGGGTTTCGCCGTGATCCGAGGCGAACCACAGGGCCGAGATGGCGTGGCTGGCCTTCAGCGTGTCGATGATCCGGGCCAGGACGAAATCGGTGTAACGGATGGTGTTGTCGTAGCTGTTGAGGGTGCGTTGCCAGTCGGGCACCTGGGTGTCTCGTTGGGATTCGACCGGTTTGAAGTGCGCGAAATCAGCCGGATACCGGGCATCGTAGGCCTCGTGACTGCCCAGCATGTGCAGCACGATGAACAGATTGCCGTGGGCCCCGGCGATGGCCTGCCGCAGGGGCGCGAGCAAGGCGCCGTCCACGTTGCCGCCCTGGTTGAGGGCCGAGTAGTTCAGCCAGCGCACGTGTTCGGCCTCGCTGGCATAGACGGCGACGGTCGAGTCGTAGGGGCCTGTCGGATATTGGTTGGAAATCCACCAGGTCTCGAACCCCGCCTCGCGCATGGCGCGCACGAGGGACGCCTCTGGCCAGAGGGCCGTGCCCGGCGCCGTGGCGGGTTTGCGCGTGAGCATCACCGGCAGGGCGGTCATGGTCTGCGTGAAGGCCGACACCATGCGGCTGATGGGCACCAGGTTGGGCTCGGTGCTCAGCTCGGGATTGGTGGCGCGTGGATAGCCGAACAGCTGCCAGTGGCCGCGCTGGCTGCTTTCGCCGACCACCAGCACGTAGACCTGCCGACCGGGCGTGGGCGTGCTCAGACGCGCGCCAAAGCGGTAGTCAGCCAGCGCATCGATTGCCGCGCGCGCCGTGTATTGATAGCGGCCAAACTGGGCCAGCAGCAGTGGTGTGCCGCTGGGGTAGCCCGCCGTCAGCTGTTGCCCGATGCGGCGCAGGGCCGCGTCGGCCGTCTGTGTCAGGCGGTTTTCAGGGGCGCCGGCTTCGGGGCTGCCCTTGGCAAAGTCGGCGGCCAGGACGGCCAGCAGCGCCAGGCACGCGGCGGCCAGCACGCGGCGGCGCGTGCGCCCTTGCCAGCGCAGCCGATGGCGCCAGGCCAGCCAGGCCGCCGCCAGAGCCACCAGCAGGCACAGCCCGCAAGCCGCGATCATCGGCCCGAGCGCACGGCCCATGTATTGCTGCGATTCGGCGGTGGATGAGGCGGCCAGCGTGCCCAGCACCGTGACAGAGGCGGGCGCCGCATAGTTGACCGCGTAGAACAGCTGCAGAGGCATCAGCAGCGCCGCGGGCGCCAGCAGCAGGCAGCCCAGCCACAGGCGGCTGCCGAACAGGGCGAACCAGCCGAGCGTGAGCAGCACTGAAAGCGGCAGAGCGATGCGTCCCGTCATGGGAAAGTGCGGCCACCCAAGCCAGAGCAGCGCCCCGTTGGGCAGCATCAGCAGCCCGAACAGCAGCCCCAGTGCCCAGTAGGGCGCGCGACTGTTCGAGAAGTGCGCCATGAGAAGCCTCGCCAGTTGGCTGGTGGTGATGGGCGTCCAGTATCGCAGCGTCCACTACCCGGCTGTCAATCGGGGAGATGGGCCAGGCGCCTGCGTGCGCAGGGCCTGTGCCAGGCGGGCGCCCGCCCGCCGGGCCGCTTCGGGCGCCCGCGGCCTGTCCTCGCGGAAGACGCCGGCTGCCTGCGCCAGGTTGTGGGTTTGCGCATCCAGGCTTTGCGCCACCATTGATGATTGTTCCGCCATGGCCGCATTGCCCTGGGTGAGGTTGCCCAGCTGCGTGAAGGTGTGCTGGATGCGTGACAGGTCGTCCGCCTGTTCTTGCCCCGCGGTGTGGATGCGTGCCACCAGTTCGCCCACCTGCCGGTTGTGTTCCAGCACCTGCTGCATGGCGCCCGCCGCCTCGCGCGTGCGGGCCACGCCGTCTTGCGCGATGCCCACCACGTCATGGATGAGGTTGGCGATTTCCTGGGCCGCCGTGGCGCTGCGTTGCGCCAGTGCGCGCACTTCGCCCGCCACCACGGCAAAGCCCCGGCCGTGCTCGCCTGCGCGGGCGGCCTCGACGGCGGCGTTCAACGCCAGGATGTTGGTCTGGAAGGCGATGCCGTCGATGGTCTGGACGATGTCGCCGATGCGCTGGCTGGCCGTGTCCATGTCTTCGATACGGGCCGCCGCCTGGTGCACCACGTCGGCGGCTTCGGTGGCCGATTGGCTGGACGCCTGGGCCAGCTGCACGGCGGCCTGGGCGTGGCGGGTGTTGTCCGTGGTGAGCAGGCCGAGCCGGTCGAGATCGGTGGCGGTGTCCGCCAGCTGCCGGGCAGCGGCTTCCGTCTGCTGGCTGAGGCCCTGGCTGCCCTCGGCAATGTCGGCGGAGGTACGGCGCAAGCCTTGCAGCTGGTCTTGCACGTCGTCGATGAACGAGCGCAGATTCAGGCTGCCTTGCTTGAGCGCTTTCTGGATCGAGGCGACCTCGTCCAGGCGCGTCAGGCGCCAGTCGTCCACCCGTTGGCCGCTGGCTGCCTGGATGGCCTGTCGCTGGATGGCGTGCAAGGGGCGGATGAGGCGCCGTTCCAGCAGGTGGCCGGCCAGGAGGATGCACGCAAGGCCCACTGCGCTGCTGGTCAGCCATGCCGTGCCCGCGATGCCGGCCTGGCCGGCGGTCAAAACCCATGCGCCCCAGAGCCCGCCCAGCGTCAGGGCCAGCTGCTGACGCAGCGACAGCGTGCGCAGCCCGTTGCCCACGCGCCGCCAGCCAGTGGCAAACAGCAGGCCGCGGTGAAAGCGCACTTTTTGCCGCCCTTGGGCGTAGGCTTGAAACATCCGCTCGGTGGCGCGGATTTCATCGGCGCCAGGCTTGGTGCGCACGGACACGTAGCCGCTGAGGGTGCCTTCGTGGTAGACCGGAGTCACATTGGCGCGCACCCAATACGTGTCACCGTCCTTGCGGCGGTTTTTCAGGATGGCCGTCCAGGAGCGCCCGAGTTTGAGGGTATCCCAGAGATCCTGGTAGGCCTCGGGCGGCACGTCGGGGTGGCGCACGATGTTGTGGGCCTTGCCCAGCAGCTCGCGGTATTCAAAGCCGCTGACCCGGACGAACGCAGCGTTGGCGTAGGTGATGCGCCCCTTGGTATCGGTGGCCGACAGCAGGGTTTCGTGATCCGGGAAATCGTAATCCCGCTGCGTCACGGGCAGGTTTTTTCGCATGCGGCGCTCCAGATGGTTGAGGCGTCAAAATATTAGATATATCAATAACTTGCATAAATTGTTTGATATAGTAATCGGGCTTTACGTCATGTGTAATCCCGCTATCATGCAAATTGCGCATGGTTGTGGGGCCCGGACGACACGGACGGCCGCGATCGGCCCGCCGCCATCTGCCGCCGCGTGTCACAGGCGGTATGCCACGTACCGCAGGCGTAGGCGTAGACGTGGATGTGGATGTGGATGTGATAGTCAAAGACAATCAACATAATAAAAACTATCAATTTTACTAATCAATAGAAATTACCTACACTGGGTTCCGTTGCCATCAAGGCCACCTACTGAACCTACTCAAAAGGAGCATTCATGTCTCTGATCAACACCACGATCAAGCCTTTCAAAGCCACCGCTTACCACAATGGCAAGTTCGTTGACGTCAGCGAGCAGACCGTCGCTGGCAAGTGGTCTGTGTTCGTGTTCTACCCGGCCGACTTCACCTTCGTGTGCCCGACCGAACTCGAAGACCTGGCCGACCACTACGCCGAATTCCAGAAGCTGGGCGTCGAGGTGTACTCCGTGTCCACCGACACGCACTTCGCCCACAAGGCCTGGCACGATACGTCCGACGCCATCAAGAAGGTCAACTACCCGATGATCGGCGACCCCACCCACCTGCTGGCGCGCAACTTCGACGTGCTGATCGAAGAAGAAGGCGTGGCGCTGCGCGGCACCTTCGTCGTCAACCCTGCCGGCGAAATCAAAGTGCTGGAAATCCACGACAACGGCATTGGCCGCGACGCGTCCGAGCTGCTGCGCAAGGTGAAGGCCGCCCAGTACATCGCCGCCCACCCCGGCGAAGTCTGCCCGGCCAAATGGGAAGAGGGTGCCAAGACCCTGACCCCGTCGCTCGACCTGGTCGGCAAGATCTGATCGCGCTGTCTTAAGCCGATGCTTTACCTCCGCGGCGCGCGGGCGGCCAGACCGTCCCCCCCGCTGTGGCGTACTCCGGCGGCCCGTCCTCGGGCGGGCCGCCGGTTTTTCCCCGCTGAGGCCCGGTGCGTCTCGACAGACGGGCGCCAGCCGGTGCGCGTCGCCGCCAGACCCGCGCTTCAGGCATTTTCCGGGGACGTGTTTTTTTCCAAAAAGGTGTAAATATGCTGGATGCAAACCTCAAAGGACAATTGGGAACCTACCTTGAACGGGTGACGCAGCCCGTCGAGTTGCGTGCAGCCCTGGACGGCAGCGCGCAATCACAGGAACTGCGCACCTTTCTGGAAGAGATCGCCGGGCTGTCCGACAAGCTCTCCGTCGTCGAGGCCGCCGCTCCGGATGGCCGCAGCCCTTCGTTTGAAATCGCCCGGGCGGGCACCGACATCGGCGTGCGCTTTGCGGGCATGCCGCTGGGCCACGAATTCACTTCGCTCGTGCTGGCGCTCTTGCAGGTGGGTGGCCATCCGCCCAAGCTGGACGACGCCGTGATCGAGCAGATCCGCGCCTTGCCGGGCGACTACGTGTTCGAGACCTACTTCTCGCTGTCCTGCCAGAACTGCCCGGACGTCGTGCAGGCGCTCAACGCCATGTCGGTCATCAATCCGCGCATCCGCCACGTGGCCATCGATGGCGCCTTGTTCCAGGACGAAGTGCGTCAGCGCGAAATTCTCTCGGTGCCCTCGGTGTTCCTCAATGGCGAGTTGTTTCACCAAGGCCGCGCCGGCGTCGAAGAGTTGCTGGCCAAACTGGATGTCGGTGACGACAGCGCCAAGGTGGCCGCGCTCGATGCGCGCGAAGAGTTCGACGTGCTGGTCGTGGGCGGTGGCCCGGCGGGCGCCGCGGCAGCCGTGTATGCCGCGCGCAAGGGCATCCGCACCGGCGTCGTGGCCGAGCGTTTCGGCGGTCAGGTGCTCGATACCATGGCCATCGAGAACTACATCTCGGTGCTGGAAACCGAAGGGCCCAAATTCGGTGTCGCGCTCGAGCAGCACGTGAAGGCCTACGAAGTGGACATCATGAACCTGCAGCGGGCCACGCGCCTGGTGCCGGGCAAGTCTGTCCAGGTCGAGCTTGCCAATGGCGCGGTGCTCAAGGCCAAGACCGTGATCCTGTCCACCGGCGCCCGCTGGCGGCAGATCAACGTGCCGGGCGAAAACGAATATCGCAATCGTGGGGTCGCCTATTGCCCGCACTGCGACGGGCCCTTGTTCAAGGGCAAGCGGGTGTCGGTCATCGGCGGCGGCAATTCGGGCGTGGAAGCCGCCATCGACCTGGCGGGTATCGTGGGCCACGTGACGCTCATCGAGTATGGCGATGCCCTGCGCGCGGATGCCGTGTTGCAGCGCAAGCTGCGCAGCCTGGCCAACGTCACGATTCTCACCTCGGCGCAGACGACCGAAATCCATGGCGATGGCAAGCGTGTCACGGGCCTGAGCTACAAAGATCGGGTCAGCGGCGAGTCGCGCCAGGTCGAGCTCGACGGTGTCTTCATCCAGATCGGCCTGGTGCCCAACACCGAATGGCTCAAGGGCGCGCTCGATCTCAGCCCGCACGGCGAAATCATCGTTGATGCGCGCGGCCAGACCTCGGTGCCCGGCGTCTTTGCCGCGGGGGATGCCACCACCGTGCCGTACAAGCAGATCATCATCGCCGCGGGCGAGGGCGCGAAGGCGGCGCTGTCCGCCTTTGATCACCTGATCCGCAGTTCGGTCGAGGTTGGCGAGCCCGCCGCCGCTTGAGGATGAATCAGGCCCCGGTGCCGTTGGTTGGCGCCGGGGCCTGATTCAGGGCCACGGACGGCAGGCCGAACAGCACACTGGGGCGTGGCGAACGACGACACACGCCGCGTGCGCGTCGATACAATAAGCATGTCTCCCCTTCTTGTCGCCGCCAGGACGGGTGCCGCTTGCTGCGGCGCCGCACGGCGGCGGCCTTGCTTGATCGAGCCTCTCATGTTGTCTCAATACGGCGTTCTGGATGTCTGGACCTATCTCGCGGGCGTCATTTTCATCGTGCTGCTGCCGGGCCCCAACTCGCTGTTCGTGCTGGCAGTGGGCGCCGGGCGCGGGGTGCGCGCCGGCTACCAGGCCGCCTGCGGGGTTTTTCTGGGCGACACCATCCTCATGACGCTCACGGCAGCAGGCGCGGCATCGGTGCTGCGCCTGCTGCCCATGCTGTTTTTCGCCCTGAAGGCCGTGGGGGCGGTGTACCTCACCTACCTGGGCGTGCGCCTGCTGTGGTCGGCGCTGCATCCCGCCCAGGGCGAGACGCGCACGGTTTCCAGCGCCGGGGGCAACCCGTTTCACAAGGCCCTGGTGCTCAGCTTGCTCAATCCCAAGGCCATCTTGTTCCTGCTGTCCTTTTTCGTGCAGTTCGTCGATCCGGCCTACGCCCATCCGGCCCTGTCCTTCTTCATCCTGGCGGCCATCCTGCAGGTCTGCAGCGTGCTCTATCTGTCATCGCTCATTTTCGGTGGCGCGCGCCTGGCGGCGGCCTTTCGCCGTCGGCAGGGCCTGGCACGTACGGGCAGCGGCCTGGTGGGGCTGTTGTTTCTCTGGTTCGCCGGGCGCATGGCCCTGGATGGCTGAGCGACCATTGCGCGGGGGCTGCTCATGGGGCGGCCAGGCCTGCGGTTACGCGGCTTGGCATGGCGTATCACCATCGGTTAATATTCTTTATTCATCGACCGTGATGATCCCGGTGCCATCCCCCGTATGTCCTGCTGCGGCGGGCCTGGCAGCTTATTTGCTTCAGGCTGGCCCTACCTGCCTAGGGGTTTTTCCCCTTTAGGCCGTCTTTCCTATCCTGAGTAGAATTTTTCGAATCCCGGCAGTCTCACGAACGATTCGAACAGGATACCTGCATGCCGCCGCGACTGGCCCTCCGTCAAATCACCAAGATTTATCCCGCCGTGCGCGCCAACGATGCGATCGATCTCACCGTCGAAGCGGGTGAAATCCACGCCGTGCTGGGCGAAAACGGCGCAGGCAAATCCACCCTGATGAAAATCATCTACGGTGTGGTGCGCCCCGATGCCGGCACAGTGCAGTGGGATGGCCAGGACGTGCAGATCGCCAACCCGGCAGCGGCGCGTGCCCTGGGGCTGGGGATGGTGTTTCAGCATTTTTCTCTGTTCGATACGCTGACCGTGGCTGAAAACATCGCGCTGGGCCTGCCCACGGGTACGTCGCTGGCCGAATTGTCCACACGCATCGAACACACCGCGCGTCAGTATGGCCTGGATGTCGAGCCGCAGCGTCATGTGCATACCCTGTCGGTGGGCGAACGTCAGCGCGTCGAGATCGTACGCGCCCTGCTGGGCAAGCCCCGCCTACTCATCCTCGATGAACCCACCTCGGTGCTCACGCCGCAGGCCGTCTCGCGCCTGTTCGAGGTGCTGCGGCGGCTGGCCGCCGAGGGCTGCAGCATTTTGTACATCAGCCACAAACTCGATGAAATCCGCACCTTGTGCCACCGCTGCACGGTGATGCGGGCGGGCCGCGTCACGGGGGTATGCGATCCACGGCAGGAAACCGAGGCCAGCCTGGCGCGGCTCATGATCGGCGCCGACCTGCCCGTGCAGCAGCGTCAGGCCCGGCCCGCCGGGGCCGTGCGCCTGCGGGTGCGCGGGCTCGACCTGGCACCCGCCCATCCCTTCGCCACGCCGCTGCGCGGTGTGGATTTCACGCTGCACGCGGGGGAGATCCTGGGCGTGGCCGGGGTGTCCGGCAACGGCCAGCAAGAACTGATGGGGGTGCTGTCGGGGGAAGACCGCCGCGCCGCGCCTGAGGCGCTGCTGTACGAAGGCCAGGCCGTGGGGCGGCGTTCGGCGGCCTGGCGGCGCGCGCAGGGGCTGGCCTTCGTGCCCGAAGAACGCCTGGGGCGTGGGGCCGTGCCCGAACTCAGCCTCGCGCGCAATCTGCTGCTGTCCCACCAGGGACGGCAGACGGTGCGCCATGGCTGGATACGCCTGGGCGTCGTGCGGGACATCACCGCCGACATCATCGGCCGCTTTCACGTCAAGGCGGCGGGCCCGCAGGCCCTCGCGGGCAGTCTGTCGGGTGGCAACTTGCAGAAATACATCGTCGGGCGCGAGGTCGTGCGCCAGCCGCGGCTGCTGCTCATCGCCCAGCCCACCTGGGGGGTGGATGTCGGGGCCGCCGCGCAGATTCGGGCCGAGCTGCTGGCTTTGCGCGACCAGGGGTGCGCCATTTTGCTGATTTCCGAAGAACTCGACGAGCTGCTCGAACTGTCCGACCGCCTGGTGGTCATGGCCAAGGGGCGCCTGTCGCCGCCCGTGGCCCGCGAGCAGGCCAGCCGTGAACAGATCGGCCAGTGGATGAGCGGCCTGTGGCCCGATGACGCCGCATCCGCAGCGTCCGCCAGGGGCGCGCGATCCGCCGCCAGCGCGCCCGCCGCGCCGGGAGCCGCGCATGCTTGAGCTCGTTCCGCGCGCTGTGCCGTCGCGCCGCATGGCCTGGCTGTCGCCCCTGCTGGCGCTGGCCCTCACGGCCTTGTGCGGCGCGCTCATGTTTCTGGCAGTGGGCAAGCCGCCCCTGCAGGGCTTGTGGGTGTTCTTCATCGAGCCGGTCAGCAGCTTGCACGGCTGGGCCGAGGTTGGCGTCAAGCTGGCGCCGCTGCTCTTGTGCGCGGTGGGCTTGTCGCTGTGCTTTCGGGCCAACGTCTTCAACATCGGGGCCGAGGGGCAGCTGGTGGTTGGCGCCATTGCGGCGGGCGCCTTCATTCTGCTGTTCGACGATGGACAGGGGGGCGCGGGCGGGCCGTTCCTGATGGCGCTGGCCATTCTGGCCGGTGCCGCGGGCGGGGCGTTCTGGGCCGGGCTGGTGGCCTGGCTGCGCGATCGCTACCACGCCAACGAGATTCTCGTGTCGCTCATGCTGGTGTATGTGGCGCAGCTGCTGCTCAGCTATCTGGTGCACGGGGTGATGCGCGACCCCGACGGCTTCGGCTTTCCGCAATCGCGCCTGTTCGACGACGGCTTTCTGCTGCCCGTCTGGCCGGGCACCCGCCTGCACCTGGGCATCGTGCTGGCGCTGCTGGCCGCCGTGGCCGCCTGGCTGTTCCTGGCGCGTCTGTTCGCCGGCTTCCGGCTCACGGTGGGCGGGCTGGCCCCGCTGGCGGCGCGCTATGCCGGGTTTTCCTCGCGCCGGGCGCTATGGGGCTGCATGCTGGGGTCGGGGGCGCTGGCCGGGGTGGCTGGGGCCTGCGAGATCATGGGGCCCATCGGCCAGCTGACGCCCTCGGTGTCACCGGGGTACGGTTTTGCCGCCATCATCGTGGCGTTCGTCGGCCGCCTGCACCCCATCGGCGTCGTTTTTGCCGGCTTCATCATGGCGCTGTTCTACATCGGCGGCGAACTGTCCCAGACGCGCCTGGGCATGCCCAATGCCATCACGGGCATCTTCCAGGGCATTCTGCTGTTTTCGCTGCTGGCCTGCGATGTCCTCATCCGCCAGCAGCTGCGCTGGCGGCGCCGGGCATGAGCGGCCTCCTCAACCCCACAGGATACCGACCATGGACGCACTGGCTCCGCTGATCGCCGCCGCCCTGAACGCGGGCACCCCTCTCATGCTGGCCGCGCTGGGGCTGCTGGTCAATGAAAAATCCGGCGTCATCAACCTGGGCTCCGAAGGCATGATGCTCGTGGCCGCCGCCCTGGGTTTCGCCATCACGGTGCAGACCGGCAGCTCGACGCTGGGCTTTGCCGCCGGTGCCGCCGCCGGTGCGCTGATGGCGGGCCTGTTCGCCTGGCTGGTGGTCTGGCTGGGGGCCAACCAGATCGCCTGCGGGCTGGCGCTGTCCCTGTTCGGCGTCGGGGCGTCGGCCTCCATCGGCCTGCCTTACGTCGGGGCCACGATCCAGGCCTCCAGCTGGTCGGTTCCCGTGCTGGGTGATCTGCCCTTCGTCGGCCCCGCGTTCTTTCAGCATCACCCGCTGGTGTATGGCGCCCTGGCGCTGGCCGTGCTGCTCAGTTTCTTTCTGTCGCGCACGCGCGCCGGCCTGGTGCTCAGGGCCGTGGGCGAGTCGCCCGAATCGGCTCATGCGCTGGGCTATCCGGTGCGCCGCATCCGCCTGGCGGCCCTGCTGTTCGGCGGCGCTTGCTGCGGCCTGGCCGGGGCGTTCATGTCGCTGGTCTACACGCCGCTCTGGGTCGAGAACATGGTGGCCGGACGCGGCTGGATCGCCCTGGCCCTGACGCCCTTTGCCACTTGGCGCCCCTTGCGCGTGCTGCTGGGAGCCTACCTGTTTGGCGGCATCACCATCCTCACGTTCCACCTGCAGGCGCTGGGTGTGCCCATTGCCTCGCAGCTGCTGTCCATGCTGCCTTACCTGGCCACGATTCTCGTGCTGGTTCTGATTTCTCGCAACGTGAACTGGATACGCATCAACATGCCTGCTTCGCTGGGCCGCGCCTTTAACCCCAACAGCTGAGGCGGCCCCGTGGTTTACCGCCGGGCCCGGGCTCGGCCTTTCGATTTCGTTCCTGCCTTTTCTGGAGACCCCCGCTCATGAATACTCGTCTGATTCGTCAAACACTGGCTGCGGCCACCGCAGCCACCTGCCTGTGGGCAGCGGGCCCGGCGGGCGCCGAACCCCTGAAGGTTGGTTTCGTCTACGTCAGCCCCGTGGGTGAAGCCGGCTGGTCGTGGCAGCAAGACCTGGGCCGCAAGTACATGGAGCAGCAGCTGGGCGACAAGGTCAAGACCCAATACGTCGAAGACGTCCCCGAGGGGGCGGATGCCGAACGCGTGATCCGCGACCTGGCGCAGCAAGGCAACAAGCTCATCTTCACCACGTCGTTTGGCTTCATGAACCCTACGCTGAAGGTGGCCAGGCAGTTTCCCGATGTGAAGTTCGTACACTCCACCGGCTATAAGACGGCGCCCAACGTGGCCACCACCAATGCGCGCTTCTATCAGGCGCGCTACGTGGCCGGCATTCTGGCGGGCCACAAGACCCAGACCAACGTGCTGGGCTACGTGGGCGCTTACCCGATCCCCGAGGTGCTGCAGGGCATCAATGCCTTTACCCGCGGCGCGCGCAGCGTGAATCCCAAGGTGACGGTGCGCGTCATCATGGCCAACAGCTGGTTCGATCCGGGCAAGGAACGTGACGCCGCGCTGGCCCTGCTCGATCAGGGGGCGGACGTCATCACGCACCACACGGATTCCACCGCCGTGGTGCAGGCCGCCGAAGAGCGGGGCAAATGGGCCATCGCCTACCACTCCGACATGCTGAAGTTCGCGCCGCACGCCCAGCTGGGGGCCGTCACGCACCATTGGGGGCCTTACTTCACCAAAGAGGCGCAAGCGGTGCTGGGCGGCACCTGGAAGCCGGATCAGGTCTGGGGCGGCTTCAAAGAGAAAATGGTGGACGTCGAAGGCTTCGGCCCCGCCGTGGATGACGCCCTCAAGGCCGAGCTCAAGGCCAAGGAAGACGCCATTGCCGACGGTTCGCTCAACGTCTTTGCCGCGCCCATCAAGACCAACGACGGCAAGGTGGTGCTGGCCGAAGGCGCCCTGGACGACAAGGGCCTGAACGCGATGAACTACTACGTGGAAGGCGTGGTGGGCACCCTGGCCAAGCAGTAAGCAGCGCCAGGCCTGGCAAGCCGGGTGCCGATGGTGCCTCAGCTTGCCTTGCGTGGCACCGACCAGGTGCTCATCACCTGAGCCACGGGGTCGCCGCCCGCTTCGGGCAGCAGCAACACTTCACCGGCCGTCATGCGGCCGGTTTTCAGTATCTTGGCCCGGGCGATGATGCCGCCCGCCGGGGCACCCCGCAGAAAATGGATGGTGAGGCTGGCCGTGACGGCTTCGGGCACGCCAGTGGCGCTGACCACGGCGGCATAGAGGGCGAGGTCGGCCAGGCCCATCAGCATGGGGCCGGCCACGATGCCGCCCAGGCGCTGGTTGGCGGGATTGGGCGGCAGCCGCAGCGTGGCCTGCCCGTGGGCGATGTCCTGTACTTCGATGCCCAGAACGGCGGCAAAGGGGTGCAGGCGGTCGAGCAGCGTGCGAAACTCGGCCACCGAAATCAGCGATGGCGCCGCCGACGTCGGGGCGGCAACAGCAGCAACTTTGGACATGGCTCAAATCGACGGGAAAAAGCCCATAGTACACTGGCCTGGATGAGTGTATGCCAGGCCATGGGGGCTGTGGCGCGACGTGAAACGGGTAGTGAAATGAATCAGGTATCGAAGTCTGTGCTGGGGGCCTTCGCCAGCTTGCTGCTGTCGTCGGCGGCCTTCAGCGCGCAACACGCGGCCGGGCAGGCAACGCCCGTCGCCGAGCTGCCGGTATCGGTGGCTGTCACCGCCTCCGATTGCTGGATTCGCCAGATTCCGGCCCCGGCGCCCTCGGGCGGGTTCCTGGTGTTCCATAATCAGGCCGATCAGGCTGCCGTGCTCACGGGCGTCAGCTCGCCCGACTACGCCGACGTCATGATGCACGAGACCACGCACGAAAACGGCATGAGCAAGATGTCCATGGTGCATCAGGTCAGCGTGCCGGCGGGCGGCCAGCTCGACTTCAAGCCGGGCAGCTACCATCTCATGCTCGAACAGGCGCGCGACGGGCTCAAGGTGGGCGATCACGTGGCGGTCGATTTCCTGCTGGCCGACGGCCACCGGGTCTCGGCGCAGTGCGAAATCAAGTCGCCCAAGGCCATGTCCGGCATGGGTCACATGCAGCACATGAAACATTGATCGGGGCGTGACGCCCCGCAAAAGCGCCACGTAGACGGCGGCCCGCCCGCACCCGACGATGTCGGTGCCCCGGCGGGCCCGGCACCGCGTCAGCGCAGCGGGGCCGCGGCGGGTTGTCGCGCGTCGGCCGTCGCCGCAAATTGCAGGATGGCCCGGTTGAAGGCGCGCGGGTTGGCCAGGTTCATGCCGTGGGCGGCCAGCGCGATGCGCACCCGCTGCGCCTGCGGCACCAGCTGCTGCAGGCGATCCTGGCGGGTGCCATACTTGGCGGGGCTATTGGCCCCGCCCACCAGCAGCAGGGGGCACGCCAGGGCCGCGGCGTCCTGGCGCCGCACCGCCAGGTTGGCTTCCAGTATCTGCGACATCAGGGTGACGGCGTTGTCCCGCGCCATGTCCTTGAACCAGCCCACCATGCGGCGCCAGGTATCCTCGCCGTTCACGGTGTCGATGAAGCCTTGCAAGGCGCCGTCGATGTCGCCCGCGCGCAGCTGCTCGATGGTGCGCGTATAGAAGGGTGCTGCTTCGGGCTCGTCGTCGAAGCGAAAGGCCGGGTCGGCCAGCGTCAGCGAGCGGCAGAGTTCTGGAGCCTGGGTGGCCAGGCTCATGGCCACCTGGGCCCCACGGGAATGGCCGACGATGTGTGCCGTCTGTCCGCCGGGCTGTGCGCGCAACAGCCCGATCAGGTCTTGCGCCTGGGCCTGGATACGGTAGCCGGCTTGCGGGTGTGCGCCGGGCTCGGGCCAGCAGCCGCGCAGGCTGGCAGCCAGCACGTGGTAGTGCTCGGCCAAGGCCGGTATCTGCCAGCGCCAGTAGCGGTAATCGCACAGCGAACCGTGAATGAGCAGCAGGGGTGCGCCCGCCCCGGCCTGCGTGTAGTGCAGGATGCCGCCGTCCAGCGCCAGGGCGTCGGGCGGCAGTTCGGTGCGAGTATGCGTCACAGCAGCTTCAGACGGCTCTTGGCCGTTTCCGCGGCGGGGCTCTTGGGATAGTCTTTGACGATGCGCTGCAGGCTGGCCTTGGCGCCCTTCATGTCGTTCAGTTCGATCTGGTCGGCGGCGACCACCAGCAGGGCGTCGGGTGCGCGCGCATCATCCGGGTGGTTTTTCACCAGCGACTGCATGGTCTGGATGGAGTTCTTGAAATCTTTCGAGGCGTACTGGCTGCTGCCCAGGTAGAACTGGGCGTCGTTGGCCAGTTCGCTGTCTGGGTACGACTGTACGAACGTGGCGAAGGCCGAGGCGGCTTCTTTGTACTTGCCGTTGCGGTATTGATCCGCCGCAGCCTCGTAGGCCGCCTGCTGCTGCGGGTCGCCCGCCTGTGCGGCCTGCTGCGGCGCGTTGCCGCCTGCCTGGGCGTTGCCGGCCAGGCGCGCCTGCTGGCTGAGCTCTTCGACGCGGCCGCGCAGGGTGGCGATTTCCTGTGAAAGGAGATCCATCTGGTCGGCCAGCTGCAGGCGTGCCTGCTGGTTTTGCGATTGCATCTGCTGCAGCTGGGTGCGCAGCTCGAGAATGGCGCGGCGGGCGTCGTCGTCGGCAAAGGCGTGAGCGGCGGGAGCGGCCAGTGTGAGCGCGATCAGGGTCGTGGCTGACAGGATGTTCAGGCGGTGAGTCAGTGCATGCATGGAGAGGTTCCTTCTGTCTGAAGTAGGCCCGGCGGCAAATGAAAACGCCGTAGCGTTGAACGCTACGGCGTCGTGACAATCAAGCGAGCGGATCAGCGCTGATAGTCGATGTCGGCACGACGGTTTTCGGCGTAGTCGGCTTCGGTGTTACCCGTGGCCTTGGGACGCTCTTTACCGTAGCTGATGGCTTCCATCTGGTTGGCGTTGACGCCCAGCAGCTTCATTGCACGTGCCACGGCGTCCGAACGGCGCTGGCCCAGAGCCAGATTATATTCGGAGCTGCCGCGGGCGTCGGTGTTGCCTTCGATGCGGACTTTCTGGCTTTGGTGGCTGGTCAGATAGTTGGCATGCATTTCGACGACGCTGCGATATTGCTCGGGGATGCTGTAGCTGTCGAAGTCGAAGTAGACCGAGCGTTGTTGCGCGAGCGGGCTTTGCGGATTGAACGGATCCATGATTTGCCCAGAGGACGCCGAATCCGAGCCGGCGCCGTTGGCGCCGTTTTGATCCAGCGGCACGGAGCTGCAAGCTGCCAGCGAGGCGGCGAAAGCGGCTATGGTCAGAGTCCTGGTGATGCGCGAGCTCATTTAAAGTCCTTTAGAAGAAAGAGTCACACGAAAAAAATCAGTTGGTGAAAGGGCCCCAGGCGGGCTCGCGGACCTTGCCGTTGAGCACCGACAGCGTCTGGCGGACACGACCGTCGATCGAAGTCACCGCCAGTACGCTACGTCCGCCTTGAATCGAACTGTAAAGCACTTGCATGCCGTTGGGGGCATAGCTGGGAGACTGATCGTCCGGGCCGTCCGTCAGGATCTGTTCGGCGCCTGAACCCAAGGCCAGGCTTGCAATCCTGAAAGCACCGTTTCTGCGAGTAACGTACACCAGTTGCTGTCCATCCGGCGAGACCCTGGGTGAGATATTGTAACTTCCAGAAAAGGTTAGGCGGCGCGCTTCGCCCCCGGAAACCGGGACTTCGTAGATTTGCGGGCTGCCGCCGCGGTCGCTGGTGAAGACCAGCGACTGGCCGTCCGGGGTGTAGAAGGGCTCGGTGTCGATGAGCGGCGAGCGCATCACGCGGCGCAGATCGGAGCCGTTGGAACTGATGGTGTAGATCTGCGAAATGCCGTCCATGGAAAGCACAATGGCGAGGTGGCTGCCGTCTGGGGACCAGGCCGGGGCGCTGTTGTTGCCCTTGTAGTTGGATACCGGTTGGCGCTGGCCCGTGGCCAGGGTCTGGACGTAGACCACCGACTTGCCGGATTCGAAGCTGACGTAGGCCAGCTTGCTGCCGTCGGGCGACCAGGCGGGCGAGATGATGGACTGTTTCGAGCGCAACATCACCTGGGGGTTCTGCCCGTCGGCGTCAGCAATTTGTAACTCATAGCCGTTGCCGGTTTGCAACACATAGGCGATGCGCGTGGAGAAAACGCCGCGCACGCCGGTGATTTTTTCATAGATGCGGTCGGCGATTTTGTGGGCGATCCGGCGCATTTCGGCTTCGGTGCCGGTGAAGGTGGCCTGGTCGAGTTCGGTCTTGCGCACATTGTCGGCCAGCCGATAGCTGACGGTGTACTGGCTGCCCGCCTGCGACACCGTGCCGTAGGCCAGGTAGTCGGCCCCGCGGCCTTGCCAGCTGGCGTAGTCGACCGGGCTTTGTACGTCGGGATGCGCGCCGTTGGTGCCAATCAGGCGAAACTGACCCGAGCGGGTGAGGTCGGCGCGCACGACGTCGGGCGTCGAGGTGGCACTGGCGATGCCGGCGAAGTCGGCGATGGCGATGGGGTACTGCGTGGCGCCCACGCCTGAAATGTCGACACGCAGCTGGGCGTGCGCGGACGTGGCTGTCGCGGCCGCCAGAGCAATGCCCAGGCCAGCTGCCGCCGTACGCCGCCAGAGGCGTCCGATGAAGCTGGAGGCTGTGAATACGGTCATGGTAACGATCTCCTTAGTCGTACATGCGGTAATCCACGTCAATATACGATGGATACCGACCACTTGGCGGTTTGGGGAATGGGTTGCACTTCTCGATGCCCTTTTGCACGGCATTGTCGAAGCCGGTATCACCCGATGAGCGAGTCAGCTGGACGCCCTCGACGGCGCCGTTGGACGACAGGCGCGTGCGGAAGCTGGCCGTCGGATTGCCACTGCCCGTCCGAGGCGGCACGCTGTAGGTGACGCCGGGCTTGACGCAGGCGCGCACCTGGTTCGCGTAGCCGTCGTTGCCGCCCCCGCCCCCGCGCTGATTGCGGTCGGCGTTGCCCGTGGGGATGCCGGCGGCCTCCATGGCTGCGCCGCGCATGGCGGCCTTCAGGGCGTCGCGCTTGGCGGCGGCCTCTTTGGCGGCTTTTTCCTTGGCGGCCTTGTCCGCGGCGGCTTTTTCGGCAGCGGCCTTGGCAGCCTTCTCTTTGGCGGCCTTGTCGGCGGCGGCTTTCTCGGCGGCCGCCTTGTCAGCCGCTTCTTTGGCGGCCTTTTCCTTGGCGGCTTTATCGGCGGCTTCTTTGGCGGCTTGTTCCTTCGCCGCCTTGTCCTTGGCGGCCTTATCGGCAGCGGCTTTCTCGGCAGCCGCCTTGTCGGCGGCTTCCTTGGCGGCCTTTTCCTGGGCTGCCTTGACTGCGGCTGCTTGCTGCGCCTTGGCCTTGGCCGCCTGCTCGGCGGCCAGCTTCTCGGCTTCCTCGCGGGCCTTGCGTTCCTTGGCCAGGGCAATTTCGGCATCGGCCTGCGCCTTGGCTGCGGCGGCGGCCTGGGCCTGTGCGGCCGCCGCCTTCTGGGCCTGCAAAGCGGCTTCGGCCTCGGCGGCTTTCTGGGCGCTGTCGTCGGGCTTGGGTGGCTCGGGCGCGGGCTTGGGCTCAGGCTGCGGTTTTTCCTCGGGTTCGGGCGGCGCGGCCTCTTCGGTCTGTTCTTCGGGCGACGCGGCCTCGGAGACCGTCCCCTTGGCCCAGAGCTCGACCTGCACCGGGCCGGACTGGTTGGGGATGGAGGAAAAGCCGAAGACCATCAGCAGGATCAGCAGGCCGTGCGCCGCGACGGACAGGATCAGGCCCTGTCGGTCGTCGCGTTCGTCCGATCCGTCTTTGGAAGACATCCAGCGATCAAGAAATTTCATGAGGCGCGAACCGGGTGTGGAAGAAGGCTCACTGGCGGCTCCCCGAGCCGTCCTGGTTGACCAGCAGGCCCAGCTTGGCGATGCCGCCCGCGCGCAGCTGATCCATGACCTGCATGACCGAGTTGTAGGGCACCTTGCCGTCCGCGGAGATCACGACCGGCGTGTCGGGCGTGGCCGCCGAACGCACCTCGGCCAGCAGGCTGGCCTTGTCCACCGGGTGGAAGGAGGCGCCGCCTTCGCGCACGCGCAAGGAAAGCGCGCCCTCGGCGTCGATCTGGACTTCGATGGGCTGGGTGGGCACGTCCGACGCCGTCCCCACCGAGGGCAGCTCGATCTGGCCCGGGGTGATCATGGGCGCGGTGACCATGAAGATCACCAGCAGCACCAGCATCACATCGATGTACGGCACGACGTTGATGTCGTTTTTCATCCGCCGGTTGCGGCGGCCTCCTAGGGACGTCATTTCAATGCACCTGGCGTTGCAGAATGTTCAGGAACTCTTCCACGAAGCTCTCGAAGCGGATCGACAGGCGGTCGATCTGATTGGTGTAGCGGTTGTAGGCCAGCACGGCGGGGATGGCGGCAAACAGGCCGATGGCCGTTGCGATCAGGGCCTCGGCGATGCCGGGAGCCACGGCGGCGAGCGTGGCCTGTTGCATGGTGGACAGGCCCATGAAGGCATGCATGATCCCCCAGACGGTGCCCAGCAGGCCGATGTAGGGGCTGACGGAACCCGTGGAAGCGAGGAAGTTGAGGTGCGACTCGAGGCTGTCCATTTCGCGCTGGAAGGCCGCCTTCATGGCGCGGCGCGGCGCGTCGAGCAGGGTGTCGCCCCGGCTGGACGAGCGCCGTGCCTTGACGAATTCGGTCATGCCCGCGTCGAAGATGCGTGCCAGCGCCCCGTGTTCGTTGCGGCGACTGGCGATGGCCTGCTGCAAGACGGTGAGGTCGCCGCCCGCCCAGAAGTCGTCTTCGAAGCGGCGGGTCTGTTCGTCGGCACGCCGCAGCGCCGCGCGCTTGCTGAAGATGTAGGTCCACGAAAGGACTGAGGCGCCGAGCAGGATCAGCATGACGATCTGCACGGGAATACTGGCGTTGCCGATGAGGGAGAGCAACGACAAATCGCTGGAGGCTTGCATGGTTAACGAAGGGCCTTGTTCAAGAGATCCCGGATGGAAGGGGATAGACGAATGGGTTTGAAGGTGGTGGCATGCACCGTGCAGACTTGGACGTTGGCGCTGGCCAGCAGTTCCCCGTCGCGCAGTGCCTGTTGGTGGAATACCAGCGTTGAGGCCCGCAGGTCGGCGACCGTGGTGCGGATGTGGATCAGATCGTCGAGGCGGGCTGGCTGCCGGTAGGCAATCTCCGCGTGTCTGACCACAAACATCATCTGTTCCTGAGCTGCAAGTTGGCGTTGGTCCATTCCAAGCGCGCGCAGCCATTCTGTGCGGGCGCGCTCGAAAAATTTGAGGTAGTTCGCGTAATAGACGACACCACCCGTATCAGTGTCCTCGTAATATACGCGAACGGCCAGTTCGCCGGTAGCGTTGCTGGTTGCCAGGGTCATTTTTTCGTTAAGCCGTGTGACATGCCAGGCCGACCCGGCTGAGCGCGGGCCGGTGGCGGTGGATACCTACAGTGCGTCCAGGGCGCTCAGGATGGCGGCCACGGCGTCGTCGGGGGCGATGCGCCGGGCTTGCGTATCCGATCGTGACTGAACTTCAACAATTCCTTCTTTCAGGCCGCGCTCGCCCAGCGTCACCCGCACGGGCACGCCGATGAGTTCCCAATCGGCGAACATGATGCCGGGCCGGGCATCGCGGTCGTCCAGGATGACGTCCACCCCGGCGGCCCGCAGCGCCTGGTACAGGGTTTCCGCGGCGTTACGCACGGTTTCACTTTTGCCGATGCCGATGGGGCACAGCACCACTTCAAAGGGGGCGATGGCGCGCGGCCAGATCATGCCGCGCGCATCGTGGTTCTGTTCGATGGCGGCCGCGGCGATGCGGCTGATGCCGATGCCGTAGCAGCCCATCTGCAAAATGGCGGGCTTGCCGTCGGTTTCCAGGAAGCTGGCGTTGAGCGCTTTGGAGTATTTGTCGCCCAGGAAGAACACATGGCCCACTTCGATGCCGCGCTGAATGGCCAGCGTGCCGCCTTCGGGGGCGGGGTCGCCCGCCACCACGTTGCGCAGGTCGGCCACCAGGCCGGGTTCGGGCAGGTCGCGCCCCCAGTTGACGCCGGTGAGGTGGTAGCCTGCCTCGTTGGCGCCGCAGACGAAGTCGCCCATGTGCGCCACGGTGCGGTCGGCGATGATCGTGATGGCGTCGGGGCTCAGGCCGACGGGCCCGAGGTAGCCCGGCGTGCAGTGAAAGACGGAATCGATCTCCGCCTCGCTGGCCAGGCGGTAGCCGTGCTCGAAGCCGGGCAGCTTGCCGACCTTGACCTCGTTGGTTTCGTGGTCGCCGCGGATGAGCAGCAGCCAGAGGCGCGCCGGGCCTTCTTCGGGGTCGGTGGCGAGCACCACGGACTTGACGGTGCGCGACAGCGGCAGGCCCAGCTGTTCGGCCACGATTTCGCACTTGGGGGCCTCGGGGGTGGCGCGCTTCGTCAGCGCTTCGCGGGCCGCTTCGCGCGCGGGCAGCAGGCAGGGGGCGTCGGCCAGCTCGATGTTGGCCGCGTAGTCGGAATCCGGGTTGTAGACGATCAGGTCTTCGCCGGTGTCGGCGATCACCTGGAACTCGTGGCTGCGCGAGCCACCGATCGAGCCGGTGTCGGCGGCCACGGCGCGGAAGGTGAGGCCCAGGCGGGTGAAGATGCGCTGGTAGGCGGCGTACATCTTGTCATAGCTGGCCAGTGCGCCCGCCTCGTCGCGATCGAACGAGTAGGCGTCTTTCATGGTGAATTCGCGCCCGCGCATCAGGCCAAAGCGTGGTCGGCGCTCGTCGCGGAACTTGGTCTGGATGTGGTAGAAGTTGACCGGCAGCTGGCGCCAGCTGTGGATCTCGTTGCGCGCGATGTCGGTGACGACCTCTTCGGACGTGGGCTGCAGCACGAAGTCGCGCTGGTGGCGATCCTTGATGCGCAGCAGTTCGGCGCCGTACTGTTCCCAGCGCCCGGATTCCTGCCAGAGTTCGGCGGGCTGCACCACCGGCATCAGGATTTCAATGGCGCCCGCGCGGTTCATTTCTTCGCGTACGATGGCTTCAATCTTGCGCAGCACCTTCAGGCCCATGGGCATGTAGGTGTAGACGCCGCCCGCGATCTTGCGGATCATGCCGGCGCGGGTCATCAGCTGGTGGCTGACGACTTCGGCCTCGGCGGGCGCTTCTTTCAGGGTGTTCAGGTGATACTGGCTGGCGTACATGGTAGGGATTCCGCTGGGTACGTATAATCGACAGTAATTGTATTGAATTCATAACCGAGGTGGCCCCATGTTGGATCGCGAAGGCTACCGCCCCAATGTCGGCATCATTCTCGTGAACCAGAAAAATGAGGTTTTCTGGGGCAAGCGCATCCGGGAGCACGCGTGGCAGTTCCCTCAGGGCGGCATCAAGCACGGCGAAACCCCCGTGCAGGCCATGTACCGAGAGCTTCACGAAGAAACCGGCCTGCGTGCCGAGCACGTCCGCATCCTGGGGCGGACACGAGACTGGCTGCGCTATACCGTGCCCGAACACTACGTTCGTCGCGAGTTGCGTGGTCATTACAAGGGGCAGAAGCAAATCTGGTTTCTGCTGCGCATGGTGGGGCGTGACACTGATGTTTCCCTGCGGGCAAGCGACACGCCCGAGTTCGATGCCTGGCGCTGGAACGCCTACTGGGTGCCGCTCGAAGCCGTCATCGAGTTCAAGCGCGAGGTTTATACTCTGGCGCTGAACGAGCTCTCCGGCCTGCTGTTTCGCCATGGCCGCGAGAACCGCTATTTGCGGCATCGGGGTGTGCGCGCGTCGGGGCAGGCCGCCCAGAACCCCGCCACACCGTCAGATGCCCGTACGACTCCGTCCTCTTCCTGATATAGGTCAGCTCGCATGCTCGAAGATCTCGACGCCCTATCGCAACGCATCCACAAGGTCGTGCAGCTCACGCAGGGCCTGCAGGCCGAACGGCTGGCGCTCCAGGCGCGCATCCAGCAGCTCGAGCAAGAATGCCAGGCGCTCAAGTCGCAGCAAATCCACGAATACGAAGAGTTCACGCGCATGTCCGAACGCATGTCGCGCCACGAGCAAGAACTGCAGTCCGTGCGCGATGAAACCGCCGACGAACGTCGCGCGCTCGAAACGCAGCTGCGCGACCACCAAGAGCACGCGCAGTCCATGCAGCAGCGCCTCACGCAGGTCGAAACCGAACGCAACCGCCTGCGAGCGGCGGCGGCCGGGGCGCAGCAGCAAATCGAACTCATACTCGAGCGCCTGCCCGGCGCGGAGGCCTGATCCATGGAACGTGTCGATGTATCCATCCTGGGGCGCGACTACTCGCTCGCCTGCCCGGCGCAAGAAAAAGATGCCCTGCTCGCGGCGGTGCGCCAGGTCGATCAGCGCATGCTGGCCATCAAGGGTTCGGGCAAAGTCGTCAGCAACGAGCGCATCGCCGTCATGGCCGCCATCCAGATCGCCAACGAGCTGCTGACCCTGCGCGCACCCAATGGTCCGCTCAGCGATATTGCCGTTGGCGATTTCAGGGGTAAAATCGAGTCCATGAACGGCATGCTCGACCAAGTTCTACCCAATGCCAATGCCGTTTAGTGTTTGACCGACTTATTCTGGGGGCCTGTTTGCGGCATCCAGCTGTTTAAGTCCCTGCCGTGTTCGTGACCAGGCCATACATTCCTTGAACCAATGCTATTTGGCATAGGTTGCCGGATTGACAGAGGGGAGAGCTTCCTTCACTTGGATAGCCCGAAATCTGGCTGATGGCGACCACCGTGAACCTCCGGTTCCGGGATGCCGGCCTTGACGGCACAGGCGGGGCGTTTTTAGCAAGGCCCACCGTATTTGCGCGGTGGGCCTTTTGTTTTGTGCCTGTTGCAGGCAGGCAATGTCCGTGGGCTGCGGTGTTGGATGATGCATGCCGGGCCCTGAACGCGCTGGCCGTGTCCGGTGGGCAACATTTCACAACGTTTTGCGGGGCGTCGCCGCAGGCGCTTGTTGTTAGACTGACGTGGTTTTCATATCCCCGGATGTCCAGAGATGACGCGTCGTACCCGCTTTCTGATGAAACCCGTGCTTGCCGGACTGCTGGCTGGCGGCTTGCTGCTTGCCCCGTGGGCCGCGCAGGCGCATGCGCCCGCGGAAGACTCCGCCGCGCAGGCCAGCCTGTCGGCTCAGGCCAGCGCCGAGGTGTCGCAGGATACCGTCCAGGTGACGCTGGCCGCCGAGGTCGCGGCGGCGTCGCAGGCCGAGGTGTCCCGGCAGCTGAACACACGGCTCGATTCCGTCATGAAGCAGGCCAAGGATCAGGCGGGCATCGAAGTGTCCAGCGGCGCCTATCGCATCTGGCCCACCAGCAACCAAGAGGGCAAGATCGCCCAGTGGCGCGGCCAGGCCGAGATTCTGCTGCAGTCCAGGAATTTTGCCGCCGTCTCGCAGCTGGCCGCCCAGCTGGCGGATCGCATGCCCATTGCGGGCATGGCCTTTTCCGTGTCGCGTGAACGCCGGGTGGCCGAAGAACAGAAGCTGCTGGAGCAGTCGGTGGCCGCCTTTCGCGCTCGCGCCGGGGCGCTGGTCAAGGCCCTGGGCTACGAGCGCTACCAGCTCAAGTCGCTTGATCTTGGCGGGGCGGGCGACGTGCCGCCCATGCCCGCGCCGCGCATGATGCGCGCCATGGTGGCGGATGCCGCCGTGGCGGCGCCGGTGGAAGGGGGGCGCGAGACGCTCAGCGTGTCGGTGCGCGGGACGATCGTCTTGCTGCCCACACGAACAGATACAGCCCAATGAGCACCATGGGGATGGACAGCAGCTGGCCCATCGACAGGCCGCCCGCCAGCAGCCCCAGGAAGTCGTCCGGTTCGCGGGTGAATTCCACCAGGAAGCGGAATGTGCCGTAGCCCATCAGGAAGACCGCGCTGACCTGCCCCATGGGGCGGGGCTTGCGGGCGAACCACCAGATCAGGGCAAACAGGGCGAAGCCCTCGAGCCCCATTTCGTACAGCTGCGAGGGATGACGGGGGGTGTTGTCGTGTGCGCCTGGGAAGATCATGCCCCAGGGCAGGTCGGTGGGGCGTCCCCACAGTTCGCCGTTGATGAAATTGCCCAGGCGCCCCGCAGCCAGCCCCAGCGGAATGAGCGGCGCGATGAAGTCGCCGATGGCCAGCAGGTGCTGGCCGCGCTTGCGGGCAAAGAACAGCATGGCCAGGATGACGCCCAGCAGCCCGCCGTGAAACGACATGCCGCCTTGCCAGACCTCGAAGATCGACAGCGGGTGGGCCAGGTAGTCGTCGAATTTGTAGAACAGCACGTAGCCCAGGCGCCCGCCCAGCACCACCCCCAGCACGCCGTAGAAGATGATGTCTTCCAGGTCGCGCAGCGTGAGTTCGCCCGGATAGTGGTGGATGCGCCAGCGCCCCAGCAGCCAGGCCAGACCGAAGCCGGCCAGGTACATCAGACCATACCAATGGATGGCCAGCGGGCCGATCTGCAGGGCAATGGGGTCGATGTGGGGAAATGGCATGAGCGGACATCCAGAGGACAGACGATCATGGATAATACCGTGATCGGGGGTGACGCCGGTATCTGGTTCGCAGCGCCGCAGGTCGTCCTGTCGTGTGGCGTCCTGCCGCAGGGGTGTCCCACTGCAAGGGTCGTCTCGCCGCTGGGTCGTCCCGCTGCGGCGCGAGGCGGCCGGTGCTTGTGCCCGCGCGCCTGGCTCACGGCAGTGCGCCGCGCCGCAAAAATCTTCAGACAAAGGGAATGTTTCGTGCGAAAAGATCGCCAGCGTTTGCGGATGGGGGTGTTCATGGCCGCTCTGGTGTTGCCCGTCTGGCTGGTGACGGCCCCGGCTGCGGGGGCTTCTGCCGTGGCTGACGGCCAGGCGCTGGCCACCCAGCGCCAGTGTCTGGGGTGCCATCAGGTCGAGGCGCGGCGTGTGGGGCCTCCGTTTCGGGCGATCGCCCAGCGCTTCGCGGGTCGGCCTGGGGCGGCCCGGCATTTGGCCGACGCCATGCGCCAGGGCAGCCGTGGCCAGTGGGGGGCCATCCCCATGCCGGCGCAGACGCGGCTGTCCGATACCGACGCCCTGCGTCTGGCGCATTGGATTTTGACCCTGGCGAAGACCCCGCAGCCTTGATAGTCTGTGTGGATGGCTAACGGCCAGGCCCTCGGTGGTCGATCGATGTGTCTGGCAATGAAGAGGTGCGCAATGGAACAGGCAATTTTGGGTGGTGGATGCTTCTGGTGTCTCGAACCCGTTTTCCGGGCGCTGCGTGGTGTGTCCGATGTGCGGCCCGGGTTTTGTGGCGGGCACGTGGATCATCCCAGCTACGAGCAGGTCTGCCGCCAGGATACGGGACACGTCGAGGTCGTACAGCTCGACTTCGACCCGCGGCAGCTCAGCTACGAAACGCTGCTGCAGGTGTTCTTCGGCACGCACGATCCCACCACACCCGATCGCCAGGGGCATGACGTTGGCCCGCAGTATGCGTCCGTCATCTTTTACCTGAACGACGCACAGCGGCAAACGGCAGAGCAGGTGCGTGCCGCCGCGCAGGCGCATTTCGATGCCCCGATCTGCACCCGGATCGAAGCGGCGGGCCCCTTCTGGCCCGCCGAGGCTCTGCATCAGGATTACTACCGCCGCAACCCGCAACAAGGCTATTGTCAGTTCGTCATTTCACCCAAGATGGCCAAGTTTCGGCGGCACTACGCGCAGCTGCTCAGGCCGGACGCCTGACGGGCCGTGGCATCCTGCCTGTCACCTGTCACCTGTCACCTGCCCGCCTGCCGTGCGCTGTGTGTCGCGCGGTGGGCGTGGCTGCGGGGTGTCAGCCGCGTTGGGGGCTGCCGACCGCTGTCAGGCGGCGCCCCCAGTAGGTGCCTGGCTGGGTCAGCGCCGCCATCAGCGCCAGCACGCCCAGGGTGAGCAGCACACGCAGCACCAGGATCACCCAGAGGTTGGCGCCCAGCGCCAGGATCAGCAGGGTGTCTTCGATCAGCGAGTGGCTGAGCGATAGCCAGGACAGGGCCAGCAGGCGCGTGCGGCGGCTGTAGTTTTCACGTTCCGCGGCATCGATGATGAGGGCGCCGCCATACGCCAGCCCGAGCAGCACCCCCACCGTGGTCAGGGGGGCAGCCCGCTCTTCCAGCCCCGAGAGCCGCAGCACGGGCGTCAGCAGGCGCGTGATCAGCCGCGTGACGCCCAGGCGCTCCAGCAGGTCGAGGAACACGACCAGGCCGACGATCACCCCGAACACCATCAGCAGCGATTTGAGGGTGGCCCACAGCCAGGGCAGCAGGTCGGGCGGCCCCTGGGTCAGCCCCGCATCCTGGCCCATCCAGGCAAAGGAGACGGGCGCTTGCAGCCAGCCCAGCGTCTGGCAGATCCAGGCCACGAGGGCGCCCACCACAAGCGCCATGGTAAAGCGCAGGGCGCCCGTGACCAGCGCACTGGCCCCGGCGCGGTGCACGATGGCCTGCTCGGTGGGCACGTTGTGGGCAAAGAGCATCATGATGCCCAGTGCGCTGACCTGTGCGGTCGTCATCTGCAACCCGCTGGACAGAGCCGCCATCGAGGCCATGCCGCCGTAAATGTTGGTGAGCACCGTAGTGGCCCAGATGATGCCGGCCTGCGGGGGCAGCCCCAGCACCGCCATGGCGGGAGCCAGGGCTTCGCCCGCCAGGCGCACCAGGCCGAAGCGGTCGGCGGCATATACGATCACCATCACGGGCACCATGATGCGCGCGATCGTGAGAAACATGCGCGTGCTGCGCTGGCGGATGGTGTTCAGGTAGGCGAGAAGCATGGCGGCGAGCGGGTGAAAGGGCGGACGTGGCGATAGGCGCAAAAGCAGGGATGCCGACCCGGTGAAGAAACCGGATCGGCACATGGGTTGATTGTACGCAGGCGCGGGCGTGGCGTCGCCGGGTCTGCCGCGCTGTGTTGTCGCACCGCGAGTCCGTCCGGCAGGCCAGCGCCGCCGCCGGGCATCGTCCGCGGCGGGGTTTCAGGCTTTCAGGACGCCGCGCCGGATCTGGTCGAGCTCGATGGACTCGAACAGCGCCTTGAAGTTGCCTTCGCCAAAGCCGTCGTTGCCCTTGCGCTGAATGAGCTCGAAGAAAATAGGCCCGATCTGGTTGGCGGTGAAAATCTGCAGCAGCAGGCCGCCGTCGGGTGCGCCATCCAGCAGGATGCGGTTGCGCCGCAGGCGGGCAGTGTCTTCGCCGTGGCCGGGCAGGCGTTTGTCCAGCAGCTCGTAATAGGTATCGGGCGTGTCGAGAAATTGCACGCGGCCTCGCAGGGCCTCGACCGTGGCGTAGATGTCGCCGCTTGCCAGTGCGATGTGCTGGATGCCTTCGCCATGGTAGGCGTCGAGATATTCTTGAATCTGGCCCGGCGTCTCGCTGCCTTCTTCATTGATGGGGATGCGGATCAGGCCGCACGGCGAGGTCATGGCCTTGGACTTGACCCCCGTCATCTGCCCCTCGATGTCGAAGTAGCGGATTTCCCTGAAGTTGAAGATGCGTTCGTAGAATTCGGCCCATTCTTGCATGCGGCCACGGTGTACGTTGTGCGTCAGGTGGTCGATTTGCAGCAGCCCGGCCCCCTTGGGGCGCAGGTCGGCGTGTGCCGTGCGGTGATCCAGTGGCTCGAAATCGACGTCGTAGATGCCGATGTCACCGATGCCGCCATGGCCGTACTTGCCGCGCCAACGATCCACCAGGTAGATTAGCGAGTCACCAATGCCCTTGATGGCCGGGATGTTGAGTTCCATGGGGCCGCTGCGCGAATCGAAGCCCCAGGCCCCGCGTTCGAGCGCCAGGCGGTAGGCGCTGGCGGCGTCCTGCACACGCAGCCCGATGGCGCAGATGGATGGGCCGTGCTGCCGGGCGAAACGCTGAGCAAAAGAGTTGGGCTCGGCATTGACCAGGAAGTTGATGGCGCCCTGGCGATAGAGGGTGACGTTTTTCTTGCGGTGGCGGGCGATGGCGCGAAAGCCCAGCGCTTCGAAGACGCGGCCCAGGGCGGCGGGGTCTGGCGCCGTGTACTCGACAAATTCGAACCCGGCGGTGCCCAGGGGGTTGTCCCAGGGCTCGAAAGCTGTGCTCATGATGGTCTCCTTGGTGCGTTCTTTTCGCTGTTCTCCTGAGAAATTGTAGGGAAAACCACCAGCAAGTAGATTGCCAATGGTCGGCGTAATCGCCTATTCTGACGCAATCAATGTTCTATTTATGGCCCCTAAAGACAATATGCTGCCAGACGAGGACCTCGATCGTACCGATCGCCTGATTCTGATGCACCTTCAGCGAGATGGCCGCATCAGCAACCAAGACTTGGCGCAGCGGGTTTCCCTGTCGCCCAGTCCGTGTCTGCGCCGGGTCAAGCGCCTCGAAGAGCAGGGCTACATCCGCCGCTATGTGGCGCTGGCAGATCCGGAAAAACTGGGGTTGGGCCTGCTGGCGTATGTCTTCGTGCGCCTCGACAAGTCGCATCGGGCCGAGCACGGTGCCATGTCCGGCTTTGCGCGGGACGTGCAGGGCTGGGCTGAAGTCATTCAGTGCTATGCCATGTCCGGCGACATGGATTATCTGCTGCGTGTCCATGTCAACGATCTGGCTGCTTTCTCGCGCTTTGCGATGGATACGCTGATGCGCCATCCGGCGGTCATCGACATTCGCAGCAGTTTCGCACTGCAGTCCATCAAGGAAACCACTGAGTTGCCGGTGCAGATCAAGTAGGTGTCTGGCGATGCCGGTTCCGGTTTGTGTCGGTGCGGTGTTCTAGTCGAAACAGTGCGGCGTTCTGGCCTGCACCGGCGGGCC
>NZ_BCWN01000017.1 GCF_001592225.1 Castellaniella caeni NBRC 101664 | reverse complement strand
ATTCATCCCGAAGGTCCTCCGCATCCATCTGCCGGAAGGTTTCAAAGGGTTCTGTCAGTACGTCAAAAATCTCCCCCAGCCGATTCCGGTCTTCGATGGTTCGGTTTTCTGCCAGGTAAAACCGGGATGTGTCCTTCAGGTCTGCGCGATCAGCGTACCGTTTGAGGGCTTCGATCATGTAGGGGCTATGCGAAGACACCAGGACATATATGCCTTCTTTGATTAGCTCAACCAGAATTCTGGCTAGATGCAGCTGCCATTTAGGATGCAGGTGGTTTTCTGGTTCATCCAGAATCAGCATGGTATTTTTGCTGATGACTTCATTGGCCAGCAGGATCTGCAGCAGGCCAAACACCTTGATCCCGCTGGCAGTGTTTTTAATGGAAATCGACTTAGCGTTTTTTGTGAACACAAAATCACGGGATGATTTGTCATAGCTGATTTCGCCTGCGATCAGCTTCTGGATATTGCCAAGCAACGCTTTGTTCCTTGTGGCGAACAAGTCATTCGGTAACGCAGGTTCTTTCAACTTGTCAAATAGGTCTTTGGTGTGCAGCGTGGTATACGATCTGCCCAACGAACGGCCAGGCTTGCGGTCCACATCCAGCATGGATTGGCTGCGGATCAGCAAATCATGGTGATTGAGGATCAATGGGGAATCAATGAAAGTGACATCCTTGATATTGATAGGATCGACATCACCCTTGAGTGTGGCACCCGACGCTGCGTTAACCTCCAGATGAATCAGCAGGAAGTCTCCGTCGTAAAGGCGAATCGTGCCAGTTTTTGCGCCTTGCAGCAATAGGGATGCATCAAATTCTGATGCAAACACCTTGTTGAAAGCATTTTCAATGGATTGCCTAGTGTCCTCTGGTTGATCTGTGATCAGTTGGATTTGCTCAAGGGCATCCATGATGTCTTGTCTTGTAGATCGTGTCTCTGTTCCAGATTGTTCTAGCTGCTCAAGCGCCTCCCGGACGGTTGCAAGCTGTTCCGGTAGATTGGCTGGGCCTGTGGTGATAGCACGCAACTGTCGAAGGACGTCCGGTATTTGGCCATCGTCCGTTGGTAGTGCGCGGCGGAATTTGAAGTAAATTTCTTGCAGAATCTCGTTGACCTGATATTCCTTGGATTCCTGCAAATCTTCCTTGTACCGATTGATGGCTTTGATGATGCAGAAAACGATTTTCCCTACCGTACTTTTGCCG
The DNA here is from genome assembly GCF_001592225.1 of Castellaniella caeni NBRC 101664. Lineage (GTDB taxonomy): Bacteria > Pseudomonadota > Gammaproteobacteria > Burkholderiales > Burkholderiaceae_B > Castellaniella > Castellaniella caeni. Next base: position 75,981 of record NZ_BCWN01000017.1, on the reverse strand, counting down.
TTGTCGTTTTCGCCTGCGATGACGCACAGAGGGTACAGAGTTATTTCTGCTTGTTTGAGCAAGCCGATGTTCTTCAATATCAGTTTCATGCGGCCTTTCCTTGCTCAATAGCCCTGGCCATCACCTCCATTTTTTCCGCTTCCGAGTTGCCGTCCACCAAGCGCAGATAGGCTCCTCGGTAGTCGGGCTTGTGAGTGTTTTCAAGCACGAAAGCCGTGGTGGAGACCACTTCGCCGCCAATGCTGTCAAAGGCCCGTGCCCCAAGGTGCGCCATCGAGAGAATGGTGTGCTGGTCTAGGATGCGGCTGCGCAGTGCCTCGAATGAGGACAGGAACATCCAGCTTTGCATGGTGATCATGGCGACAGCGCCACCCTTCACTGCCAAATCCAGATTGCGCTCAATGAACATCGCAAACAGGTCTGATTTGCTCTTGGGGTAGTTGTCTTTGGCCCAGGCGCTCAAACGGCCGTTCATGCCCTTGCCGCCCATGTAGGGCGGGTTGGCCACTACGACGGCATAACGTGGGCTCAAGGCCTCCGTCATTCGTAGCACCTTTAGCACCCGCTGATGGGTCTCCGCCAGGAATAGCTTGCCTGCCATGTCCTTGGCTTCTAGGGTGGCCAGCACATCGGCCACGTTTTCCAGCTTCGGGCGGATCAGCGATCCAAAGTTGTCTGCCTCTGCAAACTGCTGCAGCGTGTCGCGCAGATCCTGGGTGAACAGATCCCGGCCTACGGCAGTAATGTACTCGTCCAGTTCGTCCGCAGTGAAGGTGATCTTCTCCAGCACGCAGATATTGGGTTTGATGCCTTTGCTGAAGAATCTTCGCTGCCGGGCGCGGGCCTTCATGGTCAGGGCAAAGGCGGCCAGCTCTCCCGCTCGTTCATCCAGCTCGATGCCCGTCAGGTTCTGCGTGAGGATCTTCTCGGGGATCAGGGCCGGGTCGTAGCCTTCTTCCTCGTACATGGCATACAGCAGGTCAAAGGCGTAGGTCAGGATGTGGCCGGAGCCGCAGGCCGGGTCGCACAGACGGATGTCTTCCGGGCCTTTGATCTTCAGGAAATCGGTTTCTGGCTGCTCCGGTGGGATGTAGTATTCCATCTGTTCGGCCAGACGGGATTGGGGCCGATTCAGCAGCCACAGGCGGCCCAGGGAGTTGTCCACCATGTAGCGCACGATCCAATGCGGGGTGAACAGCTGGGTGGCGGCCGGGATGTTGTCCGGGGTGATCTTCTTGTTTTTCTTCAGGCCGTCAAAGACCTGGTCTTTCTTTTCAGAGATGTAGAACTGGTACAGCCAGCCGATGACCTCGACATCCTCGCAGGCGTCGGGCGTCATGGCCTCGCGGGTATAGGCCAGAATGGAATTGCCCGATAGCAGGTCATCAGGCATCAGCAGTTCGGTGTAGTCGTTGATGCGCTGAAACAGAAACGGCATGGCCTCGTGCCAGGCGTTGCAGGCAGCTACGACCAGCAGGCGGTAGGCTTCACCCTGCGGATCGGTGCTGGTGGCGCGGCCTGCCAGGATGTCCTGGATTTTTTTCTGTATGGCGGCGGGGATGGTGTCGTCCAGGTGGCCCATTTTGGCGTCCGCCAGGATTTCCGGCTGAAACTGACCCTCGGCGGGGGATACGACCCCTACACGGGTGTAGCGGTTCATGTCCATGAAGCGCAGGGCGCAGAAGCGGTTGAACCAGGTGTAGGCCACGCGTTCGATCACCTGATCCCGGTCGCTGACGGCAATGGCCTTTTCCAGCTCTTTGACCGCCTGGGGGGCCTCGCGGCGGGCAGCGCTGTCGGTGGCCAGCACCCGGGCCAGTTTGGCCTTGACGTCTTCCATCAGCCGGGTACGGGCGAATTGGGCGAATTTTTTGAGTTTTGATGTGTCCATGGGTGTTCTTCTCAGATTCTTATGCACGTTTATACACGCGTGCATAAACCTATACACGCGTGTATAAACTAAGGTGCGTGTGTATAAAAGCTCGCCTTTTTATCACCATGCTTTTGCAGTGCCCCCTGTTTAGCTAGCCTGTTCAGCAGTCGGTATGCTTGGGGGCCGTCCAAAAAGCACAGCTCCATGACATCTGCACGAGTAATTCTGCCGTGCTTTTCAATGAAGCGATGCACCATCTGCTCCTGCTGGATGGCGTCAAACCCCGCTTGCCGCACATACGCCGCCTTCTGGCCAGCCCCTTGGTAAACCTTGGCGCTCAGGGTGTAGCTGCGACCTTTCCCGCTACCGTGAGCCTCGATCAAACCCGCTTCTACCAGTTTTTCCAGGGTGCCACGCACCGAGCTTTCGGGCTTTTGCACAGCCTTGCTCAAAACCTGGGTGTTGCTGCGCCGTTGTGTGCGCAACTGCGACAGGATGATCAGGCTGTCGATGGGCAGTGGCGATCCGTCACGCCCTTCCTGCTGGACGATCATGCGCAGGAATTCCGTGTCTGCAGTGGCTACGCGCATCTGTACGCTGACGGTATGGGGTGACGACAGGCCGTAATCCGGTGCAGGGCGGCCATAGCGCAGCATGCCTTCGAAGATCCGGTCGATGCCGCGCCCTGTGCGTTCCGCCAGGCCAACGCGCTTGATGATGTCGGCCAGCAGAGGGTTGCGAGATCTGGGGATGGCGACCAGCAGATTGTCCAGGTTCACGCCTTCGACAAAGCCGCCCGGGTTGCTGACATTCAGGCCCTCATCATCCAGCCTGACGTGCACGGCGCCCAGGATGCTGTAATCGCGGTGGACCAGGGCGTTGACGAAGGCCTCCCGAAAGGCGCGCCGATCGAAATTGGGGATAGGGACCCGAAACAGCCCGATCTCGATTTCTTCTTCTTCCACGCGCGCGCGAAACAGCAGGTCGATTTCGTCAAAGGTTTCCAGCAACGGCTTGCGGTAAAACTCATTGACCAGTACGTCGGTGCCGCGCAGTACCTGAAAGGCCACCTCGTGGGCCGGCAGGTGCTGGCGCAACTGCCTCTCGTTACCCAGAAGCAGCAGACCGGCGATGGTGGGGTGCAGTCGGCCATCAGGGCCTTTTACAGCCAGCCCCAGCGCCCCGTCCAGTTCTTCGTCGGCCAGGGGCAGCAGGCTCTGGTCGCCGCCGTATTTCTTGATGGCGTTGCGGATGCGCAAGCGCTGCAAGGCGTCCAGTTCGTCCATGGAGAGCGCTTCGATGGGTAGCGCGGACGGATCCATCAGGGCCAGGCCGGATTGTCGTTGGATGAACTCATGGGGGTAGAAGGGGACGGCCTCTGGCGTACCGTCGATCTTCAGGCGCCGACGCTGCAGCAGGCCGTCTGACGTGGAAACCAGTTGTCGGGATTTTGGCACCTGGATACGGGCGACGCGTTGCCCGTTGAGGGTCAGGGCTTCCACACGGACCGCGATGGATGGAATCGTCTTGTTGGCGATCAGAGCGGGCAAGCCCGTGGTGTTCTGGTGCTTTGCATGCAGCCCGGTGATGGTGCCGTCGTCGTCCACGCCCAGGAACAGGTCGCCGCCTTCGGTATTGGCCAGCGCCACCACAGCGGCGACCAGCTCCTTGTCTGGCAGGCAATCCATATCCCGCTTGAATTCAACGGTCAGGCTTTCGCCTTGCTGGATCAGGGTGATGAGTTGAGCCTGGGTCTCGTCCATGGGGCGTCCTTACACCTGCACCTTGTGCCCAGCCTGGATGGCTTGCAGCAGCGCCTGACGCAAGCTGTCCAGGTAATGCTCGACATCGGCCTCGTCGGCGACCCAGGCCTTTTGGTACGAAACCGTCAGAGATCGGGCGGCGATGGTGGTGCGTCCTGGTGCGGGGGGATTGTCAGCCTCGGGCTCGTCGGTGGGCCCAGACGGGAGGGCATCGGTTTCGGTGCTGTCTGTGGATACAGTAGCCGGTTCAGGCTGCTGGAGAGCCCCGGCCATGTCGGCTACACGCTCCAGCAGTTTCAGGTAGCCATCGTCCTGGAAACGGCGCACACGGTCGCGGATGATGCCGACCAGCCGCTCTTGCTGAATCTGGTTGGCCAACTGGCTGAAGTGTGACAGCAGTTCTTCCTGGCGTTGAGGCGGCAGCTTCTGGTATTCGGGCGTATTCTGCAGGCGGTCGCGCAGGTCATTCAGGTTGGCCAGCGCCTGATCCCGTGTTTGCCCCAGCTTTTCCTGGATGCGGGCCTTCAGCGCGTCTACTCGGCCCTTCAGCTGCTGGATGTGCTGGCCGCGATAGCAGTGGGGATCGTCCAGGGTGCGGCGGATCTGCTGGATCTCGTCGCCCGAGACCTCGTCCAGGTTGGCGGCTTCGGATTTCAGCAGCCGCTGGGCGTCGTCGTAGATCACCTTTTGCGGGCCAGGTGTGCGCGGGTCCCCCATGAAACCTTGGATTGGTGCAATGACCTGCTCTTTCAGATCCAGCAGCCCGTCTTCCTGGGATCGAAGTTCGGTCAGGAACCAGGCGTAGGGCTGGCTTGCCAGCGGTTTCAGCTGGGCGATAGCCGCCTGCAGATCAGCCATGAAGGGGTATTGGGTGATCTGTGCGGCCAGCGGGGCCAGGTCGTGCACCAGCGTTTGTAGGGCGGCGGCGGTCTCCTGGCCCAGGGCCTTGGCCTCGTTGCTGCCTGCTGGTTGGTTGAAGAACGCTTCAAAAAAGGACTTCAGGCCGCGCACCTGGGACGCAGTGAATTCGATCTGCGGCTCCAGCACCACGTGGCCTTGAGCCTGGGTGTTGCGCAGCGCCTGTTCCAGAGCGTCGATGTCCAGCAGGCCGGCATCCTTGCGGGCCTCGACCTTGCCCCGGGCCCACAGCATGGCCAGCACACACAGCACGGCGGCGTAGGGCCAGCCATAGGGCTTGTACTCGAAGCGCTCCAGCAAGGTCTTGACGGTGACGCGGATGCCTTGCTGCTTCTGGCTCTGGATGAAGGCCAGCATCTCTTGTTCGGATTCGGTCAGGGTGGTGGCGTCGTTGCCGACCAGGCTGTCGCTGTGGTGCTCCAGGTACTTGCGGATGTCGCTTTCGCTGAAGGCGATGCCGCGCAGCATGCGCAGGTTGGGGTACACGCGGGTGACCAGGTCCTGGAAGCCGCGCATGATGCGGGTTTGCGGCTCCTGCCCCGAGACCTCGATGTCCGAGCCCGCAATCATCAGCCTGGCGGTGCCCAGCAGGCCGTGGACCTGAACGCGCAGCCGTTCGGCGCGCTGCCGGTTCTGTTCGCCTTTGTCGCTGAGGATGCGTTTGACCGAGGCGTTCTGCGTGCGGCTGATGTTTTGCTGGATGTATTTGTCGGTACGTTTCAGCATCAGCAGCTCGTGCATCAGCCGGGCGTCGGGTGGCATGGCCACCACCAGGGATTCCTGCTCGTAGGCCGATAGCCGCTGCAGGCCCTGTTCGCTTTCTGCGTAGTCATGAAAGGGGCTGATGACATGGATGCACAGCTCGTGCTCGCGTCCGGCCAGTCGTTCATCCAGTTTGCGGGTATAGGCGTAGTCCTGGGCGGTGCCGTCGCCGGCGTCCACACGGATCTTGTTCTGTTTGATGATGCCGTCAAAGACCAGCTTCACCAGCTCGGCGGCTACGTCGGCCGTTTCAACCTCGGTGTCCTTGATTTCCTGCTCGATGTCCTTTTCTTCGTCGGTCAGGTATTCATACAGGTCGCCGTTGCGCTGAATGTAGGTCTGCTGTTCCAGCAGGGCCAGGGCTTCTTCCACCTGCTTGCGCAGCGCAGGCAGGTCCTGGTTGAAGCGATCCAGCATCAGCACGCACAGATTGCGCGGGCTGGGCTTGAATTCCTTCACGTATTTGACCAGGAACAGGGTTTTCAGCAGCCGGATGGCGAAGTCATGGTTCAGGTTGGATTCGGCCATCAGAATGGCCCGCTGGATGTTGGATTTCAGCGCGGTGCGGATGCCTTCGAACATCAGGTCAAAGGTCGCCAGCTGACCTAGCTCGTGATCGGCGATATGTTTGGCCACCTGCTGGAAGACGCCCAGCATGGACCGTTCGCCTACCGAACTGTGCTTGCCCTCGAAGGCGCTGTGCTTGGACAGGTTCTGGATGGCTGACTGAAACAGGGTGAACTGGTAGGGGATGAAGGGGTAGCTGTTGACGAAGTGGTCCCGATCCCGAAAATTCTGGTAGGTGGGGGTGCCATCGGCAAAGTCGAACAAGGTCTTGAAGTTGTTCGATTGTTCTGAGTAGATCGTGGCCAGTGCCTGGACGCCTGCTTCAGTTTTGCTCAGCAGGCGTTTCTGGATGACTTCGGCTACATCCTGGGATGTGAGCTTCATGCGGTTGGCAAAACGGGCCTGGATCTTGGTGAAGTCATTGCCCTGGCGGGCGTTCATTTCGCCGATCACCGTGTCCATTTCCTCCTGGGCGGTCACGATGATCCAGGCGCGGCCCCGGCACTTGGTGGCCAGGCTTTCTGCAATGGTCTGCAGGTTGGTCATCAGCTTGATGTTGTCGGCGATGTACTGCCCCACCTCATCCACAAAGAAGTTCAGCCGGAAATTGGGCGGCTGGCGTTCGATGTAGGCCTGTACCTGCTGGGCGAAGTCTTCGATGGACACGCGGTACGTGCTGCGGTATTTGTCCAAGATGCCCTGGGCCTGGGCAGTGTCGCCGCCAGTGACCTGCGCATAAGCCTGGGCAATGTTGCGGCTTTCCAGCAGGGCCTGTTCGCGGCCCGTGTGCCAGCTGCGCCCGGCGATGGCCTGGTAGGCCGCCTGGAAATCCTGATACTGATCCCGGCTGTCCAGGTCTCGTTCGAACTGGGCGATATGGCCTTGTTTGCCGTAATAGCCGCACATCTCGTCAAAGACCTTCACAAAGACGGCCAGCAGGGCGTCGATCTGGGTCTTGCTGATGACATCGGCTTTCTGGTCGATGTTGAACAGGATGCTGCGTGAGGGCAGTGAGACGGCCTTTTGCAGGCTGGCCCGCAGCAGCGCATCGTCGCCACACTTGGGCAGGAACAGATCCAGCGCGTGGATGCCGTCGATGGGGCGGTTTTCCAGCACCAGGGCCAGCATCTTCAGCAGGTGTGATTTCCCGGACCCGAAAAAGCCCGAGACCCACACCCCATTGGCGTTGTGATAGTCGTTGTAGGCATCCAGGAAGCTGGACAGGCGCTTTTCGACCTCGTTGGTCAGAACGTATTCTTCGATTTCCAGACGCAGGCTGGCCTCGTCGTCGGCCTTGATGACGCCCTCGATCGGGCGGTCAACGGGCTTCTGGAAAATGGTCTTCAGGTTCATGGTGCGCGCCTTGCTCAGACTTCACAGTGATAGATGTTGAATGCCCGGTAATACTTGTCGTCGTGCATTCGGCAAAACAGATCCAGCGAGGCGCCGGTGGCCACAGAATGGGAATAATCCCCCGGGAAGAACAGCACGGTGGGGCGATCCTTGGCGGTGCTTTGCAGATTGTTCAGTACATTGTGCGAACGAATATACGGGAAGACTTCACCCACGCCCGACAGAAACAGGACATCAAAGGAGGTTTGCGCCAGCTGGGTGGCGATGGCGGGGATCAGGTGGCTTTCCGGGTCCAGTACCCCTTGCAGCAGCTCCAGCAGCTGAGGTTTGTCCACATCGGACTCCATGTCCAGGATCTGGTCCCAGATGCCGCGATCCTTCAGGATCTGAATCGACAGGTCATACAGATTGATGTCCAGCACCGTCACCCCTTGCTGGGCCAGGCTGGTGATCAGCTGCCCCTGCAGGCGTTGCATGGCCTCGGCTTCCTGGGGCTTGTAGGGGCAGATAAAGAACGGCACCTCATTGCCCAAGCCCTGCTTGTTCAAGAAGCGCTGGCCGGAAATCACCTTCAGCAGATGCTGAAAGCGTTCTGGCAGGGGGCTGTGTGCGAGATCGGCCGTCATGAGATGGTATGAGTCAGATCCGGTGCGGAGATCGGGAAAAAGGATAGATTAGCGGGCGATTGCGACATTAAGTGTCGCAATAGCCTGGGGCTGAGCAACGCCGCCAGGATGGTGCCGCTTTTGTCCAGTAGCCCTGCCTCATGCAGCATGCGAAACAGCACCGCCCGCAACTTGCCGCGGGTGGCGGGGCTGATGCGGTCCAGGGCAGGACGCCATTGCGCCTGCTGGTTGAAGAATGCGTTGAACTCTTCGTGGCTCAAGGTAGCTTTCAGTGTGATGTAGCGTTCGTGCAGCACGTCGGTGGCAAATTGCCCGACGAAGGGATAGCAGCGGCAAATGGCCAGCCACAGCAGGCAGTTCTGCTCGTCGGGCGTGCCGTCCAGCAGTAGCCGCAGCTCTTGGTCACTCAGGGTTTGCAGCCGCAAGACCAATTCGCGGCTGGTGCGACGCAGTGTGGACTGGGTGCGGGCCTGCAGCAGGTTGCTGTCCAGGGCATGCGCCCAGGTGCTGTCCCAGTCTCCCAGCTGCTGATGCACCTCGGCCAGCCGCAGGGATTCCTGGTGAAACAGGCCGCCTGTAGTGAAGGACAGACGGTAGCTGTCCTTGTTCTGCCCGGCCGTCTGGATAAACGACCGGCTCATGAGCGATGTTCTGCCGGGCCCCCGGCTTTGACCCAGGTGTCCACTTCGTCACGCTTGAACTTCCACAGCCTGCCCAGACGGTGCGCCGGCATGGCGTGCTTGTCGATCCATTTGTACACGGTGTCATTGCTGACCCCGAGGTACTGGCAGATCTCGCTGATCGAAAGCCAGCGGTCTTCGAGCAAGGTGGCGTTGTCCGAGGTGGACGCGGGGGAGGGATTGGGCATGAGGCTCGCGGGGAACGTAACAGAATTGTCCTGGTGCCTCTGGACAGTAGCTGACGGTGGGAGTGGGTGTCAACCGATCTTTGCCGATTGGTGCCAAACATGGACTAAGAAAAGGTAGGCTGAACTCCGTGAGCCAGCCTGACTTCAGCGCCTGCGCCGTCTCCGGCGGCTGGAACCTTTGGATGAATTCAAGTGCGCCATGATCACATTTGGGATGACGATGGGCAGGAAGATCACGGCGAGCGAGAAGCTGACGATAAAGGAGAACAAGGAAAGAATGAATCTCATGGCATGCACACAATCCCAGAGGCAGGGCAATCCGATCAATATACATCTTGTATCAATTTTCCCTCATTGAGTCTGGGAGCCCCCTCGGGCGGCTCCTCGCGATTCAGGATGTACGCAGTCTGCCTCTCGTCGGGCTCAAACAGCAACGATGCATCCAGATCTCGTCGGCTGAGCCTGCGGGCGCAATAGTAAGCTTTAACGGTCTTCGGCTACGATGTCACTGGATGGTGGATAGCAGAAAAATGGCGAGATAGGGAATGACTGCCACACAGAACAATAGCAGCAGGGTGATCTCACGCGCTGTGCCGAGGACATCCTGCTGGCGCGAGAGCATCACTTTCCTGAGACCATTGCGGACTTGTACGGCCCCGAGAACATGCCCGCTGATTTGCGGGCCGCGCGCGACTGCAGCGACGAGGTGCTGGAACGCATCTACATCGGTCGCCGCTTCAAGAATGACATCGAACGGTTGGAAAAGCTGTTCGATCTTTACACCAAGATGACCGCTTCGGCTGCACCGGCCAAGGGCAAGAAGCGCAAAACAGGGGCCAGGACATGAGCGGCAAACCCGTCAAATTGACACCAGAGCCCGAAGGCTATGCGGGCTGGCTGGCTGACCTGAAGACCCGCATCCATACGGCCCAGCAGCGTGCTGCATTGGCGGTCAACCGTGAACTGGTGCTGCTGTACTGGCAGATCGGTCGGGATATCCTTGCACGGCAGGCCGCGCAGGGCTGGGGGGCGAAAGTCATCGAGCGGCTGTCGCAGGACTTGCGTTCGGCCTTCCCAGAGATGAAGGGCTTTTCTCGCGCCAACCTGATGTATATGCGGGCGTTCGCGGCGGCTTGACCGGATGAACAAATTGTCCAACAGGCTGTTGGACAATTGCCCTGGGGCCACAATCTGGTGCTGCTGACGCAGCTGAAAGACCCAGCACAGCGGCTGGCCTATGCCGAAATCTTCTGTTTCGGTCACCCATGGACGCAATGGTGCCTCGACCAAGGCCAATGCGCTTGGGATGCGGCCCATACAGGAGCGGGTCTACGAAAAACGGGGTGAGCAATATCTGCTGATCAAATCGCCGCCCGCCTCGGACAAGAGTCGTGCATGGTTCACCAACCTGGTCGCTGCCGTCGATGCGGTTGGTCATGTCGTCCTGTTTTGTACGCAACAAGTACGCAAAACCGCTGCAATAATAGCGTCAGCCGCGCGTGTGACGGTTGATGAGGGAAATGCATGACGGTTTCAATCTTGAACGCCTGGCGCCGACAGGTGTTGGCCCACCGGGTGCCTGCGGTGGGCTTGCTGGTGGCGCTGCTGGCTGTGGCCTGGCTGCTGCTCGACAGCGGGGTGGAATCATTTTCGGGCGATAACCGCGGCTACCTGGGCTATGCGGTGCTGGGGGGCCTGGCGGGGTTCGGGGCCACGGCGCTGGGGGCCTTGGGGGCGCTGGTGCTGCGCCGGGTCGAGACCCGGGCACAGGACTGCATGCTGGGCTTTGCCGCCGGCATGATGCTGGCGGCGGCTTCCTTTTCACTGATCTTGCCGGGGCTGGACGCGGCCCGTGCGCTGCTGGGCAGCGGCACGGGCGCGGCCTTTACCGTCGTGGTGGGGTTGGCGCTTGGCGTGCTGCTGATGCTGGGGTTGGACTACTTCACGCCGCACGTGCATGAAGGCGTGGGGCCCCGTGGCCCCGCAATCGAGCGTATCAACGGGGTCTGGCTCTTCGTGCTGGCCATCATTTTGCACAACCTGCCTGAGGGCATGGCCATTGGGGTCGGCTTCGCGCAGGGCGACTTGTCGGTCGGCCTGCCGCTCACCACGGCCATCGCCATCCAGGACATTCCCGAAGGTCTCGCGGTGGCGCTGGCCTTGCGGGCGATCGGCCTGGGCATGGGGTCGGCGGTGGGCGTGGCGGTGGCTTCGGGGCTGATGGAGCCGCTGGGCGCTCTGGTCGGGGTCGGCATGGCCAGCGGCCTGCCGATCGCCTATCCCGTCAGCCTGGGGCTGGCCGCCGGGGCCATGATCTTCGTCGTGTCCCATGAGGTGATCCCTGAAACCCATCGCAATGGGCACCAGACCGCCGCCACGGTGGGGCTGATGGCGGGGTTTGCCGTGATGATGTTTCTCGACACGGCGCTGGGCTGACGCCGCCATGGGGGGCGGCGGGCCGTCGCTGGCGTCCCCGCGTCGGCGGCAGAGTCGGCGCGGAGGCGCGCCTCAATCCAGCTTGTCGCCCGCGATGCGGCGCACCACGACGTAGAACACCGGCACCAGCAACAGGCCGAACACGGTGGCAAACAGCATGCCGCCGATGACGCCGGTGCCGATGGCGTGGCGCGCGTTGGCACCCGCGCCGGTGGAGATGAAGAGCGGAAACACGCCCAGGATGAAGGCCAGCGAGGTCATCAGGATGGGGCGAAAGCGCAGCCGCGCGGCGGTCAGCACGGCCTCGCGCAGGGTCTTGCCTTCGGCCTGCGCCGTGACCGCGTATTCGATGATCAGGATGGCGTTTTTGGCCGCCAGGCCAATCACCGTCACCAGGCCGATCTTGAAGAACACGTCGTTGGCCAGGCCGCGCCCCATGGTGAACAGCACCGTGCCCAGCAGGGCCAGCGGCACGATCAGCAGCACGGCCACCGGCACCGACCAGCTTTCATAAAGCGCGGCCAGCGTCAGGAACACCACCAGGATGGACAGCGCCATGAGCAGCGGGGCGCCGTTGCTGGAGGCCACCTCTTGAAATGACTCGCCGGCCCAGTCGTAGCCAAAGCCGTGGGGCAGATCGCGGGCCACGATGTCCTGCATGGCGTCCATTGCCTCGCCCGAAGCGAAGCCGGGAGCCGCATCGCCCACCACTTCGATGGCCGGGTTGCCGTTGAAGCGCGTCAGCGACGGCGACACGAGCGTCCAGTGACTGCGGATCACGCTGGAGATGGGGATCATCGCGGGTGTGCCGTCCGCGTTTTTCTGCGTGCTGCTGGGCGTGTAGATGTCGTCGAACGCCGCGCGGCTCATGCGGTAGGGCGCGTCGGCCTGCAGCATGACGAACTTCACGCGGCCCTCGGCGAACATCTGGCCCACCTGGGTAGGGGCCAGCATCAGGCTGGCGGCGCTGGCCACGTCGGTGGCCGACAGCCCCATCGAGGCGGCCTGCACACGGTCGATATTGAAATCGAGCTGGGGCGCGGGCGGCAGCTGGTTGGCCCGCACGTTGACCAGCACCGGCTTGTCTTTGGATTTGGCCTGCACCGTCTGCAGGGCCTGGTCGAGCGCCGTGCGCCCCAGGCCCGCCGTGTCTTCCAGGTACATGTCGAAGCCGCCGAACTGCCCCAGCCCGTGCACCGTGGGCAGATTGACGACGACGATGGAGGCATCGCGGATGTGCTTGTGCAGCAGGGCATTCAGCTGTGGAATCAGCTGCTCGGCGGACTGCGCGCGGGCGCCCCAGTCTTTCAGCTGGATGAACGCCATGCCGTTGTTCTCGCCCGAACCCACCGGGCTGAAGCCGATGATCTGCATGACGTGCTGGATGTCGGGTTCTTTGCGCAGCACGTCCCAGACCTGGCCCATCACCGCCTGGCTGCGCTGCTTGGTGGCGCCGGGCGGCAGCTGCACCATGGCCAGCACGTAGCCCTGGTCTTCCTGGGGCAGGAAGCTGTTGGGCAGCTTGACGTAGAGAAAGCCCGCGCTGGCCACGACCACGGCAAACACCATCATCCAGCGCGGCGCGTGGCGCACGGCGTGGGCGATGTGGCCGAGGTAGGTGCCGTGTGTCCAGTTGAACAGTGCGTTGAACTTGCGAAACAGCACGTTCTTCGCGCGTTCGTGTTCGGGCTTCAGGTAGGCCGCGCACAGGGCGGGGGTGAAGGTCAGCGCCAGAAAGGCCGAGAAGAACATCGACACGGCAATCGTCAGCGCGAATTGGCGGTAGATGATGCCGGTGGAGCCCGTTTGCAGCGCCGAGGGCACGAACACCGCCAGCAGCACGGCGGTGATGGCCACCACCGCGCCGGAGATTTCTTTCATGCCCTTGTGCGCGGCCTCTTTGGGCGACAGGCCCTGCTCGGACATGATGCGTTCGATGTTTTCGATGACGACGATGGCGTCGTCCACGACGATGCCGATGGCCATCACCATGCCAAACAGGCTGAGCTGGTTGATGGTGAAGCCCAGCGCGTCCATGCCGATGAAGGCCCCGAGCAGCGCCACCGGGATGACGACCGCCGGGATGATGGTGGCGCGAAAGTTTTGCAGAAAGACCAGCATCACCAGAAACACCAGCACCAGCGCCTCGACCAGTGTGGTCAGCACGTCCTGGATGGAAATCGTGATGAACGTCGTGGTGTCGTAGGGCACCGACCAGGTGACCCCCTCGGGAAAGCCCACCTGCAGCTTGGCCATCTCGGCGCGCACCGCCTTGGCGACCGCCAGGCCATTGGCGCCCGGCAGGGTCTGGATGGCGAAGGCGCCGACCGGCTTGCCGTCGTAGAGGGTGTCGAAGCCGTATCCCTGCGGCCCGAAATCCGCCGTGGCGATGTCCCCGAGCTTGACCGCGGTGCCGTCCGGATTGGCGCGCAGGATGATGCCCAGGAATTGTTCGGGAGTGGAGAACAGGCCTTCGCCCGCCACGTTGGCGGTAAAGCCCCAGCCCTTGATGGCGGGATCCGCGCCCAGCGCGCCGGCCGCCACCTGGATGTTTTGCGTCTGCAGCGCGTCAATCACGTCGGTGGCCGACAGGCCGTAGCCGTGCATTTTTTCCGGGTTCAGCCAGATGCGCATGGCGTATTCGGCGCCGAACTGGTTGGTGGCCCCCACGCCCGCGATGCGTGAAATCGGATTGAGCACCTGCGAGGCGATGATGTCATTGAGCCGGTCGCGGCCGATCGCGGGGTCGCTCGACTGCAGGGCGATCGCCATCAGGGTGTCCGGGTTGGCCTTGGCGACGATGATGCCCTGCGCGAGCACGGCGGGCGGCAGCCGGGGTTCGGCCCGGGAGACTTGGTTCTGCGTCTGCATGGCCGCGATGTCGGGGTCGGTGCCGGGCTTGAAGGTGAGGGTGATGGCGACGCGTCCGCTGGAACTGGTGGACGAGCTGAAATACAGCAGGTTGTCGATGCCGGTGAGCTGCTGCTCGATGACTTCGGTGACCGAGCCTTCGGCGGTGCTGGAACTGGCGCCTGGGTAGTGGGCGACGATCGACACTTGGGGTGGCGCGATGTTGGGGTAGGACTGCACCCCGAGGCTGCCGATGGCCAGCACCCCGCCCAGCGTGATCAGGATCGCGATCACCCAGGCGAAAATGGGCCTGTCGATGAAGAAGTTCGACATGAGGGGATCCTGGTTATGAGCCGCTGGCGTGTGGTGCCGCGGCGGGTGCCATATGGGCGGCCTGGGCCGCCGGAGCGGGCGGCTGCCAGGGTTCCGTGCGGGCGGGCGCGCCGATCTGCACTGTCTGGATGCCGGACACGATCACCCGGTCGCCCGCGGTCAGGCCGGATGTGACGACCCAATCGAGCCCCTGTGTGCCGTCGGCCGTGACGTTGCGGTGCGTGACCTTGTCGTCCGCGCCCACCACCAGCACGTACGTGCCCGTGATGTCGCGCTGTACCGCCGCCAGGGGGATCAGGAATGCGTTGTGGCGTTCGCCCAGCGTCAGGCCGAGCCTGACGTAGCTGCCTGGCAGCAGCTTGAAGTCGGGGTTGGGCAGCAGCGCGCGCAGCGAGACCGACCCCGTGGCGGGATCGACCGTGGGGGCGGAAAAATCCACCGTGCCGGGCGCGGCGTAGGCCGAGCCATCGGGCAGGGTGACCTTGACGGTGGTCTTGTTGGCTTGCGTCAGCCGGATGTCGCCGCGTTCGGCCGCCTGCTGCAGCGCAGTGAGGTCGTTGACGCTGATGGTGAAGTTGACGTACAGCGGGTTCAGCTGGCTGACCGTGGTGAGCAGGGTGGCCGAGCCCTGGCCGACCAGCGCGCCTTCGGTCACCTGCTGCTGGCCGGCGCGGCCATCGATCGGCGAGGTGACATTGGCGTAGCCCAGGTTGATGCGCGCGGTCTGCATGTTGGCCTGATCCGCCTGGACGGTGGCCTCTTGCTGCAGCACCAGGAATTTCTGGTCGGCGTAGGTTTGCTCGGCGATGGCGTTTTGCTGGTGCAGCCGCTGGTAGCGCGCGAGATCGGTGCGTGCCTGGGCCAGGGTGGCCTGGTCTTTGGCCAGCTGTGCCGAGACGCTGGCCAGCGCCGCTTTCAGGGGCGCCGGGTCGATCTCGAACAGCAGCTGCCCTTGCTTGACTTCGCTGCCTTCGACGTAGGCGCGCTTGAGCAGCACCCCGGCCACGCGGGCGTTGACGTCGGCGCTGCGAAACGCCGACAGGCGGCCCACCAGCTGTTTTTCAAGCGGCGCGCTGACCGGGTGCGCCGTGATGACACCCACCAGCGGCGGGGGGGCGGCCGCTGCCGTATCTTGATGCTGGCCGCAGGCCGTCAGCAGCAGGGCCAGGCAGCAGGGAACCAGGCACGAGACGAGTTTTTTCATGCTGGGAGTCGCTTACAGGGGCCATGAGGAAGATGCGGTGCCGTGGGGCGCGCGCTTGCGGCGCAGGGGGAAAGGCAGCGGTTTGCTCATGGTTCAGCCTGTGGGTGAAATAGCCGACAAGCTCCCATCGTAATGAACAGACGGCCCGATGTTCAAGCTGGAATTGGCCAGGGGGCCGCCACCCGTGCGAGCCTCATCGCGTGCGCCGCCATTCGACCACCCCGATGCCGATGCCGCTGGCGCAGATGACGAAGATGCTCAGCCAGGAGATCGCGTCGGGAAATTGCCCCCAGATCAGCCAGCCGAGCACGGTGGCGCTGATGATCTGAAAATACAGAAAAGGGGCCAGCATCGAGGCGGGGGCATGGCGGTAGGCCTGAATCTGCAGAAAATGGCCCAGCGCGCCCCAGAATCCGGTGCCCGCCAGCACCAGCCAGTGCCAGGATTCAAGCCCGCTGAGCACGCGCAGCAGGTCACCTGCGTACAAGGGCAGCAAGGCCAGCAGCGCCACACTGCCCGTACCGCCGCTCCAGATGAGCGTCGTGTAGGGGTCTTCGCCCGCCAGCTTGCGCGAGACGATGTACAGCAGGGCCATCGAGCCCGCCGTGAGCAGGCCGTACAGTACGCCGACGGGGTCGAGGCTGGAGCCTGGCCGGATGATGATGAGCACCCCCAGGAAGCCGATGCCTGCGGCCACCCAGCGCGACAGGTAGGCGCGCTCGCCCAGCGCCCAGGGGGCCGAGACCAGCATCAGCAGCGGGGCGAGAAAGCTCATGGCTGTGGCTTCCGCCTGAGGCAGATAGTGCAGCGTCATGAAAAACAGCATGGTCACGGCCAGCAGCGAAATGCCGCGGGCCAGCTGCATGCCGGGCCGCGCGCTGCGGATGGCGTGCCAGCCCCGCGCGGGCACGACCACCGACAGGGCCAGCAGCAGATGCACCAGATAGCGCCACAGGCACAGCACCATCAGCGTCACGCCGACTTCCGCCCCCATGAGAAACTTGCCGCTGGCATCCAGCATGGACAGCGACCATGATGAGCAGATGAGGAAGATGACGCCGAGCAGGTGCATGGGGGCGCGCCGCCTTAGACGGGGAACACCGCGTTGATCTGCCCCGTCCCCGAGCTGCCGAAGTATGGCGTGAGGATCTCGGCCTTGCCCTGGTATTCGTCCCAGCCCAGCGCCCCCAGCAGCATCGCGGTGTCGTGCATATTGCCTTCGCCGTGGCATTTGTCGGCGTATTCGGGCAGCATGGTGCAGAAGGTCTTCCAGTCGCCGCGCTGCCACATGTCGATGACGGCGTGATCCATGGTCTCCAGGAACGGGCTCCAGACCTTGAAGAGGTAGTCTTCCGCCACCCCGTTCTGCGCGAAGCGGTGCGACAGCGAGCCGCTGGCCAGGAAGGCCACGGTGCCGTCGTACGATTCTTCGACCGCGCGGCGCATCGAGGCGCCCAGTTTGGCCGAATCTTGCAGGCTGTGCACGGTGCACAAAGCGGCCACCGACACCACCTTGAAGTGCTTGTCTTCGTTCATGTAGCGCATGGGCACCAGCGTGCCGTATTCCAGTTCGAGGCTGGTGGCGTCGTGCGCCCGCACGCGCACGCCGTCGGCGGTGCAGGCGTCGGCCAGCAGCTTGCCCAGGGCCGGGTTGCCGGGGTAGGCGTAGGGCATGTTCTTGATGAAGTGCGGCAGCTCGTTGCTGGTGTAGATGCCTTCGAAGTGAGGGGCCGAGTTGATGTGGTAGCCCGAGTTGACCAGCCAGTGGGTGTCGAAGACCACCAGCGTATCGACGCCCAGCGCGCGGCAGCGGCGGCTGATCTCGATGTGCCCGTCGATGGCGGGCTGGCGGCAGCCCTTGTGCGGGCCGTCCTGCTCGGAAATGTACATGGACGGGACGTGTGTGATTTTTGCTGCCAAAGCGACTTTACCCATTTTATGTCTCCGCAAGTGAGGGGGAAGGGGTGCTGCTGAAGGGGACGGCGTGCTGGCGGCGTGTCAGCCGCTGGCCTTGTGCCGTGGCAAGGCCGGAAAATGAAGAGGAAACGACCGGGCCGGCGGCTGGCTGGACAGCATGTCGAGCGTGGCTTTGATGCGTTCGTACGCGGGACGCCCCTGCGCGGAAATCAGGCTGCGCACCTGGTCGAACTGCTCGTGTTGCGCAGCCGACAGAATGCGCGCCCGGGTCGTCCGGTACGCGGCCAGCGCCTGCTCGAACGCCTGCTGACCTGCCGCGCCTGGGTGCCGCGCCGTGTGGCGCTGCCAGGCGTCGTCGATGATCTGGTCGATCTGCCGGATGCGCGTGACGACCGGTGCGATCTGCTGGAAGGATTCGGCGTTCTTGATGAGGATGTTGCAGGCCCGCATTTCCTCGGCGCAGGTGAGCAGTACGTCGAGCGTGCGCTGCCGCGGTTGCAGGGCCATGGTCTTGTGTTTGAAGTCGCCGATCACGCCCTGGATGTCGCGGATGTTGGCGTTGCTCTTGCCGACCCATTCGATGGCGCGCTGCGTGATGCCCGAGAGCTGATCGACCTCGTGGACGATGTCGCCGCTCAGGCGCGTCTGGGTCTGCGCCGCGTCGGCCATCTGGTTGGCGGCGTCGAGCGTGCGCTGCGAATGCTGGTGGATGTCGGCCAGCATGGTTTCGGCCTGCTGCGAGCTGCGGATCCCCGTCTGGATGTCGTCGATGACGCGCGTGAGGAAGTCGCCGGCGGCCTGCGTGCTGCTGGTGATCCCGGCGATCATCCGGTGGATCTGGTCGGTGGCGTCGTCCGCCTTGGCGGCCAGTTTTCTGACTTCTTCGGCGACGACCCCGAAGCCCTTGCCGTGCTCGCCGGCGCGCACGGCTTCGACGGCGGCGTTCAGGGACAACAAATTGGTTTGCATGGCGACCTCGCGGATCAGCCGCAGCACTGTCTCGATGGCCTCGGCGTGCTGCCGGACTTCCTCGAAGCGCTGACCAAGCCCATCGGCGGATTCGCCCAGGGACGCGATGCGCCCGGAGGTTTCGTGCACGAGGCGATGGCTTTGCGCCGAGAGCGCATGCATGCTTTGCACCTCGGTGCGCGTGTCCTGCGCCGACTGGTCGACGGCCTGCACGCTGTGGGCGAGTTCGTCCACCTGGCCCAGCAGGGTTTGCAGGACGACGGCCTGTTCCCGCGAGGCGGTTACCACGTTGGTGAAGGAAGACATCATGCTGGCGTTGCCGACGGTCACTTGCAGCGCCTGGGCATCCAGCTGCTGCAAAGTGGCCTGCTGCTGCTTGTTGACGTATCTGAACATGGTGGCTCCCTTTTTAGCTAACTTATTAGTGAGTTAGTTCAGGTAGATCGTATCGGAAGAAAATTTCCTGAACAGCAGGGCAAACCCTTAGATTGCCGGATTTCGGTGCGTTTCCTGTGATTTCATTGCTATAGATCAATAAAGTGATGCGTTTAGTCGGTATTGACGTGAGATGATGTAGTGTGTCAGCCCTGGCAAGGGGACGCGAGCCGGTACGGTGCGTCATCCCTTGCCTGGAAACGCGTTGTTGAAAACCATGACCCCGCCGACTAGACCTCCTGCCAGGACGCACCGCCAGGCCATGCCCGATCTCGATCTGGCGCACCTGGGCGGCCCGGGTTTCGCCCACGCCGATCTGCACTACGAGGCGCTGGGCACCATCGCCAGCCAGCTGGGCCGCAGCATGGCCTTGCACCAGCATCACGATTTTTTCCAGGTGCACTACGTGCTCGAAGGGCCGGTGCGCGTGCAGCTCGAAGACCGCCTGTACCGTCTCGACGGCCCTATGGTGTTCATGACGCCGCCCGCGTTTCTGCATGCCTTCGTCACCGAAGACGACGCTGACGGCCACGTGCTGACGGTGCGCAAGCAGTGCATCTGGCCCATGCTCGGCCAGGATGCCGCGCTGGCGGGCGAGGCGGCGGCCTTGTTGCCCATGTGCCTGGGGCTGGCTGGTCTGCACGGCGAGATCGCCGACGAGGCCGCGCGCATGGATGCCCTGTTCGGCCAGCTGCGCGTCGAGTTCAAAGGCCAGCGTCCGGGGCGCGGGCAGGGCCTGCTGCTGCTCAGCCAGCTGATCTTCATCAGCCTGCTGCGCCTGATGCACCAGGCCGTGGACGTGCCCACGGCCAGCCGCGAAGAGCTGCCTTTGTTTCAGCGCTTCAGCAGCTTGCTGGAGAGTCATTTTCATGCACATTGGGCCATCCCGCGCTATGCGACCGAACTGGGGGTCACCGAGCGGCGCCTGAATGATGCCTGCCGCCAGCTGGCGGGCAAGACACCCAAGCAGCTGATCGATGAGCGTCTGATCCAGGAAGCCCGCCGCCTGCTGCTCTACACCCAGGAACCCGTGAGCCAGATCGCCTACGTGCTGGGCTTCGACGACCCGGCCTACTTCAGCCGGTTCTTTCAGCGGCACGCGAAACTGACCCCTAGCCAGTGTCGCGTGCAGATGGCCGAGGACGTCAGGTTCTGGCCGTCGCCATGAGGCTGGACAGGGCTTCTTTGAGAGCCTGCCTCTGCCGGGGCTGCTGGGCGCCGGGTCGGCGCGGGTCTTCGCGCCGTCGGGCCGCCATGTGCTTGGCCGGGTACTGGCTGGGGCTGCTGGGCGCGGGATGCGGCTGCACCAGGGAATACGCGCCCTGGTGGTAGACCAGCGGCGCGCGGCCATGATCCTCGAAGACCTCGACGCGGCCCAGCAGAATCCAGTGGTCGCCGCCATCCAGAATCTGGTGGCGGGCGCACTGGAAGCTGGCGCTGGTGTGTTCCAGCAGCAGGCAGCCGCCCAGGCCTTCCTGCAGGGCCAGCTCGGCGAAACGGTCTTCCTGCCCGCCGGCAAAACGTTTTGACAGGCCGATCTGATCCACGGCGAGGATGTTGATGGCGAAGTGGCTGGCCTGCTGAAACAAGCGGGCGCTGCCCGAGCGCTTGTCCAGGCACCAGAGCACCAGCGGCGGGTCGAGCGAGACCGAGCTGAAGCTGTTGGCCGTGACCCCCGCACGCACGCCCTCGTGCTGGGCCGTGATGACGGTGATCCCGGTGGCGAAGTTGCCCAGGGCGCGGCGCAGCGTGCGCGTATCGGTGGTGCTGGCGGCGATGGCGGTGGTCATGGCGCTCTCCTTAGATCATCGAGGGGTCGGGGGCCAGACCCATCAGCTCGCGCCCCAGAATCTGTGCGCAGACGTCGTAGTCGGTGTAGGCGTGGGCGGCGGTCATGTTGCTGTCGCGAAACAGGCGCTGCATCTCGTTGCCGTCGAACCAGGCGCCCGCCCCGGCGGCTTCGAACAGGCGGCGCACGGCCTCGACGCACATCTTCACGGCATAGGCCTGGTTCGTGCGCCAGTAGGTGAGCGTGCGGGGACTGGGGTAGCGTTTTTCCCGGCCGTGTACCCGGTGATCTTCCCAGGTCTTCTCCAGGAAGGCACGCGCTGCCGCCACTTGGTGGGTGGATTCGGCCAGCCGCATCAGGGCCGGTGTGGCCGTGCCCACACTGGCGCCGGTGTAGGCGCGCACGCGGTTCTTGGTTTTTTCCTGGAAGGCCGTCAGCATGCGCTCGGCCACGCCCAGGCTGATGGCGGAAAAGCCGCAGGCGAAATAGGGCCGGTAGGGGGTGTAGTAGATGTCGCTGTCGGGGTACAGGCCAAAGCCCGCCGACGTACCCTCCATCATGGGCTTGGCGGCCTGGATGCGGTGCTCGGGCACGAAGGCCTTGTCGATCACCAGGGTCTTGGAGCCGCTGCCGCGCATGCCCATGGCGTACCAGTCGTCGCGGATGGTGTAGTCGCTTTTGGGCAGTACGGCGAAGCTGTAGATCTTTTCGCCCGCTTCGTTGACACGGTTGAAGCCCAGGATGGCCCAGTCGGCGTGGTCGCAGCCGCTGCTCCAGCCCATTTCGCCGCTGAGCAGAATGCCGCCCTCGACCTCTTCCGTCCGGCCAAAGGGGGCGATGCTGCTGCTGGCGGTGGCGTCCGGGTCCGTGCCCCAGAGTTCGTCTTGCAGCTGCTTGGAGAACATCGACAGCTGGTGGCTGTGGGTGCACAGCAGGCTGAAGGCCCAGGCGGTGCCGCCGCAGGCGCCCGCCAGGGCGACGATGCATTCGGCGAAGTCCGGCAGCGACATCTCGAGGCCGCCGTAGGCCTTGGGCTGGAAGGCGCGGTGCAGGCCGGTATTTTTCAGCAGGGCGATGTTTTCCGCGGGCACCCGGCGTTCTTGTTCGGCCTGGTTGGCGCGCGCGGCAATGTCGGGCAGGATGGACTGAATGCGTTCCAGCATGGGGTTGGCGGTGGTCATGTCGATGTCTCCTGGGTCATGAATTTTGGTGTGACTGGAGAAATCATAAATATGTTAGTGATATAGAAAAATGCACTTTCCGTGCAAAAGACAGGACTTTTCTGACAGTACGGGTAAGTACCAGGTTTCGGGCGCTGGCCGCGCCGCACAGCCGTCTGCTGTCGCCGCGTGTCGCCGCTTGCCGCCGACACCCTCTTGCAAGTGCTGTCTATGGCGGTTTTGGCGCGCCTGGCGGATAAGATGTGAAGCGCCAGGCCGAGTGCGTGCCGTTTTCTTCAAGAGCCCTTGGTCACCATGTCCCACGATCATTCCAGCCCTCCCGAATCCACCCAGGATCTGCTCCTGAGACTGCCTTATTTTGGCGGCGTGCCGCTGCCCGTCCTGCAGCAGGTGGCGCAGCGCGCGCGCCGCCTGCGCGTCCGACGCGATGCCGTGATCGTGCGCCGCGGCGAGCCCTGCGAAGGCGTGCATCTGGTGATCGAAGGGCGCGTCAAGCTGTGCTGCGAGTCGGCCTCGGGGCTCGAACGCGTGATGCGCATCGTGGGCGCGGGCGACAGCTTCGGCGAGGCGCTGGCGGTGCTCGGGCGCCCCTATGTCGTCTCGGCGGAAGCCCTGAGCGACGCCGATCTGCTGTACGTTCCGGGCAGCGTGCTGCTCGACCAGATGGCCGCCAGCGCGGCGCTGGCCCGGCAGCTGGTGCACAGCCTGGCGCAGCATTACTACATGCTCATGGGCGACGTCAGCGCGTATACCGTGCACACAGGGCACCAGCGCCTGATCGGCTATTTGCTGCGCGAAGCGCAGGCGCAGCGGGGGACGGCGTTCCGGCTGGCAACCTCGAAGGGGGTCGTGGCCTCCCGGCTCAACCTCACCCCGCAGCATTTTTCGCGCATTTTGCACGATCTCGTGGAACGCGAACTCATTGCCGTGCAGGGGCGCGACATCACGATCCTCGATGAGCCGGGTCTGCGCGCTTATCAGAATCTGCAGTCTTCCTGAGCGGGCCGACCAGCAGCCGCAGTACGAGCAGCGCCAGCACCAGGCCGCCAGCCACGAGCAGCCCTGCGCCCGTGCTTTGCTGCGCGTCCAGCAGATAGCTGGTGCACAGCCGCACGGGCGAGGCCAGATACAGCCAGCCGCTGCGAAACAGGGTGGCGATCAGTTCCACCAGAAACACGCCTCGTGTGATGAAGCCCGCCAGCGGCCAGCTGAGCGCGCAAGGCAGGCCCAGCAGCAGGGGCAGGCTGAGAAACTTTGCCAGGGCGGTAGACGGCGCTTCGGTGGCGGCGTCGAGCGCGATGGGCAGCATCCAGAAGGCCATCACCAGGCTGGCCAGCAGCAGGCCGCTGATGCCCTGGAGGTTCCAGGGGGCCAACCGCCGGGCCAGGGGCGCGGGCAAGGCCCGGCCCAGCTGCCAGCCCGTCCAGGCCAGCAGGGGCAGCTGCACCAGCATGTGCAGGCTCATGTCGGCTTCGAGCCAGTGGCGGGTGGCGGGCAGGCCCAGGCTCAGCCAGACGGCGAGCCCCGCCAGCAGGCGGAGCGTACGTCGGTTGGCGGCCTGCGGCCGCGCGCCGTGTGCGGCAGCGGAGCGCATGGTGTGCGTGGCGGGGCGCACGGCGCCCTCAGCGCCGCGCGGCGGGCAGCTGCGCCAGGACATAGCGTGCCGCGGCCTGGGGGTCGTCCCAGTCGAGGATGGCAAGCAGCCGACCCTGCGGGTCGATGATGTTGAAGGCGGCATTGTGCTCGTAGCCCCCCAGGCCGTCGGGGATGGCCCGGACACCGAACGTCGTCAGCAGCGCGCGCAGATCGGCCTCGTTGCGGGGCCTGGCGGCAAGCCAGCCTGCGCCGGGGGCGTCGTAGCGTTGCCGGTAGCGCATCAGCGCGGCGGGCGCGTCGTGTCGCGGGTCGAAGCTGATGCTCAGCAAACGGACCTGGTGCGCACCGATGGCGTGCCGCAACGCGGCGTGCAGTTGGGCAAATCCGCTGCCCTGGATCGAGCAGACGGTCGTGCAGCGCGTGTACATGAAGCCGACCACCAGCCATGTGCCGTGGAAGTCCGCCAGCCTGAGCCGACGCCAGTCAGCCGCCTGCAGCGTGACGTCGGGCAGCGGGCGGGGGGCCTGCTGTACGCTCAGGCGCAGCGCCCCTTCACTGGTGTAGACGTGAAAGCCGTGCGTGGTTGCGGCAAACAGACCCGTGCCCGCGGCGAGGATCGCCAGGCTGGCTGCGCAGGTGCGTAGGGCGGGCATGGTGTCGGGCGTCAGGCCGCCGGTTTCCTGAGCAGGCCCAGCGTGATACGGCCCGCGAAGTAGATCACGGCCAGCACCACCAGGCTGGCGCCCAGGGCGCCCACGCCGTCGCTGGCCGTCCAGGCGGCCCAGTGTTCGGCCATGCGTCGGGCCACGCCTGATTGCCCGCCGTACAGGAAGGCCAGCACGAAGATCAGGGCGCCGATGAAAAAGAGCGGGAAGCCCACCTGGTCAGCGGCCGATTTCACCGGGGCTTGCCCCAGGCGGCCGATCTCGTGATACATCAGCGCGAGCACCATGGGCAGCATGCCGATCAGCATGTAGAAGTGGAAGTGGCCAGGCACCCAGAGCGTGTTGTGCATCACGGCGTTGACGCGGATGGTGCCGTCCATGATGGCGGGCACGACCCCCGCGGCCCAGCCGAACATGGCCAGAATGAGCAGCATCGAGGGCATCGTCCAGCGGATGTGCGAGCGGTACAGGTTGACCAGCGCGCCGTAGACGGTGATGACGAACACCGGAAACCCGCCCACCCACGAGGCCACCTGCCCCATGACGGCCACCCAGCGCGGCTGGGCGAAGTCCATGAACAGGTGGTGCGGGAAGACGACGATGACGTAGAGGGCCGTGGCCAGCCAGGCCCAGATGAAGGGACGCGAGACGACGTAGGGCTTGCCGGTGTAGCGCGGCAGCAGTTCGTAGACGGCGATGACGCCCATGTAGATGGTGGCGTTGGCGTACATATGGCCGAACCAATAGATCAGGTTCTTGGCCAGCAGGGCATTGAGCACGATGTCCGGGTAGAACAGGTTGACCAGCGTCATGAACAGCGCCACTTCACCGGCGATGATGCCCAGCGAGTTGGCGATGATGACCCCGGCGCTGGCGATGACGGCTTTGGGATGATCCGGATCGACGGTGCCGCCAAAGAGCCACTGCCAGCCCATGGCCTTGCCCAGGCCGCCATAGCGGCGCACGATGCCCGCTGTAGCGTCCAAGTAGAACAGCAGCGAGCCAAAACCGATGAGGATGTAGCCGAATACGTAGAGTTCGGAAGCCCCGCTGGACCACAGGCCCATGCCCTTGGCGGGCAGCGGGTACAGGAATGTCCAGAGCGCGCCGTAGCCGCCGACGAAGATGGCCAGCACGATGCAGACGGCACCCGCCAGAAACAGCACGTAGTTGGCGATGAAGACCCACAGGTGCAGGGTGACGTACTTGCGCAGGAAATACCACATGACGGCGGTGGTGGCGAGCGAGGTGATCCCCACCATGCCGGTGCCGTGCATGGAGAGCAGTTCGTAGAACAGGGTGGGCGGGATGCTGATCCACTGCGCTTCGTTCAGGCGCATGGTCAGCCCCAGCAGCATGAACAGCAAAATGGCGATGATCGAGGTGATCATGTACAGGTTGAAGCCCAGGCGCGCGCGCGGGGCGAGGGCTTCGTCTGCGGGATACATTGTGAGGGTGGCCATGGTGTCAGTCTCCTGCGGCGGCAACGGTGATCGTGGTTCTCATGACGCCATGCCCCACGCCGCAATATTCGAGGCACTGCACCGTGTAGACGCCCGCCTGCTGGAAGGTGTAGAGCAGCTTGTTGGTGAAGCCGGGCATGGCCTGCGTCTGCGCCACGACGTTGCCGTCCGGGCCGTAGATGGCGAAGTCGTGGTTGACGTCCTTGCTGGTGACGCGGAATTCGACCGTCTGGCCGGCCCGCACCGTGGTGGGCTGGATGTTCCATCCCCACATGAAGCCTTCGACATCGATGGCCTGGTCGGCGTGCAGGGGCTGGTGCTGCTGGGGGATGGGAAAGTGGCGCAGGGTGAGCCAGGTGCCGACGGCAAAGCCCACGACCAGGACGGCGAAAAAGCGGGCCTGGATGACGTGCGCCGTGTGCGCCGCTTGCCGGGTTTCTTCGACGCTGGCCGGTTTGCCGGCCTGGCTGATGACGAAGATGAAAATCAGCGCCACGGCGGCAATGCCCAGCAGCGCCAATGGCCAGACTACGTTTTGAACGGTCACGATGATCCTCTCGTTTCTACACAGGAAGCTTGGCCAAGCCGGACGGGCGACCGTGTGCGAGCCGAAGCATCGGGTGGATGACGGGGCGGCGATGGGGGGAGGAGGGGTGTCTCCGGCTATCGTCTGTTCGCGTGCGCCGCGCAAGAAAGGCGGCCCGGCAGACTTGGATTTGTTATCAATTGTATGGACGCCGTTCAGAAATTGATTGAACCCAGGTTCAGGCTGGCGGGGCCTGCGACAGGCCGTGGCGGGCATGGTCATGGCCCGGCGATCCGGGCAGAATAGGGGATGGGGGCATTGCGCCCCGTGTATCAATCAGCATCAATCAGCGGGAATCCAACGTGGACTTGAACAGCGATCTCGGGGAAAGCTTCGGCGCCTGGACGATGGGCGACGATGCCAGCATGCTGGCGGTTGTCACCAGCGCCAACGTGGCCTGCGGCTTTCATGCCGGAGACCCGGCGGGCATATTGCGTACGCTGCGGGCGGCGGCGGCCCGCGGGGTGGCGGTGGGCGCGCATGTCGGCTACCGCGACCTCGCCGGGTTTGGCCGCCGGGCCATGGCGCCCTCCAGCGCCGAGCTGGTGGCCGACGTCATCTACCAGATTGGTGCCTTGCAGGGCCTGGCTGCGGCGGCGGGCACCCAGGTGCGCTACGTCAAGCCGCATGGCGCGCTGTACAACACCATCGCGCGGGATGCGCGCCAGGCCGACGACGTCCTCACGGCCATCCTCAGCCTCGATCCCCGGCTGACGTTCGTGGGCTTGGCGGGGGCGCCAGTGCTCGATTGGGCGCGGCAGCGTGGCCTGCGGGCCGTGGCCGAGGCGTTTGCCGACCGGGCCTACCGGCCCGATGGCGGGCTGGTGCCCCGGCACGCGCCCGGCGCCGTGCTGCACGATCCCGACCACGTGGCGGCGCGCATGCTCGACTGGGTGCGCACCGGGACGCTGCCCGCCATCGACGGCACGCCGATCCGCGTGCAGGCGGATTCCATCTGCGTGCATGGCGA
Organism: Castellaniella caeni NBRC 101664; assembly: GCF_001592225.1. Classification (GTDB taxonomy): domain Bacteria; phylum Pseudomonadota; class Gammaproteobacteria; order Burkholderiales; family Burkholderiaceae_B; genus Castellaniella; species Castellaniella caeni. The sequence continues at coordinate 48,857 of NZ_BCWN01000017.1, read as the reverse complement.
CAGCCCCGGCGCCGTGGCGATGGCGCGCGCCGTGCGCGCCCGGCTGGATGCCGCCGGCGTCGCGCTGCGGCCCTTTGCCGCAGCCCTGGAGGCCTGATGGCCGCCCCCTCTGGCCCGTCCGGTTCCGGTGCTTCGTCGGCCTCGCCAAGTGCGACGGACGGTTCGTCCACGCTGTCGGCAGCGCCTGGCACTTCGCCAGACCCGGCTGGCGGCTCGTCGGCGTTGCTGGCCTCGCTGGGCTTGTCCTGTGGCTCGCCTGGGGACGCGGCGCCTCGTTTGCTGTCTTGTGGAGACGCCGCCGTGCTGCTCGAATGGCGGTCGCTCGATCAGATTCTGGCGCTGTTTCCGGTGGCCCGCGACAGTCGGCCTCCGGGGGTGACCGATCTCATTCCTGCGGCGCGCACCTTGCTGGTGCGCTTCCGCCCCGATCAAATCGCGCGGCCTGTCGTGTGCGCATGGCTGCACCGATGCCTGGCACAGGTGCCCGAGCCGACCTCTACGCCAGTACAACCACAACCACAGCCGACATCTGGCCGTCTGGTCGAAATCCCCGTCCATTACGTCGGCGAAGACCTCGATGCCGTTGCCGACTGGCTGGGGCTGACACGGCGCGAAGTCGTCGAACGGCACACCGGTAGCGTGTATCAGGCCGCCTTTGCCGGGTTTGCGCCGGGCTTTGTCTATCTGGCCGGGGGCGATCCATGCTTTGGGGGTGTGCCGCGCCGACCCAGTCCACGCACCCGGGTGCCCGCAGGGTCGGTGGCGCTTGCCGGCGGGTTCAGCGCCGTGTATCCCTCGGAAAGCCCTGGCGGCTGGCAGCTGCTGGGGGTGACGCCCGTGCGGATGTGGGACTTGCACCGCGCCGAGCCCGCCCTCATCCAGCCGGGCTTCCAGGTGCGGTTCATCGACCTGGACGATCCCGCTGTCCGCGTCAGCCTGCCCGCGTCCGGCGCTGTCGAGCGCCGCCTCGCGCAACCCGGCGCCCGCGGTACTTTGACCGCAGGGCGGGCGATGGCGGAGCAGGATGCGGCAGGACGGGATGCGGCAGGACGGGATGCGGTAGAGCAGAGTGCGGTAGAGCAGGGGGCTGCGGCGCCGAGCGCGGCAGCACGGAACACGGCGGGGCGGGGGGCTGCTTGCCTGGAGGTGTTGCGCGCGGGCGCTCAGACCTTGTTTCAGGATCTGGGGCGGCCCGGGCTGGCGGGGCTGGGGGTTTCTCGTTCCGGGGCGCTCGATCGCGCGGCGGCGCGGCAGGCCAACCAGCTGGTGGGCAATCCACCGGGGCTGGCGGTGCTGGAGAACGCCCTGGGCGGCTTGCGGCTGTCGTGCCATGGGCGGGCCGTGGTGGCCGTCACGGGGGCACAGGCACCGGTATTTCTCACCACCGCGTCGGGCGTGCGACTGCCCGCGGCCGCCGGACACGCCTTGCGCCTGGAAGACGGGCAAGTGCTGCGCATCGGTGCGCCCCGCGCCGGGGTGCGTTGCTACGTCGCGGTGCGCGGCGGCTGGGCCGTCCCGCCCGTGCTGGGCAGCTGCGCCACGGACGTGCTGGCGGGCATCGGGCCCGCCCCTGTGCGCCCCGGCGACCGGCTCGAAATCGGCGCACCCGATGCGTCGCCTGGCAGCGGCTCAAGCGGCGATGCCCGCAGCGATACACCAGCCGGTGTTGTCGTTGACAGCACTGCGGCCAGCGGTGCGCCGCTCTGTCCGCCCGCTGCGCCCGGCCTCACGGCGGATGGGCAGAGGGAAGGCCGGACGTCCGACAATCATTGTGTGCAGGCACAGACACAGTCCCTTGGATGGGCGCAGCGACAACCGCAGCGCACGGCGCCGCTGCCGCAGCCGGGTGACGTGGTGACCGTCGAGGTCATCCCCGGGCCACGGGACGACTGGTTTGCCCCGGAGGCCCTGGCGTTGCTGGCGGCCCAGGCGTGGCGGGTGACGCCACAATCCAACCGGGTGGGGATGCGCCTGGCGGGGGCGCGGCCGTTGCGGCGCTCGAACGATCAAGAGCTGCCCAGCGAGGGCGCGGTCGCCGGGGCGATTCAGGTGCCGACCGACGGCCAGCCCGTGCTGTTTCTGGCCGATCACCCCCTGACGGGCGGCTATCCCGTCATTGCCGTGGTGCGTAGCCGCGATATCGACCGCCTGGCCCAGGTGCCGGTCGGGGCCTTCCTGCGCTTTCACGTGTGTGCGTAGGTGTCGCGTCCGCGAAACGGCGCACCTGCGGGCGTCTTGCCTGCGGAAGGCGAAACCGCCGGGGCGTGGCGCGCCTCAGGGCGCCATGGCCACCTGGTTGCGCCCGGCCCGCTTGGCCTCGTAGAGCGCGGCGTCGGCCTGTTCGAGCATGGCCTTGCGGACTTTCGTGAAGCTGCTGCCCGCCGTGGCATGGTCGGCCACGAAAGTGCTCAGGCCGATGCTGATGGTGACCCGCTGGTCGTGCCGCGACAGCGGGTGCGGGATCTCCGCTTCGTGCACGGCCTGGCACAGCTGCCGCGCCAGCTGCCAGGCGCGCTCGGCGGTGGTGTCCGGCAGCAGGATGACGAACTCTTCGCCGCCGTAGCGGGCCGCCAGGTCGGTGGCGCGGCGCGTCGCCGCCGCCAGGATGTCGGCGATGCGCTTGAGACAGTGGTCGCCCGATACGTGGCCGAAGTGGTCGTTGTATTCCTTGAAGTGATCCACATCGATCATCAGTACCGACAGGGGCTGGCGCTTGCGCAGCGCCTGATGCCAGTTCAGCTCGAAGCGCTCGTTCAGCGCCACGCGGTTGGCCAGCTGCGTGAGCGGGTCGTGGCGCACCTGCCTTTCGAGCAGTTCTTTGAGCAGGCGTTCCTGGCGCCAGGCCAGGTGCTGGACGTAGGCTAGGGCCAGCCAGATGCAGAGCAGGCCGGCCAGTACCGGCAGCAGAATCATCCAGGCGTCGCGGGTGCGGCTGTGCAGCGCTTCGGCCTTGTCGATCTTCGAGACGAGATACCAGGGCGAGCCCGGCACCGGCGAGGCCACGGCGATCACCGCCTGGTCGCGGTAGTCCGTGCCCTCGAACAGGCCGCGCATGCCGCTGGCGGCCAGCACCATGGGGTCTTGCTGGTGGGCGCTTGAAATACGAAAGCGCAGGGCGGCCTCGGGCTGGTCGTGCAGCGGACTGAGCAGGCGCACCCCCGAGCCGTCACGCGTGACGATGGCGGATTCCGCCGTGCGGCTGGCCGACGGCCACTGATCAACCAGCGGGAACAGCGACTTGCGCACGTCCATCACCATCCAGACGGCGGCGATCGGTTCGTCGTTCAGGTAGATGGGCGCGACCAGGCTGAAATAGGGAAAGGCGAAGCTGGGGTCGCGGTGCGGCTCGACGGTGGCCGCGCGCGCCTGGCTCAGGGCCTGTTCGAGCGCCAGTTGCTCTTGCGGCGGCAGGGCCCGCTGCCGGGGGCTGCCGGGGCTCAGCAGCACGCGCCCCGACGTGTCCAGCAGGTAGACGGCGTCGTAGTTGGCTTGTTCAGTGAGCTGGCGCAGCTGGCTGAGAATGGGCGCGCGCCAGCTGTTGGCCTCGGTGTCCAGCGCCGCGCGCGCGTGCAGCCAGTTGGCGATGGCCTCGCCGAACAGGGGCGCGCCGGTGAGCAGGTCGGCCTCAGTGAGGCGGGCATGGCGCCAAGTGTAGACATTTTGCGACTGCAGCTTGTTGATCAGCTGCATTTCGCGTTCGATTTCCTGCACGTGGCGCTGCTGCATGATGCGGTAGGCCAGCATGCCGCCTAGAATCATCAGGATGCCGGACACGAGGGTCAGCACCAGGGCGGATTTGCGCCAGGGGCTCAGGTGTTCGAGGCTCATGTTGGATGTCGGCTTGAAGCATTCATGGCGTACTGCGCCGTGGTGTCATGCGTCGGTGATAATGTGAGCATCTTACTGTGTAAGTACTTGTCACGTTTGTTTTGCCAGGGGTTTTCCGGTGATTTCTCGTCGTGCGATGATTTCCTTTCCCTGGGTGTGGGCCGCCACCGCCAGCGTGCCCAGGTCGGCGCGGGCTCGCAGCCAGTATCAGGCCGTGACCATCGGCCTGTCCCTGCGGCCCGACAGCCTCGATCCGACGCGCGCGCCCGCGGCGGCCATCGGCGAAGTGGTGCATTGCAATATTTTCGAGGGGCTCACCAAAGTGCTGGAAGACAGCCAGGTCGTTCCCTGCCTGGCCAGCCACTGGGATATCTCCGACGACCGCCTGCGCTACCGCTTCAGCGTGCGCCCCGGGGTGCTGTTTCACGATGGTTCGCGGCTGGATGCCGCCGTGGTGGCGTCCAGCCTGTTGCGGGCCCAGGCGCTGGGCACCGCCAACAAGCTGGTGGAAACCTGGCAGAACATGGCGGCCGTCCGCGCGCTGGACGCGCAGACGGTCGAGATCACCTTGCGGCACGCCGACCCCTTCCTGACGTTTCGCCTGGGCGAACCCCCGGCGGCCATTTTGCACCCCGAAACCGCGGGCCAGGCGGTGCGCCATCCCATTGGCACCGGCCCCTACCGCTTCGTTCGCCGGGGGGCTGACGGCGAAATCGAACTCGTCCGCTGGAGCGAGTTTCGCGATGCCAACGCCGCTGCCATCCCGGCGGCCAGCTTTCACTTCATCTCCAACCCCGCCGAGCAGATCCGCGCCATCCACGCGGGCGAGCTCGACGCCCTGTTCGCGGCGGCCAGCGGCAGCCTGGACGGCGTGATGAACCTGAGCGACTACGAGGTGCTGCTGGGCAGCTCGTCGGGCAAGGGCCTGGTGGCCATCAACCACCGTCGGCCGCCCCTGAACGACGCCCGGGTGCGCCGCGCCCTGACGATGGCCATCGATCGCGAGGCCTTCATCCGCGAGGTGCAGCACCGCTACGGTGTTGCGATCGGCAGCCACTTTGCACCCAGCGAGTCCGATTTCATCAATCTCACCGCGGTGAACCCGTACGATCCGGCCCAGGCCCGCAGCCTGCTGCGCGAGGCCGGCGTGCGCGCTCCACTGACGCTGGATCTGGCCCTGCCGCCCACGCCTTACGCGCTCAGGGGCGGGCCAGTCGTGGTCCGCTACCTGCGGGCCGTGGGCGTGCAGGCGCGCCTGGTGCCCATGTCATGGGAAGCCTGGATGGCGCAGGTCTTTCGCGGCCACTTCGACTTGTCGCTCATCCTGCACGTCGAACCACTGGATTACGCCATCTACGCCCGCCCCGATTACTACTTCGGCTACGACAGCGCCGAGTTTCGGGCGCTGGTGGTCAACCATGCCATCAGCGGCAACCCGCGCGAGCAGCACCGCCTGTTCCGCCAGATTCAGCGCAAGCTGGCCGACGATGCCGCCAGCGCCTGGATTTTCACGCCCCAGATCGGTTCGGTGACGCGCAAGGGCCTCAAGGGGGTGCCCATGAACCTGCCCCTTTTCACCCACGATGTCGGGGCCATGTACTGGGTGTAGTCAGCGGCCGGGCACACTAGGCGGGTGGCTGGCTGCGCGCCTGTTCGATGCAGACGGCGGCGCAATCTTCGAAGGCTTGCGGTTTGCAGATGCGGATGCGTGCGTGCAGCACCGTGGGGAAATCGCGCAGGATGCGCGCCAGCGTGCGATCGACCAGGGTTTCCAGCAGGTCGGTATGTGCCTGGGTGGCTTCTTCAATCAGGGCGGCGCGCAGCAGGCGGTAATCGAGCACCGTCCCGATGTCGTGGTCGTCCACGCGGCGCGAGGCGTCGGTGTCGAATTCGGCGTGGATGCGCAGGGCCTGGCGCGCCTGGCGTTCGTGGTCGAGCATGCCGATCGAGGCCGAGACCCGCAGGTCGTCCAGGATGATGCGGCGAGTGGCTGGCAGGCCCGGGAGGCTGGCGGACGTGGGCTGAACGTGGGCTGGGTGCATGTTGTGTGGGTTGGTGATGGGTCAGGGGGTGACGGGCTGCGCGTCGTGCCCGCCAGGCAGGCGCGCGAGCGTGTGCTTGATCGGCCTCGCAGGCCCCAGCGCGGCGCTGTACTGGCGCAGTTCGTCGCGCCGGAAGGCGTGCAGCACGACCGTGTCGCCCGCCTGGTGGGCGTCGAGCAGCTGGTCGAGGCTGGCGGCGTCGGTGACGCGCAGGCCGTCGAGCGCGATCAGCAGATCGCCCGCCGACAGCCCCGCCAGGTGCGCGGGGCCGTGTTCGTAGACGGTGGCGATGCGCAGCCCCCCGGCGTCGGCCCGGGTGCGGATGTCGAGGCTGGGGCGCGGGTGTTCGGGGGCGCCTGCCAGCGTGATGCCCGTGCGCGCCAGCAGCGCCTGCAGGGGGACGTCTTCTCGGCCCAGCGCGTAGCGGCGGATGAAGTCTTCGGTGTCCACCCCCGTGGCTTCGTGGATGAGCGCGGGCAGCGCGTCTTCGGCCAGCCCCACGGGTTTGCCCTGGAAGAAATCACGCCCGAAGCGCGCCCAGAGCAGCCGCATGACGTCGTCCAGGCTGCGGGTCTGGCCACTGTGGTGGCGGATTTCGAGGTCGAGCCCCAGCGCCACCAGCGCGCCCTTGGTGTAGTAGCTCACCAGCGCGTTGGGCGAATTTTCGTCCTGTTTGTAGTAGCGAGTCCAGGCGTCGAACGAGCTTTCGGCCACCGACTGCTTGCCGCGCCCCGGGCCGCGCATGACCTGATCGAGCGTGCGTGCCAGCAGCTTGAAGTAGGCGGCCTCGTCGATGACGCCCGCGCGCACGAGCATGAGATCGTCGTAGTACGAGGTGAAGCCCTCGAAGACCCAGAGCAGTCCGGTGTGATTGGGCTGGCTGAGGTCGTACGGCGCAAAGGCTGCGGGTTTGATGCGCTTGACGTTCCAGGTGTGGAAGTATTCGTGGCTGACGAGCCCGAGAAACGTGTCGTATTCTTTGGGGGCCGCGCAGCCGCGCATGGGCAGCACCGCGCGGCTGGCCATCAGGGCCGTCGAGGCGCGGTGTTCGAGTCCGCCGTAGCCGTCGCCCGTGATCGTGACGAGAAACACGTAGCGCGAGGCGCTGTCCAGAAAGGGCGCGCGGCAGGTGTCGGGCTCGAAGAGCGCGATTTGCGCGGCGCAGATTTTCTGCGCGTCCGCCGCCAGCCGTTCGAGGTCGAGCTGCGGCGCCACCCCGGTGAAGACCAGGTCGTGCACCGCCCCGTGCGCCACGAAGCTGATGTGCTGCGGTGTGCCGATTTCGACCGGGTGGTCGATGAGCGCGTCGTAGTCGGGTGCCAGATAGCAGCCAAAGCCGCGCAGCGGCGCGCAGCCGACGTGGCCGGTGGCGGGCGGCAGGCTGGTGTAGACGTGCCAGTGGCGCGTGTGTGCGGGGGCGCACAGTTCGAGCAGGCAGGCCCGGTCTTCTTGCCCCAGAACCGCCAGAAACAGGCTGCAGCCATTGAAGAAGGCATGGCTGTCGTCGAAGTGCGCGCCACGCACGGAAAGATCCCAAGCGTAGACGGTGTAGTCGAGGGTGAGCGGCCCATGGGCGGGCGCGCATTGCCAGGTATGGCTGTCGGTCTTGTGGCAGGCCAGCGGCCCTTGTGCGTCGCTGGCCTGCAGAGTTTCGATCTGTCGGGCAAAATCACGGATCAGATAGCTGCCGGGTATCCAGGCCGGCAAGCGCAGCGCCTGCCCTTCGGGGGCGGGGTGCGGAATCGTCAGCCGGACGCGATAGCGGTGGCCCGCCGGGTCGGCCAGCTGCACCCGGTAGCGGATCAGTTCAGTTTTCATCCTGGCATTTTACTTTGGAGACACTATGAGCGAAGCACTGGTAAAAGTCGAAGTTCGTGGACGCGTGGGCCTGCTGACCCTCAATCGGCCCCAGGTTCTCAATGCACTCAGCAATGCCGTCATCGACGAACTCTCGGCGGCCATCCGCGCCTTCGAGGCCGACGACAACATCGGCGCCCTGGTGCTCACGGGCAGCGAGAAGGCCTTTGCCGCCGGGGCCGACATCGGTGCCATGGCCGACTGGTCGTACATGGACGTCTACAAGGCGGATTACCTGGGCGGCAACTGGGATGCGCTGCGCCGCGCGCGCAAGCCCATCATCGCCGCCGTCTCGGGCTATGCCCTGGGGGGCGGCTGCGAACTCGCCATGCTGTGCGACTTCATCATCGCCGCCGAAAACGCCAAGTTCGGCCAGCCGGAAATCAAGCTCGGGGTCATCCCCGGCTACGGCGGCACGCAGCGCCTGCCGCGCGCCGTCGGCAAGGCCAAGGCCATGGACCTCGTCCTGACGGGCCGCATGATGGACGTGCATGAAGCCGAGCGCGCTGGGCTGGTGGCCCGCATCGTGCCGGTCGAAAAACTGCTGGACGAAGCCATCGAGGCCGCCACGGTCATCGCCGCCATGTCGCTGCCTGCCGTGATGATGGCCAAAGAGTGCGTCAACCGCGCTTTCGAGGCCACACTGGACGAATCGCTGCTCTTCGAGCGGCGCAATTTCCACGCGCTGTTTGCCACCGAAGACCAGAAAGAAGGCATGAAGGCCTTCGTGGAAAAGCGCAAGCCCGATTTCAAGCACCGCTGAGCACCCAAGCCGGGGCGGCCCACTTGCGGGCCGTCTCGCGGCCGCCCCGGATGCCGCCATCGCGCCGTGCCTGGCCCCTCTGGCGGCTATCCTGGCACGCCCGCCGCGCCTCGCGGCGGCGGGGTTCATCCCGACAGCTGATCTTAGGCCAAACGGCTGGTCAGCCATCTATCCCTCACCGATTTTTACAGAAACCCTTATCGTTTCCAGACACAGAATGTTGTGAAAACTCTGGCGCTGTTACGGGGATGGTGAGATGTTCGATCAGCAAGAGTCATGGGGCCTGGGCGCATGGCCGTTGCCTGCGTGCCAAGTGGGGGCTCCGGCGACAGCCAGGCGCCGTCTCAGGCCACCAAGGAGCCCATTCATGGCACACCCGACGGTTTCCCAGCCTCCGGGTGACGACCCGCAGGACGACCAGAATCAATCCGGACGTGTCACGTCGCTGCCCGTCCCGCCGGGGGCGTCGGCGGCGGGTGGCCTGGATGCCGCCGCCCGCCAGGCGCTGCAGGATGCGCTGGATCGCTGGCCGCTGTTGGCGGAGATGGATCGGGTACTGCAGGAGCGGCAGCGGGCGCAAGCGGCGGTCGAAGCCGCCAGCCGGGCCTTGCCATGAATCTGGTGACCTTGACTGGCGTGCGGGGTGGGGGCGGCACCACGACCGTGGCGGGCATGCTGGGGGATGCCCTGCATGCCCGGGGCCAACGGGTGCTGTTGGTGGATCTCAATGCCGCCGACCTGCTGCGGCTGCACTTCGACATTCCCCACCGCGATGGCCGTGGCTGGGTGTCTTCCGCCTTTGCCGCCGAGTGGCGCCAGCAGGCTTGCGAGATTCGCCCGGGCCTCACGCTGGCGCCCTTCGGGCGCAAGGCCATCGAAGATTCCGGCGTGTCCCACTTGCTGCGGGGAGATGATTTCTGGTTGCAGGTGGCGCCCGACCTGGGGGCGGATTACGACTGGGTGCTGTTCGACTGTCCGCCATATCCCAATCGCCTGGCGCCTGCCCTGCGCTTTCGCAGCACGCTGGACGTACTGGTCGTCCACCCCGACATTGCCGCGCATGTCTTGCTCGCCCAGATCGGCCTGGAGCAGACCACGCACGTGCTCGTCAACGGCCTGGACAGCGCCCGGCAGCTGGCGTGCGACGTCGTGCTCGACTGGCGGTTTCGCTATGGGGCGCAGGTGGTGCCACAGGCGGTGGCACTGGACGAAAGCGTGCACGAGGCCTTGGCTCACAAGATGCCGGTGACGCAGTATCGGCCCGCCGCGGTGGCCAGCCAGGCCGCCGCCGCGATTGCCCAGTGGTGCCTGGCCACGTTTCCCGAGCCCGTGTGAGCCGAACAGCACACTAGGCACTGATGTGCGGCGAACCGGCGGCCTCGACGGCGGACCCGGCCCAACCCAGGGTGGCCCCGCGTGAGATGGCGGCATAGACCGCGGCGTTGCGGTTGTTGACCGACAGCCGCTGGTAGAGCGCCTCGGTGTGGGTCTTGGCGGTGGCCACCGAAATATTGAGTTCGCGGCTGATTTTTTTCAGCGGGTAGCCCTTGGCCATCAGGGCCAGCACTTCGTATTGCCGGGGCGTCAAGCCCAGCAGCTCGGCTTCCAGGGCCGTGGCCCTGGGGCTCAGGGGAGAGGCTTCGGGTGCCGCGCCCTTGGCCTGTGCCAGCGGGGGGCGCGGCGCGTGGGCCGGGGTGGGCGCCTGTGCGTGCCCCGTGGGGCGCAGCTGCAGCAGGTTGTCGGGCTGCTGTAGCGCATCGCGCGTGTCCGGCAAGGTAGTGTCTTTCTCGTACCAGCGCCGCTTGAGCGCGCGGCCGTCGCCCGCGATCCCGGGTTCCGTCTCTTTCAGTTGCAGGGTTTCCGGGGCGGGAAAGCACTTGCCGCCCGCCAGCACCAGCATGACCGAGGTCTTGAGCACGTCTTGCGAGGCGTGTTTGCAGACGTATCCCGCCAGGGTAGCGGGCAGCTTGAGCAGCGAGTAGGGCAGGACGTGCGTGTCCGAGAGGAACAGGATGCGCCGCGGTTCGTAGTGCTGCTGGGCGGCGGCAAGCAGTTCGATCATGCGTTCGTAGGCGTCCGGCACGGACAGCAGCAGGAGATCGGTGCCCGCCAGATGCCGCTGCGCGCCCTGAAAGAGCTGTACGTAGTCCACGCCGACTGTGATCGTCTCACAGTCGAGCGTCTCCAGAAGATTCAGGATACCCAAGCGAAGCAGCGCATTGGGCTCTACCACGGTGACTGTCACCATTGATGGAACCTCCTTAAAGCCTGTATGAAACAGAACTTGTATGAAACAGAATTGTTCACTATGTCATCAGTTTATGGAAATAATCATTGTGAAAAATGACTTATATGATTTCCATGTGTATCGTAAACGCCGCATCGGGACGGCGAAAGCCTGTTGTGGTCTGCTGTGTTTGAATTTTCGTCATTTGCCCGCAGTTGCAGGATATTTCCTGTCTCGTCATGAAGAATGTGCACGATCTGGCTGTCGCGCAAGGCGTCCAGCTGGCCCGCATCGATGCCGAAGCGCTGCGCCAGCGCCTGCCGCGTAAGGGTTGATGCCGATTTGCGGCGATCCAGCCCGCCATAGCGCAACGCGTTGTAGCTCGCCCAGGAAAACAGCAGGACGCCGACGCCCAGAGCCACCAGGGCGTAGAGCAGCAATGTGTGCAGGCCCGGCGGCAGGCGCGCGGCCAGGGGGCCTGCCAGGCCGCGTAGCGTGCCTGGTGCGATCGAGCGGATGCCGACGCTGAACAGGGACAGGCAGGCGCCCCAGACCAGGGCTGTCAGCAAGCCTTCGAGCGCCATCCGCAGACGCGAGCGCGCGGTCTTGATGATGATCATGACGTGGGTGCCTTGATGCCGCGATCCGGGCTTTCCCGGCGCGCCCTCGGGCGGCATCGTTTGAGCAGGACGGCGGGAAAACTGCACAGGGTGGTCAGCAAGTGCACGACCCAATAGGCCAGGGGATACCAGACGGCCCAGTAGAGCGAACGCGCCAGGCCGTGCTCGTAGCGCTGGTCGATGAAGATGCTCAGGGCGAATTGCAGCAGGCAGGCCATGACCAGCACCATGCCGGTGAATGCCGGGGGCAGCGGCGTGTCGATGTGGAGGCGGCTGGGCAGCGCCGTGAACAGCCCGATCGTCCAAAGGACGACGGCCAGCAGCAGCGCGAAGGCCCAGACCGAGGACACGCCGTATTCCAGCACCATGGGCCACAGGCGCCGGTAGCGCCACGACCAGATGGCGGGTACGTTGCTCAGAAAGACTTCGGCCCCGCCCTGGGCTCGGCGCAAACGTTGCCGCCACAGGCCGCGGATCGTCTCGGGCATCGGAATCCAGCACAGGGCGCGGGGTTCGTAAAAGATCGACCAGTGGTCGCGCTGCAGTTTCCAGCTGATGTCGATGTCCTCGGCCACCGTGTCCAGGCTCCAGTAGCCGACCCGGTCGAGTGCGCTGCGGCGAAAGGCGGACACCACGCCCGAGACGGTGAACACCTGGCCGTATACCCGCTGCGTACGCTTGATGAGGCCGGCGATGGACGCGCATTCGCCCACCTGGATGCGTCCGATCAGGGTCGAGCGCGTGCGGATGCGTGGATTGCCCGTCACGGCCCCGACCCGCGGGCACGCCAGCAGCGGCGCCACCAGAAACGAGGCCGCGTTGCGATCCAGCAGCGCATCGCCGTCGATGCACACCAGATAGTCGCTGCGCGCTGCCAGTGCGCCCATGCGCAGGGCCATGGCCTTGCCCTGATGCCTGTCCAGGTGAACCACGCGCAGCCGTTCGTGCACGGCCGCCAGCGCATCGAGTCGGCGTCCGGTGCCGTCGGTCGAACCGTCGTCGATGGCGATGACCTCGATGTTCAGGTAGTGCTGGTCAAGGGCCGACAGCACCGTGTCCGGCCCCTGTTCGGCCTGGTTGTGGCAGGGGATCAGGATCGTGATCAATGGGTTGCCCTTGAGTTCGGGCGGCTGCACGTCCAGCCCCCAGGCCCAGTGCCGCTCCCAGTGAAACCAGTAATACAGGCCGCCCAGTATCGATACGACCGCAATCAGCAAGGGGTAGAAAAACGCGAAGCCCAGGAGAGCGTCCGCCGACCAGACGGCAGCGATGCCGAGAGGGGCGCCGATGCTCAGGCAGAGACAGGCCCCGGCGAGTGGGCGGCTGGTCATCGTGCGTTCTCCCTTTGCGAAATGGATGCATGATTTTGCGGGCGGTTCACCGGCGTCGGCCGGGCAAATATTGCACCGGGCTGCTCGAAATATGCCAAGGTTGCGCAAAACGTAACGTCGGCTGTGTATAAAAATGAGGCATGCAGTGCCTCTTTTGCAGATGCCTGCCCCTGCGCTACCGGGGTCTGGGGCAGTCGAATTGGTATGTGCCTGTCTCGTGGCCGTTGGCAAACAAGGTCAGCTCGATCTTGCATTGATCCTGCGCGCCCAGCGACATGGAAAAGCGTGTCAAAGCGGTCGGGTGGTCGGCCTGCACCCTGACGCCGCCGCTCTGGCTGATGCTGGACGTACCACTGAGTCCTTTCTTCGTGGCGTTTAGCTGATACTGCACGATGCCTGATGTGGGGCTTTTGACGTACGGAACCACCACGCTGGGCTGGGTGCCGGGGATGATGTCTAGCCAGACTTGTAGGTTGATGTCGGCTGTCATCATTGCGATCTCCGGTTGATACTGTCGGAAACTGCCCGGGGGCGACCACGTCGCTCCCGGGGGGCTTTAGGGGGCCGCAGCCACTTACCAGCCGGTCTGGGTGATGTTGCTGGTGTTCATGAAGCCCTTCTGGCTGGCCGAGGCGTTCAGGTACGAGCCCGTCTGCATGATCGTCGCACTGTTGGCGATACCGCCTTGGTATACCTCGGCGTCTTGGTGGCGGCCCGACGTCTGGGTAACGCTGGCCGTATTGAACCAGCCGTGCTGCACGATATCGGAATCGGCATTGCTGTTCCAGCTCTGGCTCACGTCCACCGAGTTGCCGACTCCTTTCTGGTAGACCTTCGAGTACTGGTCGTAGCCGTTGCTTTGTGCGACGTCAGCCTGGTTGAAACCGCCATGCTGCACGATTTCCGAGTATGCACTCACCGTGTATCGCTGCGTGGTGTCGGCGTTGTTGTTAAAGCCACGTTGATACGTCTTGGCCTTTGAGCCCAGGTTGGCATTCTGCGACGTCGTCGCTTGGTTGATTGCACCCAGTTGGTCGATGAGTGCGCTTGTGTTCGCGTTGTAAGCTTGCGTGATGGTTGCGTCGTTGCCGAAGCCTTCCTGGACGGTTGTCCCGTCGGTTGCCGCGAAGCTGGCAGTACCTGCAAACGCCAGGGCAAGACCAGACGCGAGTGCGCAAAGTTGAATCTTCATGGTGTGACTCCTCTAAGGGCATCAAGACCTGTACAAAAAATACGCCACCCAGCGGCCTTGTTACCGGGCTTTGTATGGGAAAGAGTGGACGGCTGGTGGATGTCGTGCCACCTCAGCGATAGACAGTGATCTTCAGGTGGTCGCCAATCTGGATGACCGGGAAGGCGAATCCTGGTCGTGTCTGCTTGACGGTGGCCTGGTTGAAGTTGCCTGCCTGGTTCACGCTGGCGTAGGCGTTGCTGGTGTATTGGTCGATGGTGGCCTGGTTGCCCGTGCCAAACTGGTTGGCCTCGGCGTAATTGCCACTGCCATATTGGGCGATGTCCGCCTGGTTGCCGAGGCCCAGTTGAACGACGCTGGCTTGATTGGCCACGCCGCCTTGAGAGATGCTGGCGCTGTTCCCTATGCCTGCCTGATGCACCGAACCCTGGCTGCGCGAGCCGGTCTGCTGGATATCGCTGGTGTTCAGTGCCCCGGTTTGTGTGCTGCGGGCTTGCAGGGACGAGCTCAGCTCGGCGGGCGGCAGTTCGGAAAACGAGGCCAGATCGGGGGTGGCGCAGTAGCCAACCAAGGGGGTCAGCAAGAGCGCGGCCAGCAGGCTGCCGACCCGCCTGGAGCGGCCGCCCAGGCGGGTCGCTGAAAATGTGTGATGGATCATGATGAGTCCTCCTGTATCTCCCGTACGTTGCCCTGGTTTGCCCTAGGGCGTGGCACTTGATGTGCCTTGTGGGCTGGCCGCAGGGGGGTGTTCTGGCGCGGCGGGCTGACGCGGGGTGACGGTGACGGTGTATTCCTTCTCAGCATCCAGATAACGCTGTATCAGCGGGCTGTTCCAGTCTGATGGGTTGCGCAAGCGCCATTGGTTGTCCTTGATGCCTTGCACGGTCAGGTGCATGACAGCGGCATCGATGGCTTCTTTCACGGCCAGCTGGGCCGGTTCGTTGTGCGTGTAGCCCCCCTCGATCTCCAGCAGGTCGTAGTAATTGACGAAGCGGAAATAGCTGGGATGGATTTCGTGCGAAAAAATGGTCTTGGTGGTCGAGACGCTGTTCAGGATGGCTCCGGTGTTCACGTCCACGGCGCGCAGGTTCACGGTCACCTGATCCACGCTGTACTGGGTTGAGAGTCCGATGCCCAGAAACTGCGCGCCCAGGCCGCCAGTGCGCACGTTGCTGTCGTAGGCCACGATGCCGCCTTCCAGGATGATGCTGGCGGGCAGCAGGTTGGGCACCGTGGTGTTTTGCGGGGTGCCGTTTTTGAGGTGTTCATCCACGGCGCGCAGCACGCGTCGCTCAGTCAGCAACGATTGCAGCCCCTCGCGTTCCACCGGGATGTACCAGCCGGAGTCCTTCAGGGCCTTCATCAGCATCGAGGCGGCGCCTTGTGTGACCGCAGTTGAAAATGAACTGTCAGGCGAAGGTTTGTATTGGCCCGTTTCGTCGCGAAAACCGTAGACGGCGGCCACGATCTTCTTTTGCGGTGGAGGCAGTTGCAGCAGATCGACCGTCGATGGTGTGGGTGGCGTCAGCTTTGCCTCGTTGGAGACATTGGCGGGGCGTTGCAGGGCGCAAGCCGATAGTGTCAGCGAAGCCGCCATCGCCAGGCAAAGCCGCGACCATTGCCTCGTCGGTGCCGAATCGGGGATGCTGGGCGCGCTCATTGCACCACCCCGCTGTCGAGCTTGCCATCGGTCTGGGCAGGTGCGCCTCCCAGAAGGGATCTGGATTCAGTCGCCAGCGCGCTGCTCTTCAAACCGGTGGTGCCTGCGCCTCCGACTGTGTTGGGATCGAACAGAACCCAGCCGCCATTTGCCGCATCATAGATGTAGACTTGGCTGCCCACCTGAATGACCGGGTAGTTCCCGGCATTAAGAACCTTGACGTTGCCGTTGCCGAGGTCATAATCGTCCATTGGCATCGGATAGCGCTTCTGCGCCTGGGCGCTTTGCAGCATGTACGAGCCATTGAGCGGGCTGCCGCCAAACGACGGGTTCACCGGCGTGTAGGTCAGTTGCCCGGCCGAGGCGCCGCCCAGCATCAGCGGCCCGGTGGCCACGGCGGCCAGCAATGCCCTGAGCGGCGCATTGCCTGAATGAAATCTGGCGATATGTAAGCGCATTTACATCTCCTCGGGCCCCAGGTCGGCATCCTGTGCATACCGGCGCTGGATATTGATGGCTTCGATGTTGTTGTGGACGGCCTCGACGGCGTTCTTGCTTTCTTCCCGCGCCCGCGAACGGGCGGGCGACAGAAATGTGTGAAACACGGCCTGGTTCAGGTAGTTGATCCAGATTTCGCTGCCGAACTGCGCCGTGGGGCGCTCGATCACCGTTATCGTGTCGCGCGAGTCGGGGTAGAGCGCTTGCCAGACTTCGGCGAAGTTCTTGTAGAAATCCCAGCCCAGGACGGTCATCGTCCGGCTGAGGATCAGCCCCTGCAGCGGGTCACTGTCGATCTGGCCCTGATCCAGGGGCGGGGGTGCCTTGGGGGCCTCGGGCTCTTGCGCAGCCGCCATCCCGCCTGACAGGACGAGTGCAATGATGCTGACGCTGAACCTTGAATGCCGCACGGCATGCTCCCTTGAACCTCGACGCCGGGTTGGACTCGAACGGAGACAAAAATCTTTCCGAACGTATCGAGCTGTATGGCGTAGAGAGGATGGTACGTGCGGGCAATGCCCTTACCCATAGGATGGACAAACTACGCCGATCAGCCGAAAAGGTGCGTCTGATCGGCCAAACAGGGTAGGCAAAGCGCCGGTCTGGCCAGGCCCTGGGGACAACCCTAAGCAATCCTGGCCGAACTAGGTTAAAATGGTGCGCCTTTCGGGTCAGAGGCCAAGGCTTCTGTCGAAATTGCTATAATTTACGAGTTTGACTGCGGTCTTACGGTGATCGGCACAGATACAAACGGTGTGCGTATCTGTAAGACGGGTAGTGAACGGTTGCTTGCATGGTTGATCAGGCCACGTCCAATTCAAATAATGGGTCGGATGCCTCTGCGCCGCAGGCGACAGACAGGCTGGTGCTGAGCGATGCGGATCGCGCGGCTATCGCCAGACGTTCGCGGGTCGGCCTGTTTTGGGCGCTGGCGGCACAGGCTTTCATGGCCTTGCTGGTTGTTCTGGGCGCTTGGGGGGTTGCTGGAAAAGACGCTGGGGCTTCCGCCTTCATAGGGGCGGCGGCCTATTTTGTACCCAACACTTTGTTTGCCTTGCGGCTGCTGTTGGGGTATTTCGGGCCCAAACGCCCCGGATCACTCGCCTTTTTCTGGGGCGAGGCCCTCAAGCTGCTGGCAGTGGCGGGGGTCGTGGTTCTGGTGGCGTGGCGCTGGTCGGGCTGGCTGGTGTGGCCGGCCTTCCTGCTGGGCCTGTTGGGCGTCATGAAGGGGTATGTGGTGTTGCTGGCCTTGCGCCGCCTGCCATGATTTGATTACGTTTGAAGGGCTTACCGATGAGCGATGTAGTAACGACGCCTCAGTCCGAATACATTCAGCACCACCTGGTGCACATGAACAACCTCGGGCATAAACAGGACATCATTGCGAACTTCAGTGTCGTCAACTACGACTCGCTGTTCTGGTCCATCCTGATGGGGCTCATTGTCATCTATTTCCTGTGGCGCGCCGCGCGCCGCGCCACCACCGACGTCCCCGGACGTTTCCAGATGTCGGTGGAAATGCTCGTGGGCATGGTGCAGGAAGAAGCCAAGAACATCGTTCCCAACGAAAAATCGCGTCTGTACGCCGCGCCGCTGGCGCTGACCGTGTTCCTCTGGATCACGCTCATGAACGCCCTCGACCTCATCCCGGTCGATCTGCTGGGCTGGATTTTCCGCATGACGGGCCTGGGCGCGCACCACTCCGATCCGCTGTACTACCAGCGCATCCTGCCCACCGCCGACCTCAACGTGCCCATGGGCATGTCGCTGGGCGTGCTGCTGCTGACGCTGTACTACGGCATCAAGATCAAGCACACCGGCGGCTTCGTCAAAGAGCTTTTCACCGCGCCGTTCCACGCGCACGGCATCGGTGCCATCGTGCTGGCGCCGTTCAATCTGCTGCTGAATCTCATCGAATACGTCGCCAAGACCGTCTCTCTGGGCATGCGGCTATTCGGCAATATGTATGCGGGCGAACTGCTGTTCATGCTGATCGCCTTGCTGGGGGGTGCCTGGGCCGGGTTTGATGCAACCAGCGTCAGTCTCGCTTTCGGGCACGTGCTGGCCGGCTCGGCGTGGGCGATCTTCCATATCCTGATCGTGCTGCTGCAGGCGTACATCTTCATGATGCTGACCCTGGTGTACATCGGGCTAGCACACGAAGGCCACTAAGATGATCCGCCCGGCATTCACCGGGCGGGTTGGCAGGGCTTGCCCTCATTCTGGTTTTTGATTTTCTGACTAAACAACGTTTACTTACCAAGGAGTTGTTATGACCAACGTTGCATTCGTTGCTCTCGCTTGCGGTCTGATCATCGGTCTGGGCGCCATCGGCGCTTGTATCGGTATTGGCATGATGGGTGGCAAGTACCTCGAAGCCTCCGCTCGTCAACCCGAGCTGATGAACACCCTGCAAACCAAGATGTTCCTGCTGGTCGGCCTGATCGACGCCGCCTTCCTGATCGGTGTGGGTCTGGCCATGCTGTTCGCCTTCGCCAACCCCTTCGTGGGCTGATCGCGGCGCGAGGCCTGCTCCACCGGGGTGGGCCAGGGGCTTGTCCGGGCGCGCCGCGCGCCGGGGCAGGCCAGGTTTGGTGCCTTGCAGGTTTGCTGCAAGGCACGAGTGGGTAAATTAGGGAAACGACCGTGAATTTAAACGCGACTCTCTTTTTCCAGATGATCGTGTTTTTCGTTCTGGGCTGGTTTACGATGAAATTCATCTGGCCGCCCATGACGAAGGCAATCGATGATCGTCGCCAGAAAATCGCCGACGGTCTGGCTGCCGCCGAAAAGGGCAAGGCCGATCTGGCCCAGGCTCAGGCCCGTGTCAGTTTGATCGAAGCTGCCTCCAAGACGGAAAACCACGCGCGTCTGGCCGAAGCTGAAAAGCAGGCCGCGGCTCTCATCGACGAAGCCCGTCGTGAAGCCGAGGCCGAAAAGGCCCGCATCGTTGCACAGGCTCGCCAGGACGCTGCGCAAGAAGCCCAGCGCGCTCGCGAAAGCCTGCGTGCCGAAGTGGCCGTGCTGGCCGTCAAGGGTGCCGAACAAATCCTGCGCCGTGAGGTCGATGCCAAGGCGCACGCTGATCTGCTCGATCAGCTCAAGGCGCAACTCTGATCAGGACGCGTGATGGCTGAACTGTCTACTATCGCACGACCCTATGCCGAGGCCCTGTTTGAAGCCGTGCGCGATGACGCGCAGGGGCTGCAGACATGGTCCGACATTCTGTCGCTGCTGGCCCAGGTGTCGAGCCTGCCCGACGTGCTCGAATCCATGGGCGATCCGCGTCTGAACGACGCACAGCGTATCCAGCTGCTCACCAGCCTGGTGCCGCAGGCCCTGCCCGAGCAGGCGGCCAACCTGCTTGCGCTGGTCGTGGAAAACGGCCGCATCCAGGTCATGCCGCAGATCGCCGAGCAATTCGAACTGCTGCGCAATCAGCTCGAAGGCACGGCGCTGGCGCAGATCACCAGCGCCTTTCCGCTGGATGACGCCCAGGTGGCTGGCTTGCTGCAAAGTCTGGAGCGCAAGTTCGGCCTCAAACTGAAGTCGCAAGTGACGGTTGACCCGGAACTGATCGGCGGGGTGCGCGTCGCCGTGGGCGATCATGTGCTCGACACTTCCGTGCAGGCCCGGCTGGCTACCCTGCGCGACACGCTGGCCGCATGATGGCGCGCCACACACTAGGATTCCAGGAGTCTTACCATGCAACTTAACCCGTCCGAGATCAGCGAACTGCTGAAGAGCCGCATTGAAGGCATGGGCGCGTCCACCGACGTCCGTACCCAGGGTACGGTGGTGTCCGTGACCGACGGTATTACCCGCATCCACGGCCTGTCCGACGTGATGCAGGGCGAAATGCTCGAATTCCCCAACAACCGCTTCGGCCTGGCCCTCAACCTCGAGCGCGACTCCGTCGGCGCCGTGGTGCTGGGTGACTACATCGGCGTGTCCGAAGGCGACTCCGTCAAGACTACGGGCCGCATTCTGGCCGTGCCGGTCGGCCCCGAGCTCAAAGGCCGCGTGGTCGATGCGCTGGGTAACCCCATCGACGGCAAGGGCCCCATCAACGCCAAGCAGACCGACGTCATCGAGAAAGTCGCGCCGGGCGTGATTGCGCGTCAGTCGGTGTCGCAGCCGATGCAGACCGGCCAGAAGGCCATCGACTCCATGGTGCCTATCGGCCGTGGCCAGCGCGAGCTGATCATCGGTGACCGCCAGACCGGCAAGACCGCCGTGGCCGTGGACACCATCATCAACCAGAAGGGCAAGGGCGTCACCTGCGTGTACGTCGCCATTGGCCAGAAGGCGTCCACCATCAACAACGTGGTGCGCAAGCTCGAAGAGCACGGCGCCATGGAATACACCATCGTCGTGGCCGCCGCCGCGTCCGAATCGGCCGCCATGCAGTACCTGGCTGCCTACTCGGGCTGCACGATGGGCGAATACTTCCGCGACCGCGGCGAAGACGCCCTCATCGTCTACGACGACCTCACCAAGCAGGCCTGGGCCTATCGCCAGGTGTCGCTGCTGCTGCGCCGTCCTCCCGGGCGTGAAGCCTACCCTGGCGACGTGTTCTACCTGCACTCGCGCCTGCTCGAACGCGCCGCGCGCGTCAATGCGCACTACGTCGAACAGTTCACCAAGGGTGAAGTCAAGGGCAAGACCGGCTCGCTCACCGCGCTGCCGATCATCGAAACCCAGGCGGGCGACGTCTCCGCCTTCGTGCCGACCAACGTCATCTCCATTACCGACGGCCAGATCTTCCTTGAAACCGACCTGTTCAACGCCGGTATCCGTCCCGCCATCAACGCCGGTATCTCGGTGTCGCGCGTGGGCGGTTCGGCCCAGACCAAGGTCGTCAAGAAGCTCTCGGGCGGTATCCGTACCGACTTGGCTCAGTACCGCGAACTGGCCGCTTTCGCTCAGTTTGCCTCCGACCTCGACGACGCTACCCGTCGCCAGCTCGAACGCGGCAAGCGCGTGGTTGAACTGCTCAAGCAGCCGCAGTACCAGCCGCAGCAGGTCTGGGAACTCGCCGTGGCCCTGTACGCGGTGAACAACGGCTACCTCGACGACCTCGAAGTGGCCCAGGTGCTGAAGTTCGAAAAGGCCCTGAAAGACCACCTCAAGGCCAAGCACGAAGCCCTGATCCAGCGCATCGAAGACGTGAAAGAACTGTCCAAGGAAGACGACGCCGCGCTGGGCGCCGCCATCCAAGAGTTCAAGAAGCACGGCACGTTTTAAGTTGCAGCCGGGGTGCCGTTAGGCGTCCCGGTCAGCCCAAGGGAATAGTTCAATGGCCGGAATCAAGGAAATTAGAACCAAGATCAAGAGCGTGCAAAACACGCGCAAGATCACCAAGGCGATGGAGATGGTCGCCGCATCGAAAATGCGCAAGGCGCAAGATCGCATGCGGGCGGGCCGCCCCTACGCCACCAAGGTTCGCGCGATTGCTGCACACCTGATGCAGGCGAACCCGGACTACACGCACCCCTACATGGTCGAGCGCGCCAAGCTCTCGGCGGTGGGCGTGGTTCTGGTCACCACCGACAAAGGCCTGTGCGGCGGCCTGAATACCAACATCTCGCGCCTGGTCTTGGCGCAGATCAAGGAATTCGAGCACCAGGGCATCCGGGTGCAGGCCACGGCGCTGGGCTCCAAGGGCCTGGGGCTGCTCAACCGCGTGGGTGTCAACGTCGTCTCGTCCGAGGTGCAGCTGGGCGATGCGCCCAACCTCGAACGCCTCATCGGCGCCATCAAGGCGCAGATCGATGACTTCGTCAATGGCAAGGTCGATGCGGTATACCTGGCAACCAGCCGCTTCGTGAACACCATGAAGCAAGACCCCAGCTTCATCCGCTTGCTGCCGCTGCCCTCCGGCCTCGAAGACCCCTTCCAGGCGGGTGCCCAGGAAGACGACACGCTCGAGACGCAGTACGGCTGGGATTACCTCTACGAGCCCGACTCGCAGGCGGTCATCGACGAGCTGCTGATGCGCTACGTCGAAGGCCTGGTGTACCAGGCTGTGGCGGAAAACATGGCCAGCGAGCAGTCGGCGCGGATGGTGGCCATGAAGGCGGCTTCTGACAACGCCAAGAAAGTCATTGGCGATCTGCAACTGGTCTACAACAAGACCCGTCAGGCAGCCATCACCAAGGAAATTTCGGAAATCGTGGGCGGCGCTGCCGCAGTCTGATCGACGCAAGCTCCGGCAAACCCAGAGATATTTATAGGACTAAACATGAGTAACGGTACCATCGTTCAGTGCATTGGCGCAGTGGTGGACATTCAGTTTCCTCGCGACAGCATCCCCAACATTTACGACGCCCTTCACCTGGTTGACGAGTCTTCCGACTTCGCTGAAAAGGGTCTGACGTTCGAAGTCCAGCAGCAGCTGGGCGACGGCGTGGTGCGTACCATTGCCATGGGTTCGTCCGACGGCCTGCGCCGCGGCATGGCCGTGGCGGGCACCGGCGCACCGATCTCGGTGCCGGTCGGCCAGGGCACCCTGGGCCGCATCATGGACGTGCTGGGCCGTCCCATCGACGAGCGCGGCGACATCCAGGCCACGGAAAAGCGTGCCATCCACCAGCACGCCCCCAAATTCGACGAACTCTCCCCGTCCGTCGAGCTGCTCGAAACCGGCATCAAGGTGATCGACCTGGTCTGCCCGTTCGCCAAGGGCGGCAAGGTGGGTCTGTTCGGCGGCGCCGGCGTGGGCAAGACCGTCAACATGCTCGAACTCATCAACAACATCGCCAAGGCCCACAGCGGTCTGTCGGTGTTCGCCGGCGTGGGCGAGCGTACCCGTGAGGGCAACGACTTCTACCACGAAATGTCCGACGCGGGCGTCATCAAGCTCGACAACCTGGCCGAATCCAAAGTGGCCATGGTGTTTGGCCAGATGAACGAGCCCCCCGGAAACCGTCTGCGCGTGGCCCTGTCCGGCCTGACGATGGCGGAATCCTTCCGCGACGAAGGCCGCGACGTGCTGTTTTTCGTGGACAACATCTACCGCTATACCCTGGCCGGGACCGAAGTATCCGCACTGCTGGGCCGCATGCCGTCGGCCGTGGGCTATCAGCCGACGCTGGCCGAAGAAATGGGCAAGCTGCAAGAGCGCATCACGTCCACCAAGACCGGCTCCATCACGTCGATCCAGGCCGTGTACGTGCCCGCCGACGACTTGACCGACCCGTCGCCCGCCACCACCTTCCTGCACCTGGACTCCACCGTCGTGCTGTCGCGTGACATCGCCGCCCTGGGTATCTACCCCGCCGTCGATCCGCTCGATTCCACCAGCCGTCAGCTCGATCCGCAGATCGTGGGCGAAGAGCACTATCAGATTGCCCGCGCCGTCCAGCAAACGCTGCAGCGCTACAAAGAACTGCGCGACATCATCGCCATTCTGGGCATGGACGAACTCTCGCCGGAAGACAAGCAGGCAGTGGCCCGCGCGCGCAAGATCCAGCGCTTCCTGTCACAGCCCTTCCACGTGGCCGAAGTGTTCACCGGCTCGCCCGGCAAATACGTGCCCCTCACCGAAACCTTGCGTGGTTTCAAGATGATTGTCGAGGGCGAGTGCGACGCGCTGCCCGAGCAGGCCTTCTACATGGTGGGCGGCATCGACGAGGCCTTCGAGAAGGCCAAAACCATCCAATAAGGATTGCACATGGCGACTCTTCACATCGAAGTGGTCAGTGCGGAGGCTTCGATTTACTCGGGTGAGGCGACGTTCATCGCCTTGCCGGGTGAATCGGGAGACCTCGGTATCCTGCCGGGGCATACTCCGCTGATTTCACGCATTCGTCCGGGCACGCTGAAAATCAAGCGTGAAGACGGTTCGGAAGAAAACATTTTCGTGGCGGGCGGCATTCTCGAAGTGCAGCCGCACGCGGTGACAGTGTTGTCCGACACCGCCATCCGCGCAGCGGATCTGGACGAGGCCAAGGCGGTCAAGGCGCGCGAGCGCGCCGAAGAAGCCTTGCGCAACACGAAAGACAAGGCCGACCTCGCCGTGGTCGAGGCCGAACTCGCGATGCTGGCGGCGCAAGCCGCGGCGGCACGCAAGTTCAGCCACAAACGGACGTCACACTGATTTTTCTATGTGACAGAAAGGGCGCTCCGCAGGGGGCGCCTTTTTTTTAGGTGCGCCCGATAGGGGCGCACTCCTGCGGGGGGGAGCGCTTGATCTGCAGCGGAGATTGCGTTCTTGATCCGCTGCGGAGGTGATGAAGGGGGCTGGGGCGTCCAATTCGGCGGCCCTCCCTGCGGTCGGGCTGCCCGCATCTTCCTCGTCCGGCCGGGCGGCGCCCTATATCGTCCCTGCGGGCCGATCGAGGGCGCCGACTGCCCCCGGCCTCCCTTCGGAAGCATGCGGCGCCCCATATGTGTTCGCCCCAGCCCCCCTTCATCACCCCCGCCGCTGCGCTGTTTTATAGCCCACGTACAACACCAGCAGCCACACTGGCAGCACGTAGACGGCGGGGCGGGTGTCGTCGAGCTGCGTCATCAGACCCACCAGCAGCACCAGAAAGGCCGCGCAGACATAATTGGCCCAGGGAAACGCCGGGGAGGGGAAATGCAGCTCGGAGACCGCGTGCGCCCGGCGGAACTTCAAATGCACCAGCACGATCATCATCCACGTCGTGGCCGCTGCCGCTGTCGCCACCGCCATGATGCGCATGAAAGCGCCTTCGGGCACCAGGAAATTGACCACCACGATCACCAGCGTGCAGGCCGACGAAAACAGCACGCCCACCCAGGGCACATGGCGCTTGCCCAGGCGCAGAAACACCTTGGGCGCATTGCCCTGCTGCGCCAAGCTATAAAGCATGCGTCCGTTGCTGTACATGCCGCTGTTGTAGACCGATACCGCCGCCGTCAGCACCACCAGGTTGAGGATGTCGGGCGCCGCAGGGATGCCCAGCTTCGAGAAGATCAGCACGAAGGGGCTGCCCGCCATGCCGATCTCGTTCCAGGGGTACAGCACCACCAGCACCGCCAGTGCACCGATGTAGAACAGCAGGATGCGCCAGAGCACTTGGTTGATCGCCTTGGGGATGCTGCGGCGCGGATCGTCGGCCTCGCCCGCCGTGATGCCGATGAGTTCGGTGCCGCCGAATGAAAACATCACCACCACCAGCGACAGCAGCAGGCCGTGCACGCCGTTGGGCAGAAAGCCACCGTGCGCCCACAGATTGCTGATACCGCTGGATTGCTCGTCGTGTCCCGTGAGGATGAGCGCCACCCCCAGGATGATCATGCCGATGATGGCGGCGATCTTGATGAAGGCCAGCCAGAACTCGCTTTCGCCGTACAGGCGGACGTTGAGCAGGTTGAGCGCCGTGATGGCCCCCAGCACGATGAGCGCGCTCGCCCAGGCGGGAAAGTCCGGCAGCCACCAGGCCACGTAGATGCCGACCGCCGACAGCTCGGCCATGCTGACCAGGATGTACAGCAGCCAGTAGTTCCAGCCCGAGAGAAAACCCGCGAAGCCGCCCCAGTAACGGTAGGCGTAGTGGCTGAAGGCACCGGAGACCGGCTCTTGCGTGGACATTTCACCCAGCATGCGCATGATCAGGTAGATCACGGCGCCGCCGATGAGGTAGGACAGGATGATGCCGGGGCCCACCAGCTGGATGGACGCGGCCGAGCCGTAGAACAGCCCGGTGCCGATGGCGCCGCCCAGCGCGATCATCTGGATGTGGCGGTTCTTAAGCGTGCGCGAGAGGGCTTCGGGCGCTGGCGCCGGGGTTTCTGGAGAGGCTGATGTTGCGGGCATGAGCGTGTCAGTAGGTAGAAAGGATGAAATGTCTGGGCTTTGCAGCTTGCTTGCGGCTGATCGGGTGGTCAATGACGCCAGAGCTGAGTGACGGCGAAGCGTAGCCCCGCGCTGTTACAACGCGCTTGCTGGCTGCACCTGCGTCATGGGCCGACCGCGGTCAGCGCCTGCGGGATGGCGGCAAAGAGCTGCTGCGCTTGCTGCTGAAGCTGCCGGTCGCGTGCGGCCCAGGCGGTGTGCCGGGCGGCGTCTGTCGTGGCGGGGGCCCAGATGGCGTCGGGAAAGCAGGGGTCGTCGCGCCAGCGCGGAATCAAATGCCAGTGCAGGTGGGGCACCTGGTTGCCCAGGCTGGCCAGGTTGATCTTGTCGGGCCGCAGAAAATGCCGCTGCTGCACTTCCAGCACGTGGATCACCTGCATCAGGTGCGCGCGCTCGGCGGCACCCAGGTCGCTCATCTCGGGCACGTGATCGTGCCAGATGACGCGCAGATAGCCTGGGAATGCCGTGTCATCGACGCGAATGACGCTCAGCTGGGCGTCTTGCCACAGCACCTGTCCGGCAGGCAGATGGCACAGTGGGCAGGTTGGCGGTGTAGCGCAAACGGTTGGTGTGGCGGAGGCGGGCTGGGTCATATCAAGAGAAAAACAGCTCGTGCAGCGCCACACCGGGTTCGTCGGCGCGCATGAAAGCTTCGCCCACCAGAAACGCCTGCACGCCGTGCGCGCGCAGGCGATCGACGTCTTCGGGCAGCAGGATGCCGCTTTCGGTGACCACCCGTTTGTCGTCGGGCAGGTCTTTGAGCATGTCGAGCGTGGTTTCCAGGCGCGTGTGGAAGGTGCGCAGATTGCGATTGTTGATGCCCAGCAGCGGTGTCTGCAGCGACAGGGCCGCATCCAGTTCGTTGCGATCGTGGATTTCGACCAATACGTCCATGCCGAGGTCAATGGCCACGGCTTCGAGGTCGCGCAGCTGGCTGGGCTCCAGGGCCGCGGCGATCAGCAGCACGCAGTCCGCCCCCAGCGCCCGGGCGTGGATCACCTGGTAGGGGTCGATGAGAAAGTCTTTGCGCAGCACCGGCAGGCTGCAGGCCGCGCGCGCCTGGCGCAGGTGGTCGTAGCCGCCCTGGAAGTACTGCACGTCGGTGAGCACCGACAGGCAGGCGGCGCCATGGCAGGCGTAGCTGGCGGCGATGTCGGCGGGCTGGAAGTCGGCCCGGATGACGCCCTTGGAGGGCGAGGCTTTTTTGATTTCGGCGATGACGGCGGGCTTGCCCTGGGCGATCTTGTCTTCGAGGGCACGGATGAAGCCGCGGATGTCCTGGCGGCTGCGCGCCTCGCGCAGCAGTTCGGCCTCGCTGCGCATCTGGCGTGCGGTGGCTACTTCCGCCCGCTTGGTTTCCAGGATTTTTTTGAGGATGTCGCTCATGCTGCGAACCTTTGTGTGTACTGACGGAATTGTTCCAGTTTGTCGCGCGCAGCGCCAGAGGCAATGAGTTCGGCGGCGCGCGTGATGCCGTGCTGGATGGAGTCGGCGCGGTTGCCCGCGTACAGCGCCAGCCCGGCGTTCAGGATGACGATGTCGCGCGCCGTGCCCGCGGTGTTGTCGAGGGCGGCGCGTACCAGCTGGGCCGATTCTTCGCGGTTGGCCACCTTGATGCTGCGGTTGGACACCATGGCCATGCCGAAGTCTTCGGGGTGGATTTCGTATTCGCGCACCTCGCCGTCTTTCAGCTCGCCGATGAGCGTGGCCGCGCCCAGCGAGGCCTCGTCCATGCCGTCCTTGCCGTGCACGATGAGCACGTGGCGCGAGCCCAGGCGCTGCAGCACGCGCACCTGGATGCCGACGAGGTCGGGGTGGAAGACGCCCATCAGCTGGTTTTTGGCGTCGGCGGGGTTGGTGAGCGGCCCCAGGATGTTGAAAATGGTGCGCACGCCCAGTTCGCGGCGCACGGCGGCGACGTTTTTCATGGCGCCATGGTGCGCCGGGGCGAACATGAAGCCGATGCCGGTGGCGGCGATGGATTCGGCCACTTGTTCGGGCGTGGCCGTGATGCACACGCCCAGGGCTTCGAGCACGTCGGCGCTGCCCGATGAGGACGAGGCGCTGCGGTTGCCGTGTTTGGCGATTTTTACCCCGCCGGCGGCGGCCACGAACATGGCTGCCGTCGAGATGTTGAAGGTATGCGAGCCGTCGCCGCCCGTGCCGCACATGTCGAGCAGGTCTTCGGGGCAGGGGGTGGAGACGCCCAGGGCGAATTCGCGCATCACCTGGGCCGCCGCCGTGATTTCGCCCACGGTTTCTTTCTTGACGCGCAGGCCCATCAGCAGGGCGCTGGCCAGCTGCGGCGACATTTCGCCGCGCATCAGCATGCGCATGAGCTGCAGCATTTCGTCGTGGAAGATTTCACGGTGCTCGATGCAGCGGACCAGGGCTTCGTTGGGGGTAATGGGGGGCATGAGGGATCCTTGTGGCGACGGCGATTTTTTACAGGGTGAGGAAGTTGCGCAGCAGGGCGTGGCCGTGCTCGCTGAGCACCGATTCGGGGTGAAACTGCACACCGTAGACGGGCAGCGTCTTGTGGGCCACGCCCATGATTTCGCCATCGGCGGTTTGCGCCGTGATGCTGAGGCAGTCGGGCAGGGTGGCGCGTTCGATGGCCAGCGAGTGGTAGCGGGTGACGTCAAAGGGCGAGGGCAGGCCGGCGAAGACGTCGGTGCCCGTGTGCGTGATGGCCGAGACCTTGCCGTGCATGAGCGTCTGGGCGCGCACGATACGCCCGCCAAAGGCGGCACCGATGGCCTGGTGGCCCAGGCACACGCCCAGGATGGGGATGCGCCCGGCGAAGTGGCGGATGAGGTCGATGGAAATGCCGGCCTCGGCGGGCGTGCAGGGGCCGGGCGAGACGCAGATGCGGTCGGGGGCGAGGGCCTCGACCCCCGCGAGGTCGATCTGGTCGTTGCGGATCACCTGCACAGTGACGTCGAGCTCGCCAAAGTACTGCACCAGGTTATAGGTAAAGGAGTCGTAGTTGTCGAGCATCAGGAGCTTCATGATCAAGCATTTCCTTGGTCAGAGGCCGCCGCGCTGGAGACAGAGGGGGAAGATAGCTTTGCCAACCAGAACGGCGGCAAAGTGCGAAAAGTCACGCATCGGGTGCCGCCCTTAGAAGGGGCGCCACCAGGAAGCTGTGTGAGTCGTCGCGTGAAAAGTCATGCGGGGATTCTACAGTGGGATTTCGGGCCTGTCGAGCAGGGTAAGTACGCATCCGCCGCCGCGCCTGTCCTGGCCTTGCGCTGCTTGCCGCGCTTCTATGGGCACCTGTCTGCAAGCTTTATTGGTAATACCATTTGCAAACACAACCTATCGTTTTCCCTAGTATTCGGTGAAATCGACAAGCTTTCCGCAGGTTGAAAGTGCATTCCATCTTATTGATTTAAATTGGGAATTCAAGCGTCCATCGTAGGGGGGAGAGAAATATGGCCCTCGTGGTCATTCGTTGACCACTTGACCAGTGCATTTCTATAATCCGGCCAGAAATTCAAAAAACCATAAATGGTCAGGCCAATTCAGTGCTGCATCAGGAGACGCCGACCGGATCCCTAACTGAGAAATCATCGAGATGAACTCAATCTGGCAACAATCTTATGATCCAGCAGGCAATATCTGGCTGTCGGCCCTGATCGCCTGCCTGCCGATCATCCTGTTTTTCCTGTCGCTCACGGTCTTTCGCCTGAAAGGCTGGCTGGCGGGCACCTTGACCGTACTGTGCGCCCTGGCCGTCGCGCTCTTTTTCTACGGCATGCCGGTCACGCAAGGGCTGGCCTCGGCCATCTACGGCTTCTTCTACGGCCTGTGGCCAATCGCCTGGATCATCGTCGGCGCCGTGTTCCTGTACAAGATCGCCGTCAAGACCGGCCAGTTCGACACCATCCGCGAATCGGTGCTGACGCTGACTGCCGACCAGCGCTTGCAGATGCTGCTGGTGGGCTTCTCGTTTGGTTCCTTCCTCGAAGGTGCGGCGGGCTTCGGCGCGCCGGTGGCCATTACCGCCGCCTTGCTGGTGGGCCTGGGCTTTCGCCCGCTGTACGCCGCCGGCCTGTGCCTGGTGGCCAACACGGCGCCGGTGGCCTTCGGCGCCCTGGGTATCCCCATCATCGTGGCCGGGCAGGTCACGGGCATCCCGGCCTTCGCCATCGGTGAAATGGCGGGGCGCCAGCTGCCGTTTCTCACCATCATCGTGCTGTTCGTCATCATGGCCATCATGGACGGCTGGCGCGGCGTGAAGGAAACCTGGCCCGCCGTGATCGTGGCGGGTGGCACCTTCGCCATCACCCAATACCTCACGTCCAACTTCATTGGCCCCGAGCTGCCGGACATCACGTCGGCGCTGGTGTCGCTGGTGGCGCTGTCCGCCTTCCTGAAAGTGTGGCAACCGGCTTCCATTTTCCGCTTCTCGGAAACCGGCGAGGGCTCCGAACACCTGTCCCCGGATGCACCCGCCGCGCGCCCGACGGGCCGCAAGTTCACCACGGGCGAGGTGCTGCGCGCCTGGTCGCCCTTCATCGTGCTGACGGTGATGGTCACCATCTGGTCGATTCCGCCCTTCAAGCACCTGTTTGCCGCAGGCGGCCCGCTGCAGGGCTGGATCGCCAGCATCGCGGTGCCCGGCCTGGACGGCCTGGTGCAGAAAATGCCGCCCATCGTGGCGGATGCCACCACCTATGGCGCCGTCTACAAGTTCGACTGGTTCTCGGCCACGGGCACTTCGATCGTGATCGCCGCCATCATCACGGTGCTGGCCACGCGCATGAAAGCCTCGACCGCGTTCGGCGTCTTCGGTGAAACCCTGAAAGAACTGGCCATCCCCATCTACACGATCGGCACCGTGCTGGCCTTTGCCTTCATCGCCAACTATTCGGGCCTGTCGGTCACGCTGGCGCTGGCGCTGTCGTACTCGGGCCATGCCTTTACCTTCTTCTCGCCGTTGCTGGGCTGGCTGGGGGTGTTCCTGACTGGCTCGGACACATCGTCTAACGCCCTGTTCGCCGCGCTGCAGGCCGCCACGGCGCACCAGATCGGCGTGCCCGAGGTACTGCTGGTGGCCGCCAATTCCACCGGCGGGGTGACGGGCAAGATGATTTCGCCGCAGTCCATCGCCATCGCCTGCGCGGCGGTGGGGCTGGTGGGGCGCGAGTCCGACCTGCTACGCTTCACCCTGAAGTACAGCTTGCTCTTTGCCGTGATCGTGGGGCTGTTCACGACCTTGCAAGCCTACGTGCTGCCCTGGATGATTCCAGCCGTTTAAACCCGCCCCGTTTGCCGCGTCCCGGCACGGCGGCAGGCCCGGTCTCAGTTGCCGGGCCTTGCCACTGCGCCACACGCCTTTTGCCATGCGTCTTGCAGATCGTCTCGCCGAACAGCTTCAGACCCTCATCATCGACCGGGGCCTGCGGCCCGGCGACCGTCTGCCCGCCGAGCGCCAGCTGGCGCTCGAACTGGGGGCTTCGCGCCCTTCGGTGCGCGAAGCCATCCAGCAGCTGGCCAGCCAGGGCCTGCTGCGCAGCCGCCAAGGCGGCGGCACCTACTTGCAGGCGCCCGTGCAGGGTTCTGTTGCCTGGCCGCAGCAGCAGTTGGTGCAAACGCTGGGCCAGCTGGTGTCGGACGACCCCGAATACCGCTACGACGTGCTCGAAGCGCGCCATGCGCTGGAGGGCGGCACCGCCTGGCATGCCGCTTTGCGCGCCACGCCCGACGACCGCGCGCACATTCGCGCCGCCTTCGACGACTTGCTGCGCGAGCAGGACATCGGCGACGCCGACCGCTCATCCCAGGCCGACGCCCGCTTTCACCTGGCGATTGCCGAAGCCTCGCACAACGCCATCCTGCTGCAGATGATGCGCGGGCTGTTCCAGCTGCTGCAGTCCACCGTCACCGAAAACCGCCAGCGCATGTATACCGTGCGGCACACGCACGAGCAGCTCACCCAGCAGCATCAGGCCTTGATGGAGGCCATTTTGCAAGGTGATGCCCAGGCGGCGCGCGATACCGTCTGGCAGCACCTCGAATTCGTGCACGCCGCCGTGCGCGCCCTGGACGAAGACGAGGCCCGCCGCGCGCGGTCGTCGCGTCTCTCGCATTTTTCCTGACCGTTTACGTTGATACCGATAAAGCCATGATCATTTCCGCTTCCACCGACTACCGGGCCGCCGCCAAACGCCGCTTGCCGCCCTTCCTGTTCCATTATGCGGATGGCGGCGCTTACGCCGAGTACACCCTGCGGCACAACGTCAGCGACCTGTCGGGCGTGGCCCTGCGCCAGCGGGTTCTGAACGACATGTCCAAGCTCGACCTCACCACCCGCCTGTTCGGCGAAACCTTGTCCATGCCGGTGGCGCTGGGGCCGGTGGGCCTGACGGGCATGTACGCCCGCCGGGGCGAAGTGCAGACGGCGCAGGCCGCCGACAAGCACGGCATCCCCTTCACCATGTCCACCGTCTCGGTATGCCCCATCGAAGAGGTGGCGCCCACCATCAGCCGCCCCATGTGGTTCCAGCTGTACGTGCTGAAAGACCGCGGCTTCATGAAAAGCGTGCTTGAACGCGCCCAGGCCGCCGGGGTCTCTACATTGGTGTTCACGGTGGACATGCCGGTGCCTGGCGCGCGCTACCGCGACGCGCATTCGGGCATGAGCGGCCCCTATGCGGCTTTGCGCCGCTACGTGCAGGCCGTGCTGCACCCGCGCTGGTCACTGGACGTGGGCCTGCTGGGGCGCCCGCACGATCTGGGCAACGTCTCCAAGTATCTGGGCAAGCCCACCGGGCTGGAAGACTACATTGGCTGGCTGGGTGCCAACTTCGATCCGTCGATTTCCTGGAAAGACCTGCAGTGGATTCGCGATTTCTGGAAGGGGCCGATGGTGATCAAGGGCATTCTCGACCCCGAAGATGCCCGCGAGGCCGTGCGCTTCGGCGCCGACGGCATCGTTGTGTCCAACCACGGCGGGCGCCAGCTGGACGGCGTGCTGTCCACGGCGCGCGC
The DNA here is from genome assembly GCF_001592225.1 of Castellaniella caeni NBRC 101664. Classification (GTDB taxonomy): domain Bacteria; phylum Pseudomonadota; class Gammaproteobacteria; order Burkholderiales; family Burkholderiaceae_B; genus Castellaniella; species Castellaniella caeni. Next base: position 16,014 of record NZ_BCWN01000017.1, on the reverse strand, counting down.
CTTGCCCGCCATCGCCGATGCGGTCAAGGGGCAGATCACCATCCTGGCCGACTCGGGCATCCGCACGGGGCTGGACGTGGTGCGCATGCTGGCTCTGGGTGCTGACAGCGTCCTGCTGGGGCGCGCCTGGCTGTACGCCCTGGCGGTGGGCGGGCAGGCCGGGGTGGCCAACCTGCTGTCCCTGATCGAAAAAGAAATGCGCGTGGCCATGACGCTCACCGGCGCGCGCACCATTGCCGACATCACGCGCGACTCGCTGGTGCGCGATTGACATCGAGTTCGACCGATCGATGGATGCTAGATACTATGGCTATATACTTCTCTTGACTGTATCAGGAGCTTGATATGTCCATTGGCACCGTGTTCATCAATAACCGCACCCAGGCCGTCCGGCTTCCCGTGGACGTGCGTCTGCCGGAAGGCGTACACAAGGTAGAGGTTCGTATTCGGGGCAATGAACGCATCATTGCACCGGTTGGTCAGGCCTGGGACAGTTTTTTTCACGATGGCCCGGCGGTCAGTGACGATTTCATGGCCGAACGCGCCAATCAGCACCAACCAGAGCGGGAATCGCTTTGATGCTGCGCTACCTGCTCGATACCAATATGGTCATCTATGTCCTGAAACGGCGTTCGCTGGATCTGTTGACCATATTCAACGCCAATAGCGGCCGCATGGCGATTTCCGCCATCACCTTGGCCGAGCTTTTGCATGGTGCAGAGAAAAGCAGCCGCGTCAGCGAGAACCTGTCCGCTGTCGAGGATTTTTGCAGCCGCCTGGATGTGCTTTCCTATGGCGCCAAGGCCGCCCAGCACTATGGGGCCATCCGTGCGGCCCTTGAAAAACAGGGCCAGCCCATTGGGGTCAACGACCTGCACATCGCCGGTCATGCACGCAGTGAAGGCCTGGTGCTGGTCACCAACAATGTCTCGGAATTCGCCCGTGTGCCGGCGCTTGTGGTCGAGAACTGGGTTGGTGTCTGATTGCGCCGTAGCAAGCCGTCAGCCGTGCTGCTGACGACGGTCGGCTGCGGCGCCTGACACCCTCAGATGGGTTCGTCCAGCCCGAACTGCACTTGTTCGGCGGCGCGCAGCAGGGCGCGGGCCTTGGCCTCGGTCTCTTGCCATTCTTTTTCGGGGTCGGAATCCGCCACGATGCCGGCGGCGGCCTGCACGTACAGCATGCCGTCGCGGATGATGCCGGTGCGAATGGCGATGGCCAGATCCATCTCGCCGCCGTAGCTCAGGTAGCCTGCCGCACCGCCGTAGATGCCGCGCTGTACGGGTTCGAGCTCGTCGATGATTTCCATGGCGCGCACCTTGGGGGCGCCCGTGAGGGTGCCTGCCGGGAAGGTGGCGCGCAGCACGTCGATGTTGCCCATGCCCTCGTTGAGTTCGCCGCGCACGTTGGACACCAGGTGCATGACGTGCGAATAGCGTTCGATGGTCATGGTGTCGGTGACTTCGACCGTGCCTGTCTTGGCCACGCGGCCGATGTCGTTGCGGGCGAGGTCGATGAGCATGACGTGCTCGGCGCGTTCTTTGGGGTCGGCCAGCAGCTCGGCTTCGAGGCGCTGATCTTCGTCTTGCGTGGCGCCGCGCTTGCGCGTGCCCGCCAGCGGGCGGATGGTGACGACCTCGCGGCTGTGCTGGCCCTCGACCTCGTGATCCTTGCGCACGAGGATTTCGGGCGATGCCCCGACGACGTGGAACGTGTCGAAATTCCAGTAGTACATATAGGGCGAGGGGTTCAGCGAACGCAGCGCGCGGTACAACGACAGCGGCGAATCGCGGAAGGGCTTGGCGATCACCTGGCCCACCTGCACCTGCATCAGGTCGCCCGCGGCGATGTATTCCTTGGCCTTGAGCACGGCGGCAATATAGTCTTCTTTCTTGAAGTCGCGCTCGGTGGGCGTCTGCATGCTGGCGTAGGCATAGGGGATGACGACCGGGGTGCGCAGTTTTTCGCGCAGCGCCTTCAGGCGGCGGCGCGCCAGGGCATAGGCTTCGGGCTGGGTGGGGTCGGCGTAGACGATGAGATAGGTGCGCCCCGCCAGGTTGTCGACGATGACCAGTTCATCCACCTGCATCAGCATGATGTCGGGCGTACCGGGTTGCTGGCCGGCGGGACGCGGTTTGACGCACGGCCCCAGGCGCGGCTCGATGTGGCGCACGGTGTCGTAGCCGAAATAGCCCGCCAGGCCGCCCGCGAAACGCGGCATGCCGGGGCGCAGGGCCACCTTGAAACGCTGCTGAAAAGCTTCGATGAAGGCCAGCGGGTCGCCCTCGTGGGTTTCCACCACCTGACCCTGCTTGACGACCTCGGTGGTGGTGCCGGTGGCGCGGATCAGGGTTTTGGCGGGCAAGCCGATGAACGAATAGCGGCCAAAGCGCTCGCCGCCCACCACCGATTCCAGCAGGCAGCTGTTGCGCCCGGCCTCGGGGCCCGCGTGGGCGAGCTTCAGGTAGATGGCCAGCGGCGTGTCCAGGTCGGCGTAGGTTTCCGCGATGAGCGGAATGCGGTTGTAGCCTTGGGCGGCCAGTGCATTGAATTCGATTTCTGTCATAGCGGTCTGCTGGGTGGGTTGGGCCGGACAGAAAAAAAGCCCGGCCAATGGAGATGGTTCGGGCTTGGAGTCGGGCGGCCTGAGCGGGCTCGGGCGCGCCGGGTGGCTATTTACCCGGAACACAAACACCACCAGCGCCAAGTGGCGCCAGTGGTGATCGGGTAATAGCGGGACAGTTGATTCATGCCGGTAGCGGGGTTTGGTCGGCAGCCCACCGGGCTGCTTCGATGATGGAGTTCACTATAGCATCCACGGGCAGGCTCTGCACGGGCTGGCCTTCGTTGTAGCCATAGGGCAGGGCCAGCACGCGCATCTGCGCCGCCTGCGCCGCCAGCGCGTCATTGATCGAATCGCCGATGAACAGCGCCTGGGACGGCTGGATGCCCAGCAGGTCGCAGGCGTGAAAGAGCGGCAGGGGATCGGGCTTCTTGCGTTCGCAGGTATCGCCGCAGACGACGGCGTCGAAGTAGGTGTCCAGTTGCAGGTGACGCAGCAGTGGCAGAGTGAATTCGGTGCCTTTGTTGGTGACCACCGCCAGCCTGGCACCCTGGCTGCGAAACGCCTGCAGCCCCGCCAGTACGCCGGGAAACAGCTGGCTGTGGCGGCCGTTCAGGGCGCGATAGTGATCTTGAAAGCGCGCCAGGCCGCGCATCACCAGATCGACGCTGGCGGGCTTGCCGTCGTTGGCCAGCGCGCGGATCACCAGTTGTTCGACCCCTTTGCCGACGTAGGTGGCGATGGTGGCCTCGGGCAGTGCGGGCAGGCCCATGTCCAGGCGCATGGCATTGGCCGCAGCGGCCAGATCCGGGATGGTGTGGACGAGTGTGCCATCCAGATCGAAGAGAATTCCGGAAAAATGCATGAGGTGCAAGCTACTAGAGCGGCTGAGGCGCCTGCCTGTCAGCGCGGATCAATCGAAACGGGCGCCGGTGTCGTATCTGCCGGTTCCGGGGCGGGGCGCCAGACGTGCGCAAGACGCGCGTCGAGGCCCGCTGCATCGTACCATTTTCACTTTGACTGCATCAGCCTGGCCTCAACTTGAAACGAATGTTTCGTCTCGTGGGGCTCGATTACGTACGATTACGTCAGGCCGTGCCCGTGCGTGACTGTGGACATGGCGCGCAACCGGCGGCGCGTCAGTTGCCGGATGCCTGGCGTTGCTGATCGCCCTGCGCGATGCCTTGACGCAGCCCGGCGATGACCCGGGCGTAGTCGGGCTGCCCGAAGATGGCCGAGCCCGCCACGAAGGCGTCGGCGCCCGCGGCGCGGATGGCGGCGATGTTGTCCGTCTTGACCCCGCCATCGACCTCGAGCGCGATGGCCTGCCCGCCTTGCTCTTGCCAGCGGTCGATGCGGGCCCGGGCTTCGTGCAGCTTGGCCAGCGTATGCGGGATGAAGGACTGCCCGCCAAAGCCGGGGTTGACCGACATGAGCAGCACGAGGTCGAGGCGCTGCAGGACGTGATCCATCCAGTCGAGTGGCGTGGCGGGGTTGAACACCAGGCCCGCCTGGCAGCCGTGGTCGCGGATGAGTGCCAGCGTGCGATCGACGTGGCGCGAGGCTTCGGGGTGAAAGCTGATGATGTTGGCCCCGGCCTTGGCGAAGGCGGGCACCAGGGCATCGACCGGCTCGACCATGAGGTGCACGTCGATGGGCGCCTGCGTGTGCGGGCGCAGGGCCGCGCAGACCATGGGCCCCATGGTGAGGTTGGGTACGAAGTGATTGTCCATCACATCGAAGTGAATCCAGTCGGCGCCCGCGGCCACGACCTGCGTGACTTCTTCTCCCAGGCGGGCGAAGTCGGCGGACAGCAGGCTGGGGGCGATGCGGGCGGGGGGCAATTCGGTCATGGCGAAACGGCGTCCAGATATGTCATGATGGCGGTTTGGTGATTTCTTCATTTTAGTGCACGCGGTTTTTGCATGAAAAAGCTTTTATGGTCTGCGGCCCTTCTGGCCGTGCTCAGTGCCTGTTCCTCTGTGCCTCCCGAAGAATCCGCCCCGGGCGAACTCGCGGTTGCGCCCGCCGAAACGGGGCCGCTGGTGGTGCCGCCTTTGTCGGCCCTGCGCGAGACGCCCGCGCGTGCGTTGCAGGGGCGCTATGTGCCGGTCTCCTGGCAGCAGCTGCCAGGCTGGTCGGGCGACGACCTCAATCACGTCTGGAAAACGCTGCTCAATGATTGCCGCGGGCTGATGCGGCCCGTGTCTGGCTCGCTGGCCGCGCCCGCGCGCGCCGCGCCGCGTGCCTGGCAGCCCGTCTGCCAGGCCGCCGCGCAGGCCGGGCTGGGGCCACAGGCCTCGGGCGAGCCGGTGCGCCGCTTCCTGCAAACGCAGCTGCGGCCCTGGCGGCTCGAGCAGGCCTCGGGGCAGGTGGCCAGCGGCACCATCACCGGTTACTACGAACCCCTCATCCGCGCTTCGCGCAGCCGACAGGGCGCCTATCAGTGGCCGTTGTACGCCACGCCCGCCGACTTGCTCACCGTCGACCTGGGTGCCGTCTACCCCGAGCTGGCGGGCAAGCGCATCCGTGGCAAGCTTGAAGGCCGCCGCGTGGTGCCGTACGACACGCGCGCCCAGATCGCCGCCGACCCGGCCCGCCAGCCCCCCGTGATCGTCTGGGCCGACGACCCGGTCGAGGCCTTTTTCCTGCAGATTCAAGGGTCGGGACGCGCCGTGCTGCCGGATGGCGCGGTCACGCGCCTGGCCTATGCCGATCACAATGGCCAGCCGTACGTGTCCATCGGGCAGTGGCTCGCGCGGCAGGGCGAAATGCCCCTAGCGCAGACCTCGATGCAGAACATCAAGCGCTGGGCGCGCGCGCATCCCGACCGCGTGCAGCAGATGCTCAACGTCAACCCGGCCATGGTGTTTTTCCGCGAAGAAACCATCACCGACCCCGAACTGGGGCCGCGCGGCGGCTACGGTGTGGCCCTGATGGCCCAGCGCTCGGTGGCCATCGACCCCAATTTCGTGCCCCTGGGCACGCCGCTCTGGCTGGATACCCAGCACCCGGGCGGGGCGGGGCCCTTGCAGCGCCTGGTGTTCGCCCAGGATACCGGCACCGCGATCCGCGGCGCGGCGCGGGCCGATTTCTACTGGGGCACGGGCGACGAGGCCGGCGCGGCGGCGGGCCGCATGAAGCAGACCGGGCGCATGTGGCTCTTGTGGCCCGCCCAGGCCGGGGCGCCCAGCGCGCGCTGAACGCCTGCCGGGCGCGCGGGTGCTCGGTGCGTGTCCAGCCCGCCCGGCCATTAACCCTTGCGGTCTGCGCCAGATCATGTCCCGCTGCGCGCAGGCCCTGTACCATGCTGACATCATGAAGCAAGAATCCATTCTCGTTTGCGGCACCGGCATCGCCGGCCTGGCCTGCGCCCTGGGCCTGTCGCGCGCCGGTTTGCCGGTGGCTTTGCTGGGGCCGCGCCAGACGCCTCCCGTGCGGGCCGCCGACGACTACCATCCGCGCGTCTATGCCATTTCCGAATCCAGCCGTGCCCTGCTCGACCGGCTGGGCGCGTGGCGCCTGATCGAGGCGCGGCGCATCACCGCCGTCGAGGCCATGGAAATCCACGGCGATGCCGACGGGCTGCTCGACCTGTCGGCCTGGCAGGATGCGCGCGAATCGCTGGCCTGGATCGTCGAATCCGGCGAGATCGAGCGCGCCTTGCAGCAGGCCGCGCAGGTGATGGGCATCGCCTGGCACGAAGACAAATTTGTCGGCCTGACCCCGCAGGCGCGGGGCGTGCAGGTGGATACGGCCCAAGGGCGGCAGCTGTCCGCCAGCCTGCTGGTGGGGGCCGACGGCGCGCGCTCGCCCGTCCGGGTGGCGGCGCGCATCCCGCACGAATACACCCCGTATGGCGACATGGGCGTGGTCGCGCACCTGGATATCGAACGGCCGCACCAGCAGCGGGCCTATCAGTGGTTCACGGGCGACAGCGTCCTGGCCGTGCTGCCCATGCCGGACACCGCCCAGGGGGCGCAGGCCTCGTTGGTGTGGTCGATGCCCGAGGGACAGGCCCAGGCCTGGCTGGCGCAGCCGCCCGAGGCCCAGCAGGCCTATTTCGCAGCGCAGGCGGCGGCCATCACGCAAGGCCGACTGGGGCGCCTGGGCCTGCGCACCCGCCCCCAGGGCTTTGCCCTGACGCTCGAACGCAGCGCCATGATGGCGCCCGGGGTGGCGTTGGTGGGCGACGCCGCGCACCGCGTGCATCCGCTGGCCGGGCAGGGGCTCAACCTGGGCCTGGGCGACGTGCAGACGCTCATCCAGGTGCTGACGGCGCGCGCGCCCCAGCAGCACCTGGGCGAGGCGCGCCTGCTGGCGCGCTATCGCCGCCGCCGGGCCGAGCCCGTGCTGGCCATGGGGCTGGTCACGCACGGCCTGCACCGGCTCTTTGGCACGTCGTGCATGCCGCTGGCTTGGGCGCGCAACCAGGGCATGAGCCTGGTCGATCAGCTGCCGTTCATCAAGCGGCAGCTGATTCGCGCGGCCATGGGGCAGTAATCATTTGTGGCTTGCCGTGCGGCAGGCCCTGTTTTCGAGGTTTTCATGAACCATTATTCTCTTTGCCTGGCCGCGGGTTTGTTGAGCGTTGGCGTGTCGGCCTTTGCGCAGCCCGCGGGTGATTCGCTCACGAGCACCGCCCCCGCCAGCCACCCCGCCTCGGACGTGGTCGTCAGCACCGTGCCGGGGGCTTCCAGCACACGGGCCGACGACACGGTCGTCTCCACGGCGCCGACGGACACGGCGCAGCAGCAGGCCATCGCCCAGGCCTTCGAACAGCGCTTTCCCGGCATCCGGGTCGATGCGGTGCGCGTCACGCCCATGGGCGGCCTCTACGAGGTGCAGGTGGGCATGGATCTGCTCTACACCGACGCCAAGGTCGATTACGTGCTGCAGGGCTCGCTCATCGATGCCAAGGCCCGGCGCGATCTGACCGCCGAGCACCTTGAAGTCTTGCAACGCGTGGCCTTCGACAGCCTGCCGCTCGACCAGGCCATCCGGCAGGTGAAGGGCACCGGGGCGCGCAAGGTCGCCGTGTTCGAAGACCCCAATTGCGGTTACTGCAAGCAGCTGCACAAGACTCTCGAAGGTATCGACAACACCACGGTCTACACCTTCCTCTTCCCGATTCTGGCGGCGGATTCCAGCACCAAGGCGCGCGACATCTGGTGTGCCGCCAATCCGGCCCAGGCCTGGAAAGACTGGATGCTGAAGGGCGAATTACCGCCCAAGGCCGAGTGCGCCACGCCGCTTGAAAAGAACCTCGAACTGGGCCGCAAGCTCAATGTGCAGGGCACGCCCGCGCTGTTCTTTGCCGACGGCAGCCGCGTCAGCGGCGCCCTGCCGCTCGACGCCCTGAAGAAAAAATTCGACGAACAGCATGGATGAGCCCCCGATCGGATCAGTCCCTGCGGACTGATCCGCGCCTGGCGAATCGGAGCGGCGTACCAGCCGCGACGTGGGGGAGCCCCCGATCCACAGGGATCGGCTCGCATTCACAATTTGTTCCGATGTGTTTCAGGCTTGAAATATCCCGGGTTGCGGCTAGAATGATTTCTTCATAGAGAAACAAGTCGAAGTCCGAGGGTCGGTGGGGGATGACAGCGTCAGTCGGTACGGCCAATATCCCTTCCTGTTTGTAGGGGTATTGCCTGATTCGGCGCCTGCATTGCTGGCGCCCGGCCGCGGCTGGCGGGAGGATGCACTGTGCGGTATTTGAACCAGCGAGCGGGGCGCAGGGTGCTGGCGGTTGTCCTGGCCGCCTGCCTGTGGCTGGCGGGTGCCGCCGCGCAGGCCACCAGCCGCACCCTGACGTATTTTCCAGTTGGCCCCATCTACGAATATCGCTGGAAGGTACTGGGGCTGGCGCTGGATTACGTGCGCAAGACCGAAGGGGTGGCGCTCGACCTGCGGCCTTACGAAGAAGACGTCACGCAAAACCGGGGCATCCACCTGCTGCGGGACGGCGTCATCGACGTCATCGCGCTGGGCACCACCAGCGAGCGCGAAGCGGCCATGCGGCCCATCAAGATCGACATTTCTCGCGGTATCGTCGGTTACCGGGTGTTCCTGATTTCCGCCGACGACCAGGATCGCATCGCACACATGGACGATGAGGCCTTTCGCACGCAGCTGACGTTCGGCCTGGGCAGCCAGTGGGCGGACGTGCCCGTCATGCGGGCCAATGGCTATACGGTCGTCACATCGACCGACTACGACCGTCTCTTCCCCATGCTGGCCGCACACCGCTTCGATGCCATGCCCCGCGGGGTGGGCGAGGCCGGCATCGAACTCGCCGCCCGGCGGCTGGCCTACCCCCAGCTGGCGCTCGAAAAGACCCGCGCCCTGTTTTTCCCGTACCCCATCTATTTCTGGGTGCGGCGCAACGACGTGCGGCTGGCCGGGCAGATCGAGCGCGGGCTGAAGGGCGCGCTGGCCGATGGCTCGTTCCAGCGGCTGTTCCAGGCCTATCACGCCACGATGATCGAAGACATGAAGCACGCCACGCGCCGGGTCATCCGCCTGGACAACCCCCTGCTGCCCCCTGGTACGGCGGCCATCGATACCCGATGGTGGTGGCCCTGATGCGGAAGCATGAATGAAGACTCCCTCCACCCTGTCCCGGCGCCTGCTGCGTTCCATGTTGCCCTGGTATCTGCTGGCTACCATCGGCATGGTGGCCGTGCAGCTGAGCATCCAATACGTCAGCATCAGCCGGGCGGTGTCCGGCGACCTGGCCTCGCTGGGCCGTACCATCGCGCCGACCGTGGCCGATGCCGTCTGGGAACTCGACCGTGGCCAGCTGCTCAAGGCCCTGGCCAGCGTGCGCCAGAACGCCATCATCAGCGGCCTGCGGGTCGTGTCCTCGGATGGCGAGATGCTGGCTGAACACGACTGGCCGCACGCGTCGGCCGATGTGCGGCAATCCAGCCTGTTCGTCAGCGGCGATGCCGTGACCGTGCCGCTGCGCCACCTCGCTGGCGACGGCGAACCACGGGCGATCGGCACGCTCGATCTCTACACGGATCCCTCTGTCATCTGGGATCGCATCAAGTACGGCTTCATGGTCGTGCTGCTGAATTCCCTCATTCTCAGCGGTATTTTGTGGCTGCTCTTCGTCTGGGCGATCCGCAGCCGGCTCTCGAAGACGCTGGCGGCGGTCGCCGCCACCGTCAAGAGCTGGCGCTTCGATGGCGACGACGCGCAGGCCATGCCGCTGTCGTACCCCTATGCCGACGAGCTGGGCGAATTGGTGGACGCCCTGCGCGACAGCCGCCGGCGCCTGTCGGCGTCGATGTGCGCGCTCGAAGAGCTGAACCAGACGCTGGAATCGAAGGTGGCGACCCGCACACAAGAGCTGCGCCAGGCCAAGGAAACCGCCGAGCATGCCACGCGCGTGAAGTCCGACTTCCTGGCCACCATGAGCCACGAAATCCGCACGCCGATGAACGCCATCCTGGGCATGCTGTACCTGGCGCTCAAGGACGACATGTCGGTCAGCCTGCGCAACCGGCTGGTCAAGGCGCAGGGCGCGGCGCAGTCGCTGCTGGGCATCATCAACGACGTGCTGGATTTTTCCAAACTCGAGGCCGGCAAGCTGGCGGTCGAGCGCGTCGAGTTCGAACTGGAAACCGTGCTGGAGCGGCTGGTCGATGCGGTGGGCCTGCAGGCCGAGGCCAAGGGGGTCGAATTCCTGATCCGGCACGACCCCGCCATCCCCACCGTGCTGCTGGGCGATCCGCTGCGGCTGGGCCAGGTGCTGCTCAATCTGTGCGGCAATGCGGTCAAATTCACCGAGCAGGGCGAAGTCGAACTGTCTTTGCTGTGCCAGGAGCAGACCGCCGACAGCGTCACGATCCGGGTCTGTGTGCGCGACAGCGGCATCGGCATGACGCCCGATCAGGTGCGGTTGCTGTTCCAGAAGTTCACCCAGGCTGATCAGTCGATGACGCGCCGCTATGGCGGCACGGGGCTGGGCCTGGCGATCTGCCGCAGCCTGGTCGAGCTCATGGGCGGGCGCCTGTGGGTGGAATCCTCCCTGCCGGGGCAGGGGACGACCATGTGCTTCAGCGTGCGGCTGGCCGTGGCGCAGCAGGCGCAAGATCAGCAGCGCCAATTGCTGGCGCGTATCGGTTCACGGCTGCAGGGCTGGCGGGTGCTGGTCGTGGACGACAATCCGGTGTCGCTGGAAATCCTGTCCGAGATGCTGCGCTTCTTCCAGCTGGACGTCAGCACCGCCAGCCACGGGGCGCAGGCCCTGACCATGCTGCGGCAGGCCAGTGGTCAGCCCTTCGATCTGGTGCTCATGGACTGGCGCATGCCCGGCATGAACGGCGACGAAGTGGCCGGGCGCATCCAGGCCGATACCGCCATCGCACACCAGCCCAAGATCGTGATGGTGACGGCCTACGGCAGCGAGGACGTCATGCGCCGCGCCTCGCAGGCGGGCATGGACGGCTTCCTGATCAAGCCGGTGTCGCCGTCCTCGCTGCTCGACACGATGCTGTCGGTGCTGGGCCGGGGCCGCCTGATGCCCGACACGGACACGGAGACGCCCGCGCCGGGGCGGCTGGCCGGCGACACGGGGCTGGCGGGCGCCCGCATCCTGCTGGTCGAAGACAACGACATCAACCGCGAGTTCGCCGTCGAGCTGCTGCGCAGCGAGGGAATCGTCGTGGACGAGGCCGTGGACGGACGGGAAGCCGTGGATCGGGTGCAGCGCAAGCACTACGACGCGGTGCTGATGGACATCCAGATGCCCATCATGGACGGCCTGCAGGCGGTGCGGCGCATCCGGCGCCTGGGCCAGGCACCGGGCGAGGCGCGCCTGGCTCAGTTGCCCATCATCGCCATGACGGCGCTGGCGATGGCCTCTGATGCGCAGGCCAGCCAGGAGGCCGGCATGAACGATCACGTGACCAAGCCGATCGACCCGGATCACCTGCTGGCGACGCTCATGCGCTGGGTGACGGTGCCAGGGGGCCGGGCCGCCGCCGCGGCGCCGCCCGCAACGGGCGAGACCGACGCGGGTCTGCCCGCCGCGCTGCGGGCCATGACGCAGCTGGACGCCGCCGACGGCGTGCGCCGCATCGGCGGACGGGCCGACGCCTACCGCAGGCAGCTGCGGCGCTTTCAGGCGCAGTATGGCGGGGCCGTGACCGAATTGCGCGAACTGCTGGCGCGCGCGCCGCTGCGGCAGGCCGAGGCGCACTGCCACATGCTCAAGGGCGTGGCCGGCAATATCGGCGCCCGCGCGCTGTTTGCCTGCGTGTCGGAAATCGATGCCCGGCTCAAGCAGGGGCAGCCGCCCGAAGCCGCGCTGCTGGATCAGGCGCAAGCCCTGCTGCGGGGCGTGCTGGCCGATATCGAGACCTTGCCCGCCGAGCAGGCCCCCGCGTCGGCACCCGCGTCCCGGCTGGCGCCCGATGCGCTGCGAGATGTGCTCGAGCGCCTGCGGCAGGCGGTCGAATCCGATCTGGGGGCTGCCGAGGCGGTATTGGGCGAATTGCGTCGCGGGGTGGCGGGCACGCCGCTGCAGGCGGGCGCCCAGGAGATCGATGCGCTCATCGACCAGTTCGACCTGGATGCGGCCCTGGCCCGCATGGATGCGCTGGCGGCCCGGGCGGAGGGTACGCAATGAACCCGCCCGCTTGCCTGCCGCCCGTGCCACCGGGCATGGACGGCCGCCCCCGGCTGCTGATCGTCGATGACGCCGCCGCCAATCTGCATACGCTGGTGGGCGTGTTTCGGGGCGACTATGCCATTGCGGCGGCCACCAGCGGGCGCAAGGCCATCGAGATGGCGCGCCGCGCGCCGCATCCCGACCTGATCCTGCTCGACATCCAGATGCCGGACATGGATGGCTACGCCGTGCTGGCCGCCTTGAAGCAGGACGCCTCGACCGCCGGCATTCCCGTCATTTTCGTGACGGCGCTGACCGGGGCGGCGGACGCCGCGCGTGGCCTGCTGATGGGCGCGGCGGACTACGTCACCAAGCCCATCGACCCCGAGCTGTTCAAGGCCCGCGTGCGCAATCAGCTCGAACTGGCCCGCTACCGGCGCATGCCGACGGCGTTCGACATCCTGCCCCAGGCGCAGGCGGCACCCGCGGCGACGCTGCTGGTGGTCGATGACGTGCCCGAGAACATCCACGAACTGCTGGCGGCCCTGCGCGACGAGTTCCGCATCCTGGTGGCCAGCGACGGCGCCCGGGCGCTGGAAATCGTCCAGGGGCCGACGCCGCCCGACTTGGTGCTGCTGGACGTGATGATGCCGGACATGGATGGCTACGAGGTCTGCCGACGCATCAAGGCCGCCCCGTCGGGGCGGCACCTGCCGGTCATGTTCGTCACCGTGGCCGACGATACGCAGGACAAGCTGCGGGGCTTTGCCCTGGGGGCCGCGGACTACGTCACCAAGCCGTTCGACATCCAGGAGGTGCGCGCCCGGGTGCGAGCCCACCTCGAACTCGCGCACCTGCGCCGCTTTCTCGAAGACCTGGTGGCGCAGCGTACGGCCATGCTGCGGCTGAGCGAAGAAAAATACCGGATGCTGACCCAGCGCGATCCGCTCACCGGCCTGCCCAACCGGGTGCTGTTCGCCGAGCTGCTGGCGCATGCCGCCCAGCAGGCCGGGGGTGGGGCCGGGCGCTTCGCCCTGTTGTGTCTGGATCTGGACAAGTTTGCCGCCATCAATGAAACCCAAGGCCATGGACAGGGCGACCGGGTGCTGGTTCAGGTGGCCCAGCGCTTGCGCGGCCTGCTGGCGGAGCACGACACCCTGGCCCGGGTCGGCGGCGACGAGTTTGACCTGATCCTGGCCCGTGGCCCGGGGGGGCATGGCACGGATCTGGCCGCGCAGCGCCTGCTCGATGCCCTGGTGGCGCCGTTCGAGGTCGATGGCCAGCCGGTCTACGTCAGCGCCAGCATCGGCGTGGCCCTGTACCCGGAAGATGGCGCGACGGCTGAAATGCTGCTGAGCCGGGCGGATGCGACGCTGCACCAGGCCAAGGAGGATGGCCGTGGCAGCCTGCGCTTCTTCTCGCCGGAGATCATGCAGCGCGCCCAGGCGCGCCTGTCGCTGGAAGCCGAGCTGCGCCGCGCGCTCGAACAAGGGGAGTTTCAGGTGTATTACCAGCCGCAGCTGCACCTGGGCGAACGGGTGGTCACAGGGCTGGAGGCCCTGGTGCGCTGGGCGCATCCGCAGCGCGGCCTGGTTGCCCCGGGCGAATTCATCTCGCTGGCGGAGGAAAGCGGGTTGATCGTGCCGCTGGGCAACTGGGTGCTGCAAGAGGTTGGACGCCAGCTGCGCGAGTGGGCCGATCAGGGCCGCTCGCCGGGCTACGTGGCAGTGAACCTGTGCGCCTTGCAGCTCAGCGGCGAAGATTTTGCCGACAACGTGCAGGCCGTACTGCGGGCCAACCGCCTGGCCCCCGAGCGCCTGGAACTGGAAATCACCGAAAGCTGCCTGATGGTGGATCGGGTGCGCGCCATCGCCGCCCTGGAAACCCTGCGGCGGCTGGGCGTGCGCCTGTCCATCGACGACTTCGGCACGGGCTATTCGTCCATGTCGTACCTGCAGCACTTGAAGGTGCACCGGCTGAAGATCGACATGTCGTTCATCCGTGACCTGGAGACCAATCCTGGCAACGTCTCGATCGTCACGGCCATCATCGCCCTGGGCCATGGCCTGGGCCTGGAGGTGGTGGCCGAGGGGGTGGAAACCCCGCAGCAGCTGGCGCACTTGCGGCGCCTGGGCTGCGATCTGATCCAGGGCTATCTGCTGGGCCGGCCCGTGCCCGCGTCACAGGCGCTGGATTTGCGGCTGGACGCCGACGGCCCCCTGGGTGTCGTGCTGGCTGGCGGCGGCCGCGGCGCGTCGGCCTGAGCGGCCTATTTCAGCAGTGTCCAGGCGCCGTTCTTGACGGTGATGAGTTCGCGGCCACGCTGATCGAAGCCGCTGTGATCGGCCGGGCTCATGTTGTACACGCCCTGTGTGGCCACCAGCTCGCGGGTCTGTTCCAGCGCATCGCGCAAGGCGGCCCGGAAGGCGGGGGTGCCCGGCTGCGCCGCCTGGGCGGCGGCTGGGATGGCGTGCTGCAGCAACAGCCCCGCGTCGTATACATTGGCGCCGAACGTGGCCGGGCGCTCGCCATACTTGGCCTGATAGCGCTGGATGTAGTCTTCGGCGATGGGCTTGGAGGGGTTGCTGTCCGGTATTTCGGGCAGCACCAGCATCAGGCTGGCGGCCAGGATCGTGCCGTCCACGGCTTTGCCGCCCAGCTTCAGGAAGGCGGGCAGCGCGGCCCCGTGGGTTTGATAGAACTGCCCGTGATAGCCCTGTTGCACCAGAGTGGTTTGCGGCAGGGCGGCGGCAGCCCCCGTGCCCGCCACCAGGATGGCGTCCGGCTTGGCCGCCAGCAGCTTGAGCGTCTGGCCGGTGACCGAGCTGTCGGTGCGCTGGTAGCGTTCGGCGGCGCTGATCTGGATGCCGTTTTGCTTGGCCAGGGTGCTGAACACCTGATACCAGTCGTCGCCGTAGGCATCGCCGAAGCCGATGAAGCCAACCGTGTGGATGCCGCGCTTGACCATGTCCTGCACCAGCGCCTGGGCGATGATGCCGGTGTTCTGGGTGGTCTTGAAGGCCCACTTTTTCTGCTCGGTCATGGGCAGTACCACCGAGGCCGCCCCCACGGGGGCCAGCATGGGCGTGCCGGATTCGGCGGCGAACTGCAGCACGCTCATGGCGTTGGGCGAGCCGCTGGGGCCGATGATGGCGTCCACGTGGTTTTCGGAGATCAGCTTCTTGAAGGCCGTGACGGTTTGCGTGGGATCGCTGGCGTCATCCAGCGTGATGTAGTCGATCTTGAGATCGCCCGCCTGCGTGGGCAGCAAGGGTACAGTGTTTTTCTGCGGGATGCCGATCAGCGCCGTGGGCCCGGTGGTCGAGGCGACCACGCCGATCTTCACCTGGGCGAAGCTGCTTGCGGGAAGGGCCAGCAGGGCCGTGGCCAGGGCGGTTGCCAGTAGTTGAATGCGCACGCGCGGTCTCCAGAATGTGGGTTTTGTTGGGTGGCGCGCAGGTGGGCGCCGCGGACGATATCTTGGTGGAAATGCGGGCTGTGGGCAAGTGCCGTGAAAAAGCCCCAAGGCTGGCTGGTGTCCGGCGATTGGGGCTTTGGGGAAGGGCTTGGGCGCTGGCGGCGCCCAGGAACGAAGGGTTTAGAACTCTGTCCACTCTTCCGTGTCGGCGGTCACCGGGGCCGGCTTGCCCGGGGCGCGCAAGGCGGTACGGGTTGAACTGGGCTCGGCCGCCTTGGGCTCGGTGCGGCGGGGCCGCTGCGGGGCGGGGCTGACCACTTTTTCAGGGGCGGCCGCGGGTAGACGCGGCGCGCGGCTGCCCGCTGCTTGCGCCCCCGCCTGGCCGCCACCAGCGGCCCCGGCGCGCGC
>NZ_BCWN01000016.1 GCF_001592225.1 Castellaniella caeni NBRC 101664 | reverse complement strand
CCGCTTCAGGGGCTTTGTCTTTTTGTGCGCCCAGACCCGCCAAGGGCGCAGGCCAGAGGCAGCGCGCCACGCACGCCTCGGTTAGAATGAAGCGATCAAGCAGCGCACTGGTGCGCCCCGCAGGAGGCTTCATGATTCAAGAAGAAAATACCCCCGACACGGAAAAAGGCCTGACGCAACGCCAGCTCGTGCATCTCATGTACGGTCTGTTTGCCGTGGGTATCCTGTCCGCCGGTTTTTTCGGCGCCGCGGCCATTGCCGCCGTCGTGCTGGCTTACCTCAAGCGGGGCGACATGGTCGGCACCGTCTACGCGGGCCACGTCGACTGGATCATCCGCACGTTCTGGTGGGGGCTGTTGTGGCTGGTGCTGAGCGCCGCCGCCACTGTTATTTTCATTGGTTTTGCCACCGGGCTGGTGGCCGTCGTCTGGATCATCTACCGCTTGGCCAAGGGCTGGCTGGCGCATTTCGCGGGCGAAACGCCTTTGCCCGGCCTCTAAGACCCGACCGCCCGGCCCGCGGAAGCCCAGGTACAAAAAAGGCCTCGCAAGAGGCCTTTTTTACCCGATCAGGCTTATTTCAGGTGCTGGCTGACCAGCTTGGTCAGTTCGAACATCGAAACCTGGTCTTTGCCAAACAAGGGGCGCAGCTTGGCGTCGGCGTTGATGTTGCGGCGGTTTGCGGGGTCTTGCAGGTCGTGCTTCTTGATGTACTCCCAGACGCGCTTGGTCACCTCGGTGCGGGGCACGGCTTCTTTGCCGATGATTGCTGCCAGCGTGGCGCTCGGCGTCAGCGGCTTCATGAAGGCCGCATTGGGCTTGCGTCCGGACTTCTCGGTGGTTGCCATGAATACAGGCTCCTACTTGGTTGAATGAATAGCCCCCGAAGCTTAACGCGTGTTTCCTCTAAAGACAAAGCGAAGTAGTGAAAAAATCTCAGGACTTTACAACGTGACACCGACCTCTGGTTCCAGCAAACATCCGCGCACCCCCGCGCCGCTTTCCCAGCCCGCCGAGACGGCCGCCACAGCGCCCGCTCGCCTCACGCTGACGCGTCCCGACGACTGGCATTTGCACCTGCGCGACGGCGTCGTGCTGCGCAGCGTCGTGGGCGATTCGGCGCGCCAGTTCGCGCGGGCCATCATCATGCCCAACCTGAAGCCACCGGTGACGTCTACGGCCGATGCGCTGGCCTATCGCGACCGCATTCTGGCTGCCCTGGCCGCATCCGGAGTGCCCGAGGGGGCCTTTACCCCCCTCATGACCCTGTATCTCACCGACAAGACCCCGGCGGACGAAATCCGTCGTGCGCAGGCCTCGGGCGTGGTGCACGGGGTGAAACTGTACCCCGCTGGGGCCACGACCAATTCCGATTCCGGGGTAACCGATCTGCTGGGCAACTGCCGGGCGACGCTGGCGGTCATGCAGGATTGCGGCCTGCCGCTGCTCATGCATGGCGAAGTCACCGATCCGGACGTAGACCTGTTCGACCGCGAAGCCGTCTTCATCGAGCGCGTCATGCAGCCGCTGCGCGCCGCGTTTCCCGCCCTGAAGGTGGTCTTCGAGCACTTGACCACAGAGCAGGGCGTGGCCTACGTGCGCGAGGCGGATGGGCCGATCGCCGCCACCATCACGGCGCACCACCTGCTCTACAACCGCAATGCCCTGTTCAAGGGGGGGTTGCGGCCCCATTGGTACTGCCTGCCGGTACTCAAGCGCGAACGTCATCGCCTGGCCCTGCTTGCGGCGGCCACCAGCGACAGCCCTCGCTTTTTTCTGGGCACGGACAGTGCGCCCCATCCCCGTGGCGCCAAAGAACAGGATTGCGGCTGCGCGGGCTGCTATACCGCGCGCCATGCGATGGCCCTGTACGCCACCGCGTTCGAGTCGGTGGGACGCCTGGATCGCCTGGAGGCCTTTGCCAGTCTCAATGGCCCGGCTTTCTACGGGCTGCCTGCCAATACGGGCACGCTCACGCTGGAGCGGGTGGCCGAGCACGTCCCCGCCGCGCTCCCTCTGGCCGATGCCGAAGTCGTGCCGCTCGCAGCGGGCGAATCGCTGCCGTGGCGTCTCGCAGAGACACCCACGGCCTAGTGCGCTGTTCGGCTATCCGTTCAAACTCAGGTACGGGTGTTAGCCGAACAGCACACTAGACCCCTTTCTTTTCTTCCAGCTGCGCCCAGCGCTCGAACAGCGCATCGAGCTGGGTATTGACCGCGTCGATGGAGGCCTGGATGCGCTCGGCTTGCGCCGGGCCGTCGCGGTACAGGTCGGGGCTGGACAAGGCGACTGCCAGTTCGGCCTGCTGGTTTTCCAGGGCGGCAATGCGGTCGGGCAGGCCGGCCAGCTCGTCGGCCTCCCAGGGGGCGAGACGGTTCTTCCGTGGTTTGTCGGCGGCCTGCGGGGCTGTCACGGGGCTTGCCGCCGCCGACGGCGCGGGTTCGGTCGGCTTGTCTTCGGGGGCGCCACGCCGGGCGGGCTCGGCGGCCGCGACCGGTGCGGCTGGCGGGCGCTGCTGTTCCCAGTCTTCGTAGCCGCCCACGTATTCTTGCCAGTGGCCGTCGGCTTCGGCGGCGATGGTCTGTGTGACCACGTTGTCGAGGAAGCTGCGGTCGTGGCTGACCAGCAGCACGGTGCCCTGGTAGTCTTGCAGCAGGTTTTCCAGCAGCTCGAGCGTGTCGATGTCGAGGTCGTTGGTGGGCTCGTCGAGCACCATGACGTTGTGTGCCTGGGCGAACATGCGCGCCAGGGCCAGACGCGCCCGTTCGCCGCCCGACAGGCTTGAGACCGGCGAATGGGCGCGCGCCGCCGGGAAGAGAAAATCTTCGAGGTAGCTCATGACGTGCTTGCGCTGCCCGCCGATTTCGACCCATTCGCTGCCCGGGCTGATGGTGTCCGCCAGGGTGGCCGATTCGTCGAGGTGGTCGCGCATCTGGTCGAAGTAGCCGATCGACAGATTGGTGCCCAGGCGCACGGTGCCCTGCTGCGGCTTGATTTCGCCCAGCAGGATGCGCAGCAGGGTGGTCTTGCCCGCGCCATTGGGGCCGATCAGGCCGATGCGGTCGCCCCGCTGGATGAGCGTGCTGAGGTCGCGGATGAGCACGCGCTCGCCAAAGCCGTGGGTGACGTGTTCCAGTTCGGCCACCCGCTTGCCCGAGCGCTGGCCGTCGCCGAGGGCGAAGCGGACTTGCCCCTGCTGTTCACGGCGTGCGGCGCGTTCGCGGCGCAGGGCTTCGAGGCGGCGCACGCGGCCTTCGTTGCGCGTGCGGCGGGCTTCGATGCCTTTGCGGATCCAGACTTCTTCTTGTGACAGCAGTTTGTCGAAACGCGCGTTGGCCTGCTGCTCGGCTTCGAGCCACTGCGCCTTGCGGGCCTGCCAGGCGGAAAAATTGCCGGGAAAGCTGAGCAACTTGCCCCGGTCGAGTTCGATGATGCGGGTGGCCACGGCGTCGAGAAAGCGCCGGTCGTGCGTGATGACGATGACCGCGATGCGGGTTTTGCGCAACTGTTCTTCCAGCCAGGCGATGCCGTTGAAGTCGAGGTGGTTGGTGGGCTCGTCGAGTAATAGGAGGTCGGGTTCCGCGACCAGGGCGCGGGCCAGGGCGACGCGTTTGCGTGTGCCGCCCGACAGGCCCTGGATCAGGGCGTCGGGCGCAAGCCCGAGCGCGTCGATGAGGGCGGAGGCGCGGGCCGAACGAGCCCAGTCTTCGGCGGCCAGCCAGTCGCCGCTGAGGACTTCGAGCACGGTCTGGTCTTCGGGCAAGCTGGGTTCTTGTTCGACGGTGGCGACCCGCAGGCCGCTTTGGCGGCGGATTTCCCCGTCGTCGAGCTGGGTGCGTCCGTCGAGCACGCGCAGCAGCGAGGATTTTCCGGCCCCGTTGCGGCCGATGAGGCCGATGCGCTCGCCCTGGAGCAGGGCCAGGTCGGCGTGGTCGAGCAGGGGGTGATGGCCGTAGGCGAGCTGGGCCTGGCTCAGGGCAAGTAAGGTGTCTGACATAGTGGCCCTATTGTCGCAGTTTGTGGGCCTGGCTGTCCCACGGATGCCGTACAATGCGGGCGCGAGGCAGATCGGGCAATCGCGGTGTCTTCGGGCATCGAGGAAGGTCCGGACTCCATCGGGCACGATAGCGGCTAACGGCCGTCCGGCAACCCCTTCGGGGCAAGCCGAGGAACAGGGCCACAGAGACGAGTCTGCCATGCGGGTGCGCTTCGGCGCACACAGGTACGGCCACTCCGTACTTTCCCCAGGCTTGCCTGGTGGGGCATGGCAGGGTGAAACGCGGCAACCTCTATCGGGAGCAACATCAAATAGGCATGCGCTGGCCTTGTGCCGCAGGGCGGCCCGTCCGAGCATGCGGGTAGATGGCTACAGCAGCCTGGCAACAGGCTGCGCAGAGGAATGATTGCCCGCCGGGCTTCCCGGCGTACAAAATCCGGCCTATAGATCTGTTTCGCTTTTTCCGCCTAGGGAATTGTGCGCATACGATGCGCCAGGCAGCTGTGATACGCTGAAAAACATCCTAACCGACCGCCTGCCCGTGTGCGGCAGGTGCGCCCAACGAGCCGCGTCCGGGTGGTTCCAGGAGGTTTCGGTGGCAGATGCGGCAGTTCTTTCTCCGTCCCAGGCCAGTGGCACCGCCCATGGCCTGCTCGAAATCCGCGACCTCAGCAAGCGTTTTGGCGGCCTGCGGGCCGTCGAGCACTGCTCGTTTCAGGTCGAGCGTGGCACGATCACGGGGCTCATTGGCCCCAACGGCGCGGGCAAGACCACGGTGTTCAACCTCATCACCGGTTTCATCCCACCCGATGCCGGGCGCATCGTGCTCGATGGCCAGGACATCGGCCATCTGCGCCCCGATCAAATCTTCGCCCGCGGGCTGTGCCGCACCTTCCAGATTCCCCGCGAGCATGGCACCATGAGCGTGCTCGAGAACCTGATGCTGGTGCCGTCCGGGCAAAGCGGCGAGCGCTGGTGGAACGTGCTGCTGCGGCCCGGCCAGGTGCGTGCCGAAGAAGCCCGCCACCTGCGCAAGGCGCGCGAGGTGCTCGATTACCTGCAGCTCGGCCACGTGCAAAACGAGTATGCGGCCAATCTGTCGGGTGGGCAGAAAAAGCTGCTCGAAATGGGGCGCATGCTGATGGCCGAACCGCGGATCATCCTGCTCGACGAGCCCGCCGCCGGGGTCAACCGCACGCTGCTGCGCAGCATCATCGAGAACATCCAGGCTCTGGTACGCGAGCGCGGCATCACGTTTCTGCTGATCGAGCACGACATGAACATGGTCATGAGCCTGTGCGACCCGGTCATCGTGATGAGCGAGGGGCGCAAGCTGGCCGAGGGGCACCCCGAGGCCGTACGCAACGACCCTGCGGTGCTCGAGGCCTACCTGGGAGGCCAGTATGCCGCTGCTGCAGGTTGAGGCCGTCACGGCGGGCTATGGCGACACCGAGATTCTGCGCGGCCTGTCCCTCGTGGTCGAGGCCGACGAGGTCGTCTCCATCATCGGGCCCAACGGGGCGGGCAAGTCCACCCTGATGAAGACCATCTTCGGCCTGCTGCACCCGCGCCAGGGGGCCATCACCTTCGATGGGCGCGACATCTCGCGGCTGCCGCCGCACCAGATCGTGCGCCACGGCATGTGCTACGTGCCACAAGTGGCCAATGTGTTCACCACGCTGACGGTCGAGGAAAACCTCGAAATGGGGGCCTTCACGCTGGGCAAGGCCGATCTGTCGCAGGGCAAAGAGCGGGTGTATGGCCTGTTTCCCAAGCTGCGCCAGCGCCGCCGCCAGCTGGCCGGCAAGATGTCGGGCGGCGAGCGCCAGATGGTGGCCATGGGCAGCGCCCTCATGCTCAATCCGCGGCTCCTGCTGCTTGACGAGCCCACGGCGGCGCTGTCGCCCAAGCTGGTGGACGAAATCTTCGAACGCATCGCGCACATCAACCAAAGCGGCATTGCCGTGCTGATGGTCGAGCAAAATGCCCGCCAGTCGCTTGGCATGGCGCATCGCGGCTACGTGCTGGCCAACGGTGAAAACCGTCACGAGGGCACGGGTCGTGAGCTGCTCGACGACCCGAACGTCGGGCGGCTCTATCTCGGAGGGTAAAAGCATGACGGACGCCGCACGCGCAGCTGCTGCCAAGGATCCCGAAGCCGTCGGGCCGGAAACCGTCGAGGCGCGCGACGAGGCGGGCATGCGCAGCCGCGGCTTCGTGGGGCTGGTGCTGCTCGGGGTGTTGGTCGCCATGTGGCTGGCGGGCTGGCAGTCAGGGACGGCGGCGCAGCAGATGTTGTCGCTGACTGTCTGGGGGGTGATGCTGGGCGGTATCATCGCCCTGGGCGGTATCGGGCTCACCTTGTGCTATGGCGTGCTGAAATTCCCCAACTTCGCGCACGGCGAGCTCGTCACGCTGGGGGCCTATGCTGCGTATTCAATCGTGCTCGCCGTGCCCAATTCGCTGCCGATCTGGCGCTTTTCCTTCGGCTGGGATCTGCTGGTCGGCCTGCTGGCGGCGCTGTGCGTCACGGCCCTGGTGTCCATCGGGCTCGACCGCTGTCTGTATCGCCCCTTGCGGCGGCGCCAGTCGCCCTTGGTGCTGCTGGCCATGGCTTCGCTGGGGATGGCGTTCTTTCTACGCGGGCTCATCTATATCTTCTGGGGTTCCGACTTCCACTTCTACTATGTCGGGCGCGCCAATCCCGCCTTGCACCTGCCCCTGGGCCTGCGTCTGCAGGCGGATCAGCTGTTCGTCTTTGCCCTGGCGCTGGCGCTGGTGGCGTTTCTCTACTGGCTGCTGACGCGCACCCGCATCGGCAAGGCCATGCGGGCCACCGCCGACAACCCCGATCTGGCTCAGATTCGCGGTATCGACACCGAGCGCGTCATCGCCTGGACGTGGGCCATCGGCTCGGCCATGGCGGCGGCGGGCGGCGTCATGTATGGCCTGGCCTCGCAGCTGCGCCCCGACATGGGTTTCACCCTGCTGCTGCCCATGTTTGCCGCCGTCATCATGGGCGGCATCGGCAACCCGTGGGGCGCGCTGGTGGGCGCCATCATCATCGGTATCGCGATTCAACTCACCTCGGCCTTCATGAGCCCCGCTTACGGGCCCGCCGTCGCGTTTGCCCTGATGGTGCTCACCTTGCTGATGCGCCCCCAAGGCATTTTCGTCCAGCGTTGACGTGTGTCGGCGCCCGAGGTGCCACGACACTGCGCCCAGCTCGATTCGTCCAGAACTCGATGAGGTATTCGACATGACGTCTTCTCATCTTTTGAAAGCCTGCTTTCTGCTGATCCCCGCCATTTTGCTGGGCTGGCTGGTGTGCTCGTCCTGGCCCTGGCGCCGACGGCTGCCGGCGGGCCTGGCCCTGGGCGTTGCGCTGACCCTGGCCGTGGGCGTCTGGCTGCCGGGCATCATGGATTATCTGGTGTCCTTCTCCATCATGGCCGTCATCTACGCCGTCCTGTCGCTTGGGCTCAATGCCCAGTGGGGCTACAACGGTCACCTCGACTTTGGCGTGGCGGGTTTCTTCGCCGTCGGCGCCTTCACCATGGCGCTGTTCGTCACCGCGCCGCCCTCGGGCCTGCTGGCCGCCTATGCCCAGCAGTGGTTTGGCCTGCAGGCCCCCTTTCTGGTGGGGCTGGGGGCCGCCGGCGTCGTGGCCGGCATCGTCGGCTACCTCGTCGCGCAGCCCATCTTGCACCTGCGCACCGACTTTCTCGCCATCGCCACCCTGGGCATCGCTGAGATCATCCGCCTGATCTTCCAGAACGAACGCTGGCTGGCCAACGGCCCGCAGCCGCTCAGCGGCATTCCCCAGCCCCTGTCCTGTGTGTTCGAGCAGCCCGCCTGCGGCTGGCTGCCGTCCGGGCTGGCGCACTGGCTGTCCGCCTTGCAGCCGCGCGACTACGGCTATCTGTACCTGCTCATCGCCACCCTGGTGCTGGCCGTCGTCTACGCGCTGCTCGAGGCCGTCGTGCGCTCGCCTTGGGGGCGCGCTCTGCGCGCCGTGCGCGACGAAGAAGCCTCGGCGGCCATGAACGGCAAGCCGGTGAAGTCGCTGCGGGTGCAGTCGTTCGTGCTGGGGGCGGTGGTGATCGGGGTGGCCGGAGGGCTGTACGCACCCTACATGGTGACGATTGACTACAGTCACTTCAAGCCTTTGTTTGCCACGTTCCTGGTCTGGGTGATGCTGATGCTGGGGGGCAGCGGCAACAATCGCGGGGCGATTCTGGGGGCGTTCGTGGTCTGGGCCGTCTGGAGCGGCACGGGCTATGTGACGGATGCGCTGCAAAGTGCCCTGGCGAACGTGGCCCCCGAGCTGGCCTCCCGCATGGCGTTTCTGCGCTGGGTTTTCGTGGGCCTGCTGCTGGCCGGCATCGTGCTGTTTCGCCCGCAGGGGATTTTGCCCGAGGAAAAGCGGGTGTCCCGGTTTATTGATGAGCAGTAGGCAAAAGAGCCAAAGCCCCGAACCCAGACGAGGCGGGACGATTGCGCCTGGGTGGAAGGACTGTGTGGTTCCTGTCCTGGAACCCAGGCGCAATTGGCACGCCGGTGCGGCTCGGAAGCCAACGGCATCGACACTTACGAAAACAATCAGAAGCAACAGCTCGGCGACTAGATGGCTCGGATTCCAGGACAGGAACCACACAGTCCTTCCATCCGAGCCATCTATCCGCCTGACGAACCGCGAAGCAGCGCAAAAAGCGGATTCACTCTTTTGGAATCGTCGATGCCGCCCGCAATTCCACCGTGTCGATCTTGTTGCCGTCGAACTTCCAGATATTCACCGGCGTGATCACGTCCCCGAACTGATCGAAGATACAGGGCCCCGAGGCCCCGTTGTAGTGGAAATCGGTGCCCCCCTTGATGGCCTTCAGCATCTCCGTGATGCGCGTCTGGTCGCCGCCGTCGAGCGTCTGCTGGGTGCTGGCTGAAATCTTGCGCAACTGGTCGCGCAGCATCGCCCCCGTGATCTTTGACGCGTCGGTTTGCCCTGCCGCGATGACGCGGGCCGTGGCCAGCCCCGCCAGCAATGCCGCGTCGTAGGCCGAGGCCGTAAAAGGCGGGAAAGAATCGTATTTGAAATCGGTCTTGAACTGCTGCGAAAAGCTTTTGTAGGCCGGTGTGGACGTGTCTTCGCCCGGCGCCGTGCCGTACTTGCCGTCCAGGTATTGGGCGCCGACGTCCTTGATGATGTCCACCGAGGCATTACCATCGACGAATTGCCAGCTGGTGTAGTTGAAGATGTCGCGCGATTCTTTCAGGAAGGCCGACGTATGGGCCGGATAGCTGACGCACAGCAGCAGGTCGGGCTTGTCTTTGAGCGCCTGGGCAAGCTCGGACTTGTACGTGGGCTGCACTTCTTCGGGATGCGGCACCTGGGCCAGCACCTTGCCGCCGCGGTGCTCGAAGGCCTTGGTGAATGAATTGGACAGGCCCTGGCCATAGGGGTTGTTGATGTAGAGGGTGGCGACCCGCTTGAACTTGTAGTTGGGGTAGATTTCGCCGTTGACGAGCTGGGCCGCCACGATGCCTTGCAGCGCGTCGGAGGCCGTGGTGCGAAAAAGCAGGTCGGCCTTGGCGTCGGCGGGCAGGACGGTGATGAGTGGCGAGGTGGCGCCGTTGGATATCTGCAGGATGCCGGCCGGAATCGACACCGACGTGGCCACGGCGACGGTGACGCCGCTGGACCAGCCGCCGATGATGACGGGGACGTGCTGCGTATCGACCATCTGGCGGGCCGCCTGTACGCCCACGGTGGGCAGGGTGGCCGTATCGACCGTGACGTGCTTGGCGATGATGGGGCCGCCGAAGACCTCGGTGGCGGCCTTGTTGATCTGGTTGACGGCCAGCTGCACGGCGTCGCGGTAGTAGGGGCCGAATTCGGCGGCCGAGCCGGTGAGCGTGGCGATCTGCCCCAGGTTGATGGCGGGCGGCGTGCTCGCGGCCAGGGCCCGGGCGAAGGGCAGGCTGCTGCTCAGTATCAGAGAACCGCCCGCGGCACTGGCGGTGAGCAGGAACTGGCGGCGGGATTGTGCGGGGGATGGATGATCCGACATGGAGGACTCCTTTTGGGTGGCTGACGCAAGGCAGACCGGAAAAGGCTCGGATACTTTCGAGTCTGGCGCCCGCCTGGGCGCCGCTGCGGATGCCCTCGTGGGGGCATCGGTTCATTACATCGGCTGCTTCAAGGGGTGTCAATCGGTGATTGGTGCGGGGTGCTGCGCCTTCAGGCCGGGTGGTTTAAGCCCCTATCCTGATAAAGGACTTTTAGTTTCGTTGGCAATGTGTTGATTTTTCAGCATATTGTGGATCGACAAGATGTTTGGAATGGATTGTAAGTGCTTGTTGTGATTGACTAAATTTCGATTTTCTCCTTGACCGGCCTGATTTCATCCCGTAGAGTGGGACAAAGTAGATTTTTGTGTCACGAAGTGGGAGGAAACCCCGCATGTTTCAGGGAAGCAGTGCACTGACGCTGGATGCCAAGGGCCGGATGTCCATCCCGGCCCGGTATCGCGACGTGCTGCTGGCCGACGAACAGGGGCGCCTGACACTGACACGTCATCTGGATGGTTGTCTGATGCTGTATCCACGTTCCACCTGGGAGGTCAAGCGCGAGCAGATTGCCGCGCTGCCGGCGACCGCCCGCGGCCTGCAGCGGCTGCTGCTGGGCAGCGCCCAGGACGTGGACATGGATGGTGCGGGCCGCATCCTGGTGGCCCCCGAGCTGCGCCAGGCCGCTGGTCTGATGCGTGACGTCATGCTGTTGGGCTTGGGGTCGAATTTTGAACTTTGGGACCGTGCACAGTGGGAGGCTCGCAGCCTCGACGATGCCAACAAGGTCGATCCTGCCATTCTGGCGCAGTTTTCTTTCTGAGCCCTCTCCATGGCGTATTCCCACCGTACCGTTCTGCTGGAACCGGCCATCGACGCATTGTTGAGCCCCGGGTTCGGCCGTGGTGCGGCGTCTGGCGATGCGCCTCCCCTGGACGGGGTCTATGTGGACGGCACCTTTGGCCGCGGCGGTCACAGCCGCCTGCTGCTGCAGCGGCTGGCACCGCGGGCGCGGCTGCTGGTCTTTGACAAAGACCCGGAAGCCATTGCCGTCGCCCAGGCCCTGCGCCAGACCGATGCCCGCGTCGAGATCGTGCACGACGGTTTTGCCACGTTGGCGGAACAGCTGGATCACTTGCAGATCCCGGCTGTGGATGGCGTGCTGCTCGACCTGGGGGTGTCTTCCCCCCAGATCGACGATGCGGCGCGCGGATTTTCGTTCATGCGCGATGGCCCTCTGGACATGCGCATGGACACCAGTCGGGGACAGACGGCGGCCCAGTGGCTGGCCGAAGCCGACCAGGAACAAATTAAGGAGGTCATCGCGCATTATGGCGAAGAACGGTTTGCTTTCCAGATTGCAAAGGCGATTGTTGCGTATCGCCAATCCGGGGCTTTGTGCACCACGGCCCAACTTGCCCAGCTCGTCGCCGGTGTCGTCCGCACGCGCGAAAAAGGTCAGCACCCAGCGACCCGGACCTTCCAGGCTATTCGGATTCACATCAACGCGGAACTCGCGCAGCTTGCGCATGCCCTCCCGGCAGCCCTGACGCGCCTGCGGGCCGGCGGGCGCCTGGCCGTCATCAGCTTCCACTCGCTGGAAGACCGCATGGTCAAGCAGTGCCTGGCGGCGGCGGCCCGGCCCGGGCAGGCGCAGGCGCGCTTGCCCATCCCCGAGAAGGACATGCCGCAACCCTGGGTGACGCTGCTCGGGCGCGTACAGGCCGATGCCGCCGAGGTGGGTGAGAACGTGCGCTCACGCTCCGCGGTGCTGCGGGTGGCGCGGCGCACGGCCGAGCCGCTGTCCCTGGAGCAGGCTGCGGCGCTCGTGTCCCTGCCGGGCCAGGCGCAGGCCGCCCGGCGCCCGGCCCGACGGGGACGGCGATGATCCGCGCCGCTTTCTTCCTCGTGCTGCTGCTGATGGCGTCGGCCATCTCGCTGGTGACGGTGCGCTTCCAGACGCGCGAGCTGTTCGTCAAATCCGAGCACCTGAAGTCACAGGCCCACGAGCTGGATTCCGAGTGGCGACGCCTGCAGGTCGAACGCGCCGAGCTGGCCCGCAATGCGCGCATCGACTCGCTGGCCCGCACCGAGCTGCACCTGGTGCCCGTGACGCCGGGACGCACGGTCTATCTGCAGCAGGCGGCCCCGCAGCCGCCCGCCGGGCAGGGGGGGCAGCCATGAAGCGTTTCGGTTTTCATGAAAGCCCCGTCCTGTCCGGCCGCCCCGCCTTTTGGCGCGCGCGGCTGGTCATCATCGTGCTGATGCTGGGTTTTGTCGCCCTGGCGGCCAAGGCCCTCAGTCTGCAGATTCTTTCCAACGAGTTCCTCCAGCGCCAGGGCGAGCGCCGCTACGAGCGTACGCTGGTGCTGCCCGCCTCGCGCGGCAAGATTTTCGATCGCAGCGGCTCGGTCGTGCTCGCGTCCAGCATGGCGGCCCGGGCGATCTGGGTGGTGCCGGAAGATTTCCACAAGGCCAGCGACGAGCAGGTCAGCGCCCTGGCGCAGCTGCTGGGCATGAAGGCCGCCGACATCCGTCAGCGCACGCAGAACGAAGACAAGAATTTCGTCTACCTGCAGCGCCAGGTCGCCATGGACGTGGCCGAGAAAATCCGCCAGCTGAAAATCCCTGGCGTGCAACAGCTGCCTGAATCGCGCCGCTATTACCCCGAGGGCGAGGTGATGGCGCACATCGTGGGCTTTACCAACATCGAGGATCGCGGCATCGAAGGCATCGAGCTGGGCTTCAACGACAGCCTGTCCGGGCAGCCGGGCTCCCGGCGGGTGATCCGCGACCGGCTCGGGCGCATCGTCGAGGACGTGCAGGCGGTCGTTCCGCCCGTGGATGGGCAGAACCTGCGGCTGTCCATCGACGCGGGCATCCAGTTCGACACCTATGCCGCCCTCAAGGCGGCCATGGAGGAGCACCAGGCCAAGGGGGCGGCGGCCATCGTGCTCGATTCGCGCAGCGGCGAGATTCTCGCCATGGTCAATCTGCCTTCGTACGATCCCAACGATATGGCACAGCGCACCGGCCCGGCCTTGCGCAACCGCGTGATGACCGATACCTTCGAGCCCGGCTCCATCATGAAACCCTTCACGGCGGCGCTGGCGCTGGACGAGGGCAAGGTCACCACCAGCACCCGCTTCGATACTGGCAATGGCCGCTACCGCTACCAGGGCGCGCTGATTTCCGACGTGGGCCACTATGGCGTGCTCGATGTGGGCGGCATCATCCAGCATTCCAGCAACGTGGGCATGACCATGATTTCCGAGCTCATGTCGTCGCAGTCGATGTGGACCAAGTTTTCCGAGCTGGGCTTCGGGCGGGTGCCGCAGGCGCATTTCCCCGGCATGACGGCGGGCCGTCTGCGCCCCTGGCAGCGCTGGCGCCCGATCGAGCGGGCCACCATGGCGTACGGCTATGGCCTGTCGGTCTCCCTGATTCAAGTGGCGCACGCCTATACGGCGTTTGCGCGCAACGGCGACATGGTGTCGTTGTCCCTGCTGCGCCGCGAGGGCCAGCCCACCAGCGTGCAGGTGTATTCGCCCAAGGTGGCCCTGCTGATGCGTGGCATGCTCGAAGCCGCCGCCGGGCCCGATGGCGCCAAGCTGGCCCAGGTGCAGGGCTACCGCGTGGCGGGCAAGAGCGGCACGGCGCGCAAGATCGTCAATGGGCAATACAGCAAGACCAAGTACCGGGGCTCGTTCGTCGGGCTGGCGCCGGTGTCCGATCCGCGCATCGTGGTGGCCGTCTCCATCGATGAGCCCAGCGCGGGGGGGTATTATGGCGGCCGCGTGGCCGCGCCCGTCTTTTCCGATATTGTTTCAAGCACCCTGCGCCGTCTGGGCGTGCGGCCCGATGCCCCGGTGGATTCCATGGTGGCGGTGGCGGAGCAGGGGGGACGCACACAATGAACACGATCGATATTCTCGCCTGGCTGGATGAGCGGGTAGCGCGCCAGGCGGACTTGTGCCTGGATTCCCGCCAGATTCAGCCCGGCGACGTCTTTTTTGCCTGCCCCGGTATCGCCACTGATGGGCGCAGCTACATGCAGGCCGCGGTGGCCGCTGGGGCTGCCGCCATCGTGTGCGAGGCCGACGGCGCGGCGCAGGCCACGAGCCCGGTGCCCGTGCTGCCGGTGGCGCGGCTGGCGACCCTGCTGGGCGACATCGCCCACCTCTGGTATGGCCGTCCGTCGGACGCCCTGGCCGTGATTGCCGTGACGGGCACCAATGGCAAGACCTCGACCACCCAATGGGTGGCCGATGCCCTGAATGCCGAGGGCACCCCCTGCGGCACCGTGGGCACGCTGGGCGTCAAGCTGGCCGATGGCCGCAACCTGGGCGGCGTGCTGACGACGCCCGACGTGCTCACCCTGCACCGCAGCCTGGCGGCCATCGTGCGGGCCGGCGGCCTGGCGGCGGCCATCGAGGCCTCGTCGATCGGTATCGAGCAAGGGCGTCTGGACGGCGTGCACATCCAGGTGGCCGGGTTCACCAACCTGACGCGCGACCATCTCGACTATCACGGCACACTTGAACGCTACAAGCAGGCCAAGTTCGCCCTGTTCGCCCGCCCCGGGCTGCGCAGCGCCGTCATCAACGCCGACGATGCCGCGGGCGCCGAGCTGCTGGCGGGTACGGCCCCCTCGGGGCACCGTCTGGGCTACAGCCTGCGCGGCGACACCGCCGTGGCGTTTCGCGCCGAGGACGTGCAGCATGGCGCCGATGGCCTGGTGTTCAAGCTGGTCACGCCCAGCGGCAGCGCGCAGATCTTCACGCACCTGGTGGGTGAGCACAATATTTCCAACCTGCTGCTGGTGGCCGGCGTCTTGCGCGAGCTGGGCTGGGGGCTCAGCCGCATCGCCCGCGCCCTGGCCGTGCTGCGCCCGGTGCCGGGGCGTCTGCAGGTGGTGTCGGCGGTCAAGGGCGAGGGTGCCGCGCGCCCGTTGCCGCTGGTGGTGGTGGATTACGCCCATACCCCGGATGCGCTCGAACGCGTGCTCACCGCCCTGCGCCCGGTGGCACAGGAGCGCGGCGGGCGCCTGACGTGCGTCTTTGGCTGCGGCGGCGACCGCGATGTCGGCAAGCGGCCCCTGATGGGGGCCGTCGCCGCGCGGCTGGCCGACGAGGCCATCGTCACCACGGACAATCCCCGCACCGAGGCGCCGCAGGCCATCATCGACGCCATCGTGGCGGGCATGCCGACGCGCCCGCGGGTCGAAGCCGACCGCGCCGCCGCGATCCTGGACGCCATTTGGCGCGCGGACGAGCGCGACGTGGTGCTGCTGGCGGGCAAGGGGCATGAAACCTACCAGGAAGTGCAGCATGTGCGCAGCCCCTTCGACGACCGCGAATGGGCCCGTTTCGCCCTGAGCTGGCGGCAGGCGCCGGTGCTGTCCACGGACAGCCGCAAGCTGCCGCCGGGGGCCTTGTTCCTGGCCCTGCGCGGCGAACGCTTCGACGGTCACGATTATCTCGATGCCGCCGCCCAGGCTGGCGCGCGCGCCGCGATCGTGGCGCATCCGGTGCTGCCCTGCGCACTGCCGCAGATCGTGCTGGGCGACACCCACGCCGCCCTGATTCACGCGGCCACCGTCTGGCGTCGGCTGTTCGATGTGCCGGTGATCGCCGTCACCGGCAGCAATGGCAAGACCACCACGAAAGAGATGATCAGCGCCATCCTGGCCGCCTGGTGGGGCGAGGATGCGCGCCTGGCCACGCGCGGCAACTTCAACAACGACATCGGCCTGCCGTTGACCGTCCTGCGCTTGGGGCGCGCCCATCGGGCCGCCGTGCTCGAACTGGGCATGAACCATCCGGGCGAAATCCCGGTGCTGGCCGCCATCGCGCAGCCCACCGTGGCGCTGGTGAACAACGCGCAACGCGAGCACCAGGAATTCATGAATTCGGTCGAAGCCGTGGCCCACGAGAACGGCGCCATCCTGCAGGCGCTGCCCGGCGATGGCGTGGCGGTATTTCCGGCGGACGAACCCTACACCGGCCTGTGGCAGACGCTGGCGGGCAGCCGGGCCGTGCGCCGCTTTGGCTTTGCCGAGACGGCGGACGTGCACGCCGCGCAGATTCGCGCGGGATCGGGTCAGACCGAATTTCGCCTGCATCTGGGGCGCGACGCGCAGACGCTCACCCTGCATGCCCCCGGGCGCCACAACCTGCGCAACGCCCTGGCCGCCGCCGCCAGCGCCTGGGCGGCGGGGGCCTCGCTGGGCGTCATCGTCCGCGGACTGGAAGCCTTCCGGCCCGTGGGCGGCCGCATGCAGCCCGAGACCCTGCCCGACGGCTTCCAGCTCATCAACGACACCTACAACGCCAACCCGGATTCCGTCCGGGCCGCCATCGACGTGCTGGCCGGACTGGACGGGCGGCGGATTCTGGTGCTGGGCGACATGGGCGAGGTAGGCGACCAGGGCCCGGCCATGCACGCCGAGGTCGGAGCCTACGCGCGCCAATGCGGCATCGATTTGCTGCTGAGCCTGGGGGCGGCGTCGGCGCAGGCCGCGCGCGCCTTCGGAGCCTCGGCCCAGGCCTTCGAGACGCTCGACGCCTTGCTGCCCGTGCTGCTGGCCGCGCGTCCGGGCCACATCCTGGTCAAGGGTTCGCGCAGCATGCGCATGGAGCGCGTGGTGGACGCCCTGCATGCCAATGGCGCCTGCGGAGAGGATGATCATGCTGCTTGAACTGGCGCGCTGGCTGGCAGACCATCACTTCCGCGCCTTTGGCGTGGTGGAGTACATCACCTTCCGTGCGCTGCTGGCCAGCGCCACGGCACTGGCCATCGGGCTGCTGGCCGGGCCTTGGCTGATCCGTCGCCTGACCGAGCTGAAGATCGGCCAGGCCGTGCGCAGCTATGGCCCGCAAACCCACCTGGCCAAGAACGGCACGCCCACCATGGGCGGGGCGCTCATCCTGATCGCCATCGGCATCAGCACGCTGCTGTGGGCCGACTGGACGAACCGCTTCGTCTGGGTCGTGCTGCTAGTCACGTTCGGCTTTGGCTGGATCGGCTGGGCCGACGACTATCGCAAGGTGGTGCATCACGACCCCGAAGGCATGCCCGCCCGGCAGAAATTCTTCTGGCAGGCCCTGATCGGCGCCGTGGCCGCCATCTATCTCAGTTTTGCCGTCTCGGTGCCCGCCAATACCGAACTATGGCCGCTGTTCCGCGACTGGGTCTTCAGCGGCTTCACCCAGCCGCTGCCCGCGCGCGCCGACCTGATCGTGCCGTTTTTCAAGACCGTCAGCTATCCGCTGGGGGTGCTGGGCTTTTTCACCCTGACGTGGCTGGTCATCGTCGGCACCAGCAATGCCGTCAATCTCACCGATGGGCTCGATGGCCTGGCCATCATGCCCACGGTGATGATCGGCTCCGCACTGGGGATCTTCGCCTACGTGGTGGGGCGCGTCGATTACTCGAAGTATCTGCTGTTTCCGTACATTCCCGGCGCCTCCGAGCTGATGGTGCTGTGCGCGGCCATCGCCGGGGCCGGTCTGGCTTTTCTGTGGTTCAACACGTATCCGGCCCAGGTGTTCATGGGCGACGTGGGGGCGCTGGCCCTGGGCGGTGCGCTGGGCGCCATTGCCGTCATCGTGCGCCAGGAAATCGTGCTCTTCATCATGGGCGGGGTATTCGTCGTCGAGACCCTGTCGGTGATGTTGCAGGTGAGCTGGTTCAAATACACCAAGAAACGTTACGGCGAGGGGCGGCGGATTTTCCGCATGGCACCCTTGCATCATCATTTCGAGGTCAGTGGCTGGAAAGAAACCCAGGTCGTGGTGCGCTTCTGGATCATCACCATGATGCTGGTGCTGATCGGCCTGTCGAGTCTGAAACTGCGATGAATACGACGACCTTCCCCTCGCTGCGCCAGGACGGCCTGACCCTGATCATGGGGCTGGGCGAGACCGGCGTGGCCGCCGCTTGCTGGTGCGCGGCCCGAGGCGCGCGCCTGCGTGTGCTCGACACCCGGACGCAGCCGGGCGGGCTGGCCACCTTGCAGGCGCAGGGCGTCGAGGCCGAGCTGCACCTGGGGCCGGATGCGCTGCAAGCCGCGGCCCTGG
Organism: Castellaniella caeni NBRC 101664; assembly: GCF_001592225.1. Classification (GTDB taxonomy): domain Bacteria; phylum Pseudomonadota; class Gammaproteobacteria; order Burkholderiales; family Burkholderiaceae_B; genus Castellaniella; species Castellaniella caeni. Next base: position 62,081 of record NZ_BCWN01000016.1, on the reverse strand, counting down.
AAGGTGTACACACGCTGGTGCTCAGCCCCGGGCTCAACCCCCACGAGGCGCCGGTGGCCGCCCTGCTGGCGGCGGCGCGCGCGCGCGGCATCGATGTCATCGGCGAGATCGAGCTTTTTGCGCGCGCCCTGGCCGATCTGCGCGCGCAGGGCTATGCGCCTGCCGTGGTGGCCGTCACGGGCACCAACGGCAAGACCACCGTCACGTCGCTCGTGCGCCATCTGGCACAGGGCTGCGGGCGGCGTGTGCGCGCGGCGGGCAACATCAGCCCGGCGGCCCTGCTCAGCCTGCGCGAGGCCCTCGAACAAGACGATCTGCCCGAGGTCTGGGTGCTGGAACTCTCCAGCTTCCAGCTGGAAACCACCCGTTCGCTGCAGGCCGATGCCGCCGTGGTGCTCAACCTGACGCAGGATCACCTGGACTGGCATGGTTCGATGCAGGCGTATGCCGCCGCCAAGGCGCGGCTGCTGGGGATGACGCGGGTACAGGTCATTAACCGCGACGACGCCTGGGTGCGCGCCATGGTCGATGACGTGGCGGACGTGCGCGTGCGCAGCTTTGGCCAGGACGCGCCTGTTTTGGCCGGCGACCTGGGACTGCTCGTGCAAAACGGCCTGTCCTGGCTGGCCTGGGCACCCGAGGCAGAGACGGCGCCGCCCGTCGGCGGGTCGCGCCGCAAGGCCGCGCAAGCCGGGCACGTGGCTACGTGCCCGGCGGCGCCGGCGCAGGCCCTGATGCCCGCCGAGGCGCTGCTGATCCGCGGGCAGCACAACGCCCTGAACGCCCTGGCGGCCCTGGCCCTGGGTGCGGCCATCGGCCTGGACTGGGCGCGGATGCTGCACGCCTTGCGTACGTATCGCGGCGAGGCCCACCGCACCGAACTGGTGCGCACGGTCGCCGAGGTTGATTTCATCGATGACAGCAAGGGCACCAACGTGGGCGCCACGCTGGCGGCCCTGCAGGGCCTGGGGCGCCGCGTCGTGCTGATCGCGGGCGGCCTGGGCAAAGGCCAGGATTTTTCGCCGCTGGCACCCGCGGTGCGCGCCCATGCGCGCGCCGTGCTGCTCATCGGCCAGGACGGCCCGCGCATTGGCCAGGCCCTGTCGGCCTGCGATGTGCCGCTCGAGGCGTGCCCGACGCTGGAAGACGCCGTGCGCCGGGGGTTCGCCTTGGCGCAGGCGGGCGATGCCGTGCTGCTGTCGCCCGCCTGCGCCAGCATGGACATGTTTCGCAACTACGCCCACCGCAGCGCCTGCTTCGTCGAGGCGGTGCGCGAGTTGGCGGCGGATCAGGGGGAGGTCGCATGAGCATGCTCGGTGAACTCAGCGCCAGCCTGAACGCCGTACGCCCCGGGCGCACGACCATGCCCAGCGTGGACGTCGGCCTCATCGTGGCGGTGACGGCGCTGGTGCTGTTCGGCCTGCTGATGGTGTATTCGGCCTCGATCGCGCTGGCCGACGGCCCGCGCTATGAAAGCTATGGCCGCTTCTACTTCGTCGGACGCCATGCGGTCTTCATCCTCATCGGCCTGCTGGCGGCGCTGTGCGCGGCGAGCATGCCGATGCGCGTCTGGGGAAAGCTTGCCCTGCCGCTGTTCATCGTCTCGCTGTTCCTGCTGCTGGTGGTGCTGGTGCCGGGCATCGGCCGCGAGGTCAACGGCGCGCGCCGCTGGCTGCCGCTGGGGCCGATCAACTTCCAGCCGTCCGAGCTCATGAAGCTGGCCGTCATCCTGTACGCCGCCGACTACGTCGTACGCAAGCGCGCACACCTGCAAGGCTTCTGGCGCGGCTTCATGCCGATGGCCCTGGCCCTGGGCGCCTCGGGCCTGCTGCTGCTGATGGAGCCCGACCTGGGCGCGTCCATCGTCATCGGCGCCATTGCCGTGGGCATTCTCTTCATTGGCGGCATCAATCTGAAGCTGTTCTCCACCCTGCTGGGCATCGTGATGTCGGCCTTTCTGCTGCTCATCTGGCTGTCGCCCTGGCGCCGCGAGCGGCTTTTCGTCTATCTCGACCCCTGGAATCCGGACAATGCCTACGGCAGCGCCTACCAGCTCTCGCACTCCCTCATCGCCCTGGGGCGCGGCGAATGGTTCGGTGTGGGACTGGGCTCGAGCATCGAGAAACTGCACTACCTGCCCGAGGCGCACACCGACTTCATCGTCGCCGTGATCGGCGAAGAGCTGGGCTTCGTGGGCGTGCTGTGCTTGATCGCCGTCTTCGCCTTCCTGGTGCTGCGCGGCTTCGAGATCGCGCGTCAGGCCATGGTGCTCGAACGCGTTTTCGACGGCCTGGTGGCCCAGGGCGTGGCGCTGTGGATGGGCGTGCAGGCCTTCATCAACGTGGGGGTCTGCGTGGGCCTGCTGCCCACCAAGGGGCTCACGCTGCCGCTGGTCAGCTACGGGGGGTCGGGGATCGTGCTCAATCTGATGGCGATCGCCTTGCTGTTGCGCGTGGACTACGAGACGCGCTGCATGATGCGGGGGAAACGGCGATGACACAGCCTGTGATCCTCATCATGGCGGGCGGCACGGGCGGGCACATCATGCCCGGCCTGGCAGTGGCTGAAGTCCTGCGCGGCCAAGGCTGGCAGGTGCTGTGGCTGGGCAACCCAGAGCGCATGGAAGGCCGCCTGGTGCCGGCCCGCGGCATCGAGCTGCTGCCGCTGCGTTTCGGCGGCGTGCGCGGCAAGGGCCTGTCGGCCTTGCTCAAGCTGCCGTTCACGCTGGGCGCCGCCTGCCTGCAGGTGCGCCGCCTGCTGCGCGCGCGGCGGCCCGACGTCGTCCTGGGCATGGGCGGTTATGCCGCCGTGCCCGGCGGGCTCATGGCCCGTCTGAGCGGTATCCCCATGGTCATCCACGAGCAGAATGCCGTGGCGGGCACGGCCAACCGCCTGCTGGCGCGCTTTGCCCGCCGCGCGCTCACCGGCTTTCCAGGGACGCTGCCGGGGGCACTGATGGTGGGCAATCCGGTGCGCGCCGCCCTGACGGCGGTGACGCCCGCCGCGCAGCGCTACGCCGGACGCCAGGGGCCGCTGCGTCTGCTGGTGCTGGGCGGCAGCCAGGGGGCGGCCAGCATCAATGATCTGGTGCCCGAGGCGCTGGCCCGCCTGCCCGCCGAGGCGCGCATCGATGTGCACCATCAGGCGGGTGAGCGCCATGCCGACAAGGTGCGGGCACACTATGCCCGCCTGGGCCTGCGTGCCCAGGTGTCGGCCTTCATCGACGACATGGCGCAGGCCCTGGCCGACGCCGATCTCGTGGTCTGCCGGGCGGGCGCCATGACGGTGGCCGAGGTGGCCGCGGTCGGCGTGGCCGCGCTGTTCATCCCGCTGCCCGGCGCCATCGACGACCACCAGACCGCCAACGCCCGCTATCTGTCGGAGTGCGGGGGCGGCTGGATGATGCCTCAGGCCACACTCGACGCCGCCGGGCTGGCGCAGTGGCTGGCGGCGCGCACGCGAGCCGAACTGGCCCAGGTGGCGGCCCACGCCCACGAACATTCAAGTCTGAACGCTGCGCAGCTCATCGCCGAAGCCTGCGTCCACAGCAAAGAGGAATCGGCATGAAGCATCGCATTCGCAACATACACTTCGTCGGCATCGGCGGCGCCGGGATGAGCGGCATCGCCGAGGTGCTGCTCAACCTCGGCTATTCGATCAGCGGCTCGGACGTCCAGGAAACGGCGGTCACGCGTCGGCTGGCCGCGCTGGGCGCGCACGTCTTCATCGGCCACGCCGCCGAGCACATCCAGGGGGCCGGCGCCATCGTCACCTCCACCGCCATTCACGGCGACAATCCCGAGGTGCTGGCCGCGCGCGCCGCCCACATCCCGGTGGTGCCGCGCGCCCTGATGCTGGCCGAGCTCATGCGCCTGAAGCGCGGCATCGCCGTGGCCGGCACGCATGGCAAGACCACCACCACCAGCCTCGTGGCCAGCGTGCTGGCGGCGGGCGGCCTGGATCCCACCTTCGTCATCGGCGGGCGGCTCAATGCCGCCGACGCCAACGCGCGCCTGGGGCAGGGCGAGTACATCGTGGTCGAAGCCGACGAGTCGGATGCCTCGTTTCTGAACCTGCTGCCGGTGATGGCCATCATCACCAACATCGATCTCGACCACATGGACACCTATGGCCATGACGTGGCGCGGCTCAAGAGCGCCTTCGTCGAGTTCACTCAGCGCCTGCCCTTCTACGGCAGCGCCGTGCTGTGCATGGACGACCCGAACGTGCGCGAGATCATCCCCTTCGTATCGCGGCCCATCACCACCTACGGCATCGATTCGCCCGCCCTGGTGCGCGCCCGCGACCTGCGCGCCGAGGGCACCACCATGGCGTTCGTGGTCGAGCGCCAGGGGGCGCACGGGGCGCTGGCGCCGTTGGCCGTACGGCTGAACCTGCCGGGGCGCCACAACGTGCTCAACGCCCTGGCCACCATCGCCGTGGCCACCGAGCTGGGCGTGGCCGACGAGGCCATCGTCGAGGCCCTGGCCCAGTTTCGTGGGGTGGGGCGCCGCTTCACGCAGGTGGGCTCCTTTCCGGTCGCCGAGCGCAATGGCGGGGGCACGTACGCGGTGGTGGACGACTACGGCCACCACCCGGCGGAAATGGCCGCCACCCTGGCCGCCGCCCGCGGCGCCTGGCCGGATCGTCGCATCGTGCTGGCCTTCCAGCCGCACCGCTACACGCGCACGCGCGACTGCTTCGAGGATTTCGTGCGCGTGCTGGGTTCGGCCGACGCAGTGCTGCTCACCGAGGTCTACGCCGCCGGTGAGGCGCCGCTGATTGCCGCCGATGGCCGTGCCCTGGCCCGGGGCCTGCGCGTGGCGGGCAAGGTCGAGCCGGTGTTCATCGAGAACGTCGCCGACATGGCGGGCGCCATCCAGGACTTTGCCCGGGATGGCGACGTCGTGATGATCATGGGCGCGGGCTCCATCAGCCGGGTGCCTGCGCAACTGGGGAGCCCGCTATGACCACATCTTTTGGCCGCGTCGGCGTGCTCTACGGCGGGGTCTCCGCCGAGCGCGAGGTGTCGCTCATGTCCGGCGCCGGGGTATGCGCCGCCCTGCGTGAAGCGGGCGTGGATGCGCATCTGTTCGACACGGGGCGCCAGTCGCTGGCCGAGCTGGCGGCGGCGGATTTCGAGCGCGTCTTCATCGCCCTGCACGGGCGCTTTGGCGAGGACGGCACGGTGCAGGGGGCGCTTGAACTGCTGCGCATCCCCTACACCGGCAGCGGCCCGCTGGCCTCGGGGCTGGCCATGGACAAGATTGCCACCAAGCACCTGTGGCTGCAGCATGGCCTGCCCACGCCGCGCTTTGCCATGCTGAACAGCCAGTCGCCTCTGGATGGCCTGGCGGACGACCTGGGCTTGCCGCTCATCGTCAAGCCCGCCCACGAAGGCTCGACCCTGGGCCTGACGCGGGTCGAGTCCGCGGCCCAGCTGCCGCAGGCGCTGGCTCTGGCCTGCCAGCACGACGATTGCGCCCTGGCGGAACAGTTCATCCGCGGGCGCGAGCTGACGGTGCCGATCCTGGGCACAGGGGACGACGCGCGTGCCTTGCCCGTCATCGAGATCATCGCGCCCCAGGGCAACTACGACTACGAACACAAGTACGTTTCCGACGAGACGCAGTACATCTGCCCCGCCCAGCTGCCCGACAGCCTGGCGCGGCAGGTGCAGGCGCTGTGCGTGCAGGCGTACCGCATCCTCGGCTGCGAGGGCTGGGGCCGCGCCGACGTCATGCTCGATGCGCAAAACCGCCCCTGGCTGCTGGAGATGAACACGTCGCCCGGTATGACCGGCCATTCGCTGGTGCCCATGGGCGCCAAGGCCAACGGCATGAGCTATGCCGAGCTGTGTGTCGCCATTCTGGCCACCGCCCGGTGTAAAGTGCGCGCGCCCCTGGCCCATTGAGATAGAGAGACCGACGTGTTTGCCGATGCCCGCCTCACCAACCTGATTGCCAACCTGCTGGCTTTGCTGGCGGTGTTGGCCATGGTGGCGGCGCTCGTGAGCTGGGTGATCCGGCGGCCGTATTTCGCCATCAGCCGCATCGAGATCGAACCCATGGCGGGCAGCAGCCTGCAATACGTCACGCCGCTGAACCTGCAGACGGCGCTGGCCGGGCAGGTGCATGGCAATTTCTTCCTGCTCAACCTCGACCAGGTACGCCACCGCATCGAGACAGCCCCCTGGGTGCGCCACGCCGCCATCCGCCGCGTGTGGCCCGCGACCCTGCTGGTGAAGATCGAAGAGCAGCAGCCGCTGGCGCTGTGGAACGAGAACCAGATGATCAATACCTGGGGCGAGGCGTTCACCGCCAACCCGGGCGAACTGCCCGACGATCTGCATTTGCCGCAGCTCAACGGCCCGGCCAGCTCCGAGCGGCTGGTGGTGCAGCGCTATGCCGAGATCGCCCGCTGGTTCGCGCCGCTGGGCCTGAGCGTGCGCGAGGCGACGCTTTCGCCGCGCTACGCCTGGGAGGTGTCCCTGTCCGATGGCGTGCACCTGACGCTGGGCCGCGACCCGGCGGCCGACGCCACCGACCCCCACGGGCGCCCTGGGGCGCTGCCCTTTGCCGCCCGCATCCAACGCTTCGTTCAGGCTTGGCCGGATTTGTCCCGGCGCCTGGGCGGCCGACTGATTGCCAGTGCCGACTTGCGCTATCCCAACGGATTCGCCATCACGCTGGCCCCTGAAACCACTGCGACTTCCCGACCCTCCAAACCATGACCCGTGACATCAAAGATCTGATCGTTGCACTCGATATCGGCACCAGCAAGGTGGTGGCCGTTGTGGCCGAGATATTGCCCGATGGCGGCTTCGAGGTCATCGGCCTGGGCCAGCATGAGTCCGAAGGCATGCGCAAGGGCGTGGTCGTCAACATCGAATCGACCGTCAACTCCATCCAGCGCGCGCTTGAAGAAGCCGAACTGATGGCCGACTGCAAGATCCGCGAGGTCTACACCGGCATCGCCGGCAGTCACATCACCAGCTTCAATTCCAGCGGCATGGTGGCGGTCAAGGACAAGGAAGTGACGGCCACCGACGTCGAGCGCGTGATCGAGACGGCCAAGGCGGTGAACATTCCCACCGACCAGAAAGTGTTGCACGTGCTCACGCAGGAGTTCATCGTCGATGCCCAGGAAGACATCCGCGAGCCGATCGGCATGAGCGGCATGCGCCTGGAAGTGCGCGTGCACATCGTCACCGGCGCGATCAGCGCGGCGCAGAACATCGTCAAGTGCGTGCGCCGCTGCGGTCTGGAAGTGCAGGATCTCATCCTGCAGCCGCTCGCCTCCAGTCTGGCCTGCCTGACGGCGGACGAAAAAGAGCTGGGCGTGGTGCTGGTGGACATCGGCGGTGGCACGACCGACATCGCCATCTACACCGGCGGGGCCATCCGCCACACCTCGGTCATTCCCATCGCGGGCGACCAGGTCACGAGCGATATCGCCGCCATGTTGCGCACGCCCACGCCGGATGCCGAGGAAATCAAACTGCGCTACGGCGTGGCCAAGCAGGTGCTGGTGGACGCCGAGGAAGTGATCGAAGTGCCGGGCCTGGGCGACCGGCCCAACCGCAGCGTCAAGCGCCAGGCCCTGGGCGCGGTGATCGAGCCGCGCATGGAAGAGTTGTTCGGATTCGTGCAGCAGGTGGTGCGCGAATCCGGGTATGAAGAATTGCTGTCGTCCGGCGTGGTGCTCACCGGGGGCACCGCGCTCATGCCGGGCATGGTCGAGCTGGCCGAGGACGTGTTTCTCAAGCCGGTGCGCGTGGCCGTGCCCGTCTACGACGGCAGTCTGGCTGATGTCATGCGCAATCCGCGCTTTGCCACAGTCATGGGTTTGTTGACCGAGGCGCGCACGCAGCGTGCCCGCGGTCGCAAGGTTGCGCAGCAGAAGGGCACCGTCAAGTCCGTTCTGACGCGCATGAAGGAGTGGTTCATGAATTGATCCGCCGGGCTCATGACCCGTCGGGCAAGTCGTGGATTTTCAGGGGATTGTTCTGTTATTCCGTATGTGAGGGAGTCAAACATGATGAATTTCGAAATGCTGGATACCAGCAGGAATGGAACCGTGATCAAGGTCGTGGGCGTGGGGGGGGCCGGTGGCAACGCCGTCGCCCACATGATCCACGCGGGGGTGCAGGGCGTGGAGTTCATCTGCGCCAACACCGATTCGCAGGCACTGGCCACGAGCGAAGCGCCGGTGCAGATTCGCCTGGGCCGCACCGGCCTGGGCGCGGGCGCCAAGCCCGACCAGGGCCGCACGGCGGCCGAGTCGGCGCGCGAGGAAATCCGCGCGGCCCTCACCGGCGCGCACATGGTGTTCATCACCGCCGGCATGGGCGGGGGCACCGGCACGGGCGCCGGCCCCGTCGTGGCCGAAGTGGCCAAAGAACTGGGCATCCTGACCGTGGGCGTGGTCACCAAGCCCTTCGTCTTCGAAGGCAACAAGCGCATGCGCCTGGCCGAGGAAGGCATCCGCGAACTCTCGCGCCACGTGCATTCGCTGGTGGTCGTCCTCAACGAAAACCTCTACGAGTTGATGGATGAGGATGCCACGCAGGAAGACTGCTTCCGCGCCGCCGACGATGTCTTGCACAATGCCTGCGCGGGCATTGCCGAAATCATCAACGTCGAAGGCAATGTGAACGTCGATTTCGAAGACGTGAAGACCATCATGGGCGAGCAAGGTCAGGCCATGATGGGCACCGCCGTGGCCGCGGGCTTGGATCGCGCGCGCATCGCCGCCGAGCAGGCCATCGCCTGCCCGCTGCTCGAAGGCGTTGATCTGCATGGCGCGCGCGGCATCCTGGTGAACATCACCGCCAGCCGCTCGCTGAAGATGCGCGAAACGCGTGAGATCATGGAAACCATCCGCAGCTATGCCTCTGAAGACGCGACCGTCATCTTCGGCACGGCCTACGATGAATCCATGGGCGAAAACCTGCGCGTCACGGTCGTGGCAACCGGCCTGGGCTCGAACATCTCGCGCCCGCAGCTGGTGGCGACGAACGTCGAAGCGCAGCGCACGGGCACGGACAACCAGCCGGTGCACCTGACGCACGATTTTTCCAGCACGGACGTGCCGTCGGTCATCCGCCGCGGCCCGCGCGCCGATGCCTCGGCCCAGGTGCGCGCGCTCGAAACCGCCGGGATGGATCACTTCGACATCCCGGCCTTCCTGCGCAAACAGGCCGACTGATCGAGCGCTGATCGGTACGCCTGACCTCACATCGCGGCTGCTGTGACGCAGATCGCGGCGCCTGGCGCGTTCACCCCTGCCCCTGGGGGTGGGCGCGCCTTCGCACGTCAATACTAGAGACGTCGGCAATTAAATATCGTGGAAAACCCGTAGACTGGGTACAATAGGGAAGTTTGGCTTTGCGTCGTCAGTCTTTGCGCAGCCCCTGTTGGCGATACAGAAGAATACTCATGCTTTTACAGCGCACCCTCAAACAGTCGATTTCCACCAAGGGCGTGGGCCTGCACTCGGGCCGCCGGGTCGAAATCACCCTGCGTCCGGCAGAACCCAACACGGGTATCGTGTTTCACCGCGTCGATCTGAACCCCATCGTCGATCTGTCGGCGCGCGCCGATGCCGTGGGCGACACCCGCATGGCTTCCGTGCTGCAGCAGGGCGCGGTGCGCGTGTCCACCGTCGAGCACCTGATGTCGGCCCTGGCGGGCCTGGGTATCGACAACCTGCACGTCGATCTCGACGCCGAAGAAGTGCCCATCATGGACGGCAGCGCCGGTACTTTCGTGTACCTGCTGCGCAGCGCCGGCCTGCAGGAGCAGGCCGCCCCCAAGCGTTTCCTGCGCGTGCTCAAGCCCGTCGAGGTTCGCGAAGGCGAAGGGCCGGGGGCCAAGTGGGCCCGGCTCGAACCCTACGACGGCTTTGCGCTGTCGTTTTCCATCGACTTTCATCACCCGGCCATCAATTCCACCGCCAACGTGGCCGAGGTCGATTTCGCCCGCGACTCCTACGTCAAGACCATCGCCCGCGCGCGCACCTTCGGCTTTGCCAGCGAGGTCGAGGCCTTGCGCTCGATGGGGCTGGCCCGGGGCGGCAGCCTGGACAACGCCATCGTCATGGACGAATATCGCGTGCTCAACGCCGATGGCCTGCGCTACGACGACGAGTTCGTCAAGCACAAGATACTCGACGCCATCGGCGACCTTTATCTGGCGGGCAAGCCGCTGGTGGCCCGCTACGTGGCCTGCAAATCGGGCCACGGGCTCAACAACCAGCTGGTGCGGGCCTTGCTGGCCCAGCAAGAATGCTGGGAACTCATCAGCTACGAGTCGCGCGAAACGGCGCCCGCCGCTTTCACGCGCGACTGGCAGATGGCCTGATGGCCGCGCGCCTGGCGGCGGGGCCAGCCGCCCCTACTGCCGGTGGTGGCGCAGCAGTCGGCCGATCGCGTCGGCCAGCGGGCCGGGGCTGACCTGGTGCTGCAATTCCGCAAACGACTGCAGGGCTTGCGTACCCAGCGGTTCGGCTTCTTTGTGGGGCTTTTGTGTCCAGGTGCGGCCCATGGCGGCGTCGATCCGGACGACAATGCTGTCGATCGGCCAGCCCTGCTGCTGCAGGTGACGGGCGGCCTGGGTGGTGAGCTGGCGCAGGCGGGCGGCATGGGCCGGGCCGGGAACCAACACCGTCATGCGCTGTCCATCGATACGGGCCACCCGCACCTGGCGTGCCACTGCCGGGGGCAGGGCGCCGCTCAGCGCGGCTTGCGCCGCCAGCAGTTCGTGGACGGTCTGCAGCAGATGCGCGCCTTCGGGTGTGTGGCTGAGCCAGTTCAGCGCGGGAACCGCGGACGAACGGCTGCGACGGTGGGATGCCCCTGACATACAGGAATGAATGGATGCAGAAAAGAGTGACGAAATGGATGAATGGTGCTGCGTGCTGTTTGCATTCTAACGTGCGGGTCGTGCGCTGGCTGGGCCTGCTGCTGGCCTTGGGGCTGGCGGCCTGGGGTGGCGCCCAGTGGCAGGCCTGGCAGAAACCTGGCCTGGACGCCGGGCAGCGCCAGGCGCTGGATGGCCAGGCCCGGCAGGAAGCCGCGCGCCTGCAGGGCAGCCTTGCGGGGCTGGCCGACAAAGTGGGCGAGCTGCAGGGCCGTGTGCTGGCCATGGAGGCCGTGCGCCGCCAGGTGGCCGAGGCCGCGGGCCTGAGCTACACCTCGCCCGAACTGGTCACCGATGAGCCCGCCCTCGACGCCGCCGCGCAGCAGCACAGCACACCAGGCACGGCTTCGCGCTCTGCCGCATGGCAGGCGGATCAGGTGATGGATGATATTCCGGCCAGCACCCCCGCCATCACCCCCATTGGCTCTGCCGAGCAACTCGGGCGCCACATCGATGCGCTCGAGCAGCGCCTGGCCATCCAGGAAGATGCCTACACCCTGGTGGGTGCTGCCTTGTCGCGGCAAACGGGCTTCCAGGCCAGCTTGCCCACGCTGGCGCCGGTCGATTACCCCGCGCTCAGTTCTTCGTTCGGCTGGCGGCGCAATCCGGTCAGTGGGCGCCATGCCATGCACGAGGGGCTGGATTTCGCCGCGCCGCGCGGCACGCCGATCCGGGCCGCGTCCGGCGGGCTGGTGGTGAGCGCCGGGTTCCAGCCGGGCTACGGCAAGATGGTCGAGATCGACCACGGCAACGGCCTGCATACCCGCTACGCTCATGCCTCCAGCCTGCTCGTCAAGGTGGGCGACCTGGTGCGCCAGGGCCAGCTGGTGGCCAAGGTGGGCAGCACGGGCCGCTCCACCGGGGCGCATCTGCATTTTGAAATCCGCATGGCCGGGTATCCGCTCGACCCCACGCTGTTCCTGCAGCCCGCTCGGGACGGCTCTTTGCAGGCCGCGGGCTCGTCGTCGCTGGCCTTGAACGATGCGCCCGCCAGAGCGGGGCCTGCCGCGCTGCGTTAAACTGCATCGTTTACCTGCGGCCACCGCTCGGTGGCCGTGCCTGAATCAATCACCCGGTTGTCCACCCCGCCAGATGCGGGATGGGCCCGCAGCGACGACACACTATGGTTTCTCTGCTCAAAAAAATCATTGGCAGCCGTAACGACCGGCTGCTGAAGCAGTACCGCAAGCAGGTCGCACAGATCAATGCGCTCGAATCCTCAATACAGGCCTTGTCCGACGACGAGCTGCAGGCCAAGACGCAAGAATTCCGCCAGCGGCTGGCCGATGGCAAATCGCTCAATTCGCTGCTGCCCGAGGCCTTCGCCGTGGTGCGCGAGGCCAGCAAGCGCGTCTTCGGCATGCGCCACTTCGACGTGCAGATGCTGGGCGCCATTGCCTTGCACAACGGCAAGATCGCCGAAATGCGCACGGGCGAGGGCAAGACGCTCATGGCCACGCTGGCGGTGTATCTCAACGCTTTACCGGGGCGTGGCGTGCACGTGGTCACGGTCAACGATTACCTCGCCCGGCGCGACGCCGAGTGGATGGGGCGGCTGTACAGTTTCCTGGGCATGACGACCGGCGTCGTGGTGCCGCAACAGGAAAACGAAGAAAAGCGCGCCGCCTATCAGGCCGACATCACCTACGGCACCAACAACGAATACGGCTTCGACTACCTGCGCGACAACATGGAATTCCGCCCGGAAGACCGCCGTCAGCGCAGCCTGGCCTACGCCATCGTCGATGAGGTCGATTCCATCCTCATCGACGAGGCGCGCACACCGCTCATCATCTCCGGCCAGGCAGAAGACAACACCGAACTCTACGTGCGCATGAACGCCGTGCCGCCGCTGCTCAGCCGCATGGCCGAAGAACCCAAGCCGCACGAGCCCGAACCCGAAGGCGACTTCTGGGTGGACGAAAAGGCGCAGCAGGTGCACATGTCCGAAGCCGGGCAGATCAAGGCCGAGCAAGTCATGGTGCAGCAGGGCATTTTGCCCGAGGGCGAGTCGCTGTACGATCCGCGCCACATCCTGCTGATGCACCACCTGATGGTGGCCTTGCGCGCCCACAATCTGTTCCACCGCGACCAGCAGTACGTCGTGCAAAACGGTGAAGTCGTCATCGTGGACGAATTCACGGGGCGCCTCATGGCGGGGCGGCGCTGGTCCGAGGGCCTGCACCAGGCCGTCGAGGCCAAGGAAGGCGTGCGCATCCAGAACGAGAACCAGACGCTGGCCTCGATCACGTTCCAGAACTATTTCCGCATGTACGACAAGCTGTCGGGCATGACGGGCACGGCCGATACCGAGGCCTACGAGTTCCAGGAAATCTACGGGCTTGAAACGGTCATCGTCCCGACCAACCGGCCCATGGCGCGCAAAGACCAGAACGATCAGGTCTTCAAGACCGACGCCGAAAAATATCAGGCCATCCTGGCCGACATCATCGACTGCCACAAGCGCGGCCAGCCGGTGCTGGTGGGCACCACCAGCATCGAGAACTCCGAACGCCTGTCGGCGGCGCTGACCCGCGACGGCCTGCCGCACGACGTGCTCAACGCCAAGCAGCACGCGCGCGAGGCGGAAATCGTGGCCGAGGCGGGCAAGCCGGGCCACATCACCATCGCCACCAACATGGCGGGCCGCGGCACCGACATCGTGCTGGGCGGCAGCGTCGACAAACAGATCGACCTCGTGCGTGCCGACCCCGACCTCAGCCCCGAGGCAAAAGAAGCGCGCGTGGCCGCCATCCGCGCCGAATGGGCGCCGGCCAACGAGGCCGTGAAAAAGGCCGGGGGCCTGCGCATCATCGGCACCGAGCGTCACGAGTCGCGGCGCATCGACAATCAGCTGCGCGGGCGCGCCGGGCGCCAGGGCGATCCGGGCTCATCGCGCTTCTATCTGTCGCTGGACGATTCCCTGATGCGCATTTTCGCGGGCGACCGCGTGCGCGCCATCATGGAACGCCTGAAGCTGCCCGAGGGCGAGCCTATCGAGGCGCGCATGGTGTCGCGTTCCATCGAGTCGGCCCAGCGCAAGGTCGAGGGTCGCAACTTCGACATCCGCAAGCAGCTGCTCGAATACGACGACGTGGCCAACGACCAGCGCAAGGTGCTCTACGGTCAGCGCAACGAGGTGCTCGAATCCGCCTCGGTGGCCGATACCATCGCCAATCTGCGCGAGGCCGAGATCACGGCGGTCTTCCGGCGCTACATCCCTGAAGAAACGATGGAAGAGCAGTGGGACGTGCCCAGCCTGCAGACGGCGCTCGAATCCGATTGGGCCATGCCCATGCCGCTGGCCGAGATGCTCGAAAAAGAGCCCAACCTCACCGACGACGACCTGCTCGAACGCGTGCTGGCCGAATCCAAGCGGCTGTACGACGAGAAGGTGGCGCTGGTGGGCCGCGAGGGCTGGGAGCCCTTCGAGCGCTCGGTGCTGCTGCAGGCGCTGGACACCAACTGGCGCTCGCACCTGGCCTCGCTCGACCACCTGCGCCAGGGCATTCACCTGCGCGGCTATGCCCAGGTCGATCCCAAGCAGGCCTACAAGCGCGAAGCCTTTACGCTGTTCTCCGACATGCTCGACCGCATCCGCAATGAAACGGTGCGCGTGCTCATGACGGTGCGTGTGCAGTCCGCCGAGCAGGTCGAGGTCGAAGAACCCGCCGCGCCCGCACTGGAAAACGTGCGCTACCACCATGCGGACTACGACGCCGCCCTGCGCGGCGAAGACCCCGGCCTCGATCAGGCGGGCAACCCGCCCGCGGCGGGTGCGGCGCCCGCTGGCGCGGTGCCGCGCGTGGGGCGCAACGATCCGTGCCCGTGCGGCAGCGGCAAGAAGTACAAGCACTGCCACGGGAAGCTGGTGTGATCCAAGGGTGGCACCGGCTCGACCGCCGTTCGGCGCAGGCTGGTGTCCCGCCAGGGCGGGCATTGTCTTATCAGCCTTATAGGCATCATATGCATCGTCACATTTGAAATATTAATAACACGATATTTACGAGTTGTTATAATTGCCCCGCTTTGCCATTACGCACGCCGTGTGTCCAACCCTGAATCCAGGGCACGCACGGCGTTCTTACGTCTTACGAGGGGATTTCATGAAACGCATCTATCGTATTTTGGCCGTGGTGGTCTGCGCCCTGGGTTTGGCCGCTTGCCAGCAGACTGTGCCGCTGCAGCAGACGCAAACCGCCACTATTCATGCGCGCAGCCTCACGGTGGTGAAGGACGCCATTATCCAGGCTGGGCTGGAGCGCGGCTGGATGATGAAGCCGGTGTCCTCGGGCGTCATCGACGGCAAGCTGTTGACGCGCGACCACGAGGTGCAGGTGCGCATCGCCTACGGTACGAGCAGTTACCAGATCGACTACGTGGATAGCCGCAACATGAAGGCGGCCAACGGCAAGATCCACCGCAAGTATGGCCAGTGGGTGCGCAATCTGGACATCGACATCCAGCGCCGCCTGGCCTTGAGCAATTCCAACTGAAATGACGGACTCTTCACGGTACGGCTACGATGCCGATTCGCTGACGGCGCTGGAAGCCATTACCGAAGCGCAGAAGATCGCCTTTGCTCCCATGGTGTTTCAGGCCGCCAGCAGTCTGTGCGAGCTAGGCGTGCTCGACTTCCTGTCGGGCTGCCGCCAGGGGGCTACCCAGGATGAAATTTGCGCGCAGTGCTCGCTGGATCGCTACGCCGCAGGGGTGTTGCTGGATCTGGCGCTCAGTGCCCGCATCCTGTATCGCCAGGGCGAGCAGTACCACCTGGGCAAGATCGGCCATTTCCTCACGCACGACCCCATGACCCGCGTCAACCTGCATTTCACGCGGGATGTCTGCTACCAGGGGCTGGCCGAGCTGACGACCTCGCTGCGCGAAGGGCGCCCCGCAGGCCTGTCCGGGTTTGGCGAGGGCAAGACCATTTACCCGCTGCTCGGCCGCTTGCCGCAAAAGGCCCGGGACAGCTGGTTCGGTTTTGACCACTTCTATTCGGACGGCGCCTTCAAGGCGGCCTTGCCTCGGGTTTTTGCCCTGGGTCCCAAGCACGTGTACGACGTGGGGGGCAATACCGGCAAGTGGGCCTTGCGCTGTTGCGAGTACGATAGTGACGTCCAGGTGACGATTCTGGATCTGCCCGAGCAGATTGCTCTGGCGCGCGACAATGTCGCCGCGCATGGCATGGCCGGGCGCATCCACTTGCACGCCGTCGATCTGCTCTGCGACGCGACGCTGCCGGGCGAGGCCGACGTCTGGTGGATGAGCCAGTTTCTGGACTGCTTTTCCGAGGCACAGATCGTGGCCATCTTGTGCAAGACGGCGGCCGCCATGCAGCCACAGGCACGGTTGTGCATCATGGAACTGTTCTGGGATCGGCAGCCCTACGAGGCCGGTGCCTTCAGCCTGAATGCATCATCCCTGTATTTCACTTGTCTGGCCAATGGCACCAGCCGCTTTTATGGTGCCGAGCAGTTTGTCGCGCTCGTGCAACAGGCGGGGCTCGAGATCGAGTCGCAGGTCGATGGCTTGGGGGTGGGGCATACGTTGCTGGTGTGCCGCAAGGCGGCTTCTGATTTTGAGTGAGGATCGAAATGGAGGGCATTCACTTTCGTCTGTTGGCCTGGCACGCGCGCGTGCCGTTGGCCAGCTGCGCCAAGTGGCTGCCCCCGTCGCAGGCCCGGCCTGGCAACCTCGTGGATGCGGCCGCAGCCATGCGGCACCTGCCCATGATGACGGCGCGGCGCCTGGGGGTGGGCGACCGGCTGGTGGTCGATGGGGTGTTGAGCCTGCTGGCCGATCAGGCGGCGGACGCCCTGGTGCTGTGTAGCCAGCACGGCGAGCTCGAGCGCAACGATCGCATCCTGCAGTCGCTGGCCGCCGACCAACCGGTGTCGCCCACCGATTTCACCATGTCGGTGCATAACGCGGCGGCAGGCACCTGCACGATCGTGGCGGGCCAGCCGCTGGTCAGTACGTCCCTGTCCGCCGGGGCTGATACCTTCCAGCAGGCGCTGTTCGAGGTGATGGGTTTCTTTCAGGCGGGCCATCGGCGGGTCATCCTGGCTGATTTCGAGGGACACATTCCGGCGTTCTACCAGCGGCAGGCTGGCGTGGTTCTGCCGGTGGCGCCCTATGCTGTGTGCCTGTTGCTTGTCCCCGGCACCGATTGGCGCTGCCAGCCCCGGCCCCTGGGCCCGGCGTCGGCTGTGCGCGTATCGACGCCAGGCGTCCTGCCGCAAAGCCTGCAGTGGCTACGGGCCCTGGTGCAGGGGCGCGATGCGCACGCGGTGCAAGGCCAGTCGCACGAATGGCACTGGAGTCATACGCCATGACGCCCGCACAGACTCTTGGCTGGTGCTGGCGCCTGATCATGACCGGGTTTTGCTTCCTGATGTTCGGCGTGGGCGGGCTGCTGCTCACGCTGCTGCTGTCCGCCGTACTGTTGCTGCGCCGTGGCGCGCGCCGCCAGTGGATCGCCCGGCACCTGATTTCCGGCGCCTTCCGTTTTTTCCTCTGGGCCGCCGCACGCCTGGGGGTGCTGGAGTTTCGCCTGCGGGGGGCCGAAAAGCTGCGGGCCGACCGGGGCTGCCTGGTGGTGGCCAATCACCCCACGCTCATCGATTACGTCATGCTGGCGGCGGTCGTGCCGACGCTCGACTGCGTCGTCAAGGCCGAAGTGTTGTCTAACCCGTTTTTTGGCGGCGTCATCCGTGCCGCCGGCTATCTGGTCAACAATCGGGCCGAGACCTTCCTGGATGACTGCCGGGCGCGGCTGGCGCAAGGCGCCTGTATCCTGATTTTTCCCGAAGGCACGCGCACTCGCCCCGGACAAGCGATCAGCCTGCAGCGCGGGGCGGCCCAGGTGGCCGTGCGTTGCCCCAGCGACGTACGCCTGGTTGCGATTCATTGCAGCGAAGCCATTTTGGCTAAACACAGCCACTGGTACGATGTGCCCGCCCGCAAGCCCGTCTTCACTGTTTCCGTCGGCGACCGCCTGAGTCCCGGCGTGCTGTTTTCCGATACCCGACCCGAGCCCTCGGTGGCCGCCCGCCGTTTGACACGCGTGCTGGCCGAACGTCTGACGCAGGGCCTACAGGGTCTCTCTTAGAGATCGTTCCATGCAAGACCTGATTCAACAAATCAAGATGCTCATCATCGAGACCTTGAACCTCGAAGGCATGTCTGCCGACGACATCGATGCGCAGGCCCCCCTGTTCGGGGACGGGCTGGGGCTCGATTCCATCGACGCGCTCGAACTGGGCCTGGCGGTGAAGAACCGCTTCGGCATCGTGCTGGCCGCCGAGGCGGAAGACACCCGCCGCCACTTTCATTCGGTGGCGAGTCTGGCGCAGTTCATTGAGGGGCAGACGGCATGAATACGTTGAGCACGCTGGACTCCGCCGCGCTGCTGGACGAAGTGTCGGCCCTGCTGGTGCAGCTCTTCGACCTCACGCCCGAGCAGGTCACCCCCGAGGCCCGGTTGTATGAAGACCTCGAGCTCGACAGCATCGACGCCGTGGATATGGTAGTGCACCTGCAGAAAAAGACGGGCCGCCGTGTGCGCCCGGAAGTGTTCAAGTCAGTGCGCACGG
This sequence comes from Castellaniella caeni NBRC 101664, assembly GCF_001592225.1. Classification (GTDB taxonomy): domain Bacteria; phylum Pseudomonadota; class Gammaproteobacteria; order Burkholderiales; family Burkholderiaceae_B; genus Castellaniella; species Castellaniella caeni. The sequence continues at coordinate 43,561 of NZ_BCWN01000016.1, read as the reverse complement.
TGCAGGACGTCGTGCGGGTCGTTCAGGCGCTACTGCAGGAAGCCCCCGCCGCTGGGGCCGCGTGAGCTTGATCAAGTCCATGTCGATTGCGTGGGCGAGCGGCGTCGTGCTGGTCGCGTGGCCCGTCCTCGTCTGGCTGGGCATCACCCGCGGCCAGATGTCGTGGCTGGCTCCTGCCCTGGGCCTGCTGTTGCTCGTGCGCCTGTGGTGCCTGCGTGGCGCGGCTGCGGGGGCATCACCCTTGCGCGTACTGGCGCTGCCCGGCACGGTGGGTGCCGCCGCGCTGGTGCTGGCCAGCCTGTTGCTGCGCCAGCAGGGCTGGCTGCTGTACTACCCCGTGGTGATCAATGGGGTGCTGCTGGCGCTGTTCGGCCTGTCGCTGTGGCAAGGCCCGTCACTCGTAGAGCGCATCGCGCGGTTGCGCACGCCCGATCTGCCGACGGCTGCGGTTGCCTATACCCGGCGGGTCACGCAGGTGTGGACGGTCTTTTTTGCCTGCAATGGCGCCGTGGCTCTGCACAGTTGCCTGGCGGGCGATCTCGACTGGTGGGCCTTGTGGAACGGCGGTATCGCCTATGGCCTGATGGGAGGGCTGATGGTGCTTGAATATGCCGTGCGCCGACGGGTGATCCGGCGGGCGGGGGCGTGATGCGGACATTGCCTATGGCAGACTGGCTGGCGCCGGATCGGGCGTCCGACCCAGTGATCGCACGCGAGCGGGTGCAGCCCTTGACGCGTGGCGCCCTGCGGGCGTGGGTAGCCATGCTCGCTCGGCAGCTGGCTGCCCGGCCCGAGCGGCGCTGGGCCCTGTGTTTTGACGACAGCGGCGCGTTTCTGGCCGCTTTGCTGGCCACCTTGCACGCGGGGCGTACGCCCGTCATCCCCGGCAACTTGCAAGAGGCCGCCTTGCGCGAGCAGGGCGCGTGCTTCGATGCCGTGCTGACCGACCGGCCCGCCTTGCGGCAGGCCCTGGGCGGGCTGGAGCGAACCGTGCTGGCAGTGACCGCGCGTGCCGCGAACGCGTCAGGCCCCGCGCAGGTCGGGCCCGCCGCAGTATCCCCAGTGGGCCTGGATGATCCGGTGGCTACCCTGGCCGCGCTGCCGCCGCAGGCCACGCTGGAGCTGTTCACCTCGGGCTCGACAGGGACGCCGCGCCGCGTCGTGAAGACCGTGGCCGCCATGGATCTCGAAGCCGCCTGGCTAGCCGCTCAGTTCGGCGCGCAACTGGCAGGCTGCATGGTCGTGGCGTCGGTGACGCATCAGCACCTGTATGGGCTCACTTTCCGCATTTTTCTGCCGATGGCGCTGGGGCTGACCCTGCATGCCGGGCAGATTCCGTATCCGGAGGCATTGGGTGCGTTGCCGCCGGGCCAGCCGCTGGCCTTCGTTAGCAGCCCGGCATTTCTCAAGCGCCTGGATACGCGCCTGTCAGCTCCGAGCGTGCGCTGGCTGCTCTCCGCGGGCGGCGCGCTGGCCGAGGCGCCTGCCCGACAGGCGGCGGCCTGGCTGGGTGTGGCAGCCCATGAAATCTACGGCAGCACGGAAACCGGCGTGCTGGCCTGGCGCCTGCGCGATTCGCCGGGGGCCCGCTGGCAGGCCTTTGCCGATGTCCGCTTTCGGGCTGTGTCGGGCGGCTGGCAAGTGCGCTCGCCCCTGATCGATGCCCCCGCGGGCCAGGCGCTGGACGATCAACTCGAATTTGACGCCGATGGCCGGTTCCAGCTGCTGGGACGGCGGGATCGTATCGTGAAGATCGAAGAGAAGCGGGTGTCGCTCGATGAAGTCGAGGCCCGGGTGCGCGCCTTGGACGGCGTACAGGACGCCGTGGCGGTCTATCTCGACCGGGCCGGGCGGCAGGGGCTGGGGGTGGTGCTGACGCTGGCCGCGCCCGCGGCGCCCGACGGGCTGCCACGCCTGCAGGCCGCTTGGCGCCAGCAGTTGCGTCGGTGGCTCGAGCCGGTGGCGATTCCCCGGCATTGGCGGGTCGTTGCCAGCATCCCCTGCAACAGCATGGGCAAGTGCGTGCAGCCGCAGCTGCGGGAGCTTTTTTCATGAGGCGCATGAAACCGACCGAGCTGCAGCGCCAGTGGCGGGCGCCCGACCAGGTGGCGTTGTGCGTGCGGCTGCCCGAGGATGCGTTCTGGTTTCAGGGGCACTTTGAGCAGTGTCCGATCCTGCCGGGCGTGGTGCAGGTGGATTGGGCGCTGGGTTACGCGCAGGCCTTGTTCGGCATCACGGCAGCCTTTGGTGGTCTGGATCAGGTGAAGTTTCAGTCGCCGGCCCGGCCCGGTGACACGCTGTGGTTATCTCTGCACTGGCTGGCCGATCTTCACCGGCTGGATTTCACCTATGAGCAGGAAGCCGACGGCGCGCGCCGCCCGCTCAGCCGGGGGCGCGTGCGTTTCCTCGACCCGGAGGGAGCGTGAATACCGGGGTTGTGAACGGCGCGGCGCAGGCCGCCGCGGGCGATCTGCAGTGTTGCCTCGTTATCCCCTGCTACAACCACGGCGCCAGCCTGTCGGGCGTCCTGCAACGCCTGGCTGCATTTGGCCTGCACTGCTTCATCGTCGATGACGGCAGCGCGCCGCCCACCCGCGTGCAGATCGACGCCCTGGCGCAGCAGTATGCCTGGGTGACGGTTGTGCGCCTGTCCGGCAATCAGGGTAAGGGTGGGGCGGTGCTGGCAGGGTTTCAGGCCGCGCGGCAGGCGGGCTATTGGCACGCTCTGCAGATCGATGCTGACGGTCAGCACGACGTCGGTGATGTCCCGCAGCTGCTGGCCGAAGCCCGACGCCATCCCGACGCTCTGATTTCCGGGCGGCCGGTGTATGACGCATCCATCCCCGCAGTGCGCCGCTATGGCCGCTACCTCACGCATATCTGGGTGTGGATCGAAACCCTGTCCCTGCAGATCCACGATGCCATGTGCGGCTTTCGGGTCTATCCGCTGGCGCCGGTGTTGAGCCTGGCGCGGCAGGTGCCCCTTCTGGGGCGCTACATGGATTTCGACCCCGAGGTGATGGTGCGCCTGTACTGGGCGGGCACACCGGTGCGCTTCGTGCCTACACGCGTGATCTATCCCGAAGGTGGGTTGTCCAATTTTGATGCCTTGCGCGACAACGTGCGCATCAGCTGGATGCACGCGCGGCTGTTCTTCGGCATGCTGCGCCGCCTGCCGCGACTGCTGGCCGGACGCCGGATACGCCACTGGGCGCAGCAGGAAGAGCTGCGCGGCCTGCTGGGCATGCGCATCATGATGCGCCTGTACCAGGCCCTGGGACGCACCGCCTTCGAGCTGGCCCTGTATCCGGTGGTGGCGGCATACTGGTGCAGCGCCGGGGCGGCGCGGCGGGCGTCCCGCCAGTGGCTGGCAGTGGTGCGCCGCCACGCCGACGCCACTGGTACGGTGTTGCCGCGCGGTTTGAACAGTTATCGGCACTTTCGCCGCTTCGCGCAGGCCATGCTCGACAAAATTGCCGGCTGGCGCGGCGACCTGGTGTTGGGGCGCGATGTGGTGCTGGCCCCCGGAGCGCAGGCCGTGCTGTCGCCCGTTGCGCGGCGCGGCACCCTGATCCTGGGCGCGCACCTGGGGGATCTCGAGGTCTGCCGCGCATTGGCCGAGCAGTCCGCGGGCCAGGTCATCACGGCCCTGGTCTTCACGGATCACGCCCGGCGCTACAACCAGATATTGCAGGAATTTTCGCCGCGGGCGACCGTACACCTGCTGTCGGTGCGCGAGCTGGGGCCGGAGACGGCGCTCGTGCTGCAGCAGAAGCTGGATGCTGGCGAGTGGGTGGCGATCCTGGGCGATCGGCTGTCCGTCGGCCATGCGCGGGATCGGGCCCTGCGCATCGTGTACAGCCCGTTCATGGGGCGTCCGGCCCCCTTTTCAGCGGGCCCCTTCATTCTGGCCGCCACCTTGCGGGCGCCGGTGGTGCTGATGTTCGCCTTGCGCGTTGGGCGGCAGCGCGTGATCCACTGTGAGCCCTTCGAGGCCCCGCCCCTGGCGCCGCGCGCCGAGCGCCCACAGCGCCTGCAGGCCATGGTGGATCGATATGCCCGGCGACTGGAGCAGCATGCGCTGATGTCGCCACTGGACTGGTTCAATTTCTATGATTTCTGGCAGGCGCCGCCCCCGGTGGACGCCGTCAAGGAGGCGCCATGAGTGGCGATCGCAGACAGGCTCGGGTCGAGCTGACCATTCCGTTTCATGATGTCGATATGATGGGCGTGGCCTGGCACGGCCACTATGCGCGCTATTTCGAGCTGGCGCGCGAGGCGGTGCTCAATCAGATCGGTTTCGGCTACAAGACCATGCGTGACACGGGCTACGCCTGGCCTATCATCGACTTCCAGGTGCGCTACCGGCACGCCCTGCACCACGAGCAGAAGGTGCTGGTGAGCGCGCGAATCGGCGACTACGAGAACCACCTTTGCATCGAATACGAAATCCGTGATGCCGCCAGCAACCAGCGCCTGACGACGGCTCAGACCCGGCAGGTGGCGGTGGACATGGCCACGGGCGAAATCTGCCTGGCCAGCCCCCAGGCGCTGCTCGACCGGATGGTGGGGTTGTGATGTTGGCGCGTATCTGGCGATTGCGGGTTCGGTGCGCGGGCGCGGGTGAGAGTGTGGTTCTGGCGCGCGCCTGGCTTGCGGGTCTGTGCTTCGGTCTGCTGTGGCTTGCGTCCGCGCCCGCGTCGGCGCGGGCCTGGACGCTGGCGCAAGTGCAGCAACAGCTGGCCAGCCATCCGGTTGTGCGGGCGCGGTTCGAGCAGGCGCGCTGGCTCGGTGCGTTGCCCAAGCCGCTGAAGTCCAGCGGGCAGCTGCTGATGGTGCGCGACCAGGGCCTGTGGTGGCAGCAGGAACAGCCGTTCGGCCTCACGCTGGTGCTGACCGATACCCGCATGATGCAGCAGGTGGCCGGACAGGCCCCCGAGGTGTTGACAGCAGTCTCCAGCCCGCAGATGTTTGACGTGGTGCGCCTGTTACGGGCGGTGCTGCAGGCGGATCAGGCCTCTTTGCAGCAGAATTTTCAGCTGGATTTCCAAACCGTCGAAGCGGGCTGGCGCCTACATTTGCAGCCGCGTACCTCGCCCCTGGATCGCTTGTTCGAGTCTATCGATCTGGGTGGGGCGGCGCATCTGCGCACGGTCGTCTTGCGCGACCGCCAGGGCGACCGCACGGAAATCCATTTCAGTGATCCGCTTCCAGGGGCCGATGTCTTAAGCGATGCCGAAGCTCGATACTTTCAATTCTAAGGCGGCGCTGATTTGGCTGGTGGCGTGCCTGGTGGCCGCCGCTTGGCTGCTGAGTCGCTGGGCGGCGGTGCCCGTCAACGCCAGCGTGCTGGCGCTGCTGCCCGTACAGTCGCAGGACGCAACGGCAGCCGATCTTGAGAGGGCCTTCACGCGCCGACTGGATCGCCAGGTGGTCTGGATGGTGTCACCGGGCACGCAGCCCGATGCGCGGTTGGCGGCCCAGTGGCGCACGCGCATGCTGGCGCTGCCAGGCGTGGCCGAGGTGCAGGGGCCGATGACCCCGCAGCTGCAGCGGCAGTGGCTGCAGTTCTTCCATACTTATCGCAACAGCCTGCTGGATGCCCAGACGCGTGCCCGCCTGCAGGCGGGCAGCGATGTCCAGGCGCAGTGGGTGCTGGGGCAGTTGTATTCGGCCTTCGCGGGCGTGGGGCAACAAGAGCTTGCGCACGACCCCCTGATGCTGGTGCGTGGCGCGCAGATGGCGCTCATGCAGGGAGCGGGCGCGTTGAGCCTGAACGATGGCTGGTTGAGCACGCGCGACGCCCAGGGGCGTTTCTGGTATTTTCTGCCCGCCCAGTTGCAGGCTTCCAGTTTCGACATGAGCCGCACGCGCGCGCTGGTGGCGGTGTTTCGCCGGGAAGAAGCCGCCTTCCTGGCGGCCCATCCCCAGGCCAGCGTGCTCTCGCGTGGCAGCTTGTTCTACAGCGCGCACGCGGCGCGTCAGGCCGGGCACGACGTGACGGTGATCGGCAGTGTGACGATACTCGGCGTGGTGCTGCTGATCTTGGTGGCCTTTCGCAGCCTCTTGCCGCTGCTGCTGTGCGTCCTGTCGGTGGGCATGGGTGCCCTGTGGGGGACGGCGCTCACGGTGGCCCTGTTTGGCGAAGTACACCTGATGACCCTGGCGATGAGTCTGAGCGTGGTGGGGATTTCGGTGGACTACGCCCTGTATTACCTGGTCGAGCGCCGCGCGCGGCCTTATGAGGAATCGCCCTGGCGCAGCATGGGGCGCGTGCGCCCGGCGCTGTTCATGGCGCTGGGCACCAGCGCCGTGGCGTACCTGCTGCTGACCCTGGCACCGTTCCCCGGCATCCGCCAGCTGGCGATCTTCGCGGCGGCGGGGCTGTGTGCGGCCTGTCTCACGGTCGTGCTCTGGCATCCGCTGCTGACTCATTCCCTGCGCGCCGCGCCAGTGCCCTGCCTGTCACAGCTGGACGCTTGGCTGCGGCTCTGGCGCACCCGGCGCTTGGTGCGCGTGGGCGTCCCCCTGCTGCTAGCCGGGCTGGCAGCCTTGGCGCTCGGTCGCCTGCCTTTCAGCGACGACATCGCCCAGCTGCAGGAACCGCCCGCCCGCATCCAGGCGCAGGATCGGCGCATCACCGGGCTGACGGGGCAGAGTATGGATCAGAAGTGGTTTCTGATCGTGGGGCGCTCGCCTCAGCAGGCGCTCGAACGCCTGGATGCGTTCGTGCCTCGGCTGGCCCGGGCGCAGGCGGCGGGCTGGTTGCGATCGTACCGCGCCTTACCCCTGCATTCCCTGCAGCGCCAGGTGGAGGATCAGCGCCTGCTGCGGGCGGCTGCCGCCGGGGTGCGGCAGGCGCTGACCGCCGTTGGCCTGGATCTGCCCCCGGCCGACACCCGCCTGGTGCCGCTGGAGCCGCAGGCCTGGCTGGCAAGCCCGGCCAGCCAGGGTTGGCGCCTGCTGTGGTTGAGTCTGCCCGATGGCCGCAGCGCCGTACTCGTGCCTGTGGCGGGCGTCAGCCAGACGACCGCGCTGGCGGCGCTGGCGCAGCCCGCTGACGGCATCCACTGGATCGATCGCAAGGCGGCTTTCGATCAGCTCTTTGCCCGTTACCGGCGGATGCTCGGCGGACTGCTGATCCTGGCCCTGGGCGTGGTCTGTGCCGTGTCGGTGGCCCGGCTGGGCTGGCGCCGTGGCCTGCGCACCAGCGTGCCCTCACTGCTGTCGCTGGCTCTGGGGCTGGGCGCCCTGACGCTTTTCGGGCGCAGTGCCAATCTGTTCTCGCTACTGGCCCTGGTGCTGGTGCTGGGCATCGGCATCAACTACACCATTTTCTTCGGCAACCCCAGGGGCACGCCCAGAACCTCGCTGTTTGCCGTGCTGCTGGCCATGCTGACCACGTTGCTGACGCTGGGCGTGCTGGTTTTCAGCAGCACGCGGGCCATCAGCAGTTTTGGCATCGTGCTCAGCGTTGGCATTCTGACGGCCTTTCTGCTGGCCCCCCTGGCACTGCCCGATTCAGACCCTCCCGTGACGGAACCCTCATGTTGAAACGCCTGCTCGCTCTGCTGTGTCTGCTGGTGCTGTCGTCTTGCGCCAGCGTGCCCGATGGCGCGCGGCCCAGCGCCTGGCTGCGGCCCGGCGTGCGTGTGTTCCTGCCGCAGCCGGGGCTGACACCCGCCGTTCAGGCCCATCAACTGCTCACCAGCCGCTATCGCGGGCGTGAACATGCGCTCACGGTCGTGCTCGATGCGGATGCCCGCCGCCTGTCGCTCGTGGGGCTTTCGATGGTGGGCATACGGCTCTTCACGCTTCAGTATGATGCGCACGGCCTGCAGGCGCGCCAGCACGTTGCGGCGCCGGGCCTGCCGCCCGCGGCGCAGGTGCTCTCCGACATCATGTTGAGCTACTGGCCGGTGGCTGCCTGGCAGGCCGTCCTGCCGACGGGCTGGCAGCTGGTGGACGCAGGCCTGCAGCGTCGGCTGCTGGACGAGCGGGGCGAGATTGTCACGCGCATCGACTATGATGCAGCCCCCGGCGGACGTCGGCCCGTACAGGTGCAGCAGCGCGCCTTTGGCTACGACATTCACATCCAGAACCTGGACGATTGATTGAGATAATGCTGTGATGATTTATTGTGCTGCCGCGGGGCTTTGCAGCGCCTTGGGGCGCGATCTGCGAGAAACCGCCACCCATCTGGCCGCGGGCCGCGCGCCCGGCATGCAGCTGCGTGACGGTTGGCTGCAGGGCGGCCGCCGCGCCATGTTGGGCGCAGTGGGGGGCGAGCTGCCGTCGACTCCTGTGGCCTGGGCCCGCCACGACTCGCGCAACAACCGCTTGCTGCTGCTGGCGCTGGAACAGGTGCGCGCCCAGGTCGATGCCGATGTGCTGCGTTTTGGCCCGGATCGGGTGGCCGTCGTCCTGGGCACCAGCACGTCCGGGCTGGACGAATCCGATCGACACTACAGCCGCGTCCAGGGCGCGGCGGGCGGCGAAGGGCCCGCTGCCGGGCCGGACGGCTATCACTACGAACAACAGGAACTGGGTGACCCAGCGCGTTTTCTGGCCAGTTTTCTGGGACTCACGGGCCCGGCGTACACCGTTTCGACGGCCTGTTCGTCCAGCGCTCGAGCCATCATCAGTGGCCGCCGCCTGATTGCCGCGGGCCTGGCTGATGCCGCCCTCGTGGGCGGGGCCGACACCTTGAGCCGCATGCCGATCAACGGCTTCGACAGCCTGGAGCTGTTGTCGCCCGAGCGCTGCCAGCCGTTTGCCCGCGACCGCCGGGGCATCAACATCGGCGAAGGCGCGGCCCTGCTGCTGCTCACGCGCGAACCGCAGCCATTGGCGCTGCTGGGTGTGGGTGAATCCAGCGATGCCTGGCACATGTCGGCACCGCACCCGGAGGGTGCCGGGGCTGTGCGGGCCATGCGGATGGCGCTGCAGGATGCCGACGTGCGGGCCGCGGACGTCGCCTACATTAATCTGCACGGCACGGCCACGCAGGCCAACGACCAAGTCGAGGCGCAGGCCGTGGCGCAGGTGTTCGGCGAGCAGGTGCCCTGCAGCTCGGTCAAGCATCTGCTGGGCCACACCCTGGGCGCGGCGGGGGCCTGCGAAGCCACCTTGTGCTGGCTGCTGCTGACGCAGCCGCTGGCCTTGCCCGCGCAGGACTTCAGTCACAGTCCGCTCGATGCGCGCCTGCCGCCCTTTGGCCTGTTGCAGGCGCCGGGCCGCCTGCGGCGACCGCTCGTCATGTCGAACGCCTTTGCCTTTGGCGGCAACAATACCAGCCTGATTCTGGGGGCGGCCGCATGAGCGATTTTCTGCCGGTACATCATTACCTGCCGCACCGGGCGCCCATGCTGCTGCTCGACGAACTGCGGGCGGTGGATGCCGAGACCTGCCATTGCCGCGTGACGGTCAGCCGCACCGGGGTGCTGGCGCCGTTCCTGAACGCGGCGGGTGCCGTACCCGCCTGGTTCGGCCTGGAAATCATGGCGCAGGCCGTGGCTGTGTGGTCGGGCTGGCATCAGCGTCAGGCCGGCGCCCAGGACATCGCTCTGGGCATGCTGCTGGGGGCGCGGCGCTTTTCCGCCAAGGTGCCCGCATTTGCTGCGGGAGTCGTGCTGGACGTGCACGTCACGCTGCTGGCGCGCGATGAGCGCATTGGCGGCTTCGAGGCCGATATTCGCCAGGGAGACGTGCTTCTGGCCCAGGCGCGACTCAGCACCTGTCAGGTTGCCGCCCACGAGCTGGCGGCGCTGTTTGAAAGAGGTTCATCATGACGCAACTGCGTTCGGTGCTGGTCACGGGGGCCAGCAAGGGGATCGGCCAGGCCATTGCCTGCCGTCTGGCAGCCGATGGTTTTCGGGTGGGCGTGCACTATCACCGTGATCTGGCCGGGGCTACCGTCACGCTGGCGCGCCTCCGCGAGGCGGGTGGGCAGGGGCGTCTGATCCAGTTTGATCAGGCCGACCGCGCCGCCTGCCGCGCGGCGCTGGAGCGCGACATGGATGCGCACGGCGCCTGGTATGGCGTGGTCTGCAATGCAGGCCTGGCACGCGATGCCGCTTTTCCGGCGTTGACGGATGGCGACTGGGATCAGGTCATACAGACCAACCTGGATGGCTTTTTCAACGTGGTGCAGCCGTGCGTCATGCCCATGATCGGCCTGCGCCAGGGAGGCCGGATCCTGACCTTGTCGTCCGTGTCCGGCCTGATGGGAAATCGCGGGCAGGTCAACTACAGCGCGGCCAAGGCGGGGCTCATCGGCGCCACCAAGGCGCTGGCCATCGAGCTGGCTAAGCGGCGCATCACCGTCAACTGCATTGCGCCGGGCCTCATCGACACGGCCATGGTGCAAATCGAACCTGAGGCGCTCAAGCAGGCTATGGGCCTGATTCCGGCACAGCGCATGGGCACGGCTGACGAAGTGGCCGGCCTGGCCGCGTATCTGATGTCCGACATTGCCGCCTACGTCACGCGGCAAGTCATTTCAATCAATGGGGGGATGGCATGAACCGCGTGGCGATTACGGGGATGGGCGGGGTGACCGCGTTTGGCGAAGACTGGGCCAGCATCTCGGCGCGCATCCGCGAGGGCCGCAATGCCGTGCGCCGGATGCCTGAGTGGGATGTCTACGATGGCCTGGGGTCACGCCTGGGGGCGCCAGTGGTGGATTTTGCGCTGCCTGGGCACTACACGCGCAAGAAGATCCGCTCGATGGGGCGGGTGTCCCTGTTGGCCACCCGGGCCACCGAGCATGCCTTGACCATGGCTGGCCTGGTGGACGATCCGGTGCTCACCAACGGTGCCACGGGTATCGCCTATGGCTCGTCTACCGGCAGCACGGGCCCGATCAGCGACTTTGCCGTCATGCTGGTGGAAAAGCACACGCGCAACATCACCGGCACCACGTACGTGCAGATGATGCCGCATACGGCAGCGGTCAATGTCGGCCTGTTCTTCGGCCTGCGCGGGCGCGTCATTCCCACGTCCAGCGCCTGCACTTCGGGCAGCCAGGGCATCGGCTATGCCTTCGAGGCCATCCGCCACGGCCTGCAGACGGTGATGGTGGCGGGCGGCGCCGAAGAGCTGTGCCCGACTGAAGTGGCGGTGTTCGACACTCTGTTTGCCACCAGCCAGCGCAACGATGCGCCACAGCTCACGCCCGCGCCGTTCGATACGCAGCGCGACGGCCTGGTGATCGGCGAGGGTGCGGGCACGCTGGTGCTGGAAAACATGGATCACGCCAAGGCGCGCGGCGCGCACATCTACGGCGAGGTGCTGGGTTTCGCCACCAACTGCGATGCCACGCACATCACGCAGCCCAATTGGGAAACCATGCAGGCATGCCTGCAGCAGTCGCTGGATATGAGCGGCCTGGCCGCGCCCGACATCGGCTATATCAGCGCGCATGGTACGGCCACCAGCCGGGGCGACGTGGCCGAGAGCCGCGCCACGGCTAATGTCTTTGGCGCCGACACGCCGATTTCTTCCCTGAAGAGCTACTTTGGCCACACCCTGGGCGCTTGCGGTGCGCTGGAAGTCTGGCTGGGGCTGGAGATGATGCGCGAGGGCTGGTTCGCCCCCACGCTCAACCTCCGCCAGCCCGACCCGGAATGCGCTGCGCTTGACCACATCGTGAGCGAAGCGCGCCCGGTTCAGACCGAATTTTTTCAGAGCAACAACTTTGCCTTTGGCGGCATCAATACTTCGCTGGTCATTCGCCGAGGGGCATAGACGGATGCCGGTGTTCGCGCCCTCGTTGTCCGTTGCCGGGATCGTGCCTGCGCCGGGGTCTGAGCATGCTGGCCGCCCCGGCGTGCCAGCCCGTCTTGTACTGGCACGCATCGACGCCTGCGCGTCGGAGGCATTGGCGCGCGAACACTTGTCCGCGGCGTTGCTGGCGCAGGCGCCGCAGCAGCCCGCGGCGCGGCGCGCGGCCTGGTTGGCTGGTCGCGTGCTGCTGGCGTGCCTGCTGGGCCAGGGTCGGCTGCCCGCTTTGCCTGTGGGGCCATCGGGCAAGCCGCTGCCCGCGAGCCCGACCATGCCCGCTTTCAGCATCAGCCACAGCGGCGGCTTCATCGCCGTGCTGCTGGGCCCCGACCAGCAGCCCGTCGGCTGCGACATCGAGCTGCTGCGTCCGCGCGCGGGCCTCATGACCATCGCCCGGCAGTACTTTTCGCAGGCGGAGACTGTGCACCTGGAATCTCTGCACGGCACCCCCGCCCAGGCCGATGCCTTCTGGACGCTCTGGACGGTGCGTGAAGCCCTGCTGAAGCGGCAAGGCCACAGCGTCTGGGACATGGCCAACCTTGCCGTGCAGCCGCACCCCCCCTATAGCCGCACTCATGCCGTGCAGCACCAGCTGGCGCAAGGCCTCTCCATCGCCTGCTGCCTGGCCAGGTTGGCTACGCCCATCGTCCGTCTTTCTCTCATTGTCTAAAAAGGAGTTTCAATGGCCAATATGCACCTTCTTGTGGCCGGATGTGCCGTCGCCAGCCTGACGGCATGTACTGCAATCACGGTCACGCCGGTAGATCGAGCAGCAAATTTGCGGCACGTCTGCATTCAGTTGAATCCGAAAGTGCAGGTGAGCGATTTTGTAGACGTTGTGCGTTCTGGGTTTGATCGGCATGGCATCACTACAGAGGTCTTTTCGGGAGACGTCATGGAGCACTGTGAGTATGTGATGACGTATACCGCCCGGCGCTCCTGGGATTTTGTAACCTATCTGGTAGATGCCGAGCTCTGGATTCGACAGGATGGCAGACAGGTGGCGTATGCTCAGTATCACTTGAAAGGCAAGGGCGGCTTTGCGTTGAACAAATGGGCCGGCACGAAGTCAAAAATGGATCCGGTCATCGATCAGTTGCTGGCGTCTTACCGCTGATCGCCATCTACAGCAGGAACACGGTTGCCAGCCCCAGGAAAAGGAAAAAGCCCAGCGAATCGGTGGCGAAGGTCAGCAGCACCGACGAGCCGACCGCCGGGTCTTTGCCGAAGCGGTCGCGCAGCAGCGGGATGAGCACACCCAGGGCGGCGCCGATGAGCATATTGCCCACCATGGCGGCCATCATCACGGCGGCGATGGCGTAAGAATCGGAAATCACCCAGGCGAAGGTGGCGGCCACCAGGCTGCCGCAGGCGCCGACCAGAAACGTCACCTGCAGTTCGCGCTTGACCAGCTGCCAGATGTTGGCGCCGGTGACCCGGCCCGTGGCCATGGCGCGGATGATCATCGTCATCGTCTGGTTGCCCGAATTGCCGCCGATCCCGGCGACGATGGACATCAGAAACGCCAGGATCACGATGTGGCTGACGGTGTCCTCGAAGCGTGAGGCCACCAGCGAGGCGATCGAGGCCGTGCACAGGTTCACCAGCAGCCATGGGGCGCGGTTGCGCAGGGCGGCCAGCACCGGGGCGAAGATGTCTTCTTCCTGCAAGCCCGCGCGCGACAGCTCTTGCTCTTGCGAGTCTTCCTGCAGCACGTCCACCACCTCGTCGATGGTGACGCGGCCGATCAGGCGGCCCTGTTCGTCCACCACCGGCGCCGACACCAGGTCGTAGCGCTCGAAGGCCCCCGCCGCGTCCGCGTCGGAATCCATGGGGTTGAGGCTGAGGACGTCGGGTTCCATCACCGCGTTGACCAGCGTGTCGGGCTCGCTGACCAGCAGGCGCGACAGCGACAGCGTGCCGCGCAGCTGGTCGGCGCGATCCACCACGAAAATCTGGTCGGTGTGGTCGGGCAGTTCGTGCAGGCGGCGCAAATAGCGCAGCACCACTTCGAGCGTGACGTCTTCGCGCACGCGCACCATGTCGAAATCCATGATGGCCCCGACCGTGTCTTCGGGGTAGCCCATGGCCGCGACCAGCTGCGCGCGCTCGGCGTCGGTGAGGCCCTTCTGCACCTCGGCGATGACGTCGGCGGGCAGGTCGGGCGCCAGATCGGCGATCTCGTCGGCATCCATGGTGCCGGTGGCCGCGATCAGGTCTTCGTGATCCATCGACTGGATCAGCGACTCGCGCACCCAGTCCTCGACCTCGAGCAGCACGTCGGCGTCGTATTCCTGGCTGACCAGCCGCCAGACGGCCTGCCGGTGCGCCACGGGCAGCGATTCGAGGATGAAGGCGATGTCGGCCGGGTGCAGCGCGTTGACGATCTGCCGGATTTCTTCTTCGTGCTGGCGCTGCAGCATGCCTTCGAGCAGATTGGACGCGTCTTCGTCGTCGGTTTCGTTCTGCCGTTCGGCCAACGCTTCGACAACTTCTTGGCGCTTCAGGATGGACTGCAGTTCTTGCAGCGCAAGCTGTGCGTCTTCGGGGTCGAGCCGCCGCGGGATGACCACGGCGGCGGGCGCGTCCGGGTTGGTCTGCTCGATGGTGGGTTCAGCCATGGGCACGGCCTCTTCAGATCGGGGGCAGCGGGCGGCTGTGGCGGTTTTCGTCGGTGGCGACGTAGGTGAGGGTGGCTTCGGTCACTTTCACGACGTCGGCTTCGAGACGCTGGCGTTCGGCGTAGACCTCGACCGCCACCGTGATGGACGTGCGCCCCGTCTGGATGATTTCGGCGTAGAAGCTGAGCAGGTCGCCGACGAAGACGGGCTGCTTGAAGGTGAAGGCGTTGACGGCCACCGTGGCCACGCGCCCCCCCGCGCGGCGCGCGGCGGGAATCGAGCCGGCGATGTCGACCTGGGACATGATCCAGCCGCCGAACACGTCGCCGTGGATGTTGGCATCGGCGGGCATGGGCATGACGCGCAGGACGGCCGGATGATTGTGGGTGGGTAGCGTGGTGGGCATGAGGCTTGGCGCAGGACGATTAAAAATCAAGGGCACCTCTGGTGAGGGGCGCCCGGCGAATCCGGGTATTTTACCCGTCAGCGCGAGGCGGCTGTTGGCCGACCGCCCCGGCGGCGCTGTCCGGTGCGCGTGGCCGGCTTAGTCGGCTTGCAGGGCTCGCTGTGCCAGCAAGACCCAGTAGGCCGCGCCCAGTGGAATGAGTGCGTCGTTGAAGTCGTAGCTGCTGTTGTGCAGCGTGCAGGGGCCCGCACCGTGGCCCGGCGTGCGGTGATCTCCAGTGCCGTTGCCGATCCAGACGTAGCAGCCGGGCCGCTGCTGCAGCATGAAGGCGAAGTCTTCGGCGCCCATCGAGGGGCGTACCGCCGTTTGTACGTGTTCGGTCCCCACCAGCCCCGTCAATACTTCGGTGCACAGCGCGGTCTCGGCGGGATGGTTGAGCGTGGCCGGGTATTCGCGGCTGAAGTGGAAGTCGGCCGTGCAGCCCATGGCTGCGGCCAGCTGCGTGCTGAGTGCGCGCATGCGCGCCTCGATGAGATCGAGCACGGCGTCGTCGAGTGTGCGCACGGTGCCGCGCAGCACCGCCTGGTCGGGGATGACGTTGTCGGCCGAGCCCGTGTGGATTTGCGTCACGCTGATGACGCCGGCGTCCAGCGGGTCTTTGTTGCGCGTGAGAATGGTCTGGAAGGCCAGGGTGAGCTGCGCGGCCGCCACGACCGGATCGACCCCCAGGTGCGGCATGGCGCCGTGCGCGCCCTTGCCCTGCAGGGTGATGTTGAAGCGGTTGCTGGAGGCCATGATGGGGCCTTCGGTGAGCCCGAAGGTGCCCACCGGCAGCCCCGGCCAGTTGTGCATGCCGAAGACGGCATCCATGGGAAACTGCGTGAAGAGGCCGTCTTCGATCATGCGCCGGGCCCCGCCGCCGCCTTCTTCGGCGGGCTGGAAGAGCACGTGCACCGTGCCGTTGAAATCGCGCTGTTCGGCCAGGTAGCGGGCGGCGGCCAGCAGCATGGTGGTGTGGCCGTCGTGGCCGCAGGCATGCATGACGCCGGGGTTCTGGCTGGCGTGGGCGAAGGTGTTGGCTTCGGGCATGGGCAGGGCGTCCATGTCGGCGCGCAGGCCGACCGCGCGCCCCGGCCCGCGCCCGACGATGCTGCCGACCACGCCGGTCGTGCCCAGGCCGCGATGCACCGCGATGCCCCAGGATTCGAGCAGGCGCGCCACGGTGTCGGCGGTACGTACCTCTTGGAACGCCAGTTCTGGCCAGGCGTGGATCGAGCGCCGGATGTCGGTCATGTCGGGCAACCAGTGGCCCAGGGTATCGAGCAGAGCCTGTTTCATAAGTGCCTCGTGATCATGGCGTCGAGGGCCGAGGCGATGTGCGCGTTGGCTGCGATGACGTAGCCGCCTCGGGGCCAGGGGGCCTGGTGGTACAGGTCTTCGCAGACCCCGCCCGCCGCGCGCACCAGCGCCGTGCCTGCGGCGACGTCCCAGGGGGCCAGGCCCATTTCCCAGTAGCCATCGTAACGCCCGCAAGCCGTCCAGGCCAGATCGAGGGCCGCCGAGCCAAAGCGCCGCACGCCGCGCGTCTGGTGCATCGCGTCCAGGAACCCCGGCATGTATTGCGGCTCGAAGGAAAAATCGCGGAAGGGAAACCCCGTGGCCAGCACGGCGTCGTCGAGGGTGCGCGTGGTCGAGCACTGGATGCGCCGCCCGTTGAGCCAGGCGCCGATGCCGTACAGCGACGAGAAGAGCTCTTCGCGGTTGGGGTCGTAGATGACCCCGATGAGCGGCGTGTCTTGTGGCAGCGGCGCGCGGCCATCGGGCTGGCAGCCAGCGTGGCCGATGAGGGCGATCGAGACCGCGTAGTGCGGGATGCCGCTGAGAAAGTTGGTGGTGCCGTCGAGCGGGTCGATGCACCAGGTAGCCTGCGCGCCCGCCTGGCCGCCGGATTCTTCGGCGATGATGCCCACGCTGGGCGTGCGCGCCTGCAGGATGTCGATGATGGCTGCCTCGGCTTCGCGGTCGGCTTGCGAGACCAGATCGTTGCGCTGTTTGGTGTCGATGACGAGGTCGGAACGGTGCAGGGCGTGAGTTTGTAAAATGGCTGCCGCGGCGTGGGCGGCTGTGACGGCTGCGTCGAGATAGTCGGCCGACAGAAGGTGCGGGTTCAACATGACGGTATCGTTCCTGTGCTGCGCCTATGAGGCCATCAGCCGGCCCGCGCGGCGTTTGTTTCATTGTACGTGAGCTGCTAGCGAGTGTCCCCGCATGTCTGGTCCCTATGAAGTTCTCGAACCCGCCGTCTGGAGCGAAGACGCGCGGGGCGTGCCCCGCAGCGCGCGCTATGGCGATATCTACCATGGGGCGGCGGGGGCGCTGGCCCAGGCGCGCCACGTCTTTTTGCAGGGCAACGGCCTGCCGGCCCGCTGGCGGGGGCGCGCGGCCTTCACCCTGTGCGAAACCGGCTTTGGCCTGGGACAGAATTTTCTGGCCGCCTGGCAGGCCTGGCAAGACGACCCCCGGCGTAGCCAGCACCTGCACTATCTGGCGTTCGAGGCGCATCCGTTTTCGCTGGATGATCTGCGCCGCTGCTGGCGGCGGTTGCCCGACGCGCTGCAGCCCCTGGCCGATGCGCTGGCGGCGGCCTGGCCGCCCCTGCTGCCGGGCGTGCACCGCCTCGATCTGGCCGACGGGCGCCTGAGCCTGACGCTGCTGTTTGGCGACGTGCGCCGTACGGCGCGCCAGGCCCAGGCCTGCGTCGATGCCTTTCTGCTCGATGGCTTTGCGCCGCGCGTCAATCCCGACATGTGGTCGCCCGCGCTCTTTGGCCAGCTGCGGCGCCTGGCGGCGGTGGGTGCCACGGCGGCCAGCTGGTGCGCTGCGGGGCAGGTGCGCCGCGACTTGCGCGATGCCGGTTTTCTCGTCAGCCGGGCGCCGGGCTTCGCCGACAAGCGGGACATGACGGTGGCCGTGCTGCGCCCGGGGTTGGGGACGCCGCCGCCGTCCGGCCAGCCGCAGCGGATCGCCATCGTGGGCGGCGGGGTGGCCGGGGCGGGCATTGCTCAGGCACTGGCCTTGCGCGGCCACGCCATCGAGGTCTGGGACCCGGCCTGCGCGCTGGATGTGCCGCGCGCGTTTCGTCAACGTGGCGCGGCGGCCCTGGTGCCCGCCTTGAGTCCGGACGACGATACGCGTTCGCGCCTGAGCCGGGTCGGGCTGCAGCGCGCCCGCGCCCGTTGGCGCGATCTGCTGGCCGACGCCCGCCCCGAGGCCTGCGGCGCCCTGGTCTGCGCGCAGGACGATGCACAGGCCCATGCGCAACAGCGGGCTCTGGCGCGATTGCGGTTTCCGGCCGGGTGGGTGCAGTGGCTGGACGCCGCCCAGGCCAGTGCCCGGGCCGGCCTGGGGCTGGCGCGCGGCGGCCTGTGGTTTGCGCAAGCCTTGCGGGTCTGTCCGGGCGAACTGGTGGCGGCGCTGCTGTCGGGCGACGGCATCGTGCGCCGCGCGGCGCGCGTCGAACGGCTGCGGGCGCTGCCCTCTGGGGCGTGGCAGCTGCTGGACGCACAGGGTGGCGAGCTTGGCCAGGCGGATCAACTGGTGCTGGCCAACGCCCGCCATGCCCCGGCGCTGCTGGCGGCCAGCGGCCTGCTGTCAGACTGGCCCGTGCTGGTGGGTCTGACGCCACTGGCCGGGCAGGTCAGCCTGTACCCCGTGCCGGACGGCGCGGATGCGGTGCCTCGTTGTGTACTGTCGGGCAAGGGCTATTGCCTGCCGCCGCGCCACGGCTGGGCGGTGGCGGGCAGCACGTATCGCCCGCACGTGGCCGAGAGCGTGGCCGACGCGGCGGGGCATCAAGACATATTGGCGCAGCTGGGGCGCTGGCTGCCGGACGGGGCGCTGCCCTGGCTGGGGCGGGCGGCCCCCGACGGCTGGGCGGGCTGGCGCGCGGCCACCCGGGATCATCTGCCGGTGATCGATGCCGTGCCGCGGCACCCTGGCTTGTGGCTGGCCTGCGCGTACGGTTCGCGCGGCCTGACGTGGTCGGCGCTGGCGGGCGACCTGATTGCCGCCCGTTTGGCGGCAGAACCCTGGCCCATCGAGCGCGAATTGCAGCGACGGATTCGTCTGCGCTGAAAATCCGATTTTATTTTATGGCGTAAATCCGTCAGAATAATACCTTTTACAAGACTCATGTGGGCAAGTCGCCCAGAGGATCACGCTGTGTCGCCCACCATCGAATTGGCGGACCAACTTTTCGAGACTGGCCCGGTCACCACGACGTCGTCCTGCGTCGAATGGGCCTACCATTCGGACGAATGGTGCCTGCGCATCGAAGCCCATGCGCCGGGCGTCTTTCGCCTGCGCTGCGGCCCACGCACGTGGCTGCAACCCGCCAAGCCCAGCCTGCGCCTGCAGCGTCACGCGCAGATGCTGCTGGCGCGCGACGAGGCCGTGGGCGAGTTCGAATGCCAGTCGCCCGCCCCCGGCCACTGGCACCTGACCCACGGTGACACCTGTCTGGCCGTTGGCGGCCCCGAACCCACCTTGCGCTTGCTGCGCCAGGATCACTGCATCGCGCAGATCCATCTGTCGGCGCGTCCCGCGTCCTCGACCGAAGACGACGCGTGCTGGCAGCTGCGCTGGTCGCTGGGCGAAGACGAAGGCATTTTCGGCCTGGGTGAAACGCAGGGCGACCTCGATCGCCGCGCCGCGCGCCTGGTGTCCGACGTCCCCGCGGATCGCTGCCTGCCGCTGGCCTGGAGCCCGCGTGGCTGGGGTGCCTGCGTCAACACGCTGGATCGGGTCGAGCACGGGCTCGAAGAAGCCGGGGCTTACGTCGTGCAGGCGCGCGGCGCGGGGCTCGACCTGTTCCTGTTCGTGGGCGAGCCCGGCGAAATCCTCAATCAATACACGGCCCTCACCGGGCGCGCCGGGCAGCCCAACCTCTGGCCCATGGGGGTGTGGCTCGACCAGGCGCCGGGTCAAAGCACCGAAGACAGCCTGCGACAGATCCGCAGTCTGCGCGAGCAGGGCCTGGCGCTCGACGTTCTGCAGCTGGCCGACCCGGCCATCGTCGGCTTTCAGGCCGACAAGCCGGTCTTCGAATGGGCCGCGCGTGTGCCCAACTGGCGTGCCTTCAGCCAGGCCGCTCAGGCGCTCGACGTGCACCTGGCGGGCAGCTGCATCCCGGGCGTCTTGCAGGGCACGCCGCTCTTCGACGAATGGGAAGACCGCGGCTGGCTGCTGTGCGATGCCGAGGGCGACGTCTGGGTGTGTCCCGGCACCCCGGCCTCGGGCGGCCAGCCTTTCGGCCTGCTCGATCTCACCCACAAAGACGCGGCCCGCCTGTTCACCGAACGCCATCAGCAGGCGCTCGAAGAAGGGCTCGATGCCCCCATCTGTCAGGCTCAGTTCGATTTTCCGGACGACGTCGAGGCGCGTGGCGGCGAAACCGGCGCCACCCTGCGCACGGCGTATCCGCATCTGGCGCGCCGCGCATTGTTCGATGCCGTGGCGGCGCCACGTACGCCCCAAGAGGGCGTCATGCTCAGCCGCGATCTGTTCCCCGGCGTGCAGCGCTTCGCCTGGCAGCAGGGGCCCGCAGTGGAAAACAGCTGGCAAGGCTATGCCGACACCCTGCGTGCCGCGCTGTCGGTGGGCAACAGCGGCGTGGCGGTGCAGACGCATCGCCTGGGCAATGCCGGGCAACCCGCCAGTGGCATGAACCCCGAGCTGTACCTGCGCTGGCTGGCCATGTGCGTGTTTTCGGCCAATTTCAGCTTCCAGGGACATCCCGACCTGATGCCCGATGCCTTTGATGACGCCACCCGCGCGTTGGTCAAGCACTGGCTGCAGTGGCGCTATCGCCTGCTGCCCTACGTGGCAGGCATCATCGACGACGCCGTGCGCACCGGCCTGCCCGTGCAGCGCTCGATGGCCCAGGCGTATCCGGCCGACCCCGACGCCCATGTCTGGGACACCCAGTATCTCTTGGGCCCCGCCTTGCTGGTGGCACCCGTGATGCAGGCGGGCGGCAGCACCGAGGTCTATCTGCCCAAGGGCGATGCCTGGTGGGATCTCGCCACCGGCTGGCGCTACGAAGGCGGCACCCGTTGGACGCTGCAGCCGGGGCTGGACGCCATCCCCGTGTTTGGCCGCGAAGGCCACATGCTGTGCCTGGGGCCCGTGGCCCAGCACACGGGCGAGATCAATTCCGCCCGCATCCTCGAAGAAGTCTGGATGTTCGGCATGCCCGAGCACAACCCCGTGGTGATGCGCAACAAGATTCGCGTCATGCAGATGCAGGGTTCCAGCTACATCAAGGGGCTCGAAGGGCTGAAAATCCTGCCGTCCGAGGGCCTTGAAGTAAAACGCCGTGGCGCCGAAGTGCGTATTTCAAGGGCTCGATGACACGGCGATGGGCACGTCCACGCAGAACCCGGGGTTGAACATCGGGTTCTCGTTGACCCCGTCGCGGCAGTAGCCGCGCGGATTGCACAGCACGCGCGTGCCGCGCACGGTGTAGTCGAAGCTGTCGTGCGTGTGGCCGTGTA
The DNA here is from genome assembly GCF_001592225.1 of Castellaniella caeni NBRC 101664. Classification (GTDB taxonomy): domain Bacteria; phylum Pseudomonadota; class Gammaproteobacteria; order Burkholderiales; family Burkholderiaceae_B; genus Castellaniella; species Castellaniella caeni. Next base: position 22,196 of record NZ_BCWN01000016.1, on the reverse strand, counting down.
TCCACAGGCTGGCGCGCCCCATGAGGCCCGTGCAGTCGGACACGAAACCGGCGCTGACGAGCGAGTCTTCAAAGCGCGGGTGTACGCTGCGCAGGCTGGGGGCGTGGTGGGTGATGACCACCGTGGGGCCGTCGAAGGGTTCGTCGAGCATGGCGTCCAGCCAGTCGTATTGGGCGCGAAACAGATCGATGGAATCTTGCGGCGAGAAGACTGTGCCGTCGCCGTTCTTGATGACCTGGAAGTCGCGCATGAAGGCGCCGGTCTGTTCCATGGCCTTTTGCCGTTGTTCGGTGCCGAAGAGTTCAAAGTCCGTCCAGAGTGTGGTGCCCAGAAAGCGCACGCCCTGGATGACGGCGGCCTGCTGGTCGAGCAGCCGGATGCCGTGCTGGCGGGCGGCATCGGCCAGCTGCGCGCGCACGCCGGGGATGCTGCCGCCGTAGAATTCGTGGTTGCCCGGTACGTACAGCACCGGGCGGTCGATCTGGCTGGCCCACTGCATGGCCGCCTGGGGGCGGGCGATGTCGCCGGCCAGGATGGTGACGTCGGCCTGGATGGCAGGCAGCGCCAGACCCTGCACGCTCAGGTGCAAATCGGACAGAATGTGCAGCCGCAGTGCCGCGGAATCGTGAGTATCAGGCATGGCGATACGGTCTCCGTTCTTGTATTGCTTGACGATTGGTCTATATGATGTCAGAATTTAGGGCTTAGGTTGGGTCGTTAGCTCAGTCGGTAGAGCACCGGACTTTTAATCCGTTGGTCGCGCGTTCGAGCCGCGCACGACCCACCAGCCCCTTTCAGATGCCCAGGCTGCTTGCCTGGGCATTGTCGTTTCCGCCCCCCGCATCTGCCAAGCGTCGGTCGAAGACTATTCTGAGACGCAGAACGCGTCTTGGGTATCCGTGTTTGTTCGCATGCGGCGGCGCTTGCGGCCTGGGCGCGTGTGCCGCACGAGCGGATGGCGCGGGTGTCTCGTCGCGGGCATTTCGTGGGTAATATAGACGGCACCCTTCAACACACGGCCCTGACACCTGTCTGCGTCTATCGGCGGTTCCCCATCATGCGATTTTCCGCGCGTTTCGCGAGTACGACTCTTTTTTCCCGTCTGGGCCAGCGCTACGCCTTCGTGGTGGTTGCCGTCATCTTTCTCTGCCTGCTGTTCTCGGCGGGGCTGCGCGCCACGCCCAGCGTGCTGCTGGATCCGCTGGAGCAATCCTTCGGCTGGAGCCGGGCCACGACCTCGCTGGCTGCGGCCATCGGCATCTTCTTCTACGGGATGGCGGGCCCCTTTGCCGCGGCGGCCATGGATCATTTCGGCCTGCGCCGCGTGCTGCTGACGGCGCTGGCCGTCATGGCGGCCTCGTCCGCCGCCAGCGCCTACATGACCCAGGCCTGGCATCTCATCGCCTTGTGGGGGTTCTTTTCGGGTATCGGCTCGGGGGCCGTGGCCGCCGTGCTTGCCGCCACCGTCGCCAATCGCTGGTTCGTCAGGCATCGAGGCCTGGCCATGGGCATCCTCACGGCCAGCACGGCCACCGGCAATCTCGTCTTCCTGCCCGTGCTCGCCAGCCTGGCGTCGTCGGGAGACTGGCGGCGCGTCGTCTGGGTCGTGGCCGCCGCCATGGTGTTCATGGTGCCGCTGGTCTGGCGGCTGGTGCCCGACCAGCCCGCCGACATGGGCCTGCTGCCTTATGGCGGCGACCCGGCCAGGCCGCCCGTGGCCGCCGCGCCGGGCGTCGGCCTGCTGGCCGCCACTTTTGGTACGCTCGGGCGCGCCAGCCGCGTCCCCGCCTTCTGGTTTCTGTTTGCCACCTTCTGGGTCTGCGGTTTCACCACCAACGGCCTGGTCGGCACGCACATGATCGCGCTGTGCGGCGATCACGGCATCCTTCCTGTCCAGGCGGCGGGCCTGCTCGCGCTGATGGGGGTGTTCGACCTGGTCGGCACCACGGCCTCGGGCTGGCTCACCGACCGCTACGATCCGCGCAAGCTGCTCTTCGTTTATTACGGCCTGCGCGGCCTCTCGTTGATCGTGCTGCCCTATACCGATTTTTCGTTCTACAGCCTGGCCATTTTTGCCGTGTTTTATGGCCTGGACTGGATCGCCACCGTGCCGCCCACGCTGCGCCTGGCCACCGATGTCTTTGGCGAGCGCGAGGCGCCGGTGGTGTTCGGCTGGATCGTTGCCGGCCATCAACTCGGCGCCGCCACGGCGGCCTGGATGGGCGGCGTCGTGCGCGACGTGACCGGCAGCTACCTGACGGCCTTCGTGGTGTCGGGCGTCACGGGTCTGGTCGCCGCGCTGATCGCGCTGCTGATCAGCCGCCAGCGGGTGGGGGCCTCCTGCCGCGCTGCCGCGGCCTGATCCGCCCGCCCCATGGATGTCGCCGACCTCATCCATGCCTATGGCTACTGGGCGGTGGCCGTCGGCACGTTTCTGGAAGGCGAGACGGTGCTGCTGGCCGCGTCGGCGGCGGCTGCCCGGGGCTATCTGCAGCTGCCCGTCGTCGTGGCGCTGGCCGCGGTGTTCGGCTCGCTGGGCGATCAGTGTTTCTTTTTTCTCGGGCACCGCTACGGCACACGGCTGGTCGCGCGTTTTCCGGCGCTGCAGCCGCGTGTGGCGCGCGCCCAGGCCTTGCTGCGGCGCTACGATGCACGGCTGATTCTGGTGATCCGTTTTTTGTATGGACTGCGCATGGCAGGCCCCATCGCCATGGGCGCAAGCGGCGTGTCCTGGCGGCGGTTTGCCCTCTTCAATTTCATCGGGGCCATCGTCTGGGCGCTGTTGGTGGGCGGCATCGGCTACGGTCTGGCGCGTGGCCTGTTCCGGTTGCTGTAGCCAAGGCGGCGCCAGCGCCCGATGCCGTGTCCGTACACCGGTCGTCAGCCCAGTCCGCCACTGCCGCGGGCGGTGCGGCCAGGTGCCCGCCTGAAGCGGCGACTGGTCCACCACCACAACCGCAGTCCCAGCAACAGCGCCAGCGTCACGGCGTACAGCCGTGGCTCGAAGTAGTCGTTCTTCCCGGCACGCATCCAGAAAAAGTGCCAGACCGAGAGGATGGCCGCCGGATAGATCAGCGCGTGCAGGCGGCCCCACCAGGGACCCAGGCGCCGCATCCAGCCGTGTGTCGAGGTGAGGGCCAGTGGGATGAGGCACAGCGTGGCCACGGCGCCGATGCCGATGAAGTCGCGCTGCCAGAGGTCGGCCCACATCGCCCGCGGCACGCCGCCGCGATCCCAGAGCCCCCAGGCAATCACGTGCAGCACGGTGTAGAAGAAGGCGTACAGGCCCAGTTTGCGGCGTTGGCGCACCAGCGTGTTCCAGCCGCCGATCCGTCGCAGGGGAGTGATCGACAGGGTGGCCCAGAGCAGCACCAGCGCCCAGGTGCCCGACGAGCGCGTGAGGAATTCTTGCGGGTTGGCGCTCAGGCCCGCGCTGTAGCCCAGCACGATCCAGCGGATCAGAGGGAAGAGCCCCAGGGCGTGCAAGCCCAGGCCCAGCAGCCGCTGGCCGTGGCGGAGTGGCTGGGGCGGCCTGGGCGGTTTGGGTTGCGCGCGGCGGTCGTCCTGGCTGTCCAGGTGGGCGGGGGCATCGGGGGCTGTACCGCGCATGAACGCCGCCTTAGAAGTTGCGCACCAGATCCATGCCCTGGTAGAGCCCGGCCACATCCTGTGCGTAGCCGTTGAAGGGCAGGGTGGGGATGCGGGCGGCGAAAAAGCCCGAACCGATGCGCCGCTCGGTGGCCTGACTCCAGCGCGGGTGGGGTACGGCGGGATTGACGTTGGCGTAGAAACCGTATTCCTGCGGCGCGGCGCGCATCCAGCTGGTGGTGGGCTGCGTCGCCTGCAAGTGGATGCGTACCAGCGACTTGCCCGATTTGAAGCCGTATTTCCAGGGGATGATGACGCGCATGGGGGCGCCGTCCTGCGCGGGCAGTTCGTGGCCGTAGAGCCCGAAGGTGAGCAGGGTGAGCGGGTGCATGGCCTCGTCCAGGCGCAGGCCTTCAACGTAAGGCCAGTCGAGGATGCCTTCTTGCACGCCGGGCATCACATCCGCCTGCACGACGCTGGTGAAGACCGCGTAGCGTGCGTCTTCGGTGGGCTCGGCCTGTTTGAGCAGCTGCGCCAGCGGGTAGCCGATCCAGGGGATCACCATCGACCATGCCTCGACGCAGCGCAGGCGGTAGATGCGCTCTTCCTGCGGCGCCAGCTTGCGCAGCGCGTCGATGTCCAGGGTAAGCGGCCGACGCACGGCGCCATCGACCCGCACCGTCCAGGGCGTCAGGCGCAGCTTGTCGGCGTAGCGGGCCGGATCGCCCTTGCCGGTGCCGAATTCGTAGAAATTGTTGTAGGTGGTGATGTCGCGCCAGCTGTTGGGGGGGTCGTCCACCGACCAGCGGGCGTTTTTGCGCGCCGCGAGCACGGGGCCTGACGGGGCGTCGTTCGAGGCGGCCCCGGCGCGGGACATCACCCCCAGCGCCAGCGGCGCGAGGGCCGCCTGCCGCAGAAACCGCCGCCGCTCGCGCCAGACGGCCTCGGGCGTGATGTCGGATGGCCGGGTGTCGGTTTTCCAGGTGTGGTGCATGATGCGTACCTCCGCAAGAGACATTTTCTGCCTTTTCCCTGAGCCGTGGCGTCGGCCTGTAGAATCTGCACACATGTGCAACGCGCCGGAGGGGCGGATGGCTCTGAAAAATTACCTGGGTGAGCAGCTGCTGGGGGTGCTCGCGTCCTACCAGCTGCAAGGGCTCGTGCACCACGTGGGAGTGGTGTATCCTCGCGCGGACAACGTCCTGCGGGTGTTCATCCCCAAGGGTCACGCCCTCGCCATGGGGTCGCTGGTCACCCTGCATCTGGACAACCGCACCGGGGTGGACGAATTGGATGCCGAGCTGCGGGTCTACCGCACCTCGTACAAGGGACGCGTCGTGGCCACCGACGAGGGCTGGGTCACGCTGCAGCCGGTAGAGTACATGCTGATCCATGGCCTGCAGGTCGTCGAGCAGCACCGTGAGCCGGGGTATGCGTTTCCGCCGGACGCCCGCCCGGAATGCACTTTGCCCATCACGCCGTTGCGGCAGTTGGGGCCGGTGCAAGCGCGTGAACATCACAACAAGGTAGGCATTCTCACCACGCTGGCCGCCAATCAGCCGCACACGACAGTGCTGGCTTTTCTCAACACCGAAATCGACGACGTGTTTCTGATATCCGTGCCAGACACGTTCAAACTGCACCAGCTCAGGCGCGATCCGCACTGTTTCTTCATCATCGATGAGCGCGCCAAGTTCACCTTCGAGCAGGCCATCGACTGGAACTACACCATCCTTGAAATGCAGGCCTTCCAGGTGCCGCCGACTCTGCCGCTCTATGAGCAAGTGCGCACGGCCTTCGTACTCAAGAACCCTTGGGAAGCCGGTTTTTTCCTGATGGATGGGCTGGAAATGGTGCACCTGAAATGCCAGTCGGTCGTCTTTGCCGGCGAGCCCCGATCCACACAACAGTAGGAGAACGACCTTGAAACCAGTGGTTGCCGCCAACACACCCATTGCTGTTCAACTGCAAGCGGGGAAATAATGATAGTGGTGCCGTCGCGGTCTGAGCGACCCGTCTGTTCTACATCCTGGGCAGCCACAGATACAGGGCGGCCAGCGTTGCCAGCAGCACGGGTGGCGTGATGAGCAGGCCGATCTTCATGTATTGCCCCCAGCCGATGCGGTAACCCTTGCTGGCCAGCACGTGCAGCCACAGCAGGGTGGCGAGGCTGCCGATGGGGGTGAGCTTGGGGCCCAGATCGTTGCCGATGACGTTGGCGTAGACCATCAGCTCTTGCGTATGCGGCGCCACCTGGGCGTGGTGGATGGCCAGCGCTCCCACCAGGGTGGAGGGCATATTGTTCATGACCGAGGCCACGATGGCCGACAAAAAGCCCGTGCCCACGGTGGCGATGAAATCGCCTTGCCGGGACAGCCAGACGAGGGCGTCCGCGCCCAGCGCGGTGAGCCCGGCCTTGCCCAGCCCGTAGACCACCAGGTACATGCCGATCGAAAACAGCACGATCTGCCAGGGCGCGTGGCGTAGCGCCGTGCCGACCGAGACGACGGCGCCGCGCCCGGCGTGCCACCAGCGCCCGGCAATCGCCATCAGCAGCAGGGCCGCGGTGCCCGTGACCAGCGATACCGGCACGCCCAGCGGCGCCGTCACGAAATACGCCAGCAACAGCACGGCCAGCAGCGGCGGTGCGGCGCGAAAGACCAGCGCGTCGCGGATGGCGGAGCGGGGCGCCTGCAGCGTTTTCATCGAGTAGTGCCGTGGCAGCTGGCGCCGGAAGGCCACCCAGAGCACCCCCAGGGTGGCCGCCAGCGAGATCAGGTTCACCGGCACCATGACCGCCGCGTAGCGGTCGAAGCCGATGCCGAAGTAATTGGCGCTGACGATGTTCACCAGATTGGAGATGATGAGCGGCAGGCTGGTGGTGTCGGCCACGAAGCCGCTGGCGATGATGAAGGCCAGCACAGTCTTGGGTGCGAAGTGCAGCCGGGCCAGGATGGCGATCATGATGGGGGTGAGCAGCAGCGCCGCGCCGTCGTTGGCAAAAAATGCCGCAATCACGGCGCCCAGCACGATGATGAGGGCGAAGAGCCGGGTGCCATGGCCGCGACCCCAGCGGGCCACGTGCAAGGCGGCCCAGGCAAAAAATCCCGCCTCATCCAGAATCAGCGAAATGATGATGAGCGCCACGAAGGTGAAGGTGGCGTCCCAGACGATGTGCCAGACGACGGCCACGTCCGCCCATTGCACGACCCCCAGCAGCAGGGCCAGCAGGGCGCCGCCCAGGGCGCTCCAGCCGATGCCCAGGCCGCGCGGTTGCCAGATCACCAGCGTCAGGGTGAGTACGAAGAGAAGCAGTGCCATCATGTGGGGGTGTACGGTGCGTGTTGGGGCGGATGTCGGCCGCACCCCGGATGGCCGCAGGGGACGTGGCAACCGGGGGCTGTGTCGGGGTGGGATGTCAGCGTGCCGCAGTGTGCCGCACGATGTCGCCGTTTTCTTTGGTAAAGGAGGCCACCGGCTGCGCCAGCAGTTCGAGTACTTGCTCGGCGGGGCGGCACAGCCGCACGCCCTTGTCGGTGACCACAATGGGGCGTTCGATGAGGATGGGGTGCGCCAGCATGGCGTCGATCAGCTGGGCGTCGGTGAGGCTGGGGTCGTCCAGCCCGAGCGTGCCGTAGATGGCCTCTTTGCGCCGCAGCAGCGCGCGCGGCGTGCTGCCCATGCGCTGGATCAGGTCGCGCAGCTGTGCGTGGCTGGGCGGGGTTTTCAGGTATTCGACGACATCGGGCGTTTCGCCCGAGGCGCGCATCATGGCCAGGGTGTTGCGGGAGGTGCCGCACGACGGGTTGTGGTAGATGGTCGGATTCATGGGTAGTGTGGTCGTATCAGTGAGCTTGGGTGTCGGCGGCGTCCGGCCTGGCGGCCAGGATGTCGGGCAGCTTGACCTCGATCCAGTCGGCCAGGCGGCGGACGTGCCCGGCGGCCTCGCGCCCCAGGGGCGTGAGGGCGTATTCCACGCGCGGCGGCACTTCATTGTAAGCGGTGCGCCGCACCAGGCCGTCTTCTTCCAGCCATTGCAGGGTCTGAGCCAGCATGCGTTCGCTGACGCCGCCGATGGCGCGGCGCAGCGCGCTGAAGCGGTGGGTGCCGGTTTCCAGCACCATCAGCACCAGCACGCCCCAGCGGCTGGTGACGTGGCGCAGCACGTCGCGCGAGGGACAGGCGGCGGCCAGCAGGTTGCCGCGCAGCAGGTGTTCGGACAGCGGTGTGCCGGGCGCCGCCGGGGAAGAGGCTGATTTCATACTTACCTTGATGTGCGTACTTACAATTAATAAGCAGCTATTTTATAGTGTGTTCGTCGATCCATTCAACCTTCAATAAGGAACACACATCATGACCATTGCAGTCAGCGGCGCCACCGGCCACCTGGGGCGCATCCTGATCGGCGGCCTGAAGGCCGCCCGCCCGGCCAGCGAAATCATCGCCCTGGCACGCACACCGGCCAAGGCGGCCGACCTGGGCGTTGCCGCGCGCGAGGCGGATTACACCCGGCCCGACACCCTGGGCCCGGCGCTGGCCGGGGTCGATACCCTGATGATGATTTCCGCCAGCGAGGTGGGCCAGCGCGTCGGGCAGCACCGCAACCTCATTGAGGCGGCCCGGCAGGCGGGGGTGCGCCGCATCGTCTATACCAGCCTCTTGCGGGCCGACACCTCGCCGCTGGCCTCGCTCGCCGTCGAGCACGTGCAGACCGAGCAGATGCTCCGGGCGTCCGGCATTGCGCACACCGTTTTGCGCAACGGCTGGTATACCGAAAATTACCTGGGCGCGCTGCAAGGGGTGCTGGCGCAAGGCGCCGTGTTGGGCGCGGCGGGCCAGGGGCGCATCGCCTCGGCGGCGCGGGCGGATTACGCCGCGGCGGCCCTGGCCGTCCTGACGCAGCCCGGCCACGAGGGCAAGACCTACGAGTTGGCCGGCGACGCGGCCTATACGCTGGCCGATCTGGCTGCTGAAATTGCCCGCCAGACGGGCAAGGCCATCCGTTATCAGAACCTGAGCGAGGCCGAGTATGCCGCCAAGCTGCGGGAGTTCGGCCTGCCCGCGGGGTTCGCCGCGGCGATCGCCTCCTGGGACGTCGGTGCGGCCGCTGGCGGGCTGTTTGACGAGGGCCACCAGCTCTCCCGGCTGATTGGCCGTCCGACGACACCGTTGTCCGCCGTCGTGGCCGACGCGCTGGCGCATGCCTGAACGAGCGCCGGGGCGCTTGGCTGTCCGTGGCACCCGTACGCCGCCGTCCGTCGGGCGGGTGCGGCGTGATCAGTCCACACGGGTCACGTCCAGCATCGAGATGCGCCGCTGGCTGATTTCCAGCACCTCGAAGCGCAGGCCATATCGTTCGATGGTGGCCCCCACCTCGGGCAGGGCACCAAACTGCGCCAGCAGCAGCCCGGCAATCGAGGTGTAGTTGGGGTCGCCCGTGGGCAGCGCCTCGGTGTCCAGCGCCTGGGCCAGGTGGTAGAGGTCGGCGGCGCCGTCCACGCGCCAGTGCCCCGGCGCCAGCTGCTGGATGGTCTTTTGCTCGTCCTCGTCGGGGAACTCGCCCGCGATGGCTTCGAGAATGTCGATGGGCGTGATCAGACCTTCGATGGTGCCGTACTCGTCGGCGATCAGCACCAGCTGCCCGTCGGGCCTGCGCAGGGTGTCCAGCACATCCAGCACCCTGGTCGTGTCCGGCAGAATCACCGGTTCGCGCAGCAGCGGGCCGGCGAGGTCGCTGCCGTCCATCAGACAGGCCATGAGATCTTTGGCGCGCACCACGCCCACGATTTGATCCAGCTGGCCACGGCAGGCGGGCAGAAAGCTGTGCGGCATGGTGCGCAGCTGCCGCAGGATGGTCTCGGCGGTATCGTCCAGGTTCACCCAGGAAATCTGCGGGCGCGGCGTCATGATCGATTGCACGCTGCGTGTGCCCAGCGTCAGTACGCCGCTCACCATGCTGCGCTCTTCCGCGCCGAACGTGATGTCGCCCGCCTCGGGCGTGGCCGGAAGCGGCGCTGCGGCATCCGGCGCGTGCGCCTTTTTGCCCATCAGGCGCAGCACGGTGCGGGCCGTGCGCTCGCGCAGCGGCAGGTGCGCTTCTTTCCGTTGCAGGCTGCGGCTGGCCACCTGGTTGAAGAACTCGATGAGAATCGAAAAACCGATGGCGGCGTACAGGTAGCCCTTGGGTATCTTGAAGCCCAGGCCCTCGGCGCTCAGGCTGAAGCCGATCATCAGCAGAAAGCTCAGGCACAGCACGACGACCGTCGGGTGGGCGTTCACGAAGCGCGTCAGCGGCCTGGAGGCCCACATCATCATGCCCATCGAGATCACCACGGCGGCCATCATGATGAGCAGCTCGTCCACCATCCCCACGGCGGTGATGACGGCGTCCAGCGAAAACACCGCGTCCAGCACCACGATCTGCGTCACCACCACGGCAAAGCTGGCAAAGGCGCTGTGCTGGCCCGCTTCGTGGCTGCCGCCCTCCAGGCGTTCGTGCAGCTCGGACGTGGCCTTGACGAGCAGGAAGAGGCCGCCCAGCAGCAGGATCAGGTCGCGGCCCGAGAAGGACAGCGGGCCCAGGGCAAACAGGGGCGTGGTAAGCGTCACCAGCCACGAGACGATGGACAGCAGCCCCAGACGCATGACGAGCGCGAGCGACAGACCGATGAGACGGGCGCGGTCGCGCTGCGCGGGCGGCAGCTTGTCGGCCAGAATCGCGATGAAGATCAGATTGTCGATGCCGAGAACGATTTCCAGCACCACCAGGGTCAGCAGGCCGGCCCAGACGGTGGGATCCCAAAGCCATTCCATAGAGAAGTCCGTATCGAGAAGCGTGAAGATCGGGCGGGGTACGAAGTGTGAGTCCGTTATGGACGCAAGGGGTGCCGCCAGGGACGGCGGCTGATGGCCAAGGGGGGGCTTGGCGCGCTACCTTTTTGAGTATAGCGTAGCCCGCTGGAGGCCCGACGCAGCCTGTGGTTTGGGTACTATGTCCCGCACCCGCTGGTTTCCGCCTTTTCCCTTTCCCGTATCCGCCATGCAGCCCGGTTTTTGCATCATCCATGCCAACCACCTTGAAACCTTAGCCACGCTGATGATCGAGCATCGGCGGGCGGTGCCGTTGGCGCCGCTGGAAGACGACGTCATCCTGGTGCAATCCAATGGCATGGCCGATTGGCTCAAGCTGCGGCAGGCCCAGGCGCTGGGCGTCAGCGCCGGGGTGCGCTATCCCATGCCGGCCAGTTTTCTGTGGGAACTCTACCGCCAGGTGCTCGATCCCGCGTCGCTGGCCGAGCGCTCGCCTTTCGACAAAGACAGCCTGCAGTGGCGCGTGCTGCGCCTGCTGCCCACGCTGTTGGACGAGGCCGGCTTCGAGCGCCCGCGCCAGTTTCTCAGCCAGGACGCCGATCACACCAAGCGCTTCCAGCTGGCGCGCAAAATGGCTGATCTCTACGATCAGTACCAGCTGTACCGCGCCGACTGGATACAGGCCTGGGAAACCGGCGAGGCCCGGGGGCTGGGGCGCGACGAAGCCTGGCAGGCCACCTTGTGGCGCGCCCTGGTGGCCAGCCTGCCGCCCGCCGACCGCACGCGCTCGCGCGCCCACCTGCACCGGGCCTTTTTGCGGCGGCTGGACGGCGACACCCCGGCGGGCCTGCCCGAGCGCGTGTTTCTCTTTGGCATCAACTCGATGCCGGCCCAGCTGCTGGAAGCCCTCTACGCGCTGTCGCGCCACTGCCAGGTGCTGCTCATGATCCTCAGCCCCTGCGAAGAATACTGGGCCGACCGCGGGGTGGCCGATCTCGAGGCCTTCGAGGCGGGCAATGCCCTGCTGGAACACTGGGGCGCGCGGGGGCGCGATTTTCTTCGGCTCATGAGCACGTTCGAGCCCACCGAGCTGCAGCTGGCTCATACGCAGGAAATCAACCCGTATGCGCCCGCCAGCGCGGTGACGCGGGCCGATTCCCTCGTCTGCGCGCTGCAGCAGGCGATGCTGGAGAACCGTCCGCCACTGACCGGTCAGCCGCTGCCGGATCATCCCGGCCTGTATTTTTGCCCCGCCTACAGCCGCCAGCGCGAGGTCGAGGTGCTGCACGACCAATTGCTCGATCTGTTCGCCGCCGACGCCAGCCTGCGCTATGGCGACATCGTGGTGATGACCCCGGACATCGACCGCTATGCGCCTCACATCGAAGCCGTCTTCAGCCGCTATCCCGCGCAGGACGCCCGGCGCCTGGCCTTTTCCATCAGCGACCGGCACGACCGGGACGTGCCTTTGTACCAGGCGCTGGAATACCTGCTCGATCTGCCCCGCCAGCGCCTGAGCCTGAGCGAGGTTTTTGCGCTGTTGCAGCTGCCGGCCATTCGCGCGTGCGCCGGGTTTGCCGAGGACGACCTCGATGCCTTGCTCAATTGGGCCACGGCCAGCCACGTCCGCTGGGGGCGGGATGCGGCACACAAGCGCCAGATACTGCGGTTGACGCCTGCGCCGAACGACGCCTGGCGCGGCCACAACACCTGGCAGGCCGGGCTGGATCAGCTGCTGGCGGGCTATTGCGCGGGTGACGCGGACATCTTCTCCTGCGTTGCGCTCGATGAGGTCAGCGCCAACCAGGGCGTGCTGCTGGGGCAGCTGGCGGCCTTCATTGACGCGCTGGGCCAGTGCCGCGACGCGCTCTTGCCCGAGCGCACGCCGGACGCCTGGGGGCAGGTCTTCGCCCATTGGCTGGAGTCCCTGTTTCTCGCCGTCAGCGATGACGACCGCCTGCTGCTGGGCCGCTTGCGCGAGGCGCTGCTGCAGTGGCAGGAGGATTGCGCCCTGGCCGGTTTCACCGAGACGCTGCCGCTCGCCCAGGCGCGCGAAGCCTGGCTCGATCTCGTGGCGCAAGGCGGCATGACGCAGCAACTGTCGTTCAGCGGCATCACCTTCTGCACGCTCATGCCCATGCGGGCGCTGCCGTTTCGCCACGTCTTTCTGCTGGGCATGAACGAAGGCGACTATCCGCGCGAGCAGCAGGCCCCCGATTTCGACCTGATGGCCGCCGACTATCGCCCGGGCGACCGCAACCGGCGGGACGACGACCAATACCTGTTTCTCGAAGCGCTCATGAGCGTGCGCGACAGCCTCACCATCAGCTGGGTGGGGCGCGACATCAACCGCAACAGCGACAAGCCCGCCTGCACGCTGGTGGGCCAGCTGCGCGATCACCTGGATCGCCACTGGGTCTCGGGCCGGACGGACGACGAGGGCCGCCCGCTGCCAGCCAGCGCCGCTTTGACGCGCGCCTGGCCGCTGGCACCCTTCAGCCGCCGCTACTTTGAGCAGCCTGGGCGGGACGAGGCGCATGGTGCGCACACAGCCACAGAGCCGCCGCCGCGCACCTGGGGCCGCGAGTGGCGGCAGCTGCACGTGCCCGCCGAGGTGCGCGCGGCGGACGATTCCACAGCAGCGGTGTTGGCCCCCGCATCTGTTTCGGTGACGCGCGGCGGGGCTGCCGCCGACGTGCCCGCCGCCGCTGTCGCTGACGCGCCAACGGCCCTGGAGGGCGCCGCGCTGGTGCGCCTGCTCAAATCGCCCGCCGATGTGTTCTATCGGGATCGACTGGCGGCGTTGGTGGTAGACCCGCAGGCGCAGGAAGACAATGATGAGCCCTTCGGTCTGGATGCCCTGCAGCGCTGGCAGCTGCGCGATGCCCTGCTCGACGCCTTGTTGCACGGGGACGAGCAGGCTGCCAGCCGCTGGGCGCGCAATGGCGCGCTGCCGCCGGGGGGCTTTGCCGCCGCCATTCTCGCGCGCGAGCAAAGCGCGGCGGCCTCCATTCATCGCCGCTGGCGGCAGCACGTGCAGGGTGCGCGGCGGCTGGCTGCGCGCGCCGTCGCACTGCGCCCGCAGGCGGACGGCGTGCCGCTGACGCTCGACGGCGTTCTGGATCAACTCTGGGAAGCGCCGGGGCAGCCGTTGCTGGTGTACACCACGGCCAGCAATGTCCAGGATGCCAAGGCCTTGCGCCATGACAAGCTGGCGGCGGCCTGGGTGCCGCATCTGCTGGCCAACGCGGCGGGGATCGCCGCGCGCACGGTGCTGGTGTCCCGCGACCGGCAGATCGTCTTCAAGGTGCTCGCCCGCGACAGGGCGCTGCAATCGCTGAACCGCCTGTGCCTGCTCTACCGGATGGCGTGGTGCCAGCCCCTGCGGCTGGACACTACCGCCCTGCGGCTGGCCGCGGAAGATGCCGCGGAGGTGCCGGAGGATGCGGCGGCGCTGGCCGCCGCCGTGCGGGCGCACTGGCCGCGCGACGAGGACGATCAGGCGGCGCAGGCCTGGTTTGCCGAGTACCTGTGGCGCCCGATGGCGCAGGCCCTTGAGGGAGACCCCGCATGAGCGACTTCACTTTGCTCGATGCCCTGCGGCTGCCGTTGCGGGGCAGCTGCCTCATCGAGGCCAGCGCGGGCACCGGGAAAACCTATACCCTGGCGGCGCTCTACGTGCGCCTGGTGCTGGGCCATGGCCGCATCGCCACCTTTGGCGGGCGCGGCCAGGCCCTCAGCCCGCGCGACATCCTGGTGCTCACCTTCACCCGCGCCGCCACGCAAGAGCTGCGCGAGCGCATCCGCGAACGCCTGGCGCAGGCCGCCGACGTATTTCAGCAGGCCAGCCAGCAACAGCTCGACGCCGGGCCGCAGGCCGTGCAGGCCTTGATCGACACGGTGCAAGACGGTTTTCTGCGGGCGCTGCTGGCCGACAGCGCCGCGCAGGCCGACCTGGCTCTCTGCGCCCGGCGCTGCCGCCAGGCCGCCCAGGAGATGGATCTCGCCGCCATCTACACCATCCATAGTTTCTGCCAGCGGGCACTCAAGCGCTTTGCCTTCGCGGCGGGCATGGCGTTCGAGCAGGAGCTTCAGGCCGAGGCCGCCGCCTTGCGCGACACCGTGCTCAAAGATTACTGGCGCTGCTTCATCCAGCCGCTGCCGACGGCGGTTTGCCGCCAATTGGCGCACGCCCAGATCAGCAGTCCCGCAGGCTTGGCCAAAGCCCTGCGGGCCATGGCGGACGAGGGCGCGGCGGACGTGACCGATACGGATGCAAGCGGCGTGGCGGTGCCGTTTCCGGCACGACTCACGCAGATCGACCCCGCCTTGCAGGCCGCCGAGGCCGCGCTCGACGAGGCGCGCGCGCTGCTCGCCGAGCAGCAGGGCAGGCTCACCGACTGGCTGGCGGCTCAGGTCGAGCTTGGCAACCTGGGCAGCCGACAGCTCAGCAAGAAAAGCGCCGAGGCGCTGGCGGTGTTTCTCGACGAAGGCAAGTGCAAGGAGGGCCTGCGAGCCTACACGCCGGATGGCCTGAAATGGCTCAAGGGGCGCGCGCAGGCGATCCCCGAGGCGCTGGCGGGCTGCCTGGCCGCCCTGGCGCGTTGCCTGGACAAGCAGGAGGCGGTGCCTGAGCTGCCTCTGGACGAACTGCTGCGGCACGCCGCTGGCTGGATTGCCGCCGAAGAAGCGCGGCGCCTGCGGGATCGGGCCCAGATCACCTACGACACCATGGTGGTGTCCCTGGCGCACGCCCTGCGGCGCGAGGCGCGCCAGGGCCGTCCAGTGCTGGCACAGCAGCTTTTCGACGCGTATCCCGCCGCCCTCATCGACGAATTTCAGGACACCGACCCGCATCAGTATGCGATTTTTCAGCACATCTACGGGCAGCGCGACCCCGATGCGCATGCCTGGCTCATGATCGGCGACCCCAAGCAGGCCATCTACGGCTTTCGCGGGGCCGACATCCAGACCTACGCGGCCGCCAGCCAGGCTGCGGCGGCGCGCTATACCCTGCAGACCAACTACCGCTCGGCGCGCGACATGGTGCGGGCCTGCAACCACCTGTTCCTGCAGTCGCCCCTGGCGCTGGCCGACGGTGGCGTGTTCGGCACGGACAGCATCCAGTATCGGCCCATCGAAGCGCGGGGCCGCGACTGGCAGCTGCTGGCCGACGGTCAGCCCATGGCGGCGCTTACGATCAGCTATCCAGCGGACGGCGCGGTCTATACCAAGACGCAGGCCGAGGCGGCCCTGGCCGGGCAATTTGCCGCCCGCGTGGCGGCCTTGCTGGATGAGGCCCGGGCAGGGCGCGCGCTGCTGCGCCACGCGGATGGCCGACAGGCCGCGCTGGAGCCGCGCCAGATTGCCTGCCTGGTGCGCACGGGCGCCCAGGCCGACCAACTGAAGGCGGCGCTCAAGCGGGTCGGGGTGGACGCCGTGTTTCTCTCCGAGAAAAGCAGCGTCTACGACAGCCCGACCGCCATTGACCTGTTTCGCTTGCTCGATGCCATTGCACACCCGCAAGAGGCGGGCCGGGTGCGGGCGGCCCTGGCAAGCGATCTGATGGCCTATGCGCCGGAGGCGCTCGTGGCGGAGGTCACGCAGGAAGACCGCTGGCAGCAGCACCTGCTGGCATTCCGCCAGTTGCAGGAAACCTGGCAGCGGCTGGGCGTGCTGCCCATGCTGCACCGTTGCGTGCAGCGGCTCGACCTGCCTCGGCGCCAGCGCGACGAACGGGTGCTCACCGATCTCTTTCACCTGGCCGAGCTGCTGCAGCAGGCCAGTGTGGGGCTCGATGGCATGCAGGCCCTGCTGGCCTATCTCGAGGCGGCCATCGCCAGCCAGCGCCCCGGTGGCGAAGATCACGCCGAACTGCTGCTGCGCCTGGAAAACGAGCAGGATCGCGTCATCATCATGACCCTGCACGGCGCCAAGGGGCTGGAATTCCCCCTGGTGATGCTGCCGTTCACCTGCCTGGCGCAAGGCCCGGACTGGGAGGCCGAGGCCGCCGAGGAAATGCGCCTGCTCTACGTCGGCGTGACGCGGGCCGTGCATGCGTGCTGGCTGGGCGTGCTGCCCTGCGCCCACGGGCGCAGCGCGGCGCATCAGCTGGAGACCAGCCCCTTGGGGCGGCTGCTGCTGGGCGCGCAACACGTCGAGCTGGACGCCGTGCAGGCGCGGCTCGAACAGTTGTGTCAGGGGGCCGAAGACGCCATCCGCCTGGAAATGACGGCCCCGCAGGCCCCCGCGCCCCGCGCCGCCGAGATGGATTTGCCGCCCCTGGCGCCGCCCGGCACGCGGATGCCGCGCGTGCCGCCGACCTGGATCGTCACCAGCTATTCGCGCCTGATCAGCCAGGCTGAACGAGGCGGCTTCACCCCGGCCAGCGAGCGGCTACTGGAGCGCGGCGATGCCGGCGACCAGGGGCCGCTGCCCGACGCCGACGGCTCGATCCACCGTTTTCCCCGCGGGCCCGAGGCCGGCAACCTGCTGCACGGCCTGCTGGAGAAGGCCTGCGCCCTGGGGTTTGCGCGCGCGAGCACGGTGCCCGAGGCCGAGCGGTTGGCGCGCCGGATGTGCCGCGCCGAGCCCTGGTCGGCCTACCAGGACACGCTGGCCGCATGGCTGCCCAGGCTGCTGACCACGCCCCTGCCGCTGGGCGGGACGACGTGCGCGCTGGCGCAGGCGCAGGGCAGCCGGGCCGAAACGGAATTCTGGCTGCGCCTGCGCCAGACCGCCTTGCAGCCCCTCGAAGCCTGCGCGGCCCGGCTGCTGCCCGGCGCGCGCCAGGAACTGCCCGCGCAGCGCCTCAATGGCATGCTCAAGGGCTTCATCGATCTGCTGTTTCGCGTGGGCGAGCGCTATTACGTGCTGGACTACAAATCCAACCACCTGGGCGAGCACGCCGCCGCCTACGACCTGCCCGCCATGCGGCGCGCCATGCTCGACCATCGCTACGATCTGCAGGGCCTGCTGTATCAGGTGGCGTTGCACCGCTTGCTGCGCGAGCGGTTGCCCGGCTACGACCCTGCGCGCCACCTGGGCGGCAGCCTGTTCTTTTTTCTGCGCGGCATCGACAGCGAGAGTCGCGGCATCGTGCCGCTGCTGGCGGATCTCGACGTGCTGACCGCCGTGGACGCGCTGTTTGATGGAGCAAGCACATGATCGAACTCGAATTGCCGTTTGGCCCGACCCAGGACGCACCGCCGGTGGCGCGGGCCATCGATCGGGCGCTCGAAGCCTTTTTGCAGCGCGAGTTTCCCGTGGCCACGCCAGCCCAGTGCCGCCTGGCCGGGTTGGTGAGTCGCCAGCTGGCGCAGGGGCATCTCTGTCTGGCGCTGGATGCCACCGACAGCGCGGCGCTCGTGCAGGCCTACTGCGGCGCGCCGCTGGCCGACTTGCTGGCGGACAACCCGCTGCTGGCCGCCGACGGCACCCGCCCGCTGGTGCTGGAGGGGCGGCGCCTGTACCTGTTGCGCTACTGGCGCCTGGAAACGCGGCTGGCCGGGCACATCCGGGCGCGCCTGGCCCGGGAATACCTGCGGGCCGACGGCCTGCTGCCCTGGCTGGACGTCCTGTTCGAGCGCTCGACAGAACAGCCCGACTGGCAGCGCGTGGCGTGCGCGCTGGCCGGGCGCAGCGGCTTTGGCATCGTCACCGGCGGCCCCGGCACGGGCAAGACCACCACCGTGGTCAAGCTGCTGGCGCTGCTGCAGCAGCAGGCGTGCGCGGCGGGCCGCCCGCTGCTCATCGAGCTGGCCGCCCCGACGGGCAAGGCCGCCAATCGTCTGGAAACGTCCATTGGCCGCGCCATCGACGACTTGCCGCTGGCCGATGCGCTGAAGGCGGCGCTGCCCCGGCGGGTGAAGACCTTGCACCGGCTGCTGGGCACGCGGCGCGACAGCCGCCATTTCCGCCACGACGCGCGGCATCGGCTGGTGGCCGACCTGATCGTGGTGGATGAGGCCTCGATGGTGGACATCGATCTGATGGTGGCGTTGCTCGACGCGCTGCCCGATGCGTGTCGCCTGATTCTGGTCGGCGACAAAGACCAGCTGGCCTCGGTCGAGGCGGGCGCCGTCATGGCCGAGCTGTGCCGCGCGGCGGATCAGGCCGCCTACGACGCGCCGACCTGCGACTTCATCCGCGCGGCCACCGGCCTGGCGCTGCCCCCCGCCGCGCAGCCGGGCTCCGCGCTTGCGCAGCAGACTGTCAAGCTGCGCAAAAACTGGCGCTCCAAAGATGCCCCCGGCATCGCCGCGCTGGCCCAGGCGATCAACCGGCAGGACGTGCCCGCCGTGCGGCAGGCGTTTCAGGCGCATCCCGCACAGCTGCGGCGGGTGGCGCAGGCGCCGGGCTGGATCACGCGTGAACTCATCGACGGCGAGGCGGGCATCGCCCGGCTGCTGGACGAGATGCGCGCCACGCGGCCCGCGGCGCAGGCCGACGCGGGCGGTATCGACGCCTGGGCGCACGCCCTGCTGCGGCGCCAGGGGCGCCAGCAGCTGCTCACCCCCCTGCGCCAGGGGCCGGACGGTATCGAAGGTCTGAACGAGCGCGTCATCCGCCAATTGCGGCGCCAGGGGCTGGTCGGGCAGGAGAACCGCTTTGCCGGCCTGCCCGTGCTGGTCACGCGCAACCTCTACGACCTCGGGCTCATGAATGGCGACCTGGGCATGCTGCTGGATCATCCGCGCAAGGGCCTGCGCGTGGCCTTTGCCGACATGGACGGCATCCGCTGGATCGTGCCGGATCAGCTGGAGACGCAAAGTCAGGCGGCCTACGCCCTGAGCGTGCACCAGTCGCAGGGCTCGGAGTTTGCCCGGGTGCTGCTGCACATGCCCGACCGGGGGCTGTCGGATCAGGCGGGCGGCCTGCTGAGCAAGGAACTGGTCTACACCGCCGTCACCCGCGCCAGCCAGCAGTTCGTACTGCTCGACGGCCGGCCCGGCCTGTTCGAGCAGGCCGTGCAAGTGCGCACGCAGCGCCAGTCGGGCCTGGGTGACCGGCTGCATGGTGATTTATAAGTTTTCGTTATATGCTACGGGGTTAACCCGGATAATTCGCATGGTAAATTCATGCCCTGCATCCTGATGATCCGGGATCGTGTTTTTTAAGTGATTTGACATCTTGATCGATCTCGAGAACATCCGTAAAACTTATGCATCGGCGGGCCGCACGGTCAATGCGCTGGCCGATGTCAATCTGAACATCCGCGAAGGCGAGGTGTTCGGCATCATCGGGCGCTCGGGGGCGGGCAAAAGCACGCTCATCCGCATGCTCAACCTGCTCGAACGCCCCACCGAGGGCAGCGTGCGCGTCGATGGCCGCGACATCACCGCGTATTCCGATGCGCAGCTGCGTGAATACCGTCGTTCGGTGGGCATGGTGTTCCAGCACTTCAACCTGCTGCGCGCGCGTACCGTCATGGACAACGTCTGTTTTCCGCTGCGCCTGTCGGGCATGGCGCGGGCGGCGCGCATGGCGCGGGCGCGCGAGGTGCTGAACCTGGTCGGGCTGGCCGACCACGCGCACAAATACCCGGGGCAGCTTTCGGGTGGCCAGCAGCAGCGCGTGGGCATCGCCCGGGCGCTGGCCAGCAAGCCGCGCCTGCTCTTGTGCGACGAGGCCACTTCGGCGCTCGACCCCGAAACCACACAATCCATCCTGCGCCTGCTGGGCGACATCAACCAGCGCCTGGGGCTCACCATCGTGCTCATCACGCACAGCATGGACGTGATCCGCGCCGTGTGCGACCGCGTGGCCGTCATCGAGGCGGGCCGCATCGTCGAAGCCGGGCAGGTGCTGGAAGTCTTTCTGCACCCGCGGCACGATGCCACCCGCTCGCTGCTGTCGGAAAGCGGGATGGACGGCGGTGAAGGCTGGCGGGCGATGGCCGAAGGGGTGCCGGGGCGCCTGCTGCGCCTGAGCTTCCGGGGTGACACCACGGCCAAGCCTTTGCTCAGCCACCTGAGCCGCGAGCTGAACCTCGACCTCAGTATCCTGCAGGGTACGGTCGGGCGCATCAAGGACACGCCCTACGGGCAGCTGATCGTGGCGGTGCAGGGCGCGCAAGACAGCCTGGGCGCGCTGGGCGGCACGCTGGATCAGGCCGGAGTGCATTACGAGGTATTGCGGACATGATGGCCAATGTAGACTGGTGGATGATCGGCGAAGCCACGATCGACACGTTGCTGATGACGGGCTTTTCCCTGCTGTTCACGCTGCTCATCGGCCTGCCGGTAGGCGTGCTGTTGTTTCTCACCAGCCCCGGCCAGGTGATGGAAAACAAGGCCACCTACCAAAGCGTGGCGTTCATCGTCAACGTGCTGCGCTCGGTGCCCTTTCTCATTCTGCTCATCGTCATGATTCCCATGTCGCGCCTCATCGTCGGCACGGCGCTGGGCGTGCAGGGTTCGATCCCGCCGCTGGTGGCGAGCGCCGCGCCGTTTTTCGCCCGCCTGGTGGAAAACGTGCTGCGCGAGCTCGACCCGGGCGTCAGCGAAGCCTGCCGCTCGATGGGGGCCACCTCGCGCCAGACGGTGCTGTGGGCGCTGCTGCCCGAAGCCACGACCGGCATTCTGGCGGCCACGGTCGTCACGGCCATCACGCTGGTGGGCTATTCGGCCATGTCGGGGGTGATCGGCGGCGGCGGCCTGGGCGATCTGGCCGTGCGCTACGGCTACCAGCGGTATCAGGCGGACGTGATGGCGGTGACCGTGGTCATCCTGGTCATCATGGTGCAGGTGTTTCAAGTGGTGGGCGACCGCTGGGTGGCCCGGCTCAATCGGCGTTGATGATGTGCCGTCGGCGGGAAGGCCCGCCGACGATTCCAGAATTTCACAGGAGTTCATTCATGTTCAAGAAATTTGTTCCAGTGCTGGCGCTGGCCCTTCCCCTGGCGTTTGCCGCCCCGGCGCATGCCGTCAAGCTCAGCGTGGCCGCCACGCCGGTGCCGCACGCCGAGCTGCTCGAATTCGTCAAGCCGCAGCTGGCCAAGGAAGGCGTCGATCTGGACATCAAGGTGTTCACCGACTACGTGCAGCCCAACCTGCAGGTGGCCGACAAGCAGATCGATGCCAATTTCTTCCAGCACAAGCCCTATCTGGATTCGTTCAACAAAGAACATGACACCAAGTTGGTGTCGGTCGGTGCCGTGCACGTCGAACCCTTCGGCGCGTATTCACAGAAAATCAAAGACATCAAGGACCTGAAGGACGGCGCATTGGTGGCCCTGCCCAACGATCCGTCCAACGGTGCGCGCGCCTTGCTGCTGCTGCAAAAGCAGGGCCTGCTGAAGCTGAAAGACCCGACCAACATCCTCGCCACCTCGCGCGACGTGGTCGAGAACCCCAAGCACCTGAAGTTCCGCGAACTTGAAGCCGCCACGCTGCCGCGCGTGCTGCCCGACGTCGATCTGGCGCTCATCAACACCAACTACGCGCTCGAAGCGGGCCTGAACCCCATCAAGGACGCCCTGTTCCTCGAAGACAAGGATTCGCCCTATGCCAACCTGGTGGTCACGCGCGCAGACCGCAAGGACGATCCGGCCATCCGCAAGCTGGTCGATGCCCTGCACACCGAGCAGGTGCGCGAGTTCATCCTGAGCAAGTACAAGGGCGCGATCGTCCCGGCATTCTGATTGTCGCGGTCGCCCACGCCATGGCGGGAAATGCCCTCTGAAAGCTAGGGGATTTCCCGAGAAATGCGGCTCAGGCCCGGAAATCCAGGCCCTTCGGGGGCGGGGTTTCCGGGCCTTTCAGTTAAGATGGACGCCTAGTGTGCTGTTCGGTTGA
>NZ_BCWN01000015.1 GCF_001592225.1 Castellaniella caeni NBRC 101664 | reverse complement strand
CGACAGCATCGCCTTCCAGACCAACATTCTCGCGCTGAACGCCGCCGTCGAGGCCGCCCGCGCCGGTGAACAGGGCCGCGGCTTTGCCGTGGTGGCCAGCGAGGTGCGCGCCCTGGCGCAGCGCAGCGCGGCCTCCGCCAAGGAAATCCGCACGCTGATCGACGCTTCGGCACAGGCAACCGCCAAAGGCAACGAACAGGCCAGCAGCGCCAGCACCGCCACGCAGGATATCCTGGCCGGCATCCACCGCGTCACCGACATCATGGGCGAAATCAGCGCCGCCAACCGCGAGCAGACCACCGGCATCGAACAGATCAACACGGCGGTCACGCAGATGGACGACGTGACGCACCAGAACGCCAGCCTGGTCGAGGAATCCGCCGCGGCCGCGGCCAGCCTGCAGGAGCAGGCGCGCGCGCTGTCCGCGCTGGTGGGCACCTTCAAGCTGCCGGAAGATGCCGGTCAGGCCGCGCCCGCCGGGGTCGGCACGCCCCTGCTGCTGGGCTGAGCGCCGTCGTCGGGGGTGTCGTCGGACGTTTCCGCCGCGGCGACCGCCAGGCGCTGCACTTCGATGTCGGCGTGCATGGGTTCGAGCGCGGGCAGCTGTTTGTTGGCCTTGGCCGAGAGTTCGGCAAAACGCCCCACCTTGCCATACAGGCCCTGCTGTCCGGCCACCGCCGTGACGGCGCTGTTGTAGTGCGTGTTGACGGTATTGAGCGTGTTGCCCAGCTTTTGCAGGCGCTCGGCCACCAGCGCCACCTGGTTGTACAGGCCGCCCGCCATGTCGCTGAGCGCGCGGGTCTGCTCGTTGGCGCGCGCGATCATCCACAGGTTGGCCACCGTGCGCAAGATCGGCATGAGCGTGGTGTGCGACACCATGATGACGTTTTGCTGGTAGCCGTAGTCGAACAGGTCGCGGTTGTGCTTCATGGCCTCGATGTAGGCAGGCTCGATGGGCATGAACATGAGCACGAAGCTGGGGCTTTTCATGCCCACCAGATTGCTGTAATCCTTGCGCGCGAGGTCGTCGATGTGGTGGCGCACTGCCTGCACGTGGGCCGCCAGGGCGGCCTCGCGCTCGGCATCGGTCTGTGCCGCAATTGCACGGTCGTAATCGACCAGCGACACCTTGCTGTCGATGACCATGTGCTTGTCGTCGGGCAGCTTGACGACGAAATCGGGTTGGCGGCGGTTGCCGGTTTCGTCCTTGAAGCTCGCCTGGGCCTCGTAGTGGTCGCCCGCCACCAGGCCGGCCAGCTGCAGGCTGCGCTCGAGCTGCACTTCGCCCCAGTTGCCCGTGGTCTTTTTTTCGCCCTTCAGGGCCGTGGCCAGGGTATTGGCTTCGGCGCTCATCTTCAAGCCGATGTCCAGCACGCGGCGGATCTCGGCCCCCAGCTGCGTCTGGCCCCGCAAAGACGCGTCATGGACTTCGTTGACGCGCTTCTGGAAGCCCTCGATCTGCTCGCGAAAGGGCCGCAGCAGGCCATCAAGCGAGGCCTGGCTGCTTTGTGAAAACGCCTTGCCCTTTTCTTCCAGCACCTGATTGGCGAGGTTCTGGAATTCGGTGCGCATGGCCGCCTTGGACTGCTCGAACGCGCGCTTCAGCTCGTCGATGGCAGCCAGTTTTTCCTGGTGTACGGCCTTCAGCTCGGTGAGTTCCAGGTCGCGCGCCTGCGCCTGCGCGCGCGCCGCGTCCAGCGCCTGGCGCGCATCGGCCAGTTCCGTCTGCAAGGCCTGCGCCTGCCGCGCCAGCGCGGCCTGCAGGGTATCCAGGCGCACCCGCTCACGCTCGGCGCCATCCTTGGCGCTGCGCAGTTCGTGCGCGCGCTGCGCTTGATCGTCCAGCGCGCGCTGCAAGGCGTCCAGGCGCGCTTGCAGCTGCGCGGTACGCTCGGTCTGCTGGGCCAGGCCGGCCATGCTTTGGTTCAGCTCGGCGGCGCGCTGGGCCAGCACCTGGGCCTGCTGGGTGTGCTCGGCCAGCAGGCGCGCGTAGTCGGCCTCTTGCTGGGCGAGAGCCGCGGCGCTGCGTTCGAGCGCCGCGGCATGGGCCGCCTGACGCAGACGCATGGGCCACCAGGCCAGCAGCGCCCCCAGGCACGCCGCCAGCAGCAGCCCGATGAGAAATTCAGGAGTCAAGGACAACACGGTACGATCTCACACCTAAAACCGGCATGATCGCATATTGGCGGGCGTCCGGCCCGGCGGCCGGGATCTAAACGGAACGCAGCGACGAGCAGGCGCGCGCCGCCGGGCGCGCGGGCTGCGGCAGGCCGTTGACGTCGGTATCGACGAACAGCGGCACGACCGTGCGGACATGGCCGTACAGGCCATTGATGAGACGCTGGGCGCCTTCGGGCAGCGCGTGCGCCTGCTGCGACACCACGCCGATGCGGTACTGGATGCCTGACAGCAGGGGCCGCACCACGACCCCGTCGAGCAAGGCGCCCCGGATGGAGAAAGGATCGAGCAGCGCCACGCCCAGCCCGGCCCGCACCATGGACAGGGCCGTCTGCTGGCTGGCGACTTCGAGGTGCCGCCGCACGCCATTGGCCGTGGCCTGGATGAGACTGTTGATGAGGTAGTAGCGCATCCCGTAGCGGGTGAGCAGCGTGATGATGTCGGTGTCGCGCACGTCTTCGAGCTGCAGGGCGTCATGGCCCGCCAGGGGGTGCGCGGCGGGCAGCGCCAGCAGGCACGGCGCCTGGCCGCACCAGTGCACGTGCAAGCCTTCGGTGTCGATGGGCAGGTTGATGAGCGCGAAATCGGCCCGGCACGCCTGGATTTCCCGCTGGGTGGCTTCGTGGATGATTTCTTCGAGGATGAGCTTTTGCCGGAACACCGGGTTGAAGCGATCGATCTGTGCCAGGGCCTCAGGAAACAGGCCGTGGGCGAGATCGGTGGTGGCCAGCACGCGCAGGGGCCTGACCTGGCCGCTGCGCATGCCCAGCACCCGGGCGTCGAGCTGCTGGAGATCGGCCAGAACGCCGCGCACCTCTTGGTAGAATTCGCCGCCTGATTCGGTCAGCGTGATGGCCGGGCGGGTGCGCTCGAAGAGCACGAAACCCAGCTCGGCCTCGAGGTCGCTGATCTGGCGGCTGACCACGGGCTGAGAGCGCCCCAGCAAACGCCCGGCAGCGGTGACGCTGCCGGTGGTGACCACTGCATTGAACGCCTCAAGCTGGCGAATTTCCATGATGAACCTGCATCAAGCGGCGGAGAAACCGGCACACCGCTTGTAACAAAACGAATGATTTCATCATGTTAATGCGTGCGGCGCACCCCAAAGCAATGATCTAGCGTAGGAAAGGCTTCCTCTCGCACGGATTGCGCATAATCTCGCGCGGCATCGCGAATGACCTGCCCGGCATCGGCAAAACGGCGCGCAAATTTCGGGATGCGGTCGCCGCTGAGGCCCAGGATGTCTTCCGTGACGAGAATCTGGCCGTCACACGCGGGCGAGGCGCCGATGCCGATGGTGGGAATCGACAAGGCCGCCGTGATTTCGCGGGCGAGCGGCTCGCTGATGCCTTCGAGCACCACCCCGAAGGCGCCCGCCTGGGCATGCGCCCGGGCGTCTTCCAGGATGCGCCGGGCGGCCTCTTCGGTCATGCCCTGGGCCTTGAACCCGCCCATCGTGTTCATGTACTGCGGCATCAGGCCGACGTGCGCCAGCACCGGGATGCCGCGATCGACCAGGAAGCGCGTGGTCTCGGCCAGCGGCTGCCCGCCTTCGAGCTTGACCCCCGACACGCCGCTGCCGGCCATCATGGCGGCG
The DNA here is from genome assembly GCF_001592225.1 of Castellaniella caeni NBRC 101664. GTDB lineage: Bacteria > Pseudomonadota > Gammaproteobacteria > Burkholderiales > Burkholderiaceae_B > Castellaniella > Castellaniella caeni. The sequence goes on along the minus strand of NZ_BCWN01000015.1, from coordinate 83,780 downwards.
GCGCTGGCAAAGGCCTGGGCCGGCGACTGCTGATAACTGCCAAACGGCATGTCCACGATGACGCAGGCGTTCTGCGTGGCCCGCACCACGGCGGCGGCATGGGCCGTCATGGTCTCGGCTGTGATCGACAACGTGTTGGGCAGGGCATACCCCACCATGGCGGTCGAATCGCCCACCAGGATCATGTCGAGCGATTCGTCGAGCAGGCGAGCAATAGGGGCAATATAGGCGGTGAGCGCGGCAATCTTGCGATTGCCCTTGAAGGACATCAGCTGGGGCACCGTGACGCGTTGCGCCTGGCTATGTACACTCATTGATCTACTCCGGAAAAATAATCATTGTCGGTCATTGTGGCCCAAGGCGGCCAACAGCACCACCCGCCGCGCCACGCCGCCGACCGTTTCAGCCAGGGCATCCAGGCCAAGACTCCACATAGATGGCCACATGGCGCCCCCACAGGAGATTTTCATGTCATCCAACCAACCTTATGTCACGTTTCACGACGGGCGTCGCGCCCCCCAACTGGGGCTGGGCACCTGGAAGCTGACCGACGGGGCTGCCATCCCCGCCATTCTGGCCGCCACCGAGGCCGGCTACCGCTCGATCGACACCGCCGCCATTTATCACAATGAAGCCGACGTGGGCCAGGGCATTCTCCAGTGCGGCATTCCGCGCGACAACCTGTTCGTCACCACCAAGCTCTGGAACGACCAGCACAGCATCGAAGCATCCAAGCTTGCCCTGCGCGAAAGCCTGGACAAATTGCAGCTGGACTACGTCGATCTATACCTCATCCACTGGCCCGTGCCCAAGGAAAACCACTACCTCGGCGCCTGGGACGGTCTCATCCAGCTGCGCGACGAGGGGCTGGCCAAGTCGATCGGCGTGTGCAATTTCGACATCGAGCACCTGCAAAAACTGCTCGACAAGACCGGCGTGCTGCCCGTGGTCAACCAGATCGAGCTGCACCCCTATTTCCAGCAGGCCGAATTGCGCGCCTACCACGCCGACCACGGCATCCAGACCGAAGCCTGGTCGCCGCTGGGGCAAGGCCAGGTGCTGCAAGACCCGGTGATCCTCGAACTGGCCCACCAGCTGCAGGCCAGCCCCGCGCAGGTGATTCTGCGCTGGCACATCCAGATGGGGCACATGGTCATCCCGAAATCGGCCCAGCCGCAACGCGTGCGCGACAACTTCAACCTCTGGAGCCTGCACCTGGACGACGACGCCATGGCGCGTATTGCAACCCTGGACAAGGCCGATGGCCGCATCGGCCCGGTGCCCGCCGAATTCGCCCTGATGTAGACCGGCAAGCACCAGCACGAATACCAGGCCCGAAACGAGACCGGCACAGAAACAGAACCGCGCCTGAATGTCGGCGCACGCAAACGGGGCCGCGCCTGGCTGGCGCGGCCCCGCTGCAAACCGGATTGCCGACCCGCAGCGGGGGCGGCCCCGGACACGCCGGAGCCGCCCCCACGGCACGTCAGTTCAGCAGTTGCCGGATGGCGTATTGCAGGATGCCGCCGTGGCGGTAGTAGGCCGCCTCGCTGGGGGTATCGATGCGCACCAGGGCGTCGAACTCGACATCACCCGCCTTGACGTGCACGGTGGTGGGCGTCTTGCCGTCGTTGAAGGCTTCGATGCCGGTGATTTCGAAGGTTTCCTTGCCCTTCAGACCCAGCGTACCGGCGTTTTGCCCTTCGGGGAACTGCAGGGGCAGCACGCCCATGCCGATCAGGTTGGAGCGGTGGATGCGCTCGTAGGATTCGGCGATGACCGCGCGCACGCCCAGCAGCACCGTGCCCTTGGCCGCCCAGTCGCGCGAAGAACCCGAGCCATATTCTTTGCCCGCCAGGATGACCAGCGGAATGCCGGCCTTCTGGTAGTTTTGCGAGGCGTCGAAGATGGTGGCCACGGGCGCGCCGTCTTGCGTGAAGTCGCGCGTCCAGCCGCCTTCGGTATCCGGGGCGATCTGGTTGCGCAGGCGCACGTTGGCGAAGGTGCCGCGAATCATGACCTCGTGGTTGCCCCGGCGCGAACCGTAGGAGTTGAAGTCTTTAGGCTGCACGCCCTGCGCCTGCAGGTACTTGGCCGCCGGGGAGTCTTTGGCGATGGAACCCGCCGGGCTGATGTGGTCGGTGGTGACGGAATCGCCCAGCTTGGCCAGCACCCGGGCGCCGCGGATGTCGTGCACGGGGTCGGGGTCGCGGCGCATGCCTTCGAAGTATGGCGGGTTGCGCACGTAGGTGGACGCGTCGTCCCAGTGGTACAGATTGCCCTCGGGCGTGGGCAGGTTGCGCCAGGCGTCGTTGCCCGCGAAGACGTCGGAATAGCCGCGCTTGTACATGTCGGCCGTGATGGACGACTGGATGACCGCCTGGATTTCGGCGCTGGTGGGCCAGATGTCGCGCAGATAGACGTCCTTGCCCTGTTGATCCTGCCCCAACGGCGTCTTGTAGAGGTCGAAGTCCATGGAGCCCGCCAGCGCGTAGGCGACCACCAGCGGCGGCGACATCAGGTAGTTCATTTTGACTTCGGAGTGGATGCGCCCTTCGAAGTTGCGGTTGCCCGACAGCACCGAGGTGACGGCGAGATCGTTGGCGCGCACGGCTTCGGAGACTTCGGGGATGAGCGGGCCCGAGTTGCCGATGCAGGTGGTGCAGCCATAACCCACCAGATTGAAGCCCAGGGCTTCGAGGTATTTCATGAGGTCGGCTTTCTCGTAGTAGTCGGTGACCACACGGGAGCCAGGCGCCAGCGACGTCTTGACCCAGGGCTTGCGGTGCAGGCCGCGTTCGACCGCTTTCTTGGCCAGCAGGCCGGCGGCCACCATGACCGCCGGGTTGGAGGTGTTGGTGCAGGACGTGATGGCGGCAATGGCCACGGCGCCGTGATCGATGGTGAAATCGACGTTGCCCTCGTTGAGGTGCACGTTGGCCGGGTTGGAGGTGGGCGCGCCCGGCAGGGCGGCCAGCGACTTGGCAAAGGACGGCTTGGACTCGGACAGCAGGATGCGGTCTTGCGGGCGCTTGGGGCCGGCGATGGACGGCACCACGGTGCCGAGGTCGAGTTCGAGGGTCTCGGAATACTGCGGCTCGTGATCCGGGTCGTGCCACAGGCCCTGGGCCTTGGCATAGGCCTCGACCAGCGCCACCTGCTCTTCGGGGCGGCCCGTGAAGCGCAGATAGCTGAGGGTTTCGTCGTCGATGGGGAAGATGGAGATGGTGGAGCCGTATTCCGGGCTCATGTTGCCGATGGTGGCGCGGTTGGCCAGCGGCACGGCGGCCACACCGGGGCCGTAGAATTCGACGAACTTGCCCACCACGCCATGCTTGCGCAGCATGTCGGTGATGGTGAGCACGAGGTCGGTGGCCGTGGTGCCCTCGGGCAGCGAGCCCGACAGCTTGAAGCCCACGACGCGCGGAATCAGCATGGAGATGGGCTGGCCCAGCATGGCGGCTTCGGCCTCGATGCCACCCACACCCCAGGCCACGACCCCCAGGCCGTTGACCATGGGCGTGTGCGAGTCGGTGCCCACACAGGTGTCGGGGTAGGCTTCGGTCTTGCCATCGACCTGGCGCGTGAAGACGCCGCGGGCCAGGTGTTCGAGGTTGACCTGGTGCACGATGCCGGTGCTGGGCGGCACGACGCGAAAGCCGTCAAAGGCGGTTTGCCCCCAACGCAGGAACTTGTAGCGTTCGACGTTGCGCTGGTATTCGATTTCGACGTTGCGGCGGTAGGAATCGTTGTGGCCGAAGTCGTCCACGATGACCGAGTGGTCGATGACCAGTTCGACGGGCGCCAGCGGGTTGATGCGGTCGGGCTTGCCGCCCAGGGCCTGCATGGCCTCGCGCATGGCGGCCAGATCGACCACGGCGGGCACGCCGGTGAAGTCTTGCAGAATGACGCGCGCGGGCGTAAAGGAGATTTCGCGGCTGGGCTGCGCGGTGGGATCCCAGGAGGCCAGGGCACGGATGTCGTCGGCCGAGACGTCGCCGCCGTCGTCTTCGGTGCGCAGCAGGTTTTCCAGCAGGATTTTCAGCCCGTACGGCAGCCGGGACGGATCGAGCCCATGGTTTTTCAGGGCATTCAGACTATAGATGTGGTAGGCCTTGCCCCCCACATCCAGGGTTGCACGTGCACCAAAACTATCGGGGTGAGCCATTGCATGTTCTCCTGGAATCAAGTAACCACACGCCGCCGGGCTTCGTCCCAAAGCCCATGCGACCTTATCCGATTTATCTTACACGCAATAGCGGCAGGGTCTCCAGCCAGCCATTCGCCAAACAGGGCTTTCCGCCGGGGGCCGGACGCCGACGTCCCGGCCCGGACAGTCTGATCGGCAGAATTGATGCATATCAAGATTGGGCCGCGAAAACGACCGGACGCCGCTCAGGGTTAAGCCGGAGATCACCCCAGGCACCGCCTACACTGAGCCATCGTTGATTCTTTCGGAGCCAAGACCATGGCATTTCCCGCATTTTTCAAGACCGCGCCGCGCATCACCCTGCACGACCCGCTCGCCCAACTGCTGGGCGCGTCCGACGACGGCACGATCGAATACGGCTACGAAGACGCCGTGCGTCTGGCAGGCCACTCGTGCCCGACGGTGGCGGGGGCCTGGCTGATGACAGTCAAGGCGCTGAAAGCCCTGTACCCTGATTCGCTGCCCGAACGCGGCAATGTGGTGGTCGAATTCGCCGACAGCGCCACCAATGGTGTCACGGGCGTCATCGCCAACGTCGTCAGCCTGGTCACGGGCTCGACCACCGATACCGGCTTCAAGGGCCTGGGCGGCCAGCACGACCGCCGCAACCTGCTGTATTTCCAGCACCCGGTGCCTGGTGAAATCAGCTTCACGCGGCGCGACACTGGCGCCAGCGTGGCGGTGTCGTACAGCGCGCAAGGCGTCCCGCCCGCCCCCACGGCCATGCCCCTGCTGCAAAAAATCATGTCGGGCCAGGCCAACGACAGCCAGAAGACCGAATTCGCCCAGCTCTGGCAAGACCGGGTACGCCGCATCCTCGAAGCCGCCAACCAGCCCGGCCTCGTCACCGTCACCGAGCGCCAGAAAGCCGCCTGATTTCCGCGCGCCGCAAGGCACGCAACCATAACAGCCTGACCGCGGTCACCCGTGCCAGGCTGTTTTCATCGCCAGGCTGTTTTCAGCCGTATCGTGCCTGTTTCACAGATGCCCGGCCGACACGCACACCCGCGCCGTGCCGCACGACAAGGCATCCGGCGGACGGGAACATCAGGCGGCGTTGTCCTGGCCCTCGACCGGGACGTCGCACACCGGGCAGCGCCGGTCGTGGCCCACAGCCCGATAGTAGGCGGACTTGTCCTGGTACATGGCGCGGTCGGCCTCTTTCATGGCCTGTTCCATCGCGCCCGGGTCGCGGCACACGGCCAGCCCCGCCGACACGCTCAGGCGCGTGCCGCTGTAATACTGGTTGTTCAGATCGACCAGCGTGCGGATGTTGTCCAGCGCCGCCTGGGCGGCGGCCTCGTCGGCCCCAGGCAGCAGCACCATGAACTCGTCGCCGCCGATGCGCGCCACCTGGCCGGGGCGGTCGATGGCCTTGTTGAGCACCTCGCCAAAACGGCGTAGCAGGTCGTCTCCGGCGGCATGACCGGTCTGGTCGTTGACGAACTTGAGATTGTTCAGGTCGAGCGAGATGAAGGCCACCAGGGGCACGCGGCGGCGGGCGAGCCGACCCAGCTCATCGACGAAGAAGGTGCGGTTCTTCAGCTGTGTGAGCACGTCGTGCTGGCCCAGATATTCGAGATAGGCTTCGGCCTTCTTGCGCGCCGTGATGTCGGTGAGTGACACCAGCACCATCGACCAGTCGTGCTCGCAGCCCTCGAAGATGGACAACTGCAGATGGATGTAGAGCAGATCCCCCTGCAGTGTGTGGTTCTGCACTTCTTTCTGGTGGAAGGTGCGGCCTTCCCAGAGTTCGATGAGCTGCTCGGCGAACGAGCGGCGCGCCTCGTCCCGGAAGACCTCGTTCAGGCGCGCCAGCAGTTCGGCCTGGGAAGGCGCCTTGAACATCTTGAGGGTGTAGCCGTTGACGTCCAGCACCCGGACTTCTTGCAGACAGCGTTCGACGAATTCAGGATGCACGTCGAGAAAGGTGCGGAAGTCGCTCACGCCACGCACGCGCAGCTCGTCGAACAGGGCCTTGATGGTGCTGAAGTCTTCTACCCAGAGCGACACCGGGGCCTGCTCGAAGAATTCGCGCGCGTCACGCGCGCTGTCCTGCGCCTGGCGGCGCACGTTTTGCAGCTCGGTGACGTTTTCCATGCTGACCAGCACGCGATCCCAGGGCCGCCGGGCGTCGGCCAGCACCACCGCTTTCAAGGACAGGTCGAGCCGCTTGCCAGAGAGGCTGTAATTGGCCGTCAGGCTGCTGAAGCCGCGCTTGCCCAGCCACAGCTCATTGATTTCGGCGGCAAACCCGGCGAGCATGTCGTCGCGAAAGACAGCGGGCAGATTGGCCATGAGCGCGTCTTGAGACGGCGCTTCGTACAGGGCCAGCGCCTGGCGGTTGACGCGTAGAATGCGGATCAGGCTGGCGCAATGCGTCAACTGCCCCGGGTTTTGCCGCAGCCACGCAGCAAGGTCGCGCACGCCGGCCGCCCGCAGGCTTTCGCAAAAATCATACAGCGCGCTGTAGTCTTCCAGCCAGAACGCCATGGGCGAGGCATCGAACAGGTCGGGCAGACCGAGCACCTGGCTCGTCTGGGGATCATCGGCTTCTATCATCTGGCTCTCGAAAATTGTCCGGTTCGGTCTTCGTGCTACCGTACACGCAAGGCAGGCCCTGGAGCCAGACTAGCAGAAACACCTATAGACACGAAATAGTATAAAACCTTGTCGATAAAGAATATGTTCTGCCTGGTGCGCCATCCCGTCCCAGCCAGTTCACAATGGCTGCACAAGTCGTTCAGGTGGCCATCCAGGCACACCATCCGGGCACACGGTGCCCGCAAGCCTGACCAGCACCCACCTGTCTCGCGCGGCACACCAGCCAGCCCTGGGCTCATCAGCGGCACCCGCAGGCATTCATACTCGCGCCGAACGCCTGGACAACGATAATCAGTCATCAGGATGGAGACTCTCTTGAACACCCCTGACCACACCCCCTTGCAGCGCCCCGAAGACGAACGCCTGGGCCTGCCCGCCAACGTCATGTACGGCTTCCAGCACGTGCTGACCATGTACGGCGGCATCATCGCCGTGCCGCTCATCGTCGGCCAGGCCGCCGGCCTGGGCCCCGCGGAAATCGGCATCCTGATCGCCTCCTGCCTGTTCATGGGCGGCCTGGCCACCCTGGTGCAGACGCTGGGTATCCCCTTCTTCGGCTGCCAGCTGCCGCTGGTGCAAGGGGTCTCCTTTGCCAGCGTGGCCACGATCCTGGCCATCCTCAGCTCGGGCGGCAGCCTGCCCTCGGTGTTCGGCGCCGTCATGATGGCCTCGCTCATCGGCCTGCTGATCACGCCGGTCTTTTCGAAGGTCATCCGCTTCTTCCCGCCGCTGGTCACGGGCTCGGTCATCACCACCATCGGCCTGTCGCTCATGCCAGTAGCGGCCCACTGGGCCATGGGCGGCAACGCCAAGGCGCCGGACTTCGGCAGCACCGCCAACATCGGCCTGGCCGCCATCACCCTGATCATCGTGCTGCTGCTCAGCAAGCTGGGCAATGCCACCATCTCGCGCCTGTCCATCCTGCTGGCCATGGTGCTGGGCACGATCATCGCCTGGGCCGTGGGCATGACCGACTTCTCCCGCGTGGGCGATGGCCCCACCTTCGCCCTGCCCACCCTCTTTCACTTCGGCCTGCCCGAGTTCAATCCGGCGGCCATCCTGTCGATGTTCATCGTCATCCTGGTGGTGCTGGTCGAAACCTCGGCCGACATCCTGGCCGTGGGTGACATCATCAAGACGCCGATTGATTCGCGCCGCCTGGGTGACGGGCTGCGCGCCGACATGGTTTCCAGCGTCGTGGCGCCGATCTTCGGTTCGTTCACGCAAAGCGCCTTTGCGCAGAACGTGGGCCTGGTGGCGGTGACCGGGGTGAAAAGCCGCTTCGTGGTGGCCACCAGCGGCATCATCCTGCTGACGCTCGGGCTGCTGCCAGTGATGGGCCGCGTGATTGCCGCCGTACCCACCGCCGTGCTGGGCGGCGCCGGCGTGGTGCTGTTCGGCACCGTGGCGGCCAGCGGCATCCGCACGCTGGCCAAGGTGAACTACGAAAACAACATGAACCTCATCATCGTGGCGACCTCGGTGGGCTTTGGCATGATCCCCATTGCCGCCCCCGCGTTCTATCACCACTTCCCGTCCTGGGTGGCCACCATTTTCCACTCGGGCATCAGCTCGGCTGCCATCATGGCCATCCTGCTGAACCTGCTCTTCAACCACATCAAGGCGGGCAACCCGGACGAGCCCTCGGTCTTTGCCGCCGCGGGCAGCACCCGTCAGGCCGACCCCAGCTCGTCGGCCGAGCAGACCAACACCCCCATCAAGAGCCTGGCACACTGAAGCCACGCACGGACGCCGCGCCCGCCCGCGGACGCAGCCCCTTGAAAGCCCTGCCCAGGGGCTTTCGGCGTCTTGGGCGCTACGCCGTGCCCAAGGCTGACGCACACCACCGACAGGTGGAATGATCGCGGCACGCCCTGTGTGTCACACCGGGCATACCTGGTCACAAAACCGGGGCGCCGACCGACACGGCAACCCACCAGGGCCCGGGCGCCGATGCTATGCTGCTGCCTCTGCACCTTACGCCGCTGCTTCGCGCCCTCGCCCCGATGGAACACCTGAACACCACCCTTTTCCTGTGGATCAATGCCAGCAACCCGGGCGCCTTCGCCGTGCTGGCGGGCCGTCTGCTGGCCAACAGCCTGGTCTACGCGTTTCCGCTTTACGTGGTGCTCAACTGGTTGCGCGCCGACGCCGCCGGGCGCGAGGCCCTGCTGCAGGCGGTCTGCAGCGCCGTCATCGCCATGGTGCTGTCCTGGGCAATCGCCAAAGCCTGGTTTCATCCACGCCCCTTTGCCATAGGCATCGGCCACCAGTACACGCCGCACAAACCCACCGCCTCGTTTCCCAGCAACCACCTGAGCTTCATCTGGGCGCTGTGCGCCGGGCTGTGGCTGCATCCGGCGCGGCGTCGGGCCGCCCTGATCCTGGGCCTGCTGGGCCTGCCCGTGGCCTGGGCGCGCATCTATCTGGGCGTGCACTGGCCGCTGGACATGATCGGGGCGCTGGCCACCGGCATCGTGGCGGCGGCCATCAGCCTGCCGCTGCGGGCGCGGGTCGTCCCCGGCCTGCGCCGGGTGATCGAACCCCTTTACCGCTTGATCTGCGCCTGGCCGATCCGCAAAGGCTGGTTTCTGGCCTGACCGGCAGGGCTACATGCCCAGATACGCGGCGCGCACCTGCTCGTTACTGATCATTTCCTGCCCCGTGCCCGAGAGCACGATGTTGCCGGTTTCGAGCACGTAGGCGCGGTCGGCGATGCCCAGGGCGGCAAAGGCGTTTTGCTCGACCAGCAAGATGGTGATGCCCTGCGCCTTGAGCGTGCGGATGACGTTGAAGACTTCTTCGACCAGCAGGGGCGCCAGCCCCATGGACGGCTCGTCGAGCAGCAGCAGACGCGGGCGCCCCATGAGCGCGCGGCTGATGGCCAGCATCTGCTGCTGGCCACCCGACAGGGTGCCCGCGGGCAACAGGCGCTTTTCCTGCAGCACCGGGAACATGGCGTAGACGCGTTCGAGGTCTTCATCGACCTGCCCCGCGGGGCGCAGATAGGCCCCCAGGCGCAGATTGTCTTCGATGGACAGCGGCCCGAAGACCTGGCGCCCTTCGGGGCTGTGGCAGATGCCGGCGCGCACGCGGCGGTCGGCGCGCACGCGGGCCAGATCGCGCCCGGCAAAGCGGATGGCGCCGCCGCTCATGGGCTGGATGCCCGAGACGGTGCGCAGAAACGTGGTCTTGCCCGCGCCGTTGGCACCCACCAGCGCCACGAGTTCGCCCTTGTATACGTCGAGATCGATGCCCTTGAGCGCCTGGATGCGGCCATAGCTGGACGTCAGGCCGCGCACCTGCAGCAGGGGCTCTGGCGCGGTGCGCGCGGCATCGAGATGCTGGAACCCCCCCGCGCTGCGCCCGCCCAGGCCGATGGAATCGGGGGCCAGCGACACGATGCGGTGATAGAGTTCGCGGTATTCGGCCCGCGCCCGGTCGCCGAACAAAGGGTCGGTGTGGTCGCCGAAGGCCGCCGTGATGCGATCCCAGTCTTCGGGCAGCAGCACGGTGCGCGCCGGGGCGATGATTTCTTTTTCTTCGGTGCGCACGTGCAGCTTCAAGGCGCTGGCATAGCCGCGCAGGCCCTCGATGAAGGCCGCATTGCCCACCAGCGCGGCATTGCCCTGCCCCAGAAAGCCAGCCAGCGCCCGCAGGTGCTGCGGCCCCTCGCGGTGCTCGGCCTCGAGGCGCTCGATGACGGCGGCGGCGTCGGGGCTGCGCTCGCGCATGGCCGGAAACAGGAAGCCGTCTTCCTTGGCGTGGTGGCAGCCGTCCATGAATTCGCGGATGTAATCGAACAAGGCCGTGAAGAAGGCCTCGTCCACCGTCTGGCCCGCTTCGAGCTCGTTGGCGACCGCATCGATGGTGATGGCGATGCGCCACAGGTTGCGGTGTTCTTCTTGAATGATGTCCAGTGCGTGCATGACGGGCTCCTATGCGTGGCCGCCCAGATAGGCGGCGATGACGTCGGGGTTGCGCCGCACCTCGGGGCCGGTGCCTTCGGCCAGGCGTTTGCCGTAATCCAGCACCAGAATGCGATCGGACAGATTCATCACCATCTTCATGTCGTGTTCCACCAGCACCACCGTGATGCCGGTGTCGGCGATGCGCCGCACCAGCTGATCGACTTCTTGTGTTTCTTTGGGGTTGAGGCCCGCGGCGGGCTCGTCCAGGAACAGCAGGCGCGGCTGCATGGCCAGCGCCCGGGCGATTTCCAGCCGCTTGAGCGCCCCGTAAGGCATGCTGTCGGCGCGCGCATGGACGTAGGCATCGAGCCCGACGAAGCGCATCAGTTCGGCGGCCCGTTCGCGCAACGCGGCATCGCCGCGGCGGATGGACGGCAGGCGCAGCAGGGCCTTGAACAGGCTGCGGTCGAGGTGCAGGTGCGCGCCCACCATGACGTTTTCGAGCGCGCTCATGTTCATCCACACCTGCAGGTTCTGGAAGGTGCGCGCCACGCCGTAGCCCGCCAGGCGGCTGGGGTCGCAGCCCTGGATCTCCCGGCCGTCCAGGCGGATGCGCCCGGACTCGGGCTGGTACACGCCGGTGACCAGATTGAACAGCGTGGTCTTGCCCGCCCCGTTGGGGCCGATGACGGAATAGACGATGCCTTGATCGACCGTGAAACTGACGTCTTGCACGGCCCGCACGTTGCCGAAACGCACCGAGAGGTTTTCAACTTCAAGCAGGGCCATGGTCAGTCTTCCCGGGAAAAGCGTGCGGCCAGCGAAGGCACCAGGCCGCGCGGCAGAAAAATCATGCAGGCCATCAAGATAGCGCCGAAGACCACGATCTCCCAGCCCTCGAAGGTGGCCAGCGCCTGCGGCAGCGCCGTGAGCAGGACGGCCCCCAGGATGGAGCCGAACACCGAGGCCATGCCGCCCACCACCACCATGGTGATGAGTTCGATGGAGTGAAAGAAGTTGGCCACCTCGGGGGTAACGAAGCCGACGTAGTGCGCCAGCACACTGCCCATGATGCTGGCCACCACCGCCGAGAGGACAAAGACCGCCGCCTTGTAGCGCGGGACGTCGATGCCGACCACGCGCGAGGCCGTCTCGGAGCCGTGCAGGCCGCGCAGCGCCCGCCCGAAGGGCGAGTCGATGAGGTTGAGCGCCCCCCAGGTGGTGAGCAGCAGCAAGACCGCCACGACCCAATACCACTGCTGGTCGCGCATCAGGTCGATGCCAAACAGCGACATGGATTCGACCGGCATGCCGTCGGGCCCGCCGGTATAGGTGGCCTCGTTGCGGATGACAATGTTGATGATGATGCCCAGCCCCAGGGTGGCCATGGCCAGGTAGTGCCCCTTGAGCTTGAGGATGGGGCGCGCCACGACCAGGGCCAGCAGGCCCGAGGCCACGGCCCCGGCCACCAGGGCGGCCAGGGGATGCCAGGCGAAGTGCGTGGGCAGGATGGCCGAGGCATAGGCCCCGATGCCCACGAAGCCCGCGTGGCCCAGGCTGATCTGCCCGGCGTAGCCCACCAGCAGATTGAGGCCGATGACGATGACGGCGTTGATGCCCATGCGGATGACGATGTCCAGGTAGTAGCTGTTGGGCACCACGAAAGGCAGGATGCAGAGGATGATGGCCAGGATGAGCAGGCCCAGCAGGGATTGTTTGCGCATGATGATCACACCCGATCCGTGGAACGGCCGCCCAGCAGCCCTCTGGGCATGAAGACCAGCACCAGCAAAATGAGTACGAAGGGAATGGCGTCTTTATAGGCCGAAGAAATATAGCCCGCCCCCATGGATTCGAGCACCCCCAGCAGCAGACCACCCACGACGGCCCCCAGGCCGTTGCCCAGCCCGCCCAGCACGGCGGCCACGAAGCCCTTGAGCCCGAGCATGATGCCCACGTCATACGAGGTGAGCGTGATGGGCGCGATAAGGATGCCCCCCAGGGCCCCCAGGCCGGCGGCCAGCGCGAAACTGAGCAGCAGCGTCCAGCCCGTGCTGATGCCCACCAGCTGCGCGGCCACGCTGTTGTAGGCCGTGGCCAGCATGGCCTTGCCCGCCAGGGTGCGGCTGAAGAAGTACCAGAGCCCCACCACGGCCAGGGCGGTGACGCCAAAGACCCACAGGCTTTGTGGCAGCAGCATGGCCCCGAGGATGAACAGGGGGTCGTGGTCGGAGAACGGCGGCAGGCTGTGCGCGTTCTTGCCGAACAGCACCTGGGCAAGCCCGCGGATCACCAGCGACGCGCCGATGGTGATGATGATGAGGGTGACGGTTTCGGCGTCCTTGACGGGTTCGATGGCCAGCTTTTCGAGCAGCACCCCGACGACGGCGGGCACCAGCACCGCCAGCAAGAAGGCCGGAGCCCAGTGCAGGCCCGCCTGGGTGAAGAACACGGCCAGCATGCCGCCCAGCATGACGAACTCGCCCTGGGCAAAGTTGATGACGTTGCTGGCGTTGTAGATGAGGTTGAAGCCCAGCGCCACCAGCGCATAGGTGGCACCCACCGTCAGCCCGGAAAAGAGGAACTGCAGAAACTCGGCTTGCACGGTTTGTCTCCTGTAGGCAGCCTGTCTGGCATTGGCTGGCGCCCCGGCCTGCGGGGCGCGCCCATGCTCATTGTCGATGATTCATGCACCACGAGTGTGGACTCGAAGGTTGTAGCATGTTTTCAATTACTAATAAGATAGTGGACTGGGCCGGACTCAGCAATAGGAACTTGCGTTTTCCAGACGTGTATCCGGGAAAACGATCATCCAGCCATGGGATGATCCGATGGGTTCATCAGCCCCGCTTCTGCCGCTCTCCTTGGCAGACCCGATACATGAAAATTTATATTTTCAGTATAAAAGTATCGGGACAGGCATCGGCAGGACGTCCCCGAAGCCCCGGCCAGCAGCCAGCAGCCCGCACATCGCGCCCGCGCGGCCACGCCCCTGGTGGCACGCCGCAGCGGCTACAGCGGCAGGACGGAGAGCGGGTCGTCCACCGGAAAGCGTTCGAAGCCGTCGGCCTGCGCGGCGGGCACCGAGCCGTCCGCCAGGCGCATGACGGCGTCCAGGTGCCATTCTGAAGGTTCTTCGAGCCGCCGGTAGAGCTCGCGGCACGACAGCCGTGCCGCCTGGCCAGACCAGCCTGTGGGCAGCAGCACCTCGGGCAGGCCGGGGTCGCGCAGCAGCAGGCGCCGGTAATCGTGGATGAGCAGCACCCGCAGCAAGAAAGCTTCTTGTGGTTCGATGCGCGCCGAACGGTGGTGCCGCAGCTCGGCGAGGATGGGTTGGTATTCGGCGACGAAGCCGGCGTAGGCCTCGGCCAGCCGGTCGAGGTTCCAGGCGCGCTCGACCAGATCGGCGTCCGAGGCGCTGCGCGCCGTGCGGGAATCGGCCGCCAGCAGGGGCAGCAGGCTGCCCAGCAGGCCTTGCAGGCCCTCGGCCGCCAAGGCGTCGAAGACGGTTTCGAGCCCGGTGGACGGGTGCACGAAGCAATCGCCACCCAGCGAGCCGAAACCCTGCCAGGCCAGGGCCTGGCGCAGATGTTCGCGCTCGCGGGGGCTGAGTTCGCCCACCACGAGGATCAGGCGCCAGCGCCGATCCCAGAGCGGCGCATGCGAGGCATAGATGTGCCGCGAGGCTTCTTCGAAACGCAGCTGCCCCGCCGCGGTGAGGACGTAATCGGCGCGCCGCCCATGGGCGTCGGCCCGCAGCCACTGTTCTTTGGCCAGGCGAAAGACCGATGTGCGCACCAGCCGTTCGCTCAGGCCCAGGGGTTCGAGCAGTTGAATGAGGCTGCCCAGCCAGATGCGTCCGCCGCGCGGCAGGACGGCATCGCCGAACACGGTGGTGATGAGCGACCCCGCCCGCACCCGCTGCTGCTGGCGAAATCGGTCGAGGCGATGCTGGATGGCTGGAATCACGGCACACAACTGCCGCGTTGCAGCAGACAAAAGGGATCAGGAGGACGGGCGGCCCTGCGCGCGTACGTTTTGCACGGCGAAAAAGCCTTCTTTATGGATGAACTCATCACGCGCCCCCAGGGATTTGACGCTGGCCACACAGGAATCGACAAACTCGGGGCTGCCCGCGATGAATACACTGTGCGCGGACAGGTCGGAGTACATGCCAGGCAGGAGGGTGTTGACACGCCCCTGCAGGCAGCCCTCTCGCTGTTCGCGCGTGAGCGTTATTTTATAGTCGAAATTGCGGTGCTTGGTGCGCCACCAGCCCATGATGCCCTGGCCATAGACGTCGGCCCAGGTGCGCGCCGAGAAGATGAGATCGACCCGCTTGCGATAGCCGCGCTGCAAGGCGGCCTCGGCCAGGTCGAGGATGGGGGCCAGCCCGGTGCCCGCCGCCAGGCACAGCACCGGCGTATCGGCGGCCAGGTCGCCAATGAAGGTGCCATAGGCGCCGTTGACCTTGAGGCTGTCGCCCAGCTGCACCGTGTCATGCATCCAGGCGCTGGTGACGCCGTCGTCGGCGCGGGCGATCTGCAGCGTGATTTCGCCATCGTGGCGCGGCGCGTTGGCAATGGAATAGGCCCGCCGGGGGATGCCGGCACGCTCGTCGCCCAGGGTGACGTACTGGCCCGGCCAGTAGCGGATGGGCTTGCCCACCGGGCGCAGGCGCACCTCGATGGTGCGCGGGGTGAGTTCGCGGCGGTCGATGAGCACGTACAGGGCGCCCTCGCGCGGCGGAAACAGTTTGGGGCGAGCATCGGCGTCGCCCCATTCGATGACCATTTCTTCGGAAATGGCCTTGGCCATGCACATGAGCCCGTAGCCATGGCGACGCTCTTCGGCGGACAAGGCCATGTCGAGCACCATACCCTGGTCGTACTGCCCCGAGAGCACCTTGACCTTGCATTCTCCGCACGCCCCTGCCCGGCAATTGTTGGGCAAGGCGTAGCCCGCCTTTTCGAGCGCCATCAGGGCGGTGTCGCTTTCCTTCCATTCGACCGTCTTGCCGGAGGGTTCAATCGTGATGCGTGCCATAGTGATCTCTTGTGGATTTGCAAGGGGCCCATCCTGTGGATTGACGGGCCCCGGGTGTTACAGGTGGCTGGCGGGACGCGGTCAGAAGACCGGGATGATGTCCTGCATATCGACGTCGGAGACCTCGTGCCCGGTGATGCCTACCTCGGGGATGGCCGGGAACGGGATGTCATAGCGGTCGAGCACCCCCTTCAGGTTGATCATGGCATTGCGCCAGTTTTCTTTCTTGGCCTCGTAGGACGGCACCCCGAAGCCGGCGTTGCGGGCGATTTCCTCGCCCTCACGCTGGTTGGCGATGAAGTCGTCGGGCAGATCCCAGAATTCCATCGGGGGCTCGAACAGCACGGCGGACAGGAACAGGTAGCCCGCGCGGATCTGTTTGGTGACGATGGCTTTGTGTTCTTCGCTGATGCCCGGGTAGTCGCGTTCCATCACGGCCATACAGATGGCCATGTGGCGGCCCTCGTCGCGACCGATGTTCTTGAAGGCTTCTTTGAAGACCGGTTCGCGGCTGTTCTCGTACATCTGCTTGAAGATGGTGGCCGCCGCGATCTCGCCCATGAGGAAAGAGCTGAACAGCACGGCCAGGTCGTACTTGGGCACGGCACCCTTGTAGCCGTTCCAGTAGCGCGCGCCATTGAAATACAGCCACTTGGCGTTTTTCTGCAGCCGACGACCGATATCGGTCTTGGGCTCGTAGGTGATGGGATCGGGGTGGCCGAGCAGTTTGGTGATGGACAGCCCGCACATGATTTCGTGGTTCTGTTCGTCGCTGGTGACCGAGAAGAAGCACTTGCGCACGGGGTCTTCTTCGTGCACTTCGTAGGTCTTGATGAGGGCTTCGGCAAACACCGGAGGGGCCGATGCGTCGAAGACCGACAGCAGCGTCCACCAGTAGGCGATGGATTCGCGCTCTTCCCAGGTGTAGCTTTCGACGTCCAGCGAATCCCAGGGCAGCTTTTCGGGCTCCCAGTATTCGCGCAGGGACGCTTCCCAGACTTCCTGCAATTTCTGTGTCTTGCGTTCCCAGGACAGGGGGTAGACGTTGGGTTGTTCGATTTCAGGCGGAAATTCCATCTTGTCCGCGAAACGTTCTTTGCTGGACATGCGTGTCTCCTTCAGGGGTGGGCAGCGCAACGAGGGTGATCGATGGCTGGAAACTGGATGCCGTCTTGTTTGGCGCCTCTATCATGTTACGTACAGATCATTGCTGTCAATTTTTTTGTATCGTTTATATGTTAGGGTTTTCCTTGATACTTCAGGCGTGAAATGCATGAAATTGCCTTGAATTGAAGTCCATATTATTGATATACAACAACTATCTATTTTGCTAATTAATTCATTATAAAATTCGATAAATTACTTCGATCTAGAAATCACAAAGTTTTAAGTGATACATTGATCCGAAACGATCAAAGCTCATTCGTATAGATTGCTTCGACTCCACTCGAAGCCGGAGGACACCATGTCGCACCCCTTGTTTGACCAGCACCGCCCCTTGCTCGATCAGGCGCTTCAGGCCATTGCCACACGCGGATACTGGGCCGCCTTTTCGGAAAACCCCAGCCCCAAGGCCTATGGCGAAGACGCGGCGGAAGCGGGCCGTGCGGCCTTTCAGGCGCACCTGGGCAAACCCTTCGAAATCGAACAGCCGGGGCAATCGGGTTGGCATGTCGGCGAAAAATCGCCCTACGGGCTGGCGCTCGATATCCAATACCCGGTCTGCGACCCCCAGGCGCTGGTGCAGGCCGCCCAGCAGGCCATGCCCGCCTGGCAGGCCCTGGGCGCCGAAGGCCGCACGGGCGTGTGCCTTGAAATGCTGCAGCGCCTCAACCAGCACAGCTTCGAGATCGCCCACGCCGTCATGATGACCAGCGGCCAGGGCTGGATGATGGCCTTCCAGGCAGGCGGCCCGCACGCGCAAGAACGCGGGCTCGAAGCCGTGGCCTACGCCTGGCGCGAAATGTCCTTCATCCCGGCTTCCAGCCACTGGGAAAAACCGCAAGGCAAGCACCCCGCCCTGGTGATGGAAAAGCATTTCGAGGTCGTCGGGCGCGGCGTGGCCGTCGTCATCGGCTGTGCCACCTTCCCCACCTGGAACACCTACCCCGGCCTGTTCGCGGCGCTCGCCACGGGCAACCCCGTCATTCTCAAGCCACACAGCCAGGTGGTGCTGCCCGCCGCCCTCACCGTGCGCATCCTGCGCGGCGTGCTGGCCGAACAAGGGCTCGACCCCAACCTGGTCACGCTGTGCCTGCCGCCGTCGCATGCGGCGGCGCAATCGCTCTACACCCACCCCGACGTCCACTCCATTGACTACACCGGCAGCAACACCTTCGGCCACTGGCTGCAGAACAACTGCCGCCAGGCCCAGGTCTATGCCGAGCTGGCCGGGGTCAACAGCATCGTCATCGACTCCACCGACGACTACAAAGGCATGCTGCGCAACCTGGCCTTCACGCTCTCGCTGTATTCGGGGCAGATGTGCACCACCTCGCAGGCGCTGGTGGTGCCCGCCCAGGGCATCGACACCAACGACGGCCACAAGACGTACGAACAAGTCTGCGGCGACCTCGCCCAGGCGGTCGATCAATTCCTGGCCAAACCCGAAGTCGCCCACGCCGTGCTGGGCGCCATCCAGTCCGACGACACCCTGTCGCGCACCGAACGCGCCGCCGCGGGCGAGATGGGCCGCGTGATTCTCGCCCCGCGCACGCTGCACAACCCCGATTTCCCGCAGGCGCGCGTGCGCACGCCAGCCCTCATCGCCTGCGACGCCGAACACGCCGAACACTTCTCGCAAGAACAGTTCGGCCCCATCAGCTTCGTCGTGCGCGCCAGCGACACACCCGCGGCCCTGACGCTGGTCGAAGGTCTCACCCGCCGCCACGGTGCCCTCACCCTGGGGCTCTACAGCACGCGCCAGGCCACGGTCGATGCCGCCATCCACCTGTCGTGGCGCGCCAAGGTGGCCTTGTCCATCAACCTCACCGGCGGGGTCTTCGTCAATCAGTCCGCCGCCTATTCCGACTTCCACGGCACGGGCGGCAACCCCGCGGCCAACGCCTCGTATGCCGATTCGGCCTTCGTGGCCAACCGTTTCCGCGTGGTGCAGCGCCGCCAGCACGTGGCAGGAGCCCAGTCATGAGCGAATCCGGCACCGTCCAGTATCAGTTGGCCGACGGCATCGCGCGCGTCACGCTCAACCGGCCCGACAAGCTCAACAGCTTCAACGAAACCATGCACCGCGAGCTGCGCCAGGTGCTCGACGACGTCCAGAACAACCCTGCGGCGCGTGTGCTGGTGCTCTCCGGCGCGGGGCGCGGTTTTTGCGCCGGGCAAGACCTGGGCGACCGTGCCATGCAGATCGGCGCCGGACAGGCGCCCGACCTTGGCGAAACAGTGGAACGCTTCTACCGGCCCCTCATCCTGGCGCTGCAAAACCTGCGCGTGCCCACGCTGGCCGCCGTCAACGGCATCGCCGCCGGGGCCGGCGCCTCCATCGCACTGGCCTGCGACCTCACCATTGCCGCCGAATCGGCCTCTTTCCTGCAGGCCTTCAGCAAGATCGGCCTCATCCCCGACACGGGCGGCACCTGGGTGCTGCCGCGGCGCGTGGGCCTGGCGCGCGCCATGGGCCTGGCCCTGCTGGCCGAACGCCTGCCCGCCCGCCAGGCGGCCGACTGGGGGCTCATCTGGCAATGCGTGGCCGACGCCGACTTCGCCGCCGAAACCGACCGCCTGGCGCGGCAGCTGGCCCAGGCTCCCACGCGCGCGCTGGTGCGCACCCGCCAGGCCATGCAGGCCTCGGGACTGCACACGCTCGAACAGCAGCTCGACATGGAAGCCGGCTTCATGCGCGAGCTGGGCTGGCGCGCCGACTACGCCGAAGGCGTCGCCGCCTTCATGGAAAAACGCCCGGCCCGGTTCACCGGCAACTGAACGCAGCAAGCCCGGGCAGCCATGCAAGGCCAGCAGCATCGCAGCCTGCCCGGCCCCCGGCCGACCGCCCATCACCAGATACCAGGAGCTTCACTCATGCAGCACACTGCCCCCGACCCTCAGACCATCACCGACCCCCAGGCCCTGGCCGACGCGGTGGGCGCCGCCATGTGGGCGCGCGATCACGCTGCCCACGCCCTGGGCATGCGGCTGGACGCCATCGCCCCGGGCCAGGCGCAGCTGTCCATGACCGTGCGCCACGACATGCTCAACGGCCACGCCATCTGCCACGGCGGCATGATCTTCACGCTGGCCGATACCGCCTTCGCCTACGCCTGCAACAGCGACAACCACAACACGGTGGCCTCAGCCTGTCACATCGATTTTCTCGCGCCCGCACACGAGGGCGACCAGCTCCAGGCCACGGCGCAAGTCCGCATCCAGGGGGGACGCATGGGCGTCTACGACATCACGGTGCGCAACCTCACCAGCCAGAAAGACATTGTGCTGTTTCGTGGCAAATCGCACCGCATCCAGGGCCTGGTCACCGACACTTTGAACACCGACAAGCCCGGCGCCCCGGCTTGAGGCCGGGGCCGACGCGCACTGGCGCCACCGACGAGCCGCAAAACCGGCGCGGTCGGCACAGCCCGGCGCCAGGCACATAAGAATTCTATTGATACACAGGAGACAACCATGCCCGTCAAAGAAGTGAAACCGGGCGACCTCGAAGCCATCGAGACCGCCAGCCGCGACGAAATCACCGCCCTGCAGCTCGAGCGGCTGCGCTGGACGCTGCGCCATGCCTACGACAACGTGCCGCACTACCGCAAGGCCTTCGACGCCCGGGGCGTGCACCCCGACGACCTGCACACGCTCGAAGACCTGCGCAAGTTTCCCTGCACCAGCAAGGAAGACCTGCGGCGCAACTACCCCACCGGCATGTTCGCCGTGCCGCGCGAGAAGATCGCGCGCCTGCATGCCTCGTCGGGCACCACTGGCAAGCCCACGGTGGTGGGCTACACGCTCAAGGACATCGACACCTGGGCCAACCTGGTGGCGCGCTCGATCCGCGCGGCGGGCGGGCGTCCGGGCGACACCGTGCACGTGGCCTACGGCTACGGCCTGTTCACCGGCGGCCTGGGGGCGCACTACGGCGCCGAGCGCCTGGGCTGTACCGTCGTGCCGATGTCCGGCGGGCAGACCGAGAAGCAGGTGCAGCTCATCATGGATCTCAAACCCGACATCATCATGGTGACGCCTTCGTACTCGCTGGTGATCGCCGAAGAATTCGAGCGCCAGGGCATCGCGGCCGACGACATTTCCCTCAAGGTGGGCATTTTCGGCGCCGAGCCCTGGGGCGAAGGCATGCGCGGCGAGATCGAGCGCCAGCTGGGGCTGGACGCCGTGGACATCTATGGCCTGTCCGAAGTCATGGGGCCGGGCGTGGCATCCGAGTGCATTGAATCCAAGGACGGCCCGGTCATCTGGGAAGACCACTTCTACCCCGAAATCCTCAACCCCGAGACCGGCGAGCCGGTGGCCGACGGCGAGGAAGGCGAACTGGTGTTCACCTCGCTCACCAAAGAAGCCCTGCCCATCATCCGTTACCGCACGCGCGACCTTACCCGCCTGCTGCCGCCCACGTCGCGCGCTTTCCGCCGCATGGGGCGCATCACCGGGCGTTCGGACGACATGCTGATCGTGCGCGGGGTCAATGTTTTCCCCACCCAGGTCGAAGAGCAGATCATGCGCGACCCGCACCTGAACGGCAACTACCAGATTCTCCTCACACGCGAGAATCACCTCGACAATGTCGAAGTGCGCTGCGAACTGCAGCACGAGGCCAACGGCCTGTCGGCCCAGCAGGTGAACGACATTGCCAAGCGGCTGCAGCACTACATCAAAACCAATATCGGCATCTCGACCCGAGTCACCATCATGCATTACGGCGAGCTGCCGCGCACGCAAACCGGCAAGGCCCGCCGGGTCTATGACGAAAGGCCGGCACAACGATAAGCCCCCCCCCCAAAGGAGACTCACCATGAAACTACGCTTGAACCACCTGCTGGCCGGCTTGGCGCTGGCCACCCTCAGCCTGTCGGCGGGCGCCGCCGAACCCATCAAGATCGGCTCGGTGCTCTCGACCACCGGCCCGGCCGCCTTCCTCGGCGACCCGGAAGCCAAGACCCTGCAGATGTACGTCGAATCCATCAACAAGGACGGCGGCGTGCTGGGCCGCCCGCTCGAACTGGTGTCCTACGACGACGGCACCGATGCCAACAAGGCCAACAGTTTTGCCAAACGCCTGATTTTCGACGACAAGGTGGACGCCATCATCGGCGGCACCACCACGGGCGCCACCATGTCGATGGTGCCGCTGGTCGAGAAGGCCGAAATCCCCTTCATTTCGCTGGCCGGGGCCGTGGTGGTGGTCGATCCCGTCAAGAAATGGGTCTTCAAGGTGCCGCACACCGACCGTATGGCCGCCGAGAAAGTCTTTGAAAACATGAAAAAACAGGGCATCTCGAAGATCGCCCTGGTGAGCGAGACCAGCGGCTACGGCCAGTCGGGCAAGAAGGAATCCGAACTCGTCGCGCCCAAATACGGTATCCAGATCGTCGCCCAGGAAGTCTACGGGCCCAAGGATACCGACATGAGCCCGCAGCTCACCAAGATCAAGAACAACCCGGACGTCCAGGCCGTCTTCATCTTCGGGCTGGGCCAGGGGCCGGCCCTGGTGCAGCGCAACTACAAGCAGCTGGGCATCAAGCTGCCGGTCTACGAATCGCACGGGGTGTGCTCGGACGAGTTCATCAAGCTCACCCGTGAGGCCGCCGAAGGCACCCGCCTGCCGTGCGCGGCCCTGGTGGTCGCCGACGACCTGCCCGACAGCGATCCGCAAAAGCCCGTGGTTACGGGCTATGAAAAGGCCTACAAGGCACGCTGGAAATCCGACGTCTCCACCTTCGGCGGCCACGCCTATGACGCGCTCATGATCTACGTGGACGCCGTCAAGCGGGCCGGCACCACCGACAAGGCCAAGGTGCGCGACGCCATCGAGCAGACCAAGGGGTTCATGGGCACGGGGGGGATGTTCAACATGTCGCCCACCGACCACATGGGCCTGGATCTGACGGCATTCCGCATGCTGGAAATCAAGAAGGGCCACTGGACGCTGATCGACTGAGCGATCCGTCACGCGCAGGCCGACGCGCCTCCGGGCCAGTCGGCCACCCCCCAAGCGGCTTTCCTGCGAAAGCCGCTTTTTTTCATGCTCCGCGCCGCCGGGCATGACAAGGTCCACGCCAGCCTGACGCCCGATGGGGCAACCGATACTCACCACCGTCAAAGCAGCGGGCATCGGTTGCCCCATCGACCTGTTTGAAAAGCCCCCGTATTCGCTCGTTTCAATTTAAGAATTCATTCAGGGTTTTTAAGAAAATATTCAGAATTTTTAAAATAACGTTCAGATTATTTAAGAAAACATTCAACTTTATTCAGGATACATTCAGGATTTTAATTAATTGATTTTTATCAATGCCCATTGAAACACGGGGCGTAGACTTTCTTCCGATCAAATAAGCAGCAACATTTTGTTTGATTGCCATCAAATCAATATCGGAGAGAAAAATGCCCAAAGTTCGCCATGAATTTGATAAAAGCCGCCGCACACTGATGCGCAACGGCATTACAGCCGCGGTCATCGGCACCGTCGCCGGATCGGCTCTCATGAAGCACTCCCCGGCACAGGCACAAGCTGCCAAAGGATCCAAGGCGACCATGATGTACCAGGAAGCCCCACATGGCAAAGATGAATGCGACAACTGCATTCACTACACCCCCGGCAAAACTCCGACGGCGGATGGCACCTGTAATGTCGTCGAGGGCTCGATCGCGCCCAAAGCCTGGTGTGTCGCCTTTGCGCCAAAAGGCTGAGACAAGAAACCGACATATTCGTGCCCGCCTGATTCAAATGAATCAGGCCAGCTATTTGCTTGATGAATACCGAGGGCTGACTTCATGAGCAGTTTCATGATTTCCGAACCACCAGCGTCTCCTGGCCGCCGCAAGATACTCAAATCAGCCTCGGGCCTGGCGGCCGCCGGAATACTATTCGGCGGGGCAGGTTGGTTCGTCGCACAGAGAAAAAATAATCTCTTTGAAGTCCGGCGCGAACAGACGCTGATGCAGACCTCGGTATCCATCACCTGCCTGACCGCCGATGCCGCACAGGCAGGCGCAGCCATCCGGCACGCGTTCGAACGGATGGCAGATACCGTGGCGCTGTTGACGCGCTTTGAACCCGGCAGCCCGCTGGCTCGCTTGAACCGGGACGGCTATCTGGATAAGCCGCCCGCCGACCTGCACCACGTGCTGCAACGCTCGCTGGCCATTTCAGCCGCAACCGAAGGCTGCTTCGACATCAGCGTGCTGCCGGTGCTGTCCTATCTGGAAACCCGCAGGCAGCCCGCCGTCCTGACGCCAGACGATCGCCTGCGCATCGCAGAAAAAGACCGCCTGATCGACTATCGCCGCATCCAGGCCGACAAACACAGAATCCAGTTCACCCGGCCGGGCATGTCCGTCACCCTGGACGGCCTGGCCAAGGGGTATGTCATCGACCAGGGCATCGCCGCCTTGCGCGCGGCAGGCGTCGAAGACGCGCTGATCGACGCGGGCGGCGACCTGCGCGCCATTTCGGGGACAAAATCCCGGCGCTTGTGGCACGTCGGCATCGTCGATCCGAATCATGTCAACAAAATCGCCGCCGTCACCGGCATCCGCGACATGGCGCTGGGAACCTCGGGCGACTATCGGGTGTTCTATTCGGCAGACCGATCGCTGTTTCACGTCATCAATCCGCACACCGGATACTCGCCGCTGAATTATTCCAGCATCACCGTGACGGCGCCGCTATCCATCGACGCCGACGCCATGAGCGTGGCTGCCGCCTCCATGCCGCTGATCGATCTGCGGGACACCCTGGCCAGGCAGAACCACCAATGGCTGGTGTTTTCCCGGGACGGCAGCCAACGCTGGCGGTCGGCGGACTTCCCTCTGCACACAGGGCAAGCACAGGTGATTTGAATGGATACGCTACTTATTTTTTTCCGCAAGGCCGCGCCGTCGGCCGGGCAGCCCAGTCGCGCCTTGCGGCTCATGCTGTTGACCTTGATCCTGTTTCTCGCCTCGGCCAGGGCATTCGCGGGGGTCGATCAGAAATACCCGGAAGTCCGGCAATATTTTCCCGCCGCGACCCGCTTTGGCGACATCTCGGGCACCCCACCCGCCGCTCCGGTCTACCAGGGCGACACGCTCATCGGCTATGTGTTCGAATCGGTCATGGTTGCCCCAGTGCCGGCCTATTCGGGCGAGCCGATCAACATCCTGGTCGCCATCGACCAGAACGGCAAGATCGTCGGCACCAAAGTGCTGGAGCAGCAGGAACCTATCCTGCTGGTCGGCATCCCGGTACAACGCCTCTATGACTTCGTCGCCCGCTATATAGGCCGCCACGTCAAGGACAAGATCGTCGTCGGCGGCAGCAGCAGCCCCGGCACGGTCAAGATCGATGCCATCAGCAGCGCGACCGTCACCTCGATGGTGGCCAACGAAACCATCATGAATGCCGCACTGGAAGTGGCGGCATCACGCAACCTCGTCAAGGCCCAGGGGCACGCAGCTGCCGCCAAGGCGACCATCCGCACCGACTTCTTCCAGCCGACGAACTGGGCCGGACTGACTGGCAACGGCGCCTTCCGCGCCTTGCACCTCACCCGGGACGACGTGGTCAAGGCATTTGCCGGACAGCCGGAAAGCGGCCTGGCAGACGACCCCACCGCACCGGTTCCCGGCCAGGAAACAGCCCCATTCATCGATCTCTACTACGCGGACATCACGCCCCCGTCGGTGGGCCGCAGCCTGCTGGGTGACGAGGGCTACGCGGCTATCGAACAGACGCTTCAGCCCGGCGACGAACTGATCGCCATCGTCGCCAACGGCATCTATTCATTCAAGGGGCTGGGCTACGTGCGCGGCGGCATATTCGACCGCCTCCACATCATGCAGGCCGACAAGCTGTTCCTGTTCAAGGACACCGATCTCATTCCTTTCAATGACGTGGCCCTTGCCGACATGCCGCCTTTCCAGGAAAAAGCCATCTTCGTGCTGCGCCACGGACAGGGCTTCAATCCGGGGACGCCCTGGACGCTGCAACTGCTGGTCAATCGCCAGATCGGCCCGCTCAAGAGCATCTACAGCACCTTTACCGGCAGCTACGAGATGCCCGCCGCCTATCTGTCCCAACCACCAAGCACAGCGCTGACGCCGCCCGCGCCCGCAGCCACCGGCGTCGGCACCGCGGCAACCGCGGACAACCCGCTGTGGGTGCAAATCTGGTATGGCCGACGTTTCGAAATCGCCATCCTGGGCATCGGCCTGCTGGTGCTGTCGGCCATCCTCATCTTCCAGGACTGGCTGGTCAAGCGCCCCCGGCTGCTCGAAAACCTGCGCACGGGCTACCTCATCTATACCCTGGTATTTCTTGGCTGGTACAGCCTGGCGCAGCTGTCGGTGGTCAATATCCTGACGTTCATCAGCTCCGTCATCCACGGCTTTCACTGGACGACGTTCTTGATGGACCCGCTGATTTTCATTCTCTGGGTGTTCGTGGCTGTCTCGCTGCTGTTGGTGGGCAGGGGGGTCTATTGCGGCTGGCTGTGTCCGTTCGGCGCCCTGCAGGTTCTGATCCACAAGGTGGCCGTGGCGCTGAAAATACCGCAGCTGGAGCCTCCCGCCTACCTGCACGAACGGCTCTGGGCAATCAAGTACATCATCCTGCTCTTTTTGTTCGGCCTGTCTCTGCAGTCAGTCGGCCTGGCTGAAAGGTTTGCCGAAGTCGAACCCTTCAAGACGGCCATCACGCTGCACTTCCTGCGCTCGTGGGGATACGTCCTGTACGTCGCCATCCTGCTGGGCGCCGCCGTGTTCACCAACAAGTTCTACTGCCGCTACATCTGCCCCCTGGGTGCCGGGCTGGCCGTCTCCGGACGCTGGCATCTCTTTGAGTGGCTACGCCGCCGCAAAGAGTGCGGCCACCCCTGTCAACTGTGCGCCGTCGAGTGCGAAGTCAGGGCCATCAGCCCGCTGGGGCCCATCAACTACAACGAGTGCCATTACTGCCTCGATTGTCAGGTGACCTACCACAACGATCACAAATGCCCCCCCTTGGTCGAACGGCGGAAAAAGCGCGAGAAGCGCCCAGGCCCCACGGTCCGGCCAGGTTTCCCGACACCGGCCACGCAGGGGCTCGCTGGAAACGATCTCTCGGCCGAGACCGCAAGCACCTAGGTAACTGGGTTTCTCTCCAACTTCAAGGAACGACTGTAATGAGCGACAACAGCAAAGACCAGACACCCGGGCTGGAAGTGACGGGCATCCGGGCACTGACCCAGGATGAAATCGATATGCTCCCACCTGCGCCGGGCAACCCTGCGCGGCGCAACTTCATGCGCGGCGGCGCCCTGGCCGGACTGGCTGGGGCCAGCGGCATCATTGGCGGCATGAACATCGTCCCTAGCGCACACGCGGCCAACGAGCCCACCATGCCGAAAGATTACGTCGCCCCAGGCCAACTCGACGAATATTATGGATTCTGGAGCGGCGGCCAGTCGGGGGAAATGCGGATTCTGGGCATGCCTTCGATGCGCGAACTGATGCGGATCCCCGTCTTCAACACCGACTTTGCCGTGGGCTGGGGCATCACCAACGAAAGCCGCCGCGTGCTGGGAGAAAATTTCCCCAGGGGCGGCGATCTGCACCACCCACACATGAGCCAGACGCACGGCCACTATGACGGCCGCTACATATTCGTCAACGACAAGGCGGGCACCCGCGTGGCACGCATCCGTTGCGATGTGATGCGCACCGACAAAATCACCCCGATCCCCAACGTACAAGCCATCCACGGCCTGCGCGTACAGCGCGAACCAAAGACGGGCTACGTGTTCGCCAATGCCGAATTTCGCATCCCCAGCCCCAACGACGGCCGCGACCTGGACGACCCGAAAAAATACCAGACCATGTTCACCGCCGTAAACGGCGAGACGATGGAAGTGGCCTGGCAGGTGATCGTGGACGGCAACCTGGACAACACCGAATGCGACTATGAAGGCAAGTACGCGGTTTCCACCTGCTACAACAGCGAAGGCGGGGTCGTGCTGGCCGACATGATGCAAAGCGAGCGCGACTGGGTCGTGGTATTCAACATCGGGCGCATCGAAGCCGCCATCAAGGCCGGCAAGTTCAAGACGATCGGCAGCTCGAAAGTCCCCGTGGTCGATGGCCGCCACGGCTCTGAGCTGACCATGTACATCCCGGTGCCCAAGAACCCGCACGGGGTCAATGCCAGCCCGGACGGCAAGTATTTCACCGCCAACGGCAAACTCTCGCCCACCGTCACCGTCATGGCCTGGTCAAAGGTGGACGACTACTTCAACGGCAAGCTCAAGACGCCGCGCGAAGCCGTGGTGGCCGAACCGCAACTGGGCCTGGGGCCGCTGCACACCGCCTACGACGGACGCGGTTTCGCCTACACCACGCTGTTCATCGACAGCCAGATCGCCAAATGGAACATCCAGGACGCCATCGATGCCTATGGCGGCAAGAAGGTGAACTATCTGCGCCAGAAGCTGGACGTCGCTTACCAGCCGGGCCATAACCACACGTCACTGGGTGAAACTCGCGACGCCGATGGACACTGGCTGGTTTCTCTGAACAAATTTGCCAAAGACCGCTTCCTGCCGACCGGCCCGCTGCACCCTGATCTCGACCAGCTGATCGACATCTCGGGCGACCAGATGGTACTGGTGGCCGATGCCCCCGTGTATTCCGAGCCGCACGACGCCATCATTCTGCCCAGCAAAATGCTGATCAACAAAGTCAAGCGCACATGGAGCCGGACAGACCCGTTCTTCGCGGAAACGGTGGCCCAGGCCAAGAAACACGGGATCACGCTGGAAAAGGACAACAAGGTCGTCCGCGAGGGCAACCAGGTCTTTGTCTACATGACCAGCTCCGCGCCCCAGTACGGCCTGCCCAACTTCAAGGTGAAAAAGGGCAATGAGGTGACGGTCACCATCACCAACGTGGACAGCATCGAAGACCTGACCCACGGGTTCTGCCTGACGAACTACGGCATCAACATGGAAATCAGCCCGCAAGAAACGTCGTCCGTCACGTTCATCGCCGACAAGCCGGGGGTCTACTGGTACTACTGCACCTTCTTCTGTCACGCGCTGCACCTGGAGATGCGCGGCCGGATGCTGGTGGAAGCCTGAGAACCGGCATGCTTGTGTCGCGGCACGAAGCGCGGCGCAGGCATGCCTGGCAAGACCGGACTTCGGAGGCTTTCTTGAACAAAAGGCTGTTCTGCATCCTGGCCCTGAGCATGATGCTGGGTGTCGTTCCCGCCAGATCGGCCAGGGCGGACACCGACGCGTTGCAACAGGCCATCGCCCAGGCACCTGCCGGTGCCACCCTGCAGGTGCCGGCGGGCGTGCACCATGGCTCATTCATTCTGAAAAAGCCCATTACGCTGGTCGGCCAGCCGGGCGCCATCCTGGACGCCGACGGCGCGGGCGACGTCATCCGCGTCCAGGCGTCTGGCGTCACCGTACGCAATCTGACCCTGCGCCATTCCGGCTTCGACCTTACCGCCATGAATGCGGGGGTTTATATCGAGCGAGGGCTGAGCCACGTCACGATCGACCACAACCAGATCGAGGACATTCTGTTCGGCGTCTACCTGGATGGGCCACAACAGACAGTGGTCAGCAACAACCGCATCGCCGGGGCAACCGAACTCGACGTGCCCGACCGGGGCGACGGCATTCATCTGTGGAGCGACGCGCATTGCACGATAAGCAACAACCACGTCTCCGGCACGCGCGACGGCATTTATGACTACGTCAGCCATGACGATCTGATCGAAGGCAACACCATCGACCACGTCCGCTACGGTGTCCATCAGATGTATTCAAAGCGCGAAACCATCCGGGGCAATATCAGCAATGACAACGTGGGGGGCATGGCCTTGATGAGTTCGGATCACCTGCACGTGATCGACAACCATCTGATCGACGACCGCTCTTACGGGATTTTGTTCAATTACGTGACGTACAGCGACATCCAGGGCAATGAAGTGCGCGGCATCCTCGGCGAAACAGGCGGGGGTTCCAGCGACATCATCGACGGCGGAGAAGGCAAGGCGCTGTTCCTGTACAACTCGGAATACAACACGATCCGCGCGAACCTGATGGCTGATTCGACCATCGGCATACACATCACGGCGGGGGCCCAGGACAACACCGTCTATGAAAACTGCTTCCTGGACAACCGCACCCAGGTCAAGTACGCCCAGAACGTCGCCGAAGAATGGTCACTGGACAAAACCGGCAACTACTGGAGCAATTACCTCGGCTGGGACATGAACGGCGACCAGCGCGGCGACGTGCCACACCAGCCAAACGACGGCATCGACATCCTGCTCTGGAAATACCCGGACGCCCGCAGCCTGATCGACAGTCCGGCCATCTTGCTGCTGCGGTATGTGCAACGGGCCTTTCCTGTATTTACCCCACCCAATATCCGCGACAGCTACCCACTCATGCGGCCCCCCGCCCGCTGGAGAACTTATGTCCAGGCAAGACACCATTGAAATCGACGCGCTCGGCAAACAGTACGGCAGTGTCGCCGCACTCCACGACATCAACGCCACCATCCCGGCTGGGCAGGTGACGGGCCTGCTCGGACACAACGGGGCGGGGAAATCAACGCTGATCAAGCTGATCCTGGGGCTCATCAAGCCCACGCGAGGACAGATTCGCGTCCTGGGAGAATCACCCTCCGGAGTCAAAGCCCACACAATTCGTCAGCACCTGGGCTATCTGCCGGAAAGCGTCTCGTTTTACACCAACCTGACGGGGGCGGAAGTCATCGACTATTTTGCTCAACTGAAGCGCGTGTCCACCCCCGTTGGCAGAAAGCTGTTGGAACGCGTCGGCCTGGGCCCCGCCCAGGATCGGCGAGTGGGGGGGTACTCAAAGGGCATGCGCCAACGCCTCGGCCTGGCCCAGGCGCTGCTGAGCCAACCGGACGTCGTTTTGCTTGATGAACCTACCTCGGGGCTCGATCCACAAGCCACGCGCGAACTCTACGGCATCATCGACGATTTGCGCGCGGCAGGCCGCTGCGTCTTGATCTCCTCGCACCTGCTGGCCGAACTCGAACCCCACATCGACAGGGCGCTGATCCTGCGTGAAGGCCGCCTGCTGGCCAGCGGCAGCCTCGGCGAGCTGCAGAACAGGGCCAGATTGCCCAGCACCATTCGCTTGCAGCTGATCCAGGACGGCAGCACCGACGCGCTACCCCCCTGTCTGCAGGCGCTCGATGCCAGGCGCACGATCCGCGACGGCAATCAGGTGGAAATCCACGTTTCGGATGACGAGAAAATGCCACTGCTGCGCGACTTGCTGAACCACCCGCGCATCGCCAACGTGAGAATCACGGAGCCCTCCCTGAGCAGCCTGTACGACTGGCTGGGCGCAAACCACGCCCAGGGGGCCGCATGATGATGCACACGACGCTGACGGTTGCCAGAAAAGAGTTTCGCGACGATTTCCGCAATCGATGGATCATTGCCATCGCCATATTGTTTGCCCTGCTTTCGCTGAGCATTGCCTATTTTGGCGGGGCCGGAGCCGGCCAATTGGGCTTTGTCTCATTTACCTCGACCATCGCCAGCTTGACGACGCTGGCGGCATTCATCATCCCGCTCATCGGGCTGTTGATCGCCTATCACACGATCGTCGGTGAACGAGACGGCAACACGCTGCTGCTGATTCTCAGTCTGCCCCTGTCGCGCGGACAACTGCTGACGGGCAAATTCCTCGGCCACTGCGCCGCCCTGATCGTCGCCATTCTGTGCGGGTTCGGCCTGGCGGCACTCATCATCCAGATCATGCAGCCACAGACCCGCACACCGCAGGCCTGGCTGCAAATGCTCAACTTCGCACTCAGCGCTGCGCTGTTGGGGGCCAGCTTCGTTGCCCTGGCCTGCACCATCAGCGCAGCAACCGAAGACAAATCCCGCGCGGCCGGCTTGTCCCTGATCGCCTGGTTCGTCAGCGTCGTCCTGTTCGACCTGCTGCTGCTCGCCATCCTGGTATTCAGCGGTGGCAATGACGTCGAACAGGCCATCTACCCCTATCTGCTGCTGTTCAATCCGATCGACGTTTTCCGCCTGATCAATCTCACCGCCCTGGGCCAGGGGGCAGGCAACGACCTGTTCCTGGGGATGACCGACGCCCATGCATATGGCCACATCCAGCTATACATGATCATGCTGATCTGGGTGCTCGTTCCGTTCTACTTGTCTTTACACATTTTTCACCGAAAAGAAGTCTGAACCATGAAATCCAGTTCTGTGACGCGCCCGTTCGCACGCGGCCCCCACTTGGTTTCGGCCATCGTCGTGGCGATCAGCCTGGTTAGCCTGGGAGGCTGCATGCGCCACGATCCGATTGCGGAACAAAAGCCGGTAGACATCCAGAAAAACGACACCTGTGCCGTCTGTGGCATGTACTTGAAGAATGCCCCCGGGCCTCGGGCCGAGGCCTACGTCAAAGGGCGAAAGCAGCCGCTGAAATTCGACTCGACCCGCGACTTCTTCGCCTACGCCCTGCAGCCCGAGCACCGGGCCATCCTGCAGCACCAGTTTGTTCAAGATTGCGCAAAGATCGACTGGAACCACCCCTCCGATGCGGCAGACAGTTTCACGGATGCCCAGGCGGCCTATTATGTGGCCTGGCAGCCCCTGGCCGGTGCCATGGGCCCGACCCTGGCTTCATTTGCGCAGCAGGGCGACGCGACCCGGTTCGTCCAGCAATACGGCGGACGCATCGTCCGCTACACCGAGGTCACCCCCCAGATGATCTCGCTGCTGGGGACGGCACAGCACCAACCACACATGCTCATGCGGTCACCCAAGCAAAAGCAGTAGGCCTGACGCCACCATCACGCGCTTGGCCGGGCTGTGCGGTCTGCCCACGCCGGTGCCGCAGGCGCACGCGGTGCGGCAGGCCAGCAGCGGCAGCGGATGGTGTGCAAAACAGGCGCGTGTGTCCCGTCAAGGGACGGTTTTCCTGAGTTCGCTGGCCCGCCACTCGCTGGGCGACAGGCCGAAGCGGCGGCGAAAGGCGTGGCTGAACGCCGAGGCATCGACAAAGCCGTGCATGTGGGCCAGTTCGCTGATCTGGCGCGTGCTGGCGGGGTCGCTGAGCAGGTCGCGGCAGCGTTCGAGCCGCGCGCCCAGGATGTAGTCGGCGGGGCTGAGCCCGCGCAGGGAAAAGAGCTTGTAGAGATAGCGGCGCGACATGCGGAACTGCGCGGCAAGGCCCGCCACCGTGAGGCTGTCGTCGCTGAGGTGTTCGTGCACGTGACGCAGGATGACCCGCAGCTGCCCTTCGCGCACCGCGTCGAGACTGGCGTCGGGCACGGGGTTGGCCACCCCGCCCAGGCTGAGGGCGAACAGCTGCATCACGGTGGTGGAAATCTGTTCGGCCTGGGCTGTGGGCAGGGCCTGGCCCTGCAACACCAGCGAACGCAAGGCATCGACCGCCACCCGCGCGCTGCCGCTGGTGGAGCCAAAGCACGTGGCCACTCGGGCCTGCAGCGTGGTTTCCCAGACGGCCAGGGCGGACGAGGGAATGCGCAGCACCAGGAAGTGGGCGCCGGAATCGACCTGCACCTCGTAGGGGCGGGAGGTATCGTAAAAACCCCAGTCGCCCGGGTGCAGCACCGCCGAGCGACCATCCTGGGCGATCTGGGAGCGCCCCGAGACCTGGATGCTGAGCTTGTATTGCGCGACCTCGGACTGATTGGCCAGCATGCGGGTGCGCCGCACGCTCTGGGCCGCGGTGACCAGTTCGGACACCTGCAGGCAGCCCAGGGTTTCGTTGGCCGCCAGGTTGCAGAAAGGCCCCGCATCCCGAGCCTTGATTTCGAGCGGAACAAAATGCTGATTGACGCTATCGGACCATGCACCGAGATCGTTGAAGCGCCGGGGCCGGGTGAGCAGCCAAGGCGAGGGGACGACCGGTGGGGTAGCGCGGGGCGTGAGTGACATCATGTACTTGGCCTCCGTACCTGAGACTGAAACCAATCTACAGGCAACACCGCCCCCTGACCAGCCGTGATAACCCGCAGCAAAGCTGCACGCCCAAGAAGCCAGGACATCTCACTGAGCCGCCTGGGCGTCGGCAGCCGCATGCGCCGCTTCGTACACGTTGGCCGGAGCGCCATACAGATACGGGGCCGGGTTGAGCCCCAGGTTTTCGAGCTTGGCGGTAATCTTGCGACGAGCCTGCATGACGTCATCAAAGCGGTACGGCCGCACGGCCCCCACTTCGGCGGCCGTGAATGGCTTGAAATCGGGCGGCAGCTGATGCGGGCTGTAGGTAGCCACGATCCAGTTGAGCACCTCGGCCAATTCGGCATTGCCCAGCAGCGACTGGGCCGCGCCCGGCACGCGGATCATGTATTCGCGTCCCTCTGGCAGATGCGTGAAGGTTCCAATGGAATTGACGAAATTGGGGATGGCATTTTGCGACACCCCTTCGCCGTTGAAGCGGTGACAGCCGCCACAATTGAGCATGTAGTCTTTGTAGGCCGCGGTGCTGGCCCGCAAAGATTCGACCATGGATTGCTGCGAAACCGGGCCGACCGCCCCAGCCTGGGCCGAGTACATCAGCACCAGGCCGGAGACCAGGCCGACCCGGGCGAAATGCCCGGGCCTGAACATGGTGTGGACTCCGTCAGTTTTTGCCCAGCCCCACGATGGTGGAGACCGTGCAGTGGTAGGTGGTGTTGCTGTTGGCCATGCACCAGTTGACGTCATTGTGCAGGAAGAACTCGTAGCCCGGGCGCTCGCGCACCTGGCCACCGCAGTAGCAGCGGTCGCACGCCGTTTTGCCGCAGCAGTCGTGGTAAGCCACCAGATAGTCTTTGCCGTCCTTGGGATTGTGGCAGGTGCCTACCCAGGAAATCGGCGAGGGCTCGCTGCCCGGCGGGCAGGTGGTGGCCGTGCCCCCGCAGCAGGTGCACAGAAAGCCGTCCACCGCGCAATAGCGCCAGTAGTCGCAGGACGTGAGTTCTTCTTCGGTGGCCGTATCGAGGTCGGTCTTGGGGGTGGCCGCCTGCGCATTGCGCAACACCGGCAGCACCGGCATGATGAAGGCCGAACCCACCAGGGCCTTGCTGATCGAGCACAACACACTGCGGCGGGACGACTGATGGGCCACCTTGCGGGTCAGGGCCTCTCCGAAATGATCAAGCCAGCGCATTGCCGTTCTCCTTGCGTGAGATTTCTTCGACCGAGGCGCGTTCGAGCCACTCTTGTGCCGAACCCACCCCGATTTCCTTGGCCGTGAACAGACTTTCGAGCTGTTCGCGGGAATTGATCAGCCCCTTGGCGCGCACGATGCCCTGCTCGTCCATCAGCACGGCATACGGCAGCTTGCTGATCTGGAATTTCATGCCCAGTTCGGTGGACAGCAGGTAGGGGAAGGATTCAAGCCCCGCCTTGCGGTAGAAGGCCAGGTGCTCGGGCATCTCGCCGTCGCTCGCCAGGGTGATGTCCAGCCAGGCGCGCTCGGTGTGCGCCACCGACTTCAGGATGGGCAGCAACTTCTTGCACACCGGGCAGCTGGGCGAGACGAAGAACAGCAGCTGGCTGCGCGCGCCGGCATAGCCCACCTGATGCGGACGCCCCAGCAGGTCGTTGAGATCGAAGTGCGGCGCGGCCTCGCCCACGGCGGGGCCCTTGTCGAGCGTCAGTGCCCCCATGGGCGCCACGCGTTCGTAGAGCACCCCGATCTGGCGCG
Organism: Castellaniella caeni NBRC 101664; assembly: GCF_001592225.1. Taxonomy (GTDB): domain Bacteria; phylum Pseudomonadota; class Gammaproteobacteria; order Burkholderiales; family Burkholderiaceae_B; genus Castellaniella; species Castellaniella caeni. Next base: position 48,123 of record NZ_BCWN01000015.1, on the reverse strand, counting down.
ACAGGGCCAGCACCACCAGCAGCAGGGCCAGCACGACCCCCCACAGCAGGACGTTGGATACGATCAGTGCGGTCATGATTGACTCCTTTTTTGCATCTGCAGATGGGATGCGAGCAATTGATTGAAAACGAGATACAGGGCGAGCACGGAGAGCGTCAGGCCAAAGAAGGTGAGGCCATCGAGCCAGCCAAGGGGGCGCGCCCCCATGCCTGCCCCCACGATCACGGCCAGCGCCGCCAGCAGGCCGTTGCGCAGCACCAGCCACCACGACAAGCCGGTGGACGCCTGGGCCAGCCCGCCGCAGCCGCAGCTGACGTCGGTGTTGCCGCGCAGCAGGTTGACGACCACCCCCGCCGAAGCCAGCAGCACCACCCCCAGCGCGGCCAGAGCGCCTGAAGCGCGCGCCGCGGGCAGCAGCAGCAAGGCGCCGCTGGCCAGCTCTGCCAGGACGAAGAGCACGGCAAAGGGCCGCTGCAAGGCCGTGGGCAGCAGGCGATAGCCGGAGACCGCCGCCTCAAACTCGGCAAAGTGACGCAGCTTGTCGAACGCCCCCAGCCAGAGCACGACCACCAGGACAGCCAGTGCCGAATAGACGATGATGGGGTCACCCATTGTTGCCTCCCCAGCCCATGAGCTGCAGCGCCGACTCGCTGGCGCCCTTGATGGTCTGCACCAGCTTGGGCTCGGGGGCGGAAATGTCATAGATGTGCGCATTGCCGCCGTCGATGGTGAGCAACTGGGGATGCTTGCCCGGGATGACCGACATCGACAGCGCATCCTGCCCCGGAATACGGGCCACGCGTTGCTTCGTCTTCAGGTCGTAGACCCAGATTTCCGCTGCCGGGTTCTTGTGCGAACCTTCTTTGCCATCGGGGTGCATGAAGATGTACAGACGCTGGCTCTTGGGCTCGACGGCCAGCAGGTTGTAGCCGCCCGGCACCCAGTTCTTGGCCTTGTCTTCCTGGTCGAGCAGTGACCAGGTAGGTTCGAAGCTCATGCCATCTTTGGTGGGCTTGGCGGTGTAGACGTTGCCGTAGAACGACACGAACACCATGCGGTCGGAGAGCAGGCCCGGCGTGATGAAGATGGGGTCATCCTTCACCGGGAACATGGGCTGACTGCGGTTCTGGCTGGCGACCTTGCCATCGTCGCCCAAGGTGACGGTGAGCAGGGCGCCGTCGCCGCAGATGGTAGAGAAGCTGCGCGGCGCCCCCGGCACGGGGATGATGCTCCAGCACCCGGCGGTGGCCGTGATTTCATTGACGAAGGCACGCTTTTGCGCATCGACGACGGTGACGGAGGCGGCCGGGGTGGCATTTTGCAGCAGGATGAAGCGGCCGTCGTTGGTCTGGCGGAACATCCCGTCATAGTTGAGCGTCCCGGCTTTCTTCGGAGGCACCACGATCTCTTTGACGAAACTGAGCGTGGAGTTGTCCCAGATTTCGACCGTGTCGGTGCGTTCGCCGCGCGTGACCCGCTCGTAGTAGGTGGTGGCCACGTAGATGTTCTTGCCATCTTTCGAGACCTGCGCCAGCCCATTGAACGAGGTGGGGATCATGCCCAGGAACTTGCCGGTCTTGCGATCGAACTGGTTGAGACGGCTGTCGGTCAGGTGCATGAAGACGGCGTCCATGACGTAGACACGCTGCGCCGGATCGACCTTGACGGATTGCCCGCCCACCAGCTTTTCAACCGGCAGATTGGCGGCAAGCGATGCCGCAGTACCCCCCACAAGCAACGCCAGCGACAGCAGGCCTGCCTGGGACGAGCGCCTCAAGACTGTTTTTTTCATGATGGATGTCTCCGTGGTGGGGCCTAGAAGGCATAGGCGTAGCGCAGCTGCACGCCACGCATGCGGGGGCCGTTCTCGACTTTCAGGTCGTGGATGTACTGCAGCTGCACCTGATTGGCGTCGTTGATCTGGTGCGTGATCTCGAAGGCCAGCTGGTGGTTGTTGGCCCGGCCGGTGGATTCGATGCCATCCATTTTTTCGCGTCCGCCGGTTTCATAGCGGTAGCGCATGCCGATGTAAGTATCGGGCGTGATATTGGTGGACGCCAGGGCCATGAGGCGCACCGCCGGGTCTTTCTTGAGCGTCGTGCCGTAGTAGTTGTTGTTGTCGCCAAAGAACTCGAACTCGGCGACGGCTTCGAGGAAGGTGGATTCACCGAAGCCCTTGACCACGGCGAAGTCCTGCACGGTCGTCCAGCGGTTCTTGCCGGGTGAGGCATCGGCGTGGTTGCTGTGATATTCGCCCGTGGGGAAGGTGATGAAGGGTTCCCAGGCGAACCATGTCTTGGTTTCTTCGTTGTTGACGAACCAGACGGCCGTGCCGAACTGGGCGTCCCCTACCCCGGTGACGCGGTCATCGGGCACGCCACTCATGCCGATGGTGGTGCGCAGGGCGGGCACGATGAGCTCGTACTGCACCGTCTTGCCCATGATTTCGCCAAAGTGCATGGGCCGCAGCACCATGCCCTGCACGTCGACGCTGGGGCCGCCGTCCAGGCGGCTGCCGTGGTCGTAGAAGCCGTGCGAGTTCAGGCCGAACAGATAGGCGGCAAATACGTTGGTGCCCGGCGGCGCCGGAATCCAGTCGCGTGCACTGGGATCGCCTGCCTGTGCGGTGCCCGCCGCCGCCAGGGCGGCTGCCAGCACCACACCTTGCGCTTTGCGCATCAAGGTCATCATGTGTCTCCTCATGGCCGGCTCGGTGCCGGCTCTATATCGATGGATAAAGCCAGGATGGGTGAATGAAGTCTGGGTAAAGCCTTGCGAAGCAACTGCCCGCACCGCGCTCAGGCCGAGGCCTGGTAGGCGATGCAGACCGATTTGGTCTCGATGTAGTTGTCGATGACGGCCCGGCCATGTTCGCGCCCCATGCCCGACTGCTTGTAGCCGCCAAACGGCATGGAAGGATCGAGCATGTTGTGCGTATTGACCCAGACCGTGCCCGCCTGGATACGCGGCACCAGGCGTTGGACGCGGCCCAGATCGTTGCTCCAGATGCTGGCGCCCAGGCCAAAGCGCGTGTCGTTGGCCAGACGCACGGCCTCGTCTTCGTCTTTGAAGCGGGCGGCCACCACCACCGGGCCGAAGATTTCTTCGCGCACGATGGAGGCATCGGGCGACGCATCGGCAAACACGGTGGGCGGGATGAAATAGCCCCCGCCCTGCCAGGGACGAGCCTGCGTGAGCCGCTGTGCCCCCGAGGCCTGCCCGGCGGCGATGTAGCTGGCCACCCGGTCGCGGTGGCGCGCCGAGACCATGGGGCCGATCTGCGTGTCGGCATCGAAGCCGGAACCCATCTTCAGGCTGTCGGCGGCGACGGCCAGGCCCTCGACCACCCGGTCGTAGATGCCATCCTGGATGAAGACGCGCGAACCCGCCGTGCAGACCTGCCCCTGGTTGAAGAAAATGGCACCCGCCGCGCCCTGGATCGCCAGGTCGATCGGGCAGTCGTCCATGATGACCACGGGCGACTTGCCGCCCAGTTCGAGCGACACGCGTTTCATGTCGTCGATGGCGGCGTGGCCGATGAGCTTGCCGACCTCGGTGGAGCCGGTAAAGGCGATCTTGTTGACCCCCGGATGCTTGATCAAGGCATCGCCCGTGACTTCACCGCGCCCGGTGATGACGTTGATGACGCCGGGCGGGAAGCCGACCTCGAGGGCCAGCTCGGCCAGGCGCAGCGCGGTAAGCGGCGTTTCTTCGGCGGGCTTGAGCACGATGGTGCAGCCCGCGGCAATGGCCGGCGCGATTTTCCAGACCGCCATGAGCAGCGGGAAATTCCAGGGGATGATGGCGGCCACCACACCGACGGGCTCGGGACGCGTGTAGCCCTGATAGCCAACCCCCGGCGGGAATGGAATGGACAGCTGCAGCGTATCGCCCGTGATCTTGGTGGCCCAGCCGGCCATGTAGCGCAGCCACTGGGCGCTGGCGCCCACTTCGAGCATTTGCGACAGTGCCAGCAGTTTGCCGTTATTGAGCGTTTCGAGGCGTGCCAGGGCCTCGCCCTCGGCTTCGATGCGATCGGCCAGCGCCAGCAGCAGGCGCTCGCGCGCCGCGGGCAAAGTGGCCCGCCAGGCGGCGGATTCGAAGGCCCGGCGCGCGGCCTGCACGGCCAGATCGACCTGCCCGGGGCCGGCTTCGATCTGCTGCGCGATCACTTCGCCCGTGGCGGGATTGAAGACAGGCAGGCGCCCCACCCCCTCGGTGCAGGGCTTGCCGTCGATCACCATGTATTCGCGAATGGCAGCGCGTTCGGGCTGCTGATCCGTCTCGCTCATGTTTGTCTCCTAGAGATGCTTTTTATTCATTTACATCTTAAGCATCAAATCCGGCTTGCACTTGTCTCGCCGTGCACCGAAAGATGTTCTGGCGTGCACGCGGCGGCATGTGCCCGCCCCCATGCGCGCATGGCCGGGCAAGCTTGCGGCAAACCCGGCCATGCATCTGGAAAAAACATCGGCATCAGTGGGTTTCGAGCGAACCCACGTGATGATAATTGCGGTTGAAATACACCAGGCTTGCCTGCTGGGCATCGCCGCAGCGGATGTCTTCGACCTCGCACATGAAAATGCTGTGCGAGCCGACGTCGTTGGTATGCGCGATGCGGCAGTCGAAGCTGACCAGCGCGTCTTCGATGACCGGGCTGCCAGTGGTGAGCGGGCTCCATTTCACGCGGCTGAAGCGGTCGGCCATGCGGATATTGCGATCGGCGAAGATGAGCGGCGCCTCTTGCGAGGCATTGCCCATCACGTTGACGCACAGCACCTGGTTGCCGGTGAAGAATTTGTGCGCGTAGGACGAGCGGTTCATGCACACCAGCAGGGTGGGCGGCTGGTCGGTGACGCTGCACACGGCGGTGGCCGTGAAACCCGCCATGCCGCTGGGGCCATCGGTGGTGATCACGTTGACGGCCCCGGCCAGCAGGGACATGGCGCTGCGAAAACTGGATATATCGGTCATGACAGGCTCCTAACGCATGAACAGGCCACCGTTGACGTCCCAGGTGGCGCCCGTGACGAAATCGGCATCCGGCATGGCCAGCCGGACGATCAGGTCGGCGACGAAATCGGCATTGCCCAGCTTGCGCACCGGAATGCCCTGGACGATCTGGGCCAGGCGCTCGTCGGGCACCAGCGCATGCACGGAAGGCAGATCCATGGGCCCGGGCGAGACGGCATTGCAGGTCACGCCCTGGGGGCCCAGCTCACGGGCGAAGATTTTGGTGAGCGTCATGATGCCACCTTTGGAACAGGCATAGTGCGCCCCGGTGGCCGTGCCGCCGTTCTGGCCCGCCAGCGAGGCCATGTTCACCAGCCGCCCGTAGCCCTGGGCGGCCATGTGGGCCCCCATCACCTGGCAGCCAAACAGCGTGCCGCGCAGGTTGACGGCCAGCACGGCATCGAACTCGTCGGCGCCGATGTCCATCACGGGGGTCGCCTTGGTCATGGCGGCGTTGTTGACCAGCACCTGCAGCCCGCCCCAGTGTTCGAGCACGGCGGCCAGGGCGGTCTCGAAATCGGCCTTGCGCGTGACGTCCAGCGCCAGGGGCCAGGCGCGCTCACCCGTGGCGTCGATCGAGCGCGCCGCCTCGGCGGCCTGTGCCAGCTGCCGATCGGTGACGACGACCTTGAAACCGGCGGCATGCAGGTGGCGGGCGATGCACAAGCCCAGCCCCTGCGCCGCCCCGGTGACCAAAGCAATCTGGTTCATGAGGGTTCTCCGGCTCAGTCAATGACCAGCTCGCGGCCGATGCGGGCCTCGACGCGAGCATATTTCCACAGGCAATCCCCCGCCGTGCCCACCGGGGTGACGCGAAACAGGTTGCAGGCGGCCACCGTGGTGTCGAAATCGGGCACGTCGGCCAGCACGTAGGTCGTCCAGGGAAACTGCTGGGATGGCCCGACCATGATGCGGTCGTCGTCCATGTTGCCCAGCACCGTGACCCCCGGCAGATCGCGGATGCCGCGCAGCATGGTGAGCGTTGCCTGCCAGACGTCTTTCTTTTCCTGGGCCGGGGCATCCATGAAATTTTGGTTGATACCGATACAAAACAGCACGCGCAGGGGCTTTTTGTCTTCCATTGTCTTCTCCGTTGGGGTTGAAAGAGAGGGTGCGGGAATCACAGGTAGCCCGGCAGGGGTTTGTGACCAAAGCACATGGCGCCAGCGTTCTGGTAGGTGACGTCGCCCATGAAGGCGTGCTGCGTCACCATCTGCGCATCGCGCACCATCTGCCCCAGCGGGCTCTTGTCATAGACGCCGGTCATGCCGCTGAGCATCTGCGCGCGGCGCGTGACGTCAGCCCCGACGCGCGAAGCGTGCGTGGACGACAGGCGCAGCATGCTGACCAGCTGATCGTCGGGCGTGCCGCCCGCGAGCAGCACCTGCCAGACGTCGTCGATGGCCTCGTAGAACCAGCTGCGCGCCGCGCGCAGTTCGGCCTCGATCTTGGCGACTTCGAGCTGCACGTAGACGCGCTCGCCCAGATTGGGGGCGCCCGTCACCGAGGCCCGGCCGGCAGCCATGCCCACCAGTTCGTTGATGGCGCCCCGGGCAATGCCCAGCGCGACCACGGCCAGCACCTGTGTGGCGAAGGACAGCGCCGGGTAGCGGTACAACGGGGTGTCCAGCGACGAGCCGCCGCCGCGCACGAAGGTCCATTCTTCGGGCACGACCACGCCCTCGGCCACCAGGTCGTTACTGCCGGTGGCCTTGAGCCCCATCACGTGCCAGGTGGTGTCGATGCGGATCTGGCTGCGGGGCATGACGGCCATGCGCGGCAGCGGGTTGCCGCCGCCCGAGGCGGGCGGCACGATGCCCACGCCGACGATGTCGGCGCCCATGCAGCCGCTGGCAAAGCTCCAGCGCCCCGATACCTTGAGGCCGCCTTCGACCTGCTGCGCGGGCTGCGGCGGGAAGATGCCGCCGGCAAAGACCTGATCGACCCCGCCTTCGCCGTAGAGTTTTTCGAGGGTGCTCACCGGCAGGGCCGAGAGGTAGACCGCCCCGATGCCGAAGCTGGCGACCCAGCCGGCCGAACCGTCGGCCTCGGAAAGGCGCTCGATCAGGCGGCAGAATTCGGCGGGCGAACGTTCTTCACCGCCAAACCGCCGCGCCACCAGCGCCCGGTAGACCCCCAGCTGTTTGAAGCGCTCGATGATGTCCTGCGGCAGATGCCCCAAAGCTTCGAATTCGCCGCGCCGGGCACGCAGATCCCGCAGCAGGTCGGCCAGCACGGGGCTCGCATCCAATTGTTCAACTGTCCTGGGTATGGCACTCATGGTCTGTCTCCGTCGGTTGGATGGATTCGGATGATCCATTCATTTTCATATGTTTAGTTCTAATGCTATTGAGCCGAAGGAGCGCTGTAAATAGGGAATACCCTTGAAATACGGTGGAAAACAAACGAAATGGCGTGAAGATGAAACCGGCGCAGGCAAGCGTTGACCCGGTCGCGCGCCCCGCGAACCGCGCAGCGCGGCCAATGGCGGCATGCGCCGCCGACGCGGGCATCAGGCGCGGGCGTCGTCCGCGGTCTGTGCCAGTGCGGCGGCCTGCAGCTCGGCCTGATGGCGCGTCAGGTGGATGCGCAGCTGGCCCAAGCTGGCGTACAAGGATTCTTTGTCCGCCTGGGGCAGGCCCTTGAACAGGCCGGCCAGCCACTGCTGGTGCTCGGCGGCCATCAGGGCGAACTCGGCGCGCCCCTTGTCGGTGAGGCTGACACGCCAGGAACGGCGGTCTTCGGGGTCGGAGGCGCGCCGCACCAGACCGTCCTTGACCAGCTGATCAGTGAGCCCGGTGACGTTGCCCCCGGTGACCATCAGGTAGCGCGAGAGCACGTTCATGCGCAAGCCCTCGGGGTGCCGGTCGAGCTGCGCCAAATAGTCAAAGCGCGGCAGGCTGGTGGCAAAGCGCAGGCGCAGCAGATCGCGAATCTGGTGCTCGATCTGGGTGCTGCAGGCCAGCAGACGCAGCCAGATGCGCGTATCGAGGTGATCATCGACCCGCGCTCTGGCCTCCAGCCCGATGTGCTCATCACCCAGCGATTGGACGAGCCGGAAATCCTCGGCGTACATGGTCATAGATTCTCCTTGCGATTGCATGCTGCGGGCAGCCGGGCGTGGCAAGCGCCCGTGCGGGCCCGGACGCCGGGCCTGCACGGCATGAGGCGCTCAGCGCTGTCGCGCGCGAGTGGCCTGGGGCCGCTCCCAGGTCGTGTCGCTGACACCGCGTTCCCGCAGCTTGTATTTCTGGATTTTCCCATTTTCCGTGCGCGGCAGCTCGTCGAGCACGTCGAGATAGCGGGGAATGGCGAAATACGGCAGGCGCGCCTCGCACCAGGCGATCAGTTCGGCGGGGTCGAGCGCCTGGCCGGGCTGCGCCACCACGGCCCCCATGACTTCGTCTTCGGCCAGTTCGGAGCGCACTGGGTAGACCGCGACGGTGGCCACTGCGGGATGGCTCTGGAGCACCTGCTCGACCTCGTACGAAGAGATGTTCTCGCCTCGGCGGCGGATGGCGTCCTTGATGCGATCGACGAAGCGGAAAGCCCCATCCGCATCGCGCACGACCCGATCCCCCGTATGAAACCACAGGTTGCGCCAGGCCTCGACGGTCTTGTCGGGCATGTTGAAGTAGCCGCTGGCAAAGGCATAGGGCTCGTCGGCGCGCAGCAGCAGCTCGCCCGCCGTGCCGTCCGGCAGCTCGACGTCCTCGTCATCGGCCACCCGGGCCTCGAAGCCGGGCCGCACCCAGCCCATGATCCCCTGGCGGGGGGAATCCGGCCGCGTGGCAATGACGAAATTGGTCTCGGTCGAACCATAGCCTTCGAGCAGGTGGATGCCGGTGCGGGTTTTGAATTCGGCCAGCGACAGCGCGGGCACGCCCGGGCCCAGGCCGATGCGCACCCGGTGCTCGCGCTCGGCGGCGCTGTGCGGCTGGGCCAGCAAGATGGGCACCATGGCCCCCAGCAGGTAGATGACGGTGGCGCCGTGCTGACGCATCGAGCCCCAGAAGCCGGAGGCCGAAAACTTGGGCAGGAACACGACCTGGCAGCCCGCCAGCGCGGCCTGCGCATAGGTGTTGAGCGCATTGATGTGAAACAGCGGCAGCGTGGTGCACAGCACGTCATCGGGCCCGGCATCCACCACTTGCAGGCTGTTCAGACCCCACCAGTAGTAGTGCGCGTGCGAGCACAGCACCCCCTTGGACGGCCCGGTGGTGCCCGAGGTGTAGAGAATGGCCAGCACGTCACCCGGGCGCACCGGCGCGGGCTCGACGGCGGCCGCCGACTGGGGCCAGGCATGCACCGCAACGCCGCCGATGCGCGCGGGCAGCGGCCCGGCGTCCAGCACCCAGATGGCCTCCAGCCCGGTGTGCTCGAGCGTGGCCGTGGCCAGGCGTTCGAGCAGGTCGGCTTCGATGACCAACAGGCGCGCCTGGCTGTTGGCGAGAAAATATTCGATCTGCGGCCCCTGGCAGGCCGTGTTGATGGGCACGGCCACCGCTCCCATCCAGCCGCAGGCGAGAAAGGTTTCGAGGTTTTCCGGGCGGCTGGCGCTCATGATGGCCACGGCCTGCCCGGGCTGCACGCCCGCCGCCTGCAAGGCCCCTGCCCGCCGCGCGGCCACCCTGGCCATGTCGGCGTGCGACCAGCTGGCCGCCCCCAGGGTCACTGCGGGCCGCGCGCCAAACTCGCGCGTCTGGCGCTGCAGCATTTGCGGTACGGTGCGCTGCGCCGGGGGCAGCGGCGAAGCCATGGACTGCTCATTCATCGTGCGTTCCTCCGAGATACGTGGCACGAACCCGTTCATCCTCCGCCAGGGCCTTGGAGTCGCCCGACAGCGCCACCTCACCGGTTTCGAGCACGTAGCCGAAGTCGGAACTCTCCAGGGCCGCGCGGGCGTTCTGTTCAATCAGCAATATCGATACGCCGTCCTCGCGCAGGGCACGCACGATGGCGAGAATCTCCTGCACGATGAGCGGCGCGAGCCCCAGGCTGGGCTCGTCGAGCATCAGCAGGCGCGGCGCGGACATGAGCGCGCGCCCCAGCGCCAGCATCTGGCGCTCGCCGCCCGACAAGGTGTCGGCGCGCTGCGCGCGGCGCTCGGCCAGGCGCGGAAAACGGTCATAGACTTCGGCGAGCCGGGCGCGCCGCGCCGCCGCGCTGAGGTGCCGCGCGTAGGCGCCCAGCTGCAGGTTGTCGAGCACGGACAGCTCGCCAAACAGCTCGCGCGTCTCGGGCACCAGGCACAGGCCGCGCTCGACGCGGCGCTCGACATCCAGGCCGTGCAGGTCGTCGCCCTCGAAGCGCAGGGTGCCACGCGAGGGCAGCAGGCCCATGGCCGCCGACAGCAGCGTGGTCTTGCCTGCGCCATTGGGGCCAATGACCGAGACGATGCGCCCCGGATCGAGCGTGAGCGACACGCCCCGGACGGCCTCGACGCGGCCGTAGGCGACGTGCAGATCGGCAATTTCCAGCATGGGCCCGGCCATCACGCGGTTCCTCCAAGATAGGCCGCCTGCACGCGTTCGTCGCGCCGCACGTCGGCGGGCAGACCTTCGGTGAGCTTGGAGCCAAAGTTCATGACCACCAGGCGATCCACCAGTTTCATGACAAATTCCATGTCGTGCTCCACGATGAGGATGGTGAGCCCTTCGTCGCGCAGTTTGCGCAGCAGCTCGCCCAGCACGATTTTTTCATTGCGCCGCAAGCCGGCGGCGGGTTCGTCGAGCACCAGCAAGACGGGATCGGCGGCCAGCGCGCGGGCGATTTCCAGCACGCGCTGGGTGCCCAGCGGCAGGTTGCCCGCCAGCTCGTGGGCGCTGTCGCCCAGGCCGATGCGGTCGAGCTGGCACTGGGCCTCGTAGAGGATGCGGTGTTCTTCCTCGCGGTCGAGCCGCAGACCGGCACGCAGCATGCTGGGGCGTGTGCGCGCGTGCGCGCCCAGCGCCACGTTATCGAGCAGCGTCATGCGCGGGCGCAGCTTGACGTGCTGGAAGGTGCGCGCCAGCCCCAGCCGGGCCACCTCGCGCTGCGGCAGGCCGGTGATGTCGCGCCCGAGAAACCGCACGTGCCCGGCGCTCATGGGAATGGTGCCCGTGAGCAGGTTGAACATGGTGGACTTGCCCGCCCCATTGGGGCCGATGAGCCCCAGGATCTCACCCGCGCCGACGTCGAAGCTGACCTGGTTGACGGCTACCAGGCCGCCGAAGCGGCGCACGGCCTGCTGCACGGACAGCACCGGCGTGCCCTTGGCGGGCAGCGTGCGGCGTGGCAAGGGGTGCGCGGGCGCCGTCAGACGCGGCCGGGCGGCCACGGCGGGGCGCCAGCGCCGCAGGCCGCGACGCACGAAACTCATCACCCCGCCACGGGCAAAGTGCAGCAAGGCGATGAACAGGGCGGCAAAGACGACCGCATCCATCTGCCCCAGGCCGTGCGTGATGAGCGGCAGCCAGTCTTGCAGGGCGTTTTTCAGGGCGAGCACCAGGGCCGAGCCCACCAGCGCCCCCGCCAGGCTGCCCACGCCACCGGCGACGGCCATCAGCAGGTACTCGATGCTGGCGTGGACGTTGAAGGGCGAAGGGCTGACGTAGCGGCTCATGTGGGCATACAGCCAGCCCGCAAGCCCCGCCAGCAGCGCCGCCGTGACGAACAGCGACATACGCAGGTGATAGGCATCGGCGCCCACGCTGGCCAGCAACACAGAGCCCCCGCGCAGGCCGCGAATGGCCCGCCCCGGCCGGGAATCCAGCAGGTTGCGGCTGAACAGGCAGGCCAGCAGTACCACGCTCCAGATGAGGTAGTACATGGCCTGCGGCTCCAGCAGCGACCAGCCTCCCACCGCGACCGGCGGGATCCCCGACAGGCCCGTATGCCGGCCGAGGGATTCCATCGTGCCAAACAGCATGGAAATGGACAGGCCCCAGGCGATGGTGGACAAGGCCAGGAAGTGCCCGCCCAGGCGCAGGGTAAGCACGCCGATCACCCAGGCCGACACCCCCGTGAGCACCAGGGCAAAGGGCAGGCCCAGCCAGGGCGACATGCCCTGGCTGGTGGTGAGCCAGGCACTGGCGTACGCGGCGATGCCGACGAAGGCGGCCTGGCCGAAGGACGTGGCCCCGCCCACCCCGGTGAGCAGCACGAGCCCCAGGGCCACCAGAGCGCCGATACCGATCTCGTTGAGCAGCGACACGGTGAACGTGCCCAGCACCAGGGGCGCCGCCAGCATGACGAGCAGCAGCGCCAGCCAGAAGATTCTGGATGTCGATTTCATTCGTCGATCTCCTCGACCGCCTCGTCAACGTGGCTGGCCATGTACGAGCGCACCATCAGCACCGGAATGAGCAGGCTGAAGACGATGGCGTCCTTGAGCGCACCGCTGAAAAACGAGGCAAAGCTTTCGAAAAGGCCGACGAAAATGGCACCCAGCGCGGTCGCCGGATAGCTGACCAGCCCGCCGACGATGGCCGCGACGAAGGCCTTCAGGCCCAGGATGAAGCCGGAATCGTAGTAAATGGTGGTGACGGGCGCGATCAGCACGCCGATGAAGCCCGCCAGCAAAGAGGCGCACAGATAGGCCAGCATGGCCGTACGCGCCGGGCGGATGGCCACCAGTCGCGCGCCCACGCGATTGACGGCGGTCGCGCGCAACGCCTTGCCCATCAACGTGCGCTCGAACACCAGAAAGAACAGCACCCCCAGCACGCAGGCCGTGCCGACCGTCAGCAGCACCTGGCTGCTGACGCTGACCACGCCCAGGTCGAGCGCGCCGGACACCAGCGATGTGGTGCGTACCCCTTCGGGGCCAAAGAACAGCAGGCCCAGGCCCGAGAGCAGAAAGCTGAGGGCGAGCGACACGATGAGCAAGATGAGGATCGAGGCGTCGGCAATCGGCTGAAAGACCACGCGCGCCAACAGCGGCGCCACCGGCACCACCAGCAGAATCGAGGCCAGCACCTGCGCCGTCGGCGACAGTTGCGCCTTGGCCACGCCCCAGGCCAGCAAACACGGCAGCAGGGGCAGCACACCCCAAAGCAGGACGGCCCTGGGGGCATGACGCCACTCGCCCCGGCGCAGCAGGCTGCCCAGCTCGGTCAGCAGGGCCAGCGCGGCAAGAAAGGCGACCAGGCCGATGGTGGGCGGCACGTGCCCGGCTTCGAAGGCCGCCAGGCTGAAGGCGGCAAAGACCGCAATGTCACCAAACGGCACGAACACGACCCGGGTGACGGAAAAGATCAGCACCAGGCCCAGCCCGGCCAACAGGTAGATGGCTCCCGTCGCCAGACCATCGACCCCCAGAATGAGGGCTATATCCCAACTCATGCCGCTCTCCCCATCATCCACCTCGATTCATGCTTGCGCATCTTGCCCCCCGTCGGATGCCGCTTACGGCACCAGTTTCCAGTGGCCTTTTTCCAGCCGCACGACAACGCGCGCGCGGTCGTCCACGCCATAGCTCTCATCGGGATGGAAGTTGTACACGGCGTGCGTGCCCACCAGTTCGTGGGTGCTCTTGATGGCATCGCGCAAGGCCAGGCGGAACTCGGGCGTACCGGGCTGCGCCGTGGCCGACGCACGCTTGGCGGCATCCAGGAAAATGAGCCAGGCGTCAAAGGAATAGGCCGAGAACGCATCGGCGGCCGGTGCGCCATTGGCCTTCTGGTAGGCATCGCGGTACTGCATGGCGACCTTGCGGATGGGGTTGTCTTCAGGCAGCTGCTCGGCCACGATCACCGGCCCGGTGGGCGCCAGCAAGCCTTCGACCGATTGGCGTGCCACGCTGATGAAGGCCGGGTTGATGAGGGCGTGCGTGCCGTACAGCTTGCCCTTGTAGCCGCGGTCGGCCAGGGCCAGGTACGGCAAGGCGCCCGGCGTGCCCGAGTTGCCGGTAATGACGGCATCGGGGTGCTTGGCGACGATCTTCAGCACCTGCCCGGCCACCGAAGAATCGCCCCGGGCGTAGCGTTCGTTGCTCACCACCTGGATGCCCGCGGGCACCGCCGTTTTCTGCAGGGCGTCGTAGACCTCGTCACCCCAGGCGTCGGAAAAGCCGATGTAGCCCAGGGTCTTGACCCCCGCCTGCTTCATGTGATCGACCACGGCGCTGATCATGAGCGGCGCGGGCTGGGGCACCGTGGCCACCCAGGCGGCATCGGGTCCTTTCAGGTTGACGTGGGCGATGGAAATGAGCGGGGTCTTGGCCTCGCGCGCTACGGCGGCAATCGCCATGGCGCCCGGCGACCCGGCCGTGCCGATGATGGCATCGACGTGATCTTCCTCGATCAGCTTGCGGGCATTGCGCGCCGCCGTGCTGGGATCGGACGCGTCATCCAGGGTGATGACCTGCACCTTCTTGCCGTCGATCTCGGACTGGAAGGTCTCGCCCGCCTTCAGACCTTTTTGGTAGGGGATGCCCAGCGAGGACACCGGCCCCACCAGGGACGTGACAAAACCGACCTTGTAATCAGCGGCATTGGCCGCGGGGCTGGCAGTGATCAGTGCTGCCGTCGTCAGGCCGGAGGCCATGGCACTCAAAAAACGCAGGGATTTCATCGCACACTCCTAAGAGGAAGGGGAGAAGTTCATTAATCAGACACTAAAAAATTCATAACTAAAATAATAGAAAACCATGAGATTGGCGTCGATACAACACGGGGCGTCCGCCATTTACGCCTGCGACGCCTTGGACATGCGGGATGCCCAAAGCGTCGTGAACGTTATTGCCCGACCAGCGCCAGCACGCGCAAGGGGCTGCCGCTGCCTTTCTGGATCTTGAGCGGCGGACAAATGAGCACGGCCCCCACGGGCGGCAGCAGATCGAGGTTGCACAGGCACTGCAGGCCGTAGCGTCCCGAGCCGTGCATCAGGTAGTGGCAGGGATACGGCGGGCGCAAGTGGTAGCCCTGCCCGGCATCAGTCCCGATGGCCTCGGAGCCGAACCCCAGCACGTCGCGCTGTTCGATGAGAAAGCGCACGGCCTCGGCGCTGGGCCCCGGCGTATGCTGGCCAGTCTCGTCGTAGTTCTGGTATTGCTCGGGGTCGCTGCGCTTGGACCAGTCGGTGCGCATCAGCACCCAGGCGCCCGCCGGGATGCGGCCATGGGCGGCTTCCCAGTCTTCGATGTCCTGGATGGTGAGCAGGTAGTCGGGGTCGTCTTTCACCTGCGGCGAGCAATCGAGCACGCAGGCGGGCGCGACGAAATGCTGCACCGGGATGGTGTCCACCGAATTGTTGGGCAGGTCGCGCCCGGAAATCCAGTGGATGGGGGCGTCAAAGTGCGTGCCGGTATGCTCGCCGCAGGAAAAGTTGTTCCAGTACCAGCCCGGCCCACGCTCGTCGTACTTGGAGACTTCTTCGATGCGAAACGGCCAGCACTGGCCAAACTCGGGCGGCAGGGCAATCTGCGGGAAGTCGGGGGTCAGCGTCTGGGTGAGGTCGATGACGCGGATGCCGCCCCCCAGCAGGGCCTGCGCAAAGCCCAGCAGGGCCTGGGCGCCAGTCGTCGGTTCGGTGGGATGTGTCATGCTGTGATTCTCCGGGCCGTCAGGCGCCACGATTCATGGATAGTTCGCGCTCCAGCACCTTGGGGTTGTCGCGCCAGCGCTGCAGCCATTCTTGCGCCACGTCGCCGGGATAGACGTCTTCCACCCCTTCTTTCAGGGCCTGGACGATGGCCTTGGCCAGGGCCTGGGGGCTGAGCTTGGGCGGCGGCATGTTCTGGTTCCACTCGTCATCGACCGGGCCCGGGTACACATTGATGACGCGAATGCCCGCCGGCGTCATTTCGGCGCGCAGGCACTGCGCCAGCGAATGGGCGGCAGCCTTGCTGGCGCTGTAGGTGCCCTGCGCGGGAAAGTTGGACAAGGCGTAGATGGACAGCAGGTTGACCCAGGCGGTCGCGCTGGTGGTGCCGTCGGCCGAACGCCCCTTGAGCGCCGGGCCGAAAGCCTGCGCCAGGCGCAGCAGGCCGAAATAATTGATGTCCATCTCGGAACGCGCCACGTCGGTGCCGCGCCGCGAGGCGATGCCATGGGCCCGGTGCACTTCGGCATTGTTGATGACGATGTCCACCTTGCCACCAAT
Source organism: Castellaniella caeni NBRC 101664 (assembly GCF_001592225.1). Taxonomy (GTDB): domain Bacteria; phylum Pseudomonadota; class Gammaproteobacteria; order Burkholderiales; family Burkholderiaceae_B; genus Castellaniella; species Castellaniella caeni. The sequence continues at coordinate 32,025 of NZ_BCWN01000015.1, read as the reverse complement.
GGAGCCCGCCTGCTCGACGATGCTGCGGCTGTCGCTGAGATCGAGCGGCACGAGCGCCACCTGCGGCAGGGCCGTGATGTCATCCAGGCCACCGTAGTTTTTCCATGGCTCGGCGTGGCCCACCCAGACCAGGTCGGCCCCGGCGGCCACCACGGCGCGCACGATGGCCTGCCCCACGGGGGTCTTGCCATCGGTGACCAGCACCTTGCGGAACTTGGGGTCGCAACCCATTTCACGCAGCATCGGATCGTCTGCCATATTCGTGCTTCCTTCCTTCGGAAATGCAATCAGGACCGCCTGCCCGGCGCGGTCGAGCCGCGCGCCCACGCGCACGCGCTGCGGCGTGGCGCCAACGTCGCCGTGCACGTGTACCATGACCGTGGGCCCGGCATCCAGCCGCACGAAACCCAGGCGCCAGGGCAGGCGCTCGCGGAAAAAAAGATCGTTGCTGTGATGCAGCGTGGTTTCGCTAAGCAGCTCGCCCGCGCCATCCTGCGCGCGCCAGGCAAGCCGGGCCGAGAGGCAGTGATGGCAAGCCGCGCGCGGCGGATACTGCACGGTGCTGCATTCCTGGCACACCTGCAGCTCGAAGCGGCCCTCGGCTGCCGCCGCCGTCATGCCCAGGGCCACGCGGCCGCGCGCCCAGGGCGGCAGGTTCATCTGCCGGGTGCGCAGCACCGGATTCTTGCGCGGGGGGCGCATCAAAGGCATGGTCATTGGCTGCCTCCGAGGATCACCGCGCCAGTACACAGGCAGCGGTCGTAGGTGACCATGCCAAAGCCGGCCACCAGGCCCAGCTGCGCCCCGGCCACGGCGCGGTCGCCCGCCTGGCCGGTGAGCTGGCGAATGGTTTCGGTCAGCCCCATAAAGCCGCCCGCCGCCCCCGCCTGCCCCGCCGACAGCTGGCCGCCGCTGGTGTTGTTGGGGAAGCTGCCGTCCACGGTCAGCGTCTGGCTGCGCACGAATTCGGGGCCTTCGCCCTTGGCGCAAAAGCCCAGGTCTTCGAATTGCATCATCACTATCACCGGATAATCGTCGTAAGACTGCAGCACGTCGATGTCCTTGGGCTGCACGCCGGCCTGCGCATACAGGTCGTCACGATCCTTGCGCCAGCCGCCGCACACCATCACCGGATCGTCGGAAAACGCGTTGTGGCGTTCGATGGCGCCGCGCACCAGGGCATGATCCAGCCCCAGGTCGCGGGCACGCTGCTGCTTCATCACCAGAAAGGCCTCGGCCCCGGCGCACGGCATGACGCAATCGAACAGGTGCAGCGGATCGGCAATGGGCCGCGCGTCCATGTACTGGTCGAGCGTGAGCGGCTTCTTGAACAGCGCATTGGGGTTACGCAGCGCGTTGTCGCGCTGGGCCACGGCAATGCGGCCAAAGTCTTCGCGCCGGGCGCCAAACGTGCGCATGTAGTGCGCCGTGATCATGGCAAAGACCGAGTTCGGCCCACCCGAGCCATAGGGATAGGTGGCATCCCGCGAAAAATCGCTGAACGCGCCCAGCGTCTGGCGGAAAGAATCGACGTGATTGGTGTCGGCCGCCACGCAGGCGACGATGTCGGCATCCCCCGTCTGTACGGCTCGGGCCGCACGCCGCAGGCACATGACACCCGATGCCCCGCCCGTGGGGACGTGATCCAGCCAGCGCGGCGACAGGCCCAGGTGCTGGGTCACGCCCACGGCCGTGTCGGGCACCAGCGAAAAGCTGGACAGGCACAGGCCGTCGATCTGCGCTTTGGCCACGCCGCTGCGCTCGACGAGCCCGCGCAGCGCCTGGCCGATGAACCAGTGCGCGCCCTCGGTTGAAAAGCGCTGGTACGGCACGGTGACCGGCACCGCCACCGCGACATCGTCATATCCCATCCGGGCCATCAGCACGCTCCCCTGAAACCGTTCATTCCGTTCACGTCGTCCACCCCCATGAATTCATCACCGCGCGCACTCAGGCGCCCTCCATCGAAAACCCCCGGCGCACCAGGGTATCGCGCAGAAAGCGCCCGTGCTCGTCGGCCAGCGCCGCATTGCGGATTTCACGCAGAATGGCCGGCGCCAGCACCTTGGCGTGGCGTTCGAGCACCGTCATGATGACGTCGAAATTGCGCAGGCCGCGCGTGTGCGTGTCGCTGTAGCCGCGCACCAGGGTCTGACATTTGGCCGCTTCCAGCGCCAGGCGCGGGTCGATGGCCGCGGCGTCGCGCAGGCGCTTGAGCCACGCCTCGATGCGCGCCGTCTCGATGGCGTAGCGCAGCGTCACGCGGCGCCAGCGGCCCCACCACGCCAGCACGTACAACAGGAAGAACCCGCCCAGCGAGCTGGTGGTGACCACCCGCCCTTCGCGGGTGAAATAGGCCACCAGGCGGTGCACGGCGTGCGGCTTGGCCAGCCAGCGTCCCAGCCCGGCGGGCAAGGTCTCGCAGATTTCTTCAATGCGCGGGTGCATGTATTCGGAAATCGACAGCACCTGCCCGTCGGTGGCATGCACTTCGGTCTGCACCCGTTCGAAGCGGCTGCCACGGATCTTGAGGTCGGCCACCCGGATGGTGTCTTCGTAGGTCATCCACAAAGCCAGGTGGCGGGCGATCTCGCGCATCATTTCGCTATCGTGCCCGCCCGGCGCGGCCATCTGCGCATCGAGCCGATCCAGATACAGGCGGCCATAGGCCGGATCTTGATAATCCACGCAGCGGCGGATGCCCTCGATGACGATGGACTGGATGTCTTCAGGATAGCCCCGCGCATGTTCCACCAGCCGGGCCACCTTGGGATGGCGCGGCGCCACGGCGGAAGGGTCGGGCAAGGCGGGCTTGGCATCGGGCGTGGTCACCGGCCCGCCGTCGCGCGCCCGCACGGTGGGGCGCGTGGCCTCGCTTTGCGTCTGGCGCGCCTGCTCGAAGGCATCGGCAAAGGCCGCCAGGCTGGCCTTGACCCCCACGCCGCCACGCTCGATAGTGGCCTCGAACTGCGCGCGGTTGAACGGCAGCACGCCTGCGCCGCTGAGCGCGCCAAACAGCACGGCGCTCACCACGCTGCCGTTGCGCTCGGCCGTCTGCGCCATGTTGAAGGTGACCAGGCGCCGGGCGGCGCGGCGAATCTGCTTGTGCAGGGCGTCGCTGTCCACCCGGCCATCGCCCAGGTGCGATTTCTCGGCAATGGCGTACACCCGGTGGGTGGAAGCAATGAGCGTGGTGCGGTCTTGCGTGACGAAGCCGCGCTGCACGGCGCGCCCGGCCTCCATCAATTCGGAGGCGAGCACGATGTCCACATCGCCGGGCATGGGCGACTGCGCCAGCACCGGCACACGGGCGCCAGCCTCGTCCGCCCCCGGAAAGAGTTCGACGTAATAAATGGTGGCGCCCGTGCGCTGGGCCACCCCTGGCACGGATGTGGTCTGGGCGAACCAGCCGTTTTCCTCGCCCATATTGACGATCCAGTCGGCCAGCACGCCGCCGCCTTCGCCGCCCATGGCCAGAATCGCAATCTTGATCGGTTCAGAATACATAGTGAATCACCTGAGCAAAGACACGCCCCCGGACGGTGCGCGAACCGCCGAAGGCCGGATCGAAGACGTTAGAACGCATGACGCTCTCGGCGCCGCGCCAGGCCGCGCTGAAACCAGCCGATGATGGCAGTGCGCATGCGGTGCTTGCGCTTGTCCCATTCGGAAGGGTTGTTGATGATGCTGGCTTTGTAGAACGAGGGACACAGCACGGCGGCGTGCGCCACCTCGCCGCAGTGGCCGCAACCCACGCACGTGTCTTCGACTGCGGTGATGGGTTCCTGGCGCAAGGGATCGGGGTTGTCCTTGATGGTGAGCGAGGGGCAGCCCGACAGCCGGATGCACGAGTGATCGCCCGTACAGGTGTCGGGATCGACGCCGAAGCGCTCGCGCACTACCCGCTTGCCTTCGGCGATGGCCTTGCGCCGCAGGGGCTTTTCGCGCCGCTGGCGGTTGAGCATGCATTCGCTTTGGGCGATGAGCACCTTGGGGCCCTTGGACAGCGTGGTCAGCGCCTCGCGCAAGGCGGCGGTCATGGCCTTGGTGTCGTAGGTGCGCCGGATGGTACGCACCCATTTGACCCCCACGCCGCGCACCGCGTCTTCGATCTCGTGCCCCGTGCTGCGCGTGGGATTGATCGTGTTGTGCGTGGAAAGAATGTCTTGTCCGCCCGTGGCCGCCGTGTAGTTGTTGTCCACGATGATGGTGAGGTTGTCGCTCTGGTTGAACACCGAGTTGGCCACCCCGCTGGTGAGGCCGTTGTGCCAGAAGCCGCCATCACCCATGATGGAAATGGCCCGGCGGTTGGCCGGGGCGCTGCCGGGTGCCACGTTCAGCGCCGAGGCGCTGGCCCCGCCCAGGCCGTAGCCCATGGTGGTGTTGCCCAGGTCGAAGGGCGGCAAAATGGAAAACAGCTGACAGCCGATGTCGGCGCTGATGTGGTGTACCCCAAGCTCGCGTTCGACCAGGCGGATGGCCGAAAAGATGGGCCGCTCGGGGCAGCCGGTGCACAGCCCGGGCGGGCGCGGATACACGGTGTCGCTCAAGGGCGGCAGAATGTCTTCGTCGTTGGCACCGGCCACTTCGACCGCTTCGGCGCTTTCGGCCAACAGGTGCGTGGGCACAGTAATGGGCGCAGCCGCTGGCGTGGCTTCATCGGCCAGCTGGGGTTGCGCAGCCCGGGAAACCTCGGTTACCTGCGGCTGCGGCACCTCGGCAGCCACCCCCGGCAGCGACCAGCCGTATTGCTCTAGAAAGCCCTTGAGCCCGGCGCGCACGACCGCCGCCGTATACTCGCCCGCCATGGGCAGCACGTCCTTGCCATGCAGGCGGACGCCGATGCGCCGCTGCAGCAAAATGGACGCCACGTTCTGCTCGATGAAATTGGGCTGCCCTTCTTCGAGTACCAGCAAGGCCTTTTTATCCTGGCAGAAGCGCTCGAACTCGTCGTCCACCAGGGGGTACGCCACGTTCATCACGTACAGCGGGATTTGCGATTCGCCATAAACGTCGGCCAGCCCCAGGCGCTGCAGCGCGCGAATGACGGTGTTGTAGAGCCCGCCCTGCAGGGCAATGCCCACGTCGGCGGCTTTTTCGGCGAAAAATTCGTTGAGCTGGCGCTCTTGGATGAAGCGCACCGCGGCTGGCCAGCGTTTTTCGATCTTTTCTTTTTCGTGGACGAAGCTGGCGGGCGGCAGCACGATGCGGCTGACGTCGCGCACCGGGTTTTCCAGGGCATCGCGCACGGAGAATGCCGGGGCTTTGTTGTCGGACGCGACGAACTGCCCATGCAGGTGGCACGAGCGGATGCGCACCTGCAGCATCACCGGCGTATTGCTGGCTTCGGACAGTTCGAAGCCATCTTTCACGGCCTGCACGATCTTGGGCAGATTGGGTCGCGGGTCGAGCAGCCACATTTGCGATTTCATGGCAAAGGCATGGCTGCGCTCTTGCATGATGGACGAGCCTTCGCCATAGTCTTCGCCCACGATGACCAGCGCGCCGCCGGTGACGCCACCCGAGGTCAGATTGGCCAACGCATCGGACGCCACGTTGGTGCCCACCGTCGCCTTGAAGGTGACCGCGCCACGCAAGGGGTAATTGACGGACGCCGACAGGGTGGCCGCCGCCGTGGCTTCGCTGGCGCTGTTTTCAAAGCGCACGCCGTACTCGGCCAGGATATCCTGCGCATCGGCCAGCACGTCCATCAGGTGCGAAATGGGCGCACCCTGGTAACCTGCCACGTAGCCCACGCCCGATTCGAGCAGCGCCTTGGTAATAGCCAGAATGCCCTCGCCGCGAAAGACCTCGCCGGCGCCCAGACGCAGTTTTTTTACTTCTTCAACGAATGACCGTTCAGCCATGACGATGCTCCCGACCCCGGACACAGGCCTGTGCAATGGTGGATAACAGATGGGGCAAGTATGTTTAGTTATAAATTAATTTAAAATCATGAATTACCCTAATAGCTGGTCGGCTGAGCTTAGAATCTCGCACATGATGAGCATCCCACAAGACCAAACGCCCGCCCCGGGCGCACCGCTTGCCGCCGATGGCGCGCCGGCCCACCACTTCGTGCACGACTATCTGCCCGCCCTATTGGCGCTGGCCAGCCAGCTGATTTCGGACGAATTTCACCGGGTCGTGCGGCAGCACGGGTTTTCGGTCTCGGAATGGCGGGTGATGGCGTCGCTCGCCAACGGGCGCGCCATCAGCGTGGGCGTGCTGGCCGAGATGACGGTCATGAAGCAGCCCACCCTCACGCGCCTGCTGGATCGCATGGAAGAACGCGGCCAGGTGCGGCGCCTGCCGCACGATACCGACCGGCGCATCACCCTGGTAGGCATCACGCCGTTGGGCCAGGAAACCGTCAGCGAACTCATCGGCCTGGCCCGCGAACACGAGCGCCAGGTACTGCAGCCCTTTGGCCTGGTGCGCGCCGAAGCCCTGAAAGACACGCTGCGCGAAATCATCCGCCTGCACGCGGGCTATTCGTTCATCGACGACGACCCGATCTGAAACGCCGGTCATCCGTCCGGTCGATCCGGGCGGCTCACCCGGCAACACCGCACCTGCCGACGCCCCAGCGGATATCCGCTCACCCCGGCCCGCTCTGGCTCATTCGGGGCCATCCTGGCTGGGTCGGCTGTCCCGGCGCAAAGTGACGTGCCCCACGGCAAAGGAAAACACCTGCTGCTCGCAGACGTCGATGCAACGCCCGCAGCGCAGGCAATCGGGCTCCTGGATGAAGACATCGTGCCCGCCAATGCCCCGCAGCGCAGGGCTGATGACCTGGGGCTCGGGGCAGTAGTTGAAACAATCGCCACAACTGTTGCAGGCATCGCGCTTGTCGGCCGCCACACGCACCACGCTGGCGCGCCCCAGTTGGCCGTAGAACACCCCCACCGGGCAGATGTGCCCGCACCAGCCGTTGCTCAGCAGCAGAAAATCGAACAGGAAAATGGCCAGCAGCGCGATCAGCCCACCCAGCCAGAGCCCAAACACCAGCGAACGCACGATCAGGTTGATGGGGTTGATGGTTTCCCAGACGATGACGCCGCCCAGCAGGCTGCCCAGCAGCACCGCCCCCAGCACCGCATAGCGCAGGCGCTTGTCGATGCGCAGCACGCTGGCCTTGCGCCAGCCCAGGCGGCGGCGCAACCCCTGGGCGGCATCCGTCACCAGGTTGACGGGGCACACCCAGCCGCAAAACAGCCGCCCGCCCGCCACGGCATAAAAGGCCGCCACCAGCACGACGCCCGTCAGCGCCCCGTGTGCCAGCGGGTGGCCGGCCAGCACGCTTTGCAGCACCACCAGCGGATCGGAAAGACTGATGGCGCCAAACCAGCGGCTGCTGGCCAGCGTGCCGTGCGCCACCGGCAGCCCGAACCAGGGACCCACGACGAAACCCAGCAGCACCGCCGCTTGCGCCAGGCGGCGCGCCAGCAAATAATGGCGCCGGTGCAGCAGCCTACGCAGCATGGCTGGGCACCACGCGGATGGCGGCATCGGGCTGTGCCACGCACGCGTGTTCACACTTGCCGCAGCCGGTACAGACGTCGGGATCGACCACGGGCGTGAACATGCCCCCCAGACCGGTCTCGCCATACGCCATGTGGATGGCCTCGCCCTGCAGCGGGCAGGCCCGAAAACAGCTGTCGCAATAGGCCAGGCCGATCATGCTGTTGCAGAGGTCGGGATGGCTGACCACCGCCACGCCCATATCGGCCTCGCGGATATCGCTGAGCGCCGGGCTGAGCGCCCCCGTGGGGCAGGCCTGCAGGCAGGGGATGTCGGTGCACATTTCGCAGGGCACCGAGCGTGCGACGAAGTACGGTGTGCCCGCGTCGGCGCTGCCGTTCAGCTCGAACAGCTGCAGGGTTTCAAAGGGACAGGCCTGCACGCACAGGCCGCAGCGAATGCAGGCGGCCAGGAAATCGGGCTCGGCCAGCGCCCCCGGGGGCCGCACCCAGACCTGCGCCCGGGCCTCGCGCGCCAGGTCGAACAGCGGCAGCGTCGCCCCCGCCCCGACCACCAGGCCGCAGAGCCCCGTCTGCACGAAACAGCGTCGGGTAAAACGAGATTGCGCCATGTTGAACTCCTGCCCGCGGCCCACGTGCCAGCGGCTGATGACTGCCGGGCACCCCGCCATCGAACAGGGCGCCCGTATGTGTTCATATGCCCAGATAAGCGGCTCGCACGGCCTGGTCGCCCAGCAAGGCCTTGCCGCTGCCAGAATGCATGACGCGCCCGGTTTCCAGCACATAGCCACGGTCGGCAATCGCCAGCGCGGCAGCCGCATTCTGCTCTACCACCAGGATCGTCACGCCCCGCTCGCGCAGCGACCCGATCACGGCGAAAATTTGCGCGATCATCAGCGGTGCCAGGCCAAGCGAGGGCTCATCCAGCAAAAGCAGTCGGGGACGCCCCATCATGGCACGGCCGATGGCCAGCATCTGCTGCTGGCCTCCGGAGAGATCGCGCGCGGTTCGCCGACGCATTTCTTCGAGCACGGGAAAGAGCCCGTATACAGCGGCCAGATCGGCGGCAAGCTCACCATCGTGCCGACGGTAGCCACCCAGCCGCAAGTTTTCCTCGACGGTAAGGGTGCCGAACACCTGCCGCCCCTCGGGGGCGTGCGCAATGCCCTGGCCGATGCGCAAATAGGGCTTCACGCTGTCCAGCGGCTCGCCCTCGAACAGCACACGGCCAGAGGCAATCGGCACCAGGCCGGACAGCACGCGCAGCAGGGTGGTTTTCCCCGCGCCGTTCGCCCCCAGAAGCGCTACGACCTCTCCTTGCGAAATCGTCATATTGACGTCTTTCAGAATCGGCACGCGCCCGTAAAACGTATGGAGATGGTCAATCTGCAGCATGGGCGGCATCCTCCGCGCTTTGTACCCCAAGATAAGCCTCCACGACCCGCTCGTCGCCACGGACTTCTGCCGGAGAGCCGCACGCCAGAACCTGCCCCTGGTTCAAGACCACGATCTGGTTGGAAATGGCCATGACCATCTTCATGTCGTGCTCGATCAGCACGACGGCGCGCCTCGCGTCCGCCGCAACGAATTTGCGTATGACGTCATTGATGGCGTCGGTTTCAACGGCGTTGCACCCCGCCGCTGGTTCATCGAGCAACAGCACGGTCGGCTCGCTCGCCATGGCTCGCGCAATTTCCAGCCGCTTGAGATCGCCATAGGGCAGATTGGCAGCCAACACGTCGGCCTGCTGCGCCAAGCCTACAGCATCCAGGGCCATGAGCGACTTTCGCCGGGTTTCTTCATTTTGCGCCACCACGGACGGAAAGCGAAAGAGATCCGCGAGCAGCGACGTGTGTTCCCACCGGCACCGCCCGATCGACACATTGTCCAGGACGGTCTGATCCGCCAGAATCTGAATGTTCTGGAAGGTGCGCGACAAGCCGCTGCGGGCCAGCCGGAAAGCGGGCACGCCGCTCACATCCGCCCCGTGCAGGTTGATGCGCCCGGCATCCGGCCGATAGATGCCCGATATCATGTTGAACACCGTGGTCTTCCCCGCCCCGTTGGGGCCAATGATCGACAGCACCTCGCCGGATCGCGCGCAGAAAGACACCCCCTGCACTGCGGCGACGCCACCGAAACTCACGGACAGATCACGAACCTCGAGCGCTGTGTTCATCGCCGCCTCTGGGAAAAATAATGGGACAGCGTGGGCACGATGCCACGGCGCAGGAAGATCATCGAGAGCATGATGACCAGGCCGATCACCGCATCCTGATAATCATAGAAAGAGGCAAGCACCTGGGGCATCAAGGTCAGCAGCCCGGCGCCGACAATCGCACCGAACGCCGAAGCCGCGCCCCCGATCATGACCATGGCCAGAAACTCGACGGACATCATGAAGCTCACCACATCCGGCGTAATGAAACCATTCATGAGTGCCAGCATGCTGCCCGCCAGGGCGGCAAAAGTGGCGGCAATGACGAAGGCCTGCAGCTTGCGGCGCGCCACATCCACCCCCATGCTGGCCGCCGCCACCTCGCTGCCCAAAATGGCACGCAGGGCGCGCCCGGTCGGGCTATGGCGCAGCACCGTGGCCACCCAGGTGCACAGCAACAGGACGGCGCAACTGATCCAGTACCACACGCGCGTCGAGACCAGATCGAAAGCCCCCACCTGCAAGGGCTGCACGTCCATACCGTCCGGCCCGCCCGTCAAGGCCGCCTCGCCCGTTGCCACCAGCCCCACCAGCAGAGAGAAGCCGAGCGTGGCAATTGCCAGGTAATGGCCGCGCAAACGCAAGATGGGCTTGCCGATCAGCCACGCGACCAACATGCTCGCCAGCACCCCGAGCAACACCGCGACGATGGGCGGAAAGCCATAGCGGGTGGGCAGAATGGCCGTCACATAGGCACCGATCCCAAAAAACCCGGCGTGGCCCAAACTGATCTGGCCGGCCATCCCCATCAGAATCTGCAAGCCGACGGCGGCCACCGCCGTGATCCACACCAGCGCCACCACGCGCAAAATGTATTCGGAGCTGGCAAAGGCGGGCACCATGATCATCACGAGGGCCAGCACCGCAAATGCGCGCACCTGCAGCGACGGCATGTTGACGTTTTTCATACGCGCTCCACGCTGCGGCTGCCCATCAGCCCGTGCGGCATCACCAGCAACACGAGAATCAGCACGATAAAGGCCACGCCATCCTTGTAGGTGGACGTGAGATAGCCCGCCGCCAGTGCCTCGAGCAGGCCCAGAGCCAGCCCGCCCACCACCGCACCGATCGGGCTGCCCAGCCCGCCGAAAATGGCGGCGCAAAACCCCTTGAGCGCCAGCGTCACCCCGATGTCGTAACGCGTCAGCGTGATGGGTGTGATCAATACCCCCGCGAGCGCACCGAACGCCGCTGAAACGACGAAGGCCAGCAGGACGCTGAACGACACATTGATGCCGACCAGGGTTGCGGCCAGACGGTTGGCAGCGCTGGCCCGCATGGCCTTGCCGGGCAGCGTCTTGTCGAGGAAGAGCCAAAGCACGCAAAACATGGCAAGCGCGCACAACAGCACGACCAGGCTTTGCGGCAGCACCGAAGCGCCCAGCACCTTGATAGGCTCGCGCCCGAACTCGCCCGGCAGGCTATGAAAACGTTTGTCGAAAATCAGCCCCGCCACCCCTTTGATAAAGACCGAGGCACCCAACGTGACGATGATCAGCGTCACCGGATCGGCCCCGCGGGCGCGCTCGAGCGCCAGCTTTTGCAGCGCGACGCCCACGACCACGGCAACCAGGACGGAGAGCGCCGCCGCCAGCCACACGGGCCAGCCGCCAGCCACCAGAAAAGCCGTCACCATGCCGCCGATCATGACAAACTCGCCCTGCGCGAAGTTCACCACGTCGGACGCCGCGTAAATCAGGGTGAAGCCGATGGCAACAATGGCATACACCGCACCGACCGTCAGCCCCGCGAGCACGAACTGCAGCAACTCCGACATGGTCGTCCCCCTTTTATTGACCCACCAAAGACCAGTCGCCCGCCTTCACTTCAACCAGCTTGAAGGCCTTGGTGGACAAGCCCAGGTGATCCGTGGGCGACATGTGCACGATACCCGCCGTCCCGATAAAGCCGTCGGTCTTTTCAAGCGCGTCGCGGATTGCATCCGGCGCGGCGCTTTTCGCCGCCTTGATGGCATCGACCACCATCATCAACCCATCATAGGCACCACCGCCAAACGCCGAGACGGGTTCCGAGTAGGCCTTCTGGTACGTGTCCGTATAACTGATCAGCACGTTTTTCTGCGGATCGCTATCCGGCAGCTTCGAAGCCACCAGCAAGGCGGGCACAGGCAAGCGCACACCTTCCGACGCCTGGCCCGACAATTTGATGTAGTCCTTTGAGGCAACGCCGTTGTTTTGATAGAGGGGAATGCTCTGCATGCCCAACTGCCCATAGTTGCGCGTCAGGATGGCTGGCCCCTGCCCAGAAGCCCCCGTATTGAAAATTGCCTGTACGCCCGGCGTGGCCTTGATCTTGGTCAGCTGCGGCGTCATGTCGGTATCCTGCGCGCCGTAGGTCTCGTCAGAGACCAGCGAAATGCCGTAGTTTGTGACCACCTTTTTACATTGTTCCCGCATGGAAATGCCAAAGCCATCCGTACCGGCAATGAGGGCGATCTTGGTCAAACCGCGCGCCTTCATGTCTTCGAACACCCGCTCACAGGCCATGCGATCCGTATGCGGGCTTTTGAAGATTTCTTTTTTGACCGGTTCGATGATATTGACGCTGCCGGCCAGCGACATGAAAGGAATCTTGGCGCGCTGAAAGACCGGGATCATGGCCATGGTCGTGCCGGTCGTCGAGCCCCCCACCATGGCGACGACATGGTCGCTTTCCACCAGCCGAGTGGCAAACGTGCGCGCCTTGTTGGCATCACTGACATCGTCATAGACAACCAGCTTCAAAGGGCGCCCCAACACGCCGCCTTCCGCATTGATCCGATCGACGTACAGTTTCAACGTCTTGGCTTCGGGCTCGCCTATGTACGAGGCCGGCCCCGTGACCGACAGCACCGTGCCGATGGCGATGGGTTCTGCTGCCTGGCTGACCTGCCCGGCAAACACCATGAACGCGGCGGCTGAGCATAGCTTCAGAGAAGCAATGAATTTCATGATTTGTCTCCTGATTGATGGCCTGTGGCTCTTGAATCTGTGGCTATTGAATATTTCGCCTGTCGCGTCAGGAACCGTTTTGCTCTGTCCAGGCCAGGTACGCCGCCGAAAAATCCTGGGTCGCCCCGCGCGCATCGCGGGCCTGATCCCAGCGGTCTTCCATCAGATGCAGCAAGGGCGCGGTCTTGTGCAGAGCTTCTGCCAGATCCGCAGCAATCCGCACGTCCTTGGCAAGCAGCCCGATGGCAAAACCCACGCCAAATTTGCCATTCAAGACGTGCTGTTTGAACACCAGATCGGTATGAAAATTGCGCCCCGTGGAAACATTCAACACATCCACCATGACATCGGCGGACAAGCCAAACTTCGTCCCGACATCCAGGGCCTCGGTCGTGGCGGCAAAGGTGGCTGACGCCACGTAATTGTTCAGTGCCTTCATGGCGTGCCCACAGCCAAGGCCGCCGACGCTGAAAAGCTTCGCGCCCATGACGTTCAACACCGGCAAGACGCGCTGCACGGCCTGCGGGTCGTCGGCGCCATACATGATGGTGAGTTCGCCCGTTTGTGCCCGGGCCACCCCGCCAGACACCGGCGCATCGACCAGGCCGATGTTGCGCCGGGCCAGCTCACCGCCCAGCTGCCGGGTGCCCATGGGTGCCGACGAACTCATATCCACCACGACGGCACCGGGCGCCAGGCGAGCCATGAGTGATTCCGCGCCCCCCTGGCTCAGGGCATCCTGTACGATCTGCCCATTGGGCAGCATCGTGATGACGATATCAGCCTGCGCCAGCCCCACCGGCATCTCAACCGCCACTGCCTGAAACTGCGCGGCGAAATCGGCCGCTCTCGCCGCATCCGTATCGAATACGCTCACGTGATATCCGGCCTGCGCCAAATTTGCCGCCATCGGCCACCCCATGTGGCCAATCCCGATAAAGCCTATGCGCTCCATGTCTTTCTCCAATCAGCCCTGTGCGGCCTCTTTCAAGACCTCCGAGGCATACAAGAAGCCATCCACGGCAGCCGGTACGCCCGCATAAATCATCACGTGCAGGAAGACCTCACGGATTTCATCCTCCGAAACGCCATTGGCCAGGGCGCCCTTGACATGGACTTTGATCTGGTTGGGCTTGCCGATGGAGGCGAGAATGGCCAAGGTGAGCAGGCTGCGCATCTTGCGATCGAGCAAGGGCCGATTCCACACTTCTCCGAAACAATACCGGGTCACGATCTCTTGCATGGGCCGGGTGAAATCCGATGCGCCCTTGATCGCTTCATCGGTCTGCGCCACACCAAACATGTCGTGGCGTACCTTCAGGCCAGCTTCATACAATGCATCTTTCTGATCCATTTTCAACCTCTCTCACTTTATGTAAAGTTGGACGATCATCATCAGAGGGCGGCGAGCCTTGCTTGATATTGCATGATCACAATCCCGCCCGTCGCCATCGCTGCCGCATCGGCTTGCACCTTTTGCCCCTGAGGCGACTGCATGGCCGCCACAATGGCCTCCGCGCTCTCGAAATCTCCCTGCCAAATGCAGAAATAAGGGGACGACGCGTCAGCAGTCCGGACGTCGAAAGAATAGTGACTGGCAAGCAGGCCGGGCAGCCCCGCCACCAGCGGCAAATGCACTTCGACATAATGTCGGCGAAACTCGTCGGGAGAGGCGGGTGGCGAATAAAGGACGAGCAGCTTCCAAGGGTTCATAAATGACTCCTGCTGGAAAAACGGGCATCCAAATTGGCTTGAATGTCGAGGCAGTCGGCGCAATACGGATCCGTTCGATCCGGATGCGGCTGTCGATGGTGGCGCGCCCGTGCTTGCGTCTTGCGTCTATGCACAGGGCTGGCCGCGGAGGCCATGTGTCGTCAATGGCCTGATGCGCGGAAGACGGCTCTGCTGAGCTCGTGAGGGGTCTTCCGCAATACCTCTTGATGTATCGATATCTTAAGCATGAAAGAGCGGGGACAATTGTCTACGTGTGCACCGAAAGATGTTCTGGCGTGCACCGCCCGCCCACCGCCCTGCCGAAGCCATGCAATCGGCTGCTTTCAGGCTCCGGGTGATTTCAAACCAGCCAGCAAACGGCGGCTCAGGCGCGCGTGTACGCCGTTATTGCCGTTCACGGCCTGCGTGATCATCAGATCGGCCTGCAGCGAGCACAGGGAATACGCGTCCGAGCGGCTCAGGCCGTAGTCGTGCGCCAGCCAGCTGACCATGTCGGCCACCGCCTGCGTGGCCGCCTCGCGCAAATCGGCGTGAAACCCCAGGGTGATGAGGTGCTCGGGCGTCATCGCGTGTGGTCGATCCAGGCAGCGCTGTGGTTCCACCCCAAAGCGCAGATGCACGCGCTTCATGCTGGTTTCCAGCGCCGTCTGGCAGACCTCGCCGCAGCCCTGCATGGCGTGGGCGTCGCCCGTGTAGAACAGGGCCTGATCCACCCAGATCGGCAGCAGCAGCGTGGTGCCTGCCACGAGGTCGGGGCAATCGATGTTGCCGCCAAATTCGCCCGGCACCGACGAGATGTGCGGCCCCTCGGCGGCGGGCGCCACCCCCATGATGCCCAGAAAAGGGCGCAGGGGCAGGCGCATGCCGGGCAGAAACTCGGTTTCCATGCGATCGAGGTCAAAGACGAAGTGCCGCACCTCGCCCTGGGGAAATTCACCGGCCAGCAGACCACGGCTTTTAGGCGGCGGCGTGATCAGATTGAAGCCATAGTCACCCAGCTGCAGATCGAGGATGTCCACGCGCAGCAGGCCGCCCGCCCGCGCCCCGCGCACGGCAATCGGCCCGGTCAGACTGTGCGGCCCGCGCCCGGCGTGGGCCTGGCGCACCTGCATGATGTGCTCGAAACTGTCGCCCGGCTTGATGGCGTGCCCCCACATGCCCCAGGTATCGAGCACCACCTCGTCTCCGGCATCGATGTCGAGCACCGGCGCAAAGGCGCGGTCGATCACCCCGACGTGGACGGTCTGTTCGCTGGCTTTCAGAATATGTTGTGTCATGGTTTCAATGTGGCAAGCTGCCCTCGCGGGCAGCGGATTAGTCGTTCAGACCCGCGTTGTTGCGGCATCCTGCCCCGACACGCCCTCGTCGCCGGCAAAGGCTTCGATCTGCTTGCCATTGAGCGATTCGACCAGTTTCTGCACCGCGATCGTCGCCCCCTTGCCCGCCTCGTTGCCGTAGATGAGCCGCGCCAGCTGCCCGCCCAGATACGGGTGAAAGCCCAGCCGGTACAGCGACAGGAAGTCGCGCCGCTCGATCGCCTGACGCTCTTCGGGGCGCAGCGGATAGCGGTCGAGCACCTCGGCCTCGTGCGTGGCAAAGCGCGCCCGCAGCGCTTCGTCCCACTTGAGGTCTTGCACCAGATCGTGCGAGGCCAGGCTGGGGTCAAAGGCCGTCAGGAGCACGGGTTCGGTGGTCACGGGCTGCGGTGCGCGCACGGGCCGGGGCACACTTACCGTCTGGGTCAGATCCCAGAGCACGGCGCCGATGCCGCACTTGAAGTTGCTGTGCAAGGCGTAGTCGGACTGCGCACCGTAGCGCGGCCCCGCGACACCCGCGGCCACCACCCACGAGAGCACTTCCATCGTACCTCCCGAGCCCGCCTGCTCCATGCGCGCAATCGTGAGATCGCGCAGCAATTTTTCATGGTCGCCCGAGGCCATGAGCTCCATGAACCAGAGGTCGAACTCTTTGTCGATATACCAGTAGCGCGAACCGCCTGGCTCGTGGCTCAGGCCGCCCGAACCCAGGACGGCCACGCGCAGGTCGTCCGGCATGTCGTGCGCGATGACGTCGGCCATGGCCTGGCCCACCGCATAGCACTGGTGCGCATCGGGCAGCGGCGGCACCGTACAGTTCTGCAAGATGGGGATGACGCGGATGTCGGTCTCGTCCAGCCGCAGGTGCAGCGCCGGAATCGAGACGTTGTCGTCAAAGCGCAGATTGTCGCGCTGCGCGTGCATGCGCAGCCCCCGGCGGTTCAGGCCGCGAAACAGGGCCTCGGCCATCGCCGTGTCGCCGCGCACGCGGTAGTCGCGGCAGCCCAGCCATTCTTTGTACCAGCCAAACGGGCCGACGTGCTCGGGCGCCATGCCGATGAGAAAATCGGGATACGTCCGCGGCCGACTGTTGGCCAGGTGGTCGTTGCCGACAATGATGAGCACGTCCGGGCGCGCGGCCAGCAAGGCCTCGCGCAGCTGCGCGTACATGTCGTGCACCACCTTCTGAATGTCTTCGGGGGCCGCGTCCAGCAGCCCGATCAGGCCCGGGGCGTGCGGCACGCCCGCTGCAAATACAAGCTTTGCCATGTCTCCACCTTTCTATGTGAGAGCTTCAATAAGGTCAGCGCCCGCTGGGCACCACCTGGGATTGCAGGCTGAGTTCGGCCTGCGTCTGGAAATGTCGGCGTAATTGCCGCACGGCGGCATCCGCATCACGCGCGAGGGCTGCCTGGACGATACCTTCGTGCTCGCGGCCCGCCCCGCTCACCCGCGCGGCGTACTGCCAGAAATAACGACGGTAGCGTTCGAGGTGTTCATACAGGATGTCGATGAAATGCAGCGTCCAGGGCGAGCCGCAGGCGCTGCACAGGGCAGTATGCAAATTGCGGTGGTGGTGTTCCCACTCGGCCATGTCCGCCACCCTGCCCGCGTCATCACCCGACTGGATGCGTCCGGCGGCTTTTTTCAGATGGTGGTTGGCCGACAGCACGCGCGCCTCCCAGTCATCATCGCCGTGCTGGATGGACTGGCGCAGGGCCTGCGCTTCCAGTTCGGCTCGCAAGGTGGAAATGTCCAGCATCTCGGCGGTATTGATGGGCGCCACGGTAAAGCCCCGGTGGGCCTCGGAAATCACCAGCCCTTCGCCGATCAGTTGAAACAGCGCCTCGCGGATGGGGCTGCTGCCGACGCGGTAGCGGTCGGTCAGCTTGTCGAACGCCAGCCGCTCGTCGGGCTGCAGGCCAAGCGTGATGATGTCGTTGCGCAAGCGGGCCGTGATGCGCCCGGCAACCGTCTGTACATTGGCCTGATCACGGTGTGTTTGCGGCCCCCAGGCGGGGCGCTGGCTCTCGATATTGGCCACGACGCCCGCGTCCGTTTTACGCACGCCCCCCGCCGCCTGCGTGACATCGGGCGCGCTGGCCGATAGCCGCCAACGCGCCAGGTAGTTGCCGATTGCCCGGCTGGACAAGACCACGCCATAGCGGCGCGCCACCAGCTGCGCAACCGCCGCGTGCGTCCACTGCGCGTCCGTCTGGCCAAGCTGCCGCGGTGTTTCTTCCTGAATGAGCTTTTGCAGCGCCGCTTCCTGCTCTTGGTTGAGCAGGCGGCCCGCACCCTTCTTGCGCCCGCGCGCCCCCGGCTGGATCGCCTCGATGCCTTCCGATTCGTAGAGATCGATGGTCTGGCGCGCGCAGGGGTAGGACAGCCCGCTCTCACGCGCAACCTGCATGACGCCATGCCCCGCGCGGTGCAGCTCGACCGCATGCAGGCGCTGCCGATAGAGGTCTTGGAGTGTTCGATTTTTCATGAGCCAATTGCCTACACGATAAAGAAGCCACAGGCAGATCAGCGTGCGCCTTGCGCTTCAAGCCAATCGCACATCGCCAGAAACTCCGCCGCAGCCGTCATGCTACTGGAACGCGCCCGCAAATAGCCATGCACCAAGCCTTTTCCGGGGCGCAGGCAGACCGCGTTTCCCGCCTTTTCCAGCGCCCTGGCATACAGCACCCCTTCATCGTGCAGCGGATCGTGCTCGGCAACCATGATCAGGGCGGGCGGCAGCCCGCTCAGATCGGTGGCGCGCAAAGGCGCCACCTCAGGGTTCGTCCGTTGATCGACGATAGGACAATACTGATCCCAGAACCAGATCATCTCCGCCGTGGTCAAGAAAGGAGCCTCGGCTTCGGTTCGATAGGAAGCGCGCGAAAAATCCGCATCGACGCAGGGATAGATCAGCACCTGGCCGCGGATGGGATGCCCGGCATCCGCACGATAAGCCAGGGCAAGGACAGTCGCCAGATTGCCCCCGGCACTATCGCCACCGACAAACACGCGGGCGGGATCCACCGATAGCGAATCGCAGGATTTGAAGATCCACTCGAACACGGCGCGGCAATCTTCCACCGCAGCCGGATACGGATTCTCGGGCGCCCGCGCATAATGCACACTGATCACCACCATACCGGTGCGTTCGGCAATTTCGGCCGTGATGGCATCATGCGTCTCGTGGCTGCCGACGACCCAGCCGCCGCCATGCATATAGAGCAGGCAGGGCCGGGCACCGCCGACCTCGGCCCGGGGCGTGTAAACACGAGCCGCAACCGTCCGCTGCCCCTGCTGGACACACGCGTCGATCACCGCCATCCCCACGGGGTACGGCGCCTTGGATTCACGCGCCAGCTGCTCCGCGCGAGCGCGCCAGGCTGCCACGCCAAGGTTGATGGGTGGCTCTGGCCAGGCTTGCTGAAGGCCGGCCAGAAACACGGTAAGGTCGGAAGCAATCGTCATGGTGATTTCCGCCGCATGCGCGGCTACATATGAGAAGGCAAAAAGGTTGCAATGGCGGGAAACGCGATCAGGACGATCAGGCGGAGAATATCCGTCACGACGAACGGCGCGACCCCTTTGAATATCGTCGTCAGATTGACATCTCGCACCACGCTCTTGATGACGAACACGTTCATCCCCACGGGGGGATGGATCATGCCCAGCTCGACGGCCATCACGATGATGATGCCAAACCAGATGGGGTCAAACCCCAGCTGCTGGATCAGCGGAAACACCACCGGCACCGTCAGCAAAATCATGGCCATGGCATCCATGACGCTTCCCAGCACCAGGTACATCAGCATGATCAGGGCGAGAATGCCGTATTTGCCCAGGCCCAGTTCAATCAGCCACTGCGTGATCGCCTGCGGCGTCTGGCTGACCGTCAAAAAATAGCCAAACAAAATCGCCCCGACCAGGATCGTGAAAATTGCCGCCGTGGTACGCAAAGAATCGGTGAGGCATTCCATGAACTGTCTGAAATTCAGCCGCCGCCGCACAACTGAAATAATGAAGGCGCCCGCGGCCCCCATGCCGCCCGCTTCCGTGGCGGTGAACAGCCCGCCATACAGGCCGCTGATGATGAAGATGAACAACAGCGCAACCGCCCAGATGTCACGCAGTGCGGCCAGCCGTTCTTTGCGGTCGGAGCGCCCGCCCTTGGGCAGAAAATCCGGCCGAACCAGCGCAATGATATTGATCGTGGCGATATACATGCAGACCGCAAGGATGCCTGGCAGTATTCCGGCGATGAACAGCTTGCCGATGTCCTGATCGGCAATCAACCCATAGACGGCCAGCACCGTCGAAGGGGGAATCATGATGCCCAGCGACCCGCCAGCGGCGATCACGCCGGTGGAAAAGCTTTTCGGGTAGCCATAGCGCTGCATCTCGGGATAGGCGACCGAGGAAAAGGCCGCCGCCGTCGCCACGGACGAACCGCAGATTGCGGCAAACCCGCCGCAGGCACCGATCGTGGCAATGCCCAGGCCCCCTTTCAAATGGCCGACAAAGGCGTTGCCGGCGCGAAAAAGCTCGCGGCTCATGCCCGAAGATGAGGCAAACGCCCCCATCAGCAGAAACAAGGGCACAATCGCAAACTGAACGTCGGACACCGTCCTGATAGGCGACTGTGCCAACAGGTTCATGGCGGCGCTGAAATCGTCGCTGATCAGACCAAAACCAGCGACCCCCACCACACCCATGGCGATCCCCACGGGAACCCGCAAAAGCATCAGGACAAACAGACCGACAAACCCGCCAACGGCGACAAGATGAGGATTCATGATGATATTGAGCGCATTGGCAGCTTATTCGACCGCCGCATGCGCGGCGGACACGACCCGATCCGGGTGGACGATGAGGTTATAGGCGCGCAAAGCCGTCAGCAACGAGGTGGCCACGAGCCCCAGCCAGGCGACCAGGTAATAGATCCAGACAGGCTGGTGCAGATCGAACGTCAGGATGTTGTCTGCCCGCGTATCCATGACCTTGACGGCAACCATCCAGGTCAGGGCCAGCATCGCAGCCAGCGTGACCACGTTGGCAAAGACGTCCATGGCGCGCCGCAGGCGGCGACCGCTGATCGTCCATAACAAGTCAACGCAAATATGCTCTGCACGATAGCTCGTGCCCGCCAACCCCCAAAAAATCAGGATCACCATGAACAGGCCGATCATGTCGAAGGTATCGGGGATGGCCCAGACGAAGACATAGCGCAGGATCACCGAAACGAACGTCAATGCGGTGACCGCGGCCAGAAACCAGGAGGCGAGCGACTCGATCGCCGATATCAATGCCTCCGGGCGGGCCTTGCGCGAGGAAGACGCGGCCATGACTACTTGACCGCCGCGCCATAGCGCTGCAGCGTATCCTGGAAATCCTGCATGACCGCTTTTGGATTCATGCCGGTTTTCTGCACGGCCTTGGCCCAGCTGTCGTGCAACGGCAAAGCCGCCTTTTTCCAGGCTTCAATCTGTTGCGCATCAAGCGTATAGACATCCTGACCGGGTTCGGCGGCAATCTTCGCAACACCTGCCTCCTCGAAATCGCTCCAGCGCTTGGCAACCCGTCCCGCCCACTCGGTGTTGCAGTGGTTGTCGATCACCTTCTGCTGGGCCGCCGACATGCGTCGGTACTTCGACTTGTTGAAGGCAAAGACGAACCCGCTGACATACAACGGAGCGTTCATGTGGTACTTGGTGACCTGATCGATCCCATACAGCACCGAAGACCCCCAGGGAAAGGTGATTGCATCGGCAACCCCCTTTTCCAGGACATCACGGGCCTCGAAAGCAGAGGCCTGGACGTTGGTGCCCCCTTGGGAAGTCACCAGAGAAGCGATGGTGCTGTCCGCCGGGCGAACCTTCAAGCCGGCCAAGTCCGTGGGCAGCACAATCTTGCGTGCGCGCGAATGGATGCCGCTTGGCGCATGCACGAAGGCGACACAGAGCTTGACGTCCTTCATCTCACGATCGGCGTACTTGCGATACCAGGCATCCAGCGCTTCCGACCCCTTGACGGCATCGTTGATCATGAACGGCAGGTCGGCAGCGGCAATGATGGGAAACCGGCCTGGCTGATAACCAGGACTGACGTAAGTCATATCCGCAATACCGTCCCTGGCCATGTCGTAATGGTCAAACGCCTTACCCAGTTGCTGGGAAGGATAAAGTGTAGACTTCAATGTTCCGTTTGAATCTTTCTCCACAGAATCGGCCCACTCCTTCATCGACGCATAAAGCGGATGAGTCGTGGGCCCCCACAGCGATATTTTCAAGTTGAACGTCTGATCCGCATGAGCGGGAGTGGTGACGGCAAGCGCCAGCACAAGTGATGCGGCGGCGTGGGCCAGTGGCGAAGAACAGGTTTTCATGGCATCGACTCTAGGGCAAAGGGCTGCGTCTATTTGAAGGTTGAATATCCAATCAACGCAATTAAATATTTTAACTTTCGGAAAACAATATGTTTTGCGAAAAGAATGGATATTATAGTTTCAATAAATAGAGAACATATTAGCGATTACCCTGGGCCAAGACACTTCGCCGCCTGTCGGTGTCAAGGTGCCAGCGTCCACTTGCCGCGTTCGATCTGCAGCATGCGGTAGGCGTTGACGTCCAGCCCCATGTGGTTTTCGGGCGTCATGTTGAACGCGCCCGAGGTCAGCATGAGGCCGTGGGTCTGCTCGATGGCATCACGCACCTTGGCCTTGTCGGTCGTGCCCGCGCGCTTGACGGCGTCCAGATAGATCATCAGGCCATCGTAGGCACCGCCGCTGAAGTGCGAGGCATCGAGGTTCCAGCGCGCATGAAAGGCCTGGGCATAATCGCTGACGACCTTCTTTTGCGGGTCGCTGTCGGGCAGCGTATCGGCCACCTGGATGGCCGAACAGGGCAGGCGCACGCCGTCGGCGGCATCCCGGGCGATGCGGATGTACTCGTTGGCACAGACGGCATACGATTGGTAGAGCGGCGCGGCGATGCCCAGCTGCCGATAGTTGCGCGTCAGCAGGGCGGGCCCCTGGCCCACGCCAAAGACAAACACTGCCTGCACGTCGGGGTTGTGCTTGATCTTGGTGAGCTGCGGCGTCATGTCGGTATCTTTGGCGCCATACGACTCTTGCGCCACGATCTGGATGCCGTAATCGGGCGCCACCCGTTCGGATTCTTTCTTGCCGGACTGGCCGTAGCCGCTGGTCTCCGTCACCAGCGCGATCTTGTTCAGGCCGCGCTTTTGCATGTCCTTGAAGACCATCTGCGCCACGATACGGTCGGTGAGCGCGGTCTTGAACACCCACTTCTTTACCGGCTCGATGATGGAAATGCCGCCCGCCAGGGCAATGAAGGGAACTTCGGCCTTTTCCACCAAGGGGATGACGGCCATGGCGGCCCCCGTCATGGGCGCACCGATGATGACGTCCACGTGGTCGTTGTAGATCAGGCGCTTGGCCAGGCTGACGGCCTTGCTGACGTCGCTGCCGTCATCGTAGGCAATCAGTTCCAGAGGGCGCCCCAGCACACCGCCATCCTGGTTGACCTTTTCGACATACATCTGCAGCGTCTTGAGCTGCGGGTCGCCCAGAAAAGCGGCAGGCCCGGTGGCCGAGACGAACGAACCGATGCGGATCGGTTCCGCGGCCTGAACATTCAGGCCAAGCAAAGCAATGACGCCACTGGCCATCCAGCGCAGGGCCATCGTTTTTTGTATTTTTAGCAAAGTCTTCTCCTGATTGAATGTTGCCAGGCAGGACGCCCGGCTCAAAGATCAAGCACCAGCCGCTCGGAGCGGGCGCGCGATACGCAGACCATCATCGATTTGTTGGCCTGCTGCTCTTCCGGCGTGAGGCAGAAATCGCGGTGTTCGACCTGGCCCTCGCAGATACCTGTTTCGCAGGTGCGGCACGTGCCCTCGCGGCACGAGCTGACCACCCCCTCGACGCCGTTTTCCTCCAGGACTTCGAGAATGCTTTTGTTCGCGGGCACTTGCAGCGTACGGCTGCTGCGCCGCAGTTCGACCATGAAAGCGTGTTCTTTGCCCGCCGCCGGAGCGCTGTCCTGCGGCGCGGCGAAGTATTCAAAGTGCACGGTCTTGGGATCGCGGTGGCTGGCGGCCGCCTTGACCGCCGCCATCATGGGCGCGGGGCCGCAACAGTACACGTGCTCGCCCTCGGGCGCCCCTTGCAGCCAGGGCACGGGGTCGAAAAAGCCCGCCATCAGATTGTCGGCATGCACGTGCACCTGGCCGCCGGGCATGGCCTGCAGCGTTTCCAGGAAGGCCGCCCGCTGGGCGCTGCGCACGGCATAGGCCAGGCGCCACGGCTTGCCCTGCGCGCTGCACCAGCGAATCATGGCCAGCAGGGGCGTGATGCCGATGCCGCCCGCGATGAACAGATACTGTGCGGCGTCCGGCGCCAGGGGAAAGTTGTTGCGCGGCGCGGCCACCTGCAGGCTCATGCCCCGGCGCAGCGACTGATGCGCGTACAACGAGCCACCCTTGCTTTGCGGCGCGCGGGCGATGCCGATCACGTAGCGGTCGCGCTCGCGCCAGTCGCCCGACAGCGAGTAGTGCCGCCGCAGGCCATTGGGCAAGTCGATGGGCAGGTGCGCGCCCGGCTCGAAGGGCGGCAACTGGGCACCGCCCGGGGCCTGCAGTTCGACTGAAATCACGTCGCGCGCCTCAGCCTGGACGTCGGCCACTTCCAGCTGCATGGTGGCCCCGGCGGCGGGCGCCTGCAGTTCGGACGGCTCGTGCGCCGCCTGGCCGCCACCGCTGCCCGGAGGCGCCGACCCCGGTATCCCCGGGCTCTTGATGAACAGCAACACCATGCGGCTGTCGTCCGCCGCGCGGATGCCGTGCCGCACGCCCGCCGGGATGAAGATCAGGCTGCTGGCCACCACGTCTTGTGTCTCTTCGCCGATGGTGACGATGCCCTTGCCTTCCATCACGAGCCAGATTTCATCCTGGTTGGGATGATGGTGCGTGGCCGTGACCTGGCCCGGCTCGTAGCAGACGATTTCGGACACGTAGGTGGGTACTTTGAAGATCGGCTTGCGCACCCGCAGCTTGGGGTCGTATTCGATCATATGGTTCAGTACAAAACTCAGCATGTCTCGGTTCTCCTTTGATGCCTAACACTTTAGAGAACGAAATTTGCAAGGTATAGTCCTGAAATATGCACACCTTGTGCAGTTTTATGAACACGATCATGAAAAACACCCTACCAGGCGACCTGATCGATTTCTGTCTGGTCGTTGAACACGGCGGCATCGGTGCCGCAGCGCGCGCCGCAAACCGGCCCAAATCCAGCATCAGCCTGGCCATCCGCAGGCTGGAAGAAGCCCTGGCGCTGCGGCTGATCGAACGCAACCGGCAAAGCCTGCAGCTCACCGGACAGGGCCGCCGCCTGTACCAGGACGTCCACCCCCTGCTCACCCGCCTGGACACCGTCACCGGCAGCTACCGCGACAGCGGCGGCGAGGTTTCGGGCGAACTGCGCATCGCCACCCCCTACGAGTTCGGCGCGCACCACCTGGCGCCCGTCGTCCAGCGCCTGCTGATGAAAAACCCGCGACTATCAGCCACCCTGGACGTACAGTACGCGCCCATCAAAGAACTGTTTGCCAAGGGCTACGACGTGGCCTTTGTCATGGCCAACGGCCAGTTGAGTGACGTCAGCGCCGTTTCTTGCCGCATGTTTTCGCTGGAACGCGCGCTGTTCGCCGCACCCGCCCTGTTGGCCAGGCACGCCCCTTTGCAACACCCCGACGACCTGCGCCGGATGCCGCTGGTGACCTCTTCGCAGGATCAGTTCTGGCACTTTACCGGCCCCGATCAGGCGCCCATCGACGTGCCCATCGGCCATTGCCAGTTCCGCAGCTCGAACGCCGACGTGCGCCGTCAGGCGGCGGTCAAGGGCTTGGGCATCATCCGGGTGGTCGGCACGTTCTGCGCGCCATTCGAAGCGGCGGGGCAGCTGGGCCGGGTACTGCCCGACTATGCCTGCGCGCCCCTGCGCGTCTATGGCGTGGTCAACGAACGGCGGCTCATGCCCACACCCGTCAAGGCCTTGCTCGACGAACTGGAAAGCACGACGAGCCGCCCGGACGCAAGCCAGGCGGACTGAGGGAATCGCCCGCAGGCCTCCGGTGGGCGATCCCGCGGAAGTACGGTCATGCGCGGGGCGCGGAATCGCCCGTCCGCTGGACGCGGCCCGCATCGCATCCCCCTGGCGGGCGGGCCGGTGTCACTCGGCGTCCGGCTGCGCCTCGGGACGGGCGGCCTGGAAGGCCGACAAGGTATCGCACTGCCGCGCGATGCGCTGGAGCGTGGGATACGGGGACAGATCGATCTCGTAGCGCTGGGCGTTGTACACCTGGGGCACCAGGCAGCAGTCCGCCAGGCCGGGGGTATCGCCCTGGCAGTACAGGCCGGTGCCGGGCGCCCGCAGCTGCGCCTCGAACGCGGCAAAGCCAGTGACGATCCAATGCCGATACCAGGCGTCGCGCACGGCCTTGTCCACCTTCATTTCGTGCGCCAGCCAGCGCAGCACGCGCAGATTGTTCAGCGGGTGGATGTCGCAGGCAATGAGCTGGGCCAGGGCGCGCACGCGGGCACGCGCCAGGGGCTCGGCGGGCAGCAGCGCCGCGCCTGGATAGACCTCGTCCAGATACTCGATGATGGCCAGCGACTGCGTGAGCACATGGCCCTGATCGTCCAGCGCGGGCACCAGGCCCTCGGGGTTGCGTTGCAGATAGGCGGCCTGGTGCTGCTCGCCACCTTGCCGCAGCAGGTGCACGGGCACGATGCGGTGATCCAGCCCCTTCAGGCCCAGGGCGATGCGCACGCGATACGCCGCCGAACTGCGAAAGTAAGAATAAAGATCACGCATGGAAGCCCCCCACAAGCCTCGTCGCGCGCCGGAGCGCGGATTATTATTTGAGCTCGGCCTGAACCTGATCGAAGAGATCTTGCCCAACGTCCGGGATGAACATTTTCCAGACGGGCTGCACTCGTTCTTTCATGCGCTCGTGCTCGGCATCGCTGACTTCGTTGACCTGCATGCCGTGCTTGACCATCATGTCCTTGGCCGACTGGGACTGCGCCCGGGCCACCTGGCGCTGATACACACGCGCTTCAAGCGCCGAATCTTTGATGATTTTCTGCTGCTCGGGCGTGAGCTTGTCCCAGAAGACCTTGGACGCCAGCGGAATGAAGGCCCCGTAGCTGTGACGCGTGATGGACAGGTATTTCTGCACCTCATAGAGCTTGAGCGCCGCAATCACGGCATTGGGCGTGCCCTGGCCGTCGATGGTGCGGGTCTCGAGCGCGGTATACAGCTCGGGCACGGCCAGCGGCACCGGATTGGCGCCCAGCGCCTTGATGGTCTCTTGCGTGATCTTGGCCTGGATGGAGCGGAACTTCAGGCCGTCGAAATCTTCCACCTTTTCGATGGGGCGCTTGCTGTTGGTGGCATTGAAAAAGCCGTTTTCCCAATACGCCAGCCCCACCAGTCCGTGCGCCGGCAGCAGATCGAGCAGGCGCTGCCCCACCGGGCCGTCGAGCACCTTGTCGGCCTGGGCGTCGTTCTTGAACAGGAAGGGAAAATCGAGGATTTCATAGGCCTTGACCATGCCGGTGAGCGTGGTGGTCTGGGGCACGGTGAATTCGATGGTGCCCCCCTGCAGGGCCGACGTGACCTTGACGTCGTCGCCCAGGGCGCCGCTGTAATACGGCTTGATGACGATCTCGCCATGGCTCTTGGCCTTGACCAGCTCGACGAACTTGGCCACGCCCTGGCCCTGGTGCGATTTCTCGGGCAGCGTGACGGCGAACTTGGCCGTCACCGCCGCGCAGGCCGTGCCCGATAGGGCGGCCGCCAGCAGCCCCACCAGCCATGTTGTACGGATTTTCATGCGAGTCTCCTTTGAAATATGGACTAACGCCACCATTGGGCCGGCACGGTGACCAGCGCCGGAAACAGGATCAACAGCACCAACAACACCATCAGGGCCAGCAGGAACGGCAGAATCCCGCGTACGGCCTCGTCCATGGTCACCTTGCCCACCGAGCTGATGACGTTGAGTACCACGCCGACGGGCGGCGTGATCATGCCGATCGAGCAGTTCATGATGAAGATGACCCCGAAATACACCGGGTCGATGTCGGCGGCCTGCACGATGGGCAGGAACACCGGGGTGAAGATGAGCACGATGGGGATGAAATCGAGCACCATGCCGGCAAAGAACACCACGACCATCATGGCCGCCATGAGCACCAGGGGATGGCTGGACAGGCCCTGCAGCCAGCCACCCACCTGCCCGGAAATATCGGTGATCGTGATCATGTATGAAGCCACCATGGCCAGCGCCGCCAGCAGCAGCACCACCGACGTCGTGCGCGCCGTGGCCAGCAGGCAGGCGTAGATGGCGCGGCCGTCGAGCTCGCGGTACACCACCAGCCCTACGAACAGCGCGTAGGCGGCGGCCACCACGGCGGATTCGGTGGGCGTGAAGATGCCAAAGCGCAGCCCGCCGATGATGATGACCGGCAGCATCAGGGCCCAGCCGCCCTGGGCCAGCAGACGCAGGCGGCGCCCCCAGGGCACCCGGGGCGAGACGGCCACCTGCTGGCGGCGCGCCACGATCCACCAGGCCACCACCAGCACCAGGCCCATCAGGATGCCGGGCACGATGCCGGCCAGAAACAGACGGGTGATGGAGACATTGGCCACCACGCCGAAAATGAGAAAGCCGATGGACGGCGGAATGACCGGGGCGATGATGCCGCCCGCCGCCATCAGGCCACAGGCCCGGGCGGGGTCGTAGCCCGCGGCGCGCATCATGGGCACGAGAATGGCGGCCAGCGCCGCCGTGTCGGCCACCGCCGAGCCCGACAGGCTGGCCAGCAGGATGCCGGCGAAAATGGCAACGTAGCCCAGGCCGCCGCGCAGGTGGCCGACGAAGGCGCTGGCCATGTCCACGATACGCCGCGACAGGCCGCCCGCGTTCATGAATTCGCCCGCCAGGATGAAGAAGGGCACGGCCATGAGCACGAAGTTGTCGGCCCCGGCCACGGCGTTCTGCACGACGGTCTGCGCATCGAACTGCCCGGTGAGCAGCATGAGCGCCACCCCGGCGAACATCAGGGCAAAGGCGATAGGCAGGCCGATGGCGATCAGCCCCAGCAGCGCCACGAGAAAGACCGAGGCCGTCATGCTCGGTCTCCGGGGTGCTTGTGGCCCGGCTTGTGCGCAGGAGTGTTCGGCAGGCCCTGGGCGCCCCCGGGGTGCGTCGTGCCCGCAGTGGCTGACATGCCAGAC
The DNA here is from genome assembly GCF_001592225.1 of Castellaniella caeni NBRC 101664. Classification (GTDB taxonomy): domain Bacteria; phylum Pseudomonadota; class Gammaproteobacteria; order Burkholderiales; family Burkholderiaceae_B; genus Castellaniella; species Castellaniella caeni. The sequence continues at coordinate 2,995 of NZ_BCWN01000015.1, read as the reverse complement.
TGCTGCTCATCGGCTTCGATGCGCTCGGCCAGCGACTCGATGCGGTCTGCCAGGTCGGCCGTCAGGTCTTCATCGGCACCGCGCAGCGCCCGCACAATGTTGTTGCACACCGGAAAGATGAGCGCCACGCCAAACACCACGGCCACGCCATACAGCCAGGCGTATGAGATGCCCATGACAGGGTACACATTGCCCAGATTGATGCGTGTCTGGGCCAGCCCGCCCACGATGAAAATGACGCACCCGACAAGAATGAGCAGGCCGTTGAAGACCTGCAGCACACGCCGCAGACGCGGCCCCACTGCGCGCTGCAGAGTGTCAAAGCCGATGTGGATGCGCTGTGCCGAAGCCAGCACCGCGCCGAGGAAGATCAGCCAGACGAACAGCAGGCGCGACAGTTCTTCGGAAATGGCAATGCCCGAATTGAAGGCATAGCGCAGCACGACGTTGCCGAACACCAGGACGCCCATGATCGCCAGGCTGACCACGATGAGGATCTCGAACCCTTTGGTGATGCTGCGGGCGGTGCCTTCCAGCATGCTGCGCCCGCCCGGTTTGCCGGTCGGCATGTCTGTCTCCTGGTTTTTTCGCTTATTAAAGGCGCTTTCCAGCTATCATACAAACAGTTTTTTGCCATCGATTCATGGGATATTCCGATGGACATCACCTTGCGCCAGTTGCGCGCCTTTACCGCCTTGGCCCGCACCGGGGGCTTCACCCGCGCGGCGGAATCCCTGCACATCACGCAGTCGGCGCTCAGCGGCCTCATCAAAGAACTGGAAACCCAGTTGGGCGTGCGCCTGGTCGATCGCAGCACCCGGCGCATCCACCTCTCCGAGGTGGGGCAGGAGTTTCACGCCGTCGCCACTCAAGTGCTCAGAGACCTCGACAACGCGGTCGAGAACATCAACAACCTGAAACGCCTGCGCCGCGGTGTCGTGCGCATCGCGGCTCCGCAGCTGATGGCCAGTACGCTCATCCCCGAGGTGATCGCCGGCTTTCGCGAAGCCTACCCCGACATCCGCATCCGCCTCATGGACTGCGCAGTGGAAAACGCCATCGGCCAGGTACTGCGCGGCGAGGCCGACATCAGCATCGGCCCGCAGCGCCAGGGGCTCGCCGACCTGGACGCCGACCCGCTCTTCGATCTGCCCTTCATGGCCGTCTTTCCGCGGGGGCATCCGCTGGAAGCCAAGAAGCGGCTGGGCTGGGCCGATCTGGTGCCCTACCCCCTGATCGCCCTGCAGGGACAGTTCACCGAGCGCCTGGCGCTCGACCTGAACCAGGCGTCGATGCAAAGCATCCGTCCCGCCCACGAGGTGACCTTCATGAGCACGGCACTCAGCATGGTGAGCGCCGGGCTGGGCGTGACCGCCTGCCTGCCCTATGCCCAGAGCCTGGTCGAGCTCTACGGCCTGCGGGCGCAATGGCTGCACGAGCCCGAGGTACGGCGCCAGTTTTTCATCTACAGTCGGCGCCACGCCAGCCTGTCGCCCGCCGCTGAAGCCTTTGTGCAGTACCTGCACGAACAGGTCGGTCGGCGCGCCTGGGGCCTGGGGTAGGCCGCCGGGCCGGGTTCATCAGGTCGGGTTCACCAGACCAGGCGCTTCAGGGCCGGACTACTGGGCCAGGCCGCGCGCGCGAAACGCCTGGCGGATCGGCTCGGGCACGAGCGACCCGCCGGTGCTCCAGATGACGTGCGTGGCATTGCCCAGATGGGGCTCGAGCCCATGCTGCTTCAGGTACTGCTGGCCCTGGGGCGTTTGCAGCAGCCGCCCGGGCCCCTGCAGGCCCGCCGCCGCCGAGGGCTCGACGTAGATGCCCTCGATGTCCTCCAGGGCCTTGGCAGCGCGAAACAAGGACGCATCGTCCACCGTGAAGTCGCCCGACAAGACCCGCGCCATCATCGGCGCCACCAGCGGCGAGGCCTGGGCAACGGCCAGGCCGTCGGCCTCGGTGCGGTTGTCCAGCCCCACGTCGTAGACCGAGACCGGCGTCTGGCAGCCGGCCGCCAGCTGCACCAGCATGCAGGGGCAGGCCACCGGTTCGACGAAAAAGCCATGCACGTGCGCGCCCCACAGGCGTTTCAGGCCGTGCAGCACGCCGCCCGGCGCGCCGCCCACCCCGCACGGCAAGTACACGAACAAGGGGTGCTCGGCGTCCACCGGGCGGCCCGCCTGCCGCAGCTGCTGTTGCAGTTCGCGCGCCGCCGCCGCATAGCCCAGAAACAGGGGCAGCGAATGCTCGTCATCGACGAAATAGCTGTAGGGGTCGGCCTCGGCAACCGCCCGGCCCGCAGCCACGGCGGCGGCGTAATCGCCCTCATGCTCGACCACCTCGATACCGTGATCGCGCAAGCGCTGCTTTTTCCATTCTTTGGCATCCGCCGACATGTGCACCACGGCCCGAAACCCCAGTCCGGCGCCGATGAGCCCAATGGCCAGCCCCAGGTTGCCCGTGCTGCCCACCGCCACGGTGTAGCGGCCAAACAGGGCGCGGGCCGCCGGGTCGGCCAGCACGGCGCGGTCGGTATCGGCCCCCAGCAGTCCGTGCTCGGTAGCGATGCGTTCGGCAAACGACAGAATTTCGTGAAAGCCGCCGCGCGCCTTCACCGAACCCGCCACCGGCAGGCTGTCGTCGCGCTTCATGAACCAGGCCCCGGTGGCCTGTGCCGGAAGCAGGTGGTCGCGCAGGCGGTCGATGGACGCGAGAGGCGACGTCAGACGCCCCCCGGATGCCGCCAGCTCGGGAAACACGCGCGCCAGCAAACCGGCGCAGCGCTCGTAGCGGGCCTCGGCCGGGGCCGGATCGGGGTCGAGCCCGGGGCCAACCGCGGCCTCGTACCCCGGATTGAGCCACAGCAGGGGCTGACGCTCGCTCAGCCCCTTGGGCAGGCGGGCCAGCAGCGAAGTAGAGACGGCATTCATGGGAACTCCCTTGGAGGACGGCGCCGCGCCAGCGCGGGACGCGCCTGCCCGCAGCCGCGAGCGGGCGT